>NZ_SJKC01000009.1:0-366336 GCF_004331375.1 Kribbella speibonae | reverse complement strand
CACGGCGAGAATCGACTTCCCGCTGACCAGCGGGAACGTCAGAAACCCGACACATCTCACACCGTCGCCAGATCGCATCCAATCGTTTCGGCGACAGAAGCCCCGAGCATGCAAGAGGTGTGATCGGATCGAGGCTGTCGTTTCGTGGCCAGCGACGCTCGTCGCCCGCGGCGGTCTTGCTGCGCTTGGAGTCAGCGCTTTCATTTATTCATAGAGACCTGACGAATCACCACAGCCCTCGGGCAGGACGAGCGGCGGTCGACGGCTGGCAAGGCGTTGCGCGGTCACCCGCCCATGAATGGGAGTGTCAGCGGTCGCGCCATGCGAGTGGTGAGGTTTGAAGAGCTGCTTCGGCAAGGCGGCGACCGAAATCGGTTTGGATTCGGGCGCGGGACGATTCGATCCAGCCTGTGACGCGCTTGTAGCCGGCTTCGCCGTACTCGACGGCCTGCATGAGGCATTCGAGGCGGTCGGCGTCTTTGGCGCAGCGTGCCTCGATCGTTTCGGCGGCCTCGTACTCGGTGACGGCTTCGCGGATGCTCTTGGCGGCCGCCTCCGGAAGGACGGCGACCTGGTCCTCGGTGATGCGTTCGTTGCTCGCGACATCCATGTACGGCTTGGCGCTGTGTGGGATGTCGCCGATGCGGGTCTCTTGCGAGTCGTGCCACATCCCGAGGTAGGCCGCCCGCGCAGGATCGCCGCCTTCCTCGCTGGCGATCAGTGCGGCGAGCTGGGCAACGCGCAGGCTGTGCTCTGCGACGGACTCGGGGTCGCGGACGCCGACATGCCACCATCCGGCCCGCCGGAGTCGCTTGAGTACGCCCATCTCGTAGGCGAAGGCAGCGACTCCTGCTGCGTCCCGGTCGGTGGTCTTATCCGTCACGATTGCTCCGTTCGATCATCGGTTGGCCAACTGCACAGCGCACCGCAGATTGTTCGACTCTACGGTGCTAGTGCGAGCGGGGCTGTCGTCCAGCGCTGCTTCGAGCCGCTCGCCGGTACGTTGTCGTAGCGCTCTGTCGTACTCGCACGCGCTGTCTTGATCAAGCTCGTAGGTTGCGGTCTTGCTCCATGGGATGTGGGCAGAGCTGCACCACGCTGTTGACGGCGGTATGAGGCGCGAGCTGTCGATGGGCAGCCAAGGTGAGTTGCCTGCGCTGTCGACGTGGATCGAGATCCGCGAGGTGGCTGGAGGACGGGGCCGGTCGAGGCTTGGCTCTTTGGTAGTCAGCGGGTGCAGGTCAGTTTCTGTCCGATGCCGCCGGCTACGCAGCCCTGCACCCAGCTAGTCGGGTCTATCTCGGTGTTGGGCCATTGGTGGCAAGGGACCACTCCTGGGTCCAGGAGGCGTTGCCCGGGGAACATAGCTCGGATCTCATCGAGGGTTCGGAACCAGCCAGTTCCGAACGAGCTGTCAAGCAGATGCTTCTCGATGCGGCGCAACGCGCCGCTCGCGACGTCCTGTGGGTCGAGAAAGTGGGAGATCACGGTGCAGGAGCCCGGTGCCGCGACGTCGATGTACGTCTGCATGATGCTGGCCACGTCGCTGGCTGAGCCCGAGCGATGGTGGAGGGTCGCGGTCTGGATGATCGCGATCGGCTCAGACCAGTCGATGAAGGAACTGACCTCTTTGGACTCCAGCAGGTCGTCGGGCGTAAAGATGTCGCCGTCCACGACGCGTACCTGCTTGTTTGCGGCAACGAAGGAGTGGGCGTGGGCCAGCACCTCTGGGTCGTTGTCGACGTACAGCACTTTCGCGGTGGGATTGATCGCCTGAACGACTTCGTGGACGCGATGGCCTATCGGCAGTCCTGGACCGCAGTCGATGAACTGGGCGATGCCGGTGGTGCCTGTGAGGTACTGGCAGGCGCGGAGCAGGAAGCCCTCGCTGGCGACTGCTAGGTCGCCGAAGTGCGGGGCGATCTCCTTGACGCCGAGCATCAGCGTGCGATCGACCGCGAAGTGGTCCTTGCCGCCCTGCGCCAGGTTCCAGAACCTAGCGTCGCTCGCGTTGCTGAGGAGCTGCGCCACGAAGCTGTCGTGCGAGATCGGTTCGCAGTCCATCATCGCCGGCACAGGGCTCCTTTCGCTCCGAGAATGCTTGACAGGATCTGTGCCGGTGAGCGACCTGGCAGAGCCAGTAGTCGCTCACCGGCCTTCTTGGAGTCCCGGCTTCTGGCCGGTGGCTGGATTCGATCCGCCCCACAGGGGAGAGCAGATCGCCCAAAGGACTCCAGATCGAGGCGGCTGAACCGAGGCGTGCGGACGCGCCAGGATCGAACTGTGGCCGTTCAGCGCCGACTCTGATCGCTGTCGAACCGACAGTTAGAGGTCTTCGTCGCGCCAGCGGCGGAACCTGCTGTTGAGTCGCTCCAGGCACCGCTCAAGTCCGCGCTGCAGACCGCGGCGCGTGGCCTGACGGTCGATGAGGCCGACTCGTATTAACAGGTGCGCTGCCTGTGGAGCGTCCCCGGGATCGGCCGGTTGTGAGGGACGTATCAGTGTCGTCATTGGTTTCACCGCTCCATCACTCGTGGTGTCGAGTCACCAGTGAACCAGCGAACGTTCCATCGTGCAACGTTTCATCGCGGCGCGTTTCGTCGTACTCTGTCTCCAGGTCGGCGCGGATAGCGATCGGTCAACGGGGTCCGTTGTAGGGTTCTGGTCGCTGAGAAACGAGGTCAGATGACGCTGGAGTCAGCCATCGGTTCGGTGGTCCCGCGGTACCTGCTCGGTCGGCACCTGCGAGAGCTTCGTGAGGCTGCAGGTCTGTCTCTCCGTCAGGCCGGGGCAGAGCTCGAGATGTCGGCATCCACGGTCTCGCGACTGGAGAACGGCGAATCTCCGGTGCGGAGCCTGGACGTTGAGCAGGCATGCAAGGTGTACGGCGTAGCCGATGCCGAACTGGTGCGCGCCTTGATGGATCTGGCGAAGGAGACTAGGGCGACCAAGGCGAGGAACTGGCTGAGCTCGTACGCAGACCTGGTGTCGGACAACTTCGTTCTCTTCACCGGCTTGGAGGCATCCACGTCGTCGCTGGCCCTCTACGAGACGGACCTCATCCCCGGTCTTCTACAGACTCGCGACTACGCGAAGAGCATCATGGGAGACGAGCGCTTCACCCGCTCGGACATTGATCCTGATGTGCTCGAACGCCGGTTGGAGATCCGGCTCAATCGGCAACAGATCCTCGAACGCGAGTCGGGCCCGCCCAGACTCGACGTCGTACTTAGCGAAGCAGTGGTTCGCCGGCGTGTCGGTGGTGACGAGACGATGGCCGGGCAGTTGATCCACCTACTGGATATGGCTCAGCGTCCAGATGTTGCGATCAGGATCATGCCGTTCGATGTTGACGAGCACGCTGGGATGACGACCGGGCCGTTCGCCTTGCTTGGCTTCCCGTCCCGCGGCCCGCTGATCGAGTGGTCCGGTGCCTATGCGGACGGCTTTCTCGGGTTCTTCTGGTCGGACAAGCCCGACGAAGTCCAACTGCTTCAGAAGGCCTGGGCGAATCTGTGGGAGACCGCCCTCGACGACGCGGAGTCCGCTGAATTCATCAAGCACAGACTCAGCCAACTGCAACCGAACGCCTGACCCAGTTGGGTCAGCGCTGGTCGGCGGGCGCGAAGTAGTTCGTGAGCATGTCGGTGGTCCAGGCCGGCTGGTGGGTCTCGCCCCGCGGCCCGAACTCGTCGAACCAGGGCTTGATGTCGATGACAGGCGTTCCGTCGACGGCGTCGAGATCCTCGACGTGCAGGTCGAGCCCATCGACCTTGACAAGTCGGCAGCGAGAGATGCCGAGCCAGTTGATCCTGCGCATGTTGCGGTGCCCGAACGCACCAACCTCGGGCCAGGCTGGGTTGTCTCTGGGGCGGCGGGCGCCGAGGTTCAGATCGGTCTGGTCGGAGAGGTGAAAGAAGAACACGACCTCGAGGTGTGAGAACGCTTCGAGGCCAGCGGTGGATCGTTCGTCGAACCGCTCGTTGTTGATGCGCAGGATGGAGCGCGTACCGCCCCAGTAGTCATCGGTGGGTTCGCTTCGGCCACCGATGACCTGGGCAACGGGTTCGACCGTGAAAGGACTCGGCGTCATCGGGATGTCCTTTGATCGGTGAGTAGTGAACAGGGGGTCATCTCGGCGCGGAGGCGAGGTAGCGTGCGGCACGATGATCGAGCTCGGCCGCGGCTGGGATGCCGCGGGCTCGGAACGGCGACAGCGCCGATCGCATGTCGACGACAGTCTGACGCGTGCGGCCAGAGTGCACGCCATCCATGGCGTCGAGAGCCGCCGACCAGGTTGAGCAGGCTTCGTCGATCGCACCCTGACGCGCCTGAACTGCGCCGAGGTACCCCAGGGTCACAGCGTGCGTCCGGGTAAACGTTGCCGCCTTCCGCGTACGGACGCTGCGTCTGAACTGGGTAGTGGCCGCCGCCAGATCGCCGAGGTCGCGCAAAGTACACGCAGTTTCGTGGGCAAGGCTGGCCTCGCCGAAGAAGAAGACCCGGCCGGGCTCGTCGTCACCAGAGCCAGCGGCGGTCAGGTTGTCCTCGGCGCGCAGGAGCGCTTTCGTAGCCGCGCTGCCTTGACCGTCAGCCGCAAGAGCCCTGGCCTGGACGACCTCGAGCAGAGCGCGTTCCCTGGGACTCGCCAATGTCGAGCGTTTCCCCGACAGCGACGCCTTGGCCAATTGCACTGCATGTCGTGAATGGCCGAGGTCCACAGCCTGGTGTGCCATCGCGCGCAGGACGTGGCCGGCCAGGGGCGGATCGTCTGCCTCTGCGGCGAGCTGGACAGCAACGGTGAAGTACTTCTGCGCGGTCGCGTGCTCGGCGTTGTCGAACGCCATCCAGCCACTGAGGTACGCGAGTTCGCCCGCGGTGGAGAACAGACCGCGACGAATCTCGGCGCTCGCGTGGGCGGCTCTCAGCGCGCTGGCGACGTCAGATGTCAAGTACTGCACGACTGCTGTGCGCGCGTGCCCGCCGCCACGGCGCTGGTCGATTCGGGTGAACATCTGCGCCATCTCCCGGATTGCTTCCAGGTCACCGGCGCCGATCAACCGGCCGCTGCGCGCAGAGCGCTGGGCTCCTCGGCGCGCCATGGTTTCCCACCAAGCCTGTGGAGGAACCGCCAGTGCGGCCACGGAGTAGCCGGCGGCTCGCAGGACTGACCTGCGCTCGATGTCCACGTTGCCCCTTCCCAGATCGGCGAGCGCTGTCAGCGTATCTGCGGACCAATCCGGTGCTGCAGGTGCCCGCGGACCGGACAGGCCGATCTGGTCGAGAGTGACCACCCTGCCGAGGCGGCGCGAAAGCGCCTCGACCAGGATCGCCGGGGCGTCGCCCGACGGCGTCGACCCCGCGACCCAGTGCGAGACGTGGGATCTGCCCACCGAGACGAGGCGCTCGTTGCCGGATTCGGCAGCCACCCGGCCTACCGCCCGTGCGAGTTGGGCATGCGACCAGCATGCCTCCGCGATCACCGCGGCGAGCTTGGAGTTGCGGCGCGGTCCGACGCTCGACGTTCCCGTTCGCTCGTTCACCACTTTCACCACTCTCAGCCCCAGTACCGGTGCCCCACCCACGGTAGCTAGTGATTCGCTCATCGTATCCGCACAGAAGCAGCAGAAGGGCCCGAGAGTGCAGCTAGAGCACGTTGCGCGGCACGTGGTACGACCAGATCCGCAATGGTGGACCTCGGGCGTGCACGCAGGCCGGCTGCTGCGTGACTGCTTGGCCGAGCAGGACATTCGGACGCTGTTCTTGTTCCTGCGCGATCACGGCTACAGCAGAAGCGCGCTCGCTGCTGCGTCCGGTCTCGCGGAAACCCGGGTCCGGAGTATTTCCCAGGGCAAGCAGGTGGTGACGTCGTACGACGTACTGGTGCGTATCGCGGATGGGTTTGGCATCGACCGCGGTCTGCTGGGTGTGGGGTCTAATGTGCGGAGCGGTGAAGCCAAGAGCGATGGCAGATTGCGCGACCCGGGCGCAGCGCCAGGTTTCGTTGGATCGCTGGCCGCCTTGGCTGTTGGCCCGGTCCCGACCGAGCTGAACGGGTACGTCGACTCCAGGCAATCCACCGCGACCAGCGTTCCGTCGCGGGTGACTGCAGCCCACGTCGATCTGGTCCGTGTGGTTCGTGACGAGCACCGACAGATCGATGCCGCCCATGGCGGCGGGTCCTGCCGGGACTCCGCGGTCAGCTACCTCGCATGGGCGAATGGCATGCTGGCCAGCCGGTTCGAGACGGAACGAACCGAGACAGACTTCAAGGCCGCACTGTCCGACATGTACCAGGTTGCCGGATGGGCAAGTCACGACCTTGGGGACCACGGAGCGGCCCGTCACTACCTAACTGCTGGGCTTGTCCTTGCGCGGGAGATCAACGAACTCGCTCTGATCGCTGGAGGTTTCTACCGCCTTGGCCGCGTCTCGATCCACCAAGGTCGCGCCCAGGAGGCGCTGCGGCTATGGCAACTCGGGCAGATCGTGGCCCAAGACAGCGGAAATCTCGCAGCAGTCGCTGTCTTGCACGCGAATGAAGCCTGGGCCTACGCCATGCTTGGCGCTGCGGACAGGGTCTCCGACTCACTTGCACGTGCTCAAGACGAACTCGGGCGAATTGACGAAGACACGGTCCCGTCGTGGGCTCGTTTCTTCCTTGCACCTGCCGACCTGGACGGTATCTCGGGGGTCATCTACGCCTGCCTGGCCTCCCATGCAGAGCATCGGACCCGGTTTGCGCCGCGCGCGATCGAACATGCTGAGCGCTCGTACGCGACCAGGGGTGCGGGGGAGGAGCGGAGCCGCACGTTTGACGCGATCAGCATTGCCACCGGCTACGTCCTCGATGCGCAGCCAGACCGTGCGGCTGCGGCCGGGCATCAGGCTGTCGACATGGCCATGGCCACTGACTCGGTTCGCGCCGCCGATCGGTTGCAGGCGATGGTGTCCCTGGCTGGTCCGTTCACAACCCACGACGGGTTGAGCGGGGTCCTCGAGCGTGTTGGTGCATTGATCAGCGGTTAGCTTCTACGGCGTGACAACACTCAGCAGCGGCGAACGCGACCGTCTCGATACTGCTCTGCGCGACATCGCCAGCGCGGCAGGGATCGACCCCGCGGGCGCCGTACTGCTCCGCTACACGATGAACGCCGTCTACAAACTTCCCGCCGCCAACCTGGTGCTTCGCATCGCCCCGGTGGCCAATCGCCTCACCGTCCACCGCGTCACCAGGATCGCTCTTCGGCTGGCCGAGCTCGACCTGCCTACCGTCCGGCTGGCGCCCGGACTGCAAGAGCCGATCGAGACCTCAGGTTGGGCTGCCACAGCTTGGACCTACCTCCCGCAGATCTCCGGGCAACGTCACCGGCATGCCGAACTTGCCCGTCCGCTGCTGGCATTCCACTCGCTCAACGATCTCGGATTCTCCCTCCCGCAATGGGATCCGATCAGCCGCGCGCAGTCCCGCCTCGAGACCGCTGCGGCAGCTCGGGACGGGGAACTGAGCTACCTGCAGACATGGGCATCAGACCAAGTCGGGCTCGGATTGAGCGATCTCGTCGGCTGGCTGCGAGACCGTGTACGCTCGGTCCGGGCCTCTGCCGAGTCGACCGAGTGGCTGCTCCCCACGGCCGTTATTCACGGTGATGCCCACGTCGGCAACCTGCTCACCGACGCTCGCGGCCAATCTGTGCTGTGCGATCTGGACTCGGTGAGTATCGGCCCGCCTGAGTGGGACCTTGTCCCGGCTGCTCACGGCGTGGAGCGGTTCGGAGATCCGCGTGAGCAGTACGACGACCTCCGTGCGGCGTACGGCTTCGACCTACTCTCCTCGCACACTTGGCCGACCCTGCGGTCGATCCGCGAGCTCCAGATTGTCACCAGCGTGATCGGCGGGCTGCCCGGCCGGCCCGACGTCGCTGAAGAGCTGGCTCACCGGCTACGCAGCCTGATCGCAGGCGATGCGGCTACTTGGCACCGCTACCAGTAAGGCGACGCAGCGGTGGGGGTACATCGTGGACCCCCACGCTGGGCTGAACTACTCCGCGTGTGCCGGTCGAAACTCGGTGATGTAGGCAACGAATCGCCTATGGGCTGGGGCTTCAGCCTCACTTCCCTCGCCCGAGACCCATTCGACTGAGAACGGGGACGTTCATGATCGGCTGTTGGCTCCTAACGCACGCGCACACGACGGTCCTGTACGTAACTCATCGGCATCGCCGTGGCTGCGTACGCCGTGATGCTCCGCGACATCGCGCAGGAGGTCCGCGGGTGATGACAGTCCCCGAGCCTTTGGCCGATCCCATGCCCCAACGTCGTGTGCGGGTCTGGTTCGGCGATCACGTGATCGCCGACTATCTGGTCGAGCTCGACGTGGCCGAGCGGTACGCCGCGGCATCCTCCAGGCGATTCGGTCTGCCGGTGACAGTCGACCTCGTATCCGGGCCGATCCGGATCGACGGCGGGCAGTGAGGTGACCGGCGCTGCCCGACCGGCCATGCTCGGCTACTTCGTCGAGACCTTCCTGATGACGCCTACCGAGCAGGATCGAGTTCGCAACCTGCTGCTCGGGTTCGCAGACCGCGCAGGTTCACAGATGACGGCGATCTACATGGAGGCGCTCGAGTCGCAGCCAGCGGCGATCGAGGCCTTGATCGAAGCAGCGCGCCGAGGAGACATCTCGGCGGTCGCAATCACTGCCGCCGATTCAATCGCAGCGCAGTACCGCCGTGAACTCGAGGGCACCGGAGTCCGACTCCTCATCGCGCGCGACTCGCCCTGAGCAGGCGAGGCCGAGGCTCCTCAATGCCTCCTCCCTGCGGCCGACCTCACGACCGCGGGTAGGCCTCGGCCTCGCCACTGTTCGGAGTTCCTCGGTCCCGGGATTCCCGCACGCCCCTGTGCACAAGCCCGGGACCGAGGACTCCACCTTGAACCGGCTGGCTCCCGTCGTGAACACGGCCTGCGGGAGCCAGCCGTTCCAACTCCGAGTCAGCCGGGTTCCTGACTGGCCTGCCCGCCCCGAGCGAAAGAGAAGCAAATGACCGACCTCACCACCGCCGCCTGGCGGAAAGCTTCCCGCAGCAACAACAGCAACAACTGCGTCGAGGTCGCGCTCATGCCGGACGGCGGTGCGGCTGTCCGCGACAGCAAGGAACGGGGCTGCGGCCAGATCCTGCGCTTCACCGCCGGCGAGTGGGCGGCATTCACAGAAGGCATGAAGGCGGGAGAGTTCGACCCTCGTGCCTGATCGCTCAGTCGCGCGGCGTGTCTATCCGCACCGGCGAGCACTGCCCGTGTGGGCCTCGCGGCGGATACTGTTCGTGATGGTCCTGCTACTTCGGGTTTGCGTTGGCGTGGATAGGAGACGGCTGTGTCCGAGCTGAGAGGTCGTCGCGGCGGCGACGACCCGAGCAAGGGCAACACGCCAGGGAATCAGGCTGGCGAAACCGGGCGTCCTGAGAACGAGACGTCTCGGCAGTCCGACGACGGCGTGCGCGATCAGCAGACAAGCCGTACAGATGCTCCGACGCCGGATCGCCACGACGCTACACATCACGTGGCGCCGCGTCCGTTGCCTGCTCGCGAGAAGTCCGAGCAGCGCCTCGATGACGTCTACTGGCCGGGCAACGCGCGCGGGGCCTCGGCCGAGCAGCGTGATGACTCAACCGCCCCGAACTCCTCCACTGTCGTGTCCCGCGCTTCGGAAAGAAGACAAGAAGACTCGCGGGCGTCCGCTGACCCTCGGCTGAGGGAAGTGCAGGCATCCGAGGCGTACTCAATTGACGAAGGCGAGACCGCGGACCATCGATCCTCACAGCCACTGACTGCTCGCGAAAAGCTCGAGCAACGTCTCGATGAGATGTACTGGCCGGGGTACTCCAAGTGGTCGTCAGCCGAGCGGGGCGATGACGAGTCGGCCGAGCGACGACCGGTCGATCCTCCCTCGGCCCCGGCGACGACGCCGGTCGATGATCGACCCGAGCCGGAGGACCCGTTCGCCTCTTACTCACCAGAGCTTCAGGCCCACATGCTTCACGACGACACCTTGGCCCGCCTCCAGTACATCAGCCCGCCCGCTCAAGAAGCCGAGACCACCGCCCACGACTCAGATCCTCCCAGCCTGGTCGAGTCGCCTGGTGCTGACGAGCGAACGTCAGAGGTGGAATTGCGTGACGACGTAGCGAGCGTCGCGTTGACGGCGGACGACAGCACCGCGTCGACGTCACGTCTGGCGGGCGAAACCGGCGATCAGCCCGCTGCCAGCTCGCCTGACCAACCGCCCACCGACCTCGAGGCTGCCGCAGCCGAGGATCAGAAGCTCGCCGTCGATAGCGTTCCGGCCGGCGACTTGCTAGAAACCGATGACGTTGCTGCTGGCATCGATTCCGAACCAGGGTCTGTTGCCGGCGTCGACGAGGTCGCCGAGCCGGAGCACGAGTTCGTCGACGATGCCACCCCGGAGGAGATGGACCAGTACCGCCGAATCCGGGAAGCTGACGACGTCGACGCGCTCGCGGATCACAGCGGGATGCCGCGTGCGGTCATTGAGGAGGCAAAGCAACACCTCTTCCAGCGCCTGCACGACGTGGCCGTTCGCCCGGGCGAAATCAGGCACGGCTACTTCACCCCGGACGCGCTGTACGGCGATCTCTGGGAGCGAGTCGCGTCCGGTGCGGAGTTGACTGACAAGAATCGAGTGGAGTTCTGGTCGTTGCTGGCGCACGAGTACGTCGAGTCAAAGCTCATGGCGGCCGGACTACCGTATCGGTCGCCAGACCCTGAGGCCTGGGACCACTACGGGACGCCACTGGCCACCTCTGATTACCCGTCGGCGCACAACACGGCACCATTGAGTGCGCGGTCATCGAGGATGGATCTACTGATTCTTTGGGACTCGACGTTGGACATACCGAGGGGCGACCTTCGGGTCGCGGAGGACCTGTCGAATCTCGACGAGGTGGTACGCGTGGCGAAGGAAGGGCTGGGATTGTGATGGATACAGGAGCGTGCGAGCGGCTCTTGATGCGTCTTTCGGCGGCGAGCTGGGACAACCCTGAGGCAGAGGAACGGCACTCCAGGTCGCGAGGTCTGCTTGCGCAGGAGTATTTGCGGCGGATGGCGATCTGGGCCGATGCGCTTGGTGTGCCGAGGCAGTGGCCGTTCTTCGAGTTGGCGGTGGTGGTCGATCCATCGGTCGAGACTGACGCAGGCTGGCTACGGCGCCTGGAGGCCGAAGTTGGGCGCGAGCTCGGGACTCGGACGGAACAGGTGCTCACCGACATGTTCAGGTGGGCTTCTTTGGGTGAGCGTCCGAAGGAGCGGTTTCCTGAGTTCGAGGATCCGTATGAGCCGATGGTGCAGGTGTTCGAGCGCGGCGGCGAGATCTATCCCGGCCACGGATCGATGGAGCTCCTCGCAGCCACGGTTCCGTATCTCGGCATCATCGAACGTCTCGCTCAGCCCCCGTTCCCGATCGACGCCGCCACCTTGGACGAGGTCGACAAGAAAGAACGGATCAGGGTTGAGGAGTCACGCGCACGCCGAGCGGCCAAGCGTGCGGAGCAAGAGCCCACATAGCAAGCTGGCGAGGAGGCCGAGCAACCGTCAACTGACTCCTGATCGACATGCTCGTGTGGTCCGGCCGTGCAGTCATCCGTGCGGAGGCCACCTTGGACGCCTTGGACGAGGACTATCAGATCAGGTCTGAGGAGTCCCGTGCCTGTGCGGCTGCCCAGCGAGCGGCCAATCAGCGCAGCCGCCCGCGCGAGAGGCGCAATGACGCGGGTGCAGTCTGGCCGCCCCTTCCAATGCCTCGACTGGATGCGCTACGACGACTGGGCGATGCCGAACAGGAGGCACGCTTCAGGGTGGCTGGTGCGGTCGCCGGCCACCGCCACGATGCTTAACTGTTGCACTGAGCGAAGACATCTCGGCACGCCTGTCCGTTGAGCGCTCGCCGCTGTAGAAATCTCACCCGTCCAAAGGAGCAACGCTGTTGTCGAACGAACAGGGCCGCATCTTCCGTGACGCATGGATTGCAGGCGTGACGAAGCACTACCCCGGCGAACCAAAGCCCGGGTACGTCGCACCGTGGGAAGAGACACCCGATTGGGAGCGGGAGAGCGCGGCGGCGGTCTACGAGCAGGTGCGGGCGTTCGTCGAGGTCTCTGAAGGAAACACGAGCAAGCTCAGCCGGGAGCAGAAGGGTCGGTTTGTGGCGCTGTGCTGGATCGCGCAGATCTACCGTCACATCCCCGACCCCAAGCCCAGCTACGTAGCCGACTGGGACGACATACCAGCCTGGCAGCGAGAAACTGACGGGGACATCTTTGAACGGATCGAACGCGAGAGCTGACGCCTCACCGCAACTGTGCTGGCCCCTGCTGCCCAGAAACACGGTAGGCCTGCAACACGGAGAGCTGGCAACGATCCTGCGGCCGCAACTGTTCGACCCACTGGCGGCCGATCGCTTGACAGGCGGTGACGCCGCCTTGGTCCTCAGAGTTCCCGCACGTCCGTCACGACCGTGAAGCGGCGCACCGAGCACCCGTCGGCACTTTCGTCTACGACGACATTCACCTTTGTGAGGGCGGATGCATTTGCTGCTAACCATGTCGTGATCTGTGTGAGCTTGGGATGTACTGCACCTCCTGATGGAATGAAGAGCCGTTCGACCACACGCGACGCGGGATCTGGCGACATATCCGACAGAATCTGGTTCAGGCAACCGGCGGCGAGGTCGGGCACGGCCGCAAGGTCCTCGATGTGCAGGTCCCCTGGATCAGAGGCTGTCGTGCCGAAGCGAAAATGTCCTAGCGGACCCGTGCAGTAGGAGCTGATCAGGTGCGCCATGAGCCGGGTAGCCTCGGAGTGCTTGTGCGGGTTGGGGGCGATCTCGTCCTCGTCCGTGATCCAGAGCAGATCCTGGCCGTCGCCCCGTAGCCCCTGCACAACGATTCCAGCCAGGTGACCGATCCGGGTCAGCTTGCGGAAGGCTCGTGGCGACCAAGGAGCGAGACCTCCGAAGGCTACCTCGGGGTGGTGGTCCTCGCTTAGACGGTGCGCGGCTCGCTTGTCGACGGCGAAGGTAATCAGTAGGCCGGTTACATGATCTGCTGCGTCGAGGTAGCCGGAGAGCGAGCGAAGACGCACTTTGTCGTTGAGAGTCTTATAAGACATCCGGCGGGCAGCTCCCAGTTGACCTCGCCGGAGACGCTGGCGCTCTGTCCAGAAGTTCGTGAGTCCGCCTGGTGTGGTGACCATGAAGGATATGACTTCGAAACGAGCAGCGTTGTGGGCTCCGCCATAGTCGCTGAACATCATCAAGCAGGGTGATGCCCGTACCGAGGCGACACTGTCTGCGATCAATGGCCCCGCCCCGGAGATGCAATTGCTGATGGCCGTGGCTAGGTCGACATCGGCTCTCCCGATGGTCCTCCAGACATCATCGCGCTGGTATTCGTGGGCCATGTCTCCTCCCTGCCTGTCAGGCTCTAGTGTCTCTCTGGCCCCGACGCCGTGATTGGCTGGTTCGTGGCGACCGGACGATCGGGCCATCCGCGCGGCATCGCAGCCGACCGCCTTGACCACAGATCTCGTGACCAATCGTTGACGCGTCGAGCATTGTCCCGGACTCGGAGGCTGTTCACAGCCTCGGAGATACGTCGCGGAGCGGGACGCACCTGTCACACTGGCACCCAGTTGGTGCGCTCGATGCTGCGCCGGCCGGTGCGTCGCACCCAATGGACTAGGAGCGATGGTGGCAACGAAGAGTGCGATCGAGTGGACTGAAACGACCTGGAATCCAGTCACGGGATGTGATCGCATTGCCGCTGGTTGCGATAACTGCTACGCCCTCGCTCTCTCCAAGCGGCTAAAGGCGATGGGGGTCGCGAAGTACCAAAGCGACGGCGATCCTCGTACGAGTGGACCGGGTTTTGGAGTAAGGACGCACCCTCGATCGCTCGCTGAGCCGTATGGATGGAGCGGCTCTCGGCTGGTGTTCGTGAACTCGATGAGCGACTTGTTCCATGCCAAGGTACCCATCGGCTTTGTGCGCGACGTCTTCAATGTGATCCGCGAGACGCCGCAACACACGTATCAGGCCTTGACCAAGCGAGCACAGAGGCTCCATCGGATCGCCGATCGCCTCGACTGGCCCGCCAACCTGTGGATGGGAGTTTCGGTTGAATCGAGTGATGTGACCGAGAGGGTCGATCAATTGCGCGGTGTTCCCAGTGCCCGTCGATTCCTCTCGTGTGAGCCATTGCTCGGCCCTCTCCCACACCTGAACCTCGAGGGCATTGACTGGGTGATAGTTGGTGGTGAGTCGGGGCCAGGCGCGCGGCCGATGGATCCTGATTGGGCGACCGAGATCCGAGACCAGTGTCTTGCTGCGAATGTGGCCTTCTTCTTCAAGCAGTGGGGTGGGCGTACTCCCAAGGCCAACGGTCGCTTGCTAGATGGCCGAACCTGGGACGAGATGCCTCGACTTGCCGGATGATCCAGCATTGGTGAGCCGATTACGGCAGATTGGTCCAAGCGAGTTCCGCGTCGCCGGCAAGAGATCGCCGCGGGCACGAACTTGCAGGGAGGAGCAGGGAGATGGCGAGCAAGAACCCGGTGCCGTGGGCGGCCGATCCGCACACCAAGGCCAAGCATGCTCTGTACACAAGCTATCTCGGCAAATGGATGCCAATCATGGTGAATGGCTGGGGAGCGAACATCACGTATGCCGAAGGCTTCGCCGGTCCAGGCGTGTACCTCGACGGCTCTCCTGGCTCTCCGGTCATCGCCTTGCGAACCCTGGTCGCCGATCCCAGCATCAGGACGAAGGTCAGACTCGGTGGCATGCGATTCGTCTTCATCGACCGCGACCAGCGTTGTATCGATATGCTCCCCACAGAGTTGGCGAAGGCGGCCGTGCCGGTACCGCTTGATCAGCTCGCGCAACATGGCATACACGTTGCCGTTGAAAAGGGCCAGTGCGAACCACATCTTCAACAGCTGCTGACTCGGGAGAAGGCTTGGAAACGCCCAATCCTGGCTGTGCTCGACACGTGGGGCGGCGCGGTCTCGTTCGATCTGGTGAAACGCATCGCCGACAATCCCGGTAGCGAAGTCATCATCACAATGCAACCGCAGTACTTCTCGCGATTCGCAGAGGTCGATGACATCGAGCACGGCGACAGAGTCTTTGGCGGTATCTCATGGCGCGCCGTCGCGCAGCAATCACCCGAGGCCAAGGAACGCTGGCTGCTCCAGAGTTACCGCCACACCATTCAAGCCGCCGGGTTCCCCTACGTCTTGGACTTCGAGTTGGTCGACAAACGTGGACAGTCGCTGTTCCTCGTATTCGGTACCACGCATCCAAAGGGCCTCATCAAGATGAAGGAAGCCATGTGGGAAGTCGACGCGATCGGCGGCATCGGCTATCGAGATCCACGCGACCCGAATCAAGAGACGCTCGCTATCGAGTTCGAACCGCAAACCGCTCCACTCAAGCGTCTGATCCTGGACCACCTTCGTACGCTTCCGGGTACCAGGTCGCCGATCTACGAGCTCCGCAGGTTCGCGCTGTTTAGTACGGTCTTTAAGGAAAGTCAGGCCATGTCCGTAGTCCGCGAACTTGTAGCGTCCGGCTCGCTCGTACGAGCAGATGGAGTTACAACTGCGGCTGGCCTAAGGTTTCAGCACGTAGTCTCGCTGCCCACGTGACAATGCGCGTCGGGAGGATGTGGCGCGCCAGGGTAGGACTCCGATCTCCAGTCGATCCTTGGCGGCCGCGTCAAGTCTGCCCGGGTCCTTTGACAACGTCTTCAACTGCAGCAGTCCTATCCGTTGTCGACGGCAACTGGTACAGGTCGGGTGAACGAGACGGTCGACCTGTACCAGGCGGTCCAGCTTTCATCCCGACCTGGGCTTGTCAGGGAGCCTGGTCGGGAGCGGATGTCATCGCATCTTGTCATACGCCTCGAGGACAAGTCGCCGCGTGAGGAACTCACCATGCGCCTTCTGTTCGATCCCGGCGAGTTGTGTGAACGAATCAAGGATGAGCTCTAGATCGCCTATGGCGAGGTCGTAGAGCTCCCGAGCGACGAACGCGTCCAGTTCCGCTCGGAGCGCACGTCGACGTTCCGGGTCGGCCTCGCCAGGAACCCCTGCGGGATCGCACTTCTCGACCCACCCGTATCCCGCCATCTCGTTCCAGAGAGGCGTCATCTCAATGCTCGTGCACGTGAGTCGGAGCGAGCGCTTGGCTAGCCACTTACTGCGACGATCCTTCTGCTCAAGACGAGCGATGGGCAAGCTATCCAAGATATTGAAGGTCATCGTCTTGCTCATGAGCTTCTGGCGAGCAATGAAGTCAATTACAAAACTGTTCGCAAGCGCTAGGAAGATGGGCAGGTACCATTCGTAGTCGGGGAACGTTACCGTCGGAACTTTATTCCCGCAGATCGTGCTTGGAGGGATGATTGCAGCACAAAAAGACCGCTGGCGCCCGGGGTCGGCGATATTCATGAACCCGATCCGATATTCGAGAGTGCGTCTCCTTAGGTCGGGGTCGAGTGCTCTTTCATCTACATACCACTGTGCGACGATCCCTTTGTCTTGGGATCCAAATGGCGTCTCGCCCCAGAGGCTGCTGTTGCCATGTCCGCTTAGGTAACGCTTCGCGCGATGATCAAAGAAGTCGACCATTCGACCCTCGTAGACGGGAAGTCCCGAGGGTGTTGATTGGAAAAGCTCGCTGTCATTCGTCATGTCAAGCTCGCGGCTATAGTCACGTGATGGGGCCTGTGGGATGGGGGCACCGAGTGGTCTGCTTGCTCCGTATATCTTTTCTGAAACCCGCGCTAGACGTGGATCGCGGATATCAGGAATGCTATACGTGTCAGGGTTTTGGAGGCGAATGTTGTCGATGTCAAATACAAATCCGCGCGCCTCTATATCTGAGGCCAGGGTCTCAGGCATATGCATGCCGAACGCCGCGCGAAGCTTGTGGTCACCGGGGGCGGGCTTGCCGATCCGTGCCGAGTATGCGCCGAAGTTCTCCAGCGTGACGCCGGGGAACCATGTGCCGCCCTTGTTGTCGAAGCCGTAGACGGCTGTCCAAGTACAGCGATTGAGCAGGTGATTGCGGATAGCGCTGGCGTTGGCTCCGGCGTAGATGCCGGATTGAAGGATTTGACCGGCGTAGCCGGCGGGGCGTGTATGGGTCAGGGCTAGCTCGGCGAAGGAGCGATACACGTTGAAGTCGCCCTTGCCTAGGTTGCCCTCCGCGTACATGACGTAGCGACCGCTTCGCTTGAGAAAGTGTGCGATCGCGAACAGTTCGCGCTGGTGCTCGTCCCACCGCTGTTGGTACGCCTCGTCCTTGAGCAGGAGGGCGATGGCGATGTCCTTCTCGGCTCGAGACAGCTTTCGAATGTCGGGTACCAGGCTGCCGAAGAACTCTTGCGTGTCGGGGCTCAGCGTGTCCCATGGCGGGTTACCGATGATGCACGAAAATCCGCCTCGCCATCCCGTGTTAGCGGTGGCACCGTCGCTACCTGAGTCCGGGACCGTGAAGATTGCTGGGAACTCGAGGTGCCAGTGGAAGAAGCGGTACTGCTGGGCCAGGTGTCGTACGGTCGCGAGGACGGTGATCGGGACGCTAGAGGGACTGTCGACGATCCGCTGGAGCGTGTCGTGGGTAATGCCTTGGCCGTGTTCGGGCGTTTTCGGTTGCACGAAGGCGGCGCACCAGGCGTCGGCGGCGAGCTTCTTCTCCGCGAGTGCGGGATCGTCTTCAAGACGGCGCCAGGCATCTGCTCGGGCACGTACTTGTGCGAGGGTTGTGGCGGGCGTGTCTTCAAGCTCGCGCGCCCTTTTGGTGAGGGTGGTGGTTTCGACGTCGATGGCGTCGCCGTCGAACATGCTCAACTGTCTCGCGTCCCGCGCTCGTTCTGTCTTGTTGCGGGCTTTCAGTTTGCTCGTCCACGACTTGTCGTCGTCGCCGAGGACGGTGAACGCGGTGTCGGGGATGTTCTGGCGTAGAAGGGCGGGGGTGGCTCCGAGTAGGGAGTTGCCGACCCTTATGTGTGAGTCGAGGAATGGGAATGGTCGCGAACCATCGAAGGCCTCCAGCCACAGGGCGACCTTCGTGATCTCGGCGGCAAGATCGTTGAAGTCGACCCCGTAGATGCACCGGTCGATCACGTCGGCGGTCGCGGCTCGCAAAGCCTGTGGGCCCGGCTCGGTATCACCGGTGCGGACTGAGGCGAGGGCAGTGCCGATCCTGCGGGCTGCGGCGACGGCGAAATGACCGCTGCCGACGGCCGGGTCGAGCACAGTTAGGTCGAGCAACGCGGCTTCGGCGTCGGGCGAGTGGATCGCTTCATTGATGAGCGGGTCGAGCGTCTCGTCGAGGATAAGGGTGATGAGTTCGGAAGGTGTGTAGTAGGAGCCCGACTTCTTGCGGTCATTCCCAGGAGCAATCTCAAGGGTGAACGTCCTGGCGGCGGCGTCGAAGCGTGGCATGTAGGCGAGCAGGCCTTCGTAGACACCGCCGAGTTCTTCACTGTCAAGGTTGCGATAGTCGACCGGCCGCGGGACGCCGGTCCTTGGGTCGACTATCTGTGCGAGTGCGCGGACCGCAGCTAGCAAGCTTCGATTGGGTAGTGCGGCGCCAGCGATCACGCCCAGCGCGTCGCGGTCGAAGAGGGTGGCTGCGAGCCCGGGCAGCGCCAACGTCGGCAATCCGTCGCCGGCGAGGGCGTCGGTGACGATCAGGTGCGCTTCCCACAGGTCGGTGTGCCGGGAACCCGTCCGGGAGTTCGCCAACTGCCGAAGTCGGCGGGTGGAGAAGTACTCCTTGTAAAGCGCTTGCGCATGGGCGTCGTTGCTCGCGGTGTGCAGGAGGTCTCGGTCTTCGGCGACGAAGAGCACGATGAGCCGGTAGGCGACGCGAAGTAGCGCCCGATGCAGGTCTTTGTCCGCGTCCGGTGAGGCAGCCAGCATCGCTAGGAGCCGGCTGTTGCCGGGGTGCGAGACAAACCCGGTTCCCAGATGCGTCAAAGCGAGGGCGACACCGTCGCGCAGTGCGTCGAGGGCACGGGTGCCGTCGGCGATGGCCACGGTCCGCCACTGCTCAAGCCAACAGCTCTCCGGCCTCAGGGACGTCGCTCCCGGTGCTTCGCCGGTTTCTTCGGCCAGATCAGGCATGCTCTCGTTAGCCGAATCCCCGAGCGCCTCGTTTGGGCTGGGCCGGGATTGGATACTCGGGGTCTGTGGAGCGACGGGTGCGAAGCGGCTCGCGTGGACGGTGAGGAAGAACAGTCGGAACTCGGCGTATCGCTGGTTGTCGAAGATGTCGTCGAGGTCGAATTCGACGTATGACTGCTTGGTGAGGCTGGAGGCGTCACGCAGCAGCCGCACGGTGTGCCCGTTGGACACGATGCCCCACAGGCAGTGCCGGGAGCGGTTGAGGAAGTCTTGAAGCATCGACTGGGGTGCGCGGGCGCTCACGCCGGGGGTGGGGGCGTCGAGTGCAACGCCTCCGCCAACAAGATGCAGCGGCACGGCCATCTCTGTGTCCGAGCCACCTGCGGGCCATGAGAGCTGGTGGGAGATCGGGTAGTGGGCCGGGCGGGTCTCTCCGAGCCCTGGCGGAAGATCGATGCCAGCGGACAGGACCTCAGGGCGGCCGTAGCCAAGCTCGTAGAGCAGGGGCAGCAGCCACTTGTCGCGGGTCAGCGCGGTGGCGGGGTCGGCGTCAGGGAGCCGGTCCAGCGCGGTCTTCCAGGCGCGGTGGGCGCCGAGGGCCGCGTCCCATGCCCGGGCGACGGCAGCGTTGACGGCCATCCCTGGGGTGACCTGGTAGTCCAGTGCGGTTTGGCCCGGCATCCGCAGGTCGACGGCGCGGCTGAGGGCTTCGCTGGGCAGGACTGTGCCGATGGTGCGGATGGCGCGGAACGCCGACAAGGAATTCATGACGTGCTCCGGTCGGGCAGGTAGATATAGACGCCGAGTACGTCGGGGGGCGGCAGAAGCCGTGCGTCGAGCCCACGGAGCCCGAGGCGGCTGCTACGCCGCACGGCGCGGTGTGCCTCGACCGCGTCTGCCGCGATGCTGTCGCCGAGTGTGGCGAGGTGTTCTTGGAGCGCCGGTATACGGTCGAGAGCGCGCTGCAGCTGTACGGCGGCGAGCTCGTCGTGAACGTTGCCGGTGGGTTGCGCGGCGAGGAGTGCGTCAGCCTTGGCGGGTTCGAGCCAGTTGATGTCGTCACCGCTGGTGGTGAAGGCGAGGAACTGGGCGTCTTCGGCGACCTGGGTGATGGTGCGGCGGGAGCCGGGCACAACGAGCTCGACGCGGAAACGCACCACGAGCAATGTGGTGACGGTCTGCACGGCTCTGGTGCGGATGACGGCGGCGCGGCGGGCCGGTCGTACGACGTCGGGTAGCAGGGGGTCGAGGGCGGCGTCGAGGACGTAGCGGGCGGTAGCTTCGACGGTTGGGTCGGTGCGTGTCAGCAGCGGCTCTCCGAGTGGGGCGGGCAGGGATCGGTGGAAGCGCAGTACCGGGGCCTTGGTCGGTGGTAGCTGGTCGAGCAGTGCCCGCGGGAGGGTGTCGGTGCGGACGGTGAACCCGTCGGTTGTGTCGCTGAGCTGACCGGACAGCAGGCCCAACGCGTCCCGCATGAATCGTTCGGCGTCCGCGGGTCCGCCGAGGGATCGGCGGACGTCGGCGAGGGTGACCTCGACCTGGTCGGGACGTAACGCGGCTTGCCGGAACCGTGACCGGGAGGCCTTCTCGCGTTCTGCGGCGTCGACCCACTGGGTGAGCACGGCGTCGGCGGTCTCGCTGGTGGCCAGGTCGCCGAAGTCGAAGGTGAGCTGGTCGGGGTCGGTGCCGCGAAGCAGCAGCGATTCCCAGATCGCGTTCATCACCGTGGTGGAGTCGACCGGGACGGGCACCGATACGCCGGTGCTGCGCTTGATTGCCTCGTGGCGTCGGATGAGGACGTCGAGGACGACACCGTCGATCTTGTTGTCGGCGCCGTAGTAGGTGACTGCGCGGACGGTGGGTGCAACCTGTCCGAATCGGTCGACTCGGCCTTCGCGCTGTTCGTGTCGGGTGGGGTTCCATGCCAGGTCGTAATGCAGAACGGCGGTGAATCCGTCCTGCAGGTTGACACCTTCGGACAGGCAGTCGGTCGCGACCAGGACGCGGGGTCCGTCGTGCACTGTGAGGTCGTTGACGCGGGCTTCGCGTTCCTCGGGCGGGAGGGTGCCAGTCACCGCTTCCACGCGCGCGGTCGGGTGCGACTTGGCGAGGGCAGCGGTGACGTGCTCGGCGAGGTACTCGGCTGTCGGGATGTAGCGGCAGAACAGGATTGGGTGGTAGCCGTCGGCGACGAGGGTGTTGACGATCGCGATGACGCGTTTGAGTTTAGCGTCGCCCTTGACGCCGCGTAGTGCTCGCGCCTCGGCGGCGAATGTGCGCAGGCGGCGGCGCGCGATGGTGTCCGGGCTTTGCTCGGTGGATGTGTCGGCCCCGAGGGCAGTGTCTTCGCCTTCGGCGGCATCATCGAGATCGACGTCGAAGACACGGGGCCCGGCGACCGCGTCGGCGACCTCTGCGCTGTCAACGTCTTTGAGGTCCGAGCGGTTGAGCAGGGTTTGCTCGGCCGCCGCGGGGCTGGATGCGATCGAGCGCAGCAAGGCGATCGCTGACCACCAGCGCACACGGCGGCGGACGTGGTTGAGCGCCGGGTCGGTGACCTGTTCTCGGGCGTAAGCGAGAACGCGATCGAAAAGCGTGCGGTACTCCGGCGTGAGCTTGTAGCTCTCCTCGGCGTGTTCCCTCTTCGGGAAGGGCGTGTCCTCGGACAGGTAGTTTTCGCTGATGTCGGCGCGTTGTCGCTGGATCAGGAATCTCGCGAGTAGCTTGCGGTCGTCCTCGCGGTGCGCACCCGACAGGTCGGCGGGCAGCTCGCCGAGGCGGTTGTCGAGCAGGCCGACGAGTGATTGCCAGGCGCCGTCGTCCCCGTTGTGGGGTGTTGCGGTGAGCAGCAACAGGTGCCGGGACTGGTCATCGGCGAGCCGGCGAAGCAGCGTGTAGCGCTGGTGCGCTTGGCTGGACCCGATCGTCGACGGTGCGATGCTCGCGTGGGCCTCGTCGACGATGACGAGTTCGGGGCAGAGCAGCGCGAACTCGTCGCGCCGGCTGCGCTGCTTGATGTAGTCGGTGGAAACGATCAGGTAGGGGTAGTGCTCGTAGACGGTTGATCCGAACGGCACCGAGCGGGCCAGCCTGTTGGCAGTGGACGGTAGCAGTACCTCGGCGTTGATGCCGAACTTGGTGCGCAGCTCGGACTGCCACTGCGGCGCGAGCTGGGGTGAGCAGAGCACCGCCAGGCGTTGCGCGTCACCGCTGGCGATGAGTTCTGCCGCGATCAAGCCGGCCTCGATCGTCTTGCCGATGCCGACACCGTCGGCGATCAGCAGTCGTGTGGTGTCTTGGGCTGCGGCCATCATCAGTGGCACGAGCTGATAGTTGCGGGGGCTTACCGACAGCTGCGCGAAGGAGCGGAACGGTCCGGCGGTCGCCCGGAACGACAGACGTAGCGCGTCGCGCAGCAGTCTGGCCCGGGCGGCGTCTCCGCGATCATGGACGCTGGGGGCGTCGAAGACCGCGGTCGCGGGGTTGTCCAGCTCCGGCAGCAGGACGGTGGTCTCGTCGTCTCGGCCGCCGAGGGGGCGGACCAGCAGGGTTCCGTTCGGGGAACCGGGCAGCACCAGCCACTCACGGCCGCGGGCGGTGACCAGGGTGCCGGGGCGGAACTCGGTTGCGGTCATGAGGCCTTCTTGCCGGGGCCGAAGATGCTGGGGTTGGCCTCGAAGAGGTCCTTCCAGCTGGGGTGCTCACCGCACGCCATAGTGCGACCGTCCTCGTGGTGGAACCGCAGGA
Organism: Kribbella speibonae; assembly: GCF_004331375.1. Taxonomy (NCBI): domain Bacteria; kingdom Bacillati; phylum Actinomycetota; class Actinomycetes; order Propionibacteriales; family Kribbellaceae; genus Kribbella; species Kribbella speibonae. The sequence goes on along the minus strand of NZ_SJKC01000009.1, from coordinate 343,377 downwards.
CCATCCAACCGGCCTCGTCCTCGAGCTTGGCCCGGGCTCTGCTGTCTTTGTCGGCCTGGTGATCCGAGTCATGGACAGGCCCGTCGATGAAGATCGCGACGTCGCCACCGGGGGAGTGGTATGTGAAGTCAGGACGGACATAATAGCCCTCGACTGTTTCCTGGGCGGCGTCGGGCAGCCGGTAACCGAGCTCTTCGAGGTACTTCAGGAACTGCTTCTCCAACCCGTTGCTGTCTCTCTCCAGCCGGGCGAGCAACTCAGCCCGATCCTCTCCGGTGGTGCTTGCGACCTCCAAGGTGGCCTGGGTCATGGATTGGAGCAGGCCGATCACCGAGTGCCGGTCGAGCGATTGGTGGTCGAACTGGTTGCCGTAGGACAGGAGGCAGTCGTAGCAGGCTTGCGCGCAGGGTTCGGTGGCGTGCTTGGCCTTGCCGAGGTCGGTTCCTGTGTCCGGGTCGTAGTGCATGAGAGTGATGGCTCGGCGGGCGACGCGGCGTATGGGTTCCTGCTCGGTGGCGAGTCGGCGCAGCACGCCGGCGCCGCCTTCGGCGGCCTCGAACATCAGCAGTACTGACCAGGCGTAGTCGCCGGTGCGTCCGGGCATCGGCTCTACTGCGAGCTCGTTGCTTTCCAGCTGGAACTCGGCTTCTACGGCTCGCTTGAGCGCGTACATGGCGGCCATGCGCTGCTCGGTGGGGATATGTGGGGCCAATTTGATGAGCAGTGCATTGCGGTGATCCTCGACGTAGGGCACGACGCGTTGGATGCGCTCGTCCGGCCCTTCGACAACGGGAGTGTCGTCGGCGGCCGTGAGGTCTGCCGTGCGGGCCCATCGACCGTCGAGGGTGTCGAGCAAGTATCCCTGCTCGTCCTTGTTCTTCCGGCGGCGCAGACCTACGTTCATGCGCCGGATGAGCGCTGTGTCGCCGTAGCTCAGGTCGGCGAGCGGATGCCCGTCTGGGTCCTTGAGTTCGCTGGTCAGTTCGCTGGAGCGCTCGCCATAAGGCTCGAACCGGATCGCAGTGGTGATCTCGTGGCCGGCCCGTTGGCGTTCTTCCTCGTCGGCGCTGATGCGGTCGCGGCGGCGGGTCTTCACCGCCAGCAGCTTCATCACTCGGCTCATCGTCCGTAGCGCCGCGGAGCCACAGTGCTCACAGATCTCGTGGCTGGTCGAGCCGTTGCTGTCGTGCAGGTATCCGCAGGCCTCGCAGCGTTTGATCTCGATGAGGTTGATGCCGGCGCCGTCATCGCGGGCTGGAAGGCTAACGCGGTTGACCTCGTAGCGGGCACCCTCGTGGTAGATGAACGCTCCCGGACCGAACTCGCTGATGGCCAGAAATCGGGGGCGTTGGACGTAGTCCCCTTGGCCATGGCGTGTTTTGCGTTCCGCGGGGATGAACGCCGCCAGCGGAAGCCGGGGGAATGAGTAGCCGGGCAGGAAGCCTTCGGAGGCGAAATAGCGGTAGGGGTAGAAGTCGCCCTGGTTGAAGTCATCGACCTCGCCCTTGAGCAGGTCGAGCGCGGCACGCGCCTCGCTGATCTGGCCGCGGGCTCGCTTCTTCGCGGGCTCGGATGCGCCGATGGTTTTGAGGACATCGTTGGCGGAGTTGAGTTCTGCCTGTGCTTCCCGATACAGGCCGCGCCAGCGCTCGAGTGCCTGTTGGAAGCGGTGGGGGGCCTCCTTGATGGCCGCGTCGATCCAGTCTTCGCGCCACCAGGGCGCGGTGGTCACCTCTGGGGTGGCCAGTAGTACGTCGCGAACCGCTGCCGCCGCCCTGGTTGCCGCCGCGGTGTTGAAGATCTTCGACGTCACAGCGTCGCGCAAGGGTTGCGAGGGTAGGTCGACGTCGAGCAGATCGGTCATGCTGGCCTGCAAGTCAAGGTCCATCACGACGAGCCAGATCGCGTGGGCGTGGGCGCGGACAAGGTCCTGATTGCCGAGCTCGAGGCGGGGCGGCGCTACAGCGCCGGCGACCATGTCCTGGCTGCGTCCAAAGTAATAGTTGTCGTGGGCGTTGCCAGTGGCGCAGTAGGTCAGCACCACCGCCGGCTGGCCGGATCGTCCGGCCCGACCGGAGCGCTGGGCGTAGTTGGCCGGGGTCGGGGGAACGTTTCGCATCCCGACGACATTCAGGCTCTTGATGTCGACGCCGAGTTCCATCGTGGGTGAGCAGTACAGGACGGGCAGGTCTGCGTCGCTGAAACGGCGTTCGCGGTCCTGCCTGTCGTCTGGCCGCACCTGTGCGGTGTGCTCGCGGGCCTCGAGCCCGGCCAGTCCGGAGGCGGTCTCGGAGTAGAAGCGGCGGAAGTAGGGGTTCACTCTGCCTTCGGCGGTGTTACTGCGCACCGGGTCGGGTGCTCGATGCTCACCCTTACCGGGCCGCCACTCGATGATCCCTGCCTGCACGCGGTACCCGACGGGCTTATGGCGTTCCTCGACCTTGGCGAGGAGCCCGACCTTGGCCATTACCGTCAGTAGACCGTCGATGACGTCGTCGGCGTCCCGAACCTTGAGCGGGTGGTCGTACAGGGGAAACCTTTCCGGCCGCCGCAACCAGCGCCCGTAGTGGCCCAGACCGGAGATATACAGGTTTCGGCCGACTCCCTGCGTCGCTCGCGGTCGGGGGCCGGGATAGCAGGTGGCGGCGTAGACGCCCTGCTCGTCGGTGAGAGCCCACGGTGCGCGGAGCCATTCCTGGCTGGCCCGCTTGATGTCCTCGTACCGGTCCTCGGTGAGGTACAGCGACTCGATGCAGATGTTGCGCCGCATCTCATCGAGCAGGGTCTGCATGAGGAGCCTTCGGGTTGCAGGTTCGGCCCCGGCCAGCGGCTGACCAAGTGATGCCCACTTCGGCTCGTCGGCGGCGAGTTGTTCGATTCCTGCATAGGACAAGAGCAGCTGACCGGTCTGCTCGAGGTTGGGCATGGTGATCCGCCAGCCGCGGCGAAGGTCAGCCCACACCCGGTAGGCAACCGATTCCCGAAGCGCCCGGACGGTCTTGTCCTTCGGTGCGTACTCCACGTCCGGGTTGCGAGCGTAGTCCGCGAGCGTCACCTGCAGGCACTCGACGACTCGGCGGCCGAGGTCGTCGTCGGTGAGCGGCTCGTCGGGGCGGCGCTCATGCTGGCTGAGGACTGCCTGATAGACCGCCGAACGGACCAGACCGACGAGGACGAAGTCGTTGAAATGGCCTGCCTGCAGGCTGGCGTCTTGACGGTTGTCGGAGAAGGCCAGGAACTTACGTGCGTCCGCGTCCAGGTCGCCCGCCTCGCGCAGGGTGCGTACGACCGCCTGCGACAGCACCGTGATCGCGCTGGCGCGGCCTTCAGTCCCGAGGCTGGCGACTCGCGAGAATTCCGACTGCGCAGTGCTTTCGTAGGTGGTCTTGCAGGTCGGGCAGAAGTGCAACCTCTCGAAGAACGCAGCAGTGACACCCTCATCAGTCACGGTGCCGAATGAGTCGACCCGAACTCCTTGAGGCAGTCGGGTCCGGCGAGCCTTGTCGAACGCACGCGAACCGCTGGTCTCGATGATCCAATCGTCCGGGACAACGTTGAGCAGGGCGTCCGAGGCCGGGTCGGGCCAATCAGTGTCGGTGATCAGGAGCAGTCCGGCGGAGTCGGCCGACTCGCCCGAGCCTCCGGTGAGGACGCGAGGCGTGAACCGGTCGCCGCCCCGTTCCCGGTTGACGACGAGGTAATCCTGACCACACTCACGACAAAACGCGAGGGGGAACAGCGGCTGACCGGCGGGGCCCTCTGGGGCGCTGCGCTGGTAGTGCGTCGTCAGATAGCGCTCTCCGGGCCGGCTAAGGGTGACGTAGGCAGTGTCACCCTTGCCGATGAATTGGTGCAGCTTGAACGCGAACAGTGCGCGGCCCTCACCGTCGCGGGCGCGGGAGCCCGCCAACAGGGTGTCACGCAACGCCTGCTCGCACATGTCGACTGGTGCTCTTGTGACCGTGGCGAGCTGCTCTGCTGCATCCTTGAGACGTCGCGGGGGCTGCCGGATAAGACGCCCCTCGTCGTCGTCGCGGAGCCCGAAGGTGTGCTCGATCCACACGGCTAGGTCATCGGATTGAAGAACGGCGTGTGCCGATGGGGCCGCGGTGGCGACCCGTGCCCGAAGTCGGTGCAGGTCCGTATCAGCGACTGCGTCTTGCCGAAGGGTCGGGTGCGCCGACAGGTCAACGGTGGCAATCCTCGCCCGGAGCCGGTCCGCGTCCGTTTCACCGACGGTCGCTCGCCGAAGGGATTCGCCAACGATGTTGTCCACAGGGATCGGCGTGCCGAACAAGCGACTCGCCAATGCCGCGACCTCCGCGCGCTGCTGAGACCGGTTGCCCGGCCCCGCCAATGTGGCGCTGGTTCCGACGCACTGCAGCTGTGGCGAACCGATGGCGGCCCGAAGTCGCCGGATCAGCATCGCGACGTCGGCCCCTTGCCGACCGCGGTAGGTATGGAGCTCATCGAGCACCAGGAAGGAAAGGTTCTCCGCGCTTCTGATCAGGCTCCCGCGCTCCTTCGGGCGGGTGAGCATGAGCTCCAACATCACGTAGTTGGTCAGCAGGATGTCGGGAGGGTTGGCCAGGATCGCATCGCGCTCGGCACGGTCCTCCTGCCCGGTGTACCGCGCGAAACTGACCTTTGGCTTCTCGGTTCCGAGAAACTTCTCCAACTCGCCCCGCTGACTGTTGGCCAAAGCATTCATCGGATAAACGACAATCGCACGCACACCTCTCCCGGAACCGTCGCGCAAAACCCGGTCGACGATGGGAACGATGTAGGACATGGACTTGCCGGATCCGGTGCCGGTCGTCAGGACGTAGGACTCACGACGGGCAGCCATCTCGATGGCGTCGGTTTGGTGCCTGTGGAAGGAGATATCGCGCCCGAAGGGGTCGTCTGCTGTGCGAGCACGGAAAATCTCACGGCAAACCGGGTGCAGCAACTGGCGCTCGACGAGGTCGTTGACTGTGCCGCCGGCTTGGAAAGCAGGATTGAGCGCGAGCCACGGTTCAGGCCACATGAGCCCGTTCTCGACTTCCTCCTCTACTTTTCGGAGAACTTGAGGGTCTCGAATATTGAGGAAGCCCTGAACAAATGACTTGTAATCTTCGAGCACGTCCCTGAGCACACCGAATGCGTCCACATCACTCACTCCCCACGCCGCGTGCCTCGCGGCGCCCAAGGCAACGGTATCTGGTTGCTACCGGGTTCGTCACGGTCCGTGTCGGGACGTCCTCCCTGTCAGAGGCATGGCATTGGCCCACCTCACACAACTTTGGCGGCACGAATCTCGCGCTCGAGTCGGCTCGGCCGCCGACCAGTTGCATCCCGGCCGGCTCGTCTAGCACCGCGGAGATCCGAGCTCAGCGGTGGCCGCTTCGCTGCGGGCATTCGCCCCGCTGATCCCGTCAGCTGGTCGATCTTGTCGTGTCGGCGATCTGCTGCCGGCGTTGCACATCGAACCGGGCCTCCTGCTCGTGTTTGCGCCCTTGTTGGCGAGCCAAGTAGGCAATCTGGGCCGGAGGTAGTGAGGGCTGGTCCACACGATCGGCGGTGCGTGGTGAGAGCTTCCGTTGCGCACCATGTGCGGGATCGCCTTTTGGGCCAAGACCCACTTCAGCAACGAGGATCAATGACCCTGGGGCTTGCCCCGCGTACCCATTTGGCGTTCGGCGTCTCTTCGCCGATCGGCAGCATGGGAAGAGACACCGAACCAGGTGCGAGGATCAGTCGTCGTTCGGCATGATCGCGGTCTTGAGGAAGCCTTCGACTTGCTCGTCGGTGAGCTTGCCATGGCTCAAGGCGACCTTGAGCGTGTGGATCAGGTGGTCGCGAGTCGTTTCGTAGCGGTCGTTCTCGCGCAGCACGTCTCCGACGAAGGTGTAGGCCACCCACCGGCCACGTCGTGGATCGTGGCGGATCAGCCAGTCCAGCATCGTGCCCGTGTCGTCGCTGATGTGATACATGCGCGGCTGGTTGCGCATCCGGTCCTCGACGGTCTCGTAGGTCGTGGTGGTGTGCCAGCTGCGCAGCACGTCGCCGAGCATCGCCTCGAGGACCGTCCGTGCGAGTTGCTGGAGGGGGACGATATCTTCCAGGCCGGCCGCGATGGTGCCGCTGAGGTCCATCGCGACTTCCTTGAAGGACTGCTGATCGCGCCAGCGAAGCGCGAAGCGAGGCTTGAGCTCCGGGCTGCGGCTGAGACGCGCCAGGATCCAGTAGAAGATCTTCTCCCGGAGGTCGACGAAGCCGACATGAGGCCCCTCACCGAAGTCGAGACTGACCGCCTTGACCGATTCGTCGGTTGTATAAGCGCGGGTCTCAACCCACTCGTTCATGACTGGCAGGGACCACTGCGGCCGGCCACCTGTGACAAGTTGTGGGTCGGGTACGTTGCTCTCACCACGAGAGATGTAGCCACGCAGCGTCCCCGCCGCGATGCCAGCCACTGACGCAGCCTGGTTCAGACTGAGGAGCTGGTTTCCGGCCAACTCGGGCGCGGTGACATCGACGACGCACTCATCCAGCGGGAGACCGTCTGACGGCCGCTGCTCTGCCCAGGCGGCCAGATACCGGAGCCAGTCGTAGCGATCGAGAGGTTCGCCGTCGACATTGACATCGTCCACCGTCAAGACGTCCGCGACCTGCCCAGCATGCTGGCGTTCCAGCGTTGCCGCTGCCGAGACAGTCGCTGCCCCGGGCACAGAGCGCCGGACATAAGACTCGAGCGACAAGTCGAACAGCTGCAGCGGACGCCACCAGCCCGTGCCGTTCCACCAGTAGCCGCCGGCTCGCCACAGCAGCGCATCGTCTTCAAGGTTCGCGTACAGCCCCGACGCGTCCGCATCGGCGATTAGGACAACGCTGCGGCCGAAGTCGGGGTGGCTACGAACGAGCCACGCCAACTCGTGCCGGTGCGGATCGGTGGTGAAGGCCTTGTCGCCGTACGGGAAGGTCTCGGTCGTGGTGCGCCGCAGACACGGGTCGGTGCGCCCCCACTGACCGACGCCGCGGTTGCGGCCGACCGCCTCGATGGCATCCGGGTCTTCCACCGGGATGTGTGAGTCGTCGACGAACGGCAGTCCAGGGATCGGGTGATCGGTCCGGAGCCCGTTGGCGAGAATCTGATGTCCAAGCACGCGCATCATGTAGCACCCAACTGTTGTAGATATATACAACACTCGAAGATAAGATAGCACAGCGCTTAGGTTGTGCGGCTCCGTGGCGGGATCGTTTCCGGCTGGCCGTCAGACTGTGCCCCGACTCAGTGGCGTCGAGCTGATTCCGGCCGGCGCCGCGGCTTGTGGGCCGTTGGTAACGATCTGTGCCTGTGTCAGGCAGTATCTGGACTCGGGGACTACCCTGTGTCACCATCACGGGCACAATGGGGACTCGCTTTCATGAGGGGAGTCATGACAGCTGAGATCATCGACGGGTTCTCGGGGTTGGATCACAGTTGGCGCAGAAGGCTGCGATCCGAGCAGCGATCGCCGCTGAGCCGACGAAAGCCGAAGTAGTTGCGCCAACGGCCATCGAGCAGATGACGCCGGGACAGCGCAACGCGAACCGCTCACTTTCAACCGCCGAAACCGACCAGCTTTTGAGCGCCGTCGACAACGAGGCTCCGGCTGGCTGATGGCGGTGTAACGGCGCGGTCGCTACAGCGATCATCAAGTTGGGTGCGCAGCGCCGGTGGGGTTTCGGTTGGGGACTGAGATTCGCGTCGGCTGATCTGGAACGTAACCGCTTCTAGTCGATGAGGCCGAGTACGGTTTGGCGGGGGACACTTGGAGCGGACGAAGCTGGGGGAGACAGTGGAGTCAGAGGGGGTGGGCTCGTCCGTGCCGGACGGGTCCTTGAATGATCGAGCTGCGCGGATCTTTTGAATTCCTCGGTCAGCTGCAGCGGCTGCGGACCAGGGTTGTGCGTTCTGTTGAGGCCTACCATTCGGTGTTGTGGTTCGGCCATCTGCCGCTGGCCGAAGGCTTACGGTTCGGGCAGGAGACTGCCGATCCGGGCGTGTGGCTGACGGTCGACCGTGTCGAGCGAGTTCCGCCTCCGTCTCCGCCTGACATTCTGAGGCCGTGGATCACGGAGCAATCGCTACGAGACTCTTCTAGGACGGCTCCCTCGTTGAGCCGGGCTACGGCCCGGGCGGTTCAGGTCGTCACGTCTGAGGGCGATCTCGAAACAGTGACCGAGGAGCTGCTGTTGGAGGACTGTCCCGAGGTGCCGGATGCGTTGAGCGGCTGGGTCCCGATTTGGCAGGCGTGGGCGGTGGATGACCAGCCGCGAGCGGCCGTCGGCGAGGCTTACCACCGGCTTTATTCGATGTACCAGGACTCGCGAGCGCTCGCCGAAACCTACGAAGTGGTCCTCGGCTTCGGCTGTCTTGTCACCAGGTCGGGTGGCCAGGACGTCCGGCGGCATATCGTCACGATGGCCGCGGCGATCGAGCTTGACCTGGACTCCGGACGCTTGACGGTGGTGCCATCGCACAGCGGTGGCTCATGGGTCACGCCGGGCTGCGTCATCTGCTTGCAGTACCCCGGCGAGGATGACATCGACCGCCTATTTGTCACCATCATGCCGCATGCAGACGGTGTTCCGGCGGACACATCACCAGTTAGTCCGCTCACTGATCTCGCCCAGGCCATCGAAGGCGCTAAGGCCGGAGACATGGTCCACTTCGAAACTCCACGGGGCCTCCAGCGGGCTGTGGTAATTGAGGTTCAAGACTGAACGAGGTTCCTGCGAACAAGCCCCGCGCAGGTCACCTCGCCAGTGATCCCCGGGCCTGACTGCACTAGGACGGGAGGCGAGCAAGAACGTCGCGCTGGAACGCACGATCGGGATGCCGAATTCGACCGACAAGTTTCTTCGTGCGGAGAGCGACCCGCGACTGCGCTGATCTTTAGGATCCGCCGAGGCGGACTACTGTGCACCAACACGTGACGTGCAGCCGGTTGTTGCACATAATCGAGGGGGCATCAAACCCAGGACGATCCAATATGCTCCCAAGGCGTATCGAGAGAGCCTCCCACTCAGTGGCCCAGCCCGACGGCAATGGATGGCAGATGATACCCATGGCGACGACCGATCTCAGGACTTGCAAGGAGCCGGGGTGCACAAACGAGCCGGTAAAGCCGAAGGCGGTACTGTGCCTCGTCCATATCGATGCACTCTTCATGGCAAAGCGGCTCAACCGGATCGGGCAGTATGTGAAGGCGGCCGAGCCGATTGCGGCTGAGTGCCAGATCTGCCACGCGAGCTGCCATCCGCGGATCTCCGACCTCCAACAGGCGGGTCGCGGAGGCTGCGTTCCGTGCGGGATAAAGAAACGAGCACGATCAAAGTCAGTTCCGGCCGGGGTCGCTGCGCAGGAATTCCTTGATGCGAAGCTGCAGGTCACTGGCGAGTATGTGGATGCCAATACGCCGGTTGGGGTGCTCTGCCTCGTCTGCAACACTACCGGTCGCACCCGGCTAAGCGTCCTACGACGCGGCGGTGGTGGATGCCGACCCTGCGGAGTTTCCAAGGCAAACGAGAAGAAGCGCACGCCAGGTGATCAGGTCCGGAGCGAGCTTCTCGCAGCCGGCCTCGAGATGCTCGGCGACTACGTCAACAAGACCACACCCGTGTACGCGCGCTGTATGACGTGCGGCCACGAGGCTGAGATCTGGCTCTCCACCGTGCATAGAGGCGGTGGTTGCACTCCCTGCTCGTACGACCGACGCAGTCGAAGACTTCGTACCGACCCGGGACTTATTCGCGCGGAACTCCTAGCGGCAGGGTTTCAGCTGATTGGTATCTACATCAACAACTCCACGACTCTCGAACTCATCTGCTTGGCCAACGGACACCGAGCGGACCGCACCTGGAAGCGATTCCGCAACGGACACCGGAGCTGCCGAAAATGCGATCCCCTGGTCCCATCACGGCCCAGAGTTCCGGACGAGATCGTCCAAGCAGTGTTCGTTTCCAAAGGCCTCGAAATCATCGGGCCCTATCAGGGATCCAGTATTCCTGTTCCGTCGAAGTGCATTCAGTGTGGAAGTAGGTGTGCGCCAACACTCGCGAATCTCCGCTCCGGTCAAGGCGGTTGCGATGTGTGCGCCAAGCATCGGCTTGGAGAGACCTTCCGAGCTCCGCTAGAGAGCGTCGTCGCGCTATACGACTCCAGGGGTCTGGAATTCATCGGGCCCTACATCAATGCTCACACCCCGACGGCTGCTACCTGTCGCCGATGCGGTCACCGGCGTACCCCCAAGCCCAACGCGTTGCTCAAGGCCGGAGGATGCCGACCCTGCGGATATGCACCAGACGTTGAAGGACAGCTATACCTGATCGACTTCGACCTCGACGGTGAGCAATTTCGTAAGGTCGGTATCGGCCGACTCGGCGCGGGGCGCCTCGATCAACATCGCGCTCTGGGTGGCGCCGTCGCTCAGGTCCTCCAAGCACCATTCGCCGACTGCTACGAGGCAGAGCAGCAGATCATCAGGCAGTTCCGTGACGACGCCTACCGACCTGCATGTCCACGGTTCAAGAATGGCCATACTGAGTGTTTCCGCCCGAACACCCCCATTGACCTGCAGCAGTGGCTTTGAGTGCGGCTCGCCGGGCTGCCCAGCTTGCCGATGCGGCGGTGGAGGGTTGCGACTCGGCCAGGTGTAGATCGGTAGACGGCTCTGTTAGCCAACCTCCACCATGAAACGCCGTACTGGTACGGTGCGGCCGAACCGACCGAGCCCGCCAGGTGGAGCGAAGGCTAGCCGGAGCGAGGCGAACAACTCTGCGTCGCCTCTGACCCCGAAGTGTCATTGGTGCCCCCCGCCCTGCCCCTACGATGGCCGCTGATTGAGCAGGGCATGCTAGAGTCGGTCGGCTCATGGCCGCTATCGCCTTCAGCGCACAAGGGGGGTAGTCGAGGGGCGAATCGTCTTAGGTGGTGAAGCCGAGGTCTGCCACCGACGGTGCGCCCTTGGCATCCCAGACTCGGGCATACGCTCCTGCAACGAGCGGCCAGATCTGATGCAGGCCGTCTTCGACCGACGCGATCTCATCAGCCACTTCTCCGGACACGACGAACTCGTGCGGGATGACGCGACCGGCCGAATCCTTCCGCCCCAACGGGTCGGGAAAGCGCAGAGCGACCTTCCCGGCAGTACGGCGCCACGTCGTCGGCTCGTCCTCGAGACCCGCGAAGCTACGTTCGTAGTCCGAAAGTGGGTCGGACGCCCCTCCGTTGAGGAGGAACCGGAACCCCCAGGAACGCCCTCGAGTGGCCCAGATGAGGCTCTCGGGTAGGTCGTTACTGCTCACTTGAGGCTCCTGATGAGCAGCTTGTCCTTGACGCCTTGGTCCAGATCCAACTTGAACTGCGTGAGCGTCGCGGTCAGGAAGTCGTGATGGTCCCGGGCCTGGGCATTGATCTCCCTGAGCTGCGACCCGGCCATCTTGGCGGCTGCCGTCAGGACAGGGAGCGCGGCCAGGCCCGCGAGCGGGCCGACCTTCGGCAGCAGCGCAACCAACTTGTCGACACCAAGGGACTTCCCACCCGTCAGGACGGCGGCCACTGTCTCGGCGCCGTCCGCCAGAGTGTCCAGCACCTGCCTCGGGATCTCCATCCGCTCGCTCCACTGCACTCGACGCTCCAGGGGAAGCATCGAGGCCACCGGCAGAATGAGGTCGAGCCCGACTCGTTGAGTCACATCAATCCCCAACGGCTCCGGACCAGCCGCGGAGAGCTCGAACTTGGCCGAGGAGAGCAGCATGAAGTCCTCGCCCACCGACAGCGCGTCAGGCGTGTCCACGAGGTCCTTGAGCGTCGAGCGCAGGTCGTCGAGGTGACTGGCGGCCTTCTCGATCACGAGATCGCGGAAGGCGTGGACATCCCAGTCCGGAAAGAGATCCGCCTTGGACAGTGCCATGATCCAAATGCGCGGGAACTCGACCAGGCGGCCCTCGTCGTCCAGCAAGTCGTCCTTGAGTCGCAGCACGCCTTGGCGGAAGTTCGTCAGGAGCGACTTGAGGTACCGCTCCTCCTCGCCCGCGTAGTCCAGCAACTTCTGACCATCCACCAGCAAGATCGCGACGTCGGAACGCAGCAGCGACCGGAAGGTGTCGACACGACGATTGGCCTCTTCCTCGCTGCTCGGCGACTCCTCGAACCATTCCCCCGGATAGTCGTGCCATGCGAGTCGCAGGGCATCGAACGGCCGCTTCTTCGCGGCGGCGTTGTCCCCGCCCTTGAGCTTCACCGAGAAGTAGTAGGTCGTGGCCTCGAACCGCGTAGGCATCGGCGCCCTCGCGCGGTCCCTCATCCCGAGATAGTTCTGGTAGAGCCGGTTCCCCTGACCGGTGTCGTCCGCGACGAGATCCCAGAGGTCGTTCGAATACGAGCCCTCCTGCGTCGGGCCGAAGAACGAGGAAACAAGCACCGTCTTCCCGGAACCACTCTCTCCGAAAACCGCAATATGCTGCTCGCGAACCCTGGGATATTTCGCCATGCCGCGAACGTACCTCAAACCCCTCGACCCACGCCCCGGATACGGACGGGATCGTGGTCCGGCGATGTCCGCCGGACCACGCGGGGCCCTGACCTGCTGGCAGCGTCTCGCCGGCCGGTTGGCCTGGGATGCTGTAACGCTGCGTGCACACCAGCGATATAGGGGCATCGAGTACCAGAGGTGCGCGGTGGTTTGCGTTCGCGCGGTCAACGGAGCTAGCGAATACTGGCTAGATTGACGAGCAGCCACTGCTTTATGTCATGGGGGTTGTGCCAGATGGGGTTTCAGACGCCATTGTACGAGTTGAGTGACTTCCTGAAGTGGACCATGGGTGGGAAGATTCAGCTGCCGGACTTCCAGCGTGGGTACAAGTGGGAGGACGAGCGTATTCGTCAGCTACTCGTGACGATACTGCGTGGTCACCCCCTTGGCGTCGTGATGTTGCTGAAGTCTGGGAACGATCAGATCAGGTTTAAGCCGCGGCCAGTCGAGGGTGTCATTCTTGCTGACGAGACGGATCCCGACTGGTTGCTGCTCGATGGCCAGCAGCGGCTGACGTCGCTGACGCAGGCGCTCACGGGCACCGGCGTGGTCCACACCGAGGACAGCCGAGGCAAGAAGCTGAGTCGTCGGTACTACGTACACATCAAGACAGCCCTTGCCGGTGATGACAGGCTCGATGACGCGATCGTCTCCGTGCCGGGCGACGGCGTCGTCCGGAGCAACTTCGGCAAGGACATCGAGCTTGATCTGTCTGATGAGGATAAGGAGCGCGAGCACGGGTACTTCCCGCTGCGGCTGCTGTTCGCCGGCGCGGAGACGGTCAACTGGCTGTTCGCTCTGCAGGACGGAACCGGTGCGGAGTTCCATGCGAATGTGGTCGGCCCGGCGTCGACGTACAACATCCCGGCGATCGAGCTGGACACGTCGACCAGCAAGTCCGCGGTAGCGACCGTCTTCGAAAAGGTAAATACCGGTGGGCTTCCGCTGAATGTCTTCGAGTTGCTCACTGCCACCTTCGCGGGCGACAAGGCCTACTACGACAAACACGGCGCAGACTTCAGACTCAACGACGACTGGCGCGATACCCAGCAGGTGTTGTCCACCTACCCGGTGCTTGGAGGCCTGGAGAACACCGACTTCCTGCAGGCCGTTGGACTGCTAGCGTCTTACCACGGGCCGACGGCGACGACCGCCAAGAAGGAGGACATCCTCCGGCTTGAGCTGACCGACTATCTGACCTGGGCGCCGAAGGTTCGCGATGCACTGAAGTGGGTGGCAGGGTTCCTTGACTCGCAGCACATCCACACCGCAGCCGACGTGCCGTATCCGAAGCAGATCGTGCCGTTGGCAACGATCAAAGTCGTCCTCGGCGACGAAGCCGACATACATGGCGTCCATAAGGCTCTTCGGCAGTGGTACTGGTGCGGTGTGCTCGGCGAGCTGTACGGCGCTGCGATCGAAAGCCGGTTCGCCCGTGATATTGAGCAGGTGCCCGCCTGGGCGCAGTCGCACGACGAGACGGCGCCACGCCCTAAGACCATTGATGATGCCAGCTTCGTTGAGTCGCGGCTGCACTCTATGCGGACCCGCAACTCTGCGGCGTACAAGGGCGTGTATGCCCTATTGATGGCGCAGGGCACCGTGGATTGGCTGATGAACCAGCCATTCGACAAAGCACACTTCCTCGACATGCAGGTCGACATCCACCACATCTTCCCGAAGGCGTGGTGCCTCAAGAACGACATCGACGACGAGCTTCGCGAGAGCATTGTCAACAAGACGCCTTTGGCGAAGAAGACGAACATCAAGCTCAGCGGGCACGCGCCATCGATCTACCTCAAGAGTCTCGAGAGCCAGGTAGGTATACCGACATCCGAGCTCGGCGCGATCATCGCCGCGCACCAGGTCGACGTGTCGGCTCTGCGTGAGGATCGGTTCGTAGACTTCTTCGTCGCCCGCCGGGCGGCACTGTGCGCCCTGATCGACGAGGCGATGGGTAAGGCGGTGGCACACGACATCGACGCCCGCGCCGTCGAAGGTGGTACTGAGACATCGCAGGCATTCGAATCTGAGCCAGAAGACCCCGAAGACGAGCCGGGCGATGAGCCTGGCGACAGCCCGATCCTCTAGCCAGCAACGGGCCTTCCGCTGATCAATCCGCTGCCGAGCACGAAAGTTGCGCGTCACCCTGCCCGTCGGTGGCCGACCCGCGAGCACCCGTCAGCGACAAGTAAGTGCGCAGATGACTGGCCGTTTTACTGACCGCTTTGAACGGCAGACGTTGGCCGATGATCTGTCTGCAGGCCAACCGGGTGGTGCTCTTCAGTCGTCAGCTGTCCGCCTTTACTCAGCAGAATCAACGGGAGACTATGGCTAAGCATAGTCACCGATGCGCGGCCTGGTCGCATAAATCCGCAAGTCACGGGTAGATTTGGCAATTGATGACAAATGATGAGCGTATTCTTGCGAGGTTCCGCGGGTTGTGGGTTCGCGTTCTGGGGGGAGTGTGAATCCCCAGGTCAGGACTGGTGGCGTGATTTTGGTTGAGTTCTTGTCGGCGGTTACTCGGTCATTTGGCTGAGGCGGCTGCGGGTCGGCTTGTGGGAGGCCATCGGCTGATCGGGAACCCATCCGCTCGCTCCGACACCTAACGATTGCCAGGACGATCGTGACGGGAGTGTGGAGTGAGCGGCATACGGGCATTGCCTGCTGTCTCGGACCGGGATCTGTGGGATCGAGCTGCGGAGGGGGACTCCGGGGCGTTTGGGCAGCTGTATGACCGGCATGCCCGGGCGATCTACAACTTTCTGCGTCGGCGGACCGGGTCTTGGAGTGATGCGGAGGATCTGACGTCCGCGGTGTTTCTGCAGGCGTGGCGGCGGCGGGGGGACATTGTGCTTGATCGGGACTCTGCGTTGCCCTGGCTGCTTCGGACGGCTGATTACACCGCGCGTAACGAGTGGCGGAGCAAGGTTCGCTATCGCCGTGCGCTGGCTGCGGCGCATCTGATCCACAGCGAGGTCGAGGACCCTGCGGACGACGTGGCGCGGCGGATCGATGACGACCGCCGGATCCGCGAGGTTCGGGCGGCGCTGGGACGGCTGCCCAGGCAGGAGCGCGAGATCGTCGAGCTGTGTATCTGGGCCGGGCTCGATCAGGCTGCGGCGGCGGTAGCGCTCGACGTACCGATCGGCACGGTCAAGTCGCGGCTGTCCCGCGCTCGGAAGCATCTGCGCGCATTCGATCTGGAGGCCCAGGCATGAACATTCTGCTGCCCGACGGTGACCTGCGCCCGTCGACCCGAGACCGTCAGCGCGACGAACTGATCGCGATCCTCGAGAGCGAGTCCGGTACGCCGCTACGCCGCCGACTGCTCGTTCCGCTGGCCGCGGTCGCGGCGATCGTCCTGGTCGCGGCTCTCGGCTTCGCGCTGCGGGACGGTACTCCAGACCGTCAGCAGGTCGCGTCGGCGCCGGCGGTCGAGCCGTTGGGCGCTGCGGAGAAGTCGCAGCTCGGTCAGCGGTGCCTGCTCAGGTACAGCCTTGCGACGTCCACGGGTCATGCGGTCCTCGACGGCTTCCGGTTCGTGAACCCGCCCGGCGACACGTCCGTCCGGACGTGGGTCGTCGTCCGTGGCGACGGTCTGTGGGTGAACTGCGGGTTCGACCAGGCCGGAGCCGTGGTCTCGGCCACCGCGGCTGAACCGCGGCTGGGGTTGTTCAACGAGGTTCAGCCAGGCGGGACGGGCAGCGGCGCCTACGTGAAGTCGATCGCCCGTATCACCGTGACGCCGGCCGGCGGCGAGCCGGTTGAGGCCGTGCTCCGCAACGGTTTCTACTACGCCCCGGTCCGGACCGTGCCGGCCAGCAAGACGCCGACCGGCAGCAGCCCTCGCCCGTACGTCGTTCGCGGGTACGACGCCACGGGAGCTGCCGTCTACGCCAGCCCAGTGACCGAGGCAGACCGCAAGGCCGATGAGGTTGCCTGTCGCGCCGACACGACGGGCCTCAAGTACGCCTGGATCGGCTCGCAGAGACCGCTCCCTGCTCCCAAGGACTGCCGGCCAAACCTCCCCTGGACCTGGCTACCCAACTGACGCCGCGGGAACTGGTGGACGTGAGTTGTTTGCGCCGGTGTGTTGTTACGGTCGGGCGGTGCTTGTACGTCGTCGCGCGGTTCTCCTCGCTGTCGTCTCTGCGCCGTTGCTTGTGGCGTGTACCGAGACCGCTGACAAGGCCGCGCCGAAGCTCAAGCTGGAGAAGGTTTGGCAGGAGCGGGTGGTGACGTATGCGGCGGCTATGAAGGGGCGGGTCCGGTTGGTGGGGGACACCGTCGTGGTGGTTGATGGCACGGGGACGGAGAGCGGGCGGGTCAGTTGCTTCAACGCGGCGGATGGTGCGGTGAAGTGGGTCATCGACGGTAAGAAACCGATGACGGCGCCTGGGACGGGCGACGTTCGGGTTTGTGTTGTCGGGCCGGGGTTCTTGGGGAACTCGCCGACGTTGGTGCAGCGGCCGACGGTCGAGGTCGCAGGGGATGTGCTACCGATTTCAGTTGCGACTGCGACGACCAGCGGGGTCGTCGGTGTCGACGTGCGGACGGGGGAGCCGGTCTGGGGGTTTCGGGCCGTGACGATTCCGGCCAAGGAGCGCACGATGGTCACGGCGGTGGCTGAGTCCGTCGTACTTGTGACCGTCAGCACGCCGTTCGGACCAGGTTGGCCGGCCAATGGACAGACGCCGACCACGATCGCGCTCGACGCCAAGACCGGTACCGAGCTGTGGCGTGACGTGGACGTCGTCGGGGTCTCAGGTGATGGGAACTCGGTCGTCGTCGCGACGCGGATGTCAGTGTTCTGGCACCTGGAGGTCCGGGATGCGCGGACCGGAAAGGCTCGCTGGACCGGCACGCACCGGTCGGTCGGACCATGGGAGCACAGGGCAACGGCCGCGGACCACACCGTGCTGCAACACGCGGATCATACGGACGTCGACGTGATCCGGTTGTCCGATGGCAAGCCACTCGAGTTCGATACCGGCACCGTGCCGATGGTGGTGGCGAGCGACCCGCCGTTGCTCGTCTGGGACAACGGGGTGGCCTGGTGGGCGAAGGGCCCGAACGGGTTCGTCACCCAGGCCCTGCCGAAGGGCGAGCCGACGAAGGGAAAGCAGCGGCCCAAGGGGCTGGAGTTCAGGCCGGCGTACGGTGCGGGGCCGTACATCTGGGGCCTGTACGGCGGTACCCAGGAAAGCAACAAGAACGACAACCTGATCGGGACGCTGGCGGTGGACCGTACCGGCGCGCCGTGCTCGCCGAACCTGCAAGGTGTCGCGCTCGCCGACGTCTCTGAGAAGTGGTTGGTGGTCGGTCGAGCCGGGTACGTCGAGGTTCACCGAATCGCTTGAGCAGAAGGACCACGACAGATGCAGACAGTAAGGGCCGTGCTCGTCGGCGCCGGGCACCGTGGCGTGCTCTACTCGCGCTACGCGCAGGTCGCGCCCGACGAGTTGGCGATCACCGCGATCGTCGAGCCTGATCCGACACGGCGCGAGCGGTGGGGTACGGAGTTCGGGATCCCGCCGGCGGCCCGGTACTCGTCGCTGAGCGACCTCCCGGACGCGGGCGTGGTCGCCGACGTGGCGATCGACGCCACGATGGACCAGGATCATGTGCCCACGGCGATCCACCTGCTGGCCGGCGGGTACGACGTACTTCTCGAGAAGCCGATCGCGCAGAGTGCGCCGGAGCTGATGGCCCTGGCGGAGGCACAGCGGACGTCGGGACGGATCCTGATGATCTGTCATGTGCTGCGGTACGCGCCGTTCTACAGCGAGGCCAAGCGCCGGATCGTCGCCGGCGAGATCGGTGAGCCGCTGAGTATCGAGATGGCCGAGCACGTCAGCTACGACCACATGTCGATGGCGTTCGTGCGTGGTCGCTGGGGGAACTCCGAGCAGTCGGGTTCTTCGATGCTGCTGGCGAAGTGCTGCCACGACCTGGATCTGATGACCTGGCTGTGCAACGCCGCGGCCCCGGCCCGGGTCGCCAGCTCGGGATCGCGTGGCATGTTCGTTCCTGAGCGGGCGCCGCAGGGGGCGGGGACGCGGTGCCTGTCGGACTGTTCGATCGAGGCGACGTGCTCGTACTCGGCGCAGCGGTTGTACGTCGAGCTGAACAAGTGGCCGGAGTACATCTGGGAGCAGGCCGAACACCTGAGCCCTGAACTCGACCTGGACCAGAAGCTCGAGTCGTTGCGCACCGACAACCGCTACGGCCGGTGCGTGTGGCACGCCGACAACGACGTACTCGATCGGCAGACCGTGAGCGTGGAGTTCGCCGACGGTGTCATCGGGTCGTTCGCGCTGGCGACCAACACGCCCGCGTCCAGCCGCACGCTGCACGTCGTCGGGACGACCGGTGAGATCACTGGGGCGCTGGAGGACGGCACACTTCGGGTACGTCGGATCCGCACCGACCGAGCCGCGTCGTACGACGAGGAGATCGTCACCACGTCCGTGACCGACGACATGCATGGCGGTGGTGATCACAGGCTCGTGGCGGACTTCGTCCGGGTCGTCCGTGGCGAGCCGGCGAGTGTGTCGAGCACACAGCTCGCCGACTCGATCAACGGTCATCTACTGGTCTTCGCCGCCGAGCGCGCGCGGCAGCACCGCCGCTGGGTCGAGCTCACCGAGCTGCAGCCGACCGTTGCCAGTTGAACCGACACGGAGGACCTGTGCCGCGTACCCGCCCCAACATCGTCCTGATCATGGTCGACGACATGGGCTACTCAGACCTTGGCTGCTACGGCGGTGAGATCGACACCCCTCATCTGGACGCGTTGGCTGCCGCCGGTGTCCGGATGTCGCAGTTCTACAACACCGCGCGCTGCTCTCCTGCGCGCGCGTCGTTGCTGACCGGGCTCCATCCGCATCAGACCGGCATCGGCGTACTGGTCGAGAACGACGGCCCGCTGGGCTATCCGGGCACGATCAACAACCGGTGCGCCACGATGGCGGAGGTGCTGGGCGCGGCCGGGTACACGACGGCCATCCGCGGCAAGTGGCACCTCACCGGGAGCCTGCACGCGCCGGACGGCCACTGGCCGACGCAGCGCGGGTTCGACTCGTTCTGGGGGATCATCAACGGCGCGGCCAGCTACTACGATCCGGCGACGCTGACGTGCGACACCGAGCCGGCCGGAGAGTTGCCCGAGGACTTCTATCTGACAGACGAGCTCGGACGGCGCGCTGCTGAGTTCGTCACCGAGCACTCCGAGGCCAGCAGCGACCCCTTCTTCCTCTACCTCCCGTTCAACGCGCCGCACTGGCCGTTGCACGCACCGCCGGAGGCGATCGCGCGCACTCGCGGGCGGTACCGCGAGGGCTGGGATGTGCTGCGGGAGCGGCGCTACCAGCGACAGATCGAGTCCGGGCTGATCGACGGCAGCTGGCCGCTTAGCGAGCGAGACGCCGACGTAGTGCCCTGGGCTGAGACCGCTGACACCGACTGGCAGGAGCAGCGGATGGAGGTGTACGCCGCACAGGTCGAGCTGATGGATGCCGCGGTCGGCACCCTGGTGGAGGCACTGACCCGGACCGGTCAGCTGGACGACACCGTGATCATGTTCCTGTCCGACAACGGCGGCTGTGCTGAGGAGCTCCCGACCGGCTGGGTGGATGAGCTGTCGCATCGCCCTCTCCACACACCGACCCGCACGCGGGACGGGCGTCGGGTACGGCGCGGCAACGACACCACTGTCACACCTGGTGGTCCCGAGACGTTCGCGTCGTACGGCAAGCCGTGGGCGAACCTGTCCAACACCCCGTTCCGCGAGTACAAGCACTGGGTGCACGAGGGCGGTATCGCGACTCCGATGATCGTGCACTGGCCCGGTGGCGGGCTGCACCGCGGTACCGATCACGATCCGCATCAGCTTCCCGACGTACTGGCGACCGTCCTGGAGATCACCGGGGCCGACTATCCCCGCGACGTGCTGCCGCTGGAGGGGCGGAGCATGCTGGATTCATGGCGCGGTACGCCGACACCGGAGCATCCGCTGTACTTCGAACACGAGGGGAACGCCGCCATCCGGATCGGACCGTGGAAGCTGGTCCGCAAGTACCCGGGGGACTGGGAACTGTACGACCTGGCATCGGACCGCACCGAGCTGACGGACCTGAGCGCGGAGCATCCGGATCGGGTGCGGGACATGTCGGCGCAGTGGCAGGAGTGGGCCGACCGCTGCGACGTGCTACCCCGCGAACAGGTGCTCAGGGCCACCGGCGAAGGGTTCGGCCACGTGAGCGACGTACAGCTGTCCAGTTGGCGCTCTTAGTTGCTCTCAGCAAAGGAGTCTCGGCGCGCGGTTCCGCGGTTCAGGGCCAGGTGTCCGCCGAGGAAGCCTGCGCCTGCTATCACCAGGTTTCCCGCGAGGGCGAGCTTGGCTCCTTTGCGGTGCTTGCCGCGCAGTCGGGCGACGAGTGAGCCGGCGAAGAGGATGATCGCCGTGTCGGCGCCGAGTCCGTGGACCGCGCCGATCCGGCGTTCGTAACCTGACAGATCCGACCAGTCGGCGGCGCCCGCGATGGCGGTCGGCACAGACGCCAGTACTCCCAACCCGGCGAGCAGGGCCGCGCCGCGCCGCGATTCGGACCCACCGGCGAGGTCGAGAAGGGTCGTGCCGAGCCAGCACCCGGTGGTCACGTCGGTGAGCGACGGGTGGATCGAATGACCGAGTACGTCGGTGTGCATCGGACTGCGCCGTACCCAGTCGATCAAGGGCGCATAAGTCAGCTCCTGAGCACGGGCCAGGCGCTCAGCGAGTGAGCTTTCACCGACAGCGCGAACAGCGCGCTGCGGCAACGGTTTTGATGCCACCCGTCTGACGATACGCGTACGCCAGTCACCGCCGGAAGCACTTCAAGGGCTGAAAGGATGCCGTCATGGAACAAGTGCTGAGTCGGCAGGATGCTTCGGAGGCGGTCGAGGGTGCTGGGTGGCGGTTCGTGCTGGGTGCCTTGCTGACGTCGGTCCCGGTCGGCTCGTTGGCGCGGGCGATCGGCTTGGCTGCGGATGCTGTCGCGGTGTGCGGCGGCGACGCAGACCGGCACCTCCGGGTCGATGCGCGCCCCGAGCGGGTCGTCTTCACCCTCCAGTCGTTGGAGCACGCGGCGGTCACCACCCTGGACGTCGAACTCGCGCTTCGCATCTCCGCCGCCGCGGACAAGTCCGGGCTGTCGACGGAGCCCGAAATCGGAACGGGGGCGCCGCGATCCGTCCAGACTCTGGAGATCGCGATCGACGCCCTGGACATCGGCGGGATCCGGGGGTTCTGGAGGGCGGTGCTGGGCTACACCGGCGAGGCGGGTGCCGAGGGGCCGGAGGACCCGCTCATCGACCCGGTCGGACAGGGGCCGGCCGTCTGGTTCCAGCAGATGGACCAAGCGCGCCCGCAGCGCAACCGCATCCACTTCGACATCTCCGTTCCGCACGACGAGGCGCCGCGGCGCCTGGAGGCAGCACTGGCGGCCGGCGGCCGACTTGTGTCCGCGACGCGCGCCCCCGCTTTCTGGGTGCTGGCCGACCAGGAGGGCAACGAAGCCTGCATCACCACCTGGCAGGGCCGGGACGGCTGACCCGGGATTCCGCTTTGATGGGGGGTGGCGCGGCATGCTGACGGGTAACTACCTTCTGTAGCGAAACGTGGGCGGTGGGTACGGAACCGCCCGGGAGGTCGTTGCGTCGGAGTGGTTCGGTGTGAGTTCAGCGCAGGTGGAGGTGGTGCGGCGGTGTTGTTCCGGGTCCTGGGGCCGGTGGAGATCGATGGCACCGATGCGGTCAGCTATATCCGTGCCGACAAACCCCGCGCGCTGCTCGCGCTGCTGCTGGTGAAGGCGAACACCTGGGTCGCCGTCGGCGAGATCATCGATACGGTCTGGGCCGGCAAGACCCCTCCGGTGTCGGCAGAGCGCAACATCGGCACGTACATCTGGCAGCTCCGCAGGGCTCTCCCACCGCTCGGTGCGGACGGCCAGCGGATCGAGAGCCGCTCCAAGGCGTACCGGATCCGGGTGGATGCCGGTGAGCTGGACTCCGACCGGTTGCAGGCGCTGCTGGCGGCAGGTGATGAGGCCCTGGCCGCACGCGACGCGGCGCGGGCGCTGAAGCACCTGGAGTCGGCACAGTCGCTCTGGAGAGGTGCGCCGTACGAGGGGCTCGTCACGGACGGGCACCAGCCGGAGGTGGTGCGGCTGGCCGAGCTGCACTGGTCGGTCCGGGAGCGGCTGGCGGACGCGTTGATCGGTACGTCGCGATTCGCCGATGCGATCGCGCTGTGCAAGAGCCTGACCGCCGAGGACCCGCTGCGGGAGACGAACTGGGTGCGGCTGCTTGTCGCGTACCGGGACGCGGGGCGGCGTGCTGACGCGCTCGCGACGTACCAGAAGGCCCGCAGTGCGCTCGTGGACGAGCTGGGTACCGAGCCGGGGCCGGAGCTCCGTGCGCTGCAGCAGCAACTGCTGGCCGACGTACCGGAGGAGCAGCCTCAGGCGGCCAAGCCTGAGGGGCCCGGACCTGATGCGTACGTGCGGACCGTGCTGGACGCTGCCGCCGCGCTGAACGGACAGCATGCGGCCGCGGCCCACCACTGGTTCACCACGCGGCACGTCGAGTTCACCACTGCCATCAGCCAACTGCTGGCGGCGGACGAGGTGTCCAACGCGTGGCTGCTGACCACTGCGGTACACCAGTTCATCGAGAGCGGCGGTGACGTGCCGGGCTGGGCCCCGCTGGTTGCTGAGGTCGCTGCTGCGACCAGTGCCGCCAAGGACTGGTACGGCGAGCTCATCACCCGCAACGTCCTTGGGATCGCGCATACGCGGTCCGGTCGGGTCCACGACGCACGTGGTGAGTTCACTGCCGCGCTGGCGATCGCCTCGGTGCACGGCGACGGGGACGCTGAGGGCACGGTGCTGGTCAACCTGGCGTTGGCTGAGGCGAGCGCGGGCGCGCGTCAGCAGGCTGCGGAGTACCTGCGCCGCGCGCTGCGGCTGCTGCCGGATTCGCAGACCGCGGGCGAGGCCCGTGCGGCTCTCGCCGAGCTGGGCGAACCAGAGGACCCGGCACGGTCACCCGTCGCCTCATGAGCTAGTGACGCACTGACGTCCTCTTCCGGACGACTCGTGGCCGGATGTATCGCCGCTGTACCGCAGCTGGACAAATGAGAGGCACCTTCTAACCCATGACCCGCCTTGCTCGTGCGATCCGTCGGCCAGTTGCGTGGTGGACGGTCGCGGCCTTGATCCTCGGGACGTTCGTCGGCCTGTCCGCGCTGGGTCGCGGTGCCCCGGCGGTCGCCTTCCAGCAGGCCGGCCACTGGGTGTACAACGCGACCGTCGGCGCGGTCTTCCGGGTCGACGGCGGCGGCAAGAGCGTCGACGCCGAGGTCCGTGGCGTCCAGACCGAGGCCGGCAGCCAGGTCGTCCAGGGCAGCACCAACGGGTACGTCGTCCGGGCCGACGGCGTGATCGTGTTCGGCAAGTCCGACCTGACCGTGAAGAGCACGGTCCGGATCGGGATCCCGGAGGAACCGATCGGTATCGAGGCGCAGGGCGGGCCGTACCTGGTCTACCGCCAGCACGGTCAGATCGTTCGGCTCGGTGACCAGCAGCAGACGGTCACCGTGGGCAGTGTGGTGTCCAGTGCAATCGCGACCGCCGACGGTGCGCTGTGGGTGCGCAACGCCGAGCAGTTCTGTCAGCTGGCGCCGGGCTCGACGACGCTGGCCTGTCAGCTGCCGTCCCAGGCCGGTGACGCCGGTGCGCTGCTGAGCGTGGGCGGCAAGCCCGCGTTCGCGAACCTGTCCAAGCGGACCCTGACCCCGCTGACCGGTGAAACGGCCGGCCGGGCAGTGCCGATGGACGTCACCGGCTCGCTGCCGACCACCTCCGTCGTAGCCCAGTCGGACGTCAACGGACGCATCCCGATCCTCGCCGGCCAGCGGCTGCTGCTCGTCGACGCTGCCGGCGCCAAGCGCGCCGAGAGCATCAACCTGCCGCCGGGGCGGTACGACGCCGTCGCTGCGACCGGCGCCGCTGTCGCCGTACTGGACACCGACAAGCGGGTCGTGCGGACGTTCGCTCCCGACGGCAAGCCGCTGCACACGCATGAGCTCAGCAAGAAGAAGGGCGACCACAAGGGCGGTCCGCGGGTGACCGCCGGGCAGGACGGCCGGATCTACATCGACGACGAGACCGGTGAGGTCGTGACGGTGGTCGACGGTGACGGGACCGTGAGCGAGGTGGACGTCGACGGCGGCAACAAGCCGGTGTCTCCGTCGGCCACCCAGAAGCCGACCCCGAGCCCGAGTACCCCGACTCCCAGCAGTACGCCGACCTCTACCCCGCCGTCGACGCCGCCGTCCCACAAGCCGATCCTGCCCCCGATCCACGTGACCGTCGGCCCGGAGAAGCCGCGCAGTACCGAGAAGGTCGAGCCCAGGGCGACGGAGCGCAAGCCCGGGAAGACCGAGACGACCAGGCCGACCACACCGCCGCCGACGAGCAAGCCGACGTCAAAGCCGACCAGCAAGCCGACGTCGAAGCCGACCTCACCGCCGCCGGCCGCGCCTGGAGCACCCGGA
Source organism: Kribbella speibonae (assembly GCF_004331375.1). NCBI lineage: Bacteria > Bacillati > Actinomycetota > Actinomycetes > Propionibacteriales > Kribbellaceae > Kribbella > Kribbella speibonae. The sequence continues at coordinate 318,210 of NZ_SJKC01000009.1, read as the reverse complement.
TCGGTCTCGGCCAAGGCAGGGGACGGCAAGGCGACTGTCAGCTGGGCTGCGGCGCGAGCGAACGGCGCTGCGATCACCGGCTACAAAGTGAGCTTCCGGACCGCTCCAGGGACCTTCGTGGTCGGTCTGCCCGCGAACGGGTCGGTGACCGTTGCCGGTGGCACCCGCAGCCACAGCTTCGGCCAGTTGCTGAACGGCGGCGGCTACATCTTCACGGTGTCCGCGACCAACCGCGTCGGCACCGGACCGGCCGTGGACACGAAGGTGACGTCGATCAGCGGGACCGCTGAGCCGCCGAGTGCACCGACCAAGGTCAGCGCAGCTACCAAGGCCGACGGCTCGGTCACCGTGTCCTGGACCTCGCCGAGCTCCTCCGACTACACCATGTCCGGGTACACGGTGCTCGGCTCGGACGGGTCGAAGACGAAGGCACAGGTGTACCAGACCTCGATCTCGCTGAAGCCGGCGCTGGGCAAGGGCGTGAGCTACCGGGTGACGGCTACGAACAGTGCGGGCACCTCACCGCGCTCCGCGGCGACGCGCACCGTCTATCCGTACTCTCCGGCCGCAGCGCCGAAGGTGACCGCCACTCCGGGCAGGGGCTCGGTGTCTCTCACCTGGACCGCGCCGAACCTCAACGGCGGTCAACTGGTGCACTACGTCGTCTCTGCCACTGGTCAGCAGGACCGGACCGTGACAACGACCAGCACTCGCTACACCGGTCTGACCGCTCTGCAGCTGACCTTCACGGTCAAGGCGATCACGCGGGAGCGCAACAACAGCAGCAGTCCGACCGCTACCGGTGCAGCCGGATCCACCACGGCTGCTCCGGCATCCGCGGCTCCGGCCCTGCCCCCGGCTGGTGTGCCGGCCGCACGAGTACGACGTACCTCGCGTCGACGGAAGGATGCGTAGTGGTGATGCGGGAGGCGGGGCACGGGATGGAGCCGCAGCAGGCGTACGAGTTGATTTCCGCGAACGTCCAGCGAGTGATCCGCGGTAAGCCGCAGGTGGTGCGGCTGGCGATCGCGACGCTGTTCGCCGGCGGGCACCTGCTGATCGAGGACCTGCCCGGGCTGGGCAAGACCAGCCTGGCTCGGAGCCTGGCGCGCAGCATCGGCGGCCGCTGGAGCCGTATCCAGTTCACCCCGGACCTGCTGCCCGGCGACATCACCGGTGTCGTTGTGTACGACCAGGGTCAGGGCAAGTTCGTGTTCCACCCCGGTGGCGTCTTCGCGAACGTCGTACTCGCCGACGAGGTCAACCGTGGTACGCCGAAGACGCAGTCCGCACTGCTCGAGGTGATGGCCGAGCGACAGGTCACTGTCGACGCCGACACCCGCCGGGTGCCGGACCCGTTCATGGTGCTCGCCACGCAGAACCCGATCGAGATGGAAGGTACGTACCAGCTGCCGGAGGCGCAGCTGGACCGCTTCCTGCTGCGGATCGAGATCGGGTACCCGGACCTGGACGCAGAGGTCGAGGTGGTCGCGCTGGACGGCGCGGGACCGACACCGGACGACCTGGAGCCGGTGATCGACCCGGACACGCTGCGCGGGGTCATCGCCGCGGTCCGGTCGGTGTACGTCGACGAGGCGGTGATGAAGTACGCCGTACGTCTCGCCGCGGCGACCCGGCTGCACAGTGCGGTCCGGTACGGCGCCAGCCCGCGGGGCAGCATCGCCCTGATCCGCGCGGCCCGTGCGATCGCGGCGACCGACGGGCGGTCGTTCGTGACGCCGGACGATGTGAAGAGCATCGCGCATCCGGTACTGGCACACCGCCTGGTGCTGACCGCGGACGCCGCGCTGGCTCGTCGTACGGCGGAGAGCGTTGTGGACGACGTACTCGAAGACACTCCGGCGCCTGGCAACCCGGTACGGCGCGATCTCAAGCGGGCTCTTGGCATCGTGTCATGAGGACCAGGCTCACGCCACGAGCCTGGGGAGTGTTGGTCGGCTCGATCGCCTTGCTCGTAGCGGGTCAGCTGCTCGGCTACCCGATGCTGCAAGTGCTGGCCGGGGCTGGTCTTGCTGCGGTGCTCGTCAGCGTGCTGACCGTCGTACGTCGTCCGAAGGTGACAGTGGAGCGTGTGCTGTACCCGGACCGCGTCGAGTGCGGTCAGCCTGCGTTGGCGCGGCTGATGGTGCGCAACGAGTCCACGCGGCGACAGCCGGCCTTCGTTGCCGCGGACACCGCTGGTGCGCACCAGTCCGAGGTTGCGGTCACGGCACTGGCGCCGAACGGCGTCGCGACGTACCACTACGAGCTGCCGACCGCTCGCCGCGGGACACTGCCCGTCGGGCCGTTGCTGCTGCGTCGCTCCGACCCGTTCGGCCTTGTGTCGTGTCAGGTATCGATCGGTAGCACAGCAACGCTTCTCGTCCACCCGAAGCGGTACGCCGCTCGTACGGCGACTGGCATCCGGCAACGGCACCACTTCGAAGGGCCGGTCTCTGCTGGTCCGCTGCGTGGCTCGATCGACCTGCGCCGGCTGCGCGAGTACGTGCCCGGTGACGAGGTCCGCCACGTGCACTGGAAGGCGTCCGCGCGAGCAGGTCGGCTGATGGTCCGCGAGTACGTCGACCCGGATCAGCCGCGTCTGCAGGTGTTGCTGGACACGCGTACGAGTGCGCTGACGGCGGACCAGTTCGATACTGCGGTTTCTGTCGCGGCGTCGATCCTGGCTGTTGCAGCACAGTCCGGTCAGCGGTTGCGGCTCACCACACCGTGCGGCACCGACCACGACGTACAGTCCGTCAGCGATCTGCTCGACGAGCTCGCCAGGGTCGAGCAGGCGACGACCAACAGCAATCTGCTCGAGTCGTTGCCAGTTGCCCGTGACGGTGGTGCACTGGTCGTGCTGACCGGGGACACCGCGGGGCTGGCCGACGTACCGAACCTCAGGTCGAGCTACCGCCCGGTGGTGTGCATCGACCTGACCCATGACGAGCCGGCGCTGCACACCGGTGCCGGGGTCCACGTCATCCACGCTGACGCGGCTCAGAAGGCAGTCGACGCCTGGAACGCAGTACCGGCATGACAATACGGCTACCGATCCTTGGAGTGCTTGCTGCTGGTGTAGTGGCGGGGCTGTTGTTCTCACCGGTGTTCGGTACGTCGGCTGTGCTTTGGCCGATGCTGGCGGTCGCTGTAGTTGCCTACCTGGTTGAGGAAGTGATCCTGCGCCGCCCACAGGTCGCTCGCTGGCGGGTGCCGCTGACGCTGGTCGGTGGAGTCGTCGCGCTGCTGGCTGTCATACCGGGCGCCGCGCGTCGGCCGGCGTCTCTGTGGGAAGCGGTGACGTCGGGTTGGCGCCGTACGCTCGAGTCGACTTGGCCGGCCACTCCGTCTCCGGACCTGGTCGCGTTCGTGCCGGTGCTCGTTCTGCTCGCCTGCCTGGTGGGTGCGCGCGTGCTGCAGCGGTCCCGGCTGGTGGCGTTGCTGCCTGCCGTGGTGGTGGCTTGTCTGTCCCAGGCGTACGTCACAGTGACCGGGCTGGACGCAGTACTCGTCGGACTGGCGCTCGCTGGCTGTTTCGCGTTGGTGCTACTGCAGTGGCCGGGTGAGCGCGCCGCGTGGGTCCGTCTGGTCGCAGCACTCGCTGCTATGGCGGTTGGTGCCAGCACACTCGGACTGGCGCTGCCGACGTCCACTGCGGTCCACCTGGCGAAGCCGAGCCCGCCTGACTCGCCCACTGTGCTCAGCAACCCGCTGACGGAGATCGCGGCGCGGCTGCACTCGCCGGACACCGTGGTGTTCACCGCACGGGCTGACGGTCCAGTCGACCGCTGGCCTGTGATTGCCCTGGACAACTTCGACGGAGTCACCTGGACGGCCGCACCGAAGTTCCAGCGCCTCGGACGTGAACTGCCACTCGACTCCCGCGTGACGGTGCCGGTACGGCGGCAGTCGGCGGATGTCGCGCTGGCGGACTGGTCGCTGCCGTGGCTGCCCAGCCAGACGCGGACGCTGTCGGTGGTGGATGACCAGCCGCTGCTGGTCGACCCGGCGTCCGGTGCGTTGCTGGCCGAGCAGAAGCAGCCGTCGCAGTACCGGGTCACCTGGGCCGAGCCGGCCGTCGACTCGGATCAGCTCGCTTCGTCCGGCGTCGACGCGGATCCTGGTAGCACCGCGGACCTCGGTGAGGTGCCGGTGGGCATCGACGAGTTGGCACGCAACATCGCCGGTGACGTGCGGCCGTCGTTCCAGCTGGCTCTGGTTCTCGAGAACTACCTGCGGACGAACTACAAGCTGGCCACCGGCGAGAACCTCCCGACAGGCCACGGGTACGCGCAGCTCAACCACTTCCTGCTGCGCAGCAAGCGCGGTACGTCGGAGCAGTTCGCCGCGGCGTACGTTGTGATGGCACGGCTGCTCGGGTTGCCGGCGCGGCTCGTCGTCGGGTTCAAACAGCCGGACACACCGAGCCCGGACGGGACCTACGTGATCCGCAACCGCGACGTACTCGCGTGGCCCGAGGTTGCGGTGACAGGTGTGGGCTGGGTGCCTCTCGACCCGACCGGAACCGCTACGTCCAAGGCGGGTGGTGGGCTGGCCGGTGCGGCGGAGAAGGTGCGCAAGCAACTGCCGTCCAAGAAGGAGATCGAGCGCGAGCACCAGTCCGAGCCGACGCTGCCGTTCCCGGAGGAACCGCAGAAGCCGCATCACGGACCTGACTGGTTCACGGTGGTCCTGGTCGTCGCCGCTCTCCTGGGGCTCGGGCTGTTGTGGGTCATTGGTGTGCCGCTGGCCAAGGCGGTACGTCGTCGGCGGCGCATGCGGCACGGGACGCTCGGGGCGTGGGCTGAGGCGCGTGATCTGCTGCGGGACCACGGCATGCGGGTGACGCCGGCGGCCACGGCGCGGGACCTGGCGCGGGACTCGGACGGGGCGGTGTCGCAGGCGATGACGTTGCTGGCCGCGTGCCTGGACCGGGCGTTGTGGTCGGGGCAGGACTCGGATCCGGACCGGGAGTTCGCGTGGTCCGCCGTACGCAAGGCTCAGCGTGGGTTGGCCGAGGGGCGGTTGTCGGAGCGGATCCGTACGACGTTCAGCGTGCGCAGCCTGATCGGGTGATCAGCGCTCGCACTGGGCGTCGCGGACCGGGCGCGGGTCGGTCTCCATCTTGTTGATGCCGTCGGTGGCTTGGACGGCGAAGCAGTACTGGATGCCGGGGACGACAGCGGCGCGGTATTTGGTGTGCTTGTAGACGAGTCGGACGACTGCGGGTTGGCCTACCTGGGCGATGACCACCGCGTAGTTGACGTCGGACGGGCCTGACCAGGTGAGGTCTACGTAGGTGTTGTGGTCTGCTGGTGGGTTCAGTTTGACTGCTAGCGCTGGGGTGGAGGGTGTGGTGGGGGTTGGGGCGCTGAGTGGGGGTGTGTCGGTTTGGCCTTTGCGGTTGACCAGAGCGAAGGTCGCGATGACGGCGGCTGCCACAACAACAGTCGCTGCCACAAGCAACCAATTCCTCCGCTTGCCACCAGATGCACCAGACGACGGCGGGCTGGCGGGGGGCTGGCCAGCGGGTGGCTGGGCGGAGGGTGGTTGGGCGGGAGGGGGCGGTGTGGGCGGGGCGGGGCGCGGGGGAGCGGCGGTCGGTGGTGGTGTGGTGGGTGGTGCGGCGGGGGGTTGGGGAGTTGGTGTGGGGGTGGGCCAGGTGCGGAGGGTGGTTCGGGACATTACTGCTGGGCGTGGGAGGGGTGGGGTGGCGGCGGGTGACTGTTTGGGGGTGGCGGTTACGGGGCGGATGGGAGGGATCGGTGGGGTTGTCGGGGTTGCCAACGCTGCGAGGGCGGCGGCGACGACCTCTGCGGACACGGGCCGCTTGGCGGGGTCCTTCTCCAGCAGTCGCGCGATGACGTCCGCGAACGCGTCCGGTAGTACCTCGAGACGGGCCGGCGGCTCGTTCAGCACGCGCAGGATGTGTTCGCCGGCCGTCTCACCCATCCGCGCGGCCAACGGCGGCTTCCCGCTGATCGCAGCGTGCAGCACAGCGCCCAACGCATACAAATCGGACGCCGCAGTCAGCGTCCCGTCCCGCAACGTCTCCGGCGCCACGTACAACTGACTCGGCGAGTTCAACGCCGCATGCCCAGTGTGCTGCCCCAAACCGAGCGTGAGCGCAGACAGCCGCGGCTGCCCGTCAGCCAGCAAAACCACCGCACCAGGCGTGAGACCACCGTGAACCAGCCCAGCCCCGTGCAACGCAGCCAAACCTTGCGCAAGCTGACGCCCGAGCACAGCCAGGTCAGCAGGCGAGCGCAGCTGACTCCGTATCTGTTCCGCCAGAGTCCCAGCGTCACCAACGCTGATCAGGTACGGAAAGCCATCAGCGACACCAGACTCCAGCACCGACGCGACATGCGGATGGGCGACGCCCTGCAATGCCTTCGCCTGCTTGCTGAACGCCGCCGCGGTACTCGCATCGACGCGGACCGGGTAAACCAGCGCACTGGCCGCAGTCCCTTGCCGAAGGCACCGGTACACCCTCGGGATCCCAGACCGGGCCAGGACCACGTTGGAACACCCCGGAAGCTCCGGAACGGAGTCAGGTCCCGCCTTGTCGGTCACGAGTCTATCTTCCCGTCTGAACAGGTCGTTCGCCGCCACCCCGGCGCCTGCGGCCACACACTGGCCACATGCTGCAAGCCGCCCCGCAGCGCGCCCGGAGCGTGTCAGCGTCAGGAACATGACTCTGTTGATGTTCCCGATCGGCCAGTGTCTCGGAACGCACTTCACCGACACTGCGGAGAGTCAGGTGCACCAGGTGCGGCTCGGCAGCGAGATCGTTGAGCTGACCGTCGAAGAGTTCGCGGTCTGGGCGCTGGCGCACAGCCTGACTGATGACTCCGGCCCGTGGGAGCGCAGTCGCATCGTCGACCTCCTGGCCGATAGCGAGATCACGAACGGCGCCGTACTGATCGACCGCCTGCTGACAAGGAGCCTGCTGGCCGAGGTCGACCTGGACAACCCGGCCGACTTCGCCACACGACACAGGCTCCTTCCACTGCACCTGGGCCTCGGGAACACGGCGGAGACCCCCACGATGTTCAGGTCGGGCACTCTCGAGCTGGCACTCGCCGGGATGACCCGAACGCTCTACGACCTCTGGCTGTCGGGACACCTGTCTCCCAATCTGCTGATCGCGTGCAAGGAACATGACGCCGAGCTGCCCGCCGTACTGACCGCACTGCACTCACTGCTCGCTCCGACCGCAGCGTGCCTCGACCTCGCCGTACAGGAGTTCTGATGACCACTGTCTTTCCGGTCGGCCAAGGCGCCGGACTCGAGTCGGAGCACCACGTCATCCGCGTCGGCCGTACGGCGGAGCGCCTGAGCGAATCCGAGTACGACGTGTGGTCGCTGGCGCACCACTGGACGACGGTGCCCGAACTGGTGGCCGAGTGCACCGCAGCCGATATCGAGGACGCGGAGCAGCACGTCAATGCCCTTGTGAGTCGCGGTGTGTTGGTGCTGGTCGACGACGAGTTCGCTCACCAGTACCGGCTGCTGCCGATGTTCGCGGGCTTGGGTAATAGTCCCGACGACCTGGAGCGGTTCGCGATCGGCGTACCGGGGCTGGAGCCGCTGGCCACCGTCAACAGCACCACGTACGAGCTGTGGCAGTGGGGCTGGGTTGCGCCGTCGCTGTGGGCGCACTGCGAAGTACTGGCGACAATCGGCGAGCCGGGCACACCAGGTACCCAGCTCGCCGGAGTACTCGACGGGGTGGCCGAGCTGTTGTCCGATTTCGTTGCTGTCCTCGAACCGGTCTCATGACACCGCTGCGGCCACGTCAGCGAGCTGCAGTGTCCGCAGGTCGCTGATGGCGGGCATGCCGTCCAGCCGGCGCAGCCGCTGCGACTGTGCCTTCCGGGCCCGGTCGAACAGGCGGCGCGCGTCACGCGCGTTGCCGAAGTTCGCCGCCTGTGAGACCGCGGCGAAGTGCTGCTGCAGGATCGGTGCGGCCCTGGCGTCCAGGTCGTACTCGTTCGCGGCGACCATCCGCTGCACGATGAGGGTGAGCTCGTCGGGGGAGTAGTTCTCGAAGTCGATGGTCTTCGTGAACCGCGACGCGAGACCGGGGTTGGCGTCCAGGAACTGCTGCATCTCGTGGCTGTACCCCGCGACGATCACCGCTGCCTCGTCGCGGTGGTCCTCCATCAGCTTGACCAGGGCGTCGATCGCCTCCTGGCCGAAGCTGTCGCTCTCGGCGCCGGCCCTGGACAGCGCATACGCCTCGTCGATGAACAGCACGCCACCTGTCGCGTCCTGGAACACCACTGAGGTCTTCTCCGCGGTGTGACCCTGGTACTGGCCGACCAGATCGCGTCGTGCGACCTCGCTGAACTGTCCCTTCGGCAGTACGCCGAGTGCCGCGAGCAGCTTGCCGTAGATGCGGGCGACCGTGGTCTTACCGGTCCCGGGACCGCCGGCGAACACCAGGTGGTGGCTCAGACTGCCGACCGGTAGCCCTGCCTTCCTTCGCCACTCGTTGACCTGGATCTCGTCGATGAGACTGCGGACCTCGTCCTTCACCCCTGCGAGCCCGACCATGGCGTCCAGCTCGGCCAGCAGCGACTCCACGTCCGCGGCAGCTGGCTCGTTGGTGGTCGCGCGTGGCTCCACCTGTACTGCGGCTGTCACCGAAACGAGCTCTGGCTCGGCGAGGTCGAGTGCTGGTTCGGCTGTGTTCTCCCAGCGGCACGACACGACCTCGCCGTGGCAGCGGCGTCCGAACACCACAGCCGGCCCGGCGGTGTCGCGGATCAGTGTGTGGCTCAGCATCGCGCTGGAGTCGTACGCAATCAGCACGCCCGCTTCCGACGTACCTGACACCTCACAGCTCTCGATGGTCGGTCGGCCGTACTGGTACGCGTAGATGCCCCGGCGTCCGCAGTCGGTGAACTGGCAGTCGCGCAGTACGACGGTCGCGCCCAGGCGGATGATGACGCCGTCAGCGGACACACCGGACACCTTGGTGTGCTCGACCTGCGCAGTGCAGTCCTCGAGCACCAGACCGTGCTCGCCGCCGTCGACCTTGCAGTGCGACACCGACACCTCGGCCGGCCCAGTGACGAGTACAACCGGTCCGAAGCGGCCTGAGAGCGCGCAACGTTCTGCACGTAGCGCACCGCCGTGGAGCTCGACTGCGGGAGCGTCGCCGGCCCGGATGGTCAGGTCGCGGAGTACGAGCCGTCCGCCCGCTGTCCGTAGTACCGGCGCTTGGGCCGAGGTTGCGTCGATGACGACGTCGCCTGTGTCGGCGGTCAGGGTCACCGACCGGTCCGCGAGGTCGATGACCTCTCGGTAGACGCCCGGAGCGATCGAGATGACCGCGTTGTCGGGTGCGTCGAGTACGGCGGCTCCGATGGTCGGGTAGGCCCCAGGACGATCCGGTGCCACCAGCAGGGTGCGGGTCATCGCGTCCCCGCCCAGCCACGCTCGGCCGCCTTCAGCCCGGCCTGGAACCTGCTCTGGGCACCGAGGCGGGCCATCATCTCGGACACCATGCGGCGGACGGTCCGGACCGATACACCCAGCTGCGCGGCCGCGGACGCGTCAGTGCCGCCGTCGCCGAGCAGGGAGAGCACTTCACGTTCGCGGACGGTCAGCCCGGACGCGTCGCCCAGTCCGGTCGGCTGACGCAGCGGTGTGGCCGAGTGCCAGATCCGCTCGTACAACTCGGTCACCGCGCCGACAGCGGACGCCAGCCGGAGGATGCTGACGGCGCCGCGACCTGTCCGGTCAGCGGGCAGGGCCACGGTCGCCGAGTCGACGATCATCGCGCAGAGCGGTACGGCGGTCGCCGTACGGACCTGTGCGCCGTTGCGGGTCAGTTGCTGCAGCCGACGGGCCAGCATCGGGTCGGTCCGGGCGGCGTCCGGGACCAGGATGCGGTAGCGGACGGGAGGAGCCAGTACGCCGGTGCCGAGCTCGCGGAGGCCCGCGATCGGGTCGGCGAGCGCTGCGGTGGCCGGCGTACTCACCAGCACCTCGCCGGCCGCTGATTTGAGCAGACCCTCGATGGTGCGCTGTGCCGCGGCGGGGCTGCCGGCCCAGTCCAGGGCGCTGTTGCCGTCGCCGAGCGGTACCGGGTGGCGGCGGGCGAACTCGCCGGCGATCTCGGCCGCGGCGACCCGGCTGCGTTCCAGGTCGCGGGTGACGCGGGCCAGGTCGGCCTCGCGTTCGGCGAGCAGCGCGGTGAGGCTGAGGCGCGGGTTGAGCGGGCGGACCACGTCACCCGACGTACCCCTGGCCAGCAGGCCGAGGGCGGTCAGGTGCTGGATCACCTCGTGGGTCGCGGCCTCGTCCAGCCCGAGCCGCTCGCCGAGTTCGGCCGGCGTCCAGGACGGCCGTTCGAGGACGACCAGGTAGGTCTGCTCGGCGGTCGCGTCGACGCCCAGATGGGCCAGCCGCCGTCCGGTGGTGCGGACCGGCGGGGCGGATTTCACAGCGCGCGGGTAGCGGGCCGTACGGACGTACGAAGCGCCTTCGATGGGCTCGGAGTGGTACACGGGACACCTCGCTCGATTCGGTCGAGTCGGTGCGACTCGGTGAACACCAGAACCATCGCGGGCCCCCGTCCAGCGCGAATCTCGCCGCTGTCCACGCCTGATACACCGCCCGATACACCCGATACAGCGGCTGTCCAGCGAGCGATGTATCGCCTGGTCAGGCCGCTGTATCAGGGCAGGGCGGCAGTGAAAGCAGAGCGGTGCCGGCCGGTCTGAGGTACGGCGGCCGACGCCACGGGAGCGTCGGCGGGAGCGAGGACCAGCGCATGGTCCAGGTCGCTGGAGGTGCTGACAGCCACCGCACCGGCCTGCTGGAGAGCGAGATGCGCGGGTACGGCGTACATCCGGAAGCGCCGGGGTCCGACGGCCAGGGCGTCCCACTCCTCGGTGAGCTGGTCAGGGGTCAGCGCTGCGAGTACCTCGGTCAGCTCCTCCGGCCCGAGCGGTACCGCCCGGAACGTGCGCCGGCGGAGCCGCCGGGTCAGCCGGCGGACCGTGTTGGTGAGCAGCAGCTCCAGCTCGGTGTCCTGCGGCCGGTCGGCGGACCGGAGCGCGGTCAGGGCGATCCACGCCCGGCCGGGCCGGCGGACGAGCTTCAGCCGTAGTCCGGTGTGCTCCTCCAGCAGCTCGGCCGGGGTCACCTCCGGCGGTACGTCGGTCTCCAGCAGCACCGTGATGCCGTCGGACCGGACGATGGCGCCCGCACCGTCCTCGAGCTCGCCGCGTGCCCCGCCCATCGCGACGAAGCGGGTACCGCGGATCACGTACGCCACTGCCAAGTGGAGCCACTGGTACGACCACAGCCCGCGCCGCCAGCTCGCGGTCAGTGCTACAGCGACCAGCCCGACCAACCCGGCACTCACTGCCGCCACCAACCCCCGGCCAACAGAGGCGGTGACCAAGCCACCTACCAGCTGCCAGCACACCACCTGTCCCATCCGCACCCGAGGCACTCGCCGCGCCTCGACCGGCGGCGGTGCAGCAACGCTGACAGGAGCAGCCGGAGCAGGCATCACAACTGGCGCGTGAGTGCGAACAGCAGGCTGGACAGGAGCAGGCCGCACCGGCACAGCCCGCGGCGGTGCGACCGTACTCGTGACAGCCGTACTGACAGACGCCGTGACCGCAGCGGTCGCCTGCTGAGCTGAGGTGGCTGTGGTGGTCATCGGAAGAGCTCGTTGTCCAGGACCGGTCCGGCCGCGGTACGGCGACGTACCGGCGGCAGGGTGAACTGCTCCGGTGACTCCGTGGCGGTACGGCCCTGGAGGTCGGACTGCACACCGGTACGCTGCAGAGCGTCGCGCTTCCGGTTGCCGGAGCGGGGCTCGTTCGACCCGCCGCCGCCACCGCCTGCGCCGGACATCGGCGGTGCGATCGTCGGCATCGCCTTAGCCGCTGCTGCCGCGGCACGTGCCGTACTACCGGCCAGCCCTGGTTCGGTTCCCGCGGCGATCCGCGCACCCGTTGATGACCCCACAGCACCAGGCGTCGCTGGGCGCACCGAGTTGGTCAACGCGCCGAGCGACCCGGCCAGTACGGCTGCCGGTATCCCGCCCGGCATCCCGGCCGAGGTGGTCGCAGACACTCCGACCGTCGCCGGGAGCGTGGTCGGCGGGGTTACCGTCCCACCGGCGAGCGTCGGCAGGTCCGGGTGGACGAGCGTCCCGAGCAGATCGTTGGTGGTTGGCAACTTGGCCGTCGCGCCGTTCCCGAGCCCGGTCCCCGACTGAGCCAGCCCGGCGACCGTCTGCACCAAGGTGGCGCCCTTGCTCATCGCACTGAACAGCTTGTCCGTCGCATCCAGTACGTCGGTCACCGGTATGGAGGGAGCGGGTGACGCCGGCGTCGGCGCTCCGGTGCCTCCAGGCCCCTGCCACCCTTGAGTCGGCGGAGGTACTGCTGTGGGGGCCTGCATGACCACACCGACCGCTTCCATCATCCCGGCGCCGACCTGCTGCAGACCGACCGCGACCTGCGCGGCGAACGGCCCGATGATGGGCACCGCGCTCAGCGACACCGCCGTGTCGTACCCGCTCTGCAGCGCCGGCATCGCGGCCTGCGCCGCGTTCAGCGCCGTACCGCCCAGCCGGAGCGCCGCGGACATCGCACCGGTGTACGCCGCCCACTCGCCGAGCGATGCGAGACTACCGATCACCTGTCCGTTGAACGCCAGCTGCGACACCGAGCCGATGCTGAGCGGCCACGTGGCGATCGTGGCGTTCGCGGCACCGAGGTCGCCGTGGGTGGCGAGCAGTTGCTGGCAGGCCGAGCCCCACATGTCGGCGCCCGTGTGCCAAGGTTCGGCGCGCTGCCCGTAGAGCATGGCCGCCATCGCGTTCAGTTCCATCCCGAAGTACGCGCCCATGGCCGTCAGACCTGCAGCTCGTCGGCGAGGGTGCGATGCGCGGCCGCGTTGACCTGGTCGGTGGACTCGAAGCTGGTCGCGATCGACAGCGCCGCCTCGATCAGCGACGCGATGCCGTCGGTCGCCTGCAACGTGACCGTGCCGGTGTTCTCCACGCAGAACCGGACGTGCGCCTCGACGGTCGCGCTCTCCGGCATCGGACCGGCCAGCGGCGGCGTCGCCTGGACCGTGCCGGAGACCGGAGTGACAGTCGCCAGCGGTGCGAGCGTGGCGAACTGCCGCAGCTCGTCAGGCACCACGGTCAGTGTGCCGATGTCCATACTTCCTCCTGAGGTTGAGAGATCGGTTAGGGTCCGACCGGGTAGGTCGCGGCGGAGGGGTCGAGCGCATGTCCCGCGGGGAGCCGACTGACCAGTTCGGCCGGCAGGCGCACCACAGGTGCCTGGTCGTAGCCGAGGACACCCAGTACGTCGCGACTCGCCAGCTGGTACCGCCGCCCGAGATCGCTCACGAACGACAACGCCCCGGACCCAGCCGGCTGTGCGGGCGCGGCCATCGACTCGACGACGGCCCCGTGGCCCGGCGGGACGACGACCACGTCAGCCAACGCCAGTCCGCCCTGGCCACGTCCCGCGGTCACACCGGCGTCGCCGGCCGACGGCAGCTCAGCAGCAAGCGTGAACCGAGGCCGGAACTCGCCGTTGGAGAACACAGCGCACACCGACACCTCGGACGACTCCGGTCGCGCAAAGGACGGCCTGGTCGGCGGCAGTGCGGAGTCAGCGGTCGTCGTACCCACACCGCCGGACACCTGAGCCACCACAGCCGGGTCCAGCCGAACCGCCTCCGGCACAGCACCCGGGTACGCCTTACGAGTAGCAGGAGCCGTGCGCTGTACGTCGTACTGCAGCGAACTGATCGCCACCAACCGGTCCCGTTGCAGCAGGTAGTACTGCCCCTGTCCGGTCGACGTCTGTACGACGTACAACGTGCCGACTCGACCTGGGCGGAGCAGCGTGGACGGTGTGCCCGCACCGGGCACGGAGATCGGACCGAGTGGTGGACCCGACGGAATGAGGTCCAGCCAGACAGAGGGCACCCGCAGCCACGCCTCCTCGTTCAGAGCGAGTGCTGCGGTCACTGTCGCTGGCTGCTGGATCAGGTGCCGGTAGCCGCGCCAGATCAGGTACCGGTGCCCGTCAGGCCCAACCGCGAGCAAGGAGTCCGTTGCCGTACCGGACTGCTCGGTTCCCACGAGGAGAACCGACTGCACGGCGGGACTGCCCGACGAATCCACCATCGGCTTCGCGCACATCGACCACCCGCTGCCGAGCAGTCGTCCCTTGGCAGGCAAGGAGTCCGGTGCATCCGGGATCCCCACGCGTTGGCCGCGCGGTACACCGAGCAGCGACTTCGCCGACACCATCAGCGGTGCGCTGTACTTGTTCGCGAGCAGCAGCGCCGACACGTAGTTCGCAGCCGGGTAGAGCACTCCGTCGCGGTACACGTACCGCGTGCCGGTCTCCTTCTCCACGATGACGCGGTCGCCGGACTTCCACGACGTCTTCCCACCCGGCGACAGCGCCCCGTACACACCGCACCCGGCCAGCACCAGGACAGCGAGCCCGATACCGACCAGCATCGCGACAACGCCGCGGCGGAACGGCGGGTACTCCGGATCGGTCTCCCGCAACAGGAGCGCATGGGTCATCCGCTGCTTGACGAACTGGTGTGACTGCAGCTGATCCCGCTTCGAGGCCATCGGTCATCCACCCAGTCCACGTACGTACGCGTACAGCCCAAGGACCCACAACACGATCGGCACGACCAGCAACACCAGGACGACCTCGGCCAGCTCGGCGTACCGGGCCAGGTACGCACCAGGCTTGTGCCGCGCGTACCAGAGCCCGAGGAACACAGCCACCGCAGCGAACACCAGCAACGCGTACGGCGACTGCACGAGCAGGCATCCGAGTCCGGCAAGACCAGCGCCGATCAAACTCAGCCGATGCGCGACGACCGGCAACAGCCGCGATCGCAGCAAACAGATGCCGACGATCAGCACGACCAGCACGCGTCCAGGCGTCGACGAGGATCGCGCTAGTACGTACAGGCAACTGGCAAGTCCAGCTGCGAGTCCTGCGAGGATGCCCGTGTAGAGAGCGGCAGACCGTAGTACTGCAGCGTGCAGCAGTCGACGAGGCGGCTGTGGCGGGTCGGCCAACAGGTCCGCAGTACTGCTAGGCAGAACGGGCTTGGGCAGCCGCCCGATCCGCATGGCCAGTGGTGCGGCCACTGGTATCAAGGCGACCGCAACGGCGCCGACAACAGCAGCTGATCGCGTACCGTCCAGCGCACCGCCCAGCCACCCCGCTACGAGTGCGAGCACGCCTCCGGTCACTGCCGTGACGAACACCGCGGTATGGCGAGCGATCCCGACGTACCCGAGTAACCCGAACAGGAGCAGCGCCGCACCACCCGCGGTCAGCTGTGGTGCGCCGAACTCCGGCAAGTCGATCAGCAGCACCCCGCCGGCCAGCGCGAACACCAGCGACACCGCGCCGACCATCGCAGCACCTGCCGCGTCGCCGACAGCACGTGACAGTACGACGCCGATCGCCATCAGCCCGCCGGCGACAGCAAGCGCGAAGTACGCGCTGGGCTGCAGGACAAGGGCGGTCAGTACTGCGACCGTCCCCGCGATGAGTCCGCACCAGCGACTCGCACCCGGTGTCCATGCCCGGCCGCTGGACCGTGCGTCGGTGGCGATCGCGTCCACCAGGTCGTCGTACTCGAGCTCCGGCCAGTGCTGGTGCGCCGGTGCGAGATGCAGGATCTCGCCGTCCCGGACGTCCTGTCCGGCCAGGTCCAGATGTGTCTCCAGGGCTTCGCCGTCGGGGCGGCGGAGGACCCAACCGCCTTGCAGCGCGCCGAAATCGGCGAGGTCGTCACCCGCGTGCCGCAGGATGCCGGGCAGCACTTCGGCCACCGTCGACCGTTCCGGCAGCGCCAGGTCGATGCGGCGTTCGGGTGCGTCGATGGTGACCTTGACCAGTCCACGAATGCTCACGTCAGTCACCGTGGCACGCACAGCACCGCAAGGCCCCGCCCTTGCAGCTTGTGGACAGTCAGCAAGTGGCCGCCGTCCCCTGTCGTGCACCCGCGCCACCTAGCGTCCTGGAACATGTCGACAGTCATCGTCAGCAGACCGCCGCGGCGCGAGGGTCCCGCGTTGCCGACCGGCGACGTCACGCTGGAACCGCCGCCGGCACTGCCGCAACCTGCGAGCAAGCAGCTGTCGCAGTACGTGATGATGGTGCCGATGCTCGCGGGCGGCGCCGCGATGGCGTTGATGTACTCGACACTCGGCGGCGGTGGCCGGATGAGCTACATCGTCGGCGGACTGTTCGGCCTGTCGGCGCTGGGCATGGCGGGAATGGCGTTCGCCGGCCAAGGCGCACCACGGCGGGAGATGGCCCGGGCACGGCGCGGGTACCTCAGACACCTGTCCCAGCAGCGCATCCGGGCCAGGCGTGCCGTCGTACAGCAACGAAAGGCGCTGTCGTATCTGCATCCGGATCCGACGCAGCTGTGGACGTTGGTGGAGAGCTACCGCCTCTGGGAGCGTCGCCGTAACGACACCGACTTCGCGATCGTCCGTGTCGGCACCGGAGCGCAACCATTGGCCACAACGGTCGCTCCACCCGACACGGTGCCGCTGGAGGAGCTGGAGCCGCTCTCCGCCGGTGCACTGCGCCGCTTCATCACGACGTACTCGTCTGTTCCTGGACTGCCTGTGGCTATGGCACTGCGTGGCTTTTCAAGGGTGTACGTCGATGGCGACCCGGACCGCGCTCGTAGCCTGGCACGTGCTCTCGTAGCGCAGCTGGCGACGTTCCACTCGCCTGACGACCTACTGATCACAGCTGTCATCGGGCCGGAGACCAGAGCGGACTGGGAATGGCTGAAGTGGCTGCCGCACGCACATCACCCGGAGAAGTCCGACGCGCTCGGCCCGATCCGCCTGATCAGCAAGAGTGTTCCGGACCTCGAGTCGGTACTGGGTGACCTGCTGGCGCAGCGGCCGCGGTTCGATCCGGCGGCCACCAGCCGCGTGGACGACCCGCACATCGTCGTACTGATCGACGGTGGCGACGTGATCGGTTCGGACCACCTGATGACCGGCAACGGTGTGGAAGGCGTCAGCGTCATCGACCTGACCACACAGCCGCCGCGACTGCTCGACCGCTCCACTGTGCTGCTGGACGTGGCCAGCGACGGTGCTCTCACCAGCGTGACCATGGACGGCGAGTCCGAGGTCGGCATCGCGGACAGCTTCACGATCCCCGACGCGGACGCCTTGGCCCGCTTGGTCGCACCACTG
Organism: Kribbella speibonae; assembly: GCF_004331375.1. Lineage (NCBI taxonomy): Bacteria > Bacillati > Actinomycetota > Actinomycetes > Propionibacteriales > Kribbellaceae > Kribbella > Kribbella speibonae. Next base: position 300,935 of record NZ_SJKC01000009.1, on the reverse strand, counting down.
CGCCTGTCTGCAGGCGGTGACGGCGAGGAGAGCTTCGCGTCGGTGTTCGGCCTGACCGACCTGCTCGGCCTGGGGGATCCGTACACCTTCGACCCCGCAAGGCACTGGGGTCCCAGACCGAACCGGGACCGGCTGCGCGTCCGCTTTGGTGTCACTGCGGACGGGACGCCGGTAGAGCTCGACCTGAAGGAGTCCGCCCAGGACGGTATGGGCCCACACGGTCTGCTGATCGGTGCGACCGGCTCCGGCAAGAGCGAGCTGCTCCGGAGCCTGGTACTCGCACTGGCCGCGACGCATTCGTCCGAGAGCCTGAACTTCGCCCTGGTCGACTTCAAGGGCGGCGCCACGTTCACCAAGCTGGACCGGCTGCCGCACACCAGTGCGGTGATCACGAACCTCAGCGACGAGCTGGCACTCGTCGATCGAATGGCGGACGCCATCGGCGGTGAACTCATCCGTCGGCAGGAGCTGCTGCGGCGGGCCGGGAATTACGAGTCCGTCCGCGAGTACGAGCTCGCCAGAGCGGCAGGCGCCGACCTGCCCGAAGTACCGACGCTGCTGGTGATCTGCGACGAGTTCTCCGAGCTCCTGTCGGCGAAGCCCGACTTCATCGAGATGTTCAACCAGATCGGCCGACTGGGCCGAGCACTCGGCGTACATCTGCTGCTGGCCAGCCAGAAACTGGAGGAGGGCCGGCTGCGCGGTCTGGACGCGCACCTGTCGTATCGGATCGGTCTGCGGACGTTCTCCGCGATGGACAGCCGTGTCGTGCTCGGTATCCCCGACGCGTACGAGCTGCCGCGCGCGCCCGGGCACGGGTTCCTGCAGATCGGCACGGAGACGCTGGTTCGGTTCCGCTCGGCCTATGTGTCCGGTGTGCATCGCGCAGCAGCCAGTGTGAACCAGACCGGTGGCGACGTCGCGGACGAGGTTGCGGAGTACACCAGTGCCTACGTGTCGAAGCCGGTGACAGAGGTCGATGAGGAGCCGGAGGAGGACGGTGTCGGGGAGAAGCTGCTCGACATCCTCGTCGATCGCCTGGAGAACAAGGGCCTGCCGGCCCGCCAGATCTGGCTGCCGCCGCTGGACGACCCGCCACCACTCACTGACCTGCTGCCGGCGCTCACGGTCGACCCCGACTACGGGCTAGCTGCTGCAGGGCCGCGCGGAACGCTGCGCGTACCGATCGGGCTGGTCGACAAGCCACTGGAGCAGCGGCGCGACCCGCTCGTCGTGGACCTCTCGGCTGGCGCCGGCCATGCGGTCGTGGTCGGCGGACCGCGCAGCGGGAAGAGTACGGCGATCCGCGCGCTCGTCTCCGCGCTGGCCCTGACTCACACGCCGCGTGAGGTGCAGTTCTACTGCCTCGACTTCGGTGGCGGTTCCCTCGCCGCGCTCCGCGAGTTCCCCCATGTCGGCGGCGTGGCGCCCCGCCTCGACGTCGGCGCCGTACGCCGGACGATCGCGGAAGTACAGCAGTTGCTGACGGTTCGGGAGCGCTACTTCGCCGAGCACGGTGTGGAGAGCATGGCGTCGTACCGGGAACGGCGCGCGGCCGGTGAGTTCGCCGACGATCCGTGGGGTGACGTGTTCCTGGTGGTCGACGGGTGGCCGGTCCTGCGCTCCGATTTCGAGGACCTCGAGGCGACCCTCGGCGAGATCGCCGGTCGCGGCCTCGCGTACGGCGTCCACGTGATCGCGAGCTGTTCGCGCTGGTTCGACCTGCGCGGCACGATCCGCGACCTGTTCGGCACCCGGATCGAGCTGCGCCTCGGCGACCCGTCCGACTCGGTGGTGGACCGCCGGGCCGCGATGAGCGTGCCGGCCGACAAGCCGGGCCGCGGCCTCGCCGACAAGGCGCAGCACTTCGTCGTGGCCACGCCGACCGCCGACCTCGGTCCGCAGCTCGCCGCCGCCTGGCCGGTGTCCGGCGCCCCGCGGGTGCGGCTGCTCCCGGTACAACTGCAGGAGGACGAGTTCACCGCCGTACTGGCGCGGACTCCCGCGGCGGGCCTGCCGATCGGGCTGGCGGAACGCGATCTCGGCCCGGTGTCCATCGACTTCGAGTCCGACCCGCACTTCCTGCTCTTCGGCGACACCGAATCCGGGAAGACCGGCTTCCTGCGCCGGCTGGCCCGCTCGATCACCGAGCGGTGCGCGCCGACCGAGGCGCGGATCATCCTGGTCGACTACCGCCGCTCGCTCACCGTCGCCGGTGAGCATGTGATGGGCACGTTCTCCGAGCCGCGCGGCGTCGAGGCGATGGTCGCCGACCTGCTGCCGGTCCTCGAACGCCGCCAGTCCGGCGAATGGACCGGGCCGCAGATCCACATCCTGGTCGACGATTACGACCTGGTCGTTGGTCAGACCAACCCACTGGCCGGGCTGACCGACTACCTCGCCCACGGCCGCGACATTGGCCTGCACCTCGTCATCACCCGCCGCAGCGGCGGCGCCGGCCGCGCGATCTACGAACCGCTGATCGCCCGGCTGCGCGACCTCGGCACCCCCGGTCTGCTGATGAGCGGAGACAAGTCGGAGGGCCCGCTGCTCGGCACCACCAAACCCGAATCCCTGCCGCCAGGACGCGGCCGACTGGTCGGCCGCCGCGGCGACACCCAACTCGTCCAACTGGTCGAGTGCCCCGACGACCCGGACGGAGAACAATGAGCGACGACCTGGCCTTTTCCTCCCCCGAGCTGTACCAGTTCGGGGGAGCCGCCGGCGACATCAACGTGCCCGGCTTCGCCGACGACAGCGGCGGCGACCTGCGCGGCGGTATCCGCGGTAGTGAGGTGGCCGTGGACAAGTACGGCAAGGTGGCGAACGCCGCCGACTTCTACCTGGACCGGGCCCGACGCGGCCTGCAGGCGTTCGAGCAACTCTCCCGCGATATCGCCCAGCACTTCGAGGGCCAGGACCACGTCAATGCCACCGAGTTCAAGAACGCCTGGGACCCCGAGCACCAGCAACTCCGCGGCAACCGGAACGCGGACGTCGCACCGGAAGTGCCGGGGCAGCGATGAACTTCTTCTTGCCGGGAACGAACGGTCCGTACACGGGCTGCACCGATGTTCAGTTGATGTACAACGATCTGGACGGCCAGCAGTCCGGCCCGTGGCGGGCCCACGCCCAGCGGTGGACCGACGCGGGTACGGCGCTGCACACGGCGTCCGGGGAGCTCGGCGCGGCGCTGAACAAGGTCACCATCTGGCAGCAGAGCACCGGCTCCGAAGGCTGGTCGGCGTTCAGGAACGAGGTCACCGACGGCGTGAACTTCCTGGAGAGCTGGAACGGGCAGGCGGCAGCTGTGGCCCAACGCCTGAACCGGGTCGCGGAAGTGCTCGACGGCGCCCGCGGGGTGATGCGGCAGTTGCTGGATGCCTGGAACGCCGGGAAGCAGAAGGCGAACTCCAGCGAGGATCCGGTGATCCGGGCCGGCATGAAGGAGATGGACACCGCCGCGTTGACCGCCTCGATCGAGATGAACATCCTGTCCGGCATGCTGGGCATCGCGTTCGACGGTCTGCAGGCGGAGTTCAGCAAACATGACTGGACCGGCCCGGTGGTGGCGAAGCCTGATGCGGGCGGGCCGCAGCCGCAGGTACAGGATCAGGGTGGGGGTACCGGGGCGGAGCAGGCGAAGGTTGGTGGTGCGGAGACCAAGGGGGACGAGAAGGCTTCGGACGAGAAGAAGCCTGAGGAGAAGGCGCCGGAGGCGAAGGATCCGGTCGAGGAAGCCGGGAAGCTGATCGATGTTGTCGGCAAGGGGATCGATCTGGTCGGCAAGGTCCCGGAGAACCTGGACAAGTGGATCACCCTCGCCCAGCACGCCAAGGACCTGGTCGACCCGGGTACCACCGCGACGACCACCACCGACCCCACCAAGTCCTCGACAGACGGACTGATGATCGATCAGCCGGTCCTCGCAGGCGGCTCCGGGACCACGACCGCCCCGACCTTCCACGCGAGCGCCTCGCCCCCGCCGGCGACCAGCGGCGGCGGCCACCTGCCGATCGGCGGTGGCGGTATAGGTGCCCTGGGCAACAGTGGACATGTGCCGGGTACGTCGGAACGCACGACGCCGGTGCAGAAGTCCGCGACGGTGGCCGGTACCGCCGGTGCCGAGCCGACGCTGTCCGGGAAGACATCGTCCGCGGCCGCGACGAGCGGCCAGCAGAGTACGCCGCCCATGTACCCGCCGCAGTCCGGCGGAATGGGGGCCGGAGGCAACGGCGCGCGGGACATCAAACCCGGAGCCGGAACCGGACGCCGCCCGGGTTTCAACGTACCCGCGGAGCAGAGCGAGACCGAACGGCTGCGGCGGCACGGCGTGCAGTCCGACCTCCAGGGCCGTTCGAACGGCGAGTCGCGGACCACAGCCGGCGTACCCCCACTGAGGAAACGCAAACGGACCGCTGCACGCCCTGCCGAGCGAGAGGTGCTCGACGAAGACCTGTGGCGACTCTGACCGCAGAACCGGCCATCCGATGGCCGCAACCGGTACGCGCCGGGAGACCGGCGCGTACCGACCTAGCGTGACACCGACCGGTGATCACGCACCGGCAACCCAGCAGAGGAGGAAACACCATGGCCGGTGTGGAGACCGAACTCGATCGAATGGTGCGGACGGCCACCGAAGCCGCGCGGATCGGCGACGCCCTGAAGGCGGTGATGACCACGCTCGACGGTGCGATGAGCAGCCTGACCCCGATGGACGGCGAGATCAAGAACACGTTCTGGCAGGGCCACAACAACCACCTCGACGCGGTGAACAAGTTGTGCACGAAGCTGCACCGGATGTCCGACGGCATCACCACGTCGAAGGTCGCCTACGAGGCGCAGGACGCCAGCAGCCAGTCGGCGTTCAGCGGCCTTGGCGCCTCCGGGACCACCATCGACACCACCGTTCTGTAGGAGAGGACCTCGTCATGATGCTCAACTACCCGTTCGACCGGATGGCGCAGGGCGCCGTCGACATGGTCACCGCGAACCAGCAGGTGACCGACCTGCAGAACCAGTTCCAGACCGCGATGCAGCAGCTGCTGGCCGCGTGGGTCAGCCAGCAGGGCTCACCGCAGCTCCAGGAGGTGCAGCGCCTCTGGGCCCAGGCCAACGAGGAGATCAACCTGGTGCTGCGGCGTCGGGGAGACGCGATGGACGACTCGTGGATCGGCATGAAGCGCGCCGATGCCCAGGCCGCGGACGCCGTCGCCAACTGCTGACCCGACGCAAAGCCCGGCCCACCGAAGAAGGGCCGGGCTTTGTCATGCGCGCCAGCGACGCCGTCGTCCGAGCGGTACGACGATCGCGACGGCGATCACCAATGCGGCGCAAACCCCTGCTAACACAGCGATCCGGCGGCCGTCCTGGATCGCGGCGTTCCTGACCGCGGTACGTCGTTCCGCAACCGGATCGACCTGCACGGGACGGACCCGCGGCAGTACGGCGGGTTTCGCCGTACCGAGGCTGTCCTGCACGGCGCGGTACGGGTTCACCACCCCGGCGCCGTACTGATCCGCCGGGCCGGCCGCGGGTGTGGCGGTGGCGATCAAGCGGTTCGCGACGGCGGAAGCCGGTAGTTGTGGATCGGCCGAGCGGACTAGTGCCGCCGTACCGCTGACGAAGGCCGCCGCGAAGCTGGTGCCGTCGTAGTACCGATGGCCGCTGACGCGGGTCGCTGCGAGGACGCCACCGCCGGGTGCGGAAATGTCGACGTACGAACCGACCTGCGAACTCTGCAGCCGACTGCTGTCGATCGTCATCGCGCCGACGCCGAGGACACCCGGGTACGCCGCTGGGTACGTGATCGGGTCCGCGCCCTGCTGGGCGTGCGCGTTGCCGGCCGCCGCGACGATCAGCGCGTCGTGCCGTTGCGCGTAGCGGACCGCGTCCCGGACGGGCTTCTGGTCGGCGTACATCGACAGTGAGATGTTGATGACCGAGGCGCCCGCGTCGACGGCGTACCGGATCGCGCCGGCGAACACCGTGGCGTCGACCGCCTCGCCCTGCTGCTCGCTCGCGTCGCGTTCGCTGACGCGGATCGGCAGGATCCGGGCGCCGGGCGCGATCCCGCGGAACCCGATCCCGCGCACCGGGCGCGCGGCGATGATGCTCGCCACCGCCGTACCGTGTGAGACGCAGTCGAAGTTCGCGCGGGTGTCACCCGGCGTCAGCAGGTCCCGTCCGGGCAGTACGGCGCCGCGCTCCCGCAACTGCGGATGATCGGCGTCCACTCCGGAGTCGATCACCGCGACGGTGACCCCGCGGCCGGTGATCCGCGGCGGTACCCGTTCCGGCGCGAGCCAGGTCTGTGCCCACGGCAACTTGTTCACCGCGGCCCCGCCGGGCTCGGCGTTCTGACACAGTCCGGCCGGCGGTACGGCGGACGCGGGCGGCGCCGACGCGATCGCCGGCAGACCCGCGAGCAGCGCACCGGCGGCGGCCGCGGTCCAGCGGCATCCTCTGGCAGTCATCACGTTCCGGACAGTAGGTCTCGTCCCGATCGGGCCACGGGTTCTGACCCCTTGTGGCCAAGGGCTGACCATGACCGCCGTCCGGAACGGACCCTGGTCCCATGGAACCGTCGGAGCTCAGACTCGGTCAGGAACTGGCCGCGCTCGGCCTGCACAACGAGCTCGAACGTTCGTTGTCCGCGATCAACGCCGTCCAGACCGAGCTCGACGCGCTCACCGCGACGGTGGTCTCTCCCGATCGGCTGATCAAGGTCACGATCGGCGCCCACGGCGACCTCCGGGAACTCGAGTTCGACCCGGACGTCTTCCGGACCCAGGACCCGCAGGGACTGGCCACCGCGATCCTCGCCACGCTGACCGAGGCCAGTACGGCGATGGCAGGCAAGATCGCCGCCCGGTACGACGACCTGAAGGAGCGCCTGTCATGACCGAGGTAGACCTCCCGGCCGTGTACCGAGCGGCCGAGAAGCTCCTGCAGACCGGGACGGACGGCGGTACGGCGCTCACCCAGGCGCTGAGCGCGATCACCCGCGAGGGGATCGATGCGGCCTGCGGCGGTGACGAGACCGGCCGCGCGATCTTCGAGGGATTCAGCGCCCGCGTCGCCGGCCTGAACGACGCCGGCGCGGCGCTCCGGGAAAGCCTGACGAACATCTCCGACGGCGTCGCCGCCGCGGCCAACCTGGTCCAGGGTGTCGACGGACACAACGCGGAAGTGATCCGGGCAGCCGACCTGGGCCTGCAGGCCAACGGCAAGCCGCTGCCGGCGCCGGACGCATCGACGCCGGGTCGCTGACGTGGGTTTCTGGCATCCGGTCGTCGAGTTCCTCGGCGCGATCGTCGGTGTCGACCCCGACGACTGGCCGGGCGGTGACGAGGACGCCCTGCGCGAGTACGCCCGGCAGTACGACGCGATCGCCAAAGAACTCCGTACCACCGTCGCGACCGGGTGCCGCGAAGGGTCGACTGCCGTCGCCGCCGCCTGGAACGGCGAGGCCGGGCGCGCGTTGTCCGCGCAGATCCTGGCGTACGGGACCGACAAGGACTTCGGCGGCGTCGAGACGATCGCCGGTGCGGCCGAGGAGCTCGCGCAGTACCTGCGGGACCAGGCCGACACGATCGTCCGCGCCAAGGTGATGATCATCGCCCAGATCGCGGTCGGCGTCCTGATGTTCGCGATCCCGGCTGGCAAGGCGCTGTCCTTGGGGATGCGCGCCGCGTTCCGCCAAGCGCTGAAGGACTTCATCCACAACCGGGCGCGGGGCGTCATGAAGCAGGCGCTCTCGGCGCTCGCGGCACGGGCCGGGAAGGCGCTGGCGATGACGCCGGTCAAGTTCTTCCGCGGGGCGGCGATCGCCGGTGTCGGCGCCGGCGTCTACGGCCTGGCACCCAACACGATCGCCCAGGGGTACGGCGTACTCACCGGGCAGTCGGGCCGCACCACACCCGACGGGCACCACGCGGACGGCTGGAACTGGGACGAGACCAAGCAGTACGCCGCGATCGCCGCGGTGGCGACCCCGATCGCGATCGCGACCGGTGTCGGGATGGGCAAGCTGGGCGGGGTGGTGACCGGGAAGGTGAGCGCGCTGAACGGCCGCGTGCCGCGGTTCCTTGGCCGTCGGATCGCCGGTGCCACGACGATGGCGGTGGCGATGCCGGCTGCCGACTGGGTCGTCACCCGGCACCCGGTGACCTTCGAGTCCGTCTGGAAGTCCGCGGTGATGGGCGCGGCGGTCCCGGGCGGCGGCTCGCACGGGCCGGCCGCCGCGGCACCGCACGCCGACCCGATCCGGGTCGAGCCGGTCAGGGACCATCCGATGGTCAGCGCCGACCGCCCACCGCCCGACCCGCCGCAACTCGCCGCCGAACCCGGTGCCCAGACGGCCCACGGGACAGCCGACGCCCCGGTCGCGGATGCCGGTGCCGGGGTAGTGCAGACGACCGGCGGCAACGCGCACAGTGCGGGGGTTGAGTCGCGCGCGGACGCGGGCGCGGTGGGCGGCGTTCACACCACGCAGCCAGCCAGTGGGGTTGGTACGGCGGAAGCCTCTGCTCGTTCTGGTTCTCGAACGGAAACGACGACTACCAAGACGACGGCGGTGGAACACCACACCAGAACAACCGCACCGGAGAAGACCGTCGTACCGGAGAAAGCAGCTCCATCCGACAAACCCCCGTCCGGCCCGGAGAAGTCCGTCGTACCGGACAAGCCCGCAGAGATAGGTAAGTCGGGGGCGGTTGAGAAGAAGGAGAACGTTCCGCAGGTAGCCAACCGGCGGGCCGAGACACCTGCCGGTGAAGGAGCGCCGCATGCTGATCAGCCGGCGTCTGCTCAGCCCCATGCAGGTGAGCATCCACGACAGGAGGCGACTCCCGAAGTACGGGACTGGACCGGGCGGCGGGAGCACCAGGACGAGGTGCACCGCCGGGACGCTGAAGCGGTCAAGGCGCGCGACGAGCATCAAGCAGCCGTGGAGAACCGGAAGAACGCACCGTCGACCGAGCACGCAGAGCGTGCCGCCGACCAGTCCGGCAAGGAGCTGAAGGACGCCGAGAAGGCACTCGACAAGCACGTCAAGAAACACGGCGACACCGACCCACGGGCACACGAGCTCCGCGAGCAGCGGGATCATGCGAGGGCGAAGGACGACACCGCGCAGCACGACCTCCTTGCGGCCAAGGACGCGGACGCGCACGTACAGGACGCCAAGCTGGCCGCGGATGCGCGACAGGTCTCGTACCTCGCGGCGAAGCTGGACTACACGCTGTCGCGGCTCAGCCCGGCCGAGATCCGGCAGCTCGCCGAGGGCAAACTAAACCTGGTCTCGGAGGTGCGCCTGACCCCCGAGGAAGCGCGCATGCTCGCGATTCACGAGCTCGTCCACCGCACCCCGGACGGCTGGGGCTTCGCGATGAACTGGACCCAGATCCACGCCGACCTCGCGCTGCGCTCCGACCTGCTCGTGCAGATGATGACCGGCGAAGGTAAGACCGCGGTCGCCGTCCTCGCACTCGGCATGACCGCGGCCGAGCACCCGGTGCACTTCATGACGTCGAACCGGAGCCTCGCCGCACAGGCGCATGAGAAGTTCCGCAAGGTCCTCGAGCCGCTCGGGTACGACGTCGTACAGGTCGATCCCGCCGTCCGGTACGGGAAACCGCGCCGCCCCACCGTGTACGTCGGTGACGTCGCCGCGTTCGGGTGGAGCATGGGCCGCGGTCATCGCGTCCCCGGCAAACACGTTGTCGTCGACGAGGTCGACGCGGTCGCGGTCGAACTCGCCACGCAGGTCTACACGCACAGCTCCGGCGCGGCCGGTGAGGCGTCGGCCAAGACACAGGCCGAGGTGATGCTCGCGAAGTGGGCGCTGGACAGCGGCAAGTTCGACAAATCCGATTTCGGGCTGACGGTCGACGGGGCAGCACCCAAGCTCACCGAAGCCGGCCGGCAGCGGCTGGCGGATCTGATCGGTGTCGAGCCCACGTCGCGCCGGTTCGCGACCCATGTCACGCGGCTGGAGCACGCGGCACAGGCCCGCTGGGTCCTGAAGCCCGGCCGGGACTACATCCGGGCCGTGATCGAGGGCAACGAGACGATCCTGATCGTCAGCAAGCACTCCGGTGAGCCGCTGGTCGATCGCCAGACGCTGCTCGAGCAGCGCTGGACGGGTGTCGCCCAGGCGCTCGAGGCGCGGCACGGCCTGGACCTGCGGGCCGACGCGAAGCACACCAACGCGGTCCGGACCAAGGATCTGCTCGAGACCTACGACCATCTGAGTGGGATGTCGGGGACGGCGAAGGACGCCGGGCAGGCGATCCGCGACCTGTACGGCGCGGACAAGATCGGCCGGGTCGTCGAGATCGAGTCGTTCAACACGCGCAAGCTGGAGTTCCGGCCGCCGCAGCACTTCGCGACCGCGGAGGAGAAGTACCGGGCGATCGTCGACCAGGCGATCGCGGACCTGTCGAAGGACGGCGACCCGTCCGCCGGCCGTCCGCAGGCGATCGTGGTCGAGCACAACGACGAGGTGGCGCTGGTCACCCGGCTGGTGGAGCAGCGGCTCGCCGAACACGAGCTTGCCGGAGGCATCGAGATCCAGCAGGTGAACGCCGAGACGATGGCGAAGTTCATCGCCGAGCACACGTTCGACACGCGGATGGACGCGATCTGGAAGCAGGCCGGCAAGCCGGGCACGATCACGATCGGGAACAAGGTCCTCGGCCGCGGTATCGACATCGAGATCCACCGGGACGCGTTCGACCTCGGGCATCGGCCGGGCGCCACCGACCACGTGTTCACGGTCAAGGGCGACGGCCGGGAAGCGGTTGGTGGCGGGCTGGCGGTGCGGGTCGGGTTCCACGACGTCGAGTCGCCGCGCGGCACGGTCCAGGCCCTGAACCGCGCAGGCCGGCAGGGCGCGCCCGGTGAGGCGTCTTTGTACGCGTCGCACCAGGACGAACTCTTCCGCCGCCACAGCAGTGCCCTCGAAGCCGCCGTCGCGTACCACGACGCACCGTCGACCACCGCCCACAACGAGGCACTCCGGAACTACACCGAAGCAGCCGTCGCCCACGCCCGTGGCGAGGGCAGCCCAGCAACCCTTAAGGCCGCACACGAAGCACTGCAGAAGGCAGAACAGTCGTTAGCCGTCGGCAACTACTCCGCCGCAGTCAAAGCCAGCCAACTCACCACCCAACACACCAACCTCGCAGACATCCGCGTCCAACACACCGTCGTACCCGAAAGGCCGCCTGCCCCGGACAACTCATCCGGTACGACGCCTGACCGGGACGACTCGTCCGGTGCGACGCCTGGCGCGGACGACACGTCCCGCAGCCGGCGCGGGCGCGAGCAGCCCGATGCCCTTGTGCCGGACATGCTGCGGACCACCCCGTCGTACCAAGGCCTGTCTGCCACCGACCAGCTCCGGGTCGTCGACGCGATCAAGCAGGTGACCGGCAACGACCCCGCGCTGATCGAAGGGCTGCGGCCTCTCCTGGAAAGCCCCGGCCTGCGCGCGCTCGAACCCGCCGACCTGCTCGCCGAAGTCGGTGGCTGGCACCGCTACAACGACCTCTTCGGCCGCGCAGTCGAGCTCGACGCCCGGATCACCGGATCACCGGAGATCGTCAACGTGGAGCACTGGAGCTCACACACGTGGATCGACGCGGCCGACCTGGGCGAGGTCCAGCCGGGCGAGCGGCTGAGCACCAGCGGGCGGCGTGGACAGATCGTCAACCTCGACGCGCACGCCGGCGTCTACTCGATCGCGCGCGACGGCGCCGAGTGGATCGTCAAGCTCTTCCCGGACAAGGCCGACGCGCAGCAGCGGAAGGACATCGCCGACGAGTTCGCAGGAGTAGTCGCCGCAGCGGGCACCGGCTACGGACCGACGCCGTACGGGCTGGTCACGGCAACGATCGCCGGCAAGCAGTACGTCGGTCTGGCCATGGGACGAGTACAGGGCGCGATGGTGCACGATCCGCAGCCCTCGGAGCCGACCGCGATCGCCGAGGTGGGCCGCGCGCGCCGCGCGGTCACCTTCGACACCGTTCTGCAACTGCACCAGTACCTGCGCCGGCTGCTCGACGGCGGACACCACTCGCACGGTGAACTGCAGCCGCTGATCGACCCCATGACGGGCAACCTCCGCGTGATCGACCTCGCCGATGTCCTGCCCCTGCTCGACGACCCGGACTACCAGCGCCTCGCCCGCGCCGACCACGGGCTCGGCATGGAGAGCATGGACATCCGAGACCAGCTGATCAAAGCCGCCATCGACAACGCGCACCAGGACGCCGACCGCGCGCGACTGCTCGCTGCGCCCACCGACGGCATGAATGCCGGAGCCGTCCGCGAGGCCGTGGACGCCGTACGACGCCAGATGCGGCTGCCCGATGGGATCGAGCTCGACGTCGTCGTCGAAGCGGATGGAGCAACGCTGGCGCGCGAGCACGGGATTCCGGCGAGCACCGGCCCACGACCCGGGTTCTTCCGGATGGAGGACGGGAGGGGTGTCATCTACCTCTCCGCCGCCGACCACAGCAGCCCGGCCGACGTCAGCGCGTCGGTCTGGCACGAGATCGTCGGCCACTACGGCTGGACCCTGTTCAGTCCCGAGGAACGCGCCCAGATCCTCGCCGCCGTTCATCAACTCCGCCGTCTCGACGCCGAACTCTCCGCGGAGATCGACGAGTTGTACGCCGACCTGCCGGCTGATGTCCGCGACGAGGAGTTCCTCGCCCGGCTGGCGGAAGGCGGCATACCGTCCCGTCTCACCCAGGCCTGGAACAGCGTGCTCTCCACGGTCTTCGGCGCCGCCCTCCACCGAATCGGCGCCATCAGCAACGAAACCCTCCAGCTAGCCCGCCACAGCCACGAGCTCGCCCCGCTGTACAAGATCCTCCGCACCCTCCTCCAAGCCATCCGAACGAGCCGGCCGGTGCACGACGCCGGCGCGCGGTCCAGGACCGGCCGGGCCGGACCGAACATCTCGCGGATCCGGCCAGCCAGCCAGAATCGGTACGACGGCGGCGGGCTCGCGCCGTTCAGTGCCGGTCTCGTCGAGACGTCGTACGACGATCTGCTGAACGGAACGCCCGACGAGCAGGCCCTCGCAGCCGTCGTGCCGGCCCACCCTGACGGCAAGGTCAAGCGTTTCCTCGTCACCGCCGTCGACGACAGCCACTTCGAGATCGAAGGCGCCCGGCTCACGCCGCACCACCTCGCGGTGATGACCGACCTGTACCGGCACGTGTCGATAGCGCTCGACCTTCCCGCCGCAGCGTCACCGCACCTCGCCCAGAAGCTGGCCAACATCATGGGCCTCGACATCACCGTTCGGACGGCGGACGGCTGGCAGGTCCTGCACCCGAAGGCGGACGCGAGCCTCCAGCGCGAGGGAACGGTCGCGTTCGGCCCCGACGACACGCTCGTCCTGCGGACGCCGGAGAACCCGGACGGTGTGGTGATCGAGGACCTCGAGCCGCATCTCGGCCGCCTGCTCGGCATCGGCGGATCGAAGGCCGCGTTCGCGTTCTACGACCAGGTCGTCCTGATCGCGCACCCGACGATCGAGGTGTCGTTCTTCAAGCAGCTCGGCCGGACGCGCGACCTGCTCACCAAGCCCGGCGCGGATCAGGTCATCGCACCGCTGCGCTACACCACCGTGTTCGAGCGCGACGCGTTCGTGGCCGGCCGATTCCCGACCATCAGCCGCGATATCTGGGCGACCGTCCCGGACTTCAGCGGCCCTCAGGTTCTCCGGCCGACACAGGCCAGCCTCGACAGTCTGCTGGCGATCCGCGCGTTCTTCCTCGCGAACAACCTGGTCATCACCGACCTGCAGTTCGGAATCGATGCCGATGGCCGCTTCTGGGCGTACGACGTCGGCCGCATCCGCCCCCTGCCCACCGAACTGCCGGCCGCTCCCGCTGGCGTGAACCTGGACATCTTCACCCGCGGCAGGACAGACCCGCTCGAGATCATCGACGCCTGGATCGCCTGGGCCGCCGACGGTGTCCCGAACCGCACCTTCACACCGACCGGGCACGTCCGCAACGCTCCGGCGGCACGAGAAGACCTGCAACAACCGTCGTACGACTGGGCGACGGCAATCCCGGATCATCCGTCCGCAAAGCTCCACCCCGACACCCCGGGGGCGCGCGACCGCGCCGTCGCCGAGCTCGAGCAGGCGTACGCCGCTGCCCGTACCGGCTACGGCCCGATCCCCGTCGGACTGGTCACCACCGAGGTCGACGGCAGCCGGTACGTCGGGGTCGCGGTCGAGGATGTCGACTCCGCCGTCCACACGGACGCAGTCACCCTCGACACGGTCCTGCAATTGCACGACTACGTACGCCGGTTGCGTGCGCTGGGCCACCGTCCCGCCGATCTGCACCTGGCGGTCGACGAGCGCGGAAACGTCCACGTCATCGGATCCAGCGAACGCGAGGCGCTGCCGGTCGAGCTGCTCAGCGACCAACTGCTCCGGGCGGCGATCGACAATGTGAAGCGCACGACCGGTGACGGCACGGCGCGCGATCGGCGGGTTTGGGCGGTGGGCAACGCGCGGCGGCGTCCGGCTGATGGTGCTGATCGGGCAGGTGAGCCCGGCAGGATCGATCGCAGTGAGTTCCGCGGGGACGGGCGGCGGATGCCGGATCGGGCGGCAATTCATGCTGCGGCTCGGGCCGCGGCGCTGCAGGTTGCCGCGGCTGTTGCGGCTGCTCGTGGGGAAGCGCGGGATGTGGCGATCGGGGAGGAGCAGATCACTGTCACGCTGGCGGGTGGGCAGCGGCTTACTGTGAAACTCGATGTGTCCGGCATCTTCAGCGGCGGACCGGTCCGATGGGAACGCACGACAGACGGGGCCCGGATCCAGCTGTCGCCGCGGGCCGGTGACGAGGTGGTGGGACGGGCGGTCGCGCATGCGGTGGCCGGGGTGTTGTCGGCGTACCGGGGTGAGTCGGAGGTCGATCAGGTTCGAGCCGGCCGGCGCGCCGAGGTCGGGTATCTGGTCGACCGGCTGGAGCGCGGCGAGTCGCCGTACCGGTCGCGCAGGGAGCTGGGGCATGTTCTGCGGCAGCTGAACAAGATCGAAGGGCGGCGATTCGGTGTTCCGCCGCTGCCGCGCGGGCTCCGGCAACGGGTCCGGACCGTCCTGCCGCGGAACACGATCCGCGCCTGGCTGGCCGAAGAGATCGATCGGCGGGAGGACCAGCTCACCGAGCCGCCATCGTCCCGCCCGACGCGACTCCCCAGCCTGGAACGCAGGCCCGCTGGTCAGAGCCTCAGGACCACGCATGCGCCCGATCCGGCCGTGGATCGCTTTGTGCACAGGCTCTTCCAGCACTTCGCCGATCAGCCGATCGCGGAAGTAGGGTTGTCCGAGAGTCAGCAGGCGGTCCTCCGGGAGCTGCCGCTGTTCCGGCAGTTCGTCAACTGGCACGGGCCTGATCTCGCGGCGGCGTTCGGACGGATGACCGCGGACGCCTTCGCGGAACAGATCGCCGCGGCCGATCGGCAGTCGGTGGCGGATGCGTTCGTCACGCTGCGCAGCCTGCTCGATCAACGCGACAACGGGCACTCCTGGTTCCAGCGCAGTACGGCGGCGCGGCAGTTCGCCGAGCTGGCCGACGCGCTCGGAGTGGTTGCCCATGACAACCTCCGGGCCGCGCTCCCGCAGGACCTCGCGGCTGCGGTCACGAGTCTGAAGCCCGGCCTGGCGCAGCGCATCGACAACGGAGTACGCACACTGCCGACTGTGCCTGCCGACCTCTCATTCCGATTCCTGCAGACCGTTCCCTCCGGTGCCGTGTCGGCGGTGGTCCTCGCGGGCAAGGGACAGATCGGCCTCGCCGCGGCCGTCCTCACCGGCGCGGTGCTCGCTTGGCCGATCCGCACCTTCGTCACCCGTTACCGCGAAGCCCGTCGCCCGATCAAGACGCGGGTCTGGCGTGGCGCGATCACCAAAGCCGGCATCGGCGTCGCCTCCCGGACGGCACATGGCATCCATCTCGGTTCGTCGTACCTCGGGATCGCGGGTGCGGTCGGCGCCGTCCAGCCCGTCAGTCTGTACGCCAGGTACCTCCGCCACCGAATGCGCGTCAGGGCCGACGTCACCGAGCAGCGCATCGCCGCCGAGCTCGACCAGAACCGCGCCACGCCGGCCGAACTGAAGATGCGCCTCGCCGACCTCGACACCGAACGTCAACGCCTCCTGCAGCGCTACGACGCCGGGGTCCCGACCGAACTCCACCAACTCACCGACGTACTCGTCCGGATCTCGGCGACGTTCACGCAGTACGCCGACGCTATGCAACGGGCCGGCCTCGACCCGCACACGACACCCGACGGTCCCGAAGGTCGCCCGGTCAGTGCATCGGTGCTGCATAACGACCCGATCCACGCCCGCAACCTCACCGATCTGACCTGGGCGCCCGGCCGCCACCACGAGCCGAGCGTCGACGCGGAGAACGCGGCCCTGATCGCCGCGAAGATCCACCAGGCCACCAACGGCCGCTACGGCCCGTTCACGCTGGCGCAGATCCAGTCCCACGCCACCACCGGCCGCGGCCTGCTGGACATCGCCGCTGACATCGTCTTCGCCGAGGAACATCGCCGTACGCCGTCTCGCGCGCTAGCGGCCCGGGTCGACTTCCACCGCAGTCTCACGGCCGACCATGCGCGAGCCGTCCCGGCCAGCCTGCTCCAGCCCGAACGCCCACCGCTCGACTGGCCGACGTACGCGAAGTCGCGGCCCAACGCTCTCCAGCAACAGCAAGCCGAACTGACCAATCGAGCCAAAGTCCGCACCGAAAGCGCTGCGAACGCGAAGGATGATCCCACCAAAGCCCGCCACGCGGCGATCGCGGCGGCCTGTAGGGCGGCCGCGCGACAGGGCGACCTAGCTCGCCAAGCCTGGCAGGAATACCTCGACACCCCGACTCCCGCGATGCTCCAAGCAGCCAAGAAACAAGACGCCCTGTACGAGCAACGGCGAGCTGAGAGCCTACCGCCGAAGGACGTCCTGCAAACAGCTACCGTCTCCGGCCAGTTGCCACACCTGACCGCGCTGACGATCGAGTTGAACGAGGCTCTAGCCCAGCAAAACAAGACGTTCCGCATCACTCCCGAGCTGCTGCACCGCACCTTGCGGGCAGAGACCCGACGCCTGCTGTCGCCTGACGGACTCGTGCTGACCGTAGGCAACGATCCAAGGGCGGATGTCACGGAGCTGACGCAGTTCGAGCTCACCCTCAATCCGAGCGAGCTTCAGGAGGTCCTGGACAGCCCCGTGCTGATCGAAGAGGCGCAGCTCGGCCAGCTCGTACAAGGCGGCTACAACGTCGCCACGACCATCACCCAAGCGGTGAGCGCCAGCAGCGGCTTCAGGTTCGCTCCTCTCCTGTCGGCCCTGCCGGACACGAACCCACTGAAGATCGCGGCGCTGATCTCGCCGAGCATCGAGTACTCGAAGAACGTCGCCCTCAGCGTCACGGGAGGTGCGACCGAGTACGGACTGCCGGGAGCGGTCGAGGTCATCCAGGGCGAGATCCACCGCTTCCGCTCGTCGCACCCCAGCTGGTCCTGGCGGATGCGGACCTCTGCGGCCGGCTCGTGGTCCGCGCGGCACGTCGTCGCCGGCGGTACCAAGAAGGACACCGCGACCCTCGAACTCGGAATCAGCCACGCGTACACGGTCGGTGCGGCCACGGAAACGCTCAGAATCCCGTCGGACGAACGCCGTACCGACCTGCCGGAACACGTCGCTACTCGGGTCGAAGGACTGAACCAGCTGGCCGACCGTGCCATTGCTGGCCTAAGGCAACGACTCGGTGGACTCGACCGGATCGGTCACGACCAGCTGCGCGGCCTGATCACCGAGGACGCGCCGGGCCGGCTCGCCGAGACGACCCGTCCGGGCGGTCTCACCCGGGTCATCACCAGCCGCGGTCGCGCGGTCGCGTACGCCCGACTGGAGACCGTCGCGGTGTGGGAGAAGGCGACGTTGCTCGGCGACAGCTCGAAGGACCACAAGGTCGAGCGACTGCGGGTCGGCTTCTCGGGGACGTCGGGCGGCGAGACGTTCTCGGCCGGGGACTCGGTCGCGGTCTCGGCGGGGTACGGCGGCACGGCGACGCAGGACCTGGGTACGTCGTCCTGGGACCTCGGACCGAGTGGAAGGGCCGGCGTGAACGCGGGCCATGACAGCTCGGTGAACACCGGCGACACGGCGATCCATCCGAGCGTGCAGCGCATGCAGCCCACGATCGGCGTCAAGATGCGCCTGGAGCACCGCCTCACCATCCACCGCGTCGACCAGGCCGGCGAGTTCACGCTGACGGCCGCCGGTGACGCCGTACTGCGGATGCCCGAGAACGACGCGTACCGCTACGGCCTCCCGGTCCCGTCGGAGGCGATCGTCCGCGACCAGGACGGACAACCCAGGTACGGCGTGGACGGACGGCGACTGCTGCGTGGTGATCCGCAGCCAACCGACGAGACCATCCTGCTACCTATATGGATGCAAAGGGACTTCCGCGACGGATCGTCCCAGCATCAGGAGGGCCCGCGGCCGATCCGTGGTGCGGGACCTGCCCTCGTGCAGGAGCTCAGCGGTGCCGACGAGGCCCTGCAGGAGTTCCTCGAGCACCTGTCCGCGAAGGGCCTGATCCCGTACGGCGAGCTCGGCGGGAAGGACCCCGCCCTGGCCGCCAGCCAGCTCGCGAATCTCGAACGGATCGGCCAGCAACTGACCCGGCACCGTCTGGAGACCGGCTACGATCCGGCCGCTCAGGAAGGCATCGTGCTCCGTCTCGACCGGCACCGCACCGGGCTGCCGCCGGAGCAGCACACCTACCGGATCCGGCTCCGGTCGTACACCGGCGAGGCCAGGCTCCTCGGGCTCTCCACCGGCGAGACCGTGGTCAACCTCGACATCGGCTCGAACACCACCGGCCGGTCCGGCGGATGGTCCAGAAGCCTTCCCTGGCAGGCCAAGTTCGGCTTCAGTGACAAGCCTGGATCCGGCGCGGAAGGCTCGACGCCGGAGATCGCGCCGAGCTACGGACGCTCCTCGCTCGGCCGGTTCATCAGCTGGGCGACCGGAAGTACGGTGAACCGCGTCTCGCTGACCGAGAGCACCGCGCCGGTCGCGGTCTTCGAGGTACCGCACTCGATCGTCATCACCGAGGTGGGCCACGAAGCCAAGCCGATCGTCACCGTCGACGGCACCGCCCGGCTCTCGATCGACAGCGAGTTCTGCCGGCGGGACGACACCGAACCGACGCTCGCAATCAAAGGCAAGGTCGACCCGGTCCTGTTGCGTACGGCAACTTTCCAGGCGGTCGACGTCGGCGATCTGGTGGGGCAGCTGACCAATGAGTTGCCGGAACTCGCCCGCGGCGACAGCTCCGCGCTGCACCACCTGAGCGCGTTCCTGAACCCGCGCAACCTGGCGGCGCGGCCCGAGCTCCTCACCGCGCCGTACCGCACCAGCCTGCTCGTCACCCCCACGCCGTCGAACGTCGAGCAAACGTTGAACCAGCGGGGCGTGACCACCGGTCGTGCCCGTCTGACGGTCGACACGACGCTGCTGAACCTCAGGTACGTCGGCTCCGGGCATCCGGTGAACGGCGAGATCAACCTGACCCTGGGCAGCTCGACGCTCACCACCGGAACCTCGACCAGCGGCACGACCGGCCTCGGTGGCGGCGACGGCGCGGTCGCGACGGACGGCTCGTCGTACGGCGGCTCGCTCAGTGGGAGCCGCTCGAAGGACCGGTCGGCGAGCAGCACCGAGACGCAGATCGGCGGCGTGGAACGGCTCGCGATCCGCGACGGCGAGCACTACCAGTTCTGGGCCGATCTCGGAGTGGTCGCGGAGCTGCGCGCGATCGGCGCCGAGCCGCGCGCAGCGGTGGTCCGCAGCGGCGCGGTGATGTTGACCCTGCCGGAACGCGAGGCCCTGCGGCTGTACGGACTGGGCAAACTCGACCTCCCGGCGGCCAAGGTCGACGAGGCCGTCAATCGTTTGCTCAACGGCGAACTGCACCTCCCGTCGCGGACGGTCCTTGCGATCGCCCGCCGCCAATCGGATCCCGTACAGCGCGAACGGCTGGCGGCGACACTGCGTGAGACGGTCACGGTCTTGCGCATGAACTGGTGGCTGGAGCGGATTCGGCTGCACCGGACCGGACAGGCGGGCCTGCTCGATGCCGTGATGCCCACGGCGGAGGAGCTGATCGAGCTCGGGACGGAGGTGCAGCTACCGGAGTTCTACAAGACGACCATGGGCGCCGGGCTGATCGACGAGACCTCGCTCCAGGACCCGGACGGCCACGAAACCGATCTGTACCGCGAGGTGCTCGCCGCTGCCGAGAGCAGTGCACCGGAGGCACTCGACGACCCGGTCCTCGCGGCCGGTCTGCGTGGCGATCTGGCCGGGCTGCGGTGGCACGGGCACATCGACGACCTGCTCAGCCAGAGCGGTTTCGTCACCGAGTACCCGACCGGCGACGGCCGGCGGGTGACTGTGCGGATCAAGGTGGAGTACGACGGTCCGATCAGGATCGACGGAGTGCCCGACGCGGGCGGCCAGGAAAACGCGTTCAACATCATCCAGGCCTACGACTACCGCGAAGAGAGCCGCAGCGTCACGCAAAGCACCAGTTACAACGGCCAGGTCGGCGGCGCGCTCGGCAAAGTCGGGTCGGGTACGACGGGAGTCGGGACGGATCTCGGTACGTCGACGACCGCGTCGAGCACCGAGCAGAACACCCGGATGTCGCGGGCCCTGTGGAACCCGACCAAACGGGTCTCCCGCGGCTACCGGATGACTGTGCAGGTCGACGGGGCCGAGCCTCGCAACCTGACCGGTGAGATGACGCTGCTCGTCCCCGCCTCGGCGGTCAACGCGCCGATGCCCCAGGCCGCCGAACCGGGCAAGGTCGTGCTTCCGCGCGGGACGGTTGTCGAGGGGACGATCGCGCGGAAGCTGTTCAAGACCGTGTACAGCCGGCTCGGGAAGCCGGACCTGCTGACGGAGAAAGGTGCTCGCCTCCACCGGACCGCCCTGGAGAACATGCTGTCCGCTGCCACGCGACTGGCCGCGTTCGAGCGGATCGCCTCGCCGGAAGGCCACACGATGGTGCAGTTGCCGGTGCCGGGCCGAAGATCGCGCCTGGTCGCGGTGCAGGTCCGCGCCGTGTTGTCCAACCTGCAGTTGGTGGCGGAGGGCGACGCGCAACTCGGGCAGATCGACCGGCAGCAACGGATCACGCAGCTGACGACGAAGAGCAACCGGCTGCTGCCGGCGTCCCGGTCGGTGGGCGGATCGAACCCCACCGGGATCCAGGGCGGGCTGTCCAGCGGTGAGCAGGTCGGGGAGAGGAGCTCCGACAGCACCGGCAACCGCAACGAGACGACGATGAACGAGCGCGGTCCGGTCGTCACGGTCAAGGTCGACGTCGGCTATCACTTGCGCTACGAGGACCGCCGCCTCGATCGGCGCGACGGCTTCCAGGTCGCGTCGAAGGACACCGGCTACACGAGCGGGACGGCGTACCTGACGATGTTCCGCCGCGAGTACGACGCCCTCCGCGGCAAGCCCTCCACGCCACCGCTGGCCCCGGCAGTTGCCGAAGGCAACCTGCACACCGCCGGTAGCATCCCACCCCCGAACCCGTCGGGAGCCGCCTAGTTCAGTTCGGCCAGGTGGGGTTGCGGCCGAGGTGGGCGACGATGCGGTCGAGGGTGTCCTCGCCGGACCACGGTACGTCGGGTGCGAACGGCGTACCCGGGGTGCGGCGGACCTCGCCGGTGGGCACGACCTGGGCCACTTCCTGCGCCGCCTCGAGCGTGGCGGGTGCGAACGTCACCGTCGTACCGAGCGACTTCGCGACGTCCCAGCTGTGCACCACGTAGTCGATGAAGTGGAAGCTGATCGCCTGGGCGCCGGGAAACACGGCGTCCGGCCCGAACTCGGCGAGCGGGAACGTCCGCTCCGCGACGCCGGGCTGCGCGAACGCGTGCAAGACGTGCTCGGCGGACTCGACGTACGCCTTCACCGGGTCGTCGCCGAGATCGCGGACCTTCCAGATCGCCGGGTCGGACTCGCCCCGGGACGCGGCCGCGAAGCCGTAGTGCTGGGTGGCCATGTGGGCGAGCAGGCCGTACAGGGTCCAGGCGCGGCACGGAGTCGGCTTGGCCAGGTCGGCAGTGGTCGCGGTGCTCACCAGCCCAATGCTGGCCTGCACGGCCTCGGCGTCGAGAGGGATGTAGTTGATAGTAGGCATGAGCTTATCGTAAGCGCCAGCATATGATTGCGCCAGTGCTACCTTTCCGGGCATGGCAACCGAGCGTCCCGATCTCGCCGCGATGCTGTATCCGCTGGTGCGGGAACTGATCGCGCTCGAACTGCCCGTGCTCGCCGCGCACGACGTCTCGATGTGGGGCTACTCGGTGCTCACCGCGCTCGACGACACCCCGGTCCGGACCCAGGCCGCCCTCGCCGAGGCGATCGGCGCCGACAAGTCCCGCATCATCGGCACCCTCGACGAACTCCAGCAGGCCGGCCTGATCGAGCGCACCCCGGACCCCGCCGACCGCCGCGCCCGCCTGCTCTCGATCACACCCCAGGGCCGCCGCGTACGCCGTACTGTCCGCAAGGAGATCCAGGCGCAGGAGGAGCAGGTCCTGACGACGCTCGCTCCGACCGACCGCAAGACCTTCGTCCGAATCCTGCAAGAACTGCACGGCGCACGCTGACGGGTAGCAACTCGGCGGCCGAAAGACAACCGATTCGGAGTGTGATCTTCGAATCACGGAGTGTTGAACCAAGTAGAGCACTCAATCGTTCGAACCAGGCACAGACACCAACCCCGCCCCAAGGAGTGAGGCCCTGTGCAGGTGCTCGAGCGTTTTCAGAGAGAAGTGATCGCCGTCTTCCGGATCGTCGTGGGGTTCCTGTTCGCCACCCACGGTGCGGCCGCGCTGTTCGGCGTTCTCGGAACCAAGCAGATCGACGCGTTCGTCTGGCCGTCCTGGTGGGCGGCGCTGATCCAGACGATCGGCGGTGCGCTGGTGATGATCGGGTTCGGCACCCGGTACGCCGCGCTGCTGTGCTCGGGATCGATGGCCTACGCGTATTTCACCGTGCATCAGGTGGATGCTTTGCTGCCGGTGCAGAATGGTGGCGAGAAGGCAGCCCTGTTCTGCTTTGCCTTCCTGCTGATCGCCTTCCTGGGCAACGGTGCCTGGTCGGTCCAGCGGGCGGCGAAAACACCGGCGCAGGCAGCCGTAGCGACCAAGTAACCCGATGGCAGACCCGCAGTCCCACAGTTCAGGAGCGCCGATGGCCGACGACCGGGCGACGCTGCTGCGCGAGCTGCACGATGTGCACGCTCCTGCGCTGTGGCGGTTCGTCGTCCGGCTGACCGGCGACGACCGGCTGGCGGAGGACGTCGTCCAGGAGACCCTGCTCCGGGCCTGGCGGCGGCCGAACATCCTGGCCGAGGACGAGGCGGGGGCCCGGGCGTGGCTGTTCACGGTGGCGCGCAATCTCGTCATCGACGACCGGCGCAGCGCCCGGGTCAGCCGGGAGGTCGCCAGCGACGACCTCCCGGAGAACCCGAGCGCCGACCACGCGAACGCCGTACTCGATGCGTGGCTGGTCGCCGAGTCGCTGGCTCAGTTGTCGGAGGAACATCGGCAGGTGATCGTTCGTGCGTACTACGGACGCCGTACGGTCACCGACATCGCCGAGGAGTTGGACATCCCGTCGGGCACCGTGAAGTCGCGGCTGCACTACGGGCTGCGAGCGTTGAAGCTCGCGCTGCAGGAGAAGGGGGTGACGAGCCAGTGAGCGACCCGTACCGGGAGTGGGACGCGGCGTACCTGCTGGGCGCGTTGTCGGCGAAGGACCGGCGCGCGTACGAGGAACATCTGCACACGTGTGAGGAGTGCTCGACTGGGGTCGCGTCCCTGGCCGGCATCCCAGGGGTGCTGGCCGCCTTGCCGGCCGACCGGGCGCTGGCCACCATCACGGCCGAACCGCCGAACCTGCTGCCCGGTCTGGTCCGGAACGTTCAGCGCGACCGGCGCAGGCAACGGATCCGGTTCGGCGCGCTGACGACCGGGATCGCCGTCGCGGCCGCTGTCATCGGTGCGGTGGTCGTCGTCCCGCTGACCCGCAACGAGCCGAAGGGCGATTACGTCGTACTCGCCCAGACGGTGTCCAGCAAGCTGTCCGCGGACGCCCGGCTGGTGCCGGAGCCGTGGGGTACGACGATCGAGATCAGCTGCCGGTACGACGAACTCGCGACGCCGAGCGAACGGGCCCGCGGCTACGAGTTGTACGTCACGGACACGACCGGAAAGGTCGAGCTGATCGCCAGCTGGACCTCCTCGCCCGGGACGACGGTGAAGCCCGCGGCGACCACGAAGCTGCAGCGCAACGAGATCAAGGCCCTGGACATCCGCAGCTCGGAGTCCGGCCGGGTATTGCTGGCTGTGCGTTTCTGAACACGCATGTCCGCAGTGTGTTCGGGCACCTGAAGATGAAGAGCGGCGGTCGCTCGAGAGACCGTTGGTCCAGGCCCCGGTGTTCAGGGACGTGCACCGGGGCCGCCGTACGTCGTGGCTGTCGTGATGCGGCCGCAAGAAAGTTCTGCCGATTCTGTAACACTCGGGGCGTTACCGGCGATACACCCTGTGTAACGCCACTGAGGATCCCGTCCCAGGCCGTCCGCCCGAAGGGTCTGGGACGGGGTTCTCGATGCTTCTGAGGCGCCCAAGCAGCGTTACGCACGAAGGCCCCCGGTGACTCATCACCCCGGGGGCCTTCGCACTGCTTCGCGTTCCCTCCCTAGGACGCTTGTTCTGTCGGGCCGTTCGACTCCGGGAGAGCGATCCGGTCCGCCGGCAGGCGTTCCGTCCGCTCGTTGCCGTCGTCGCCCTCGTACTGCACCAGAGCGGTCCATCCCGATTCCTCATGGTCGCGGCCGATCAGCCAGCCGCGACGCCACTTGCCGTCCGCGAGGACGACAACATGGCTGGGCAGAGGGAGTCGGGACACCAGATCGGTGCCGGGCTCGAACTCAGTCATGGCCGAAGGCTAGGGGGTTTCGGAGCTACGCGCCTCCCGGACGCGTGTTACTTCTCTGTTTCACGCGGGCCCGGCTGCAATTCTTTGACAACTCTCACAGGTAGACCGAACGCTTGAACCGAACCCGTCACCTTCAACGCGCGACCGCCCGGGATATGCGTCACCCAGTCGTTCCGCAATGCGTGCCTGCACAACGCCGCCCCGACCGCGCCGGCTAGATGCGGCCGGCGTTCCGTCACGTCCAGACAGGACCTGACGGCCGGGCGTCCCCGGCGTACCTCGAGCTCGATGCCGAGATCCTCCAACCAGGCTTGGCCGTCCGGCGTCAACGCGATCCCGTCGGACCAGTCGATCAGACCGCGCTCAGTCATCGCGTCGGCTAGCGCGACCCCTAGCTTGCCCGCCAGGTGGTCGTAGCACGTGCGGGCCCGCGCGAACGCGTCGCGCCTGCTGTGGGCTGCGAGGCTGTTCACCACTTCGGTACGCCGCGGCGCCAGCGCGGCGAGCCCTTCCAGCAGCTCGGCGGTGTCCGGTCCGGCTAGCTTCACATACCGGTGCCGGCCTTGGCGCACCTCGGTCAACAGGCCGCCGTTGACCAGTTGGTTCAGATGTTCGCTGATCGTCGGCCGGGAAACCTTCGCCAACCTGGCGAGCTCACTGGCCGTCCAGGCCCGCCCATCGAGCAACGCCAAACAAACTGTCGCCCTGGTCCCATCGGCCAACATCCGAGCCCACCCCGCCAACTCCTCACCTTCGGCCGTCATAACCCCATCATGCCGCCCCAACACTTAGCCCCCCACCGAACAGTCCCCCCGCGTGCTACGCGGCCGCTTGCTTCGTCGCTCCGCTCCTCAACGCGTCCGCTCCGCGCGCTCCCACCCACCCCCCCGCTTAGCGCGGTGCATCCGTTTCCGGCTGACGCCGGGGTGTTGCGAGCTGACGCTCGCGGGTGACAACTAAGCCAGCGTGCTCGGGTGAGTGACTGTGGTGAGTGGTGGTTGTGGGCCAACCCCCGCGTGCTGCGCGGCCGCTTGCTTCGTCGCTGCGCTCCTCACCGCGGCCGCTCCGCGCGCTCCCACCCGCCCCCGCTTAGCGCGGTGCATCTGTTTCCGGCTGACGCCGGGTGTTGCCGGCTACCGCCGGCGGGTTGCGAGCTGGCGCTCGCGGGTGACTGCTAGGGAACGTGCTGTGGGTGAGTAACCGTGGTGGGTGGCGCGGGTGGTCAACCCCGCGAGCCGACTCCGCGATGCCCCACGCTTGCGAACCGCCGCGCTCGCGGACCCAGCCTGCTTGCGAACCGCCTGCTTGTGTGAACGTTCGGCCGCCGCCGAACAGTTCCGTACCTAGGCTCGATTCACGTGACCCACCTGACGATCGAACCCTCCATTCTCTACGTCGGCACACCGGTCGCCCTCCTCACGACCCTGAACGAGGACGGGACCGTGAACCTGGCCCCGATGTCATCCGCCTGGGCGCTCGGCGACGTCGTGGTCCTGGGAGTAGGCGTCTCCGGGCAGACCGCGATGAACCTGCGCGCCCGCCCGGAGGTGGTCATCAACTACCCGTCCCCCGACCAGTGGAAGTCCGTAGAACTCCTTGCCCCGTTGACCGCAGCCAATCCGGTCCCGGCACACAAACAACCCCGCTTCCACCACGAACGCGCCAAGTTCGCCGCAGCCGGCCTGACTCCCGTCCCCTCCGAGCTCATCGCTCCACCCCGAGTCGCCGAATGCCCCCTCCAGTTCGAGGCAACAGTCGACCACGCGGAACTAGATGCCAAAGGCAACTTCCTGATCGCGCAGGCGCGCGTGGTGCGAGTACACGCCGCCCAGGAAATCGTCGTACCAGGCACCTCGCACATCGCCCCAGCCGCCTGGTCCCCCCTCATCTACAACTTCCGCCACTACTACGCCCTGGGCCCCGAACTGGGCGAGTCCTTCCGCACCGAAACCCCCAGAAACAAAGGGAAATAGGCACGCCCTCGACACGTGGGGCTGACCGCCCACCCCACGCCTGCAGTGACGCGCTGGCCAAGCCAACGTCTCCAACACAAGACATCGACGTGGGCTGGGCGAGATCCGCGCTGCCCCCAAGCGATCAATCAGCAGGACTGGGCCTGTCGGCGAGCCCGCGTGGCAGATCGCCCCTGGTCCTGGTTCACGGCTCCAGTTCCCAAAGTGCACTGATCGGCATGGCGCGCAGTTTGGGGCCGAACGGGAGAGTGTGCTGGCCAGTGTGCAGAACGATGCCGGCGATGAAGTCGTCGCCCAGTCGGTCTTGGAGATGCCGGAGGCCACGGAAGTCCTCGAAGCGCGGGGTCGATGATGCTTTGACCTCGATACCCACCACTTGCCCGCGCCTGTTTTCCAGGACGGCGTCGACCTCGACCTGGTCGCGGGTGCGGTAGTGGTACAGATCGACGCGGGTGTCGTTCCAGCTCTGCTGCCTGGCGAGTTCCATCAACACGAAGCCTTCGAGCAACGGCCCGAACGGGCTCCCCGGCCGCTTGAACTGAGCCGCATCGGCTCCCACCAGGTTCGCCGCGATCCCCGAGTCGGCCACGGCGACCTTCGGAGTACCGGTCACCCTGGTGCTGAGGTTGCGGGACCAGGCAGGGATCATCTTGATCAAGAAGATCTCCTGCAGCAGGCTCACGTACCGCGCGACAGTGTTATTCGCCAACCCTGCCTTGCCTGCCAGTTCGTGGATCACCAACTGTCCGCCGGAACGTGCGGCGATCAACCGGACGAGCTTCTCCATCTCGCCGACCTTCTCGATCTCGCCGACCTGGCTGACGTCACGGGTGATGAGATTGCTGACATAGGAGTCGAAGAATCGTTGCCGCCGGCGCGGCTGATCCCGCGCGACCGCCTCCGGGAAACCACCCCGCACCACACGATCGGCGTAGTCGGCGCGTTCGAGGTCCGACGTGTGCCGCAGATCCGGGCCATGGGTGAAGATCGCGTCGATGAACCGATCCGGTCTGCCGTCGATCTCACCTTGCGCGAACGGCCACAACTCGATCGTCTCCATCCGCCCCGGAAGCGCATCCGGCAACGTCCGCAGCCCCAGTACCCGCGCCGACCCTGTCAGTAGGAACTGCCCAGGCGCCGGCCGCTCGTCGACCCGGGCCTTGATTGACAGGAGGAGCTCCGGGAGCCGCTGGATCTCGTCGATGATCTTCGGCTTCGACCCAGCCACGAACTCCCTGGGGTCCTCGCGGGCCGCCTCACGAATGTCGGTGTCGTCGAGGGTGTACCACTCCGCGTCCACCGCGGCCCCGGCCAGCCGCACGAGCGTGCTCTTCCCGCTCTGCCGCGCACCGTTCACCAGAACAACCCGGGTATCGGCCATGGCCTCGTCGATCAGCGCATGCGCATGCCGTGGCAGGACGCGCCCCAACGGCGACTCGGGCTCCGCGTGGGGTTCCAGATCATCGCTCACCCCCCGAGTATGCGTCAGACTGCAAATCTGCCGCCAGTCAGACTGCAAATCTGCCGCCGACTTGCCTGCAAATCTGCCGCTAGCCACGCTGCAAATCTGCCGCCCGTCCGGTTGCAGATCTGCCGCTTCTGGCCGCAGCATGTCGGCGGCCAATGACAGTCGTGCGGAGCGCGGTCCGCCTCGCGTCTCGGTCCCCGTAGCAACAGTCGTCTGTAGAGGAGCGCCGGCTCAGCCGTCACCCGCGAGCGCCAGCTCGCAGCACCGGCGCCAGCCGGAAACGGACGCACCGCGCTAAGCGGGGGGCGGGCGGGAGCGCGCGAAGCAGGCGCGCTGAGGAGCGCAGCGACGAAGCAAGCGCCTGCGTAGCACGCGGGGGTACTTGTTACACCAGTCGTAGGCGGTCGATCTCTTCCTCGCTGAGGATGACGTCCAGCGATGCCAGTACCTCGGGAAGGTCCGCCGGAGGAACCGCACGTTCGGTAGTGCGACCGTCCGCGTGGTCGACGGTCAGGGTGTCGCCGACAAGACGGCGTACGACGCCTTCGGCGACTCGCATTACTACGGGGCGGCCGGTGAAGGGGGAGTTCGGGTGGGTTGAGACGTAGTGGTGGTAGACCTCGTAGTCGATCGGGCGGACCGGTTCGTCGTTCGACGCGTGCTGCGGGATCCATCCATCAGCGGTCTGCTTCGAGAGGGTCCAGACGTCGCCGTCGAGGGTGAGGCGGTGGTCCCAGCCGGCTTGGTCTACGACGGCGCCGTCCTTCAGCGGGGTGGGGTATAGCTGGCCGGCGCCGAATCCCACGTCGGCCAGGAACTCCTGCCCGTCGACGCCGACCTTCAGCAGTGCATGTGTCCGCGGCCCGGCCTTATGCGGCTGCACCCGGGCGACCCGCCATACGACGTCGAACCCGAGCTGCTCGAGTGCGGCGCCGAACAGCAGCGCGTGCTCGTAGCAGTACCCGCCGCGTTGCCGGCCGACCAGCTTGGCCTGGATCGCGTCGAGGCCGATGCCGGGATGAGTGCCGAGGATCACGTCGATGTTCTCGAACGGGATCGCCAGCACGTGCGCCCGATGCAGGCTGCGCAACGCGTCGGCCGAGGGCGCGACGCGTTCGTGGCCGATCCGGCGGAGGTAGGCGTCGAGGTCCAGGTGCGAGGTGTTCCACATGCCCGCTACCTCAACACTTCCAGTTCACTTGAGGTCAAGTTCTGTGAACAAGGTCAGCTGGATACCGCCCGGGGTTTCGAGGCGGGCGTTGAGCGAGTCCCACGGCGTACGGGTCGGCTCGGCGACGACTGTGGCGCCGGCGTCGGCCAGCCGTGCCGTTGTGTCCGCCGAGTCGTCGACCTCGAGCGCGACCCGGAACTTGCCGGCCACGCGTCGCCCGACCTCGACCTCGTCGATGTACTCGGCCTGCGCGCGGTTCGCGAGTTCGAGCGTCGCCCGGCCGGCCTCGAGGATCATCACCTGCGCATCCCCTGTCGTGTAGGACTCGCGCTCGGGCAGCCCGAGCGCGTCCCGGTAGAACGCCACCGCGGCGTCGTAGTCGTCCACCGTCACCACCAACCGCAGCTCTTTGACACTCATCCAGCCAGTATCTACAACCGCGACACCTGATAGTGCGTAATCAGCCAGCCATCTTCGGTACGCCGGAGCAGCACGCTGAGGTTGACGGTCAGCGTGGCCCGGTCGGTGAACGTGAAATCGACCGTCAGATACCCGAGGAGCAGGTCGTCACTCAGCTCGCGGGTCTCCAGGATGCGGTACTGCGGCGACAGGCCGACGGGCTGCGAGTCGTAGTACTCGACGACAGTGTCCCGACCGACGCCGTACGGGTGCAGGCCCTGGAAGATGGCGTCCTTGGTGAAGAGCGCGGCGACGCGTTCGGGGTCGTGGTCGTCGATGCCCGACTTCCACTGATCGAGGACAGTGGTGAGGACGTTGTTCATGCGAGTCTCCTCAGAGGATGTGCGGCGGCCGCCGCGAGGGCGACGACGCCGGCGCTGACCAGGAGCGCCTGGTGATATCCGTTGTGTAGTAGGGGTCCGACGGCCAGTGGCCCGACGATCTGGCCGAGGCTGTAGCCGGTGGTGAGGACGGCGACCGCGTGCGGTACGCGAAGTTCGCTGCCGATCGCGATCGCGAGGTTGGCGATGCCGAGGAACGTGGCGCCGAAGAGTGCAGCGGAGATCAGGGCAGCTGCGATGCCCGGGACGACGGTGGGCACTGCGATGCCGATTGCCTGGAGCAGCAGCGCCACCAGCAGGAGGATCGGGCGTGACCAGCGGCGGCTCAGGTGAGCCCAGACTGCGGTCGATGGTACGGCGGCGACGCCGACGACGATCCAGGCGCTGTTGCCGACCGGTCCGGAGGCGGTTTCGTTGATCGCGGCAACGAGGAACGTGCCGGCGATGATGTAGCCGACGCCTTCCAAGGTGTAGCTGATGAGGAGTGCGGTGAAGGACCGTGACCTGGTTGTGTGTTCGGTAGTGGGTGATGGCGGCGATCCGGTGAGATGCCACGCCGGGATGGTGCAGGCGATCATCAGGACGGCTGTGATCCACCATGCCGTACGCCAGGTACCGCCGAGCAAGACCGTGCCCGAAAGCGCGATGCCGGCGCCGACACCGCCGAAGGTCCAGCCGATGTGGTGGCTGTGCAGGCGGGGGAGTACGGCGCTGACCGCGATGACGAACACCAGTGCGCTCGCGACTCCCGCGATGAGGCGCAGTCCCAGCCAGAGCGGACCGCTCTGGCTCAGGGGCATCAACGCGAGTGTCGCGGTCAGGATCACGAGTGACAGTCGGAGCGCCCAGCGGGAGTGGAGGAGGCGCGGCGCGGCCACGGCGGCCAGCGCACCGGCGAGGTAGCCGGTGTAGTTGGCCGTTGCGAGTGTCGCGCCGAGCCGCGGGGACAGACCGGCTTGAGCGTGCATCATCGGCAGGATCGGCGTGTACGCAAACCGCCCGATCCCCATCCCGCCGGCCAACGCAGCCGCCCCACGCCCGACCAACTCCCACTGCCCCATGCCCGCTGTGCGCCCTTCCGTCATGTCAGTGGCCGGCCTGCTGGCCGCCGTCGACGTGGAGGGTTTCGCCGGTGACGAAGTGTGCGGTCTCCAGGTAGGTGACGGCGTCGACGATCTCCTCGATTTCGCCGAGGCGGCCGACCGGGTGCAGTGCCGCCAGGAACTCGTGCGTCTCCTCCGGGTGCATCGGCGTCCGGATGACACCTGGTGCGACCGCGTTGACGCGGATGTTGCGGGCCGCGTACTCGGTGGCGAGCGCCTTGGTCACGGAGTTCAGTCCGCCCTTGGTGAGCGAGGCGAGCGCCGACGGCACCGAACTGAAGGCGTGATCGGCGAAGGTCGTCGTGATGTTGACGACGTGTCCGCCGTCGCCGGTCTCCAGCATCGCGGCGATCGCCCGCCGGGTGGTGTCGAAGAAGCCACGCAGGTTGAGGCCGACGATCCGGTCGTAGTCCTCGTCGGTGTACTCGGTGAAGGGCTTCGCGACGAACACGCCCGCGTTGTTGACCAGGGTGTCGATCCGCCCGAAGGTGTCGAGGCCCTGATCGATCACCCGGGTGCCGACGCCGGGCTCGGCGAGGTCGCCGGGTACGGCCAGCACCTCGGGGTCGTCGGAGCGCGCGATCGTGCGCGAGTTCGCGACGACGGCGTAGCCGAGCTTGCGGTACGCCGTGACGAGCCCGGCGCCGATGCCCTGGGACGCTCCGGTGATCACGGCGACTTTGCGGTGGTTCATGATTCTCTCTCTCGATCGGGTTGGTTTACTTCGATCGTTGTCGAACCATCCGTGCTTTTCCACGACCGCTTTGCTCCCAGCTGGGAGGCTCGGCCTACTACGCTGCAGACCGTGGAGCTGCGCCAGTTGCGGTACTTCGTGGCGGTCGCCGAGGAGCTGAACTTCGGCCGGGCGGCGGCCCGGTTGCACATCGCCGGCCCGTCGTTGTCGCAACAGATCAAGTCGCTCGAGCGCGATCTCGGCGTACGGCTGTTCGAGCGCGATCGCCGGACCGTGCGGTTGACCGCGTACGGCGAGACGTTGCTGCCGCAGACGCGGGCGTTGCTCGAGGAGGCGGACGCGTTGCGGCGTACCGCTCGGGGATTCGCGGCGAGTGAACCGGTGCGGTTGGGCTATGTCAGCTGGCGGCCGGCGGATCTGGCGGAACGGGTGTCCGGGGTCGCGCAACTGCTGGTGGATGCGTGGGTGATGCCGTCGCACACGCAGGCCGGGCGGGTCGCGGACGGGAGCATCGACCTGGCGATCTGCTGGGTACGTGCGACCGATCTGGCCGAGCAGGACCTGGCCGGCTCGTTGCTGGGCGCGGATCGGTTGTTCGCGTTCTCGATCGGTGACGACTCGCCCGTGCGGGCGCGGGACACGGTCGTGCTGGTCGACGCGGACACCGAAGCGTGGGCCTCGTGGAACATCTACGCCATCGAGTTCGCCCGCGCGACCGGAGCCTCGGTTGTCCGCATCGACGACCACGGCATCACCGGCCCCGCCTTCTACGACCATGTACGCCGACTGGGCCGCCCGGTCGTCAGCTCACCGAAACGGGACGCGACCCCGCTCCCACGGGGCTTCGCCCGCCGCCCGATCGTCGATCCGATCCCGGTGTGGACCTGGGCTTTGGTGGTACGTCGCGACGAGGAGCGGCCCGCCGTACTCGCCACGGTCGAGGCGTTGACCAAGGACGTCGCGGTCGAGTTCGACCTGGAGAGCTGCTGGCTGCCCGCAGATGATCCGTTCCGCGAGCGGCTCTGATCACCAGGCTTGGGCGAGGGCGGTGGTGGCTGGGGTGAGGCGGTAGCCGGTGTGGGCGGAGTACTCGGCGGAGAGGGCGAAGCGGTCGCCGCGGACGATTGTGTGGCGCCACTCGACCGGACGGTTCTGGGCGGTGCCCTGGCGGATGATGGAGAAGACCGCGGCGTCGGCGGGGCAGTGCAGGAGCGCGCGTTCGGCTGGGCTCGGGTTCATTGCGCGGATGTCTTCGCGCCCGTGGTCGAGGTTGATGCCGGTGCGTTCGGCCAGTTCGTTGTACAGGCTGGTGTGGGTGAAGTCCGCGTCGAGCAGCGGCTCCGCGAGGCTGGCGGGTAGCCAGACGCGATCGAGGGCGAGCGGCTCGTCGCCGGCGTACCGGAGGCGCTCGAGGTAGAGCAGTGGGATGGAGCCTTCGAGGTTGAGGCGGGCGGCGACCACACCGTCTGCGCGGAGGTCGAGCGCCCTTACGACGCTGTGCTGCGGCAGGCCCGATTCCTCGACGGAGGAGAACAGGCTGTACAGCGCGCCCATCGGCTGGCGGATCTCCGGCGCGGTCGCGACTCGGGGCTGCCGGCCGCGCTCCGCGACGATCAGACCATCGGTACGGAGCTGTCCGAGCGCCTGGCGGACGGTGTGCCGGCTGACCTCGTACTCCTCGACCAGCGCGAGCTCACCCGGGAACGCGTCATCGAACTCGCCGGAGCGCAACCGGCGTACGAGATCCTCCTGCAGCTGCTTCCACAGCGGCTCGCCGCTCCCTCGCTCAAGCTTCCGCATGGATCCTTCCCGGGTTGCCAAATGTCCGGTCATCTCTTACCGTGAATGTACGTACATTTCTGACGGAAGGGAACCGGCTAGTGGTGCAGCTCGAGGTTAGGGCACCTCACCCTCACTCCGCCGCTCCCACCATCCGTCGCCTCGGGTCTGCCGTACGCCGGTTGCGCGGGTTGTGGATCGTGCTGCTGGTGACCGCCGCGGCCGTCCCGCTCGGGCGACTCGTACCGCTCGTCGGCGGACCGGTCTTCGGGATCCTGCTCGGCGTGATCGCGGGCAGTGTGGTCCCGGCGCTGCGCTCGGACGTCTGGCGGCCCGGGTACGACTTCGCCTCGAAGACGTTGCTCCAGTTGTCGATCGTCGTACTAGGCACCGGGTTGTCGCTGCAACAGGTCGCGCGCGTGGGCGTCTCGTCGCTACCCGTCATGCTCGGCACGCTGGCGCTCGCTCTCGGCGGCGCGTGGTTGTTCGGCCGGATCCTCGGCGTCCGCGGCGATACCCAGATCCTGATTGGGGTCGGCACCGCGATCTGCGGCGGCTCCGCGATCGCGGCCGCGACCGCCGCGATCGGCGCCAAGCGCTCGTCCGTCGCCTACGCGCTCGCGACGATCTTCACCTTCAACATCGTCGCCGTCCTGACGTTCCCGCCGCTCGGCCACCTGCTCGGCCTGAGCCCGGAGGCCTTCGGGTTGTGGGCCGGTACGGCGATCAACGACACCTCGTCCGTCGTCGCGGCCGGGTACGCGTACAGCCAGGCGGCCGGCGACCAGGCGATTGTCGTGAAGCTGACGCGGTCGCTCACCTTGATCCCGATCGTGCTGACGCTGGTCGCGCTGAAGATCCGCCGCGAGAACCGCGTCGCCCGCGCCCTCGACGCCACCGCCGAGGGCTCCTACGATGGGGCAACCGCGTCGATCCGCAAGCCGCTGCCGTGGCGCAAGCTCGTTCCGCTGTTCCTGATCGGCTTCATCGCCGCAGCGGGCCTCCGCTCGGCGGGCGCCGTACCGGAGTCCTGGCTGCCGACCCTGACCATCATTGGCAGCACCCTCATCACCGCCGCGCTCGCCGCGATCGGCCTCTCCCTGCGCCCGCGCGAGCTGCGCGACGCAGGACCCAGGCCGCTCCTCCTCGGAGCGATCCTCTGGGTCCTGGTCGCTGTCGGCAGCCTCGGAATTCAGTCCTTCTCGTAAGCAGCCTGGCGGTCCTGGACTGCCTTGATGCGCGGTACGTCGAGCTTGTTGGTGCGGTCGAAGTTGTAGATGCCGTTCTCTTCCTGGAAGACGTCGGTCAGCTGCGTGTAGCAGTAGCCGAACATCAACTCGTTGTCGAGGAGTGCGTCGACCAGGCCGGCGAAGCGGGTGTAGAAGTCCTCCTCGTTCGCGACCCGCTGGCCGTAGCCCCAGGAATCCGCCGAGTTTCCGGTATTTCCGGCGGCCGCCTTCTCGGCGTTCCACCAAATACCGCCGAACTCGCTGCAGAAGTACGGCTGGCCGTCGTACGCCAGTGAGATCGGCTTGCCCTCGGGGCCGCCGGTGTTGCCGTACGGCTTGTCATTCACGAGATCCGCCATCTGCTGCGCGAACTCGGCCGGGTCCTGCTCGTAGTTGTGCGAGTCCCAGACATCGGTTTCCGGCACGCGGTGGCTGTAGCCGGAGGCGTCCAGCACCGGACGGCTGGTGTCGGCGGCCTTGGTGGCCAGGAACATCGCGCGGGTCACGTCGTCGAGCTGGGTGATCCGGTCGTGCAGGAGCTGGTGCGTCTCGTTCAGCGGGCACCAGCCGACGATGCTCGGGTGGCTGTAGTCGCGTTCGACCGCCTCGAGCCACTGGCCGACGTACGACGCGGTCGGCTGCTGGTTCTCCTTGTCGGTGTTGCCGACGCCCGAACCCCAGTCGCCGAACTCGCCCCAGACCAGGTACCCGAGCCGGTCCGCGTGGTACAGGAACCGCTCCTCGAACACCTTCTGGTGCAGGCGCGCGCCGTTGAACCCGGCCGCCAGGCTGAGCTCGATGTCGCGGACCAGCGCCTCCTCGGACGGCGCGGTCATCAGGCTCTCCGGCCAGTACCCCTGGTCCAGCACGAGCCGCTGGAACACGTGCTTGCCGTTGATCAGGATCGCCTTGCCGTTGATGCTCACCGACCGCAGACCGGCGTACGAGTCGGCCCCGTCGACCACGTTGCCGTCGGCATCGATCAGCTCGAGGCGTACGTCGTACAGGTGCGGATCCGTGGTGTCCCAGAGGCGGACGCGGTCGGCCGGAACCTGCAAGGTCAGACGCGGGGCCAGGTCGAGGTCGGCGCGTACTTCGGCGTTGGTGATCTCGCCCTCGGCGTCCCGCAGCAGTGCGCGCACCTTCCAGCCCGGTTTGTTCGCCGAGACCGGGACCTCGAGGTGGAAGCTGGAGCCCGCGACGTCCGGGGTGATCCGGGGCCGCTTCAGGTGCACCGTGGGGACCGCTTCGAGCCAGACGGTCTGCCAGATGCCGGTGGTACGGGTGTAGAGGCAGCTGTGGTTGAAGTACAGCTGGCTCTGCTTGCCGCGTGCCTGCGGGCCGCGGTGCGTGTCGCGGGCGCGAACGACGATGGTCGCCTCCTGGCCGGGCTCGGCGACGTGGTGCAGGTTGGCGCTGAACGGGGTGAACCCGCCGCGGTGCCGGACCACCTCCTCACCGTTGACCCAGACGGTGGTGTCGTGGTCGACGGCCTGGAAGTGCAGTACGGCGTCCTTGCCGTCCCACTCCGCGGGGATCGTGACGGTGGTGCGGTACCAGACCGCCTCCATGAAGTCGACGTCCTCGATCCCGGACAACTCGGTCTCCGGCGCGAACGGTACGACGATCCGCTGGGTCAGCTCGCGATCCCGCAGGCCGCGCTCCAGTCCGGAGTCCGACCGGTCGATCTCGAACTGCCACTCGCCGTTCAGGTTCACCCACTCGGGCCGGACGAACTGCGGACGCGGGTACTCCGCACGAGGCTGCGACATGAACTCTCCCGTGATGCTTGATCGGTGGCGGGACAGCTGCACTTTACAACGTTGGAATGGACCGGGCAACGGCCAGTTCCACGACCTGAACCAGGCTCAGCGCGCGGTCGGCTGCAGGGTGCGGAGGGCGAGGGCCTGGGTGACGGCGAAGGCGGCGACCTCGGCGGCGACGGCTGCGAGGAGGAATGTGAGGAGCGTGTCGTGGCTGGTCGCCGCGGTAATGGCGATGGCAAGAGTGGCTACAACGTTCACCGCGAGGACTATGCGTAGCGCGAGTCGGCGCGGGGCCACGGCGGTCAGGTAGGCGAGGAGCGCGGTCCAAGCCAGTACGCCGAGGCCGGCGGCCGCGAGCGCCGTGGCAGGCAGGCCCGTCAGCGGGGCGAGTAGGCGCGCGAAGGTGAGCAGGAGGAGGGCGGCAAGGGCGCAGTAGGCGACGTCCAGACGCAGGGTTCGGTCTCCGGTCATCGGTGCTCCGGGGTGGTGAAGAGGGCGGCGTTGAGGAAGTCGGGGGCGAAGGTGTTCTCGCGGGACGGGTTCACGGCGCGTAGCTCGACCGGGGTGAGGGTGCCGAAGATCGTGCGGAGGTCGTCGACGGAGAAGGTCATGCCGCCGTACGTGTCGCCGGTGGTGACCACGTCGAGGTCGCTGGGCATGTCCATGCGCTCGGCGGCGAAGGCGACGATGCCGAACCGGCCGCCGGGGCGCACGAGGGGGAGGACCCGCTGGAGGTAGGTGATGCGGCGGTGCGGGGCGATGTGGTGAAAGCACCCCGAGTCGTACACCACGTCGTACTCACCAGCGGGCAGCGGATCACGCAGTACGTCGACCGCGGTCAACGTGACCGCGGCGGGCATGGTCGGCCGGAGTGTGTCGAGGAGGTCCGTGGCGAGATCGATCCCGTCGACGGTCGCGCCCTGTTCGGCGAACCACCTGGTGTTGCGGCCGGCACCACAGCCGACGTCGAGAACTCGCGCGTTGTGGAGCTCCCCGAGCAGGCCCCGCTCGTGCCAGTCGACCAGCGGTTCGTCCGGGAGTTGGGTGGCCAGCGGGTGCCCGGGCGTGGTCAGCAAGCCGGTCCAGTACTCCGCGGCGGAGGCGCTGGAGCGGTCTCCCCGTCCACTCCCACTCACCACCTGATCGAGCACATCGAGCAACTGGTCAACCGTGAAGATACGAGGTCCCGTCACCTCTGAATTCTACCGGATTTCCTTTGCGTAGCAGTGTGTTCCGGGCTGATCGACGTACTTTCCCCAGGGTGCCGTGCGGGTGTATCCGCTCGATTCGTAGAGGGCGATCGCCTCGGGTTGCAGCTCGCCTGTGGACAAGCGAAGCGTCGGGTGGCCGGCGGTGCGAGCAGCCGCTTCCAGACCGGCCAGCAAGGCGCGCGCGTAACCCCGTCCCCGTGCGGCCGGGGCGACGTACATCCGCTTCACCTCACCGTCGCCGGGATGATCGCTGTTCGGCTCGAAGGCCTGTACGGCGCCGCACCCGACAGCGTGACGTGCATCGTCGAGCACCACGAAGTACCGCGCACCGTCCTTCACCTGCGAGCGCCCCTCGGCCCCGTACTTCGCGACCAGCTCGCCGAACGCGGCCGCCAGCAGCTCACCCAGCTCGAGATCCTCCGCCGACCGCTCCTCAATCTCCACCACGGCATCCTAAAAGCGGATGAACTCGCACCGTGGTGCGACCTAGGCTGTTGCCCGATGCAGCGTTTCTGAAGGTGTAGGTACGTCGTGGCGGGCCCTGGACGGGGTCGGCTCGATGTGGCGTGCCTGCGCCGCGCTTCGACTGTTCTGTCGATCGCGAGCCTTCAGGAGCTTCGTTGCCCCGCGTCACCAACCACCTCGTTCTGCGCACCATAAACGGCGCCGCCGACCTCCTCATCGAGGAGCTCCGAGCGATGCCCTCGATCCACTCGATCCATCAGTTGTCCGTCGCCACCGTGGCCTGCACGGTCGACGGTCCGCTCGACGAACTCATCAGCTGCGCCCTGTATTCGACGATCGCCGTCCGCGAACCAACGGACGGTTCGATCGTGGAGATCGGGTCGATGGCCTGGATGCGGCGGTTCGGGTGGGTGGAACGGTTGCCGTGGTCAACGAATCTGATCGTTGCCGAGGTGCTCGTGCGGCTGGCGAAGATCCGGCCGGGCCATCGGGTCCTCGATCCGTCTGCGGAACCGGCACAATCCTGCGGGCCGTACGCCGTCGCGAGCCGAGCGCGCTCGTGGTCGGGACGGACCGCGACCCGAAGGCGCTCGACCTGGCCGCTCGCAACCTGTCCGGACCGCTTTCCCAGGCCGCAGCGGAATCCCTCCCGTTCGCGACCGGCAGCGTCGACCGGGTCGTGGCGAATCTCCCGTTCGGCAAACAGGTAGGCAGCCACCGCGGCAACCGCACCCTCTATCCATCCGCACTCGACGAGCTAGACCGCGTCCTCACCGCCGACGGTCGCGCCGTACTCCTCACCGAGGACAAGCGCCTGCTGCACACTGCGATCGAGCGGCAGGGTGGCCTGAAGGTCGTGCGACAGCGTCTCCTCAAATACAACGGCGCGACCCCGACCGCCTACGTCCTGTCCCGAACCCGGCCGGCCAGAACCACTGCATCGTCAAATGGCGACAGATGAGATTGAAGTCCCTGCAAGTCCCGACGGACACTTCTCGAAATTGTTCTGCCTGACCCCCCAACGCCGCCGCCCGGTTGTTCGTCCAGGTAGGTGAGAGGACGGAGGGTGGTGAGGTGGCTGACTGGGAGCGTGCGTTCCGGACGTTGCTGGCCACGCGCGGTGGCGCGCTACGCAGCTACGCCTATCTCCTGACCGGTGACTCGACGACCGCCGGCGATCTGGTCCAGGAAGCGCTCACGCGGGTGTTCAGCCGTCGGTGGATCGGCGACGACATCGACCAGCTCGAGGCGTACGTCCGGCGCACGATGCTGAATCAGTACGTCGACAGTCGTCGGCGACTCAAGCGGTGGAACGCGACCCGCCATCTACTGGTCGACGTACCTCACCACGACGACGACCGGCTCGCGCTGGCGGACGAGGTCCGGAGAGGGCTGGCGACCCTCTCGCCGAGGCAGCGGGCGTGTGTTGTTCTGCGCTACTACGAAGACCTGACGGTCGCCGACATCGCCGACGAGCTCGGTTGCGCCGAGGGCACTGTGAAGCGACACCTGGCCGACGCGAGGGCGAAGCTCGCCGTGCAGCTCGGCATCACCGAGGAGAGCACGCCATGACTACCAACGATCTACGCGAAATGCTCCGGGCCGCGGCCTCGGAGGGCAGTGACCTCGTTGACCTCGGCGAGGACACGGTCGTCGAGCGGATCCAGCGCCGCCGGATCCGCAGCAGACGCTTCGCGGTAGCAGGCGCCGCATTGGCCGCCGCGGTGGTGGTTGCGGGGGCAACGTGGGTCGTCCGCCCGGACGGCGGCAAGCCGCCGACAGCAAATGGACCGTCGACGGCCGGCCTTGTACCTCGGATCGTCCGGTCCGACAGAGACAGCCCGAGCGGGATGGAGGCGGCTCTCCGAGCCACCTTGACCGTCGACGCGAGCGGGTGCGTTCGGGCGGGACAGTCCGGGGTCACCCTCGTGTGGCCCCGTGGGTACACAGTCCGGGGGAATGCACAGTCGTTCGAGATCCTCGCCGGTCCGAACACGGTGGTCGCGAGGTCCGGTGTCCTCCTCGACATCGGCGGCGGTGGTGCTGACAGCTTCAAGGACACGTGGACGGGCCGCGACTGCTTGGGCACCGGCGGGTTGTACCTGGTCGGCAACATCAGCCCCGCCCGATAGCCAGAACGATGACTTGAACATGTGGACGGGCTATCGGGCCGCCGGCGAGCAGCGCGGGCGGACGGGAGGCTGGACGCGGCGGCTGGACCGTGGCGAAGGATGGCGGGCCGGAGCCGGAGTTGATGTCGGAGCCGTTTGTGTTGCCCTCGCCCCAGACCGCGAACCGGGCCGCTTCCGCGCGCGTCGACTCGTCGGCCTGCCAGCGGCTCGGCCTGACGCTCGATGCGCCGGCTGCCGGTACGGCGGACGCACCGGCCGCGGGCGTGTCGGATTCACCCCACGGATCGACTGCTGGGATTGAGGACCGGGGTGTCGGGATGCCGATGGGCGTGGGTCCGCCCGATGGCTCCGATGGCGTGGGGCGTTCACCGGGTGGCTCGTGTGCCAGGGGTGCGTTGTCTGGTGGTTTGTGTGGTCGGCTGGATGGTGGGTCGGCCCAGGTGGGTCTGGTGACGTGGACTTGGCCGTTGGTGATGGTGATGGTCCAGTGGCCGTGGTGCAGGTCGGTGTGGTCGCGGCGGCACAAGAGCACGAGGTTGTCGACGCTGGTTTCGCCGCCGTCGATCCAGGAGATGAGGTGATGCGCGTCGCAGATGACCGGTGGCGCGTTGCAGATGAC
The DNA here is from genome assembly GCF_004331375.1 of Kribbella speibonae. Lineage (NCBI taxonomy): Bacteria > Bacillati > Actinomycetota > Actinomycetes > Propionibacteriales > Kribbellaceae > Kribbella > Kribbella speibonae. The sequence goes on along the minus strand of NZ_SJKC01000009.1, from coordinate 259,435 downwards.
GCAGCCGCGGTCGCGGGTGTTCAGGGCGCGGCGGATGGCGCGGGTGACGAGGCGTTGGCTGCGTCCGACGTCGAGGGGTTCGGAGTTGGAGCCGAGGACGACTGGGATGACGTTGGCGTCGCAGGCCAGGCGGCGGATGGTGGCTGCGGACAGTCCGTTGCTATAGACGGTGTGCCCGATCGCATCGGCGGTGGCTGCTTTCGTCGTGTCCTCCGTGGAATCAGCCTGCGGGGAATCAGCATGCGGGGGGTTGGCTGGGGTGGGGTCGGCTGGCGGGGCGGGGCGGGGGATGGTGGGCGACGGGGCGCCTGCGTCCAGGGCGGTGGCGGCCAGGGTCAGCGTGGTGGTGAGAGCGTCGGCTTGGCGCTTCTCCCGGGAGCGCGGGTCACGCTCACCGTCGACGGTCTTGTGCGGGCGGGCGCCGGTAAAGATGAACGTCCGGAACAACTCGGCGTTCTCGTTGGCCAGATACCCGGTGAACTTCACCCCCCGATCGGCCGTCTTCAAGGTCAAGGTCTCACGGGCAGCAGCCTTGTCCTCTTCGGGTTCGGGGCCGTCGGTGTCCAGGATGTCGCGGGACTGTTCGGCGGCCTTGCGCAGATCGGCGGGGGCCAAGTGGCGGGCGAGACGGACCAGTTCTTCTTCGGCGAACTCGATATCAGCAACCGGCACCGTCGTCGGAACCTTCTCCAGGGCGGTCACGATCGCTTCGGCCTGCGCCGGCCGCAACAGCACCTCCGGCGGCTCCTCCCCTTCTGCCGCATCAACGGGCAGGGCGGCCGTGACGGCGGCGTACTTCGGTAGCGCGCGGGCCAGTTTGACGTCGCGGTAGGCGCGTGAGTGGTCGAGGCGGTAGCGGAACTCTATGTACTGGACCGTGTCGCGGTACGGGCCAGGTCGGCGTCACAGAACCCCTTATTTTCAACGGATTCTGTTATCCACAGCCGAACCATCCTGTGGATCTTGTCAAAGGCAACAAGTCACAAACCGAGTAGGCGAGCGCCGTTCTCCCAGCAGACCGCGCGCAGCCAGGCGTCGCCCAGGTCCAGGGTTTCCAAGGACGAGAGCTGAACGGCGTACTCGTACGGGATGTTGGGGAAGTCCGACCCGAGCACGATCCGGTCCTGGACGTCGGCCAGGCGGGGGACCAGGTCGCGGGGGAAGGGCATGAGCTTCTCGGTGAAGGGCGTGAGCGCCATCGTCGTGTCCAGGTGGACGTTCGGGTACGACGTGAGCGCGAGATGCTCGGCGTACTCCGGCATTCCCAGATGTGCGATCACCGCCGTCAAAGCTGGGTGGCGGCGGAGGACCTCGCCGATCGGGCCAGGGCCGGTGTGGCGGCCGGGGATCGGGCCGGAGCCGCAGTGGATGACGACCGGTACGGCGGCCTCGGCCAGCAGGCCCCACACCTCGTCGAGTTCGCCGGTGCGGGGGTCGTAGTCGCCGACCTGGAGGTGGACCTTGAAGATCCGCGTCCCGAGCTCCAACGCCGATCGGACGTAGTCGGCCGCGTCAGGCTCCGGGAAGAAGGTGCCGCTGGACACGCAGCCGGGCGTCGCAGCAGCGAAGTCGCGGGCCCAGGAGTTCAACCCGGCGGCCATCCCCGGCTTGTGCGGGTAGACCAACGCCGGAAACGCCCGGACCCCCAACGAATCCAGCGTCTTCAGCCGTTCCTCCACCGACGTCCGGTAGGTGATCGGCCACTCGGTCCCGTAATGCTCGGACGCCTGGTCGAAGTACGCCCAGACCGCTTTCAGCACCCGATCCGGCAGGAAGTGCACATGCACATCCACCAGCCCATCGAGCCCAAGCCGCCGCCACCATGCCGGTACTTCGGAGTCACGCACGCCCCTAGCCTGCCTGATCGGCCACCCAGAGGTCGGTGAGGCCCTTGAAGTGGGCCATGAACTTGTCCTGTTCGTGCCGTGGGTACGTTGCGGCGACGGTCTCCTGGAGGATGCGGGCGAAGTCGGGGCCGGCGACCCAGTCCCGGACGCGGAGGTCGAAGTCGCCCAGGTGGGCGTCGCACCACTCGCGGTACTTCGTGGTTTCGAAGTGCTCGTCCGCGAGGGCGAGGTACGCGTTCAGCTTGGCGTCGTAGTCCAGCGACGGGTCGTCGGCGATCTCGAAGTACCGGTCCGTGTGCAGATCGACCGACGAGCGCCGGCCGGTGGCGAGACAGAAGACCGACCACTTCACGAGCGCGCTCAGCGCCCACGGGAAGTAGTAGTGCAGCGACGTGACCGCGACGTCCGGGCAGGCGTTGGCGTAGTCGATCGGGTGCACCGAGTCGCCCTTGACCAGCATCTCGCAGGAGTTGAACTCCCAGCCGAAGAACGCGTTCACGATCCGGCTGATCGCGACCGCCTCGTGGCCGGCGGCCGGGCTGAGGAAGTCGTGCGAGACGGCGTACCGGTTGTGCATCGGCTCGTCCGGCCGGAAGTCCATCACCATCGTCTCGGCGCCGATCGACAGCGCCCGCGCGAACTTGTCGTACTCGATCGTCGCCTGCAGGTGCATCAGCATCTCGCCGGACTCGTCGTACGCGCGGTGCAGGTCGTCGGGGTTGTTGATCCGGGACACGCCCCGCCAGCCGCCGCCGTCGAACGGCTTCATGTAGAGCGGGTACCCGAGGTCGTCGGCGATCGCGTCCAGGTCGAACGGCCGGTTGTACGTCGCCGACGTGTATGCCCAGCGCACGTTGTCGACCGGGTTCTTGTACGGCACCAGCACGGTCCGCGGGATCTTCAGGCCGAGCCGGAGCATCGCGCAGTACGCCGAGTGCTTCTCCATCGACTGGAACGTGAACGGGGAGTTCAGCAGGTACGTGCCGTTCATCAGCGCGGCCTTCTTCAGCCATTCGCGCGGGTGGTAGTACCAGTACGCGAGCCGGTCGATCACCAGCCCGACGCGGACCGGATCGTTGAGGTCGAACGGCTCGATGGTGAGCCGCCGGGACCCGAACTCGTGCTCGTGCCCGTCGATCGTCACCGGCCCGACCCGCTGCAGCAAGGCCTCGAACGCCTGCGGCCAGTCCTCCTCGGCCCCGAGCAACAACCCGATCAGGTGACGCGATCTATCACTCACGTGGCGCTCCTCAATTCGATGCGGCCTCAACAGAACCGGGGCAGATGATGGGCGATCTGCTGCCGCCACCAGGGCCAGTCGTGTGCTACGTCGTACCCCCACAGATCCAGCTCATGCGGGATGCCTTTCTCCTTCAGCACGGCGGCGGTCGCGCGGGCGGACGGCAGCGAGCCGGTCGGGTGGGTCTCCCAGTCACCCTGACCGACCGTGAGCAGGATGAACAGCCTCCCGCGCAACCACTCCAGGTGATCGCCGGACAGCCCAGGCAGGTAGTCGGCCGGGTTGTTGAAGTACGTCGCGTCGCCACGCTCGCCCCACGCGTGCCAACTGGCCGCGTCGTAGTTGCCCGACTGGCAGATCGCGACCGGGAACAGGTCGGCCCGCTTGAACGCGAAGTTCAGCGCGTGGAACGCACCGAGGCTGCAGCCGGTCGTGATGATGTCGCCGACCCCCGGTGAGTCCGCCCCGATCGTCGGCACCACCTGGTTCACGATCCAGGACTCGTACAGCTCGTGCCGGCGGGCCCGGTCCTCGAGCTGGATACTGCGGTCGGACCAGCTCACGTGGTCGTAGGAGTCGACGCAGTACAGCTTCACCCGGCCGTCCTCGATCAGGTCCGCGACCGCGTCGACCATGCCGTTGTTCTCGTAGTCCCAGGCGCGTCCCTGCTCGCTCGGGAAGACCAGCACCGGGCGGCCGAAATGGCCGTACCGGATCAGCGTTCCGCGGCGGTCAAGCCCCGGCGCCTCCAACTCGACCTGCTCCCGTTCCATCAGCCCCACCCCAGGTCCGTCGCAGTAGCTCCGTCAGATCAGGATCCAGCACATCCCGCCAGGCTGTGAAGTTGTGCATGTCCGGAGTTTCGTCGAGGACGACGTCCAGCCCGAGTTCGGCCAGCCGCGCGGCCATCACCCGGTTGTTGTGCACGTTCTCCTCGGTCGTCCCGGCGGTGATCCCGACCGGCGGCGTACTGGGTGCTGTGGTTGCCGCGAGCACCTGCGCGACGAACCCGGTCACCTGGGCGTAGAACTCGAACTTCGACTCCTGCGGATCGGTTTCCGGCGTGAAGAACGACCCGGACTGCAGGAACAGCCCGGAAAACGTGTTCGGAAAGTTCCATTCCGCGTGCAGCGCGGCGAGCGCTCCCAGACTCGCTCCCATCAGCACGGGCCGCCGGCTCTGGTACTGCGCCCGCACGGCCGGTACGACGTGTTGCGTCAGGGACAGGGCGTACTGCGGGTTCGCGGCGTACCAGAGGTTCCGGGACGTCGGCCGGATCAGCGCCAGGCGGAACGGCGGCAGCGCACCGGAGCCGATCATCGCGCCGGCGTACTGCGTCAAACCGGCGTACGACGCGAACTCGGGACCGTCGTGGGACAGCAGCAACGGCAACTCGAACCCGGGCGCGATCCCGTCCGGAGCCCACACCTGGATGTCGACCGGCCCGACGGGCGCGTCGACCGTGAGCGGCGTCAGCGTGGACGGAATAGGCGGTACGGCGATCCAGGCCGGCTCGACGTACCCGGGCAGCGGCAGCCACGAGTGGTCGCCGAATGCGCCGCCGACCACCCGCGGGTTGGTCGGATCGGTCCGCATGCCGAGGTCGGCGATGTCGAACAGGTACTCCATCCGGTGCACCGAGGGCCGCGGCAGCCGCAGCTCCCAGCCGTAGTCGACCGGCTTGAACTCGAGCAGCTCCCCCGGGAGCCCGAGCTCCTGCCACAACCGGACTCCGGAAAACGTGTGCGCAGCGTCGCCGAGGCGGAACACCACCTCGGCTCCTTCGACTGCGCTCACGACCATCCGACCAAGGTACCGACGGAAACACTGACAGAGGCTGTCAGTGATGAGGTTCTATCGTGGGAAGGTGGTCGATCTCACCGATATCCGCGAAATCACCGCGGACCTCCCGCGCAGCTACGAAGTTCTGGTCCGGGACCGGATCAAGTTCCGCGTCGGCCAGATCGTCTACCTGGCGGTCGCGGCCGACGAGCAGACCATCGGCCTCGGCTTCCCGCGCGAGGAACGCGCCGCCGCCCTCGCCGCGGAGCCGGACAAGTTCCTCCCGCCGCGTCCGTCCGACGAACGCTTCCAGTGGATCGAACTCAACCTGGCCGCCGTCGACTACGACGAACTCCGCGAGCTGATCCTCGATGCCTGGGCGCTGTGCGTCCCGAAGAAGGTCCGCCGCGAGTACTTCGGCGACCAAGGCCCTGTCTAGGTCACGACCACCGGCGTGTCCGGGCTGCCGATCAGACCGAGCAGATCCACGGCCTCGGCCTCGACGGCTTCGGTTTCGGCGGCGGTGAGCGGCTCGTGGGCGGTGACCCGCAGGCTCGGGTCGGCGCCGCGGTGGTGACGCCAGTCGGCCCGGTAGTCGCCGTCGATCAGGACGGTGCCCATCGCAGCGCCGTTACCGGGCGGCAGCGGTACCTGCCGTCCGGCCGGGTTGATCCGCCGCCGATCCGCGTGCGACAGCAGCAGATTGTCGAACTCCGGAAGGAACCGCACCGGCGCGGGCGTGTCCGCGTCCGGCAGCGGCCCGTCCGGTACGTCGTACAGCTCCCGCCCGTCCTCGTCCGCGAACACGCGCAACCCCGGCCGGAGCCGATCCACGACCTCACGCAACCGCGTCAACCCGGACCACATCTGTACGTCGGCCACACTCGCCGGACCGAACGCCGCCAGGTACCGCAGCACCAGCGCATCGATCGACGGATCCGCGTCGGGTGCCCGGCCGAGCCAGCTCTCGATCGTCTGCAGCGCGGCCGGACCGGTCTCGCCCCACACACCGCGAGGTGTCACCTGCACGGTGCCGGCCAGGTAGCTGACGGCGTACGCCATCGCGTTCGCGTCCCAGTCCGGCCAGCGCTCGCCGAGCACGTCGCGCAGCCGGCTCCGGCTGTACGGCTCGCTGCTCAGCAAATCGGTGCCAAAGGCAATGATGGCGTCGAGATCGGCCCCGGCCAGCTGCTTACCGAACGCTCCGCGGAAACCCCGGTCCGCGACCGGATGGACGAGCGGCAGCATCATCAGGCAGTCGTCGGCGGTGACGAGATGGATCGTGGATCGCAGCAGCCCGGCACGAACGACCTGGCGCGACGTCATCAGCGTGGACAGTTCGTCCGGGTCGAAGCCCTCGAGCCTCGACCACAGCGCGACGTACGGCGCCAGCGGGGCCTGCGCCTGCAGGCCCACCAGCCGTTCGATCAACTCGGTGACCGATCCGGCCTCCCGACGCAGCAGCTGCTGACGCCGGAGGGTGGCACGGTTCAGTTCCCGCCGGCTCAGCACGCGGGTCGATGCGTTCATCGGGCCAGCGTACGGAAGAAGGCGCGCACGTCCTCGACCAGCAGGTCGCCGCACTCCATCGCGGGGAAGTGCCCGCCCTCGGTGAAGTCCGACCAGTGCTCGATCTGCCGCTCCGGATCGGCGACGCGGCGAACGACCGGGCTGCTGTTGAAGACGGCCCATCCGGCCGGCACGGACGACTTGGCGCCCCATCCGAGATCGGAGTGCGCGGCCTCGTACAGGAACCGGGCGGCGCTCGCGCCAGCGCGGCAGAACCAGTAGATGCTGACCAGTGTCAGGAGCTGGTCGCGATCCACCGACTCCTCGGGCGACTTGGCCGGATCCGTCCACAGCTGGAACTTCTCCGCGATCCACGCGAGCTGCGCCACCGGGGAGTCGGTCAGGGCTGCCGCGATCGTGTCCGGGGTGTGGTTCTGCAGATCCAGATAGCCACGTCCCGCCTGCCAGGCCGCCTTGGCCTCCTGGACGACCGCGAGATCCTGCTCGTCGAGGCCGTCCGGCAGCGGTACGAACTCCCCGGCCAGCGCGAGCGTGCCCCGGTCGCTGTTGATATGCGTGCCGATCACCCGGTCCGGCACCGTGGCGCCCAGGTGCCCGGTGATGCCGGCGCCGATGTCGCCGCCCTGCGCCGCGAACCGCTCGTACCCGAGCCGCGTCATCAGCTCAGCGAACGCCGCGGTCGTCCGCCCCAGCTCCCAGCCGCCGCCGGACAACGGCGTCGAGAACCCGAACCCCGGCAGAGACGGTACGACGACGTGGAAGGCGTCGGCGGCCTGGCCACCGTGCGCGACCGGATCCGAGAGCGGCCCGAGCAGGTGGAGGAACTCGACCGCCGATCCGGGATAGCCGTGGGTGATCAGCAGCGGAGTCGCGTCCGGCTCGGGGGACCGGACGTGGAAGAAGTGGATGACCTGCCCGTCGATCTCGGTCGTGTACTGCGGAAAGCGGTTCAGCTCCTGCTCCGCCTTGCGCCAGTCGTACGACGTACGCCAGTACTCGGCGAGGTCGTGCAGGTAGCCGCCGGGGATGCCACGGCTCCAGTCCTCGGCGTCGCCCGGGACCGGACGCGGCCGGCGCGTGTGCTCGAGCCGGAACTTCAGATCGGCCAGGTCGGCCTCGTCGATGGCGATCTGGAACGGACGGATCTCCTGTGTGTTGGTCATACCTCGACCGTAGGAGCCATTGCGGAAGACTTTCTTCCGCAATGTCCGCCATGCTGGAGAAATGCTGAACACGTCGGCTCGTCTGCTCCGGTTGCTGTCCCTGCTGCAGGCTCGCGCGCTGTGGGCCGGTCCTGAGCTGGCCGAGCGGCTCGGAGTGACCACCCGCACGATCCGCACCGACGTCGACCGGCTGCGGCAGCTCGGGTATCCGGTGGAAGCCGCGCCAGGACTCGCCGGCGGCTACCGGCTCGGGGCCGGTGCCGCGTTGCCGCCGCTGCTGCTGGACGACGAGGAGGCGGTCGCGGTGGCGATCGGCCTGCGTACCGCCGCCATCGGAGGGGTGGAGGGGATCGGCGAGACCTCGATGCGAGCGCTCGCCAAACTCGAGCAGGTGCTGCCGCCGCGCCTGCGGCATCGGGTCAGCGCGCTGCAGTCGGCGACTCTCGCCGTACCGGGCACCGGGCCGTCGGTCGACGCGGACGTGATGGTCGCGATCGCGGCTGCGATCCGCTCCGAGCACCGGCTCCGCTTCGACTACGCGAACCACGAAGGGCGGGCCAGCCGCCGGGAGGTCGAGCCGCACCGGCTGGTCGTGATGGGACGCCGGTGGTACCTGATCGCCTGGGATCCGGAGCGCGACGACTGGCGGACGTTCCGGGTCGATCGGATCACGCCGAAGATCCCCGGCGGCCCGCGGTTCACTCCCCGGGAGCTGCCCGAGGCCGAGGTCACCGCCAGGCTGCAGCGCGGCGTCGGCACCGCGACCTGGCGGTACCACGCCCGCGTGCTGCTGTACGCGCCCGCCGCCGTCGTCCGCGCCAAACTCCCGCTGCCCGTCGACGTCGAGGAGCTCGGTCCGGACCGGTGCCAGATCAAGGTCGGCTCGGACACGCCGCACATGCTCAGCCTCTACCTCGGTCTGCTGGACGTCGACTTCGAGGTCATCGACGCGCCGGAGCTGTCGGCCGCCCTCACCGCACTCGCCGACCGGCTGCACCGCGCGGCCTCATCCTCAGGTAGTAGACCAGAACCATCCTGACGGCCGATGGGTACGCCGTTGCCGCGAGCAACTCTTGAAGCATGACTGGGGATTTCCTACCCCGGCGCCAGAAGGCGTCGGTGCTGAGCCAAGCTGTGACCGTGGTGATTCTGCTGGCCGTGGTGGCCGTCGGGGTCTTGTTGTTTACCTAGGATTCCCAGCGCACATCAGCTTCGCCCGGCCGCACGACCCCGGCCTCGTAGGCGACCACGACGGCCTGGACCCGGCTGGACAGGCCGAGCTTCGACAGCACCGAGCTCACGTGGGTCTTGACCGTCGTCTCGCTGACGAACAACTTGGTCGCCAGGTCCCGGTTGGACAGTCCGCGGGCCATCCAGACCAGGATCTCGCGCTCGCGTTCGCTGAGGTGGGACAGCAGCCCGGCCCAGCGCGCATCCGGTTGCGCCGGCGCGCTGATCGCCGTACCGCCGTCGACCTGACGCTCGAGTTCCATACAGCGCTCGAGCAGCACGCGGGTCGAGGCCGGATCGACGAGCGAGTCGCCCCGATGCACCGCCCGTACGGCGGAGACCAGGAGATCCGGATCGGTGTCCTTCAACAGGAACCCGGACGCCCCGGCGCGAACCGCGGCCAGTACGTAGGCCTCGTCGTCGAACGTGGTCAGCACCAGTACGGCGGGACGCGCGCGGCCGGCCTCCCGGTTCGCGGTCGTGATCCGCTCGGTGGCGACCAGCCCGTCCATCACCGGCATCCGGATGTCCATCAGGACGACGTCCGGGTCGTGCTGCTCGATCAGCCGGAGCGCCTCCTCGCCGTTCTCGGCCTGCGCGACCGTGGTCAGATCCGGCTCGTGGTCGAGGATCATCGCCAGGCCCATCCGGATCACGCCCTGGTCGTCGGCCACCAGGATCCGGATCTGGCCGCTGTCCGCTCCGGCTGCGCCGGCCGCTCCGGTCAGTTCTGCGGGGGTAACCACGCCTGCACTCTCCATCCACCCAGGGGGCCGGCCGCGACGGCGAGCGTCCCGCCGACCGCTGTGGCCCGTTCCCGCATCCCGATCAGTCCGTTGCCGCGGCCGCTCTCCTTGCGGCGCGCGGTTTCCAGCACGTTCACCGGCGGCGGCCCGCCGTTGCCGTTGTCGTCGATGGTCAGCAGCTCGCCCTGCGGTCCACTCTGCCAGGTCACCCGCGCCGCGCTCGCCTTGGCGTGCACCATCACGTTCGTCAGCGCCTCCTGGATGATCCGGACCGCGGTCAGATCGGTCGCCGAGGTGAGCTGTCGTTGCCGTGGCGGCAACTCCATCGTGACGTCGATCCCGACCGCCTTCAGCCGCTCACCCATCCGCGCCACATCGGCCAGGTCCGGCACCGGCGCGGTGCCGCCGCCGGACCCGGTGTCGCCGGCGACCTGCGGCGACGCGGTGTTCAGCACCCGGACGGTCTCCCGCATCGCGGTCAGCGCCTCCTTGCCGCTGGCAATGATCCAGCGGATCGCCTCCCGCAGTACCTCGGGCCGCTCGTCGGCCACCCGGTCCGCCGCCTGCGCCCGGATCACCACCGCGCTCACGTGATGCGAGATCACGTCGTGCAGGTCGCGGGCGATCCGGGTCCGCTCCGCGACCGCGGCCCGCTCGGCCTCCACCGCGCGCAGCCGGACCAGTTCGGCGTTCCGCTGTTCGAGCAGGGCGACCGACTTCCGGCGCCGGCGGGCGTCCGCGCCGAGCAGCACCATGCCGCAGATCAGTGCCTCCGCGAACACGAACAGTGACACGTCGATGTACGAGTACAGGCTCGGCACGTCCCGCGGGAGGCTCTGGTACCGGTCGCCGCGCAGGATGTCGCGGTTGACGTGGCTGAGGACGATCGCGACCACGGCCGGCAGCCCGATCATCAACCCGGCCAGGCTGCCCATCGTGAAGAACAGACACGTGAAGCGCCGTACGCCGGCCGACGCCGCCAGGTACCCGACGACGAGCAGCGGGACCAGGTGGATCTCCGACTGCAGTGCCGCGTCGCTGATCTCGGGCTGACCGAACATCGTGAGGCCGAGTTGCGCCGCGAGCCCGGTGCCCGCCGCGGCGTACAGGAACGGGTACAGCACCGAGACGGCCAGGAGCATCGTGCGCGGAATCCGCCGCACGAGGGCGACCGTGGCGACCAGGAAGACGCCCGTGACGACCGAGACGGCCGGGTTGTGCGGGCGCAGACCGGTGCCGTTGATGAGGTTCAGCACGGCGAACCAGACCAGCCCGATGAGCGCCGCGAGCAGCAGATCCTGCTGCCCCTGCGACAATCGGCGCCAGACGCTCATCATGTCGCCCAGCGTAGTCAGACCCTGTTTGCCAAAGCTTCATCTGCCCGGAGGGGCGGTCTCTCCAACTTTTGGAGGAGGCTCGGCGTCCGAACTGATACTCAGGGGCTACTGATGGGACGTGAGAACGGTCCCTGGGACCGATGCGCCCACCGCCCTGATCCGAAAGGCTGTACCCCATGAGTCACGAGCTGCCGCCGCGTCGGAGTGGTGCGACGCGGACGCGGTTGCTGTCCGTGATCGGAGTGGTCGGGGTCGGTGCTGTCGCCGGCGGGCTGCTGCTGTGGCACGCGCAGGTCGGCGAGGTACTGGGCCTGGGTGCGGACAAGGAGCCGGTGGTCTCGACCGTCGGCGCGCCCGCGATCGGCGGCCCGCCCACCACCACGCGGCTGGTGAGCCCGACGCCGTCCCGCCGTACGACGACCCGGACGACGCCGACCACGCCGCCGAAGACCACAACGACGCCCTCCAAGAAGCCCACGAAGAAGCCGACGCCGGTTTCTCGTGAGGAGAGCATCGACGGGCTGTCGCCGAAGCTGAAGTCACGGCTGACGAAGGCGATCGCGGCCGCGAAGGCCGACGGCGTCCGGATCAGCATCACGTCCGGCCGGCGCAGCGCGGCGAAGCAGCAGCGCCTGCTGAACGAGGCGATCAAGAAGTACGGGTCCTACAAGCTGGCGACGCGCTGGGTGCTGCCGCCGAAGTACTCCGCCCACGTGCAGGGCAAGGCCGTCGACATCGGTCCGGCGGCCGCCATGACCTGGCTGAACAAGAACGGCTGGCGGTACGGCGTGTGCCGCCGGTACGACAACGAACCCTGGCACTTCGAGGCGCTCACAACGCCCGGCAAGAAGTGCCCGCCGCGAGAACCGCACGCGGTGGCCAAGGCAGATTGATCACAAGGGGGAAACCGAGATGACCATGACCTACGCACAGCCCCTCACCCGGCGCTACACCCGCGCCCGGCTCGCCGTACCCGCCTTGTGGCGCCAGGTGATCCGGACCGGCGACAACGCTTCGGACCGGGCCGAGCGGACGACGGCGGAGCCGGATCGCTCTGCGCACACGCAGCTGGAGATCTACGACGGCGTACTGGCCGCGTTCGAGCGTCGTGACGAGGTGGCAGCGGTACTGCGGACTTCCGCCGACCGTGCGACCGCCGTACGACGTCTGCGCGAGGAGTTCACCCTCAGCCACCTGCAGGCGACCGCACTGATCGATCTGCCGCTCACCACCGAGTGCCGCGACCGCATCGCGCACCGCGCCGAAGAGCTCCGCACCGCCCTCGCCCGCTGACCTCGCCCTCCCCACGCGAGCCGCACCAAGGGGTGCTCGCGGCTCGCGTGGACCTGCGGGGTTTGCGTGCCGTGGGGAGGATGGAGGGGTGATCACGATGGAGCAGGCCGGACGACTGCGCAAGGCCGGGGTGCTGTGGACACCCGCGGCCGGGGATCGTTTCGTCGTACCGGACCGGGACATGGACGAGGACGTGTTCGTGGTGAGCGACATGACCGTCGAGGTGCACGACTACCAGGGCAGCAAGGTGATCGGCTTCAACGGCACCACCGAGTGGGCCCTGGACAGCATCGAGCAACGTGAGGTCGTGTGGCTCCCCCGCGAGGAGCAACTCCGCGCTCTCCTCGGCTCGTACTTCCAGTCCCTCGAATCCACCCCCGACGGCTACCGAGTAACCCTCACCAACAGCACCCACACCTCCGAAGACGCCGAACAGGCCTACGCCGAAGCAGTCATCCACCTACTCGACGCTTAAGGCACCGCCCGCCACCCCCACCCCTCGTTCCTTTCTAGGGCGTGGTCCGCCAGTACTGCTTCTTGTCTTTGTCCTTCACGCTGTAACCGAGGTTGGCCAGGTCGTTGCGGAGTTCCCGCAAGTCGGCCTTCCCCTTGTCACCCTGATCGAACGCCTTGGACCGAGCCCGGAGCAGCGCGTTGGCCGCCGGCGAGACATCCGGATCCCCCTCGACCCACCGCCGAAACTCGGACTCATGCGGGTCACCAGAATCCGACCACGGGTAACCATGCGTCCGGAACGCCATCGGGATCCGCTTAGCCTCGGACTTCAGCTGGTCGTGCTTCTCCCGCGCCAGCTCGCGGGACGCCGCGTCCTGGAGGACGATCTCCTTCCCGTCCAGGAACGCCACCGCGACCTTCACCCGCGGCACCGTCACGGTCTTCTGGTTCTTCAGGAACTCGACCGACTGACTGGTGATCGTCACCTTCAAGGTGTCGTCGAGCGCCATCCCGGCCAGCAGTACGCCGCCCGCCAGCCCGACGGCCACGCAGATCACCACGACCCACCAGCTGTCCCACGCCCCGATCAGCTTCAGCGGACCCTGGAACGGCACCCACTCCCGCCCGGCCGCCCAGTCGGCGATCCGCGGCAGGAAGAACCCGAGCACCAGCCCGGCCAGCGGCAGCCCGCCGAACAGCACCGCCTTGTCCGTCGCGGAGTGGCCGATCACCGTGCGATCCGCAGTCGTAGACCCCATGGACCGAACGTAGCGTGACGGCCGGAAACTAAAGTATCGACCGACGGCAACCGAAGGAGCCACGTGACGGACGGGATCTGGCTGCGCTTCCTCAGCGGCCCCGACATCGACGAACTGGGGCTCACCAGGCTGGAGATCGTGGACGCCGTGGAGGACGCGGTCCGCGAGCACGGCGAGGGCCGGACGAGCTTCGAGCCGCGCATGCACCTGATGCCGAACAACGGCGGGATCGGCCACTTCAACGTCCTGCGCGGGCACCTCGACGGCCTCGGTGAGCACGGGATCAGCGGCGTGAAGGTGGTCGGCGACTTCGTCCCGAACTACCAGAAGGGTCTGCCCAGCGAGCTCGCGATGGCGACCCTCTTCGACCCCACCACCGGAGTACCGCTCGCGGTCCTCGACGCGACGATGATCACCGCGGCCCGTACCGGCGCGATGACGACCGTCGGCGCCCGCCACCTGGCCCGCCGGGACAGCAAGATCCTCGCGCACGCCGGGGCCCGCGGCACGGCGTGGTGGAACGTGACGATGCTCGACGACCTGCTCGACCTGGACGAGATCCGGGTGACCTCGCGGCGGCCGGAATCGCGGGAGAAGTTCGCCGCGGAACTCTCCGCGGAACTGTCCACGCCGGTCCGGGTGTGCGCGACCGCAGAGGAGGCCTTCGACGGCGCCGACGTACTCGTCGAGGCCACCCGCCTCACCGAGCCCGAGCCGCTGCTCCGTACGTCGACGGTCCGGCCGGGCGCGTTCGTCGTACCGTACGGGACGGTGTCGGCGGTCGAGCTCGATCTGCTGGACGTGATCGACAAGGTGGTCGTGGACGACTGGCGGGAGGCGCAGTCCGGGCGGTTCGGTTCGCTGCGCCGGCACGTGGACAGCGGGCGGCTGTCGCCGGACACGCTGTACGCCGAGATCGGCGAGATCGTCGCGGGCCGCAAACCCGGCCGTGAGAACGAGGCCGAACGCACCCTCTTCTGGCACCGCGGCCTGTCCCTGCTGGACGTCGCCATCGCCCACCTGATCCTCCGGCGAGCCGAAGCCGCCGACGCAGGCACCATGCTCCGGTTCCACTGATGATCGTCAACGATCCCGCTGAGGTCGATCCTGCCAACTCGGAGCCGATCGAGCTCGCGCCCGCCCTCCTCGACCGCTTGGCCGCGATCCGCGCCGCTGCCCTCGATACCCTCCGCGCCGGACGGCCCGTGTACGGCGTCAACACCGGCATGGGCAACCTGAGCAAGGTCCGCCTGACCGAAGACGAGCAGCGCGTCCACCAACGCAACCTGCTGCTGGGCCGAGCCGTCGGCGGCCCGCCCTGGCTCCCACCGGAGGAAACCCGCGCCGTCCTGATCGGCCGTCTGAGAACCTTCCTCACCGGCGACGCGGCCGTCTCGATCGAACTGCTCCACCAGTTGGTTGCCCTCATCAACAATGGCCCACTGCCGAACATCCCCGCCGAAGGGGCCGGATCGGCAGGCGAGATCATCCCGCTCGCCCACGCCTTCGCCTCCCTGGATCCCGGGCCGAAGGAAGGCATCGCCTTGCTGGCGGGCATTCCCGGCGCGACCGGCCGAGCCGCGCTCCACTTGAGCAGAGCGCGCGGTTTGGCGGATCACCTCAGCGCTGTCGCGGCCGGAGCGATCGCGGTCGTCGGCGCCAACCGGGATCCGTACCGGGCGGGCGCGGCGCGCGGGGACGACGTACTGGGCGTCGAACTCGCACGGCTTCGCGAGCTGGCGGGTCCCGAGCTGGAGCCGCGCAGTTTGCAGGCGCCGGTGTCGTTTCGGGTCGCGGGGCACGTGAACGCTCATGTTCGGCGGACCGTGCGGTACTTGGATGACGCGGTGGACCGGGCGTTCGCCGGCGTGACGGACTCACCGGCGTACCTGGACGGCGAGTTCGTCGGCACCGCCGGGTTTCATGGGATCGATCTCGCCGCGCACTGCGACCAGCTGACGGCCGCGCTGGCCCATGCCGCCGAGGTCTCAGCGGCCCGCCTGCACCGCCTGCTCGACCCCAGCGTCACCGGCCTCACCGCCCAACTCGCCCACGAACCAGGCCCTCAAGCCGGCCTGGTAGCCGTCCACAAACGCGCGGTCGCGACCACCCACCTGCTCCGCCGGTTGACGTTGCCCACAGCAATCAGTACGACGGAGACGTCCAACGGCCAGGAAGACGTACAGACCTTCTCGTGGGAAGCAGTCGGCAACCTAGCCGAAGCGATCCGCCTAACCCGCGAAACAACCGCCTGCGAACTCCTCGCCGTACGGCAAGCCTTCGCCCTCTCACCCCGCGACATCCCGCCCGGCCTCCAACGCCTGATGCGGTCAGTCGACGCCGCCGTCCCACCAATCAACGCCGACCGCCCCTTCGGCGAGGACCTCACGCGCCTACTGACCGACGTCATCTGATAGTCGCCCCACGCGGCCTTAGTTCTTGCCTGCGAGGGCGTCCTTCAGCATTGGGGTCAGTTTGGGTAGGGCGTACTTGATGCCGAGGGGGCCGCCGATGGACATCGCGCTGGAGAATTCTCCGCTGGGGGTGGCGGTGTTGATGACTGGGGCGCCGCCCCAGTAGGCGACGTGGCCGGACTTGACCGCTGGTAGGGCGTTCCAGATCTTGTCGTTGACGACCGCGGGGTCGAGTTTGCCGGCACCGTCCAGGGCGGCCATGAAGATCACGTCGGCGTCCAGCTTGGGGGTGAGCTCGGGGGAGATCTTGACGTAGAAGTCGCCGTTCTCCATCGCGTCGATCTGCGGGTTGGTCTTGAACCCGAGCGCGGTCAGCAGCCGCATCCGCGGGTCGGACGGGAGCCACGCGTTCAGGCTGTCCGCCGAGTACACGCCCGCGGTGATCACCTTGCCGGCGAACTCCGGGTTGGCCTTCGCGGTGTCGGTCAGCAGGGTCTCGGTGTCCTTCACGACCTGCTCGCCCGCGGCCGACGTACCGGTCGCCTTCGCGATCTCGCGGACCTGGTCCTGCCACGGGACGCCGTACACGTTCTTGGTCCCGGCCGGCGCCGCGATCGTCGGCGCGATCGCGTTCAGGGTGTCGAACTCCTTCTTGTCGTTGATCGTGTTGACGTACAGGATCAGGTCCGGCTTCAGTGCCGCGATCTCTTCGAACTTCGGCTGGTAGGACTGGATCAGCTTCGGCGCCGGCCGGTCGCCGAGCGCGGACTTCACCCAGCCGCGCAGCTGCGTGTTGCCGAACCAGTCGGCGCCCCCGACCGGGACGACGCCGAGCGCGATGGCCGCCTCCATGTCGCCGCCGCCGAGTGTCACCACCCGCTGTGGCTTGGACTTGATCGTGGTCGAGCCGTACAGGTGGTCGATCGTCACCGGGAATCCGGCGGTGTCGCCGGTGCTCGCTGCGGAGTCCTTGGTGTCGTCCTGGCTGCACGCGGCGAGTCCGGCGCTCAGGGCGAGTACGGCGATCGCGACGGCCGCGATGGACCGGATACGGGGCAGGGCCATGGCGGCTGGATCCTCCGAAAGGCGTCAGATGTAGGTAAGCCTAACCTGACTAAACCGGGATCAGGCGAGGGGGTTGATCGAAAAAGCGAGCCGACACGCAGATCGTGGCGAAGTCGCAAGTAGCCCGCGCCGGGGCTGTGTCGTTGGCCTGGTGCGGGGGATCGGCGTCGGTGGAGTGGAGGAGTTCTCTTGAAGCGGTTCGTGGTGCCGCCGAGTTGGCCTTCACCGCCCCGGCGCAACTGGATCCCGCCGAAGACCTGGCGCCCGGATCCGTCCTGGCCGCCGGCTCCGGAGGGCTGGCGGTTCTGGGTCGACGCCAAGGGCGAGCCGGTCCTCGGCCCGATCGGGCGGTACGGCGCTCCGTCCCGCCGGGCTGCGTACGCCGCGGGGGCAGCGATGATCGTGTTCGCCGGCGTCAACCTCTGGGCGGTGCTGATGATCGGCCAGTTCAACGGACCGGATGATTCGGCGGTCGTGACCTTCGTCGAGGAATCGCCGAGTCCGGCGGTCAGCTCGACGAGTCCCGCCGTACCGCGGACGACGTCTACTCCGCCGCTCGTGCCGCAGACGACTGTGGTGCCGAGCAAACGCCCCACGCCGCGGCCGACCCGGAAGCCGACTGCGACCAAGCCGACGGCGACCAAGAAGACCGAGCGGACCACGCCGACACCCACGCCCACGCCGACACGCACGACCAGTACGCCGACCGCGAGGCCGTCGCGTCCGACCAGTCGCCCGTCGACACGGGAGGAACTCCTTCGGCAGTACTGCATCGACCGCGGCATCGACCCTGCCTGGTGCGATCCGGCCAACTGGGAGCAAACGCCCTGACCCCTGTTGACAACCGGGCGGTCCACACCCATTCTTAACCATATGGTTCTGAAACCACTTGGTTATGAAGATGGGTTGACCGGTGTCTTCGCGGCGCTCGCCGACCCGACCCGCCGGGCGATCCTGACCCAGCTCAAGCACGGGGACGCGACGGTCGCCGAGCTCGCGGCGCCGTTCAGCATGTCGCAGCCGGCCGTCTCCAAACACCTGAAGGTGCTGGAGAACGCCGGGCTGATCAGCCGTTCGCAACGTGCGACGGCCCGGCTCAGTCACCTCGAGGCCGAACCGCTCCGCGCGGCCGTCGGCTGGTTGATGGACTACCGCGCCTACTGGGCGGAGAGCTTCGACCGTCTCGACGATCTGCTCGACGACCTGCAGGGGGAGTCGTGAAGGTCATCGCGGAGCCGGGGGTACCGCAGGTCGTCATCGTCCGGGAGTTCCGGGCGCCGCGGGACCTGCTGTTCCGCGCGTACACCGAGCCCGACCTGGTGAAGCGCTGGCTGGGTCCGGCCGGGCTCGAGCTGGTCGTGAACCAGCTCGACCCGCGGCACGGCGGCCGCTGGCGGTGGACGCATTACGACGGCGACGGCAAGGGCTACGTGTTCCACGGGCTGTACCACGGGGAGCCGACGCCGGACCGGATCGTGCAGACGTACGAGTTCGACCACGCGCCGGGAACCGTCTACCTGAATCTGATCACCTTCGACGAGGCCGACGGGGTCACCACCCTGACGCAGAACACCGTGTTCTTCGCGGTCGAGGACCGCGACCAGTACGTCGACGGCGGTATGGAGCGCGGTATCCGCGCCTCGATGCAGCAACTCGACGACCTCGTCACCGAACTGGCCGAGGAGGCCCACTCATGATGCTCAACGACAAACAGGCGATCGTGTACGGCGCGGCGGGCCCGATCGGCGGCGCCGTGGCCAAGGCGTTCGCGGCCGAAGGCGCGACCGTCCACCTCGCCGGCCGTACGGCGGAACGCCTGGAGAAGGTCGCGGACGAGATCCGCGCCGCGGGCGGCAAGACCGAGATCGCGGTCGTGGACGCCCTCGACGAACGATCGGTCGACGACCACGCCGCCGCGGTCGGCCGGATCGACATCTCGTTCAATCTGATCGGCCATGTGCAGCACTTCGGTACGCCGCTGATCGACATGTCCCTCGCCGACGTCGAAGGGCCGGTGCGAAACATGCTCCGCACCTTCTACCTCACGTCCCGCGCGGCCGCCCGGCGCATGGTCGAGCAGGGCTCCGGCGTGATCCTGACCTTCGGCGGGAACGGCGACCCGATGGCGAACCTCGGCGCGTTCCAGGCGGGGTTCGGCGCCGTCGAGGCGTTGCGCCGCAGCCTGGCGTGTGAGCTCGGTCCGCACGGCATCCGGGTGATCACGTTGCAGACCAACGGCATCCCGGAGTCGAACCCGGACACCTACCCGGAGGACTTCCGTCGCGAGATCGCCGCGCAGACCGCCGCCCAAACAATGCTGAACCGCGCCGCCACCCTGGCCGACGTCGGCGCCATCGCCACCTTCGCCGCCTCGGACCGGGCCGCCTCCATCACCGGCACCGCCCTCAACCTCACCGCCGGCGCCGTCGCCAACTGATGCCCGCGCAGGCAGCATGCATCGGCAGTTGGACAGGAGGTATCGGTCGGCTGGGTAGTGCACCTGAGCGTGATGGTGATCCTGCGTACGGTGTCTCACCGGTGCTCTACCTGTCGAGCTGCAGGCAGAGCGGGCTCAGCTCAGGAAGTCGATCGTCCGGCCGCGTCCGACCGCGGACCGATACACCGGCCAGGCGATCGCGAGGTCCTGCCACGGAAGTCCGACGGGCGCGTACACGGTGACCTCGTCCGCTGATCGGCGTCCCGGCGCGACACCGGTCAGCACCTCTTTGAACGTCGCGGTTGCAGCGTCGGTCGGCAGGCCGACGTTGCCCAAGGCTCCCATCTCTGCGGCGAGCGTGCGATCGTCGACAACCACCCGTGCGGCAGTGAGTAGATCTGCGGACAGCTCAATCTTCCCCGGCTCGTCGGCACCCAAGGTGGTGAGGTGGAGACCGGGCCGCAGATCGCGGGCCGTGAGTAGCGGCTCCCGGGACCAGGTGGCCAGCACGATGACGTCCGCCTCCGCGGCCACCTCCTGCGGGGTGCTCGCAACCGTGACCGGAATGTCCTGCTGCACAAGGAATTCCGCGGCCCGTTCGGGATCCAGGTCGTGCACCACGAGCCGGTCGACCGCTCTGAGGGCGGCCAGCCCGGTGACTGTCATCGCAGCCTGAGATCCAGCGCCAATCACTCCGACGACCCCTGTGCCTGCGAGTACGTCGGTTGCGAGGGCGGCCGCCAGGCCGGTACGCCAGGCAGTAACGGTCGAGCTGTCGAGGACGGCAAGGAGCGAGCCGTCGGTCAGATCGTGGAGGCAGACGATGCCACGCAACGCGGGCGATGCCCCGGGGAACTTGGCGTTGACCTTGACGGTGTAGGCCGGGATGCCGGGGATCAGCCCCGGCAAGAGCGCGGTCGCCGTACCGGGACCGGGGAGGTCGGTGCGGATCCGAAGCGGTTCGATGTCGGCGGACTCGCGGAATCCGGCGCGCAGCACGTCGAGGACAGCGGGGAGCTGGAGTGACCGCAGGATGTCCGAGCGAGTCAGGAGGAGGGTCATCAGACGATGTTTCGCTCGGCTCGGGAGTTGGACTGGTCGAAGCGGCGGGCGTTGAGGGGGCTGACGTCTACGAACGGCTCCCGGTGCAGGTAGAGGTCGCGGATTACCTCGCCGACCGCGGGGCCCTGGAGGAAGCCGTGGCCGGAGAAGCCGGTCGCGTAGAGGAATCGGGATGTGGTGTCCGCCTCGCCGATCAGGGCGTTGTGGTCGGGCGTCACCTCGTACAGACCTGCCCATCCACCAGTCAGCCCGACGTCCAACAGCGATGGCGCGCGTCGTGCCATCGCCTCGGTCAGCCGAGGGATCCACGTCTCCGTCCGGTTCAGGTGGAACCCGGGCTCCTCGTCGGGATCGGACATGCCGACCAGGAGCCCGGGGCCTTCGCGATGGAAGTAGAACGTCGTACCGAAGTCGATCGTCATCGGCAACCCGGCCGGGAGGCCGGCGATCGCCTCTGTGACGACGATCTGCCGCCGCAGCGGGACGACCGGAAGGTCGACCCCGACCAGCTCCCCGAGCTGCGCGGACCAGGCGCCCGCCGCACAGATCACCGTCCCGGTGCGAACCTCTCCGCGGTTGGTCCGCACCACCGAGATCTGGTTGCCCACCGCATCGATCCCCAGGACCTCGCACCCGGTGATCAGGCGCGCCCCGAGACGGCGGGCGGCCGACGCATAGCCCAGTACGACGGACTCCGGCGTGCAATGCCCCGCGGTCGGCGAGAAGCAGGCCCCGACCAGGCCATCCGGCGCGACGATGGGCGCCAGCGCGACGGCCTCGTCGACGGGGATCATCCGGGTCGGCCGGCCAGCGGTTTCCTGCAGCCTGTTCTGCAGTTCGGTGCTCTCGCGGAAATGCTCGACCTGCTCGGCACTGTCCAGCAAGAACAGGTACCCGACCCGATGCAGATCGATCTCCTGCCCAGGCCGTACGCCGAACCGTGCAAAGGCCTCAAGACTGCGCGCACCCAGCGCGATGTTCACCTCGTCGGAGAAGTTTGCTCGTACCCCACCCGCCGCCTTGCATGTCGACCCCGAGCCGAGCTGGCCCTTCTCGAGCAACAGCACATTGCGCACGCCGGCCTCCGCCAGATGGAAGGCAATACTCGTCCCCATCACGCCACCGCCGACAATCACCACCTCGGCCGACTCAGGCAGATCCGATCGCATGACACATCAGGCTAGCCTGGCGAATGTGGAGGAGCTTCGTGGGCAGCTGAAGGTCTGGGCGCAGAAGTGGCGCTGGTACCAGCGGAATTCGTTGCCGTGGAACCGGGGGCGGATCCACTGGGAGTTGATGCGGCGCGGGGCGTTCGCGCGGTGGCCGTTGCACGGGAACGTGCTGGAGGCCTTGCGGGACGGGCGGCTCGAGGTCGGCGCCCACACGATGTTCGAGCCCAACGTGTGGATCACCGTTGGCGACGAGGCACGGGTGCGGATCGGGGAGGGGACGTTCCTGAACATCGCGGTGATGGTCGCGGCACTCGACCTGGTAGAGATCGGGTCCCACTGCATGCTGGCGAACGGGTGCTTCGTGACCGACGCCAATCATCGGTACGACGATCCGGATCGGCCGGTGCCGTGGCAGGGGTTCGATTCCACGGGGCCGACGCGGATCGGCGACAATGTGTGGCTGGGGGCCAACGTGGTCGTCACGAGCGGGGTGACGATCGGCGAGAGGTGCGTGATCGGCGCCAACAGCGTTGTCACGCAGGACATTCCGCCGTACTCCGTCGCGGCCGGCGCACCGGCGAAGGTCCTGCGAGCCGTCACCTACCCGAAGGCCCAAACCTGACCGCCGCAGTACTCACGGGAGCTGGAACGTGAGATCGGCCTCGACGGTTTCGGTGTCCATCTGGGCCTTCTGCAGTTTGCCCGAGTAGTCCCAGTTCATGGACTGCCAGCGGGTGAACTGGTCGAGGACCCACACCCCGCTCTGCCGGGAGCCGTTGCCGGACTTCCCGTTCCCGCCGAACGGCAGGTGCGCCTCCGCGCCGGACGTCGAGTTGTTGACACTCACCATCCCCGCCGAGATCCCCTGCGCGAACCGGAACGCCTTGTTCGGATCGGTGGTGTAGATCGAGCTGGACAGCCCGTACCCGGACTTGTTGCCCAGAGCAATCGCCTCGTCGAGCGTCGAGTACGGCGTGACGCCGACGACCGGCCCGAACGTCTCGTTCAGGAACAGCTCGTCGTCCGCCCGTACCCCGGCCACGATCGTCGGGTGGTAGAACAGCCCGGCCGCCGGATCGCCGACGAACCCGGCCCGCGGGTTGTCCGCGGTGACCCGGCCGGTCCGGCCGATCACCTGGTGGTGCGCCGTGATCCACCCCAGTGACTTCTCGAACCCGGCCGCGAACTTCTCGTCCAGCAACGGCCCGAACAACACGTCCTGCGTCGGGTCGCCCATCGCCGCGTCCGCGGTCGCCTGCCCGAAGCGGTCCAGGAACTCGTCGTACACGGACCGGTGCACGATCGCCGTCCCCAAGGAGGTGCACCGTTGTCCCGCCGTACCGAAGCCGGAGAACAGTGCGCCCTCGACGGCCAGGTCCAGCTCCGCGTCCTCGGTGATCACCATCGGGTTCTTGCCGCCGAGCTCCAGGCAGGGCGTCTGCAGGTGACGGCCGCACAGCTCGCCGATCCGGGTGCCGACCGCGCTCGATCCGGTGAACCCGACCTTGTTGATCAGCCCGGCCGCCAACGCCTGCTCCAGTCCGGAAAACGTGTCCGGGCCGTCGGCGTACACCACGTTGAACACCCCGGCCGGTACGCCGGAATGCGCGAAGATCTCGTAGAACGCGTCGGAAACCACTGCGGAATATTCCGCCGGTTTCCACACCACGGTATTTCCGCAGAGCAGCGCCGGGACGATGTACCAGGACGGAACGGCGACCGGAAAGTTTCCGGCGGTGATCACGGCCACCGTTCCGACCGGGCGCCGGAACGTGAACAGTTGCTTGTCCGGCATCTCCGACGGCACCGTCTGCCCGTACAGCCGACGGCCCTCGCCGAGGAAGAAGTCGCAGGTGTCGATGATCTCCTGCACCTCGCCCAGCGCCTCACCCAGAGGCTTCCCGATCTCCCGCGTGACGAGAGCGGCGAGCCGCTCCTTGTTCAGGGTCATCAGCCGGCCCACGTTCGAGATCACCTGGCCGCGCTGCGGCGCCGGCGTCGCGGCCCAGGCGGCCTGCGCGGACCGGGCCGCCTCGGCAGCCCGCACGAACACCTCCGGCCCGGCACTGCCGACCGTCCCGACGACATCGCTCAACTGCGCCGGGTTGGTCGACGGGGTACGCCGTACCGCTTCCGCCACGCGCTCGCCACCGACAACGGACAGCACCTCACCGGCCATACGGCCACCTCCTCGTAGTGGGTCTCCACCCTAAGACGACGGCGGCACTTTCTGGTCCGGGTACAGGTCCGGGATCGGGATCGGCATCCGCCACAGGTGGGAGTTGGGGTGGATCATGCCGTGCCGGATGGCGACGTACCGGAGGAGGCGGAGCGGGCCCGCGATCAGTACGACGGCCAGCGGCAACTCGACCAGGAACGCGCTGAGCAGTGCCTGGGTGAGGTCGCCGCCGCGCTGGCTGGTCATCACGTCGAACCAGGCGTCGCAGATCAGCAGGACGCCGGACGCGAACGCCGTCGGGAACACGAACTGCTTGCGCTTCCAGCCGGCCAGCGCGGTCAGCACGAGCATCGTGAGCAGCAGGATGTCGAACCCGACCCAGGTCGCGACCCAGTTCCGCGCGACGTAGTGGCTGGGCAGGGTGATCGCCAGGTACACGGTCCACGGGATCAGGGCGGCCGCGCAGACCAGCATCAGGACCGTCCGCCACTTGCGGATCCGGTCGATCGTCCGCCGGGACGGCAGCCCGGCCGGTCGCGGGGCGAGCCGGAGGATGAGCTCCCGCCGCTCCTGCGGTGTCATCGCCGCGATCTCCTCGTCAGTCACCCGCACACCTCGAGTATGCCTTGTGATTGCATTCACAAGCCGGTATTCTGTGCGTACGGAGAAGCTGTCGATGATGACAGGCGAGGTGTGGCCATGACCAAGCGCAGACCACCGGGCATGAGTAACCAGGAGTGGGTCGAGGCGCAGATCAAGCTCGCGCAGAACCAGGGCGAGTTCGACGACCTGCCCGGTGCCGGCAAACCACTGAAGTTGGCGGACCAGCACGATCCCGACTGGTGGGTGAAGGACTTCATCCGTCGCGAGGACCTCGAGACCGAGGCGTTGCTGCCGCCGGCCGTCCAGCTCCGCAAGGAGAAGCAGCAGGTCCACGAGAAGGTGCGCGGGATGCGCCGCGAGACCGAGGTTCGCGAGTACCTGGCCGACCTCAACAAGCGGATCCGGCTCAGCATCCGCGACACCACCGGACCGGTCGTGCCGACGGGACCGGTGGACGAGGACGTGGTGATCGCCCAGTGGCGGATGGAACGCCCCGCGCGCGAACCACTTCCGCAGCGCACCGAAGAGCACCGGCCGCGGAAGAGGTCCATCTGGCAGCGACTGTTCAGCTGAGCAGTTCGCGGGCCGCTGTCTCGATGGTCTGTTCGCTGAGCAGTACGTCGTGTGCGGCCGCGCCGAGCGGGACGTACGAGTCGTAGCTCGTCACCCGGGCCATGCGGCCGGTGTACCCATGGTCGATCAGCGTGGCGAGGACGCCCTCGGACACGCCGCCGGACCGGCGGGTCTCGTCCGCGACCAGCACGCGTCCGGTGATGTTTGCCTCACGCAACAAGTCCTCGACCGGCAACGGCGCCAGCCAGCGCAGATCCAGAACACGTATTCCGGAAACGCGTTCCGCAACCCGCAGGCTCATCGGAACACCGTTTCCGAACGTGACGACGGTCAGTTCGGTCCCGTCGCCGTACGTCCGGCCGCGCCCGATCGGCACCGGTTCGGACGGGTACGGCGCCAGCCACTGCTCGTCGCCGTCCTGGTACAGGTCCCGGCGGTGGTAGAGCGCGATCGGCTCGAGGAAAACGCTGACGGTGCCGGACGACCGGGCCGCCGCCGTACACGCCTGCAGCATCGCGGCCGCGTCGTCCGGACGCGACGGTGAGGCGATCACGATCCCCGGGATGTCCCGCAGGACGCCGATCGCGTCGTCGTTGTGGAAGTGGCCGCCGAAGCCCTTCTGGTATCCGTAGCCGGCGATCCGCAGCACCATTGGGTTCGCGTACTGCTCCTGCGAGAAGAACTTCAGCGACGCCGCCTCGCCACGCAACTGGTCCTCGGCGTTGTGCAGGTAGGCGAGGTACTGGATCTCGGGAATCGGCAACAGCCCCGAGACACCGGCCCCGAGCGCGAGCCCCAGGATCGACTGCTCGTCGAGCAGTGTGTCGAAGACGCGGGGCGGCCCGAACGCCTTCTGCAGCCCGCGCGTCACGCCGTACACACCGCCCTTGCGGCCCACGTCCTCGCCGAAGACCATCGCCTCCGGGTACGACGCCAGTACGTCGCTGAGCGCGCGGTTGATCGACTGGCTGAGCGTCAACGGCTCTGCAGCAGGCGTACGTTGCGGCAACGCAGCGGCGACCGCGTCAGATGAAGGGAAGCGCAGGGGCGCGGCGACGACCTCGGGTGAGGTGAGCTGGGGGAGGCCCGCGACCTCGGCCGCGATCCGGAGCGCCTCGGCGTGCTTCTCGTCGTACAGCTCGATGATTTCGTCGGCGGTGTAGCCGGCGCCGAGCAGGTAGCGCGCCGTACCGAGCAGCGGATCGAGCTCCTCGTCCGCGGCCAGCTCCGCGGGAGACCGGTACGCCGTTTCCACGTCGGAGCCCGCGTGACCGAGCAAGCGGACCGTGCGCAACCGCAGGAACGCGGGCCGACGGTTCCGCCGTACGAAGGTGGCCGCCTCGCGCGCCATCGACAGCGCCGCGTCGAGATCGGTGCCGTCCGCGTCGAAGTACCGCAGGCCGGGACGCGAACCGTACGCCTGCCGGATCCAGCCGTCCGGGGTGCGCACGCTGATCCCGATCCCGTTGTCCTCGCAGACCAGCAGCAACGGCATCGGCAGACCCTGGTACGACGCGTGCAGGGCCGCGTTGATCGCGCCGGTCGCGGTCGAGTGGTTCGCGGACGCGTCGCCGAAGCTGGTCACCACGATCGCGTCGGACGGCCACGGGGACGGTACGCCGAGTTTCGCCGACCGGTTCATCGAGAACGCGACGCCCATCGCCCGCGGCAGGTGCGAGGCGATCGTCGACGTCTGCGGGATCACCGACAACTCGTGCCGGCCGAACACCTTGTGCCGGCCGCCGGCGATCGGTTCGGTGGTCGCCGCGGCGACACCGAGCAGGATGTCGCGCAGGCCCTCTTTCGAGCCGCACTGGGCGGCGCGGGTCAGGTAGAACGCCCCGGACCGGTAGTGCAGCAGGGCCGGGTCGGTCGGCTCCAGGGCGGCGGCGACGGCCGCGTTGCCCTCGTGACCGGCCGAGCCGATCGTGTAGAAGCCGGTGCCCTGGGACTGCATCCAGCGGGCCGCGAGGTCCGCGTGCCGGCTGCCGAGCTGAGCGTCGTACAGGCCGCGGAGCAGCTCTGCGTCGTGCTCCCACGGGGCCGGGGCGAGGCCGCGGACGCGTTCGGCGAAGGTCCTCATTTCATCCATGATCCGGGATCGCCCCGCCGAACACAGCTCCGCCCACGAGTTGAACAGGTCACCCCGCCGGTCCGGGGAACCGCGCTGGGGGGTTGTTCGTTCTAGCTGGGAGGGGGACTCTGTGGGGTGTGGTGACGGTGAGTGAGCCTTGGTGATGCAGCTTTCCTGGGTACGGCGGGTGGGGATCGCGGCTGGTCTCGGAGTCGGGACAGCCGGTGCGCTCGCCGGCGTACTCCTGCTCGGTCCGCTCGCGGCGTCGATCCTGCTGGTCGTGGTGTTCGTGCTGGTCTGGCCGCTGGCTGCCGTGGTCCGGCATGTCACGGACGATGCGCCGTACGGCTCGGCGGCCCTGGTCGCGGGGACGGCGGCCGTCGCGGTGTTGTGTCTGCCCGGGCTGGTGCGGTTGCTCGCGTGGGGTGCGCTCGGAGTGGTGACGGCGCTGGTCCTGGCCGCCCTGTTCGTGCTGATCGACCTCGCCGTACCCGATCGGGTCCCGCACCTGCGCCCGTCGCGTAAGCAGCGCAAGCTGGTGCGCCTGACCGAGATGCAGGTCGTGGAGGACGAGCAGTTGATCGCGTCGCTGCAGTGTCCGCTCTCCATCGAGGAGCTCTGCGGGGTCTGGTCCGAAACCGCCACGCAGCTCACCCAGGGCGCCGATCTCCGCGACCGGCAGGCCGTCGCCGAGGTCCGCCGGATCTGCCTCGACGAGTTCGAACGGCGCAACCCCGACGGCTTCCACCGCTGGCTGGACGCCGGCGCTCCCGCCAACCCCGGCCACTACCTCCTGGGCAACCCCAACAACTAGGCAGCCTTCTTCCGGCTTCGGCTGGTCTTCTTCGCGGCCGTCTTCTTCTTCGCTGTGGTCTTCTTTCGCGCTCCGCGGGACTTGCGGGCCTCCTCGACGCTGGCGCGAAGGGCGGCGACCAGATCGGTCGGGTTCGTCGCCTGCGGCTCCTCCTCGGAGTAGACGATCTCCTTGCCCTGATGCTTGGTCTTGACCAGTTCCTTGACCCGCTCGGTGTAGGTGTCCTGGTACGACGCCGGCTTCCACTCGCCGCTCATCGCCTCGATCAGGTCGACCGCCATCGACAGTTGCTTGCCGGCGCCCGCCTTGCGCGGCAGGTCGCCGAGTTCCTCGTCCGGATCGCGGATCTCGTCGGCGAAGAACATGGTCTCCAGCACGAGAACCTTCCCGTCCGCCCGGATCGTCGCCAGGTACTCCTTGCCGCGCATCACGAACTTCGCAATCCCCGCGCGGTTCGTCTTCGCCAGCGCGTCCCGCAGCAGCGCGTACGACGACGCGTTCTCGGAATCCTTCGGGCCGAGGTAATAGCTCTTCTGGAAGTGCATCGGGTCGATCTCGTCCAGGTCGACGAACGTGTCGATCTCCAGCGACCGCGACTTGCCCGGCGCGATGTCGTCGAGTTCCTCGGGTTCGACGATCACGTACTCGCCGCCGCCGACGTCGTGACCCTTCACGATCTTCTCGTACGGGACCTCGCGGCCGGTGCGCTCGTTCACGCGCTTGTACCGGATCCGGTCCGACGTCCCCTTCTGGAACTGGTGGAAGTCGATCTCGTGCTCGTGGGTCGCGCTGTACAACCCGACCGGTACCGAGACCAGGCCGAAGTTGATGTATCCGCTCCAGATCGCCCGTGCCATCGCCGGCTCCTTTCGCCGCCCCGACCGGTACCCAGTTCAGAGCCGGTTGTAGCGCTTCCGGGCCTCGCGGCTCTCCTTCTGGGCGTCGCGGGCGGCTCGGCGGGCCTCGTCGAGCTCGGAGCCGACGCGGTGGACCCGGGCCTGCGCCTCGGAGAGGGCTTCGCGGGCGTTGTCGAGCTCGGTGTCCAGCTCCTCGACCTTCGCCTCGGCCTCCTGCGCCGCGGCGACGGCCTCTTCGAAGGCCTGCTTGGCCTCGGCCTTCGCCGCCGCCTCGCGTTCCTCCCGCTCCTGCCGCTCGCGCTCCGCAGCCTCCCGCTTCTTCCGCTCCGCCGCGGACTCCCCGGCCTCCTTCTTCGACACAGCTGGGGCCGCTGGTTCCGCCTGCTGAGCCTTGCGCCGGTCACGCGCCGCCTGGCGGCGCTCGTCGGTGAGCGGGGTGACGTTGGACGGTTCACCGTTCTCGTCGACGACGCCGAAGCCGACGTGCCGCAGCGCGCTGCTCAACCGGCCCTCACGGACGGCGTCGCCCGCGGCCGGATCCACCAGCGCGGCGTCCAGCGTCTCGCGGAGCTTCTGGCCGACGTCCGCGCTGACCTTCTGGCCTTCGTCGGCGGCCAGCCGCGCGGCCTCCTTGGACAGTTTGTCCAGCAGCCGGTGCCGCTTCGGCGTCAGGTCCCGCAGGCGCTCGCCGTCGAGATCGGCGGTCGCCTCCCGGAACTCGTCACCGAGCGCGAGCAGGTCGTCGAGCTCGTCGGGCAGCTTGCGGGCGACCAGGTTCGCGATCCAGGCCGCGACCGTCGGCTTGCGCAGCGCCTTCAGCCGGGTCGACCCCAACGCGTCCCCGTCCGCCTTCAGCTGCTTGGCCAGCTCGTTGCGAGTAGCAATGAAGTCGGCCGCCGGCGCCGCATACACCGCATCCGCCGCCTCCTCGAAGTCCACGAAGGCGACGGTACCCGAATCAGCTGCCGCTGGGACCCCGTTGCACGGCCAGTTCGGTGCGGAGGGTTTCGAGGATGCCGCGGAGCAGGCGGGAGACCTGCATCTGGCTGACGCCGAGTTCGTGGCCGATCTCCTCCTGCGTGAAGCCGTTGCAGAAGCGGAGCTGGAGGATGCGTTTGTCCCGTTCGCCGAGGTTCGCGACCGCGGGTGTCAGGGTGTGCACGTTCTCGACCAGGTCGTAGCCGTCCTCGGCGTCGGCGACGGTGTCCATCAGGCTCGTCCCGCCGTCCGACGTACCGGGCGCGTCCAGCGAGAGCGTGCTGAAGCAGCCGCGGACCGAGGTGGCCTCGGCGACCTCGGACGGATCGGTGCCGAGCGCTTCCGCGGTCTCCTCGTCGGTCGGCACGTGACCGAGCCGCTGGATCAGCTCGGGTTCCGCGGCGGCGATGCTGCCCTGCATCTCCTGGACGCGGCGCGGCGGCCGGATCGTCCAGGCGCAGTCCCGGAAGTACCGCTTCAGTTCACCGCGGATCGTCGGTACGGCGTACGACAGGAACGCCGTCGACGCCTCCAGCCGGTACCCGTTGGCGGCCTTCACCAGGCCGAGGTACGCGACCTGCTCGAGGTCGTCGGCGTCGACGCCCTTGCTGCGGTACCGGGAGGCGATCGATCTGGCCACCGGCGCGTTCAGGAGGACGACCTCGTCGAGGCACGCCTGGTGCCGGGGATCCGGGACGCTGTCCGCCTCGAGCAGCAGCTCGTGGGTGGCGTCGGCGATGTTCTGCTTGGTGCGTTCTGCAGTTGCGATCGTCACGGGAGATACCTCGTCGTGTCGTCGTACATGCTTGGTGGCAGGGGCTGAACCACTGGTTCCACCAGATCAAACTCGGCCGGAGCTTTCAAGTACCCGACTGTTACGGGTGCTTGAAACGCTTGTCGCCTGACAGTAACTGTCAGGTTTCAATGGTTTGCTCACACTCATGAACGAGTGTTGCGCCGTCGTCGACCTGCGCCAGTACACCCTGCACCCCGGACACCGCGACGCCCTGATCGAGGTTTTCGACACTTACCTCGTCGAGGGGCAGGAACAGACCGGTATGCACATCGTCGGTCAGTTCCGCGATCTGGACGATCCGGATCGGTTCGTCTGGATCCGCGGGTTCCGCGACCTGCCCGCGCGCGCGGACGCGCTGAACGCGTTCTACTACGGCCCTGTGTGGCGCGCCCACGCCGCCGCGGCGAACGTGACGATGATCGACTCGGACAACGCCCTGCTGCTGAAGCCCGTGCGGCTCGGACCCGGCTACCCGGCGCTCGACGCGCCGCGAGCGGGCGACGCGGCGAGTTCGATGATTGGCGGAGCGGTCTACCACCGCGCTGCCGAGGACGACGGATTCGTCGAGTTCTTCACCGATCAGGTCGTGCCGGTGCTCGCCGCGACCGGTGCCGAGCCGGTCGCGGTGTTCGAGAGCTTGGTTGCCGAGAACAACTTCCCGCAGCTGCCGTTGCGAGACGAGGTGGTGCTCACCTGGTTCGCGCGGTTCGCCGATGACACGGCGTACGACGAGCATCGCCGGCAACTCGCCGACTCGCGGGTCTGGCAGGAGCGTGTGCTGCCCGAGCTGGTCTGCCGGTCGGCGAAGCCGGTGCAGGAGTTGCGGCTGCGGCCGACCGGGGGATCGCAGTTCCGGTAAATACGTTGCGGGGCCCGGAACGGCCGGGCATCCTGTGGTGACCGAGCAGCGGCGAATGCTGCCTGGACCTAAGGAGGGCTGACGGATGGCCATCACTGTGCTGCGGCATGTCCGCGTCAGTCTCACTTCTTCGTTCAGGAGCACACCCGTTGTCTACCGAGTACGAATTCACCTCTAACTACTCAGACCTCGAACCGGATCCGTCCGATGCCTTTGTCTTCAAGTTCCACTCGGTGGACGAGGACCTGGGGCCGGATCAGCGGTGGTCCACCTGGCTGGACGTCGAGCGCGGTTCTCGCGGCCCCCTAGATCCTTTGACACAGGCACGCCCCTCGTGGGTTGTGACGGAACAGGCGGCGATCGACACCGAGCTAGGCGTCCTCAAAACCGGCAAAGAGGCCGACGTCTTCTTGGTCGAGCGCGCTGTCAAAGCCATCGGCGACAACCCGGCGAAATCCTCCCTGCTGGCCGCGAAGCGGTACCGCACCGAGGAGCACCGGTCCTTCCACCGCAGTACGTCGTACGTCGAAGGGCGCCGTACCCGCAACAGCCGTGACAGCCGGGCGATGGCGAAGAAGACCGCGCACGGGCGCAGTGTCGCGGCCGGCGGCTGGGCGTACGCGGAATGGGAAGCCCTGAACCGGTTGTGGGTGGCCGGCGTCCCGGTGCCGTACCCCGTCCAGGTGGACGGCACCGAGCTGCTGATGGAGTTCATCGACGACGGCGAGGGCGGTGCCGCGCCACGGCTCGCCCAGGTCCGCCCGCCGAAGGAGCTGCTCGGTCAGTACTTCGAGCAACTCCGCGGCGGGATGCGTGAGCTGGCCCGGGCGGGGCTGGCGCACGGCGACCTCTCGCCGTACAACGTCCTCGCCCAGGGGGAGCGGATCGTGATGATCGACCTGCCACAGGTGGTCGACATCGTCGGCAACCCCAAGGGCATGGACTTCCTGCTCCGCGACTGCCACAACATGGCCACGTGGTTCACCAACCGCGGGCTGGAAATCGACGAGCAGGAGCTGTTCGCCGACCTGCTCACGATGGTGTTCTGATCGCCCGCTGGAGCAGGGGGACAAGCGGGACCAGCTGGTTGGGGTAGGCGTCGACAAGGCCGTCGACGTGGTTGCCTGCCTCGACCCGCTGGTACGTGTGCAGGCCGGTGCCACGAGCCATCTCTGCGTACACGTCGGAGTCCTGGGCGATTGGGAGCAGGCTGTCGTACGTGCCGTGGATCGTGATGAGCGGCTTCTTGATCTTGCCGGTGAGCGCGATGCGCTTGATCGACCGGTGCGCTTCCGGGCGTTGGGCGTAGTTGTAGCCGGCTTCGGTGCCGGTGTACGTCGGGTCCAGTTCGGCGGCGTAGATGCGCTGGGTCAGCTTCCAGTAGACCGTGTAGTGGTAGTCCCAGAGGAAGTCCGACCGCGGATCGAAGCCCGCCGCGACGATCGCGGCCGGGTCGTGCTGCTCGTAGCCTTTGATTGCCTGAGGCAAGTAGGTGAAGAGGTTCGGCCCCTTGACGGTCCACAGCGTGCCTTCCAGGTCCACACCGCGGGTGAAGAGCTCCGGGTGGTGCTCGAGCTGCCAACGGACCAGGTAGCCGCCGTTCGAGATGCCCGCGGCGATCACCTCACGCGCCGCGTGGCCGTAGTACTGCGACACCGTGGCGCGGGCAGCTCGCGCGAGTTGCGTCGTACGCACGTTCCACTCGACGATCGCGTCGCCGGGGCGCAGGCCGTCGGTGTAGAACGCGGCGCCGGTGTTGCCCTTGTCGGTCGCGGCGTACGCGTAGCCCAGCGAGAGCACGTAGTCCGAGATCGCCTTGTCGTTTGCGTACTGCGCTCGCACCCCGGGTGATCCGGAGACGACGAGTCCGCCGTTCCACGTCCGCGGCAGCCGGATCACGAACTGCGAGTCGTGGTTCCACCCGTGGTTCGTGTTGGTGTGCGAGTTGTCCGGAAAGTACCCGTCGATCTGCACCCCCGGTACGCCGGATTGCTGCGGCAGACCCGCATGCGTGAGGCCGGCGTAGTCGGCGGGATTGGTGTGGCCTGACGCGACTGTTCCGGCCGTGGTCAGGTCGTCCAGGTGCGCGACCTGCTGGTACTCGGCACCCGGAACGCGAACGGTCCGGTGAGCTTCGGCCGGCACGGTCACACCTGCGAGCAGAACAGTGGCGGTGAGCAAGCTGAGGAGACGGCGCATGCGGTCACGCTAGGAGCCGCCCTTCCGCTCGGACATCGGATCGGAGCACACAACAACTCCTCCCGCAGTGGTCCTTCAGGACACCGCCTTCGCGGCCGCGCGTCCCGCCGTACGGCCGGTGAACAGGCAGCCGCCGACGAACGTGCCTTCGAGCGATCGGTAGCCGTGGATTCCGCCGCCGCCGAACCCGGCGACCTCACCGGCGGCGTAGACACCGGGGAGCGGGGTGCCGTCGGTCCGCAGGACCCGCGACTCCAGATCGGTCTGCAGACCGCCCAGCGACTTGCGGGTCAGGATGTTGAGCCGGACGGCGATCAGCGGACCGGCTTTCGGGTCGAGGATCCGGTGCGGGGACGCGACCCGGATCAGCTTGTCGCCGCGGTAGTTGCGGGCGCCGCGCAGTGCCGTGATCTGCAGGTCCTTGGTGAACGTGTTGGTCAGCTCCCGGTCCCGCGCGACGATCTGCCGCTCGAGGTCGTCGAGTTTGATCAGGTTGTCGCCGGTCAGGTCGTTCATCCCACGGACCAGGTCCGGAAGGTTGCCGCGGACAATGAAGTCGGCGCCCTTGTCCATGAACGCCTGGACGGGGGCCGTCGCACCGCCGCGGGCCCGGCCGAGTACACCCTTGACGTCCTTGTTGGTCAGGTCCGGGTTCTGCTCCTGGCCGGAGAGCGCGAACTCCTTCTCGATGATCTTCTGCGTCAGCACGAACCACGTGTAGTCGTACCCGGTGGTCATGATGTGCTCGAGCGTCCCGAGCGTGTCGAACCCGGGGAACAACGGCACCGGCAGCCGCTTCCCGGTCGCGTCGAACCACAGCGACGACGGCCCGGGCAGGATCCGGATGCCGTGCTGCGGCCAGATCGGGTCCCAGTTCTGGATGCCTTCGGTGTAGTGCCACATCCGGTCCCGGTTCACGTACCGGCCGCCGGCCTGTTCGGTGATCGCGAGCATCCGGCCGTCGACATGGGCCGGGACGCCGCTGATCATCCGCCGCGGCGGCTCGCCCATCCGCTTCGGCCACTGCGACCGGACCAGGTCGTGGTTGCCGCCGATCCCACCGGACGTGACGATCACGGCCTGCGCGGTGAGGCTGAAGTCCTCGACCTCGACCCGCGAGCTCGACACACCTCGCAGTACGTCGCTGGGCTCGAGCACCTTGCCCGCGACGCCGTCGACCACTCCGCCCGTCACGGTCAGCTCGTCCACCCGGTGCCGGAACCGGAACTCGACGAGTCCTCTCCCGACGGCGTCCCGCACGCGGCGCTCGAACGGCGCGACCAAGCCCGGGCCGGTGCCCCAGGTGATGTGGAACCGCGGCACCGAGTTCCCGTGCCCGTCAGCGTTGTACCCGCCGCGTTCCGCCCAGCCGACGACCGGGAAGAACCGCACACCTTGCGCATGCAGCCACGGACGCTTCTCGCCGGCCGCCCAGTCGACGTACGCCTCGGCCCACTGCCGGGCCCACTTGTCCTCGTCGTCCAGCCGGTCGAACCCGGCCGAGCCGAGCCAGTCCTGCAGTGCGAGGTCGCGGGAGTCCTTGATCCCCATCCGGCGCTGCTCGGGGGAATCCACGAACAGCAGTCCGCCGAACGACCAGAACGCCTGGCCGCCGAGCGACGCCTCGGGTTCCTGGTCGAGCAGCAGTACCTTCCGGCCCGCGTCGGCCAGTTCGGCGGTCGCAGCCAGCCCGGCGAGCCCCGCCCCGACGACGATCACATCAGCGTCCATGCCGACATGTATAGCGCACTTGGGAAGATGGAGCGGTGACGATCCTTTCTGTTCAAAACGTCGTACTTCCTGCAGCTTCGATCGGTCCGGAGAACCCGCTCGCGCCGCTCAGCACGCAGCGCGAGCCGCACCAGGTCGAGAACCTCGCCGACCTCCCCGCCGACCTTCGGGAGAACATCGAGTACGGGCGCCTGCACAGCCCACTGCCGTGCCTGAACCAGGACGGGTACGACCGCACCTTGGCCGAGACCGCGCTCCCAGCGCTCGTGCTCGAGAACGACTACGTGCGCGCGACCGTCCTACCGACCCTCGGCGGCCGGCTCTACTCGCTCGTCCACCACGGCGAGGAGCTGCTGTATCGCAACCCGGTGTTCCAGCCCGCGAACCTCGCGCTGCGCAACGCCTGGTTCGCCGGCGGCGTCGAGTGGAACGTCGGCAGCACCGGCCACTGGACCGGGACCTGCGCGCCGATGCACGCCGCCCGCGTCGACGGTCCGGACGGTACGCCGATCCTGCGGCTGTGGGAGCTCGAACGCACCCGCAACCTCGTCACCCAGCTCGACTTCTGGCTCCCGGAGGACTCGGAGTTCCTGTACGTCGGCGTACGGCTGCAGAACCCGTCCGATGCCGAGGTCCCGGCGTACTGGTGGTCGAACATCGCGGTCCCGCAGTCGCCGGACCGTCGGGTGCTGGTGCCCGCGGACCAGGCGTGGCAGTTCGGGTACGGGAGGACGCTCGATCTGGTGGACGTGGCAACGGACCTGACCTATCCGACCCGGCACCCGCGGGCCATCGACTACTTCTTCGAGCCGCTCGCCGCGGAGCGGTCGTGGATCGCGTCCGTCGATGGCTCGGGCAACGGGTTCGTGCAGGCGTCGACCTCACGGTTGCAGGGCCGGAAGTTGTTCGTGTGGGGTCAAGGGGACGGCGGGCAGCGGTGGCAGGAGTGGCTGTCCCCCGGTCTGGAGGGCGAGGGGTACGCCGAGATTCAGGCCGGGCTCGCCCGTACTCAGATGGAGCACCTGAAGCTGCCCGCCCGCGAGGGGTGGCACTGGTTGGAGGCGTACGGACGTCTCTCGATGGACGCCGGTGTCGCGCACTCCCAGGACTGGAAGGCTGCACGAACTGGAGGTGCTGCGGCGTT
This sequence comes from Kribbella speibonae, assembly GCF_004331375.1. NCBI lineage: Bacteria > Bacillati > Actinomycetota > Actinomycetes > Propionibacteriales > Kribbellaceae > Kribbella > Kribbella speibonae. The sequence continues at coordinate 223,096 of NZ_SJKC01000009.1, read as the reverse complement.
GCGGCCGTTGCTGGACGAGCTGCCGGCGCGTGAGCAGGCGTGGTTGGGCGTAGTTGATGCTGCGCCGGTCGAGCGGCTTGCATTGGGGTCCGGGTGGGGCGCCTTGGAGCTCAAGCGCACCGGGTGGACGGTGTCGGACGGTACGCCGTTCGACGCGGACACCATGACGGCGCGGGAGGAGGCGTGGTTGCCGCTGCTCGACGGGCAGTTGCCGGCGAGTGACGACGTACCGGACGGGACTCTGGTGGCGTGGCGGGAGCTGTTGGAGGCGGCTGAGGACAACTGGCTCGTCTGGTACCACCGGGGCGTCGCGCGGCACTACGCCGGCGATGTGGACCGGGGCGATCGAGGCGTGGCGGCAGTCCGGGGACAACGCCTGGGCGCTACGCAACCTCGGTGTAGTCACGGGAGACCTGGAGTGCTACGAGCGCGCCGTCGAGCTCCTGCCCGACCTGGTGCCGCTGGTCGTCGAAGCGGTCGCGGCCGCGCTCGACACCGACGTCAAGCGGGCGGAGCGGATGCTCGAACGCGCGCCGGACGACCCGCGAATCCAGCTGCTGCGCGTTCGGCACGCGCTGGAGACCGGTGACCCTGCCAGAGCGCACGAACTGCTCGCTGCGGGTATCCAGCTGGCCACGGTCCGGGAGGGTGCGAACCCGCTCACCGACTACTGGCTGGCCGCCGAAGAGGCGCTTGGCACACAACGGCCAGTTCCGCCGCGATACCAGTTCGGAATGGGCGGAAACTGACAACTTCAGGTCAACTCTACCTCTAGAAACACCGCTCCACCGGACTCTACTATGGTCCTGTAGAGAAGTTTTTGAATTACATGGAACCAAGTGGAGTCCGGTGGCGTCCCACCGGGTGAGCGGCAAAAGCCGCGCAAGGGCAGTTTCGACAAACGACCGCGTCGCTCGCGGGCGACGCGTCGGGGGTGAGTGCCATGTTGACGATCGTTGTACTCGGTGGGTTCGGCCTGGTGCTGGTGGTCGCGGCCTTCATCGTGACCGAAGTTCTGGCCGGTCTTCGGCCGTCCCAGATCCCCACCGGCACGGAAGAGAAGACCGCGGGACGAGTGATCCGGGTGCGTGGCCCGGTCCGCGGCCAACTGCAGAGCGGTGCCCCGGCGATCTACACCGAGGTCATCGTCGAGTACTACACCCGCCGGGGTGAGGGACCGTACGAGGTCGCTCGCAAGTTCCCGGTCGGGAGCAGGATTACTTACGCCAAGGGTGACCGGGTGATCGTCGCGTACGACGTCCGGACCCCACGCCGGGCTCGCCTGGCCGGCCGGGTCAGCCACTGGCCGGCCCTGGGCCTGCCTTCCGCGGCCTGACGGTTCACCTGCTTGAGCCTCCTCTCCGGCTCAAGCAGGAAGATGCGGGGCGAGCAGGTTGTACAGCACCGGCCGGCCCTGATCCAGAACGTACTCCGCCTCGTCCGCGGACAACCGGTCCGCCAGGTGGGCCAGCGCCTCGCCCATCGTGATGCTGAGCGTCACGGCCAGGCGAAAGTCCCGCGAGTCCCGCGCCCCGAAGCGCGCCGCCAGCAGTTCCGCGAACTCGCCCGCGTGCTGGTCGTCGAACTCGCCCGGCTTCGCCTCCAGCTCCGGATCGCCGAGCCCGCTCAGCACGACCGCCTTGAACCCCGGATCGGTCCGGTGCATCTCCCGGAACGTGTCCAGCGTGACGTCGACCGCCGCCCGCCAGCTCGTCACATCGGCCAGCCGCTCACGTACCGCGTCGGTGTAGCGAGCCTGGTTCCGGCGTTCGATCGCCTGGATCAGGCTGCGCTTGTCCGGGAAGTACCGGTACACGCTGCCGACCGCGATCTCGGCCCGCTTAGCGATCCCACTCGTCGACGCCGCGTCGTACCCGCGCTCGACCACCTCCGCACAGGCCGCGTCCAGGATCCGCTCGACCTGCCGGCTCGCCCGGTCCTGGGTCGGCGTCCGGCGCAGCGGATACGCCCCCGAAGTCACCATTCATTCATTGTCCACGCTCCGGGGGACAACGTTGCCACCTCTTTGTGACAGATTGCCGACAGTTGGTCATGAAGAGGGGACTTCGTATGCGCATCAACAAATCCGCCGTTGTGGGGCTCGCATCCGTCGCGCTGGCTGCCTCCGGGGTTGCCGGTACGGCGCTCACCCGGGAGGACTCGGCCGCCGCGGAGAGCGGTTCGGGGTTGCGGTTCAACCAGGTCCAGATGATCGGGTCGCACAACTCCTACCACCGTGAACTCAGCCCGGCCGAGCAGAAGGTCCAGCAGGCCCAGAACCCGGGCTCGGTCGACCTCTGGTACTCGCACGCGCCGATCACGCAGCAGCTGGAGGACCAGAACGTCCGCACGCTCGAACTCGACCTGCTCCCGGACCCGGACGGGGGCCTGTACACGTACCCGCTGATCCGGAAGCTGACCGGGCAGGGTCCGCTCACCGATCCTGCGATGGCGAAGCCGGGGATCAAGGTCATGCACATCCCGGACTTCGACTACAACACCACCTGCGACACGTTCGTGCTGTGCCTGCAGCAGGTGAAGTCCTGGTCGGACCAGCACCCGAACCACGTGCCGATCACCATCAACCTCGAGCTCAAGCAGTCCGACCCGAAGGTGGTCGCGGCCGGTGGCGTCCAGTCGCCGCCGTGGGACGCCGCCAACCTGGAGGGTGTCGACCAGGAGATCCGGTCGGTGTTCTCCGAGAAGGAGCTGCTGACGCCGGACGACGTCCGCAAGCCCGGCCTGACGCTGGAGCAGTCGGTCCTGACCAAGGGCTGGCCGAAGCTCGACGACGCCCGCGGCCAGGTGCTCTTCTACTTCGACAACGGCGGCCCGGGCGCGATCCGCGACCTCTACCGGACCGGCCACCAGAACCTCGAGGGCCGGGCGGTCTTCACTCGCGGGCCTGAGGGCGAGCCGGACGCGGCCATCACGCAGGTGAACGACCCGCGGGGCGCGAACCAGGCAGAGATCCAGCGGCTCGTGGCGAAGGGCTACCTGATCCGCACCCGGTCGGACGAGCCGATGGCGACGATCCGCGACAAGGACTACACCCGGCTCGGGATCGCCCTGGCCAGCGGTGCGCAGGTCGTGACGACGGACTGGCCGGTCGCGGGCATGGCCGCGCGGTACGACAGCGACTTCGTCGCCAAGCTGCCCGGGCACACCGCCGTACGATGCAACCCTGTGACAGCACCAAAGTGGTGCCGTGGAGATGTCGTCGGAAGGTGATGTGAACATGTCGGAGCACGTGGTTGACGTGAGCTGGAGCCGTGGTGAGCACGAGTTCACCTATGACACCTACGACCGCGACCACGAGTGGCGCTTCGACGGCGGCATCACCGTGCCGGGCTCGGCGAACCCGAAGTACCTGGGCAACCCGGGCCCGGTCGATCCGGAGGAGGCGTTCGTGGCGGCGCTGTCCTCCTGCCACATGCTGACCTTCCTGGCCATCGCGGCCCGCAAGCGGCTGGTCGTCGACGCGTACGACGACCATGCGGTCGGCGTGATGGCCAAGAACCCCGCCGGCCGCCTGGCGATCACCGAGGTCACGCTGAACCCGAAGATCGTCTGGAACGGCACCGAGCCGGACGCCGAAACCCTCGAGCGAATCCACCACCTCGCCCACCAGGAATGCTTCATCGCAAACTCGGTCACCACCGAGATCACGGTTGCTTCCAGCAAGTAAAAACCACCCGCCGATCGGCCTGAACCTCGCGCAAACGGTGTCAGGACAATCGGCGGGTGGTGGGGTGCACCTCTGTGGCGGTGCACCGGTGACGGATCCGGGGGCGCTTCGCACTTGGGCGCCTCTGCGTTTGATGTGCGGCTTCCGTGCGGTCTGGCTCGGTGGGCCAGACCGTCCGGGTGCGCCGCCCGGGTCCGTTCGTCCGGCTGGCGCCTTACTGCTCGGCGGCGGCGTCGGTCCGGTCGTCTGGGGTCTGGGTGCTGCCCATGCTGTCGACGGCCAGCAGGTCCTCGAGCTGGCGGACCTGCTCGGTGGCCATCGTGGTCATCAGTCGGTGGATCGTCATGCCAGTGAGACGCCCGAGTCCGGAAGGTATGACGGGAATCCGCGCTGTGACCTGAGTCACGCCGGTCGAGCTACTTCTCGTCGAGCCCGTCCGGACGCAGCGGAACGAGCGCCCGGGCGTCGTCGTACGACGTGCCGGTCAGCTCGAGCAGGTCGATGATCGTGGAGCGCAGCTGCCCCAGGACGACGACCGCGGACAGCCCGATCGGCAGCGGCATCTCCGCCGTACGACGCCCCAGCTCGCCCAGCACGCGGTGGGCGGCGACGTCGGCGGCCGGCTCGAACAGGGATTCGCCGATCAGCCGGGTGCCGTCGGCGAGGCGTTCGAGCAGCATCGGGTACTCGTCGGGCATCCGCTCGTCGCGCCACACCGACACCGCGCACCGGCGTACCAGGACGCGGGTGTTCCGGATCGCCCGGTCCAGCGGTACGACGAGATCGGCGATCTCCTGCACCCGCCCTCGGTGCCGGCGGCGGAACGGGGACAGCCGGACGACGGCGACCCCTTCCTCGGCGGCGCTGCGCAGGTCGTCCAGCCGGGACTCGCTCGCGCGGGCGCGGCGGAGCGCGTCGGTGACCGCCTCCTCGTCGCGTGCGCGCAGGCCGTCGGCGGTCTCGACCAGGATCTCGGACAGCTCGTTCAGTACGCCGGACGCCTGTTGCCGAGGGCGCCTGATGGCCGCGGCCGGGGCGATCGTTGCGGCTGCCAGTGCGACCAGGCCGCCGAGCGCGGCGTCCTGCCAGCGGCTGAAGCCGGCGCCGGGGTTGGGCAGCAGCGTGGTGACGATCGCGGCCTGGACGCCTGCCTGGGTGGTCATCAGGTTGCCGGCGCCGAGCAGTACGGCGACGCTCATCGCGAGCGCGATCACGAAGATCAGCTGGGTGATGCCGGTACCGAACGCCTTGACGAACAGATCGCCGACGCCGACGCCGACCGCCACGCCGACCATCACCTCGGCGACCCGGCGGAGGCGCTGACCGAAGCTGAAACCGAGACAGACCATCGCGGCGACCGGCGCGAAGAACGGCTGTTTGTGGCCGACGACGTAGTGCGCGAGCGACCACGCGACACCGGCCGCGAGTGCGCACTGGGCGATGAAGAAGGCGCGGCTGCGCCAGCGTTCGATCCGCCGGCGGATCGAGGCACGGGACCGCCGCGCGGCCTGCGGCGCGATGTCGTCGCGCAGCTCCCGCAACTGGTCCAACGTCAGCCTGACCGGATCCACGCGCCCCATTCTCCGTCGTGCTTGATTCTGCGGCCTGCGACGCGCCAAGGTTGCGTCATGACGGAGAACAACCGCGAGGACTACGGCAGCTACAGCGTCGACGACGAGGATCAGCTGCAGGCCTCGGACACCCTGAACGACCGGGGCGTGGACGACCTGCTCGACGAGGGGTACTCGCCGCCGGAGAAGTGGTCCGCGGGCGAAGGCTTCGGTACGACGGCCGATGAGGCACTGCAGGGCGAGACGCTGGACCAGCGGATCGCGCAGGAGGTCCCGGACGTCGACCCGTACGCCGAGGACGGTGAGGACGTGGGCGGCCCGCAGGTCGGCGCCGAACGCTCCGGACGCCTGGTCGCTTCCGACGAGGGCGCCCGCAGCGACGACGACAGTGAGCTGTACGCCGAGGACGTCGGCATCGACGGCGCCGCCGCCGGCGCGGAGGAAGCCGCCGTCCACGTGGTGGACGACGAGTTCGAACTCGAGGACGACGACGAGCAGGACCTGGAGAACTACCGCGACGTCGACCTGGGAGACGTCGGCGACCTGGAGGACTGACCTACCTGCGAGTGACGGTGATTTCGGCGCCGTGGCGGGGGACGAGGGTGACGTTCTTCGCCTGGGCCGGTTCGGGTTTCGGGTGCGGGGCCTGGAAGTTGTAGGCGCTGAGGGCGGCGCGGAGGATCTCGGTGCCTTCCATCAGCGAGAATCCGGCGCCGATGCAGCGCCGGGCTCCGCCGCCGAACGGCATCCAGGTACCAGGCGCGGGCGGATCGTCGGACAGGAAGCGCTGCGGGCGGAACTCCTGCGGCTGCGGGAAGTGCTCCGCGTCCCGGTGGACCAGCCCGATCGCGGCCATGATCGTCGTACCGCGGGGAAGCCGGTAGCCGGCCACGTCGGTGGTCTCGGTGAGACGCCGTCCGACCTGGTAGACGACCGGGTGCAGCCGCAGCGCTTCCTTGACGATCGCGTCAAGTTCGTCGTCGGCGCCGGTGTCGGCGGCGTGCTGGCCAAACTCCAGATCCGCGGGCCGGCGCGCCAGTTCGTGGAACGCCCACGCCAGGGCGGTCGCCGTCGTCTCGTGCCCGGCCAGTAGCAGCGTCACCAGCTGGTCCCGCAGCTCGACGTCCGACCAGTTGCCGGCAGCAAGTAACCGGGACAGTACGTCGGTGCGCCCGGCGTACGTCTCGCGGCGCGCGGAGATCTCGTCGTACAGGATCTCGTCGACCTGCTTCTGGGTGTCCAGGTACGTCTTCCACGGCCGCACCCGGAGCAGCGGCGGGTAGAAGCCGCCGAGCATGATCACCGGCGACACCGACACGATCTTGTCCATCAACGGGCGCAGGGTGTTCAGCCGGTCGACGTCGGTGACGCCGAAGATCACCTGCAGGATGATCTCCAGGGTCAGGTTCCGCATCCGGTGGTGCACCTTGAACGGCGTTCCGACCGGCCATTTCGCGACCTCGGCCTGGGCGAGTTCGAGCACCATCGCGGCGTACCCGCGCAGCGCCGCGCCGGAGAACGCGGGCATCAGCTGCTTCCGCATCCGCACGTGGTCCTCGTCGTCGAGCAGCAGCAACGAGTGCGAACCCATGATCGGCTCGAGCACCGTGTTCCCCTCGCCGGCGTGCATCACCGCGGGCGGGCTGCCGAACACCTCCCGGATGTGGTCGGGCCGGCTCAGTACGACGCACACGCGGCTCGACGGCACCAGGCGGATCGTGAATACGTCGCCGTACTTCTCCCGCATCCGCGGGAAGAACGTCCTGCGGTGACTCGCGAACAGCACGGTCTGCGCGAGGGTCGGCAGCTTCGGTCCGGGCGGCAGCGTGCGGGCCGTCTGACGGTCGAGCGTCCGGGAACCGAGCAGCGGAGTCGGAGCCATATCTTTCACGCTACGTCAGCTGGGTGAACGCCGGGCATCGAATGCGACAAGCGCGGCGACGATCCGCGGCAGTTGGTCGTCGCGCACCGGGTCGAGTCCGGTCAGGCGGCCGACCTGACGAAGGCGGTAGTCCACGGTGTTCGCGTGAACGTGCAGGTCCGCGGCGGTTTGGCGCCGGTTGCGCGCGTTCCCGAGGTAGCACCGCAGCGTCGCCATCAGGTCGTCGCGGTCCGCCACCGGTTCGAGCATCCCCGCCAACCGCTCCCGCGCCGGGCCCGGCCGACTCAGCTGATACTCCAGCAACAGATCGTCCAGCTCGTACACCGCCGCCGGCCGGCGATGCGTACGAACAACGTCCAAGAGTTCCCGCACCAACGCCACCCCCGCCGGAACCTCCTTCGGTTCGGCCGTCGTGCTCGCCAGTGTCACCTCGACTCCAGCCACCTGACTCAACCGCGCGCGCAACCAATCGAGCGCGATCCGTCCGACCCCGCCACCGCCGCGTGCTGGAGTGGGAAGCAGGGCGATGCCGCCGTCCGTGACGAGGGCGGACATGCTGTTGGGGACGCGGTCCAGCTCGACGCGGATCCTGCGGAGTTTGCGGCGGGCAACGATTTCGGGGTCGACGCCGGGGCGGCTCTCGTCGGGATGCGGGCCGATCGCCAGGCCGAGTACGACGTACTCCGTCGGCAACCGCACCCCGGCCTCGTCGATCGGGCGGCCGTCGACCAGCGCCGCGAACACCGACTGTCGCGTGGCCTGATCCTCACCGGCGATCGACTGCCGCTCCTCGAAGTAGCTGGCCGACACAACCGCCGTCACCCGCTGCAGGAAATCCAAGATCAATCGATTGAGCGCGATCGCGTCCTGCAACTCGTCCGGCCGGAACGTCGCCGCGACATGATCCGCGCACACCTTCCCGCCCAGGTGGTAGGCCGCCAGCAGAGCCTCCAGCGGAACGCCTTCCTCGGCCCGTCGGGTCGCCGACTCCCGGAGCGGATCGAGCGCCTCGCCGGTCGGTACGACGCCGGTCCGGAACGTCTCGCTGAACGCGCGCAGCGTCCGCTCGGTGATCCGCCGGATGTCGCCCTGCAGTTCTTCCTCGGGCAGTTGCGCGTACAGCGGGATGTCCGTGACCAGTCGCCGCAGTACATCGTCCACCAGTGGAGAGAGGTCGGTGCGCAGGATCTCGTGCACCGGTACGCCGCCGGACCGCAGCTCCTGCTTGTGATCCGTCACAACGATCACCCCTCGAAGTCTGGGTGCGGCCCTAGCGACCGGCGGGTGCTTTGGGGTCGAACATTACTACTCGAAGGTAGTGACCGGTCGGCGGCGAAGGGTGATGGTGATGAGACGAGGCGTACTGCTTGCGGTAGGTGTGCTGGTGGCGGGACTGGTGAGCGGTCCATCCGTGGCCCAGGCGGACGGGACTTTGGAGTACGTCGCGCTCGGGGACTCGTCCGCGGCCGGGCCGCTGATCCCGCCGCAGATCGACGTACCGTGCTTGCGGTCCGCGCTGAACTACCCGCACGCCGCGGCCGCGGAGCTCGGTGCGCAGCTGACCGATGTCACCTGTTCCGGGGCGGTGATCCCGGACTTCAGCGGGAAACAGTTCGGCTTCAAGCCCCCGCAGTACGACGCGCTGAAGCCGACGACCGATCTGGTGACGGTCGCCATCGGCGGGAACGACACCGGGCTCGTGGCCGCGGCGCTGAGCTGTATCAACCTGCTGCCGCCACCCGCCGGCGCCTCGTGCAAGGCGCGGTTCACCGCGGGCGGCACCGATCAGTTGGCCGCGCGGATCGCCGCGACGGCCGCACCGTTCGGGGAGGCGCTCGACCGGATCCGGCAGCTCGCACCGAACGCGCGCATCCTGGTGACCGGGTACGGCACCTACATCCGCCCGAACGGCTGCTACCCGCAGATCCCGGTCTGGCCGGTCGACGCCAACTACCTGCAGGCCACGATCGACGGCCTCAACACCATGCTCGCGGAACAGTCCGCCGCGCACGGAGCGCAGTACGTCGACCTCCGCACGCCGAGCATCGGCCACGACGCCTGCGCCCCCATCACGTCCCGCTGGCTCGAAGGCCTCATCCCCACCTCGGCCGCCGCCCCCCTCCACCCCAGCGCCCGAGGAATGCAGGCCTTCGGCCAGTTGGTCGCCACAGCAGCCCACTAAATGGGGCGACGGCCCGCCCGGGGAGGGGTTGGGCGGGCCGTCGCGGGTGGGGTGGGTCAGGAACGGGTGAAGCGGAGGGTGAGGATCTGGAACGGGCGGAGTTCGAAGGTGACTCCGTCGTCGGTCAGGTCCCGGTCCGCCAGGCGGCGCTCGAGGAGGTCGACCTCGGTCACCGACGCCGCCGCGAAGGACGGTGTGACGGTGGCGCGCGAGCGGCCGCCGCTGGACTCGTACAGCCGGACGATCACGTCGCCGGACTCGTCGTCGGCCAGCTTGAGCGCCTCGACGATCACGTTGTCGTTGTCGACGGCAACGATCGGCTCGACGCCCGCGGCACCGGTGACGAGGCGCTCCGGCAGGTTGATCCGGTAGCCCTCCTCGATCGCCTCAGCGATGCCGGCGCCGACCACCAGTGCGTGGTTCACGACGTGCACACCCTGGTCGGTCTGCGGGTCGGGGAACCGCGGCGCCCGGATCAGCGAGGTGCGGATGGTGGTCGTCGTACCGCCGTCCTCCCGCGCGGTCCGGTTGATGTCGTGGCCGTACGTCGAGTCGTTGACGACGGCAACGCCGTACCCCGGCTCGCCGACGTGCACCCAGCGGTGCGCCGCGATCTCGAACTTCGCCGCGTCCCACGAGGTGTTCTGGTGGGTCGGCCGGAAGATGTGCCCGAACTGCGTCTCGGACGCCGACCGGTCCGCGTGCACGTCGACCGGGTACGCCGCCTTCAGGAACTTCTCCGACTCGTGCCAGTCCATCTCGGTCTCGATGTCGACCCGCTTGGTGCCCGGGCTGACCCGCAGCGTCTGGGTGACGGTCGAACGGCCGAAGGACCGCTTCACGACGACGGTGACCTCGTCGTCGGCGCTGCTGAAGTCGACGCTGTCGACCTCGGTGACGTCCCGGACGTTGTTCTTGTAGAACGAGTCGACGTCCCACGCGTCCCAGTGGTTCGGGGTGTCCACGTGCAGCTGCAGAAGGTTGCCCACGGCACCTGGCGCGATGACCTCGCGCTGCGCCTCGACGTCGTACAGCGAGGTGATCAGGCCGCGCTCGTCGATCGTGACCCGGATCAGGCCGTTGTCGATCACGCCGTTCTCGACGGTGACCGCCTGACCGGCCGTGGTCGCGACGCCCGCGCCCAGACCGGCGACGCCGTTGCGGCCGTGCGGCGCCGCGTTGAAGACGATCTGCTCCGAGCCCTCGCCGGCCAGCGCCTGCTGCGCCCGGGAGATGATCGCGTCCAGTTCGTCGGCGAGCTTCGCGTACGTCCGCTCGGCCTCGCGGTGCACCCACGAGATCGAGGAGCCCGGCAGGATGTCGTGGAACTGGTGCAGCAGCGCGACCTTCCACAGCCGGTCGAGGTCCTCGTACGGGTACGTGTCGAGCTTGCCCGCGACGACGGCCGCGGCGCTCCACAGCTCGGCCTCGCGGAGCAGGTGCTCGCTGCGCCGGTTGCCCTGCTTGGTCTTGGCCTGCGAGGTGTACGTCGCCCGGTGGATCTCCAGGTAGAGCTCACCGGACCAGACCGGCGCGTGCTCGTGGTACTCCTCCTCGGCGGCCGCGAAGAACTCGGTCGGGGACTCGATCGTCACGCGAGGGGAGGACTCCAGGTTCGCCACCCGGCGCGCGGTCGCGACGAACTCACGGGTGGGGCCGCCACCGCCGTCGCCGTACCCGAACGGAACCAGCGACCGGGTCGCGGCGCCGTTCTCCTGGAAGTTCCGCTGCGCGTGCGCGAGCTCGCGACCGGACAGGTCCGAGTTGTACGTGTCGATCGGCGGGAAGTGCGTGAACACCCGGGTCCCGTCCAGGCCCTCCCACCAGAACGTGTGGTGCGGGAACTTGTTCTCCTTGTTCCAGGAGATCTTCTGGGTCAGGAACCACTTCGAGCCGGACAGCTTCACCAGCTGCGGCAGGGCCGCGGTGTAGCCGAACGAGTCCGGCAGCCAGACCTCCTGGGTGTCGATCCCGTACTCGTCCAGGAAGAACCGCTTGCCGTGCACGAACTGGCGGGCCAGCGCCTCGCTGCCGGGCAGGTTGGTGTCGGACTCGACCCACATGCCGCCCACCGGAACGATGGTGCCCTCGGCGACGGCCTTCTTCAGCCGCTCCCAGACCTCCGGGTAGTTGTCCTTCACCCAGGCGTGCTGCTGGGCCTGCGAGAACGCGAAGACCAGCTCCGGGTACTCCTCGGCCAGGGTGGCAACGTTGGACACCGTCCGGGCCACCTTGCGGCGGGTCTCCCGGAGCGGCCAGAGCCAGGCGGAGTCGATGTGCGCGTGCCCGACCGCGGACAGCTGGTGCGCGCTCGCGTGCGCCGGCCGGCTCAGTACGTCGGTCAGCTGGGCGCGGGCGTCCGCGGCGGTGCCGGCCACGTTCTCGTAGTCGAGCGCGTCCAGCGAACGGCTGAGCGCCCGCAGGATCTCCTTGCGGCGCGGGTCCTGCAGCGACAGCTCACGCTGCAGGCTGTCGAGCGCCTCGAGGTCGAGGATCAGGTCCCACACCTCGGCGTTGAACACGGCCAGGTCGGCGCGGGTCAGCTGATAGATCGGGGTCTCGCCGAGCTTGGCGCCGATGTCGACCTTCGCGTACGCGTTGTCGAGCGGGATCTCCGGGTTGGCGGCGCCCTCGACGTAGAACTCGATCCGGTCGCCGGGCGAGGCCGCCGTACCGTCCGGGCCGAGGATCGACAGCGGGGCGTAGGTCTGCCGCGGGTGCAGGCCCTTCAGCGGCCGGCCGGAGGTGGTGTGCACCAGGCCCTCCGCGGAGAAGCCCGGGCCGCCGCTGAAGCCGAGGTCGATGACCGCCTCGATCTCGCTGCCGGCCCACTCGGCCGGCACCTGACCGCTGAACTTGAACCACGCTGTGCCCCAGGCCGGGCCCCACGGGAGCCCGATCTCGGCCGGTTCGTAGGTCTGGGCGAGCGCCTCGGCGGGGGACACCGGCTCACCGGGTGCGTGCCACACCTCGATGTCCAGCGGGACCGCCGCGCCGTAGATCGCGGGGCGGAGCCGCTCCCGCAGGGCGCGCTTCAGCCGCTCCTCGATGAGTTGACGGTCGTCGTGCACGAAATCAGCCTCCGGGAAAGGATCCTCACGCGGCCGACAGGCCGCACCGATGACAACGCTGTCACACCAACCCCGCATGCGTCCAGACGCAGTTTCACTCTCGCTGTGTGGATCTCTGTGAGTAGCGGTTGGGTTGCGGGGCGCCGACACGGCTACCCGCTCGGCCTCATTGTTGTCTAGGTTGTCTGCATGGAACGCCCCCGCCTGCTGACTCCTGCCCGGCCGACCGGTCTGACCCGCCGTGGTTTCCTCGGCTTCGGTGCCGCCGCGGCGTCGGGACTGCTGCTGCCCGGCTGCTCGCGCGGCCGCGCGGACGAGCCGGCGCCGTCGGAGGCCGGCGTGTTCTCGACCGGGAACCTGAACGGCGTCTACAACAAGTTCGGTACGGCGCTCAGCGCGCTGGTGAGCGAGGTCACCGGCATGGAGCTGAAGCCGATCGTCAGCGACGGGTCGGTCGACAACCTGGAGAAGGTCGCCGGCCGCAAGGCCGACCTCGGATTCTGTACGTCGGACTCGGCGCTCGCGGCGTACGAGGGCACCGGCGAGTTCAGCAGCGGCCCGCGGCGGTTCTTCGCGCTGGCCCGCGTCTACGACAACTACGTACACGTCGTCGTACCGATGGCGTCGAAGGCGTCGCGGCTCGACGACCTGTTCCCGAGCAAGGCCGAGCCGAACCGGAAGATGGTCGTCGGCGTCGGCCCGAAGAACTCCGGGACCGAGATCGTCGCGAACATGATCCTGAACAAGACCAAGGCCGACCTGATTCAGAAGAATCCTGAGCTGGACCCGGCCAAGGTCGACGTGATCCGGAAGAACCTGACCCTCGAGCAGATGACTGCCGCGGTGCAACCCCGCGGCACCGCCACCAAGGGGTCGATCGACGCGTTCATCTGGAGCGGTGGGGTCCCGACCGACCCGATCGCGGCCTTGCAGAAGAGCATCGGGTTCCGGCTGCTGGACATCGGCGGTGTCGCGGAGGAGATCGCGCTGAAGGAGTTCGGCGGCTTCCTGGTGTCCGCGATCCCGCCGTCGCAGTACGGGCTGGCCAGCTCGGTGCCGACGCTCGCGGTCCCGAACCTCCTGATCGCGAAGTCGACCCTGTCGGACTCCTGGGCGTGGTGGACGGTGAACACCCTGTTCCGCCGGCAGAACGACCTGATCCCGAAGCACCCTGAAGCCGGCGCGCTCGACCCCCGCTCCGCGATCGCCACCATGCCCGTCCCACTGCACCCCGCAGCGGAACGCTGGTACCGCCAGAACCACATCTGAGGCTGAGCGGTACCGCTCTCAGGCGTCGTAGTCGTCGATCAGGGGGACGCGGACCTCGATGACCAGGCCGCCGCCGATCGGCGGCCGGGCGACCACGCGGCCGCCGACCCGGGCCGCCTCGGAGCGGACGATCGCCAGGCCGAGACCGGTGCCCGGCATCTCCCGGTGGTGCGCGCTGCGCCAGAACCGCTCGCCGACCTTCTTCAGGTCCCGCGAGCCGAGCCCCAGACCGTGGTCGCGTACGGACATCACGACCTCGGTGCCGTCCCGGGTGACCGAGACCTCCACCGGCGGCGCGCCGTACTTCGAGGCGTTGTCGAGCAGTACGTCGAGGATGTCGTCGACCTCGAGCTCCGGCGCGACCCCGCCCGGGACCATCTCGCCGATGATCAGCTCGAGGTCGTCGGCGGAGTACACGGCCTTCCAGCCGACCAGCCGCTCCTTCACCGCCTGCGCGAGGTCCAGCGGCTCCTCGTTGCCCTCGGCATCGGCCGACGGACGGTCGGAGCCGGCCAGCCGGGACAGCCGCTGGACGATCCGGCCGAGCCGGTCGATGTCGCTGAGCGCGAACCGCGCGGTCGGCGACAACCGGGACAGGCCCTCGATGTGGATCCGGGCCGACGTCAGCGGCGTCCGCAGCTGGTGCGACGCGTCGGCGACGAACTCGCGCTCACGCTGCCGTGCCTGGTGCAGGCTCAGCGCCATCGAGTTGAAGCTGTCGCCGAGCCGGCGGAGCTCCGGTGCGCGGCCGTCGGTCGAGACCCTGGTGTCGAGCGCGCCGCGGGTGATCTGGTGGGTGGCGTTGTCGAGGTCCTGCAGCGGCCGCAGCACCCAGCGGGTGATCGGCCGGACGATACCGATGATGATCGCGCCGATGCTGATCAGCAGGCCGCCGAGGAGCAGCAGCAGACCGCGCTGTACCTGGTCACGGGCGTTGTCCGTCGGCACCCGCAGTACGGCGGCGCCGAGCACGCTGCCGTTGTTGACGACCGGGCGGGACACGATCATCTCGCCGGAGGCCCACGGCCACAGCGCCGGCGGCTCGGGTGGGAGACGGCCGGCCAGCGTGCTGTGCAGGGCCGTCGCGATGTCTTCTTCCTTCACGTCCACACCGGAGACGGACGTGGCGACGACGCGGGAGTCGACGTCGACGACGAAGACAGGGGTGTCGTAGAGCTCCTGGTACCGGACCGCGAGCTCACGCAGGTTCGCGATGTCGCCGGTCTGCAGCGGGGACTCGGCCATCGCGGCGAACCAGTCCGCGTCGTTGCTGCGGGACAGGAAGAGCGTGCGCGAGTTGCTGGTGGCGATGAAGTTCGCCAGCGGGATCACGGCGACGATCGCCAGCGCGACGACCATCGGGACGAGGGACTGCAGTAGTCGACGGCGCAACGGTCAGTCCGAACCCAGGCGGTAGCCGACGCCGCGGATGGTCTGCACCAGTTCGGGCCGGCCGAGCTTGGCGCGCAGGCTGGCGACGTGCACGTCCATGGTCCGCGACGACGCCTCGAAGACCGACTGCCAGGCGTACAGCGCGACCTGTTCACGGGGAACCACCCGGCCGTGGTGAGCGGCCAGCACTGCGAGCACGTCGAACTCCTTGCGGGTCAGACTGATGGGCTTGTCCGCCACCTGGACCGTCCGGGCCTCGATGTCCACGGTCAGGTCGCCGACAGTCACCCGGGGGCGGGGCTGCAAGAGGCCGGTACGACGAAGTACAGCATCGATGCGGGCCAGCAGCTCGGAAATCGCGAACGGTTTCACCACGTAGTCGTCGGCGCCGCTGCGCAGGCCGCGGACCCGGTCGGCCGCCTCGCCGCGCGCGGTCACCGCGATCACCGGTACGTCGGACACCGTGCGGATCTGCCGGCACACGTTGATGCCGTCCCCGTCCGGCAGTCCGAGGTCCAGCAGAACCAGGTCGCCGGGATCCGCCGCCAGGGCGTCCGCGGCCGTGCGGACATGCGTCACCATCAGGCCGTACCGCCGCAAAGCGGGTATCAAGGCATTGGCGATATCGAGATCGTCCTCGACCAGCAGAATCCGGACCGCGCCACTCATGCGGTGATCGTAGGCCAGGTCACGGCCCGATGTGTCAGATCTTGGTAAAGACGTAATCACACGACTCCACGCAGTGTTCGGCAACATTAGCCTTCCGCACACAGGAGGGAACCAGTCGATGACTGTCGGTGCTGGCGGGGGCGGCGTAACCGTGCCCTCTGACGAAGAACTGGCCGAGTACGAGCAGGAACGCCCCGCTCGGCGGCTTCGGCCTGCCCTGGATCGGGTGATTTCGGTCTGGTGCGCAATCATCAGCGTCGGCGTGCTCGCACAGGTGTTCTTTCCATTACCACAGGGCACGCAGTTCTACTTGGTGATCTTTCTCGCAGCGGTTCTGCCGATCACGTTGCTGTGTTACCGCGGTTTTCGGGTGCCGGCGTTCGTGAATCCGTTCAAGGCGCGGTCGCACGACGACCCGGGCGTGGCGGACTGGATCCTGGCCCTCGTCGCGCTGGCGGTGTGCGTCTACCCGCTCTTCGACTTCGACGGTTTCCTGGAACGCCGGCAGGCTCCTTCGGCGCTGGACGTGGCCGTCGGCGCTGTGCTGCTCATCCTGTTGCTCGAAGCGTGCCGTCGTACGACCGGCTGGGTGCTGCCGGCGTTCAGCCTGGTCTTCATCGCCTACGCGTACTACGGCGGCTACCTGCCCTACACCTGGTCGCTCTCGCATCAGGGCTTCAACTTCGACGCGATCATCGCGCAGTTCACGATGGGTACGGCGGGGTTCTACGGGACGCCGTTGACGGTCGCTGCGTCGTACATCGTGCTGTTCACGATCTACGGCGCGGTGCTCGACTACTCCGGCGCGGGCAAGTTCTTCATCGACCTGTCGTTCGCCGCCTTCAAACGCAGCCGGACGGCGCCGGGCCGCACGGTCACGTTGGCAGGTTTCCTGCTGGGCAGCGTCTCGGGCTCGGGTACGGCGACCGCGGTATCGCTCGGCACCGTGTCGTGGCCGATCCTGCGCCGGGCCGGCTATCCGGCCGAACCGGCAGGCGGAATGCTCGCCGCGTCAGGGATCGGCGCGATCCTGTCCCCGCCGACCCTCGGCGCGGCCGCGTTCATCATCGCGGAGTTCCTGCAGGTCTCGTACCTGAAGGTCCTCGGCTTCGCCGTGATCCCGACGCTGCTGTACTACCTGGGCATCCTGCTCGCGATCGAGATCGACGCCCGTAAGCACGGGACGACGTCGGCGGAGGTGTCGTCGGACTCGGCGTGGCGGTTGCTGCTGCGGTTCGGGTACCACTTCCTGTCGTTGTTCGTGATCATCGGCTTCATGGCGGTCGACGTACCGCCGTTCAAGGCCGTGGTCTACGCCGTGATCGTCCAGTTCGGGTTGTCGTTCCTGGACCGCGAGCACCGGCTGACCGGGAAGCCGTTGTTCAAGGCGCTTGCCCAGGGCACCCGTTCGGTGCTGCCGGTGGCGGCGACCTGCGCGACCGCGGGCGTGATCGTCGCGGTCACCACGCAGACGGGTCTCGGGCTGAACCTGGCGGAGATCATCGTCGACGCGGCCCGCGGGCTGACCGACAACCACACGGTGGTGCTGATCCTGACCGTGGTGCTGTCCGGGTTCGCGGTCCTGATCCTCGGACTCGCGGTGCCGGTGACCGCGTCGTTCATCATCGCGGCGGTGATCATCGCGCCGGCGCTGATCAACCTCGGCGTCACCCGGCCCGAGGCGTACATGTTCATCTTCTACTACGCCGTACTGTCCGAGGTGTCGCCGCCGACCGCGCTGGCCGCCGTCGCGACCGCCGCGATCACCGGCGGCAAGGTGATGCCGACGATGTGGCAGGCGTGGAAGTACACCCTGCCTGCGTTCCTGGTGCCGTTCGCGTTCGTGCTCACCGATAACGGCGCGCACCTGCTCGGTCAGGGATCGTTTGTCGGCATGGTGTGGACGACGGTGGTGTCGATGCTGGCCGTGGCCGCGCTCGCCGTGGTCACCGGCGGCTGGGTGTTCGTCCGGGCGACCTGGCTCGAGCGCGCGGTCTGCGTACCGGCCGCCGCACTGCTGCTCTACCTCGCGCCCGTAACCATCACGGCCGGAATCTGTTTGCTACTTGTCGCCGTCGTCATCAACCTGGTCCGGCGGCAACGCCAGACCTCTGCCGAGGAAGGAACCCTTGCCTCATGAGACTCCGAACCGTTGCAGTGGCGCTGGTCACCGTGGTTTCGCTGGCTGCCTGTGGAGGCCAGCGGGAACCGTCCGGCTCCGGAACGGAATCCGGCGGCCGGCTGACGATTGCCACCGGCAACACGACGGGCGTGTACTACCAGCTCGGTGGTGCGCTCGCCTCGGTGATCTCGCAGAAGATGTCCGGCTACCGGGCGACGGCCAGCGAGACCGGCGCCTCGGTGCAGAACATCCAGGGCCTGGTCGGCGGGAACTACGACATCGCGTTCTCGCTCGGTGACTCCGCGGCGGACGCGGTGAACGGCGTCAACAGCTTCAAGTCCAAGCAGGACGTGGTCGCGCTCACCCGGCTGTACAACAACTACACGCAGGTCGCCGTACGGGCGTCCGCGGGCATCAATTCGATCGCGGACCTGAAGGGCAAGCGCGTCTCCACCGGCTCGCCGAACTCCGGCACCGAGGTGATCGCGCGCCGGCTGATCGAGGCGGCCGGGCTCGACCCGGCCAAGGATGTGACCGCTCAACGGCTCGGGCTGCCGGAGTCGGTGGACGCGATGAAGTCCGGGTCGATCGACGCTCTGGTCTGGTCCGGTGGGTTGCCGACCGGCGGCATGACCGACCTGTTCACCAGCATGGGGAAGGGCGTCAAGCTCTTGCCGATCGCGGATCTGCTGCCCAAGATGCAGGAGAAGTACGGCTCGATCTACTCTGCTGCACCGATCCCGGCGGCGACGTACAAGCAGCCGGCCGACGTCGCGACGATCATCGTGCCGAACGTGCTGCTGGTCCGCAAGGACATGAAGGACGAGCTCGCGGAGCAGCTCACGAAGGTTGTCTACGACAACATGGATGCGCTGGTCGCGGTGAACGCTGCCGCCAAGGGCATCAAGCTCGAGAACGCCGCGAACACCGACCCGGTGCCGCTGCATCCGGGCGCGAAGAAGGCGATCGACGGACTCAAATAGCACCGACCTGGGTACCGGTAGCTGTTCGGAACCTGGGAGAACACAGACCGTCCTCCCCCGCACACCAGGCGCAGCGGGGGAGGACGCAGGGCCCCGGCTCCGCACACCAGGCGCAGCGGCGACGGGACCCGCACGCCGGCTCCCACAACCAGGCGCAGTGAGAGCCGGCAGACCGGGCCCGGTCTCGGCGGAGGCATCCGCCGGGGCCGGGCCTCTTGCTGTGCCTCTTGTTGTCTAGTGCTGTTCCTCGTGCGGCATCGGTGTGCCGTACAGGTAGTGGGAGAGCGCGGAGTCGCGCTTCGGGTGCGCGTGGTACTTGGTCGGTACGACGCGTCCCTCGGCGCTGTCCCAGGCCGTGTCGGCCATCCGCCACATGCGGTGCGCCAGCCGCCCGGCCCTGCCGGTGTGCGGGGAGGACGGGTGCGCTCTGGTCGGCGCCACCTCCTCCGCCTCCAGCAGGTCCTCGGTCAGCGTGTTCACGTCCGCTCCGTCGAGCTGCTCCGAGATCTGCCGGCTGTACGTCGTCTCGAGCGTCTCGTGCTCGCTCAGCAGCCGGTCGATGTGCTTCCACAGGTCGTCGTGGTGCAGATCCAGGAACCGGCTGTCGCCGTACTGCCGTCCTTTCAGGAAGCGCAGCGAGCGTTCCAGTTCCTTCGCGTTGCCGACGTACCTGGTGACCAGGTCGCTCCCGTCGGGAAGTCGGCTGACGTGCGGGAGGAGCACGTCCTCGGCCGCGGCCAGATGCTGGGACGCGATCGCGTAGAACCAGTCCGTCTGATGCCGGTGCTCAGGGTGCGCGGCGTCCGGATGGTGAGCCGGCTCGGCCAGCTCCCGGATCCGCGCGTGTTCGTAGGTCAGGGCCATTTCGAGCGTCGAAGCGGTCATGGCAACCACCTCCAGAGGGTCTTCCTTCAGCGTGTGCCCATCCCACCCAAACCGCAACCGTCCCACCCCGCTCCGTAATCTTCCCGTTCGCGACTGTGCCCGATCCCGCGGCAGCGGGTGGGAATGGAAAACGCCCGCCGCACGTGGGTGCGGCGGGCGTTCGGTGGGGCGCGTCAGGCGTCCGAGCTCTTCTTCCAGAGGTTGATGCCGGCCTCGACGGCGTCGGCGTCGATCGCCTCGAGCTCCTCGGACGTGAACTTGAGGTTGCGCACGGTGGCGAGGTTGTCCTCGAGCTGCGCGACGCTGGAGGCGCCGATCAGGGCGCTCGTGACGCGGTCGTCGCGCAGCGTCCAGGCGAGCGCGAGCTGGGCGACGGACTGACCGCGCTCCTTCGCGATTTCGTTCAGTGCGCGGACGTGCTTGAGCGTTTCCTCGGTCAGCGAATCCGGGTTGAGGGACTTGCCCTGCGCCGCCCGCGAGTCGGACGGAATACCGCCCAGGTACCGATCCGTGAGCACGCCCTGCGCCAGCGGCGAGAACGCGATCACGCCGACCCCGAGCTCACCCACCGCGTCCAGCAGGTCCTCCTCGATCCACCGGTTCAGCATCGAGTACGACGGCTGGTGGATGAGCAGCGGCGTACCGAGCTCCTGCAGGATCCGCGCCGCCTCCCGGGTCCGGTCCGCCGAGTACGACGAAATACCGGCGTACAGCGCCTTGCCCGAGCGGACCGCCGCGTCGAGCGCGCCCATCGTCTCCTCGAGCGGCGTGTCCGGGTCGAACCGGTGCGAGTAGAAGATGTCGACATAGTCCAGACCCATCCGGCTCAGCGACTGGTCGAGCGAGGCGAGCAGGTACTTCCGCGAGCCGCCGCCCTGACCGTACGGCCCCGGCCACATGTCGTACCCGGCCTTGGACGAGATGATCAGCTCGTCGCGGTACCGCTTGAAGTCCCGCGCGAAGTGCGTCCCGAAGTTGGTCTCGGCCGACCCGTACGGCGGGCCGTAGTTGTTCGCCAGGTCGAAGTGCGTGACGCCGAGGTCGAACGCCCGCCGCAGGATGTCCCGCTGCGTCGTGAACGGCTTGTCGTCGCCGAAGTTGTGCCACAGCCCGAGCGAGATCGCCGGGAGTTGCAGTCCACTCCGGCCCGTCCGCCGGTAGGTCATCTGATCGTCGTACCGGCTCGCAGCCGCCTCGTAGTCAGTCACGGAACCCCAGTCTGCCTCATGTCACAACAAGTGCAAACCCCCTTGTTTTCAAGCAGAAACCGCATCGCTGAGATCAAGAAGGCCGGGTTCTTGATCGGGGCGGGCGCCCTAGGTGAGTTCGGACCAGGGCGCCGGTGGAGCGGTGGTGAAGAAGTGCAGGATGTTGAGCAGGCGGCTGGTGGTGGGCGCGGTCCAGTGCCGTTGGCCGGGCCACGGGGCGGCGGGGAGTTTGGCGAGACCCCAGGACAGGTGGAACCAGAGAACTGCGGCGGCAAGCTCCTCCTCGGACTCCGGTGACTGGGAGTGCCGGAGGTAGTCCGGAAGCAGTACGGCGACCTGGGTCAGGGGGAGCTTGGCGAAGTCCATCGCTCGCGGCGCCCAGGCCGCGTCACCCCAGTCGATGAGTGCGCGGAGGTCCCCGTCCGGCCCGGCGAGAAGGTTGTGAGCGGCAACATCCCCGTGGATCAGCACCTTGGACCTACTCCCGTCGATCCGCTCCGCAAGCCGCGTGAACCACCCGGTCAACCAGCTGGCCGTCCCCGAATCCACATACCCCCGCTCAGCAAGCCCCTCAACCGTCACCCACGGATCCCCCCACCCATCCTCACCCACGCCCGCCAACTCCGGCCCCGAGTGGTCTGGGTTGGAGAGGGCTGGGGTTTGTTCGAGTTGGTGGAGGTGGGCGAGTTGGATCGCGAGGTTGGCGGGGAGGGCGGTGGGCTCGGTGCCGTGGACTCGTTCCATGACCGCGTAGGGGGCGGCGAGGAGGCGGCCGCTGTCGTCGTACTCGACGATGGCGGGTGTCAGCACCCCGACGGATCGGGCGGCCGGTACGATGCGGGTTTCCTTCAGCAGATCGGCCTCGAACCCGGGACGGCACACGCGCAGGAACAGGTCGTCCCCGAGCGCGAAGCCCCGGTTGGCCACCCCGCCGGCGACCTCCTGCACCTCACCGGGATCGACGCCGTGACGCCGCGCCACAGCAGCCACCTGGTCCAGGAAGTCGAGCTCCGCAGCCAATCCGTATCTCCTCGTCCGCGCGAATCGCCGCCCGGCTCCGCGAGGCGGCGTACGGCGGCCTCCACCGAACTCCGCGAGGCGGGGTACGGCGGCCTGCACCGAGTTTGATGTACTGCGGGCGTGCGTGTCGATGTGAATCCGGAGGCCGTCGGACGGCGGGAGTTCTATGCGCTGCTGAACTCGGTGGTCGTGCCGCGCCCGATCGCGTGGGTGTCGAGCCGATCGGCCGACGGCGTGCTGAACCTGGCGCCGCATTCGTTCTTCACGGTCTCGTGCGTGCAGCCGCCGATGGTGCAGTTCACCTCGGTGGGCCGCAAGGACAGCCTGAACAACGTCGAGGCGACCGGCGAGTTCGTGGTGAACTTCGCCGCCGAGCAGCTCTACGAACAGGTCAACGCGTCCGGGACGAACTTCCCGGCGGAGGTCTCCGAGTTCGAGGCGATCGGGGTGACGACCGAGCCGTCCCGGACGGTCTCCGTACCGCGGGTCGCGGAGTCGCCGGTGGCGCTCGAGTGCACACTGCACACCACTCTCGAACTCGGCGACTGCACCCTTGTCATCGGTCAGGTCCGGCACCTGGCGATCGACGACGCCGTGCTGGACGGCGACCACCCCGACGTCCATCGGCTCCGCCCGCTCGCGCGGCTCGGCAAGGACGAGTGGTCCACGATCGGCGAGGTCCGCTCGATCACTCGCATTCGCTACTCCGACTGGCCTGGTCATTTCACACCTCCTGGTGAGTAGTCCTGCCCGGCGGTCCATCGCCTGCTGCGGCTCAGGATCACCAGACCGGACCTAGGTCCTGGTAGTTGCTCTGGGCATCTGTGCTACTTGCGGAACTCGGCCGCTGATTCGCGGGCTGCGAGGACCTTGGTCAGGTCTTCGAGCGCGGGGGACAACCGGAGGGGTGTGTGGTCGGGTAGCGCGGTCGTGGCGGGGTGCCAGGTGAAGTCGGGGGTCACCAGGTAGACGTCCGGTGACAGCGGGCCGGGATCACGGGCGTGGCAGCGGGCGGCGACGTTCAGCAGGACGCCGAGGGCCGGGATGACGGTCAGGCCATCGATCACGTGCAGGAGCAACGTGTCCCGGGCGGGGACCGCGGCGAGCACGCCGTACGGTGCGCGGTCGATGTGTAAGGACTCACGCAGAACGGTGTCGAGGACGAGCGCGCGAGAGGCTGCGAACGCGGTCCCGGAGACGAAGGCGATGCGGATGTCGTCGTGGTCGACGTACTCGACCTGGTCCTCGAGGCTGCGGAGGTTGGTGAGGCCGAAGCGTTCGGCGTCCGACCAGGTGAGGCCCAGGTCGGACGGGTCGAGGTACATGGTCAGGACGCCTTCGGCTTCCGCGGACGGGACGGAGATCAGGCCGGGGAGGAAATCGGGGCGGTCCGCGGTCCAGTCCTTCGGCAGCGCGTCGCGCGGGACGAGCCGCTGGATCAGCTCACGCTCGGGGTCGTCGGGTGGTTTCGGTGGGCCCTCGCGGAGCTGCTCCAGGAGTTGGCGGAAGTGCTCCTCGATGAGCAATGGCCAGCGGTCCTCGTCGAAGTGGGCGAGGATGCGCGCGAGATTGCTGAGGCCGAGCACCGGGTCGCCGGCGGATCTGTCGGCGGGCACGAGCGCGGCGCCGCCCTGGTAGCTGACGGCGAGTCCGAGGTCGGCCGCTGCGCGCAGCGCGAGATGCACGAACCGATCGGCCTGCCGCCTGGACAGCGGCGGCAGCACCAGGTCGGGACCGCTGGAATGAGGGGAGTTGTTGCCGTGGGCATGTTCGGTGGTGTCGATGGGCATCGTCGGTCCTCCTTGTCGGCAGAGAAAGTACGAGGATCGACCCGCCCCGAGCACCCCAATCCAAACCTGTGGACAAGCGCGACTCTCCTGATTGCCGACGCACCCCGGGTCGTCCGGCAGGCCCGAGTTGTCCGGCACCCAGGCAGAAACGGGACCCACTCGGCGAGCAGCACCCGAAGAGCGGGGAAACAAAGTTGCACCTGGCGACGATTTCTTTCCCGGCCACGGCAGCTCATCCCACGCTCCGGTCCCGAGTCGTGGCGTTTGGTCGGTCCCCGAAACCGCGAGTCGTGGACCCAGGCTGCGTTCGGCGACCAAAACCCACGACTCGAGGGTTCGAGCGGAGAACCCATCGGTTGGGGGGTCCTGTTGTCCGGTGCGGGTCAGGTGTGGTCGGTGAGTGGTGGGGGCGGGATACGCTGCCGCGGACGCTGTCGGAGTTAGCGAGGAGTTGTATGAGTAGCAGTCCGTTGGCGCGGCCTACCTCGGAGACGCGGTTGTCGTTGTCGCATATCACCGCGCAGAACGAGACGAATCTGCTCGGCACTGTGCACGGCGGCGTGATCATGACGTTGGTCGACTCGGTGGCCGGTGTGGTTGCGGCGCGGCACTCGGGTGGGGCCGCGGTGACCGCTTCGATGGACGAGATGGTGTTCCTGGTCCCGGTGCGGGTCGGTGATGTCGTGCACTTCAGCGCGCAGGTGAACTGGACCGGGCGGAGTTCGATGGAGGTCGGCGTACGGATCACCGCCGATCGGTGGGATGCGGTCGGTCCGCAGGTGCATGTCGCGTCGGCTTATCTGGTGTTTGTGGCCGTCGACGAGGAGGGGAAGCCTCGGCAGGTGCCGCAGGCGGTTCCGGAGACCGACGAGGACCGTCGCCGGCTGCGCGAGGCCGAGATCCGCCGGAGTCACCGGTTGGCCCGCCGCGCCGCGATCATCGCCTCCCGCGAGCAGGTATGACGAGCATGCTGGGACACGCCAGGCGGAATCCGTCGGCGGTGTTGCTGGTTGTGCAGTTGCTTGGCGTGCTTGTTTATCCGGCGATGGAGGGGTCGCGTTCCGGCCGGGTCGGGTTCGAGATTCTTGGCATCGTCGTACTGGTGCTCGCGGTCGTGTCCGTCCGGGCGACTCCTGGACTGACCTGGGTCAGCGTCTGCCTGGGGATCCCGGCGGTGGCGTTGTCGGTGGTCGACGCGTTCAATCCGACTCAACCAGTGGTCGCGATCTCCGGCGCGCTGCATGCGGCTTTCTACTTCTATGCGGCGTACAGCCTGCTCCGCTACATGCTGTCCGACCACGAGGTCAGCGTCGACGAACTCTTCGCGACGGGAGCCACTTTCACCTTGGTGGCTTGGGGTTTCGCCTATCTGTACGTGTTCGTGCAGGTTCTCGTCCCCGGCAGCTTCACCGCGGCTGTTGATCCGGCCAACGATCGCACGTGGATGGAGCTGCTGTTCCTGAGCTTCACCACCCTGTCCAGCACCGGCCTGAGCGATATCGTCCCGATCACGTCCTGGGGACGCTCAGTCGTGATGCTCGAGCAGCTCGCCGGCCTCGGGTACGTCGCCATGGTCGTGTCCCGCCTCGTAGGCCTGACCATCACCAAACGAAGTAACACCTAAACCCGCGGCCACCCGGCGAGCAGATCGGCGGCTGCCCGCGCGGCGACCTCCGGCGCGGAGGTCATCGCCGCGACCCGGTAACTGACCAGCGCGCCCTCATGGAGCAGCAACAGCCGATCGGCCAGCTCGCCCGCGTCCGCAAACCCCGCCGCCCGCGCCTGCGCCTCGAACTCGGACCGCATCCACCGCTTCTGGCCGACGATCACCGGCATCGCCGGGTGGTCCGGCGCGGCCAGTTCGACGCTCGCGTTGATGAATCCGCATCCGTTGCGTGATCCAGCGAGCCAGTCCGTCAGCGCGGCGAAGAGCACCAAGATCACCGCCTCGGGCGTGGCCGGATTCCGTGCGGCCAGCTGTTCGTCTAGGAACAGGTGCCAGGTCCGGTCCCGCTGCTCCAGGTACGCCGCGATCAGCCGGTCCTTCGACCCGAACCGGTCGTACAGCGTCTTCTTCGTCACGTCCGCCGCCGCAGCGATCGCATCGACGCCGACGGTCCGGATCCCCTGCTCGTAGAACAGCGTCGACGCGGCCGCGAGGATGCGCTCGCCGGCCGGGGTCAGCCGCGGCGCCGCACGGACCTCGCGGTCCACGATCAGTCTCACCTGCTGGTCGAGCATACTGACAGTATACCGACCGGTGTGGTTACCGTCTTCCATGATCACGCACAGGGCGCTCACGCTGGCAGCCGGGACCGGGTTCGTCGTGTTCTGGAGCTGCGGCTTCATCGGTGCGCGCTGGGGGACGGAGTACACAAACGCGTTCGACCTGCTCGCCTGGCGGTTCCTCGTCGCGGGCGCGATCGCCGTGGTGGTGCTGGCGATCCGGCGGCCGCGGATCTCTCGCCGGGACCTCGTGAGCCAGGTGTGGATGGCGGTTCTCACCCAGTTCGTCTATCTGGGCCTGATTTTCACCGGTATCGACCACGGCATCACGGCCGGTGTCACCGCGCTCATCGGGTCACTCCAGCCGATCCTGATCGCGACCGTCGCCGGGCCGCTGCTCGGCGAACGTGTCAGCCCGCGCCAATGGCTAGGACTGTTCATTGGTCTGCTCGGTGTCGGTCTGGTCGTCGCTGACGACCTCGGAGCCGGCCACGGTTCACCGCTCCTCTTCCTGATCCCGATCGGCGGTCTCCTCGGCCTGGTCGCGGGCACCTGCCTCGATCGGCATCGAAAGCCGGCGACGAACTCTCTGGACGCGCTGGCGGTCCAGAGCCTCGTGTCCGCAGTCCTGTTCACCGCGTTGGCTGCGTCGACCCATCGACTGACCGTGCCCGAGCAGCCGGGCTTCTACGGCGCGGTGCTCTGGCTGGTGTTGCTGGCAACCGGCGGCGGCTGGGGGCTGTACCTGGTCAACCTCAAGCTCTCCGGCGCAACACGCATCAGTTCACTGCTCTACCTGGTTCCGCCGACCACGATGGTGTTCGCGTTCCTGCTGTTCCACGAGACGATCGGCGCGCTCGCCGTCGTCGGCATGCTGGTGTGCGCTGCCGCCGTACTGCTGATTCGGATCGGTGAACAAGTACGCTGCGGGGATGGCGGAACCCCGGTGGCTGAACCAGACAGAGGCGCAGGCCTGGCGCGCGTACATCGCGGCGCAACGCGTAGTGAGCAGCCGGATCGAGCAGCAACTGCAGCGCGACGCCGGAATTCCGCACACGTACTACGAGATTCTCGTCCGGCTGTCCGAAGCGCCTGCCAACCGGCTGCGGATGAGTGAACTCGCGGTCGCCACCCAGGGCTCCCGCAGTCGCCTCTCGCACGCGGTCAACCGGCTCGAGCAGAACGGCTGGGTGAAGCGCGAGGGGATCGAGTCCGACCGCCGCGGCCAGGTCGCGATCCTCACCGAACTCGGGCGGCAGAAGCTCGTCGACACGGCCCCCGGGCATGTCGAGGAGGTCCGCAAGTCGATCTTCGACGCCCTCAGCCCCGAGCAGGTCGAGCACCTGTACGACGTCTGCGCGACCCTGGCCCGGCATTCCGGTGACACCGTCGACCGCGCGGCGTGGGAGCGAAACTGAGATGAGGCGCCCGGTCGCGCTGATCGCGCTGACTGCCCTCGCCGTGACCGGCTGTGGCGACAGTGGCTCCCCGACCGCAGGACCGAGCACCGTGCCGTCGTCCTCGATCCCGGTGACCGACGATCCGCCGACAACGCCGACGGACACGCCTACGAACACACCGAGCGAAACCCCGAGCAAGCCGCCGACCTCGAAGCCGCCGACCAGTGCGGCAGGCTGCGTCGACCAGAAGCTGCGGACCCTGACCCTGCGGGAGAAGGCCGCACAGCTGATCATGACCGGGATCAACTCCACGGGTATGACGTCCGCCCAGCGTGCCGTCGTACAGCAGGAGAAGTCCGGCAGCGTGTTCCTGATCGGCAACGGCGGCAGCCTCTCGCACACCCGGACGGCGATGGCCGCGGTGAATACCGCCGCGACCGTGAAAGGCGTCCGCCCGTTGATCGCCGCGGACCAGGAAGGCGGTCAGATCCAGCGCCTCAAGGGCTCCGGGTTCGACCGCATCCCGGCGGCTACGGTGCAGGGCACATGGTCGAGTTCCAAGCTCACCGCGCAGGCCCAGCAGTGGGGCAGCCAACTGAAAGAGGCCGGCGTCAACGTCGACCTCGCGCCGGTCGCCGACGTCGTACCCAGTTCGCTCAAGTCCCAGAACGCACCGATCGGCCAGTTGGACCGTGAGTACGGCGACACGCCTGAGGAGGCCGGTCAGGGTGTGCGGGCCTTCGTCCAGGGCATGCGCAACGCGGGGATCGCGACGTCGGTCAAGCACTTCCCGGGCCTCGGGCGCGTCCGCGGCAACACCGACTTCTCCTCCGGGGTCGTCGACAACGTCACCGAGCGCGGCGACGCCGACCTGCAGCCGTTCGCGGACGGGATCAAGGCCGGTACATCGATGGTGATGATCTCGACCGTGACGTACACGAAGATCGATCCGAAGAACCGCGCGGTGTTCTCGCCGACCGTCATCCAGGGCATGGTGCGCGGCGATCTGGGCTGGCGCGGGGTCGTGATCACCGACGACGTCGGCGCCGCGGCGGAGGTCGCCGCGGTCCCGGCCGGCGAGCGCGCGACCCGGTTCGTGGCGGCCGGCGGCGACATCGTCATCAACGCGAAGGCCGGCCTGACCGCCGACATGGTGGGGGCGCTGGTGGCCAAGGCGCAGCAGGACAAGTTCTTCGCCGCGCAGCTGACTAGTAGCGTGCGCCGTGTGCTGACGCTGAAAGAGGACTACGGCCTGGTGAGCTGCGGATGACGGAGGAGGAGCCCGACTACCGCTTCACCCTCGCGAACGAACGCACCTATCTGGCCTACCTGCGGACCTCCCTGGCCTGTTACGCAGGCGGGCTGTCCGCGGTGCAGTTCCTCGATCTCGGGCCGGACCGTTTGCCGGCCAAGGCCATCGGCATCGTCCTGGTCCTCGCCGGGATCGTGACGACCGCGGGCGCGTTTCGGCGCTGGCAGCTCAATCTGACCGCGATCCGTCGCGGTGGCGCACTCCCGGTGACCAAGCTCCCGCTGATGCTCGGAGCAACGATCGGCGTGGTCGGACTGATCGGCCTGCTGTTCTCGCTCTGGCGCTGAGTGTGGCGATGAGCACACCGGATCCAGGCCGCCAGCCGGAGCGGACACTGCTGGCGTGGCGGCGTACGGCGCTCGGGCTGATTGCCAACGGCGTCCTGCTGCTTGCCTCCGGCCACGGCTCGTCCGACGTCCGAACCGGTCTCGGGATCGTCGTTCTCGTGCTCTCGATGGGCTGCTGGGCGGCGGTGAGCGCCGTCTACCGCCGGACCAAGGGTGGCGCGATCCATGCCCTCGGCCACGACAACGTGCTCCGGATCGCGGCCGGTCTGGTGCTCGTGGTCGGGCTCTTCGACCTGTACGCCGTGATAACACGCTGAAACCGATCGGTCACCGGTCGTGCGCGCCGGGAAACGCGGTTCACCGCGACGCGCTACGTTGATCGGGGCGGATGCCGCGTCAACCGATGGTTCCCCCTAGCATGTTCACGGTTTGTCCCTCGTTCATCCGGAGCTTGAAGTGCCGTTACGTCTGCGTCCGAACGACCCGACGTTCTACGACCTTTTCACCGAGTCCGCGAACCACCTCGTGGAGGGATCGCGCATCCTGGCGGAATTGCTCGGCAGTACGGCGGGGACCGGGCTCTCCGCGAGCCACCAGATCGCTGCCCAGATGAAGGACGCGGAACACGCGGCCGACGAGACCACCCACTCGATCATTCGCCGGGTGAACTCGACCTTCGTCACCCCGTTCGACCGTGAGGACATCTACCGGCTGGCCTCCGATCTCGACGATGTCATGGACTTCATGGAGGAGGCGGTGGACACCATCCACCTCTTCAACCTGGAGAAGCTGCCGGAGGAGATCGCCGAGCAGATCGAGGTCCTCCAGCGGGCCGCGCAGCTGACCGCCGAGACGATGCCCAGGCTGCGGACGATGAAGGACCTGGCCGAGTACTGGATCGAGATCAACCGCCTGGAGAACACCGGTGACGCGGTGCACCGGCGGCTGATCGCGAAGCTGTTCAGCGGCGAGTACGAGGCGCTGACGGTGATGAAGCTGAAGACCGTGGTCGACCTGCTGGAGGCCGCGATCGACGCGTTCGAGCACGTCGCCAACACGGTCGAGCAGATCGCCGTCAAGGAGAGCTGAGCGTGGAGTTCGCGCTCGTCATCGCCGTCGTCGTCATCGCGCTGGCCTTCGACTACACCAACGGCTTCCACGACGCCGCCAACGCGATCGCGACCTCGGTGTCCACCCGGGCGCTGACGCCGCGGGTGGCGCTGGTGATGGCCGCGGTGATGAACTTCCTCGGCGCCTTCCTCGGGACCGAGGTGGCCGACACCGTCGGCAAGGGCATCATCAGCGCTCCGAGCGGCAAACACGGCCTGGTGATCGTGATCGCCGCGCTGGTCGGCGCCATCACCTGGAACCTGATCACCTGGTACTTCGGTCTGCCCAGCTCCTCGTCGCACGCGCTGATCGGGGGCCTGGTCGGCGCCGGCCTGGCGTCGAGCAGCGTGGTGCTGTGGTCGGGCATCGTCGACAAGGTCGTCATCCCGATGGTGCTGTCGCCCGCGGTCGGGTTCGTCGGCGCGTTCCTGCTGATGACCGCGATCCTGTGGATCTTCCGGAACAGCAACCCCGGCCGGACCACGCGCGGCTTCCGGCTGGCGCAGTCGCTGTCGGCCGCCGCCATGGCGCTCGGGCACGGCCTTCAGGACGCCCAGAAGACGATGGGCGTGATCTTCCTGGCGTTGCTCACCACCGGTCACGTGAGCAAGGGCGACGGGATCCCGATCTGGGTGAAGCTGTCCGCCGCGACCGCGATCTCGCTCGGCACGTACTCCGGCGGCTGGCGGATCATGCGGACGCTCGGCCGCCGGATCATCCACCTGGATCCGGCCCGCGGCTTCGCCTCCGAGGCGGTCGCAGCCACCGTCCTGTACGTGATGGCGATCGGCCTGCACGCCCCGGTCTCCACCACCCACACGATCACCTCCGCGGTGATGGGCGCCGGCGCCACCAAGCGCCTGTCCGCTGTCCGCTGGGGTGTCGCCAAAGGCATCGTGACCGCCTGGATCCTGACCATCCCGGCCGCCGGTATCGTCGCGGCCGGCGTCTACGGGCTGGCTCACCTGATCTTGGAGTAAGAACACAAGATCCATTCATGCCGAATTCACTCACCCGGCCTACGGTCGATCGACGTTGCAGATCGTCCGCCTAGGGAAGTGATCCTGATGGACCTGTCCTTCCTCGTCGTCGTGGTGATCGTCACCGCCTTGGTGTTCGACTTCACCAACGGGTTCCACGACACCGCCAACGCGATGGCGACGTCGATCGCCACCGGAGCTCTCAGACCGAAGGTCGCGGTCGCGCTGTCGGCGGTGCTGAACCTGGTCGGCGCCTTCATCTCGACCGAGGTCGCCAAGACGATCTCCAGCGGGATCGTCGACGACACGAAGGTGACCGTTCCGGTCATCTTCGGCGGACTCGTCGGCGCGATCCTCTGGAACCTGCTGACCTGGTACGTCGGTCTGCCGAGCTCCTCGTCGCACGCACTGTTCGGCGGCCTGATCGGCGCCACCTGGATCGCCTCCGGGAGCAGCGCCGTACATTTCGGAACCGTCGTCCAGAAGATCATCGTCCCGGCGGTCGCGGCCCCGATCGTGGCCGGTGTGGTCGCGCTGCTCGGCACCTTCCTGGCCTACAAGATCACCGCACGGGCGCGGAAGAAGTCGGTGAACGAGGGGTTCCGGATCGGGCAGATCGCGTCCGCGTCGCTGGTCTCGCTCGCGCACGGCACCGGTGACGCGCAGAAGACGATGGGCGTCATCACGCTGGTGCTGATCACCTCGGGCAGCCTCGCCTCCGGGTCGCGGCCGCCGCTGTGGGTGATCCTGGCGGCCGGTCTGGCGATCGCCGCCGGGACGTACCTGGGCGGCTGGCGGATCATCCGGACGATGGGCAAGGGCCTCGCCGAGATCGAGTCGCCGCAGGGCTTCTCCGCGGAGACGAGCTCGACGGCCGTGCTGCTGGCCTCCTCGCACCTGGGCTTCCCGCTGTCCACCACGCAGGTCTGCTCCGGCAGCATCCTCGGCGCCGGCCTCGGCAAGCGGCTGGCCGAGGTGCGCTGGACGGTCGCCGGCCGGATGGCCGTGGCCTGGCTGCTCACGCTGCCGGCCGCTGCGGTGGTCGGCGCGCTGGCCGGCGAGGTCGCCGACTCCGGCAACCTCGGTGTGGTCATCATCGCGATCCTCGCGGTCGCGGCCGGCGGCGGAATCTACGCCGCGTCCCGGCGCCGTCCGGTGACGTCGGAGAACGTCAACGAGTACCCGAGCAGCAGCCAGGCCGCCACGGCCGCGGCGGCCTGAGAGGAGTACGGCGATGCACATCAACTGGAGTGCGCTCGGTGAGGTCGCACTGGTCAGTCTGCTCTTCGGCGTCGGCCTGGCGGTGCTGTTCGCGTTCGGGGTGACCGCTATGTCGCGGCGGGCCGTGGCGATCGACGAGAAGCGGCAGCCGTCCTTCGTGGACACAGGCGTGGCCGCACTCTGTTTCGCCGCCTGCCTGGCGGCAGTGCTCTACGGGCTGTACCTGATCATCCCCCAGTTCCACTGAGCCGTACGACGGGCGGTCTGGCGGCTGCCCGTCGTACAGCGGTTCTTCAGCGGTTCCAGCGGCGTACGGACTTGGCGACGTCCTTGGCGCGGATGGAGCCGAGGTTGTACTCCCAGGCGGCCAGGAGGCGGTCGCCGAGGACCTCTGCGTCCAGGTACGTGCGGGGGCGGACAGCGACCGCCCAGGTGGCCGCGGCCGCGTGGCCCTGCTGGTGGAGGAGGTGGTCGACGGTCGCCTCGATGCGGCTCGACTGGGTGCCGCCTAGGCCGTCCGTGGCCCACTCCTGCATGATCCGGGCGTCGTCGGCCGTCATCCGGGCCAGGTAGGTCAGCGGGCCGCGCCAGAAGCCCTTGCGGCCGATGCTGTCCAGGGACTCGAGCGGGAACCAGCCGTTCTGGTTGCGCCGGCCGTTCACCGCGGACTCGATCTCCCGGGCGCGGTCCGCGGACAGTCCCCGGGTCGCCCAGTCGACGAAGAACGCCCCCGCGTCCGGGATGTGCTCGGCCACGTGCGGGGCCGGCGTCAGCGCCCCCGGGTCGAACAGATGCAGCTCTTCCGGTGAATCGAACAAAACCATCCCCGCCCGCTCCTGGTACGCGAGCCACCGCAGCCGCCCGCCACACAGGGACCCCCCAGGTTCCTGCTCCGTCAACGAAAGACTTCGTACCCTCGTACCGGGCCGAGGGTCAAGGTCTGGTCCGCCCTACTGACGTTTCGCTGCCCGCCTGGCGAGCTCCTCGGCGTCCAGCCGCTGGGCCTCCTCGGGAGTCGGCGCGCTGCCGCCGTACGCGGCCGGCAGCCACCAGGCGCCCTCCGGCTGCTCGGGGTAGGCGCGGATCGTCTCGTCCAGCATCCCCGCCATCGTTGACCGCAGGTGTGCGGTCGCCTCGGCCGGATCGTCGTCGCGCGTCACCGTGATCGGCGCGCCGATGCTGATCGAGATCGGCCGGTGCCGGGTGAAGTCCCGCGGGTGGTCCTTGGTGAACATCCGCTGCGTGCCCCACAGGATCATCGGCAGCACCGGTACGCCGGCCTCCGCCGCCATCCGCACCGTGCCGGACTTGAACTCCTTGAGCTCGAACGACCGGCTGATCGTCGCCTCCGGGAACACGCCGACCAGCTCACCGGCCGCCAGGTACTCCAGCGCCTGCTGGTACGACGCGGCGCCGGCGTCCCGGTCCACCGGGATGTGGTGCATCCCGCGCATCAACGGGCCGGAGATCCGGTTGCGGAACAGCACCTCCTTCGCCATGAACCGGACGAGCCGCTTGGCCGGCAAAGCGCCGTACCCGCCGAGGATGAAGTCGACGTAGCTGATGTGGTTGATCGCGATCAGCGCCCCGCCGGTCCGCGGGACGTGCTCGGTCCCGGTACGGCGGATCTTCAGGTCCAGCACCGTGAACGCGGTCTTCGCGAAGGCGACGACAGGCGGGTAGACGAGGTCTCGCATTCCTCGACGCTACAGGCTTCGTCTAGGGTGGCGGTCACAACTGGAAATCGCGGGAGCTCGCACCGTAGTGGGCTGAGAGGGCGGCTGGCTTGAATCGCCGGCGCCGCCGACCGCCGAACCTGTCCGGGTAATTCCGGCGTAGGGAGCAGCAGCATGGTGAATGTCAGCACGATCCGTCCGGCCGTCACCACGGGTCCGATCTCGGGCTCGGAGAAGATCTATCGCGGAGAGCTCGGGGTACCGGCGCGCCGCGTGAATCTGACCAACGGCGAACACTTCGACCTCTACGACACCTCCGGTCCGTACACCGACGCGTCGGCGCAGATCGACGTCCAGGCCGGTCTGCCCGCGCTCCGGCGCGAGTGGATCGCCGGCCGCCCGGGACTCACCCAGCTCGGGCATGCCCGGGCCGGGACGATCACCGAGGAGATGCGGTACGTCGCCTTGCGGGAAGGGCTCGATCCTGAGTTCGTCCGCGCGGAGGTGGCGCGCGGGCGCGCGGTGATCCCGGCGAACCGCCGGCACCCGGAGAGCGAGCCGATGATCATCGGGAAGAAGTTCCTGGTGAAGGTGAACGCGAACATCGGCAACTCGGCCGTCAGCAGCTCGGTCGAGGAAGAGGTGGAGAAGCTCGTCTGGGCGACCCGGTGGGGTGCGGACACCGTGATGGACCTGTCCACCGGCAAGAACATCCACGAGACGCGGGAGTGGATCCTGCGGAACTCGCCGGTGCCGATCGGGACGGTGCCGTTGTACCAGGCGCTGGAGAAGGTGAAGGGCGATCCGGCGGCGCTGTCGTGGGAGGTGTACCGCGACACCGTGATCGAGCAGTGCGAGCAGGGCGTGGACTACATGACCGTGCACGCCGGCGTACTGCTGCGGTACGTGCCGCTGACCGCCCGGCGGATCACCGGGATCGTGTCCCGCGGCGGGTCGATCATGGCCGCGTGGTGCCTGGCGCACCACCAGGAGTCCTTCCTCTACACGCATTTCGCGGAGCTGTGCGAGATCCTCCGCGAGTACGACGTGACGTTCTCGCTCGGCGACGGCCTCCGGCCGGGGTGTATCGCCGACGCGAACGACGAGGCGCAGTTCGCCGAACTGCGGACGCTCGGCGAACTGACCAAGATCGCCTGGGAGCACGACGTGCAGGTGATGATCGAAGGCCCCGGACACGTGCCGATGCACAAGATCGCGGAGAACGTCCGGCTCGAGGAGGAGCTCTGCGGGGAGGCGCCGTTCTACACGTTGGGGCCGTTGGCAACCGATGTGGCGCCGGCCTACGACCACATCACGTCGGCGATCGGCGCGGCCCAGATCGGCTGGCTGGGTACGGCGATGCTCTGCTACGTCACGCCCAAGGAGCACCTCGGCCTGCCTGATCGTGACGACGTGAAGACCGGCGTGATCACGTACAAGATCGCCGCCCACGCGGCCGATCTGGCCAAGGGGCATCCGGGCGCGCAGGACTGGGACGACACGTTGTCCAAGGCAAGGTTCGAGTTCCGCTGGGAGGACCAGTTCAACCTCTCGCTGGATCCGGACACGGCGCGGTCGTTCCACGACGAGACGTTGCCGGCCGAGCCCGCGAAGACCGCGCACTTCTGCTCGATGTGCGGCCCGAAGTTCTGCTCGATGCGGATCACCGCCGACATCCGCGCGTACGCCGAGGAACACGGCCTGACGTCGGCCGACGCGATCGAGGCCGGCTTCGCCGAAATGTCGGAAACGTTCAAGGCCGCGGACCAGAAGCTGTACCTGCCGATCACGGACTGAGTACGGACCCCGTCCGGCCCGGCGTGAATCTGGCTCCGGGCCGGATACGGGGAGTAACCGGCTGAACCGATTCAGGTTTTACCCTTCACTCTACGTGAATAAGACTGTAGCCTTAAGCCGTTCAGAAGGAGGTGCAGGGATGGTCTTCGTTCTCACGGTAGATCAGCGCGGCAGCCGAAGCACGAGCGATCTCGTACCTGAGCTACTGAACTTCCTGAACCGCCGTCCGCGGCGGACCGGACTGCTGCGGAGGTTCGAGCGGACCGCCGGCGACGAGGTGCAGGGTGTGCTGTCCGAGGCCCGTCCGACCGTCGACGTGATCGTCGAACTGCTGCGGTCTGACAACTGGTACGTCGGACTCGGCGTCGGTGAGGTCACCGAGCCGCTGCCGCGCAGCACCCGCGCCGGAAGCGGCGACGCGTACGTGTTCGCGCGGGAGGCGGTGACGCGGGCGAAGTCCAGCCAGCACCACGTGAACGTGGTCGGAGCGGACTCGCGTAGAGCAGAGCAGGTGGAGACGGTGCTCTGGCTGATGGCGTCCGTGCTGCGGCGCCGCAGCGACCGTGGCTGGGCAGTGGCCGACCTGTTGGGTGAAGGACTCACGAGGCGGGAGATCGGTGTGAAGCTCGGCATCAGCCAGTCGGCGGTGACACAACGCGCCCAGGCCGCGGGCTTCGCCGAGGAACAGCGCGGACGGGTGCTGGCCGCGGACCTCCTCGGTGCCGGGGCCGCTGCGTGACGGCGCTGGTCC
Source organism: Kribbella speibonae (assembly GCF_004331375.1). Taxonomy (NCBI): domain Bacteria; kingdom Bacillati; phylum Actinomycetota; class Actinomycetes; order Propionibacteriales; family Kribbellaceae; genus Kribbella; species Kribbella speibonae. The sequence continues at coordinate 186,604 of NZ_SJKC01000009.1, read as the reverse complement.
TGTCGCTGACCGGTGCCGCACTGGTCCTCGCCGTACTCGCCTGGGTGCCCAGGTCGTCCGGCTCCACCCTCGAGATCGTCATCAGCAGCGTCATGCTGGCCTGCCTCGCCGCTGTCGGCGTACTGCTGCTCGCTGGACACGGAGTGGACGGCTGGGCCGAGCGCTGGTGGAACATACTGCTCCTGCTGGCCGGAGCGTTGGCAGTGACGGGTGGCGGGCCGCTGACGACCTCTGTGATGGCCCTGGCCGACCGGAGGAGCACACGCGCCCAGTCGACGCAGAAGGCCGGTGAGGTGCTGCGGGGCGGCGCTCTGATCGGTGCGCTCGAGCGAATGGCTATCTACGCTTCACTGGTCTCCGGCTGGCCGGAAGGTATCGCTGTGGTGCTGGCTATCAAGGGACTCGCCAGGTACCCCGAGCTCCGCAGCCCCGACCAGCCTGCCTCGGTCACGCCGCAAGCCGTTGCAGAGCGCTTCATCATCGGCACCTTCAGCAGTGTGCTGTGGGCCGTGGCCTGCGCGGGTCTACTGCGCTCGCACTGACGTCAGATCTTCACCACGTAGGTGTTGATGACCTTGTCGTGCCAGGTCTGCTTCTGGTCGTCCCACAAGGGCCACAGGACGTTCAGGAAGCAGGCGTTGTTGAAGAGGCCGCTGAGGAAGTCGCGGAGGAAGGACTTGCCGGCGCCGATCGGCTCTCCGGAAACGGCGTCGATCAGCTTGATGTGCAGTGCGCTCTTGCCCACGCTCTGCCCGGTCCGTCCCTGCCGGAAGACCCGGTTCCACAGGCTGAGCGCGATGGCGGCGACCATGCTCACGAGGAAGAGGATGATCGCCCACCACTGCGGATTGTCATAGGGGGAGGGGTTGTCCTGGCGCGCCACGACGTTCCAGATCAGAGCGCCGTACCCGATCACTATCGGCACCAGCACGATCAGGCTGTCGATCAGTGACGCGGCAACGCGAGGGCCCCAGTCGGCCAGAGGAGGCATCGGAGCGCCGTAGCCGTAGCCATAGGAGCCGTAGGGCTGCTGGCCGTAGCTCGAGCCGTACGGCTGACCGTAGCCCGGCCCGTACGGCGCCTGCTGCGGATGCTGCTGTGGCTGCTGCCCGTACCCGTAGCCCGGCTGCTGTCCGTACCCGTACCCCGGCTCGGTGTTTCCGTACGGCCGGTCCTGCGGCCGGTTGTCGTCGGGCGGCGTCGGTGTGCTCATCGGAATCCGTCTCCCAGTCGATCGATGCGACCAGTATCGCGGGTACGGTGGGAGTGTGACCTTCGCGGTGATGCCCCGTCCACAAGGACCGGTCAAACCTGTCGATCGACGCGTCTGGGGGCTGGCCGGAGTGGGGATCGGCGGCTTCGCGCTGGCCGGGATCTACCGGCTGTCCGGCCTCGGCATCCCGTGCCCGCTGCACACGATGACAGGTCTCGACTGCCCGTTCTGCGGCGCGACCAGAATGGCCGCCGCACTCCTCGAAGGCGACCTGAACGCCGCCTGGCACTTCAACGCCGCGGTCCTGATCCTCGGCCCGCTCATCGGTGTTGCCATCGGCTACGAAGTTCTCGCCTGGTCGCTGTCCCGCGCCGGCTGGCTCAACCTGCCACGCCAGCGCCTCAGCCCACGGGCGGTCGCGATCCTCACGAAAGTTGCTCTGGGCGCCTTGCTGATCTTCGGCGTACTACGGAATTTCTAGCGCCGGTCACCTGATCAGGCCGGCGCGCTGCCACGCGGCCTGCACGAACGGCGGCACCACGAGGTCGATCCGCCGGTTGAACGCGACGTGGTTCAACATGACGTCGAACCACACCGGCCGCGGCACCCGCAGCTTGTACTGAGTGTCCCCGTAGGCGAGAACAGTCCCGTCATGCTCGGTCCACATGCGGGTCACGGCGGCCATCCCGAAGTCCTGCTGGCCGTTGCGGTTCAGCAGTAGTACGCGGTACCGCGTGAGCACCGCCGTACCGTTGTCGATGGTGCGCCACTGCGCCGCCGACGCGTTGCCGTGGGAGCTCCCGAAGGCGAGCCGGATGCCGTCGAACCGTTGCACCTCGCACGGTTCGACCGCGTGGGCGGTCTCACCGGGACCCAGCGGCACCGGCGGCGGGAGAGGCTGCAGCTGAACACCCTGGCCCAATGCGCTCCACAAGTTCCACGCATCCCACCAGTCCTGCTCGAACGGATTCAGCACAGCCCCTCCCCAGTTTCCTTCAGCCGACTACCGGAGCCCGATCACCAGCGTGTTCGCGGCCTTGTCGTGCCAGCCCTGCACCCGACCGGAGCTGTCGAACAGCGGCGACAGGTAGACGAGCAGCGCGCCGACGTAGCAGAGGAACGCGCCGATCATCGGCAGCAGCCAGCGCATGAACGCCGGACCGAAGCCGGGGAGCTGACCGTCCGCGGAACGGACGACCTTGATGCCCATCACCATCTTGCCGACCGTCTGGCCCTTGAACGCCGTCAGCAGCAACTCGTACAGGATCGTGATCAGGACCGAGATACCGATGAAGGCGAAGAACCCGCCGAGGATGCCGGCGGTCTCGCCGTCGGAGACGGTGCCGTCGTTGGTCGCCGCAGCCGTACCGCCGATGAAGACGAAGTACAGGATGCCGACAACCGCGTACAGGATGACGCTGTCGATGATGCGTGCGAGCGCACGCGATCCGATCGTCGCCACCTTCACGGTGCCCATGCCCGGGATCTGCACGAGGCCGCTCTGAGCCTGCGCCACCTGGCCGTAGTCAGGACCCTGCGGGTAGCCGCCGGGCTGGCCGTAACCGGGCTGACCCGGCTGGCCGGGCTGCTGGCCGTACTGGGGCTGGCCGTAACCGGGCTGGCCCGGCTGCTGGCCGTACTGCGGCTGGCCGTAACCAGGCTGACCAGGCTGTCCGCCCGGCTGGCCGGGCTGCTGACCATAACCAGGCTGACCCCCCGGCTGCTGGCCGTACTGCCCCGGCTGGCCGGGCTGTCCCGGCGGTGTGGCACCGGGGTTGCCGTACGGGTTCTGTCCGGGGCCTTGGGCGCCCTGTCCATAGGACGGCTGCCCACCGGGCGCGCCCGGTCCCTGGTTCCGGCCGTCCTCCGGTCCGGTGCCCGGGGGTACGTTCTGGTCGCTCACGATGGTCCTTTCGTCACAGTTCACCCGCGTTTACTGGGCAAAGGCTAGCGGTCGGAGGGCCACAGTGGCGGGCACGGCAAGCGCGAAACGCCCGATCTGTGGACAGTTGCACCAATTGACACCAAATACAGCTGCGGGCCGGTGAATCACCGGCCCGCAGCTGTGGATAACTCGTACGACGGCCTAGCCGAAGCGACCCGTGATGTAGTCCTCGGTCGCTTTTTCGCCCGGGTTGGAGAAGATCTGCTTGGTCGGGGCCATCTCGATCAGCCGGCCGGGCTTGCCGGTCGCGGCCAGGTTGAAGAAGGCCGTCTGGTCCGAGACCCGCGCCGCCTGCTGCATGTTGTGCGTGACGATCACAACAGTGAAACGGTCCTTGAGCTTCTCGATCAGGTCCTCGATCGCCAGCGTGGAGATCGGGTCCAGGGCCGAGCAGGGCTCGTCCATCAGGATCACCTCGGGCTCGACCGCGATCGCCCGGGCGATGCAGAGCCGCTGCTGCTGACCGCCGGACAGACCCGCGCCCGGCTTGTCGAGCCGGTCCTTCACCTCGTTCCAGAGGTTCGCGCCCTTGAGCGACGACTCGACCACCTCGGTGAGCTTCTTGCGGTCCTTGACGCCGTTCAGCTTCAGGCCGGACGCGACGTTGTCGAAGATCGACATCGTCGGGAACGGGTTCGGCCGCTGGAACACCATGCCGACGACCCGCCGGACCGCGACCGGGTCGACGCCGTTGCCGTACAGGTCCTGCTGGTCCAGCATCACCTTGCCCTCGACGCGGGCGCCCGGGATCACCTCGTGCATCCGGTTCAGGGTGCGCAGGAACGTGGACTTGCCGCAGCCGGACGGGCCGATGAACGCGGTGACCGAGCGGGGCTCGACCGTCATCGACACGTCCTCGACGGCCTTGAAGTCGCCGTAGTAGACGTTGAGGCCGCTGACCTCGATGCGCTTAGCCATATCGACTCAGAACCTCTCGACTATTTCGACTTGATGGTGCTGAACCGGGCGACGAGCCGGGCCAGCAGGTTGAGGGCAAGAACCAGCAGGATCAAGGTCAGCGCCGCCGCCCAGACCCGGTCCGCGGCGTTCGGCAACGCCAGCTCGGTACGGTCCTGGTTGATCATCGTCGGCAGCGCGCCCATGAAGCCGTCGAACGGGTTCAGGTTGATGTTCTTGGAGTAGCCGACCAGGATCAGCAGCGGCGCGGTCTCACCCATCACCCGGGCCAGACCGAGCATCACGCCGGTGATGATGCCGCCGAACGCCGTCGGTACGACGACCTTCAGGATCGTCTTCCACTTCGGGACGCCGAGCGCGTACGACGCCTCGCGCAACTCGTCCGGCACGAGTTTCAGCATCTCCTCCGTGGACCGCAGGACGACCGGAAGCATCAGCAGCACCAGCGACAGCGACACCGCGAAACCCACGCGGTTGAAGCCGAAAACGGTGATCCAGACCGCGTAGACGAACAGCGCGGCGACGATCGACGGGACACCGGTGAGGATGTCGATCATGAAGCTCACGACCTTGGCGGCCCGGGTGCCCTTGCCGTACTCGACCAGGTAGACCGCGCCGAGAATCGCGATCGGGACCGCGATCGCCGCGGTGATCAAGGCCATGATCAGCGTGCCCATGATCGCGTGGTACGCGCCGCCGCCGGCCCGCCGGACCGTGATGCCACGCTGCGACTGGCTCCACCAGTCGGCGCTCAGCAGCAGGTGATAACCCTTGCTGACCACGGTGAACAGGATCCACAGCAGCGGGATCATCGCGACCGCGAAGGCCAGCACGATCAGCACGGTGGCCAGCGTGTTCTTGAAGGCCCGGGCGCCGGACTTCCCGGTCAGGTCCAGGACCTTCCCGTCGTAGGCCGGTTTGTTCTCTGCGATGGCGGTCATGCGGAGGCTCCTTCGGCTGCACCCGCGCGGCGGTTACGGCGGGGGCGCTTGGCGCCGGGTGTGCTGCGGTCGACGATGATCCGGGCCGCGGAGTTGACCAGGAACGTGACGACGAACAGCACCAGGCCGGCCGCGATGTAGGCGCCGGTCTTCTCCGGCGAGTCGAACTCGGCGGCGTTGTTGGCGATCTTCGACGCGAACGTCTCGCCACCGGCGAAGATCGACGAGTTCCACGGGTCGTTGCCGTTCGGCACCGACAGGATGATCAGGACGGCGACGGTCTCACCGAGCGCCCGGCCGAGACCGAGCATCGAGGCGCTGACCACACCGGACCGCCCGTACGGCAGCACCGACAGCCGGATCATCTCCCAGCGGGTCGCGCCGAGCGCCAGCGCGCCCTCGCGGTGCGAGATCGGCGTCTGCGCGAAGATCTCGCGGCTGATCGCCGTGACCACCGGAAGGATCATGATCGCCAGCACCACCGACGCGGTGAAGACCACGCCGACGTTGTCGCCCGCAGGCTTCTCGAACAGCGGGATCCAGCCGAGCGCCGTGGACAGGCCGTTGATCACCGGGCGCAGGATCGGGGCGAAGAACAGGATGCCCCACAGGCCGTAGATGATCGACGGTACGGCGGCCAGCAGATCGACCGCGTGCGCGACCGGGGCGGCCAGCCGTTTCGGGGCGTAGTACGTGACGAACAGCGCGACGCCGATCGCGATCGGGACCGCGATCAGCATCGCGATGATCGAGCTGATCACGGTGGTGTAGAAGAGCGCCGCGATCCCGAACCGCGGTTCGTCGCCGCCCGGCTCCCAGATCCGGGAGAACAGGAAGCTGCTCTTGTCGTCGATCAGCGCCGGGATCGCCAGCGCCAGCAGGAAGATGCCGACGAACGCGACGATCAGGACCACCAGGCCGCCGGAGCCGCGGGCGAGCCCGCCGAACAGCCGGTCGCCGAGATGCCCGACCGGCCCGAGCTCGAGCTTGCCGCCGGTCTCGGTCGCGGTCTTCGTCCCCGCGGCCTCGACACCGGACTCGGTCATCACCTCGGCGGGCTGCTGCGCCGCCTCGTGCTCGGCGTGTTCGGAAGCCAGGCCGCCGAACTGCGGGGTCGGGCCGGCGTCCTCGTGGACCAGATCCTCGATCTTCGGTTCTGTCCCGTCGGAGGCTGTGCCGTCCGGCCGGTCGGGCGGTGCCGTGCCGTCTGGACTACTCATTTCGATGCTGCTCCAAGCGCCTGAGTCGTGATGGTCACGTCTGGATCTGACGAGGCGAGCCCCGGCGTCCTCCGATGACTCGGATCGGCCGGGGCTCGCATCAGTACTGCTTCTCGATCAGCTGATCGCCTGGATGGCGGCGTCGACCTTGGTCTGGATCTCGGCCGGGAGCGGCGCGTAGTTCAGGTCGGTCAGCGACGCCTGGCCGTCCTTGCTGACGAAGTAGCTCAGGAAGCTCTTCACCAGCGCGGTCTTCTCGGCCGGAAGGCCCTTGGTGCAGGCGATTTCGTAGGTGACCAGGATGATCGGGTACGCACCCGGGGCCTTGGTCGCGTAGTCCAGCTTCAGGGCCAGGTCCTTGCCGGACGCGTCGGCGGGCTTGGCCGCGGCCAGCGCCTTGCCGGCGGACTCGGCGGACAGCTCGACCGGCGTACCCGAACCGGTCTCGATCTGCGCGACGCCGAGCTTGTTGTCGACGGCGTACGACCACTCGACGTACGTGATCGCGTTCTTGGTGCTCTTCACACCCTCGGCGACACCGGCCGACTTCTCCTTGCCGGCGCCGGTGCCGGTCCACTTCTTGGCCGGCTCACCGGCCCAGGCGCCGCCACCGGCCGCCTTCAGGTACTTGGTGAAGTTCTCGGTGGTGCCGGACTCGTCGGAGCGGAAGAACACCGAGATCGGTGCCGACGGCAACGTGACGCCCGCGTTCAGCTTGGCGATCGCCGGGTCGTTCCAGGTCTTGATGGTGCCCTGGAAGATCTTGGCGGCGGTCGGGCCGTCGAGGGTCAGCTTGGTGACGCCGTCGACGTTGTAGGCGATCGCGACCGGGCCGATGACCATCGGCAGGTTGACGGCCGCGTTGTTCGCGCAGCGCTTCGTGGCCGCGGTCTGCTCGTCGGGCTTGAGCGCCGAGTCGGAGCCGGCGAAGTCGACCTGGTTCGCGTTGAACTGCTTGATACCCGCGCCGGAACCGGTCGGGTTGTAGTTCACCGTGACGTCGGCGCACTTCTCGTTGTACTTGCTGATGACTTCCTCGATGGCGTTCTTCTGCGCCGAGGAACCTTCGGCGTTCAGCGTGCCCTGCGGGCACTCGGCGCCGGCCGACGACGCCGAGGAGTCGGGGCTCGACGAACCGGTCGGCTCGGGGTCACTGCCACAGGCGCTCAGGGCGAGGACGCCGAGGGAGGCCACGGCGACGGAGCCGACGCGGAACAGGCGATTGACGGACACGAGAGTGTTGCCCTTCTGCGGGAATCAGACTTCTGAACTTCCACAGACGGTAGGGAGACCAGGTGACCGACCGGTCCGTCACCGGTGAACGAGCGGTGAACGGTTTCGGTAGCGTGTGCGACGTCTGGCGTGCCGACAGGCAGCCATTAGGTGAACTGAGTTAAGAGCCGTCACTCTCCGTCGATGTAAACGGCTGTTTGCTCACGTTCCGGTAACGCTCGGCGCATCTTCACTATGAACAGTAGTGCCCTGCAGGGGCGTAGAACTCAGCTGGAGAAGTCCTCCGGGGCGACTCCGTCGAGGAACTGCCGGAAGCGCTCCAGTTCCGCCTGTTCCTCCTCGGGGGTCGCGACGCCGGCTTCCCGCAGTACCTCTTCGGTGCAGCGGATCGGCGTACCGAGACGGACCGCGAGCGCCACCGAGTCGCTCGGGCGGGCCGAGACCCGGGCGCCGTTGGCCAGCACGAGTTCGGCGTAGAACACGGCGTCGCGCAACTCGACGATCTCGACCGCTTCGATGTGCACGCCGAACGCCTCGATCAGGTCGCGCATCAGGTCATGGGTGAGCGGCCGCGACGGACGCAGGCCCTGTTCCTCGTAGGCGATCGCCGTCGCCTCGACCGAGCCGATCGAGATCGGCAGGTAGCGGTAGCCCTCGGACTCGCGCAGCATCATCACCGGGGCCCGGTTGGGCGATTCCATCCGGATCCCGATCAGTGTCAGTTCTCGCATCATCGTCATGGTGCGCCCCGAACCTCTCCTCAGACCGGCACCCGGTGGGGCGCCGGTTCCTCGGGTAGGAACATACCCGTCACCTCCAGTGTCACCCGGCCACCCCGTCGGCTGTGCCTGGATCGTCACCGAGCCGTGTCGCGGCGGCTACGGTGCGCTGAATCGCTCGTGCAACAGCCGCCCGTCAGCCAGTCGGTGTGCGACCAGAAACGCACCCGTGGAGTACTTACCGACCCTCAGGCCCAGCTCCCGCGCCAGCGCCGGCAGGACCGGCCGGTGCGAGCAGACGACCGTCACCTTGCCCGGTCTCCACACCCGCTCGGCCAGACCGCGCAGTCCGTCCGGGTCGGCGTCGTACCCGCGTTCGGAGATCTCCGGCCACAGGTGGATGTGCCGGTCGATCGAGGCGGCGTACGGCATGACTGTCGCGGCGCACCGCTCCGCGTCGCTGCTGATGATCCGGTTGGCGCCCAGTGCGGCCAGTACGCCGGTCATGCGTTGTGCGACCGCCGTACCGTTGCTGGTCAGTGGACGGAGGGTGTCCTTGCCGTCCCAGTCCTTCCGCTTCACAGCCTCTGCATGCCGTACGACGACCACTGTGGACACGACCGGAACCGCCTGGTCCAATGCGTCCAGGATGTCCACGTCACGTGGGTAGCTGAGCTTGCTGCGGGCCTTCTCGACCGGGAGCCAGCTGACCTGGTCCACCTCGTCGTTCGGCTCGAACTCGCCGCCGTTGACCGGTGCGGCCGCCCAGTAGTGCACCAGCTTCTCCGCGGTCCCGCCGTTCTTGCGGACCGCGTACCGCTGTACGCCCAGCGGGGGACCGAGGACGACCTGCAGTCCGGTCTCCTCCTCGATCTCCCGGCGCGCACCGAGCAGCACATGCTCGTGCGCGTTGAGCTTGCCCTTCGGGAGGGACCAGTCGTCGTACCGGGGCCGGTGCACCAGCAGGACCTGTCGGGTGCCGCGGCGCTCTCGCCACACGACACCACCCGCGGCGATGACGGTCGCCGTGTTGCTCATGAACTCACCCTAGGACGCGACTAAGCAATCGTTTCGGAGGCCCGGCGGCGGCCGCGCGTTGCGATCAGCCTTTCCTGCATGTCCCGCAGTGGCTCACCGTCCGGCCCGCTGAGCCGGGCCTGCCACGTGTCGTCCGCCTGGAGCCACCAGGAGCCGGTGCCGTCATCCATCGCCAGGTCGAACAGCTCACTGAGCTCGGTGACGTGGTCCGGCTGCTTCAGCTGCACCAGTACCTCCACCCGGCGGTCCAGGTTGCGGTGCATCAGGTCGGCCGAGCCGATCCACACCTCCGGCTCACCGCCGTTCTCGAACAGGAACACCCGGCTGTGCTCGAGGAACCGGCCCAGGATGCTGCGGACCTGGATGTTCTCCGAGAGACCGGGTACGCCGGGACGGATCGTGCAGATGCCGCGGATCCACAGGTCGACCGGTACGCCGGCCTGGGACGCCCGGTAGAGCGCGTCGGACAGGGCCTCGTCGACCAGGCTGTTCACCTTGATCCGGATCCGCGCCGGGCGGCCCGCGTGGTGGTGCTGTACCTCGCGGTCGATCCGCTCGACGAGCCCCCGCCGTACCGACTGGGGGGCGACCAGGATCCGCCGGTAGCCGGCGCTCCGACCGAAGCCGGACAGGTGGTTGAAGAGCAGCGCGACGTCCTCCGTGACCACCTTGTCGCTGGTCAGCAGGCCGAGGTCCTCGTACAGCCGGGCCGTCTTCGGGTGGTAGTTGCCGGTCCCGATATGCGCGTACCGGCGCAGGCCGTCCGGCTCGTCACGGACGACCAGCGACAGCTTGGAGTGCGTTTTGAGGCCGATGACGCCGTACACGACGTGGCAACCGGCGTGCTCGAGCTGCCGGGCCCACTTGATATTCGCCTGCTCGTCGAAGCGCGCCTGGATCTCCACCAGGACCAGCACCTGCTTGCCGGCCTCCGCGGCGTCGATCAGCGCGTCCACGATCGGGGAGTCACCACTGGTCCGGTACAGCGTCTGCTTGATCGCCAGCACGTGCGGATCCGCGGCGGCCTGCTCGATGAAGCGCTGCACGCTCGTGGAGAACGAGTCGTACGGGTGGTGGACGAGCACGTCGCGCTGCTTGAGCGCGTGGAACATGTCGGCCGGGTTCGAGGTCTCCACCTCGGCCAGGTGCGGATGCGTCGATGGCACGAACGCCGGGTACTTCAGCTCCGCCCGGTCCAGGCTGGCGATGGTGAACAGACCACGCAGGTCGAGCGGGCCCGGGAGCTCGAACACCTCCGCCTCGGTGACGCCCAGCTCGGACAGCAGCAGCGCCTTCACCTGCGGATCGATCGACTCCTCCACCTCGAGCCGCACCGGAGGACCGAACCGGCGGCGTAGCAGCTCCTTCTCGAGCGCGGCCAGCAGGTTCTCGGCGTCGTCCTCCTCGACCTCGAGGTCCTCGTTGCGGGTCACCCGGAACGTGTGGTGCTGGGTGACCTCCATCCCCGGGAACAACTGGCCGAGGTGGGTCGCGATCACGTCCTCGAGCGGCACGAACCGGCCCTCAGCGAGCTTGACGAGCCGCGGCAGCAGCGGCGGCACCTTCACCCGGGCGAAATGCTCACCGCCGGTGTCGGGGTTGCGGACCACGACCGCGAGATTCAGGCTCAGACCGGAGATGTACGGGAACGGGTGCGACGGGTCGACCGCCAGCGGGGTCAGCACCGGGAACACGCGCTCCCGGAAAAACCGGGTCATGTCCTCGCGCTCGCCGTGCTCCAGTTCGTCCCAGCGCAGGATGTCGATGCCCTGCTCGGTCAACGCCGGCTGCACCGACTTCCGCCAGGTCTCCGCGTGCCGGTCCATCAGCTCCCGGCTCCGCGCCAGGCTGCGGTCCAGAACCTCGCGGGGGAGCAGGCCACTGGCCGCCTTCACCGCGACCCCGGCCGCGATCCGGCGCTTCAGACCGGCGATCCGGACCATGTAGAACTCGTCCAGGTTGCTGGCGAAGATCGCGAGGAACTTGGCCCGCTCGAGCAGCGGGATCCGGTCGTTCTCAGCGAGCTCCAGGACCCGCTGGTTGAAGGCCAGCCAGCTCAGTTCCCGGTCGGAGAACCGGTCCGCGGGGAGGTCACCGGCCGCACTGATGTCGTACGGCGGTTCAACGTCGTACTCCCGGTTGTGCGATGCCAGCAGATCTCCAGCCACACCGCTCAGCATCCCATCCTTTGGTGAACAACGGGTAGCCGTCCGCGCGTTGGCCGATGTGACCTTTTCGTTGCCTGTCGACGCTTCTTGGCGGCCACGGTTGCTAGCGTCACATCTTGTGAACCTACGACTGGACTCGGTACTGCGCGACACGGTGACCGCCGTACAAGCGAACGCCCTCCTCCCGCTGTACGCCCTGCCCGCCGCCGTCCGCCGACGGCTCGCCGGCGCCCCGATCCAGATCGACGGCAACACCCTCGACCCCGACGTACAACTCCTCCTGCGCGTCGACAACTTGTTGCCACACACAACCAAAACCGACGCCGCAACAGCCCGCACCCACTTCCGCAACCTCTGCAAACTGATCCCCGGCACCCCCGCCCCCCTACTCCGAGTAACCGACCTAACCGTCCGAGGCGCAGCCGGCCAACTAGAAGCCCGCCTATACATCCCCCGCCCCACCCCACCCACCCCGCCCGCGCCCAGTTCAGCTGGCCCCGGTCCCTCCACCGCGCCCGGACCGTCGGCATCCGGCTCGGCGCCGGACGCTGGTGCCGCAAGGCGCTTGGGCAGCGGTGGTCTCCTGGTCTTCTTCCATGGGGGCGGCTGGGTGGTCGGAGACCTCGGCACCCACGACGCGCTCTGCCGCGCGATCGCCGCGGACGCCGGCATCCGCGTCCTCTCCGTCGACTACCGCCTGGCCCCCGAAGCCCCCGCCCCAACCGCCGCCGAAGACGCGATCGCCGCATTCACCTGGGCCGTCGACCACGCGGAAGACCTAGGCGCGGACCCCGCCCTGGTAGCCGTCGGCGGCGACAGCGCCGGCGGCAACCTCGCAGCCGTGGTCGCCCAGCAAACAGTCCGCCGCGGCCTCCCACAGCCGGCACTCCAGGTACTCCTCTACCCAGCCGTAGACCTGGTCGCCCGCCGCCCCAGCCGAGACCTGTTCTCCGAGGGCTTCCTCCTCACCGAGGAAGACATCATCTGGTACCGCGACCACTACACCCCCGACCCCACCCTCCGCCCCGACCCGATCGTCTCCCCCCTCCGAGCCGAAGACCTCACCGGCCTCCCACCCACCTACCTGACCACCGCCGGCTTCGACCCCCTCCGAGACGAAGGCCTCGAATACGCCACCGCCCTAACCGCCGCCGGCAACCCCCTAACCCACGCCCACCACCCCACCCTCCCCCACGGCCACGCCAACCTCCTAACAGTCCCCGGCACCACCCGAACAGCCCACACCCACCTCACCAACCACCTCCGAAAAGCGCTCGGCAGCGGCCAGCAAGCTTGACTTGGGGAGGACTACCTACTCACCCCGGACCGAAACCCTCCCCACCCACCCGCTCACGTTCTGCGTTGTCAGCTCTCCTTGAGTTCGATCTCGTACATGACCCAGTTGCCATTACTCGGTGAGAGCGCGACTTTCTCCGTATAGCGCCTCGGCTTGGTCGTAACTGGCTCCGCGGTCGGCGAGTCCTTCGTCGTGTACGAGCCGATCGTGACCGCCGCGGAGCCGAACAGCCGGTTGCTGCTGCGCCCGCGAGTTAGTCCGGTCACCTTGGTCACGCGCTCGAAGTAGTCCCCGCTGAGCCCACCGTCCGCGGCATTGATCTTTCGCGCGATGTCGGCGTACTGCTTGCAGCCCTCGCATCCGGCCTCGCTCTCGGCGAGAAGGGGCGCGCCGTCGCCGGTTTGGGACGCGTAGTTCATCAAGTCGACGTAATGCCTGACGAACGCCTCACCTGCAGCCAGTGAGAGACCAACGGCGGCTGTAGGCCGCGCGGGCGGAGTTGCCGGCGTGCTACTTGTCGCAGCAGTGGTCGATCCAGAGGCTTGCGGACTGCCAGACGAGGACGGCGTACTTGGGCGACCTGCGTCGGAGCCGCCTTGGCTGCAGGCAGCGAGAACCGCGGCGCCCACGCACATCAGAAGTCCGACGGTCGGCCTGTTGAGTCGTGACAAGTTGTGCCGACCTCTTCGGTGAAGCGATTGCTTAGCGGATCTGGAGTGGGCCGACCGGGATGGCGCATGCGACCGACCGCAAACCGATGTTGGCGACGTCGAGTGGGCAGCGAGCGCTTTTCAGGCTCTACTTCGGCTGTGGTGAGTCCGGATGCCATTCCTTGATTTCCATCTCGTACATTACCCAGTTCCCGCCGCGGGGCGAGAGGGTGAACTCCATCGTCCCGGTGCCGCCTCCCTGGGGAACTGGCGACGCGTTCGGGGAATCCCGTTCGGTGTACGTCCCCGACTTGAGGGTCGCCGAGCCGCCGAGCCGTCCGGAGCTCCCTCGAAATATCTCCTTCACTTCGATCAGACGATCGTTGTAGTCGCCTTCAAGGGTCCCGTTCTTGAGGTTGATCTTCTTGGCGTAGTCAGCGATGGCCTTGCAACCGATACAACCTTTGTCGCTCGCTGCCAGGAGCGGCCCAGGGTCGCCCATTCCACGGGAATAGTTGAGTAAATCAACGTAATGCCCGATGAAAGCTTCCCCGGCGGCGAGACTTCCTCCGGTCGCAGCCTGCGGACGCATGGGCGGAGCGGTGGGGGCCGCTGCAGATGGTGTGCTCACCGCGTCACTCGGGCCACCGGTTGGCGCCGATGGGTCCGGGTGGCCAGCCTGGCCGCAGGACGCTAGCAGCGCCGTGGCGCTCAGACAGGCCAGGCGTGTGACCGTTCGCGATTTGCGTGTCAAGTGTGCGCCCTCCGTTGTTGACGCGGTAGAACCGGACCGTCCCGGCCGAGTGCGGACTCTGTATGACGGCATCGGCCGGACAGCGCCCTACCTGCGGCAGGTCGCTGGCGGGATGAGATCAGCGGTCGGGGTCTACGAGGACGGGGATTGCTTCGCGGACCTGGAGAGCGGTGGCGGGGCCGGTGATGGGGACGGTGCCTTCGATGTACTGCCAGCCGGTGTCGGCGACGTTGAAGCGGGCGGCGTAGTTGGTGGTCAGCGTGAGGCTGACGTTGCCGCGCTTCATGTACTTGTGGGTGATCTCTTTCGACGGGTACGGCTTGCCGGGCGTGCTCGTGGTGAGCGCCGGACTCCCGTCACCGAACCGCCAGGTGTAGCTGATCGGCGTCGCCTCCACCAGGACAGGGAATCCGAGCAATGTGACGGTGGTCCTCGAGACCTTGCTGTCGTCGGTGTAGATGATGGTGTCCAGATTCACCAGCGTCCGACCGTCCGGCTGAACCTTGACCGAGAGCCCCGGGAACATGATGTTCTTGGTCTCCGACCGCACCTGCTCCCAGGTGATGTCTTCGGGCCGTGGCCGCACGACCTCCCGCGGGACCTTGCGTATCGTATGCCGCCGTTCATCGCCGCCCGGCTGACACCGGTTCGGACCGGGAATACTCCCGTCCGTCTGCACACGACCACAGATACCGATGTTGATTTTGAAGTCGGTTCGTTCTTTGGAGTCTGTCGGTGGGTTGTCTTTCGTGTGTGGCGGATCGGCGGGGACTTTCGGCCGATCGGACTCGTTCTTTCTGGTCGACGCTTTCTCTTCTGTGGCCGACTTCGTGATTCGTTCTCGATGCGGCACTCGGCCCGTACCCCTTACCGACGTACCCTCCTTGATCTTGCCGCCGGTCACCTCAGGTTTCGGCTTGGGTTTAGGCTGAGTGGCGATCTCAGAAGAAGTCAGCCGTCCGTCTGCATCGGCCCAGGAAGTGTCGAGTGCGACGTTCGCCAGCACCGGTAGCGCACTGAGCGTGACGACTACCTTCACCATCTTCTTCATTGCTTCACGAGTTCCATCTCGTACATGACCCAGTTGCCATGGCTGACCGATAGTCCGAACTCACGCTTGTATTTCGCAGCCTTCACTCTGATTGGAGCGGAGGTCTTCGTTTCCTGGCTCACGTAGGCGCCCACGCTCACATTTGCGGAACCGCCCAGATGCCCGCCCTCCCCGCGAAACAGGTCAGGGACGTCGGTCACCCGCTCCCGGTAGTCACCCTTGAGTAGTCCGTTAGCCGCGTTCGCCTTCGCCACAAATCCTGCGTACGACTTGCAGCTCTCGCAACCAGCTTCGCTGTTGTCGAGCATCGGCGCGGTGTTGCCGGTCTCGGAGGCGTAGTTGAGCAATTCGCTGTAGTAGCGAACGAACTGCTCGCCTGCCGCGAGCGTAAGCCCCTTCGCGTTCGCGGGGCGTTCAGGCGGGCCGCTTGCGGTCGAAGGCGAGGACGTGGATTCAGTGGGTGTCGCAGAGCTTGCGGACGTGGCTGGTGGCGGGGCCGTGTTGGGGCGGCCGGCCTCGGGGCTCTTTTGGGCGCAGGAGGTCAGTAGCGCGGTCGTGGTCAGGCAGGCCAGGAGAGTGATGGTTGGCCTGTTGCGGTGTGTCACGTGTGTCAGCCCTCCGTAGTTGACACAGATCGTAACGGTGGGGTGGGGGTGGGTTCGATGTCAAAAGATGCAGTTGTGGATAACTGGGTTGGGGCCAGGAGCCGCCCGGCTGGGGGGTTAGAGGCTCGGACGGCTCCTGGTTGGTGGTGGGACGGGTGGGGGCGGGGTTTATGACGGGAAGTGAGCGAGTGACTTCGTTGTGATGTCGTTCACAGGGGGTGCGGGGCGGGTCAGGCGGGGGTGTATTGGACGTCTAGGGCGGCGGTGGTGAAGTTTAGGGAGGTGTAGAGGGCTCGGGCTGGGGTGTTGGTGCCGTCTACGTAGAGGACTATTTCGTTGAGGTTGCGGGTGGTTTGTAGGTGGTGGAGGCCTTGGAGGGTCAGGGCTTTGCCTAGGCCTTGGCCTTGGTGGGTGGGGGAGACGCCTACTACGTACACCTCGCCTATGCCTTCTTCTACTTTTGTCCAGTGGAAGCCGGCGATCGCTCCGGTGGCGGAGTCGACGGCCAGGAAGAAGCCGTCGGGGTCGAACCACGGTTGCTGGAAGCGTTCGGCCAGGTCTGCGGCGGTCCAGCTGCCTTGCTCGGGGTGGTCGGCGAAGGCGGCGGCGTTGACCTTGAGCCAGGCGGCGTCGTCCTGGCCGGGGACGAACGTGCGTACGTCGATGCCGTCGGGCCACACCGGATCGGGCAAGGAAGCCCTGGTACGGCGGAGGAAGTAGAGCTCGCGGGTGACCTCGAGGTTGAGGCGGTGGGCCAGTTCGTCGGAGCCGGGCAGGCGGCCGTGGGCCCAGACGCTGGTACGGGCGCCGCCGTGGTCGAGGAGGATGCGGAGGAGTGCCGCGCCGAAGCCTTGCCGGCGGAACGGCGGGGCGACGAAGAGTTCGGCGGAGCCGTCAGGGGACAGGGCGCCGTACCCGACCAGGTTGCGGGCGCTCTGCAGGCCGCTGACCTCGATGGTGCCGGGATCGCCTTCGTAGGCGAGGACGTGGACGTCGCCGGGGTGTTCGCCGTCGAGGTGCAGGAGGGTGCGTTCGGAGAGCGGGTTGACGCCGTCGCTGTGTGCTGCGGCGCGGGCGAGTTCCGTGACGGCGGCGGCAGTGGCCGAGGGCAACGGTGAGGGAACGGCTTCGAGGGTCACCTGAATACCGTAAAAGGTCCGGTTCAGTTCATGCTCAGGTCCTGGCGAGGGCGCGTCGTCACGGGTAACTTTCGCGGAACCGCGGAGGATTTCGCGGCACCGCAACAGCGGTGACCGAGACGACGGAGAAGAAATGGCCATCACAGGACGAGGCAGGGCACGGTTGGGGGGACGGCGGGCGGTCGGGCTGCTCGTCACCGGGACGGCCGTCGCGCTCGCGTTGGCCGCGGGGGGATCCGTGAGCCAGGCCGGAGCCGCGACACAGGACGCGACTCAGGACACAGCGGCGCAGGACACAGCGGCGCAGGCGAAGAAGCCGAAGCCGACGCACAGCCAGATCCAGCTGCTCGCGATCAACGACTTCCACGGCAACCTGGAGCCCGCGACCGGGTCCAGCGGCAACATCAACGGCATCCCGGCGGGCGGCGCGGCGTACCTCGCCACGCATCTGAAGCAGCTGCGGGCCGCCGCGCACGCGAAGGGCCAGGACTCGGTGACGGTCGCCGCGGGTGACCTGATCGGCGCCTCGCCGCTGCTGTCGGCCGCGTTCCACGACGAGCCGACGGTCGAAGCGCTGAACGGGATGGGACTCGAGGCTGCGTCGGTGGGCAACCACGAGTTCGACGAGGGCTGGCACGAGCTGCTCCGGATGCAGACCGGCGGCTGCCTGCCGGACGGCGACGGGGCGAACAACCAGAACTCCTGCCCGGACGCGGCGCACCCGTTCGAGGGCGCGAAGTTCAAGTACCTCGCCGCGAACGTGTTCTTCGAGAACACCCGGAAGACCCTGTTCGCGCCGTACACGATCAAGACCTTCAAGGACGGTAAGAAGGTCGGCTTCATCGGGATGACGCTGGAGAACACGCCGAACATCGTGACCAAGTCCGGCGTCGAGGGGCTGACCTTCAAGGACGAGGTCGACACTGCGAACGCGCTGGTCCCGGTGCTGAAGAAGAAGGGCGTGGAGTCGATCGTCGTGCTGCTGCACGAGGGCGGTTTCCCGGCCGACCCGAAGGCGTACAACAGCTGCCCGGGCATCTCCGGCCCGATCATGGACATCAACGCCAACCTGGACCCGGAGATCGACGCGATCATCTCGGGCCACACCCACCAGGGGTACAACTGCTCCCTGCCGGACAAGGACAAGAACCCGCGGCTCGTCACCAGCGCGTCGTCGTTCGGCCGGCTGGTGACCGACGTCCGGTTGAGCATCGACAACGCGACCGGCGACGTCGACCGGGTGAACACGCTGGCGAACAACCAGATCATCACCCAGGACGTCGTGCAGGACCCGAAGACCGCGGCCCTGATCGCGAAGTACAAGGCCCTGGTCGCCCCGATCGAGAACAAGGTGATCGGGCACATCACCACCCCGTCGGTGGTGCGGACCCCTGACGATTCGCTCGAGTCGCCGCTGGGCAACCTGATCGCCGACGCGCAGCTGGCCGACCCGAGCGTCGTGACCGGTGGCAAGACGCCGGTCGTGGCCTTCATGAACCCGGGCGGTATCCGCGCCGACCTGGCGTCCACCAACGGTGAGGTCACCTTCGGGAAGGCCTTCACCGTGCAGCCGTTCAACAACTTCCTGGTCTCGATGGACATGACCGGGACGCAGATCAAGGCCCTGCTGGAGCAGCAGTTCTCCGGGGTGAACGGTCCGGACGCGCCGAAGTTCAAGGTGCTCCAGGTCGCGGGCATCACCTACACCTGGAACCCGGCCGCCGCGGCGGGCTCGAAGGTGGTGGCGGGCTCGATCAAGATCGGCGGGCAGCCGCTGGTCGACGGTACGACGTACCGCATCGTCACGAACAACTTCCTGTCGGACGGCGGTGACGGCTTCCCGGCCTTCACCACGGCGACGAACAAGTTCTTCGGCGGGCTGGACATCGATGCGTTCGCGAACTACCTGACCGCGCACGACCCGTACACGCCGGTCGCGACCGACCGCATCTCCATCGGGTCCTGACCGCGCAGGGCTGAAACGGGAGCTGAACGAGAGCCGGTACGTCGCCTGACAGCGCGGCGTACCGGCCGCTCCGCAACAACCTGCGGTACCGCCGGCTGCTTTTTCGTTCTTGTCAGTGATCCTGGTACCTTGCGTACTCAGGCACTTACGGAAGGTGAGCGATGGCGCACGTTGCTCCGACCTCGCACCGGCGGGCTCCCAGGGCTTCGCATCGCGGGCATCGCAGCGCGGACGGGCCGGTGCAGATCACCAGCTGGCTCGGGTTGACGGTGGCATTCGTGGTGGGGCTGATCCTGACGGCGCAGGCGCACGTCGGCGTTCACGCGGCCGGGGTCACCCTGCTGGTGATGCTGGTGCCGGTCACCGTCGGGGTGTTTGTGGCGGCGGTCCGGCAGGGCGTCGGGTCCTGGAAGGCAGCCTTCGTCACGGCGGCCGCCCTGGCGTTCACCCTGCTGAAGTTCTTCTTCTAGGAAGAGACGTCGGCGGACTCGCGCGCGGCGGGCGCCGGCGGGACTACGAAGCGGTAGCCGACGTTCCGGACGGTGCCGATCAGCGCCTCGTGCTCGGGGCCGAGCTTCGCGCGTAGACGCCGTACGTGCACGTCGACCGTCCGCGTACCGCCGAAGTAGTCGTAGCCCCAGACCTCCTGGAGCAGCTGCTCGCGCGTGAACACCCGGCCCGGGTGCTGCGCGAGGAACTTGAAGAGCTCGAACTCCTTGTACGTCAGGTCGAGCGCCCGCCCGTTGAGCTTCGCGGTGTACGACGCCTCGTCGATCACGACGTCGCCGCTGCGGATCAGCGTGGACTCGGGCTCGTCGTTGCGGGTCGCGGCGAGGCGGCCGATGACGAGCCGCAGCCGGGCCTCGATCTCGGCCGGGCCGGCGGTGTCGAGCAGTACGTCGTCCGCGCCCCAGTCGGCGTTGACCGCGGTCAGGCCGCCCTCGGTGACGACCAGGATCAGCGGTACGTCGATGCCGGTCGTGCGGATCAGCCGCGAGGCGCTCCGGACCGCGACCAGGTCGCGGCGGGCGTCGAGCAGCACGGCGTCGGCATCCGGGGCATCGACCAGCGCGGAGACCTCCGCGGGGAGGATGCGGATCTGGTGGGGGAGCAGGGCGAGCGACGGCAGGACCTCGGTGGAGGCCTGCAGTGCGTTCGTCAGCAGAAGCAACGTGCTCACGCTGTCTCCTTGTGCTGATCATCGGATCCGGTGGCCGCGATCCGGTCCTCGTGCGCGTCAGGCCCCGACGGCGTCGTTGCCGGGGGCCTGGGACACACTGGGTCTAACAGCAAGCTGACATAATAGCCGAGACTTAACCGATTAGTGAGGCGCGGACCAGATGCCGGAAGTGACCATCAGGTACTTCGCTGCCGCACGCTCGGCCGCCGGGGAGTCGTCGGCGACCGCCGAGGCGGGCTCGATCCGTGACCTGGTGACGACCGTTTCGACCGATCGGCCGGAGCTGGCGCGGGTGCTGTCGATCTGCACGTTCCTCCTGGACGGCGAGCGCGCCGAGCCGGGCACACCGCTCACCCAGGGTGCTCTGGTGGACGCGCTCCCGCCCTTCGCGGGTGGCTGACCAGCCAGGCTGAGCAGGGGCACGCAGTAGGCCTCCCCGCCAGGTACATTCGTCGCCGTGGCGATGGAGTCGGGGACGCTGCTCACTACGGTGGGTCGCGCGGGGGTCCTGTTCGGGAAGGCGTGGCCGCGCCTTCTGGCGGTGTTTCTGGTGGCCCAACTGGTGCACCGCGGACTGCAGTGGGTAGCGGTCCAGGCAGGCGCCAAAGCTGAGGCGGCCGGCATCGCCGTACTGGCGTTGCTCGTAGTGGTCTCGCTGGCGATGTACGTGACCATGTTCCTGGTCCTCCGCGGCGAGCTGCCGTTCCACCGCAGAGCGGTTGCCGAGGGCACGCTTGCTCCGGACGGTATGGAGCCCGGACGAGAGCACGGGCCGATCGATGCGGTAGCAGCCGCGCTCCTGCCGTTCCTGGCCTTCTACGCCGCCTACAAGTTCCTGCAGAACGAGGCGCTCGACTACGAGTACCAGTTGGCCGTCCACAAGGTGAACGAGACGGCCGCGACGATCCTCACCGGTGGCAGCGTCGCACCGCAGTCCACGGGATTGCAGTCGCTGTCCACCTGGTTGTTCATCGGGCTCGGCGCCACGGCGTACCTGCTCCGGTTCGTGTTCAAGAAGTGGAAGAAGGAACGAGAGGGCGCGGTCCGCAAGCTGTTCGTCACGTACCTCGAGGCGCTCTGGATCTTCGTGGTCATCTATCAGGCGTCCTCGTACATCCCGTCGCCGAAGACGTGGCTGAAGGAGCGCCAGGTCTGGCAGTGGCTGCACGACGGTTACACGTGGGTGCTCGACCACGTGCTGGGCGTCAGCCAGGTCCGTGAGGTGTGGGACGCGGTCACCGGGTTCCTCACCGCCGGTATCGGGGACCTCTGGAACGCCGCTGTGCTCCCGCTGATGTGGATCACCATGACCGCGATCATCTACGGCCGCGTCGTGCAGAAGCTCGACAAGCCGCGCTGGCGGTTCGACCGGATCACGAACCGCTGGCAGCAGACGCCGCGGATCGTCCGTGTCGCCGGGAACTCGGTGATGGCCGACTGGAAGGACCGGTGGACCCCTGTCCTGGAGGCATTCCGGCTGGTGGTCCGCTCCGGCCTGCGGCCGATGCTCGGGTACTTCCTGGCCTGGGCGGTCGTCACGTTCGCCGCGAGCGGCGTGTGGATCGCCCTGAAGGTGTGGGTGCTCGGACCGCACTCGCTGCAGTTCTGGCAGGTCATCGACGAGCCGCTGAACCTGGTCACCGACGGCCTGAAGATCATGCTGCAGGTCAGCCTGCTCGCTGCCGCGTACGACCGGATGATCGGCGGCCTGGCCGGCTACCTGACCCCGCGGACCCGTGCGGTGCACGAGCAGTCGGCCGGCGACCACGGTGTCACCGACCTCAGCGCGGCTACCTCGGGAATGCCAAGTACTGAGGGAGCTTCGTAGCCCACGTGATCGTCGGCTGCACGCTGCCGGCGACGGACGACGGTACGACGAACACCGCGACCGTCTCGAACGGCTTCCCGGCCACCGGCTTCAGGTAGTACGGCGCCGCGGTGCCACGCCAGCTCGACGGCTGGTTGTCGGAGCCGCCGCTGCAGCCGGTCGGACGGTCCTGGTAGTCGTCCGCGAGCGCGTCCTCGTCCCAGATCCGGCCGTCCGGCGCCCGGAGGTGGACCTGGCAGCCGCCGAGCCCTTCGAGCGCGGACAGGTTGTCCACCTGCAGCCGGAAGTACACCCGGATCCGTGTGGTGCCTTCGGGGAGCGAGGGCCCTTTCTCGGTCGAAGCAGGGTTCTCCTCGACGTTGGCGGCGTACCAGGTGGCACCGTTGTACGACGTACCGCCCGCCGCCACCGATATGGGATCGCGGGGCTCGTTGTTGTACCAGGACTTGTAGTCGCTGCGTGTGGTCCACCACCCGGCGAGCGGGATGGCCACCACCAGCGTCGCGAGCGCGACCGTGTTCTTCCGGAACCAGCCGCGGCGGGCCCGGCGTGCGCCGCTCACGTGTCGCTCGCAGCGGTCAGGGCGACGACGTCCTGCACCTGAGGGGCGTCCTCGCCGAGTGGCACGGTGACCTGCGGTTCGAGGTCGTTCAGGATCGACTTCTCCATCACCAGCAACGTTGCCCCGGGCACCTTGTCGGCCGGCATCTCGACCACGAACGAGCCGCGGACCGGGATGTCCGGCGCGAACTCGGTCCCGGTCAGGTCGACCCGGTCGAGACCGCTGCGGTTGGCGCCGAGGTACGTGATGCCGTCGGCGGACCGGATCTTGACGCCGAAGATGTGCATCGGCTCCCGTTTGGCGGTGACACTGGCGTCGACGACCACGAAGGCGGTCAGCGAGTCCCGGTCCGGCGTGGACCGCGGGATCCGCAGCTTCGTGCCGACCCGTACGTCGTCGACGGTCAGATCGAACCGCGGCGTCTGCACCGCGCGCCCGACGATGCCCTTGACCGGGGTCGGCTGCTGGATGTCCTGCTGGGTCGGCGTCAACCGGTACAGCCCGACGATCGCGACCAGCACTGCGAGCGTGAGCCCGATGTTGAGCAGTGTCCGGCGACTCATTTGGCCTTCACCGCGATCGTGCCTTCCGCGGCGATCTCGTCCGGCAGCCACTTCTCGTGGTGGTCGAGTAGCGATTCGTCCACGTGCTCGTAGCCCTGCACGGTCAGCTTGACCTCGGTCGGGAACTGGCTCGCCTTCGGCAGCTTCCAGACGTACGCGATGTCCTCGGCCGCGTCCGGTGTGAGGACCGGGTTCATGGTCGCGTCGCGCAGGTTCGTGGTGCCGAGTGGCGGGTCGGTGTCCTTGACCCCGGGTACTCCGATCAGCCGGATCAGGTCCGACGGCGGCGTCGTGCCGGTGTCGTCGGTGACCTTCAGCTTCGTCACGACCGCGATCAGCACCCCGCCGTCGTCCGGGGTGAACAGCGGCTTCAGGTCCTTCACGGTGACGACCCGCTGGACGGTGACCTCGAACTGGCCGGCGTCGATCGCGGTGCCGGCGTCCACCTGCGGAGTCTCGTCGCCGGCCTTCTTCAGGCCCCCGAAGGCCGCCGAGACCACCAGCAGTACGGCGCCGGCGCTGATCGCCCACGTCCGGACCGAGCGGCCCCGCACCTTGAGATCCTGAAACTCCGGGAGCTCCTCCGGCTCCTGCCCCCCGCTCCCCGTTTCCTGCACGCGGGCAAGCGTATCCAGCCAGAGGGCCGAGTCAGTCGTCCGGTCGACCCCGGAGCCGCTTGGTCTCGCCGCGGCGCTTCTTGTCGTCCAGCCGGCGCCGTACGGACCCCTTGCTCGGCTTGGTCGGCCGTCGCTTCCGGGGCGGCGGAGCGATCGCCTCCCGGACCAGGACGGCGAGCCGTTCCCGCGCGGCCTCCCGGTTGCGCCACTGCGACTTGTACTCCGACGCGGCGATCGTCACCACCCCGTCGACCAGCCGCGACTGGAGCCGCTCCAGCGCCCGCGTCTTCAGTACGTCGCTCAACGCCGACGTACTCGCCACGTCGAAGCTGAGCTCGACGCGGCTGTCCGTGGTGTTCACGGACTGCCCGCCCGGTCCGCTCGACCGTGAGAACCGCCACATGAGCTCCGCCTCGGGAATCACCACCCCGGACCGCACAGTCACTCCGCTCTCCACAGCACCTATTAGACCGGAGGAGAATCGGCAGATGGATGCCTGCGTCTTCTGCGGCCTGATCTCCGCCGACTCGGCCCGCTGGATCGCCAAGGAGGACGCGGCGGTCGCGTTCCTCCCGCTGCCCGGTGAGGAGATCGCCCCGGGACACACACTGGTCGTGCCGCGCCGTCACACCACCGCAGGTCTCCTGGACGCGCAGCCGGGTGACCTGACGCTGGTGATGGACCTGGCGCAGCGCATCGCGCAGAAGATGGTGGAGAGGCTCGGGGCGACCGGTGTCTGCCTGCTGAACGCCAGTGGGCCCGGCTCCGGCCGCAGTGTCGACCACCTGCACCTGCACGTGGTCCCGCGGTACCCGGGGGACGGTGAGGACAGCCTGCCCTGGCCGACCGGGCGTTCGCGCCACCGCCTCGCTGTGGATCCGCAGGTGCTTCTCAGCACGTGAAACGGGCGGTTGAATCATGAACAGCGCGTCGTACCGTGGGTAACTGTGAGTCTGGGGCTGTGGGTACTCGTCGCGGCGGTCGTAGCCGGCGTGGGGCTGAGTGTGCTCAAGGCCTGGATCGACGGGCGGTTTCGCGGGAAGAGCGAGGACGACGTGGAGCGAGTGACGCCCGCGGAGCTGGGTGGGGAGCTGGGCGAGCGGGCGACGCTGCTGCAGTTCTCGTCAGCGTTCTGCGCGCCCTGCCGGGTCACGCGGCGGACGCTGGCCGAGGTCGAGGGCATGGTCGACGGTGTACGCCACGTGGAGCTGGACGCCGAGTCCCACCTCGAGCTGGTGCGCCGGCTGGACATCCTCCGTACGCCGACCACGCTGGTGCTCGACAGCACCGGAGCGGTGGTGAAGCGCGCCAGCGGAGCGCCGCGGAAGCCGGATGTGATCGCCGCGCTGGCCGTCGCGATCGACCGTCAGCCGAGCTGACTGTGTCCGGTACACGCCACCGGATGGCCAATGAACCGCGACGTAGGCAAGACTCTGCGGGTGAGCTCTCAAGTAGCAGGTTGGTACGACGACCCTGAGGACCCGACCCAGCAGCGGTACTGGGACGGCAACGCCTGGACGGATCAGCGTCGGCCACAGGAGGGCCCACCGCCGTTCCAGGGGCAGTTCGGTCAGTCCAAGACGCAGGACCTGCCGAAGTACGGGCAGACCGCGGAGCACGGACAGGTGTACGGCGGTGGCGGGCCGGCGCAGTCGCCGCAGTTCGGCCAGCAGGCCCCGCAACAGGGCGGCTACCCGGCGTACCCGCAGAGCGGACAGGGTTTCGCCTACCAGGGGCAGAACTCCGGCATGACTCCGGACGGGCAGATGCTGTCCGGCTGGTGGCGCCGGGTTTTCGCGCGGATCATCGACTCGATCATCGCCTGGTTCATCGCGTTGCCGCTGACGGGCTACTTCTACTACCAGTCCAGCAAGGTGATGAACTCGTGGATCGAGGAGGTCCTGGACGCTGCCCGGGCCGGTAGCTCGACCCCGACCGCGATGCCGTCCGAGGTGTACAAGTGGGCCATCCCGGCGTCCCTGCTGGGGGCCCTGGTCTTTTTCGTCTACGAGTACCTGTTCCTGGTTGCGAAGGGCCGGACGCCCGGCAAGATGGCGACCGGCATCGCGGTCCGGCTGCGGGAGGCCCCGGGCAAGCCGCCGCGCGCCGCCGCGGCGAAGCGCACCGGCCTCATCCTGGCCCTGACCCTGGCCGGCTCGGTCCCGGTCGTCGGCCTCTTCGCCTCCCTCGCGCTGCTGCTCAACTACCTGTGGCCGCTCTGGGACGACAAGAAGCAGGCGCTGCACGACAAGGTCGCCGGTACCAACGTGGTCCGCGTCTGAGCCTGCTTGTCCGCAATTTGATCAGTTGTCTCACGTGATGGGACCACGGGTGGTGCACCCTCCCAGGTTCCGTAGTCTCGTTGCGTGGTGTACACGACTTGGCTGACGAAGCGACGCGCAGTGGACAACTGCCGCGTCCGCTCGTCGCTGTGTCGTCGCCGCTGACCAGGCGGCGTCCCGAGCGCTGCGGAACCGGTCGCTGAGCACGGTTCCGCGTACGTCGCCTCCCGCACACTCGGGCGGGGTCCGGCTCGACACCCTCCTTCACCGGGAGTCGTCATGTCCGAAGTGACAGCCAAGGTGGATCCGCGCGGGCTCCGGTTCGCTGCCGGCGTGACCACCGTCGTCCTGGCGCTGACGCTCGTCCTGAACAACCCGTGGCCGCTGGCGGTGCAGGCCGTGGTGTTCGCGATCTCGGTCGCGTTCGGCGTCGGCGCGTCGCCGTACGGGTTGCTGTTCAAGCGGCTGGTCCGGCCCCGGCTGGGCCCGCCGAAGGAGCTGGAGGACGCGGCGCCGCCGCGGTTCGCCCAACTGGTCGGCCTCGTCTTCGCGGTCGCCGGTCTTGTCGGGTACCTGACCGGCGTGACCGTTCTGGGAGTGGTCGCCACCGGATTCGCCCTGGTCGCCGCGTTCGTGAACGCGGCCGTCGGGCTCTGCCTCGGCTGCGAGGCCTATCTGCTGATCCACCGCATTCGTACGCCATCCACCGCTACCAACTGAGAAGAGGCAGCACACATGAGCAGGGAATCCGCGCTCGTCTCGGCCGACTGGGTCGAGGAGCACAAGAACGACGCCGGGGTCGTCCTGATCGAGGTCGACGAAGACGTCTCGGCGTACGACGCCGGCCACATCGCCGGTGCGATCAAGATCGACTGGCAGGACGACCTGCAGGACCCGGTCCGCCGGGACTTCGTCAGCAAGGAGCAGTTCGAGGCGCTGCTGTCCGACCGTGGTGTCAAGAACGAGGACACGGTCGTGCTGTACGGCGGCAACAACAACTGGTTCGCGGCGTACGCGTACTGGTACTTCAAGCTCTACGGCCACGGTGACGTCCGCCTGCTCGACGGCGGCCGCAAGCGCTGGGAGCTGGACAGCCGCGAGCTGACCGACGAGGTCGTGAAGCGCGAGGCCACCCAGTACACCGCGCAGCCGCAGAACCTGGAGATCCGCGCCTTCCGCGACGAGGTCAAGGACGCCATCGGCGTGAAGAACCTGGTCGACGTGCGCAGCCCCGACGAGTACGCCGGCCGGCTGCTCGCCCCGGCCCACCTGCCGCAGGAGCAGGCGCAGCGTGCGGGTCACATCCCGACCGCGGCCAGCATTCCGTGGAGCAAGGCGGCCAACGACGACGGCACCTTCCGCGCCGACGACGAGCTGAAGACCCTGTACGCCGACGCCGGTGTGGACTTCGGCAAGGACACCATCGCGTACTGCCGGATCGGCGAGCGCTCGGCGCACACCTGGTTCGTGCTGCACGAGATCCTCGGCCAGGCGAACGTGAAGAACTACGACGGATCCTGGACCGAGTGGGGTTCGCTGGTCGGCGTACCCGTTGCCCTCGGCGACGAGCCCGGAAAGGCGTGACACATGTGCGGAGCTAAGCAGGGCGGCCTCGACCTCAAGGGCGTCGACGTCGACAAGGAAGCAGTCATCCAGGGCCAGGTGCTGCGCGGCGAGGAGCCGGTCGGCGGCGCGTACGTGCGGCTGCTGGACGCCACCGGTGAGTTCACCGCCGAGGTACCGACCTCGGCGACCGGGCACTTCCGGTTCTTCGCGGCGCCGGGCAGCTGGACGCTGCGCACGCTGGCCCCGAAGGCCGACCCGGTCGACCGTCAGGTGGTCGCGCAGTACGGCGAGGTTGCGGAAGTGGCCGTCACCGTCTGACCGGTCGTTCGTTACAGAAGGTGCCACCACCACCCGACGGTGGCCCACCCTGAAGTAAGCACCGAGGGGCCCGGACCTTGCGCGTCCGGGCCCTTCGGCATGCCTGGATCGCTTACCGTGCAGGGTTTCCGGGTCATCGCAGCCGGGTTACGGGTCAGACCGGGAAATCTCGTGGAACGAGCGGCAAGGTAACGGTTTGGTCTCGGACAGCGGTCGGCTCGTCACCTACCGCAATCGACTGAGTTGTGTCTGTGTCCTGACCCGCACTTCGGGTCACGTCATCACTCAGGGAGGAGGGGTCAATGCGACCCCGCATCGGATACAAGAAGCTCGCTGCCGTCGGTGTTGCGGCGGTTGTCGGCGTGGCTTCTACGATTGCGCTGACGTCGGGTTCCGCGTCCGCTTCGCCGGTTTTCGGCTACAGCGGTTACTCGTACGGGACCGATGTTCAATCCGGGCTGGCGAACAGTGGCCCGCAGGTGATCAGCAAGTTCGGTTGCACCACGGACGCCACCAAGCACGACAAGAACGACCTGTCCACGGCGAACGTGAACAACCAGGCGATCGCACGCTCGGTGAAGACCGACACCCACGCGTTCAACAACAAGAGCGGAACGGGCGTCACCAGCACCGCGACGGCCGCCGACGTCCGCGTCGGGAGCCTGCTCACGCTGACCGGCGTGAAGACCACCACCACGTCGAAGTACTCGAAGGGCCAGCTGTCCTACACCGGCAGCACCACCTTCGCGGGCGTGCGGATCGGCGCGATCTCGGTGCCGTCGCTGCTGAACCCGAAGCCGAACACCAAGGTCGCCGTACCGGGCCTGGGCTACATCGTTCTGAACCGCGTCGGCGGCGTGAAGACCGCGTCCGGCATCTACTCGTACGCGCAGGCGGTCGTGCTGCACGCGACGGTGAAGAACCAGTACATCCCGCAGGGCGTCGACGTCGCGGTGCTGAAGACCCGCGCGGAGATCTCGAAGCCGGCGACCGCGCTGGTCATCGGTGACGCCTACGGCACCAAGGCCACGGCCGACAAGCTGGTCGTCTCCGACGCCACCTCGCTCCAGACCACCTGCCAGGGTACTGAGGGCAAGACGGTCCGGGTCGCGGTCGGCGAGCTGAACATCCCGAAGGTCGCCTACGTCGGCGGTGTCTACACCACCAAGAACGGCGCCATCGGCGAGGGCAAGTCCTACATCAACTTCACCTCGCACGTCGCGGGCGTGAAGGTGGGCAACCTGTCCATCGGCGCGATCGAGTCCTCCGCGTCCGCGTGGAAGACCAAGGACAACAAGGCCGGCGTGAGCTCGTCCTCGACCATCGCGTCGATCCGGGTCGGCGGCAAGTCCTACGCCGTCCCGACCGGCGAGAACAAGACGCTGGTCATCCCGGGTGTCGCCAAGCTGACCTTCAACCAGGTCATGCGGCAGGCGCGCTACATCTCGGTGAACGCGCTGGTCGTCGAGGTTCCTGGCCTCAACACCAAGGTCGTCGTGGCCCACTCGGCCGCCGGCGTCGTCAGCTGATCACAGCAGACACTCTCTGAGTCGAACCTCACCGACCCAGAACCCCGGCCCCCGGATCCCGCACGGATCCGGGGGCCGGTTGTCTTATGCGTCGAGAATGAGGGTGACGGGCCCGTCGTTGGTCAGGGCAACGTCCATGTGGGCCCCGAAGATCCCGCGCTCCACCTTGGCGCCGAGGGCTTCGAGGGCGGTGCAGAAGGAGTCGTAGAGCGGTTCGGAGATCGGGCCGGGGGCGGCGGCGCTCCAGGAGGGGCGGCGGCCCTTGCGAGTGTCGGCGTACAGGGTGAACTGGCTGATCGCGAGGATCGGGGCCTGTTCGTCGGCCGCGGAGCGTTCGTCGTGGAGGATGCGGAGGGTCCAGATCTTCGCGGCCAGCGCGGCGGCCTTCTCGGGGGTGTCGTCGTGGGTGACGCCGAGCAGGACCACCAGCCCGGGCCCGTCGATCGCCCCGACCACCTCGCCGTCCACGGTGACCGACGCCTGACTGACTCGCTGTACTACGGCTCTCATGAGATCCATCTTCTCGTGCGGGAGATCGTCCGGTCATCGGACCCTCCGACCGGCAAATATCCGTTTCGAGGCGCGATCTGGCAGGATTCGTCCATGGCGTCGACTCTGATCACTGTTGCTCCCACCGGTGCCGAGACCGCGAAGGCGGACTGCCCGGCGTTGCCGACCACGCTCGACGAGCTGGTCGAGACCGCGAAGCGCTGCGAGGCCGCGGGAGCGGCGATGATCCACCTCCACATCCGCGACGGCGAGCACAAGCCGACGCTGGACCTCGGCCGGCTGACCGAGACCGTCGCTGCCGTCCGCGAGAACACCGCACTGATCGTCCAGCTCTCCACCGGCGGGGCTGTGACCGATCCTTTGGCGGATCGTCTCCGGGTGCTCGACGCGGCACCCGACTCCTGCTCGCTCACCATGGGCACGGTCAACTTCGGCGACGACGTGTTCATGAACCCGTGGCCGTTCGTCACGCAGCTCTTCCAGCTCACTCAGGAGCGCGAGGTCGTTCCGGAGTTCGAGCTGTTCGACCTCGGGCACGTCGCCGCACTGCACCGGCTCCTCGGCAAGTACGGCCTGCCGTACGGCGGTCGCGTGCACTGCGACCTGGTGATGGGCGTCCCCGGTGGCATGCCCGGTACGGCGGACGCACTCGTCGCCGCCGTCAACGCGCTCCCCGACGCCGTCACGTCCTGGTCCGCCACGGGCATCGGCCGTACGTCGTTGACGGTCGCGCTGGCCGCACTGGCGAAGGGCGGCAACCTTCGCGTCGGTATGGAGGACACCCTGACGCTCGCGAAGGGCCACCCGGTCACGCACAACGCCGAGCTCGTCGAACGCGCCGCCGCGCTGGCGACCCTCGCTCAGCGGCCGCCGATGTCCCCGGACGAGGCCCGAGACCTTCTCCAGGTGAAGAAGTAGCCGATGACGCCGCCCGCGATGATCGTTGCCTCAAGCAATAACCAGTCGCGGAGGTAGTCGCGGGGGAGAACCGTCGGGTTCACGCCCTTGCCCTGCCGCAGCAGTAGCGGCACGGCGATCAGGCTGGTGATCCCGACGTACAGAAGGGACGTGCGCACCGCGCCGACTGTTCGGTGCCGATCGGGTCCCGCTGACCAGCGAGCGACGAGCGAACCGACGCCCACGGTCAGCGGTACGAGGACGAAGTCGTCGGCCAGCACGGCCCCACCCAGCCAGATCGGCAGCCGGACCAGCGCCGGCGGTTCCAGGGCGCCGAGCAGCAGCCAGAGGCCCCACAGGCCGACGCCGACTCCGACGCCGGCCAGCCCGATTCTGGTCTTCACGTGATGACCTCCAGTCGGTGCACCCACTTGGTCTGCAACACCCCGGGCCGGTTGGGGGCGATGATCCGCGCCGGGAACCCATGGTCCAGAGCCAGTTCACCGCCGTTGAGGCGGAGCGCCAGCAACGTGAGCGGATCGGCGGCGAACTCCTCCGGCAACTCGCTGGTCGCGTAGAAGCCGCCCTTCTCCATCGAGACCACGCGGACCCGTGACTGCGCCGGGGCGCCGGCCAGTTCGAGCAGATCCCGGATCCGGATGCCCTCCCACCGTGCTCCTTGGCTCCAGCCCTCCACGCAGGCGATCGGCAACTCGGCGCGGCTCTGCGGCAGTGCGCGCAGTTGGTCCAGTGAGTAGGACAGTTGCTGCGGCCCCATGATCAGGAAGCGCCAGTTCTCGTCGATTCCGGTGACGCCGGCGGCTTCCGCCGTACGGTTCACCGGCAGGCCTTGCGGTCCGATGTTCGGCTTCCGCGGCGCCAGTACGGCGAGGGGGCCGAACGCCGGGGCCGATTGGCCGACCGACGTGATGCCGACGAGTGTCGCGGCGCCGGCGACGGTCCGGAACAGCCCGCGCCGGGTGAGCCCGGTGATTGCCGGCGGCAAAGAGTCAGGCGCCTTCTCGGCCGTACGCCGCCAGTTCGCGCGGATCAGCGGGAGCTTGACGGCGAGGTGGACCAGGAGGGCGCCGACGATGATCCACGCCAGCGCGTAGTGGGTCTGCCGGAACGGGAAGGGCCACGGGTACCACTGCAGGGTGTTGACGAAGCCGATGAAGAGCTCGAGTGCCATCGCGGAGACCAGGACCAGGATCGACGCGCGCTCGAGCATCGTCGCGAGCGCCTGCCGGCTCGGCGGCCACGGCGGCTTCGCGAACAGCTTCGGGTAGACCGTCCACAACTTCGCCAGCAGCAGCGGGACCGCCACGATCCCGCTGAGCACGTGCAGGCCCTGAGTCACGCGGTACAGGTTCGCCGGGCGGCTCGGGACAGGTAGCCAACCCGGGGTGTCCTGCAAGAAGTGGCTGTAGAGGCCGGTCAGGAAGCAGATCGTCACGGCGGCTGCGAGCCAGCGCCCGATGACCGTCGCCACCCGCGGATGGTGCAGCGGCGACGGGAACGACTTCTCCGTCGGAGGAGCTGGGAGCTTCATGTTTCCACTACAACGCAGCTGGAGACGTCTGAACGGCGTACGGCGGTTACTGCTCGCGAACGGCGTACCCGGAACCAGTTATCCACAGGTCTGCGTCTGTACCCGAGTTGGTGGCACCGGTCGGGGCATACTCTGGGCAAACTTGATGGAAGGAGTGGTGGCGGAGTGAAGACGCAGGAGCGGTCGTTCGACGATGACGAGCGGGCGATGGCCGATCTGGCCGAGGTCGTCGACTGGCGACCGATCTGGGGGCCGCCGGCCACCGGCATGGACGCGATCCGTGCCCTGGTCAACCGCGTCACGGACGCCACCGGCTGGATGCCCTGGGCGCCGGGGAACATCGATCCCGATCGGTACACCTGGGGCCTGGTGACCCAGCGCGAGACAGTGATGCTCGTGCTGCCGGACGCCGTACTGCCGGAGTCGCCGCGCAGCGGCTGGTCGGCGTACGAGATCGGTGCGTCGGAGCTGTCGCAGGCCGAGGACGGCCTCGATGAGCACTGGCCGGCCCAGCTCGAGGTCGCCCGCCGCTACTGGGGCCCGCCGGTGTACGTCGGGCCCGGAGACGACCTGCGCATCCCACCGGAATGGCGCGGCCGCCGCCGGCACCTGGCGGTCTGGCTCCGCCCGGGAGCCGAGTTCCACCTGTATGCGTCCCAGCCGGGGCCGGAGGACAACGCGGCCGGCTTCGGATACTCCGTCTATGCGAGCGAGGTGGCCTGATGGCAGGAGATCAACTGGAAGCGGAAGACCTCCTTCAGCACCTCGTCGCCGCCTACCACCGCGTCAAGGGCCTCGGGAAGAACGTCTGGGACCGGCTGACGTCGTCGAAGCGGCGCCGGATCGGGATCGAATCGGGAGTCATCCGGGATCGCTGGGGCCCCGACCCGCACTCGAACGAAGGCGTGATCGACCGCACCCGCGAGTACGAGCGCAACGCCGAGCGGGCCCAGGCGCGCGTCCGGGAACTCGAGACGCGGAACGAGAACCTGCGCGGCCAGGTCGACCGGCTGCAGGAGGAGAACCGGGAAGCGGACGCGAACCTGAACAACGACCGGGACCGGGACGGGATCGACGATCGGGTCGAGAACCGGACCGACTTCGACCAGGACCACCGCGACGACGCCACCGAGCGCCGGGACGAGGCCGCCGACGAGCTCGACGACGCGAACGACCGCGACGGCGACGGCGTGGACGACGCTGTCGAGCGCCGCGAGGAAGCCCGGGACGAGCAGGACGCGGAGAAGCGTAAGCAGGAAGAGCGCGACAGCCAGAAGGACCGCGGGGACGGCATCGACCCGGCCACCGCCGCGACGGCCGCCGGCGCGGGAGCCGCGGCCGCGGAGATCGCCGACGAACAGGACGAGCAGAACAACGCGGAGGACCGTCAGGACGAGGTTGAGGCGGACAACGAGTCGACGGTAGACGCCGACAACGCCGTGGATGACCGGTCGGCCGAGGCGGACAACGAGCGTCAGACGGACCCTGCTGCTGAGCAGGAGGGCGTCAATCCGTACGTGGCCGAGGAGGGTGCGCTCGACAACGACGAGCGCCTCCAGCAGGACAACCTCGATCAGGACGGTCAGCAGCAGGACCCCGCGCTCGACGCGGACAACGAGTCGACGGTCGACGCCGACAACGCCGTGGATGACCGGTCGGCCGAGGCGGACAACGAGCGTCAGACGGACCCTGCTGCTGAGCAGGAAGGTGTTAACCCGTACGTGGCCGAGGAGGGTGCGCTCGACAACGACGAGCGCTTCCAGCAGGACAACTTCGATCAAGACGGTCAGCAGCAGGACTCGGCACTCGACGGGGACGAGCTGGACGGCCCAGGGCTGGACGAGTCGGAGCAGCACACCGACGCCAGCGCGGAACAGGACGGCGTCAACCCGTACGTCGCCGAGGAAACCGGGCAAGAGACTCGGGCGGACGCGGAGCAGGACGGGGTGAACCCGTACGTCGCCGAGGAAACCGGCGTCGACAACGACCTGGCGCAGGACGGCGACGATCTGGGACAGGACGACCAGCAGGTCGACCCGCGACAGGTGGACTCACCGCAGCTCGATACGCAGCAGGTCGACGGCCAGCAGGTGAACGGTCAGCAGGTTGACCCGCAGCAGGTTGATGCGCCGCAGGCTGATACGCAGCAGGTGCAGGCGTCTGGGCAGGGGGCGGAGGCCGGACAGGACGGTGCGCAGCCCCCGCAGCCGAAGGGGCCGAACACGCAGCAGCTCGCCGACGCCTCGCAGACGGCCGTCGACGAGACCGCGGGACTTGGCCAGGACGACGGCCAGAGCCCAGGCGCCCAAGCCGAGAGCCGCCCGACCAGCCAAGCGCAGGGCTCGCAGTGGCGTCCGCCGGAGCAGGCCGCCGAGGACCCGGCGATCGCCGAGGCCAAGGGCCAGCAGAACGGCAAGCAGACCGGACGTGGGCAGGACCTTCCGTCCCACGAGAAGGCGCAGTTCGACAACATCCGGCAGGACCAGCAACCCCTGACCTCCGTGAGCGCCGAGAGCGTCGACGCCAGCGTGAACGGACGCTCGGGCCGCGACCTGCAGCGCGCCCAGGAGACCGGCCGGGGCACAGGCGGCCGCGGAAACGACGGCCGAGGCAACGACTCCGGCCGCGAACGCTAACGACCCCAACACAACCAACACGCCCCAACCGACCGGCGCCCGTCACCAGCGGGCGCCGGTCCGCGTTACCGCCCAGCGCGGGTCCACCGCCCACCCGCACCCCGCCCACCCGCACCCAGCCCACCCGCACCCAGCCGCCCGATCGCATTTGGTGGGTTGACCAGCGAAGTGCGGGGTTCTACACCCTGGTTACAGGTCACAAACCCCCGATTTGGCTGGCTGACCCATCAAATGCGGAAGACGGGGGAGCGCGTGGAGCGGGCGGTGAGTGGTGGGTCGCCCAGGTGGGAGGGGTTAGTAGACGATTGCCTGGGTGTTTTCGGTGAGGATTTCTTCGGTGAAGGTGGGGGCGCCGGCCAGGCGGGTGCCGGGGCGGAGGTTGGGTTCGGTGAGGTTGCGGCGTTTGGCGCACTGGGTGCAGACGGTGAGTTGACCGCCTTCGAGGACCGCGGTGAGGAGGTCGGCGAGCGGGGCCGCGTGCGGGAGGTCGAAGGATTCGGCGCGCCCGGGGACGGCGAACCAGACGGCCTCGCCGGTCAGCCACAGCGAGACGGTGGCGCCGGCCGTGACCGCGGTGGCGGCGACGGTGAAGGCCTGGTTGGCGCGTTCGGGTTCCTCGGCGCCTGCGGTCAGTTTGATCACCAGCGTGCGGGACATGCCGCCAAGGTAGCCGGTCGCCGGGATCCGCGGCGTGCGGGATGTCACGTGGTGGCGGCGGAAGGCCGCCGTACCCATCCTCTAGACTGACCAACGTGCTGCACGTCGTCTTCACCACGCTGCTGGTCCTGGTCTGTGTCTTCATGGGCTGGTTCTCGGCGTTCGTCGTCTACCGGCTGTATCGCGGCCGTAGTGCGAACTGAGTGACCCCATGGCGTTCGAGATCCCGCAGAACCTGCACCCGGACCTGATCCCGCTCGCGTGGCTGCTGGGTCGCTGGGAGGGCCGCGGGCACGGTGACTACCCGACGATCGAGAAGTTCGAGTTCGGGCAGCAGATCGACTTCACCCACAACGGCAAGCCGTACCTGCACTACGTCAGCCAGACGTTCGTGGTCGGCGAGGACGGCACCAAGGAGCGTCCGCTCGCCGTCGAGACCGGGTTCTGGCGCCCGCAGCCGGACAACAAGGTCGAGGTGATCCTCGCCCACCCGACCGGCTTCGCCGAGATCTGGTACGGCGACATCGACGGCGCCAAGGTCGAGCTCCAGACCGACGTGGTGGCCCGCACCGTCTCGGCCAAGGAAGTCACCGCCGGCCACCGCCTCTACGGCCTCGTCAACGGCGAACTCCTCTGGGCCTACGACATGGCCGCCGAAGGCCAGCCCCTCCAACCCCACCTCTGGGCGACGCTCGTCCGTTCCTAACTCTCCGATACCCAGGAGTACTCGACTTTTGGGCGGCCGCTGCGGCCGTCGTAGCGTTGGGTTCGGAGGGCTTGGCCTTGGTCGGCTAGGTGTTCGAGGTAGCGGCGGGCGGTGATTCTCGAGGTGCCGAGCGAGGTCGCCACCTCCTCCGCGGTCCAGCCCTCGCGGTTGGCGAGGAGCTGTACGACGCGGTCGAGGACGCCGCCGGCGAGGCCTTTCGGGACCGACGAGACGGTTGCCGGATGCAACAGCCGGTCCACCTCGTCCTGATCGGCCACGACTTCACCCAGAGCCGCGGCCCGGCGCTGGCGGGCGTACGCCGACAGTCGGTCGCGTAACGTCTCGAACGCGAACGGCTTCAGCACGTACTGCACGACCCCGATCCGCGCGGCCGCCTGCACCGCCGCGACCTCGCGCGCCGACGTCACCGCGACCACATCCGTTTGGTTGCCAAGGGCCCGCATCCGGCGGACGACGTCCAGCCCGTGCCCGTCCGGCAGGTTCATGTCGAGCAGGACGACGTCGATGTTGCCGCGCGCAAGCACCTGCAGTGCGCGCCCCGCCGTACCGGCGATTCCGGCGCAGGTGAAGCCGGGCAGGCGTTCGACGTACGTGCGGTGGGCTTCGGCGGCGACGGGATCGTCCTCGACGACGAGTACGCGGAGGTCAGGCACTCGTACCCACCGCCCGCGGCAGCCGCACGCGCACGGTCAGCGCCGGTACTTCGTCCAGCTCGGAATCCGGATCGACCATCAGCGAACCCTGCCACCGCTCGACCGTGCTCCGCACCAGCACGAGCCCCAGCCCGTGTCCCGGTTCGGCCTTCGTCGTCCACCCGCGCTCGAACATGTGCGCCAACTCCACCGACCCCAATTCGGCACCCGTGTTGGTCACGACCAGGTCCACCGCGTCCGCGGTCGTCGCCGCGCGGAACTCGACCTTCCGCGGCGCCGTACCGCCGCGTGCGGCCTCGATCGCGTTGTCCAGCAGGTTCCCGACGACGGTGACCACGTCCTGCGCCGGCAGCCGGGTACTCAGCGTCTCGTGCCCGAGATCGAGCGTCAGTACGACGCCCCGCTCCTGGGCCTGTGACAACTTCGCGAGCAGCAGCGACGCGAGCACCGGGTCGCCGACCGTGCCGACGACCCGATCCGTCATCGCCTGTGCGAACTGCAGTTCCGACACCGCGAACTCCCGTGCCCGTTCCGGTTTCCCGATCTCGATCAGGCTGACCACGGTGTGCAGCCGATTCGACGCCTCATGATTCTGTGCCTGCAGCGATTCCG
Source organism: Kribbella speibonae (assembly GCF_004331375.1). Lineage (NCBI taxonomy): Bacteria > Bacillati > Actinomycetota > Actinomycetes > Propionibacteriales > Kribbellaceae > Kribbella > Kribbella speibonae. Next base: position 149,058 of record NZ_SJKC01000009.1, on the reverse strand, counting down.
CCAAACTCCGTACGGCGTCCAGCTCGCCGAGCAGCCGTTGCAACTGCGTGTGATCCCGCAGCGTGACGATTCGCCCGCGCCCGGACGGCTGCTGGTTCACGACCACGACACCACGCGCGCCAAGGTGCAGTTCGTCGTACGCCGTCCGCCCGGTCGCGAGCAGTTCGGCGAGCGGAGCGCCGAGGTGAAGCTCCTCCAGCGGCGTACCTGGAGCAACGGAGTTCAGTCCGAGCAGGGTCAGCGCCTCGTCGTTCGCGAGCTGGACCCGGCCGTCGAGGTCGAGCAGGAGCAGCCCTTCGCGCGCCGCGTGCAGTACGCCCTCATAGAAGTCGAGCATCCGGGCCAGCGACTGGGTCCCGACGCCGCGCGTGGCCCGGCGGACCCGCCAGGTGACGAGTGCGTTGCCCGCGATCGCGACCCCGAGCATCAGGCTGGCGATGCCGAGCATCGAGCGCAGGTCCAGCCGGGCCAGCTCCCACCAGCTCGGCGCGGCGATCCCGCTCGCGGCCTGGTCCCGCAGCGCCTGGGCGCGCGAGCGGCTGACCATCACGACCCAGACCATCGCGATGAGTACTGTGACCGTGACGGTCTGCAACCAGAGGACCTGGCGGCGCAGTTCCCACGGCCGATGCAACATGCCGAACAGTCTGCACCGAATGTGCGCGGCGAACGATATGAACGAAATGCGCGCTTCTCCTGTGCGTCACGTCACAGTTACCCCCAATACCCCTCCGCCAGGCCGATACAGGGAGTCCCGACCATGTCGAGCCCGACCGAACCCCGCCCGACTCCGGTGCGCAACGACCGGACCCATTTCCTCTACATCGCCGTCATCGTCGCCGTTCTGCTCGGCATCGGTGTCGGGTTCCTGTTCCCCGACTTCGCGACCGAGCTGAAACCGATCGGCACCGGCTTCGTGAACCTGATCAAGATGCTGATCAGCCCGATCATCTTCTGCACGCTGGTGCTCGGCATCGGCTCGGTCCGGCAGGCCGCCAGCGTCGGCAAGGTCGGCGGTCTCGCGCTCGTCTACTTCCTGGTGATGTCGACGGTCGCGCTCGCCATCGGCCTGCTGGTCGGCAACATCGTGCAGCCGGGCTCGGGCCTGAACCTGACCGACAAGCTCCGCGAGGCCGGCCAGAAACAGGCCGCCGGGGCGCACACGAGTACGACGGACTTCATCCTCGGCATCATCCCGAAGTCGTTGCTCTCCTCGCTCACCGAGGGCCAGGTCCTGCAGACCGTGCTGGTCGCGCTGCTCGTCGGCTTCGCGCTGCAGGCGATGGGCTCGAAAGGTCAGCCGATCCTGGTCGGCATCGGCCACATCCAGCGGCTGGTGTTCAAGATCCTGTCGATGATCATGTGGACGGCGCCGATCGGTGCGTTCGGCGCGATCGCGGCGGTCGTCGGCGCGGCCGGTTCGACCGCGCTGGTCAGCCTGCTGAAGATCATGCTGGCCTTCTACCTGACCTGCCTGCTGTTCGTGATCGTTGTCCTGGGCACCATTCTGCGGATGGTCACCGGGATCTCGATCTTCCAGCTGCTCCGCTATCTCGGTCGCGAGTTCCTGCTGATCGTGTCCAGCTCGTCGTCGGAGACCGCCCTGCCCCGGCTGATCGGCAAGATGGAGCATCTCGGCGTCGACAAGTCCGTCGTCGGTATCACCGTCCCGACCGGGTACTCGTTCAACCTCGACGGTACGGCGATCTACCTGACGATGGCGTCGCTGTTCATCGCGGAGGCGATGGACACGCCGTTCTCGCTCGGCCAGCAGATCTCGCTGCTGCTGTTCATGATCGTCGCCTCGAAGGGCGCGGCCGGTGTCACCGGCGCGGGCCTGGCGACCTTGGCCGGCGGTCTGCAGTCGCACCGGCCGGAGCTGGTCGACGGCGTCGGTCTGATCGTCGGTATCGACCGGTTCATGTCCGAGGCCCGGGCGCTGACGAACTTCGCCGGCAACGCGGTCGCGACCGTCCTGGTCGGCCACTGGGTCGGCGAGTTCGACAAGAACCAGGCCGAGCAGGTCTTCGCCGGCAACGACCCGTTCGACGAGGTCGCCTTCGCCGCCGGCGACACCCACGGCGGCGACGCCCCGGCCGCCGTCACGACCCGTCCCACGGACGCCTGAACCACCTTCCCACCCCTCAAGCGCTGCCCGCCGGACCACAGACCGGCGGGCAGCGCTGTTGTACTTTGTGCCCCGATCAACCACCAGCCGGCTTCTTTGAGCACCCACCAACCATTTCCGAACCGGATTTTTGGTTGATCGGTGCTCAAAGTCGGAGGGCAGCGCGTCAGTGGCCGTCGAGGAGTTCGATGACGGAGGCGAAGTCTTCGAGGTAGCCGGAGTTGACGCTGATGTAGCTGGCGCCGATCTGGTCGCGGCGGCGGAGGAGTTCGTCGGCCATCTCCCGCGGCGTACCGCGGAGCAGCATCAGCGAGTCCATCGCTTCGAGCTCGTCGGGGTCGACGCCGGAGGCGCGCTTGGTCCACGGCGGCAGCGGGCGGGTGCCCGCCGCGAGCAGGTTCATCGCCAGCTCGATGTCGTCGGCGCGGGAGCCGGCCAGTGCTCGCAGCTCACGAGCCACCGCCGCGACCTCAGCACGAGGAGTGGTCGCGTCCTTCGCCAGCGAGACGATGTCGGCCCGCTCAGCCGCCAGTGCGAGCGCCTTCGGCCCGCCGGCGGCCAGCATGACCGGCGTACGGCGTTCACCGTCGAGCTCGCGCAGCAGGTCGAGGGTCTCGATGACCTGCTCCCGGCGCTCCCGGGCCGTTCCCCACTTCAGGCCGACCTCGGCCGTCTGCTGCTCCGCGACCGGACGTCCGGTGCCGATACCGAACTCGAACCGCCCATCGGTGAGCACGGTCAGGGTGTGCGCTTCCCAGGCGGCCTGTCGCGGCGTCCGCAGCGGCGCGGCCGCGACGAAGGTACCGACCCGGATGTCGGCGACCGCGGCCGCCATCGCCAGCGAGGAGAACGGCGCGGGGAGCTGCAGCCCGTCCGGCATCAGCACGGTCGCGAACCCGAGATCCGCCGCCTGCCGGACCGTCTTCATCCACTCGTCGCCGGTCGTCGGACTTCCCGCCACACCGAACCGGAACTGCCTCGCGTTCATCGTCCTGCTCCCTCCGTCGTTTGATGTCTCCAGACTCGCAACCGGCGAGGTCTGTCCACATCCCACGAGGGGAGGCGTTCGCCGTACGCCGGCCGACGTACTCTGGTGACATGTCACGTATGCGCAGCCCTCTGCTGGACCGGCCCGGCGCGGTCGAGGCCGACGGACCCGACGCCGGTGTCGCGGCGCACTACGGCTCGGATCTGCGCGAGCAGCGGGCCCTGGTCGCGGGTACGGCGTTCGTCGACCTGTCGCACCGTGACGTGGTCACGATCACCGGCCCGGACCGGTTGACCTGGCTGCACGCACTGACCACGCAGTACTTCGAAGGCCTCAAGCCGGGTACGTCGACGACCGCGCTGCTGCTGTCCCCGACCGGGCATGTCGAGCACGTGATGTACGGCGTCGACGACGGCGAGACGTTCTGGCTGCACACGGAGCCGGGCGCCGCGGCGGCGTTGGTGGAGTGGCTGCAGAAGATGGTGTTCATGTCCCGCGTCGAGATCGCGGACGTGACCGACGACTACGCGATCATCTGGCGCCCTGGAACTGCCGAAGGTGAGCACCTGAGCCGTAGCGGTGATGATTCGCTGGGTGGGCACGAGGTGTTCCTGCCGCGGGCGGAGCTGGCTGGGCTGGAAGGCCCTGCGGCCGGGATCTGGGCGTACGAGGCGCTCCGGATCGAGGCGGGGGCGCCGCGGTTCGGGCTCGACACGGATGAGCGCGCCATCCCGAACGAGCTCGGCTGGCTCGGCGTCGGCGTCCACCTCAACAAGGGCTGCTACCGCGGCCAGGAGACCGTCGCGCGGGTCCACAACCTCGGCCGCCCGCCGCGCCGCATCGTTCGCCTGCTGCTCGACGGTTCTGTCGACCACCTGCCGGCGCACGGGTACGCCGTTCGCGCGGGCGACAAGCAGGTCGGCGTCATCGGCTCCGCGGCCCGCCACCACGAGCTCGGCCCGGTCGCCCTCGCCCTGGTCAAGCGCAACGTCGACCCCTCCGCCGTACTGGAGATCGTGGCGGAGGACCAGCCCACGGTGACCGCTACGCAGGACCTCCTGGTCGACCCTGAGGTCGGCCTGCACGTCCGGTCCCGGCTCTGAGCTAGGCGGGAGAGCGGAGCCGGCGGCCGGTTGCCGGAAGGCTGGTCCGGCTGGCCAGGCCCAGGGTGCCGAGGAAGCGTTCGAGGCTGAACGCCGCCATACCGAGCGCAACCGGGTTGCCCGGAACACCAGATGCCTCGACGGTGAGGTTCAGCCGGGAGCCCGGCAGGACGTGATCGGGCAGCTCGGAACGGACCGCGGGGATCAGCCAGTCGCCCAGGGCCTCGGTCGTCCAGCCGGTGAGCGTGATCTGCGGGATGTTCAGCAGGTTCACCAGGTCGCCGAGCGACGCCGCGAGGTAGTGAGCGGTACGACGGGCTAGCTCGGCCAGCGCGGTGTCGTCACGCGTCAGCCCGTCGGCGACGGCGTCCACGAATCCGCGTTGCTGCGGCTCCTGCAGCGCGGGATGGTCCGGCGCGATCTCGGCCAGCGTGGCCTGCAGCCCTTCCACCCCCAAGTACGCCTCGACGCACCCGAGCCGGCCGCACCGGCACGGCCGGCCGTCGAGCTGGAGCAGGGTGTGCCCCCACTCGCCGGCGTTGTTCGCCTCGCCGCGCAGCAGGGACCGGTTGATCACGATCCCGGCGCCGACCCCGGTACCGAGATTGATCACGGCCATGCTCTTCGCCGTCCGGCCGACCCCGAACCACAGCTCCGACAGCGCGACGGCCTTCAGCGGGTTGTCGACGTACACCGGCAGGCCGAGGCGCTCCTCGAGCAGGGCCTCGATCCTGACGTCGTGCCAGTCCCAGTTCGGCGCGAACACCGAGACGCCGGCGTCCGGCCGGACCTGGCCGGGCATGCTCACCCCGGCCCCGATGATCCGGTCCCGCGTGGTGCCGCTGGCCGAGACCGCGGCGTCGATGGCGCGGACGATGCCGTCGACGACGTACGCCTCGCCGTTCTGGTGCTCGTCGAGCGCGACCTGGCTCTGGCCGAGGGGCTCGAGACGTACGTCGTACACGGTCGCGTCGACGTACGTCTCGGCCACGTCGATGCCGAGGATGCGGCCGCGGTCGGGGTCGATGGTGAGCCGCTCGTACGGGCGGCCGACCGTGTTCTGCTCGACCGTCGCGATCCGCAGGACGCCCTCCGCCAGGAACTGCGTGACGAGGGTCGCGACCGTCGCCGTACTCAGACCGGTGTGTCTGGCGATCTCCTGCCGGGTCGACGGGCCCAGCGTGAACAGCGCGTGCAGCACCTCGAACCGGCTCTCGTTGCGCAGATCCCGAGACGTCTGCCGCGGCACGGTCTCCCCCTAGGTAGTCTCGATCCCGATCGTACGAAGCTCCGGTGTGGCCGGACCGGCGACGCCCTGGACCAGCAGCGTCAGTCCGGACCAGCCCGGCGGAATCCACAGTACGTCCGGATCGCCGCCGGAGAACGCCGGCCGGTCTCCGAGCCAGACGCGTCCGAGACACTCCCCGGAGGCCCAACCGGTGATCCGGACCTGAGCGCCGTCCGGCCGGATCAGCAGACCATTCTCCAACGTTGGAAGCTCCACGTCGAGCCAGGTCTCCGCGCCCGGCGCCAGCGTCAGCGGGAGCTCGATCTCGGTCCCGGATTCGCGGCGAACCGCGAACGCGGTGAGCAGTTCGTCGTCCTGGACGGCGCACGTCCAGTCCAGGATCGGGCTGAGCGTGAGCAGCTCCGCCCGCAGCCCGCCGCTGGTCGGATGGTGGGGGGCCGTCACCGAGAGTTGCTTCGTTCCCGCGGGCAGCATCACCCACGGGTTCTCGGCGTGGACGGTGACCGGCTGCCCGTCGTCGACCGTCACCGCGACGGGCTCGCGTACGCCGTCCAGGTGCAGGGCGGCCGGTCTGTCGGGTGCGATGGCGCGCGAATAGGTGATCGGCGTACCGATGCGGGTGCTGCTCCAGCCGGTGAGGCTGCGCAGCGGCGCCGGGTCGCCGGCCCAGTGACCGTCGACCGTCCAGAGTGCGGAGAGGTCGTGCGTCTCGACGACGTTCCACACCGAGCCGAGGCCGCGGAGGGCGCCGAGTCGCAGGGACGGCAGCCGAGTGTCGTCGAAGTTCGCGTGGCCCCAGATCTCGACGGTCGCCCGGAGTTCGCCGGTGAGCCCGCGGACATCGATGCGCTCGGTCGCGCCGAACCCCGCCAGCGTGTGGACGCGGCCGCCGATCGACAGGTCCACGATGTCGGCCGCGCCGACGACCAGCAGTTCGTCGGTCAGGTCGGTGGTGGCCGTGTACGTGCCCCGTCCGCGGTACGCGCCGAGGGATTCCAGCGTCGGGGCGAGTTCATGGGTGCCCGCCGGTGTCGAGGGTGCCGCCGACGTACGTCGCCGTACGGTCCCGTGCTGTACGTCGGTGGCCTCCGGCGTGTCGACCTCCGGTGGCGGCTCCACGGTGACCACGACACCTTCGACCGTCCGCGAGGACCCGACCGGGATCTCCTCCGTGGTGTTGCCGATGGCAACGGTGACCGGAACGGACGAGCAGAACAGCAGGCCTTGCCGCGAGTCCATCAGGTCGGCCGACGCCAGCCGGAGCGTGGTCTCGCCGAGCGGCAGATCGAGCAGCATCAACGGGCACGAGTCCGCGGCGACCGCAACCGGGATCCCGGCGACGATCGCCTGTCCGTCGTCGCTGCCCAGGTTCGGTACGGCGACCAGTCGCCCACCGCCGTCCAGTTCGAGTACCGAGTGCGACGAGCTGGTCGGGAAGTCGGTGACCACCTCGATCGACTCGCCCGGAGTCGCCGACGCGAGCCGTGGTCCGAGCGCCGCCAGCACCCACGCCAGCACCTGCGCTTCGGCGTACTCGGGTCGTTCCACTCCTGTCGACGACACGTATCCATTGAAGTCGTACCCGTGGCTCATGAAGTTCCCGGGCCGGCCCCAGTTCCCGCTCGACGGGGTGTAGCCGAAGTTCCATCCGGAGGACTGCAGGTACGGCGCGAGCAGCGAGGCCCCACTCGCCAGCATCCGCCGCAACGTCCGGTGCCGCCGGTTCGTCTCCGTGATGAGCAGTGGCAGCCCGCGCTCCGCGAGCAGCTGGGCGTACCGCCGTACCTCTTCCTCGACGAACGGCGAATCGTCGTTCGGATAGAAGTTGCACGCCGGTACGACGCCCTCGACGTTGCCCGTGGCGCCGAAGAGATCGCCCTGCCCGGAACACGCGATCAGCGGTACGTCGATGCCGTGGGCAACCGCCTGATCGCGCAACGCGGAGAGGTACCCGGGCCGGTCGGCGCAGTCGAAGAAGTCCAACTCGTTCTCGAGCTGAACCATGATCACCGCGCCGCCCGCACCCTGCTGACGGGCGGCGATGATCGGTAGCACCTGGTCGAACCAGGCCGTCACCTGGGCGAGGTACTGCGGCTCGTTCTGGCGGACGCCCAGCGCCGGGTCCAGCCCGAGCCAGGCCGGCAGCGCGCCGCCGTCCCACTCCGAGCAGATGTACGGACCCGGTCTGGCGATCACGTGCAGACCCAGCTCGAACGCGAGATCCAGGAACGCGGCGACATCCCGACGGCCCTCGAACGACCACTGGCCGGGGGAGACCTCGTGGAAGTTCCACGGCAGGTACACGTCGACACAGGTGTACCCGGACCGGCGAACCTGCTCGAGCCGCTCCCGCCACTGCTCGCGCGGCAACCGGAAGTAGAACAGCGACGCGCACAACACCACCTGCGCGTCACCGTCGATCCGGATCCCTCGCGCGTCCACTTCGACTGTCACTTGACCCCCGCACTCCCGCCGCTGATGTCCATTTCGTACAGGTACCGCTGTCCCAGGTAGTACACCAGGATCATCGGCAGGGTGAGCAGGATCGACCCGACCATGACCAGGTTCCACGGTGGCGCCTGCAGCGCGGCCGACGTACTGGTGATGTACTGCACGCCGAGTGCGAGCGGCATCTTGGACTCGTCGTTCAGGTAGATCAACGGGCCCATGAAGTCGCCCCAGGTGGCGGTCAGCGTGAAGATGCCGATCGCGATCAGTACCGGGGCGAGCATCGGCAGCATGATCCGGCGGTAGATCCCGAAGAAGCCGAGGCCGTCGACCATCGCGGCCTCGTCGATCTCGCTCGGCAGCCGGGACACGAACTGCCGGACCAGGAACACGTTGAAGGCGTTCGAGAAGAAGTTCGGCACGATCAGCGGCAGGTAGGTGTTCACCCAGCCGAGTTCCTTGAACAGGATGAACTGCGGGATCATCGTGATCTGCGCCGGGATCATCATGGTCGCGAGCACGATGATGAACAGCGCGTTCTTGCCCGGTGCGCGCAACCGTGCGAACGCGTACCCGACCAGGCCGCTGGACAGCACTTGGCCGATCACCGCGCCGGCCGAGATGATCATCGAGTTCAGCAGGAACCGCTGCATCGGCAGGTCCGTGCCGAACACCCGGGTGAAGTTGTCCCAGTGGAACTCGCGCGGCAGGATCGTGAACGTGTTCGCGTTGACCGTCTGGTCACTCGACAGCGCGATCGACACCACGAAGACCAGCGGCACACAGAGCACCGCGGACACGATGATCAGCGTCGCGTACGTGAACGGCGACGCCCGGAACACGCCGACGACGCGCTCCTTGCTCGTACTGCGCTCCCGGGCCGGAGTCGCTGTGGAGAGTGCGGTTGCCATCACTTCACCTCGGTCTCGTAGAACACCCAGCGCCGGGCGGTGCGGAAGGCCAGCAGGGTGAACACCAGGATCACCGCGAACAACAGCCACGAGATCGCCGAGGCGTACCCCATGTGGTAGAAGTTGAACGCCTCGTCGAACAGCATCGGCACCATCATCTGGCTGGCGTTGTTCGGGCCGCCCTTGGTCAGGATGTAGACCTGCGAGAACACCTGGAACGCGCCGATCAGCCCCATGATCAGGTTGAAGAAGATGATCGGGGTGAGCTGCGGGACGGTGATGCTCCAGAACTGCCGGATCGCCGACGCACCGTCCACCTCGGCCGCCTCGTAGAGCTCCCGGGGAATGCCTTTCATTGCCGCGAGCAACAGTACGGTCGCGCCGCCGGCGCCCCAGACGGACAGCAGGATCAGCGCCGGCTTCACCCACACCGCCTCCAGCAGCCACGACGGACCGGGGAGGTGGAAGATCCCCAGTACGTCGTTCAGCGGTCCGGACGGCGCCAGCACCATCTTGAAGATCATCGCGGTGGCGACCAGCGGGACCAGGGTCGGTAGGTAGATCAGCGTCCGGAACACCTTGCGGGCGCGAACCTGCTTGTTCAGCAGGTTCGCGAGCCACAAACCGATCACCAGCCCGAGCGGGACCGAGATCGCCGCGTAGTAGAACGTGTTCCACAACGCCTTCCAGAACACCGGGTCGTCGGTGAGCAGCCGGGTGTAGTTCTGCAGCCCGACCCACTTCGGCGGGGTGAACGAGTCCCAGTCGGTCAGCGAGATGTAGATCGACGCGATCATCGGCCCCAGCAGGAAGACCACGAAGCCGATGATCCACGGCGACGCGAACAGGTAGAACCAGAGCGCCTCGCGGCGGCGCAACCTCGACATCAGGCCGGCTTGACGATGGTCTCGAGCCGCTTCTGGATCGCGGTCAGCGAGGTCCGCGCGTCCTGCTTGCCAAGCCAGAAGTCCGCCAGCCCGTCGTCGAACGCCTTCTGCATTTCGTTCCACTGCGGGATGAACGGCGCCCGGTACACAAAGCCGCTGGAGTCACCGAAGACGTTCATGTTCACCGGCTTCGTCATCCAGGCGGGCTTCAGGAACGCCTCGCTCTTCTGCACCTCGATGTTGGCCGGCACGTCCTGACCGGTGGCGATGATCTGCTGCTGCGCCTCGGGCGAGGTGAGGAAGTCGATCGCCTTGAGCGCGGCGGCCGGGTTCTTCGCGGTCCGGGAGACTGCCAGGCCGCTGCCGAACGCGGTCACCGCTTGCTGCTTGCCCTTCCACAGCGGCGCGATGTCCCAGTCGATCTTGCTCTTGGTCAGGCCGCTGATACCCCAGAACCCGGTGGTGTTGACCGCGACCTTGCCGTTCGCGAACGCCGCGTCACCGCCGACATCGGCGCCCATGTCGGCGTACTGCTTCTGGGTCGGTACGACGCCGTGCTTGAAGATCAGGTCACCGGCCCACTGCAGGGCCTCGATCACCTCGTCGGTGGCGACCGCGGGCTTGCCGCTGTCGTCGATGATCTTGCCGCCGTTCTGGTACACGAAGCTCCACCACTGGGCCCACCAGCCCGAGCCCGCGTAGCCCCACTGCTTGCCCGGGACGGTCAGCTCCTTGAACGCCGACAGCGCGTCGTCCCAGGTCCAGTCCGCACTCGGCGCCTTGATGCCCTTCGCCGCGAACAGCGTCTTGTTGTAGAACACGATCATGGCGCCGGACCGGTCCGGGATCGCGTAGACCTTGTCCTGGTACGAGTACAGCTTGCCGATCGAGCCGAACCGCTTCTCCAGATCGATCCCGGCCTTGCTCGCCAGTTCGTCGAGCGGCTGGATCTGGTTCTTGCTGGAGTAGACGTTGACGCTCTCGGCCACCTGCATGATGTCCGGGCCCTTGCCGCCGGCGATCATCGTCTGGACCTTCTGCGCGTACCCGTCGTTCGGGATCAGCTGCAGGGTCACCTTCAGTTCGGGGAACTTCTTGACCAGCAGGTCGATCCGCTTCTGGTACGCCGTCTTGTCGGACTCGCCGCCCCACACCGTCATCACCAGGTTGGCGGCGGTGGCGTCGCCGGACGACGAAGCCTTGTCGTTGTCCGATCCGCAGGCCGTCAACGTGATGACGCCGGCGGCGAGTCCCATCCCGAGAAATCCACGGCGCGAAAGCCGCGAGCTGTCCATCGTCATCGTGCTGACCCTCCTGCGTGTTGAACCCTGGGGGTTTCTGTTCGTCCCTGAGGGATTTGGGTGGCGGTTAAACTAACCATTGGAATAACCGTTGACAAGACCTGGTCCCCCGAGAGTCCAAACCGTGACCAGCCGCCGGGCCCGACAGGCCCTAGGTTTCATTCGCAACTGTGGGTTTTGCACCTGTACAGTTCAGCCGTGACCGAACCTGTGATCCTGGCGGACGTGGTCCGCAGCGACTTCGTCGAAGGCCACCACCGCGGCTCCGTCGTCGTGACCAACCCCGACGGCACCGTCGCCTGGTCCGCCGGCATCGTGGACCAGCCGATGTTCCCGCGCTCCTCCAACAAGCCCATGCAGGCCCTGGGCATGCTCCGCAACGGCCTCCCGCTGACGGATGAGCTGCTCGCGCTGGCCGGTGCCTCGCACTCGGGCGAGCAGTTCCACGTGGACGGCGTACGGCGGATCCTCGCGAGCGTCGGCCTCGATGAGACTGCGTTGCGCACGCCGGCGTCGTACCCCTATGACGATCAGAGCCGCGACGAGTGGGTCCGATCAGGTCACGCGCCCGAGCAGATCACGATGAACTGCTCCGGCAAACACGCAGCCATGGTCGCGACCTGCGTGCAGAACGGCTGGCCGATCCACGACCCGGCCAGGGAGAAGAGTCCGGACGGCGTTTGGGGACAGGACGACTACCGCTCTCCGGACCACCCGCTGCAGCAAGCGATTCGCGTGGCGATCGAAGACAGCGCCGGCGAGAAGGTCGCGCACGTCGCGGTCGACGGCTGCGGAGCGCCGCTGTTGGCGATCAGTCTCGCTGGCCTCGCACGCTCCTTCGGCCTCTTCGCGGCCGCCCCGGCAGACACCCACGAGGGCCGCATCGCGACCGCCTTCCGGGAGTACCCCGAGTACGCCAGCGGGAGTAGGCGCGACGAGGCCGCGCTGATGCGAGCAGTACCTGGCCTGTTGTGCAAGATCGGCGCTGAGGGCGTGTACGCCGTCGGACTCGCAGACGGCCGCGGTATCGCCGTCAAGGTTGAGGACGGCGCTTCGAGGGCATCGTCCGTGGTGATCGCGGCTGCCGTACGTCGGCTTGGTCTCGAGCACGAGGTGATCGAGAAGCAGACCACCTTCCCGCTGTTCGGCGGCGGTGTTCGAGTCGGCGAAGTCCGCCCCAACCCGACGCTGTTCGGCTAGCCCGCGGCACGCGTCAGACCGAGGCGCCCTGCGGTGCCTGGACCAGATCGCCTCTGAGTGCGACCCGGCAACTGGGTTCGACCCCGGCATGAGCGATCCGGTAAACAAGACCGGGTCGCAGGCCACCGAGAGCCGAACCGATCACGACAAGCTGCCCGACCCGCCAAGCGTCTCCGGCGTGGTAGAGGATCGACGGCGCGACGTCAGTGGGGCCAACGGCAAGCGGCTCCTGCGATGCCAGGTACTTCAGATCGAGCATCCGGTGAACATGATTGGCTTCAGAGGGCTGAAGACGGTCCCGCTCATCCGCGCCGAGCCGTACGACGCTCTGTTCGGTGAGCGCATCGATCTGGCGGAGTTCGCCCTCAGGTGCCTCGACCGCAACGAGGTGTGGTGACCCTGCGGCCCATACGGCGCGATCCATCGCTTTCCACTCGAACAAGGCGCCGCTGGACCGGCCTGGTACGACGACGACTCGGAGGAGAGTCGCGCCGAGCGAACGGTAGTAGGTCTGCAGTTGTTCGTTGGTACGCCAAACGTCCCACCGCAAAACGGAGAGACCGCGGCGGCGTGCGTACATGAAGCCCGCGTGCAGCAGTAGTCGTCCGAGTCCCTGGCCGGTGCAGTCGGTCCGCGTGGCGATCTTCGACGCATAGAGAGCCGGAGCGGCGCGCTCGGACCGGCTCCAGAAATCGTGGTCGGCGCGGGTGCTGAGGGTGATCGTTCCGACGGCGCGGCGGGTGTCGTCGATCAGCAACCACGTCTCACCGGTTCCTACGGTTGCTGCGGTGTCGCGCGCGGGATCTTTCTTGGACCACTGAGCGATCCCGCGTCGGGCGAGCCAGGCGGCGCGCTCGGTCAGCAACTCGGCGACGATCGGTGAGTCGCCGGAAGTCGCTCTGATGAGACTGAATGTCACAACTCGGATCCCTCGGTCGACTCGCGATATCCGTCGGTAGGTGCTTCATCGTCCACGGTGTCGGCCAGTTTGGATCCTTCGGCGAGCTGGCGCCGGATCGCGTCGATACCTTCCTCGTTACCGGTCTCCCAGATCAGCCGGTTTCGTCCGCCCAGTCGCACTGTCTGCGTAACGCGTGTGACGCGGGTGTCGGTGGCTGCGGTTCGTGTCTGCACCAGCAATGGCGCGCCGAGAATGACGCCCAGGTCTGCCGAGTCTTCCTCGTTGGCGGCCGCATCGGTTACCTCGTCACGATGGGCGGTCTCTCGAAAGCCCTGCTCAGCCAGGCGCCGAATGGTCCCCTCTTCGATGTCGTGCGGGGAGTCGAGGCCGGTCTTCGCCGCGAGGTCGGGTGCGTACCAGCTACGTTCACGCGACCACGGCTCGCCGTCGAGCAACTGGAGTGTCGTGCGCTCGACGACGATCGTGTCGGCAGGTAGCCCCAGACGCCGGGCAACGTGCGCAGGCGGTACGCGCATAACCATCGTGAACCGTTTCGCCGGGACCCGATGCGTCTTGCGGGCGTTCTCGGTGAACGCGTCAGTGCCAGATCCCGCCCGGCCTGGACGTAGCGCGTCGGTGGCGTGAAAGTCGGTGCGGCCACGCGACCGAACGATCACGCCGCGCTTCCCGTTGACGTATCCGGAGTACGCGAGTCCCATCCGCTGCAGTTCGTTGACGGCCTGGCGGCCGGTCGATGGTGAGATCCCGTATTCGTCGGCCAGGTCGCGAACTGTCGGCAGGAAGTCGCCTGGCTGGTACCTGCCGGCGTAGATCGCGCGGGTCAGATCCTCCAGCACCTGCTGATACGCGTGTGCCACGGGATGGATCCTCCTACGTGCTCAACGCTCAGGGGCTTGATTCCTCTCACTCTCACAGTACAGCTTGGGTGAACCAGGAGAGTTGATTGCTTGGTTGACACAAGGTCTGAATGAAGGCACAGTTGCACTGAGCGTTCCGGATCTGACAGTCAGTGAACGGAGAGTTTCTGTGATTGCAGACGAGTGGGTACGGCCAATTGACTACGTCTGGTGTCGCTCATGCGGCCCCTGATGCTGGGGTTCGTGCGGGTGAGCGGCTGTGCGACCGCTGAGATCGAACTGACTGGGCGGATGGCGGGCTGGGCCCACCGGGAGGGTTATGTGCTCGGTGCGACCTATCGGGAGCAGTCTGGGAACAGCGCGTTCGAGTCGTTGCTTCAGGCAATCGTGAGGTATGAGGCCGCCGGTGTGGTTGTGCCCACCTTCGAGCATCTGGGTCCTTGTCCGGAGATGCGTGTCCGGACCATCCGGGAGCGGACAGGGGTCAGCGTTTACGCGGTTGCGCCAACGTCTGACCGTGCGGCCAGAAGCGCGGCAGGGCGAGGAGACGGCGGCTGACGATCGGTGTGCCGACATCGGATCGTTTGTCGCCGACAACGATTGAGACCTTACGAGGAAAGGAATCTGAGATGTATCGATATGCAGATCGCATCCCGCTTGCGGCGGCAATTGATCGGCGGTCGGCGGCTTGTCCGCGACCGTGGGGGCTATCACGGCTTGAGCCGTTCATGTCCGTCGATCAGATGGATGAGACGGCGGTCGGCCTGGATCCGAAGACGCAGCTGGGCCGGTACGTCGGTGCCGATGGAGTGATCACGATGGCCCCAGGAAAGCACTCGAGGTCACGGCGTGGCACGGAGAAGGGCACCAAGACGGGCAACCGCAGGGACGGATCGCGGCCGGGCGGCGACACCGACCATGAGCAAGACACCAAGCTGGACTGACCAGCCCATGACAGACAAGGACCCGCGCCCGGTTGTGATTGTCACCGAGCTTGATGATGCACATGCGGATCTGGTGATCGCAGAGCTTGTCGAGCGCGACGTGCCCGTGGCTCGTTTCGACCCCTGCGATTTTCCCGACCGGTTGACCATGTCCGCGTATATCGACGGTCAGGACGACCTCAGCGGGTTCCTGGGCTGGATGACGACTCCGAGCCGAGTAGTGGCGCTCGGGGCCGTCAGATCGCTGTACTATCGACGGCCGACCTCTTTCTCGTTCGCTCATCTGGAGCCGCAAGCTGAGCGGTTCGCCGCCGCACAGGCTCGCTTCGGCTTGGGAGGTGTTCTGGCCCGACTCCCGGGTTGCCGCTACGTGAATCATCCGCACGCGATCGCAGACGCGGAGTACAAGCCGGCGCAGCTTGCGGCTGCCGTCGGTGTGGGCTTCGATATCCCTTCAACGCTGATTACCAACGACCTGACCGACGCGCGAGAGTTTGTTGCGCAGCAGCCAACGATCTACAAGCCGTTGTATGTCGGCGAGTATGCGACCGACGACGGGCAACCTGCGTCGATCTGGGTCCGCGAGGTCACCGCTGCGGAGCTTGACGACTCGGTCGCCTCGACGATGCATCTGTTCCAAGCGCGAGTCGAGAAGCTGGCCGACCTTCGGGTTACGGTGATCGGCGACAAAGCATTCTGCGTCCGTATCGAGACTGCGGATGCAACACAGGTCGACTGGCGATACGACTATGACCAGCTCAGCTACAGCGTGACCCGGCCTCCCGCGGGCCTGGTCAACTCCATGCAGGCATACCTGAAGCGCTTCGGATTGGTCTTCGGCTGCTTTGACTTCGCATTGACGAAGGCAGGCGAGCCGGTGTTCCTCGAATGCAATCCCAACGGACAGTGGGCTTGGTTGGAAGATGAGACCGGTGAACCGATGGTCGCCGCGATGGCAGACCTGCTACAGGGAGTTGCCCGATGAGTGCTGCTGATTCACGCGGTCGATCGGTTCACCTTCGACGCCACTTGGTCGATGCCTTGACGGAGACCGGTGACTTACGCACTCGGCCATGGCGAGACGCGATACAGGCGGTCCCGCGTGAAGTGTTCATCCCCACGTTCTTCCGCCCGGTCGACGGGCCGGCCGAGACCCTCTGGATGCCGGTGACCGCGGATCTGATTGATGAGTCGGAATGGCTGGAGTTGGCGTACCAGGATGAAACCTGGGTCACTCAGCTCGACGGGCAACTCGATCCGAAACAGACAGAGCGCCCGGTCACGGGTGTTCCAACGTCGTCGTCGACGATGCCGGGTCTAGTCGTGCGAATGCTCGAAGAACTTCGGGTCGAGGATGGCGCGAAGGTCTTGGAAATCGGCACGGGTACGGGCTACTCGACGGCTCTGCTCAGCGAGCGCCTGGGTGGTGAGTTCGTGACCTCGATCGAATACGACTCTGCTGTGGCCCGACGCGCCGCACTCGCCCTAGGCACCGCCGGTTATACCCCCAACCTGGTGGTCGGCGACGGCCTTGATGGTCACCCGGCCACAGCGCTCTTCGACCGGGTTATCGCGACCTGCTCGGTGCGGCATGTTCCTGCGGCGTGGATCGAACAGACGCGCCCTGGTGGGTCGATCCTCACGACGCTGACGGGCTGGCTTGATGCTTCGGCGGGACTCGTACGCCTAGAAGTCACTGGGCAGGGTCGTGCAAAGGGGACGTTCCTCGGTACGACGGACTCATTCATGCCTGCACGGCCGCACGACCGGCCCGCACTGCCGGACGATCTCTTCGACTGGCTCGGCGAAACCTCCGGCAAGGAACGTGCGACAGCGATCGGGCCTGAGGTTCTCGAGCAGACGGTCGATTGGACTGCCGCATACCTCGCACAGTTGGCAGTACCCGGCGCCCAGCCCATTGGCATCAGCGAAGGCGACGGGCCAATGATCACTTATCTCATCGACGGGGGACGACAAGCATTCGCGGCCCTGATTCCGCAGTCGGACCGCTCCTGGCGAGTCAGAACGGCTGGTCCAGTCGATCTTTGGGCACGAGTGGAGAGGATCCTCGAAACTTGGCGAGCCGCAGGGCAGCCGTCGCTCGACTCGTTTCACATCGACATCAGGCCCGATGTCCAGACGATCAGCCTGACCGGAGTCGGCGACCGGCCTCTTGGTTCGCTGCCGCTCCGAACCTGACCCGGCCGCACCAACTCACCATAAGTTCTTGCTTCTTTGAGGAATCTTCAGAGTCTAGGTTGCCCGCCGAAGCCAGCCACCACTCTAAATCTCTTCTTTCCTTGGTCTTTTCTTCAATCCTTTCTCTTCTCTCTTGCGTTTCCTTCATACCTCCTCTTTACGTATCTCAGTTGGTTAGTGGGTGGGTTGGGGTGACTGTTTGGGTGTGGAGGATGGTGTCGAACCAGGCGGATAGGGGGTCGCCTGTTAGGCAGGAGGTTGGGCCTGCTTCGGGGAGACCGCGGGTCTTGGCGGTCTGGTGCAACCAGGTGCGGACGGCTGGGGGTTGTGGGTGGGTGTGGAGGTCTAGGAGGAAGTTGTCCAGGCCTGTTGCTGTTAGTTGGTGTTCGAACCAGTCGGTGGGGGCGGGGGGCATGGTGATGGGGCCTAGCGTTGTGCCGTGGTCGAAGGTGCAGGTGATGGAGCGGTAGCGGTTGCCGTACCAGGTGCGGAGGTAGGAGCCGGCGCTGCGGAAGCCGATGGGTGGTTCGCTGGCTCGTAGGTGTGGGGCGTTGGCGGTGTGGGCGCTGGCTGCCCAGTAGATGACCTTGTTGCGGGTGAAGCTGTGCCACCAGCGGACGTTCTCGGCTGCGCGGGCGTCGCGGTACGCCCAGTTCTGGTCGTCCGGCAGGCTGAATGCCGTGTAGAACGAGCGGATCTGGCGCGCGTGGTGCTCGGTGATCGCGTAGTCGCGGTCGTTGGGCCGGTGCGGTAGGTCGCGCACCAGCGAGTAGACGGCGCGGGCCTTCGCCACGTACGGCGCTTTGTCCTTGACCTCCTGCCAGTACCACCGGACGTACGCGCCCATGTCGTCGGTGGTCGGGCGGATCGGGTCGAGGTTGCGGTGCAGTTCGGCCAGCCGGTGCGGTGCGCGGCGGGCGACGTACTCGGCGACGGCGTCGTACGAGAGGCGCCGGGTCGAGAAGTACTCCGTACCGGCGAACCGGACCTTGTCGCGATGCGTGGCGTTGTACGCACGGAGGTACTCGAAGAGCTCGGCGATCTCGTGCGTACGGGCTTCGGAGCTCAGCCCTCTCATCAACGCGTGCAGATCGCCGCGACCGGTGACGATGTAGTCGTTCAACTGGGTACCGAGCGACCAGTCGTCCTCGAACGCGATCGCCCGGAAGCCGTGCTGCTCGACGAGGTTGCGGACGACGCGGAGCTTGAGGCGGGTGATCTCGGCGGTCCCGTGGACGGCCTCGCCGAGACCGACGATCTGCGCGTTTCCCGGCTTCAGTTCGGTGATCGGCTTGGCGTTCTGGGCGATCCAGCGGGTGATCGGATCGCCTGTCGCGGTGGCGGTGGGGCTGCCCAGGCTGACGGCGGCGAGTGCCGAGCCGGCCAGCAGCGTTCTGCGAGAGATGGGTTCCATGCCATCTCACCCTGTCGTTCAGGCCCGGTCCGGGCATCCTCCACCGGAAGGCTTCGCAGATACGCCGTCCGTCGTACGCGCTGAGCCCTCCGCGTTCCTAAGGTGAAGGGCATGGACGAGGCGATCGTGATCGGGGCCGGGATCGGCGGGCTGGCGGCAGCTGCCGCGTTGGAGCGCGGCGGCTGGCGGGTCCGGGTCCTGGAGAGCGCGCCGGAATTGGGGGAGGTCGGGGCGGGGCTCGTGGTGACCGTCAACGGACAACGGGCGGCCGCAGAGCTCGGAGCACTCGAGCGGATCCGGCGGAACGGGTACGGCGTACGCGCGGCCGGCACCAGGCGGTGGGACGGGAAATGGTTGCTCAAGGCACCTGATGCCGACGGTACCGGGATGATCGGGATTCACCGGCGCCGGCTGCACCAGGCCCTGGTCGAGGCGCAGGACGCCGATCTGGTGACGGGCGCCCGCGTCAGCCAGGTCGAACCCGGGGCGGTGGGTGGTGAGCAGGCCCGGGTGACCTGGGAGTCGGCGGACGGGACACACAGTGCGCGGGCCGACCTCGTCGTCGGAGCGGACGGGATCCGGAGCGTCACGCGCAACAGCCTGTTCTCCAGCGAATTGAAGTACAGCGGCTTCAGTTGCTGGCGGGCCGCGATACCGGACACCACGGTCGACGACCGGTTCGCGATGACCTGGGGGCCGAACGCCGAGTTCGGTGCGCTGCGGATCAGCGCCGACGAGGTCTACTGGTACGGGTACGTCGCGATGCCGAGCGGCCGGCCGATCGACGACGAGGTACGGGCGGTCCGTGAGTACTTCGCTGCGTGGGCTCCTGACGTACGGGCGTTGATCGCGGCGACGGACGAGGTGATCCGGCACGACGTGTGGGTGCTGGACCGGCCGCTACCGCGCTACACGATTGGGCGGACCGTGCTGATCGGGGACGCGGCGCATCCGATGCTGCCGACGCTGGGGCAGGGCGCGAACTCGGCGCTCGAGGACGCGGTGACGCTCGGGCTGGTGATCCCGGCCGACCGCGAGCTGGCAGCTGGGCTGGGCGAGTACGAGTCGCAGCGCTACCGACGTACGCAGCGAATCGTCAGCCGGTCGGCGTGGATGGGACGGACCGGAGCGGAGGTCGGCGCACGCGGTCAGTGGCTGCGGAACGCGATGCTCCGCATCACCCCACCACGAGCCGCCCTAAGAAACGGCGCCCGAATCTTCAACTGGACCCCGCCACGAGCGTCCAGCCAACTTTGAGAACCCACCAACCAAAAACCGTGCCGAAAAATGGTTGGTGGGTTCACAAAGTTGGCGCGGGGACGGCTCGTAGGCGGCTGGCGGCGGGGGATGGGATCGGGAGGGGCGCAGGGGGTGGGGGGAGGGCGTAGCCGGCGTAGAGGCGGGTGCGGATCGCTTCCAGGGGGAAGGTCTCGCGGTAGATCGCGAGTTTGACGGTCACGCCCTCCAAGGTTGCTCTGAGCAACATTTCCTCGACGGCCGGGTCGGCGGCGCCGCGGGCCGCGAACACGTCGCGGATCGCGTCCTCGACCAGCGACAGGCGGCCGGACTTGGCCTGCTCGACGCGGGCGAACACGTCGTGGGTGGTCGGCTGCATCATCAGCGTGATCGCGAGCCGCTGGATCGGGAGCGTGGTCGCGGCCGCCATCAGGGCGCCGTCGATGATGCCGGCCAAACGTTCATCAGGAGTTCCCTGGATGGACAACAGGCCGGAGATGCCGTCCAGCCAGCGGTCCAGCAGCTCGGCCGCCAGGTGCTCCTTGGTCGCGAAGTAGTACGAGACCAGGCCGCGGGAGACGCCGGCCGCGGCGGTGATGTCGGAGATCGACGCCGCCTCGTACCCCTTGGCGGCGAAGGTCTCGAGCGCCGCGGCCAGGATGCGTTCGCGGGACCGCTCCCGCAGTTCCTGATTGACGGTCGCCGATCGCGGCACGGACTCCTTCTTCCGGTCGAAGCCTGAAGCGCCGGGCAACCCCCCATCCTCGTGCCCGGCGCCTCGGGCTGACCCCCCGTGGTTTCGGCCCCTCCCCAGGCGCCGTCTATAGACTGGACGTCCAGTCAACAAACGTCAAGGACCTTCCCGTTTTCTGGACACGAGCGGTGACGGGTAGACTGAAAGGGCTGCGCCCTGTGTCGAGTGGCACGTGAAACCGCCGTAGCCACCGCCAGATCCCTCTCATTGCTTGGAGCGCTTCCTCATGCCTGTCCGTAACGACCTGCGCAACGTCGCGATCGTGGCCCACGTCGACCACGGGAAGACCACCCTCGTCGACGCGATGCTGTGGCAGTCCGGCGCCTTCGGAGCCCATCAGCACGTGGACGAGCGGGCCATGGACTCCGGCGACCTGGAACGTGAGAAGGGCATCACGATCCTCGCCAAGAACACCGCCGTACGGCACAAGATGGCCAACGGCGAGCAGATGACGATCAACATCATCGACACCCCCGGGCACGCCGACTTCGGCGGCGAGGTCGAGCGCGGCCTGTCGATGGTGGACGCGATCGTGCTGCTGGTGGACGCCTCCGAGGGCCCGCTGCCGCAGACCCGGTTCGTGCTCCGCAAGGCGCTGGCCCGGCAGATGCCGGTGATCCTGGTGGTGAACAAGGTCGACCGTCCGGACGCCCGGATCTCCGAGGTCGTCGACGAGACGTACGAGCTGTTCCTCGACCTGCTCGACCACGACGCGGACCAGTCCGCGCTGGACTTCCCGGTCGTCTACGCCTCGGCCCGGGCCGGCCGCGCCTCGCTGACCCAGCCCGCCGACGGCGGGATGCCGGACTCGGAGGACCTCGAGCCGCTGTTCGAGACGATCCTGAACAACGTTCCGGCCCCGGAGTACACCGAGGACGCACCGCTGCAGGCCCACGTCACGAACCTCGACGCCTCGCCGTTCCTCGGCCGGCTCGCGCTGGTCCGCGTGCACGAAGGCACCCTGAAGAAGGGCTCGCAGGTCGCGTGGTGCCGCCACGACGGCTCGATCCAGAAGGTCAAGATCACCGAACTGCTGGTCACCGAGGCGCTCGAGCGCGTCCCCGGCGACTCGGCCGGCCCGGGTGACATCGTCGCGATCGCGGGCATTCCCGAGATCATGATCGGCGACACCCTGACCGACCCGGACAACCCCAAGCCGCTGCCGCTGATCACCGTGGACGAGCCGGCCATCTCGATGACGATCGGCACCAACACCTCGCCGCTGGCCGGCCGGACCAAGGGCACCAAGGTGACCGCGCGGCTGGTCAAGGACCGGCTCGACCGCGAACTGGTCGGCAACGTGTCGCTGAAGGTGCTCCCGACCGAGCGCCCGGACGCCTGGGAGGTGCAGGGCCGTGGTGAGCTGGCGCTGGCCATCCTGGTCGAGCAGATGCGTCGCGAGGGCTACGAGCTGACCGTCGGCAAGCCGCAGGTGGTCACCCGCGAGATCGACGGCAAGCGGCACGAGCCGGTCGAGCGGCTGACGATCGACTGCCCCGAGGAGTACCTCGGCACGGTCACCCAGTTGCTCGCGGTCCGCAAGGGCCGGATGGAGCAGATGACGAACCACGGCACCGGCTGGGTCCGGATGGAGTTCCTGGTCCCGGCCCGCGGGCTGATCGGGTTCCGTACCGAGTTCCTCACCGACACCCGCGGTACCGGTATCGCGCACCACGTCTTCGAGGGGTACGAGCCGTGGTTCGGCGAGCTGCGCACGCGGCCGTCCGGTTCGCTCGTGTCCGACCGGGCCGGCGCGGCCACGTCGTACGCGATGATCAACCTGCAGGAGCGCGGCACGATGTTCGTGGAGCCGGCCACCGAGGTGTACGAGGGCATGATCGTCGGCGAGAACTCGCGCTCCGACGACATGGACGTCAACATCACCAAGGAAAAGAAGATGACCAACGTCCGCTCGAACGCGGACGAGTTCGAGAAGCTGGTGCCGGCCCGCAAGCTGTCGCTCGAGCAGTCGCTGGAGTTCTGCCGCGAGGACGAGTGCGTGGAGGTGACGCCGGACGCGATCCGGATGCGCAAGGTCGCCCTCACCCAGATCGAGCGCGCCAAGCTCGGCCGCAAGTCGAAGAGCTGATGGTCGACGAGCTGATGATCGACCGCGCGGTGGTAGACGGGCTCTTCCCGGCGGATCTCCCGGAGCCGGGGCACTGGGAAGAGCGGTATCCGGCACGGGATCTGCCGGAGGGTGCGAAGGTCACGCGGATCGGCCCGTCGCCGACCGGTTTCATCCACATCGGCGGTATCTACGTCGGGATGATCGACCGGGACGTCGCGGCCGATTCCGGCGGCGTGTACGTGGTGCGGATCGAGGACACCGACCAGGCACGTGAGGTCGAGGGGGCGCTGGAGCAGTTCGACCGCGCCTTCGAGTACTTCCACATCAGCTCCGACGAGGACCGCAACCGCGGCTCGTACGGGCCGTACCTGCAGTCCGAGCGCGAGCAGATCTACCTCACCTACGTGCGGCACCTGCTCCGGCAGGGCAAGGCGTACCTGTGCTTCGCGACGAAGGACGAGCTCGCCGACATCACCGCCCGCCAGCAGGCCTCGAAGGTCCCCACCGGGTACTACGGCAAGTGGGCGATCTGGCGCGACGCGGACCCGTCCGACGTCGCCGCCAAGCTGGCCGAGGGAACGCCGTACGTCGTGCGTTTCCGGGCACCTGAAGGCGAGACGCGGACCAGCTTCGTGGACGCGATCCGCGGCCGGCTCGAGCACGAGGCGAACCGCAACGACGCCGTGATCCTGAAGTCGTCGGACCAGTCGCCGCGGCTCCCGACGTACCACTTCGCGCATGCGGTCGACGACCATCTGATGCGGGTGAACCTGGTGATCCGCGGCGACGAGTGGATCTCGTCGGTGCCGTTGCACCAGCAGCTGTTCGCGGCGCTCGAGTTCGAGCCGATCACGTACGCGCACATCGCGCCGTTGATGAAGCAGATCCCGGGCGGCAAGCGGAAACTCTCGAAGCGCAAGGACCCTGAGGCCGGCGTGGACTTCTACATCGGCGCGGGTTACCCGGCCGATGCGGTTCTGTACTACCTGCGCGGCCTGGCGAACGGCCGGCTCGCGGAGGTGCCGCTGGCCGAGGCGCTGGCGACACCGATCGACCTGAGCCTGTGCGGTGTCGCCGGCCCGCTGGTCGACCTGGTGAAGCTGGAGGACCTCAGCGCCGACCACATCGCGACGCTGAGCGGGCAGCAGATCCTCGACGCGGTGCGTGCCTGGGCCGTGGAGTACGACGCTGAGCTCGTTCCCGTGCTCGACAACGAGAAGGACCTCGCGCTGCGGGCGCTCGCGGTCGAGCGCGACGGTGTCGAGAACCCCCGCAAGGACCTGCGCAAGTGGTCGGACTTCCGGCCGGCGTACGGGTTCTTCTTCACCGAGCTGTTCGTCCCGGTGGACGGGCCGGCGGACGAGCGGCTGGTTCCGCTCGGTGTCGCGCCGGAGGTCGTCACCGCGTTCGCCGCGGACCTGGTGGCTCAGTACGAGCATCTCGACGACCCGCAGGAGTGGTTCGACCAGATCCGCGCGCTCGCCGGCAAGCACCGGTTCGCGCCGAACGCCAAGGAATACAAGAAGAATCCGGACGCGTACGTCGGCTCGATCCGCGAGGCCTCGCAGCTCGTTCGCGTCGCGATCACCGGCGCCACCCGCAGCCCCGACCTGCACGCAACCGCGCAGGCCCTGGGCGCGTCCGAAGTACTGCGCCGGCTGCGTGCACTGACGTCCTAGGGCACGAACTGGACACGGTGGTTGACGGAGCGTGCCTCCGCCTCCGTCGGTGTGATACACACTTTCTCGGCCACTGGTGGGGCAGTGGCGGGGGAAGAAAGTTTTGATTCGTTACCAACCAGACGTGAAGTAGCGACGTCTGTCTTGTGGAAGCACTCTTTGGGGGAAGGACAAGGGAAACATGGGCATTCTGCGTAAGTTCGGCGCTACCCTGACGGCCGCCGCGTTCGTGGGCGTCGGCGCACTGTCGGCGACCACTTCGGCCGAGGCCGCGCCTCAGGTTGTGACGTCGGCGCAGAATTCGACGACGGCGCCGCGTCCGGTCGGTCAGCCGCCGAAGGCCGCCACGGCGAAGAAGGCGACCTCGAACAGCAAGCTGATCGCCAAGTACCGCATCGACCGCCGCTGCATGACCAAGGGTCGCGTGCTGTGCATCAACAAGAAGACCCGCAAGCTGGTCTACATGGTGAACGGCAAGCCGGTGCAGGTGATGGACGTCCGGTTCGGCTCCAGCCGGACCCCGACGCGCAACGGCGTCTTCCGCGTCTACCGCAAGTCGAAGAACCACGTGTCGTCGCTGTACCACACCAAGATGCCGTACGCGATGTTCTTCAGCGGCGGCCAGGCGGTGCACTACTCCTCGGACTTCAAGGCCCGCGGCTACAACGGCGCCTCGCACGGCTGCGCGAACATCCGCGACAAGAAGAAGATCGCCTGGGTCTTCGCCCGGGTGAAGGTCGGCGACCGCGTCGTCGTCTACAGCAAGTGATCTGAGCGCAGCGGCCGGGGAGCCTACTCCCCGGCCGCTGTTGCGTTTCCGAACGCCTTGTAGAGCCGTGGTTCCACCAGGCAGAAGGTGGCCTTGGTGATGTTCGTCGGCGTACGGCGCAGCGTCTGTACGGCGATGTCCGCGGCGGACTGCGCCGGCCAGCCGTAGATCCCGGCCGAGACCGCGGGCAAGGTCATCGTGCGTACGTCGAGCTCGTCCGCGATCCGCAACGCGTTGCGGTAGCAGGACTCGAGCAGCGTCGGATCTCGCTGCCCCGCGGTGAAGTTCGGCCCGACCACGTGGATCACGTACGACGCCGGTAGTGCGCCGGCCGTGGTCCATACCGCCGTACCGGTGGGAGTGCCGTTCGGGTACCGCTCGATGAGCTCCGCGAGGATCTCGCGCCCGCCCACCCGATGGATCGCGCCGTCGACGCCGCCACCGCCGCGTAACGCGTGATGGGCGGCGTTCACGATCGCGTCCGCGGGCACCGTGGTGATGTCCGCCGCGCTCAGCAGGATCTCCATGCGCAGCTCCTCCGGTACGCTGAGCCAACCAGATGGCCGGTGAGGACGTCCTACAAGTGTAGGGACGGGGTCTATGTGAGGGGTGTCCGATGCGCGGGCTGTTGATTCGCAAGTTGCTGAGCGGGCTGGTGGTCGGGGGCGCGATTGCGGCACTCCTGAGTACCGGAACGAGCGCGACCGCGGCCCCGCAGGACCTGAAGACGGTGCCGTTCGAGGTCAGCGGTGAGCTGCCGATCTACCCGAAGGCGCTCTGGAAGAACGGGTCCAGCGGGACCAACGTCCGCAAGGTCGAGGCGCGGCTGGTGCAGCTGAAGCTGCTCGAGAAGCGCTACCTGGACAACGAGTTCGGCACCATGACCCGGTCCGCGGTGAAGAAGTTCCAGAAGTCTCACGGGATTCCCCAGCTCGGGTACATCGACCAGAACACCTGGAACCAGCTGGTGAAGGTCACCCACGAGCCGACCCAGACCGAGCTGTTCCCGCCGGTGCCGGTGGTGAACGGCAAGAAGCTCGACGCCCGCTGCGCGACCGGTGTCGCGCTGTGCATCGACAAGACCACCCGCAAGCTGCGGTACGTCGTCGACGGCGTGGTGAAGATGCAGATGGACGTCCGGTTCGGTGCGGTGAAGACCGCGACCCGGGAAGGCAGCTTCACGGTCGGCTGGAAGAGCCGGAACCACGTCTCGAAGCTGTACGACTCGAAGATGCCGTACGCGATGTTCTTCAGCGGCGGCCAGGCGGTGCACTACTCGTCGGACTTCGCGGCCCGCGGTTACAACGGCGCGTCCCACGGCTGCGTGAATGTCCGCGACCTGGCCAAGATCAAGGTGCTGTTCGACCAGATCCACGTCGGCGACAAGGTGATCGTCTACCGCTCGTAGGTTTACAGCGGGCGCGGGCCCCGCCGCCGGCGGATCGCTCCCCAGCCGCCGCGGCCACGGCCGGTGGCGGCGCGCAGGGCCGGGCGGGCGTCCACGAGGTACACGGCGGACGCGACGATGCCGATCAGGCCGAAGAAGCTCAGCCAGCCCTGGAACACCTGACTCAGCGTGAACACGACCAGGATCAGCACCCAGCCGGGCTTGGTGAGCTTGTCGGCGGCGATGAACACCGCCCGTGGCCGGAAGACCGCGTCGGCGAGCGCGACCAGCTTGATCGCAAGCAGCACCCACCAGATGACCGACAGCGGATCGTCGAACCCGGGGATCAGGCTCCGGAAGGTGATCATGCTACGAGCCTAACCGACAGAACGGGCGGCCCACCTCTGCTCGGTCGCAGCTGTGGACCGCCCGGTCCCAGGATTCACCCGGAGTGGGGTGAATCGTCACCGTCTGTGGTGTGATCAGTCGCCGACCTTGTCGGCCGCGGACTCGGCGGCCTTGGCGGCGGCCTTCGCGGTCTTGCGGGCGCTGGTCGCGGTCGCCTTGACGTTGCGGGTGGCGCTCGTGGCGGTCTTCTTCGCGGTGGTGCGGGTGGCCTTGGCCTTGCTCACCGTGGTCTTGGCGGTGCTGACCAGGTCCTCGGTCGCCTGCTGGTGGCGGATCCGCTCGACCAGGTCCTTGCCGCGGCCGGCCAGGTCCTCGTAGGTCTCCTCGGCCTGGCCGAGAACGACGGTGAAACCGGCCTGCGCGGTCTTCGGCAGCTCACGCAGCTTCGCCGGGGCGGTGCGCGCGTCGGCGACGATCGCCTCGAAGCGCTTGGTCAGCTCGGCCTGCGCCTTGGTGAGCTCCTTGGTGAGCTCGGTCTGCAGGTTCTTCTGGTCGAGCTTCGCGAACCGGGCGGTCACGTCCTCGCCGACGGCGCGGACCTTCTCGACCGCGAGGTCGCCGGCGCCGGCGATCGCGTAGAACGGGGTAACAGGCGTACGGGTAGCCATCAGGCTTCTCCTCGGGGTGTTTTCAGCAGGTGCTAGTCAGCAGATGGGGTGTTCTCGCGGACGAACGACGCGTAGACGTCCAGCAGTACACGCTTCTGCCGTTCGTTCAGCGCCGGGTCGAGCAGGACGGCGTCGACCACACCGGAGGGCTGTTTGCCCTCCTGGCTCTCGTCCGGATCGAGAATGCCGGCCCGTACGTAGAGGGTCTCCGCGGAGATCCGCAACGCCTTCGCGAGCTGCTGCAGTACGTCGGCCGACGGCTTCCGCAGACCGCGCTCGATCTGGCTCAGGTACGGGTTCGACACTCCGGCCAGGTCGGACAACTGCCGCAACGACAGCTGCGCGTTCCGCCGCTGCTCGGCGAGGTACTCCCCGACGGAGCCCACCGCCCCCGCTGCCCGATCACTCAACTTGGCCACACCCCCAGTCTGCTAGCAGCTGCTTGCAATTGCAAGCACCCCACCCGTGACCCCGCTCACCCCCCACTTTGTGCATCAGATCCGTACGACGTGGCGCCCGCGGTGCGGACGTGGTGCACAAAGTCGGCGGGGACTACTGCTCGCGGTGGACCTTGTGCTGGGCGGCCTGGGCTCGGGGGCGGACGGTGATGCGGTCGATGTTGACGTGGGCGGGGCGGGTGGCGATCCAGGCGACGATGTCGGCGACGTCGTCGGACGTGAGCGGTTCGCGGACACCGGCGTACACGGCGTCGGCCTTGGACTGGTCGCCGCCGAAGCGGGTCAGGGCGAAGCCTTCGCTCTGGACCATCCCGGGCGCGATCTCGCTGACCCGGACCGGCTGGTCGTACAGCTCCAGGCGGAGCGTGTCGACGACGGCCTTCGCGCCGTGTTTCGCGGCGACGTACCCGCCGCCGCCCTCGTACGCGACCTGGCCGGCCGTCGACCCCATCACGATGATCGTGCCGTGCCCGGCGATCAGTGCCGGAAGCAACGACTTCGTGACTGCGGCGACCGCGATCACGTTCACCTCGTACATCCGCCGCCAGGCATCCAGATCGGCGTCGGCCACCGGCTCGAAACCGAACGCCCCACCGGCGTTGTTCACCAGCACCTGCAACTCGTCGCCGACCGCCGCGCTGAGTGCGGCGACGTCCTCGGCGGACGTGACGTCGCACTGCACCGCGCGGCCGTCGATCTCCTTGGCCAGCGCCTCGATCCGGTCCAGCCGCCGGGCGGCGCAGATCACCTCGAACCCCTCGCGGGCGAGGTACCGCGCCGATGCGGCCCCGATCCCACTGCTAGCACCGGTCACCACTGCCAGAGGACGATCGCTCGAAGTCATACCCCAAGTTTCTCAAAGCCCTCGGCGCGCTCGACGGGCCGTCTCACGGGTCGCCGTGCCGCCGTGATCACACCGGCCAGCGCAACCAGGCTCACGGCCAGGAATCCGCCCAGGAGACCCAGCGTCTGTACGTCGGGGTGGATCAGCGCCTGCCCGCGGAACGCCTGGACGGTCACGGTGATCATCACGCCGGTGTACCCGAAGGCCGCGACGCCGACCAGGCGGTGCCGGACACGCTCCGGACGCAGCCACTCGACCCGCGCGGCGAGCAGGCTCAGCGCGAGGACCGTCAGCAGCAGGAAGTGGATCGCGTGCAGCCCGACGAAGTGCGGGATCCGCAGGTCGCCGCCGACCGTACTCCAATTCGTCAGCGGCATCCCCGGACCGCCCGCCTCGACGCCGATCCCGTGGCTGCCGCCGAGCGTGACCGGGTGGCCGTAGGCGTCCGTGACCTCCTGCCGCGCACCGTTCGAACCCACCAGGTAGAACGCGAGCGCCATCCCGGCGACCGCCAGCCCGATGCCGACCCGGATCGCCCGGTTCAGCGGCGCGTCGCCGATCCGCTGGAACAGCAGCATGATCGCGATCACCAGACTCGCCCCGAACAGCCCCATGACGCCGGACATGAACACCTGCTGCCCGACCTGGTTGAAGGTGTCGGTGTTCGCGTTGAAGTGGCTGAACGTCCCGCGCGCGGCCTGGACGGCGATGAACCCGACGTCGACGATCCCGGTGACCGCGAACACGGTCCCGGTCCACCAGCCGAAGCGTTTCGCCTTCCGCAGCTTGGAAAGCAGCCACGCGAGCGTCGCTCCGTACAGGACGAACGACAGGCCGAACTTGAACGGTTTGAGCCACACGGACTCGTTGAGGATCTCCCGGCCGTCGAGCGCGAGACCGACGCCGGCGGTCAGGACGAGACCCGACATGGCGAGCACCATCAGCATCAACGGGCGGTGCCAGGACCTGACTTCTTCGAGGACTGTACGCATGTGATTCATGCTGTCCGGGAGCAGCGCGCGAAGCAGTGGTGCGAATCCGCCTCCTGGGGTGGACGTAGACCCACCCTGAGAGAGACTGCGGGACATGATCGCGTTGCGGGCGGACCGGATCTTCGACGGCGAACAGCTCCTCGACGAGAACGTCGTACTGCTGGACGACTGCAAGGTCGTCGCCGTCACTCGCGACGACGTCCCACCGGACGTGCCGGTGCGTGACCTGCCCGGTACGACGATCCTCCCGGGCCTGATCGACGCCCACGTCCACCTCACGGCCGATGCCGGACCGGGCGCACTCGACCGCCTCGGCAGCCTGCGCATCGCCGCCGAGACCGCCGGGCTGGCCGCGACCAGGCGCGCCCTCGCCGCAACCATCGAGCAGTCGCTGCGCCGCCACCTCGCGGCCGGCGTCACCACCGTCCGCGACCTCGGCGACCCGTTTGACGCCGTCCTCAAATGGCGCAAGCAGGCACCGGCCAGCCTCCCGGCGGTCGTCGCATCCGGTACGCCGCTCACCAGAAAAGGCGGGCACTGCTGGTCACTCGGCGGCGAAGTCACCGGCGTCGACGAGATCCGGGCCGCCGTGCGCGCAAGGGCCGAGAACGGCGCGGACGTCATCAAGATCATGGCGAGCGGCGGCGCGTTCACACCGGGCACCGACACGATGAGCCCGCAGTTCACCGACGACGAACTGGCGGCCGCAGTCGCCGAGGCACGCGCGATCGGTCTGCCCATCACGGCGCACGCACACGCCCTCGCGGCCGTCCGTCAGGCGGCGGAAATGGGCGTCGACGGGATCGAGCACTGCACGTGCCTCACGCCCGACGGCGTCGTCATCGACAACGAGCTGCTGACCGCGCTCGACGGAATCGCCGTGTGTGGCACGCTCGGCTCCGACCGGTCGATCGTCGTACCGCCGCACATCCTGGAGATGGTGGCGAAAGCCGGTATCAGCGAAGCCGGCCTGCAGCAGGCGGTGCGCCGGCTGTACGACGGCGGGGTTCGGATCATCGCCGGATCGGACGGCGGTATCGGTCCCGCGAAACCGCACGGGCTGCTCCCCGCCACCCTCGCCGAGTACGTGGAGGCCGGCCTTCCGCCCACAGCCGCGCTCGTCGCAGGCACCTCCTCCGCCGCGGACGCGCTCCGCGTGAACAAGGGCCGCATCCGGCCCGGTGCGGATGCGGACCTCCTCGTCGTACCAGGCGACCCGACCCGCGACATCACCACGCTGGCCCGCCCGACAGTCGTCTACCTCGCCGGCTGGGAGGTCACGCCCGGGGGATAGGGAGAAGTCCCGATTCCCGGCTGACGGTGCGGAGTTACGCTGACCGGGTGATCGAATCTCCCCTCCGGCGGGTCGCGATGATCAGCCTGCACACGTCACCGCTCGACCAGCCGGGGACCGGGGACGCCGGCGGGATGAACGTGTACGTCGTGGAGCTGTCCAAACAGCTGGCCGGCCTGGGGATCGAGGTCGACGTCTTCACCCGGGCGACCGCGTCGGCGCTGCCGGCCCGGGTCGAGCTGATGCCCGGCGTGACCGTCCGCAACGTCGCCGCCGGCCCGTACGAGGGCCTGACGAAGAACGAGCTCCCGGCCCAGCTGTGCACGTTCGCGCGCGCCGTCCTGCGCGCCGAGGCGATCCACGAGCCCGGCTGGTACGACGTGATCCACTCGCACTACTGGTTGTCCGGGCAGGTCGGCCTGCTCGCCCGCGACCGTTGGGCGGTCCCACTGGTTCACACCATGCACACGATGGCCAAGGTGAAGAACGCCAGCCTCGCGGACGACGACGTACCCGAACCGCCCGCGCGGCTGATCGGTGAGGAGCAGGTCGTCGAGGCCGCGGATCGCCTGCTGGCCAACACCGGCGACGAGGCCCGCGAGCTGATCGACCTGTACGGCGCCCAGCCGGCGAAGGTCGGCGTGGTGAACCCGGGGGTCGACTTGGAGCTGTTCCATCCCGCGGATCAGGCCCTGGCGCGGCGTGAGGTCGGGTTGCCCGAGGATGCCGTCGTACTGGCGTTCGTCGGTCGGATCCAGCCGTTGAAGGCGCCCGATCTGCTGATCCGGGCGGCGGCGCGGATGCTCGAGCGGGACCCGTCGCTGCGGTCGCGGCTGGTGGTCGCGATCATCGGCGGGCCGTCCGGCAACGGCATGGAGCACCCCGAGTCGCACGCCGAGCTGGCGCGGGCGCTCGGGATCTCCGACGTGACGAGATTCGTGAAGCCGATGGAGCGTTCTCGGCTCTCTTCTTGGTACCGCGCGGCGTCCGTCGTGTGCGTTCCGTCGTACTCGGAGTCCTTCGGGCTGGTCGCGCTGGAGGCCCAGGCCTGCGGTACGCCGGTGGTCGCGGCGGCCGTCGGCGGCCTGAGTACGGCGGTGCTGGACGGGCGGACCGGGTTCCTGGTCCGCGGGCACGCGGTCGACGACTTCGCCGACGCGCTGGCGCGGATCGCGACGGATCCGGCCGTCCGCGAGAGCATGAGCCACGCGGCGGTCGGGCACGCACGGGGGTTCGGCTGGGAGCTGACCGCGCGGAACACGCTGGCGGCGTACCGGACCGCCGCGACGACGATGGCGGCGGAGATCGCCGCGGAGGTAGCCGGGTGAGAGTTTCAGCGGCGGACGTGATCCGCCAGGTGCTGACCGAGAACGAGCTCGAGTTCACCGAGAGTGAGCCGGGTGTCTTCAGCGCGGACCTGCCGGGGGAGCGGAAGCTGAAGACCACGGTCTCGCTGACGGTCGGCGCGCAGGCGGTCCAGGTGCACGCGTTCGTCGCGCGGCACCCGGACGAGAACCACGCGGCCGTGTACCGGTGGCTGCTGGAGCGGAACCTGAAGATGTACGGCGTCGCGTTCGCCGTCGACCACCTGGGCGACATCCACCTGGACGGACGGGTTCCGCTGCACGCGATCACACCTGGTGAGGTCGACCGGCTGCTCGGCGCGGTGCTCGAGTACGCCGACTCGTCGTTCAACACGATCCTCGAACTGGGCTTCGCGTCGTCCATCCGGCGCGAGTACGACTGGCGGGTGGCACGCGGCGAGTCGACCCGAAACCTGGACGCGTTCAAGGGCTGGCTGGAGCCTCGATAGCATGCGGGTATGACCTATCGCCTGATCCTGCTCCGCCACGGCCACAGCGACTGGAACGCCAAGAACCTCTTCACCGGCTGGGTCGACGTCGACCTGAACGCCCAGGGCGTCGAGGAGGCGCATCGCGGCGGTCAGTTGCTGCTCGAGCGTGACCTGCTCCCCGACGTACTGCACACCTCGGTGCTGCGCCGCGCGATCCGCACCGCGAACATCGCGCTCGAGGAGGCCGGGCGCCAGTGGATCGACGTACGGCGCTCCTGGCGGCTGAACGAGCGGCACTACGGCGGCCTGCAGGGCAAGGACAAGAAGCAGACCCTGGAGGAGCTCGGCGAGGAGCAGTTCATGCTGTTCCGCCGTTCGTACGACACGCCGCCGCCGGCGATCGAGCGCGGCTCCGAGTTCGACCAGGCCGGCGACCCGCGGTACGCCGCCCTCCCGCCGGAGATCCTGCCCGCGACCGAGTGCCTGAAGGACGTCGTCGAGCGGATGCTGCCCTACTGGTACGACGCGATCGTGCCGGACCTGCGGGACGGCAAGACGGTGCTGGTCACCGCCCACGGCAACTCGCTCCGCGCCCTGGTCAAGCACCTCGACCACCTCGACGAGCAGACCGTCGTCGGCCTCAACATCCCGACCGGCATCCCCCTCTACTACGAACTCAACGACAACTTCGAGCCCCTCACCCCCGGCGGCGAATACCTCGACCCCCAAGCAGCCAAAGAAGCCATCGAAGCCGTCAAAAACCAGGGCCGCTAACTCCGCACCTGCAAACGCCACGCCTCCGGCGCGCCTGCCTTATTGCCGGCTCCGCCGGGGGCGCGGGATGGTCTGTTGCGTGCACGCTCTGGCGCCAGAGCCGGCGTTGCGGTGGGGTTGAACAGGCTATTTGCTGTTCAACCCCGCCCTTTCCCGAGCACTGGCTTTCGTCAGGTTGGCGACGGCGGGTTGTTGAGGTCCACGCTCCGGAGGTAGTCGAGCCTGGCCTGCAGCTCAGGCCGGTCCGCAAGCACCTGCGCGCTGCCCTCGAGGAGCTCGAGCTCGGCCCGCAGCAGCTCCTTCATCCGCCGCTCGACCGCGTCCAGATGCTCCCGCATCTCGGGCCCGCTCAGAGCCGACACGTCGGTGTTGATCAGCCGGTCGGTCTCGGATTCGTCGCTCATACCGCTGAACCTATCCGCCCCACCCGAGTACCGGGTTGCCGCGCAAGCGAAAGGCGCCCCCGGCAACTTCTGCCGGGAGCGCCGTTGTTGGGTTGGGTCAGTTGCCGTTGGGGTTGGGGGTTGAGGCGCCGGCGCCGGAGCCGGCGGCGGTGCCGCCGATGGCTACTGGGAGTTCGCCGGTGACGAGGTAGACGACGCGGCGGGCCATGGCGACCGCGTGGTCGGAGATGCGCTCGTAGTAGCGGCTGAGCAGCGCCATGTCGACGGCGACCTCGACGCCGTGCGGCCAGGTGTCGTCCATCATCAGGCGGAACTGGTTGGTGCGCAGCTTGTCCATCTCGTCGTCGCTGGCCTCGAGCCGCCCGGCCGCCTCGACGTCGCGGGACGCGATCACGTCACCGGCGGCGTCGACCATCTTGCCGGCCACGGACCCCATCGCCTCGATCACGTCGTGCAGCTCGGCCGGGATCGCCGGCGCCGGGTACCGCATCCGGGCGATCTTCGACACGTGCGCGGCCAGGTCGCCCATCCGCTCCAGGTCGGCGACCATCCGCAGCGCGGCGACCAGCATCCGCAGCTCGTTGGCGACCGGCGACTGCCGCGCCATCAGCTCGAAGACCTTCTCCTCGACACCTTCACCGGCGGCGTCGAGCTGGATATCGGCCGCGATGACCTCCTCGGCCTTGCGGATGTCCGCCTCCAGCAGGGCCGACGTCGACCGGCGTACGGCGGTGGACACCGTCCGCGTCATCCGCTCCAGCTCGGCGAGGATGTCGTCGAGCTGCTCGTGGTACGTGTCACGCATGGTGTTCGATTCCGATCTGTGGTGTCCGGTGCCGCGGAGGAGACCAGCACGGTACCCCGCTCATCGGTGACCGTACGGCGTCGAGGTTGCCGGACGGCGACGAGTGGTGAACGACCGATGAACAGTTAGGTCGTGTCCCGGTCATCCGGTGATCATTCGGTCTTTCCCTGCTGGTTGCCCGCGTAGCATCGTTGCCGTGGACCCCACGCTGGCTGCGGTGCTGGGCGGCGTCATCGGCGCGGCCCTGGCCCTGCTTTCGCTCGGCGCGATGATGCTTTCCGAGCGGGCGCAGCGCAAGATCCCGGAGTCCCCGGAGCCGGCTGTACCGTCAGGCGTCGCCACCGTGCTGTCCGTACTGCGTTCGAGCGCGGTCGTGATGGGCCCCGAGGACCAGGTGCTGCAGGCCAGCGCCCCGGCGCATGTGCTGGGCATCGTCCGCGGTGAGCGGCTGGTGGTGGACGACATCCTGACCATGGTCCGGCAGGTCCGCCGCGACGGGGAGATCCGCCAGCAGGACCTGGAGATCGTCCGGGGCCGGCTGGGCGCCACGCAGTACGTCAGCGCCCGGGTGGCGCCGCTGGGCAGCCAGCTCGTGCTGGTGCTGGTCGAGGACCGCACCCGCGAGCGCCGTCTGGACGCGATCCGGCGGGACTTCACCGTCAACATCAGCCACGAGCTGAAGACCCCGGTCGGCGCGCTGATCCTGCTCGCCGACGCGGTCTCGGAGGCCTCCGACGACCCGGAGGTGGTGCAGCGGTTCTCGGACCGGATGCGGGTCGAGGCGTCCCGGCTGAGCCGGCTGGTCAAGGAGATCATCGAGCTGTCCCGGCTGCAGGGCGACGACCCGCTGGAGAACCCGGGCCCCGTCGACATCAACGGGGTCATCGAGACCGCGGTGGACCGCTGCCGGATCGACGCCGAGGACCGCGACATCAAGATCGTGGTGAAGACCGAGCCCGAGCTCGAGGTACTGGGCAGCGAGGACCAGTTGGCGATGGCGATCGGCAACCTGGTCGAGAACGCCATCAACTACAGCCCGGACGGCACCCGGGTCGCGGTCGCCGCGCACCCGATCGGGGACCTGGTCGAGGTCACGGTGTCCGACCAGGGCGTGGGCATCCCGAGCAGCGACCTGGAACGCGTCTTCGAGCGCTTCTACCGAGTCGACCGGGCCCGCAGCCGGGAGACCGGCGGCACCGGCCTCGGCCTCTCGATCGTCAAGCACATCGCCTCGATCCACGGCGGCGACGTACGGGTCTGGAGTGTCGAGGGCCAAGGTTCCACCTTCACCGTGAGACTCCCGTTGCGGCTCGAACCCGCACCGGGCCAGACCGACTCCGCCAGCCAGGAGGAGCCGGCCATTTCCCTGACGCCTACCCCGTCGGGGCAGAAGACAAAGGAGACAGCTTCGTGACCCGAGTGCTGGTCGTCGAAGACGAAGAGAGCTACAGCGACGCGCTGTCCTACGTGCTGCGCAAGGAAGGGTTCGAGGTCGCCGTCGCGGAGACCGGACCGGACGCGCTGGACGAGTACGACCGCGCCGGTGCGGACATCGTCCTGCTCGACCTGATGCTGCCGGGTCTGTCCGGCACGGAGGTCTGCCGGGCGCTCCGCAGCCGGGGCAACGTCCCGGTGATCATCGTCAGCGCCAAGGACACCGAGGTCGACAAGGTCGTCGGGCTCGAGCTCGGCGCGGACGACTACGTGACCAAGCCGTACAGCCCGCGGGAGCTGCTGGCCCGCGTCCGCGCCGTACTGCGTCGCGGTCAGGACGTCGAGCTGCTGCCGGACACCCTCGAGGCCGGCCCGGTCCGGATGGACGTCGAGCGGCACGTGGTGACGGTGTCCGGGACCGAGATCCGGCTCCCGCTGAAGGAGTTCGAGCTGCTCGAGATGCTGCTGCGGAACACCGGCCGGGTGCTGACCCGCGGTCAGCTGATCGACCGGATCTGGGGCGCCGACTACGTGGGCGACACGAAGACCCTGGACGTGCACGTGAAGCGGCTGCGCTCGAAGCTCGAGAAGGACCCGTCGAATCCCGCACATCTCGTCACGGTGCGTGGGCTCGGCTACAAGTTCGAGTCCTGAGTCACACCCCCGCGGGTCGCGATGGCCAGCGGGGTTAGCTTAGGCTCTCCTTAGTTGAGGCAAATCTAAGGAGAGTCACGTATGTCCTGGTCCCGTACCAAGGTCGTCAGTGCGGTGACCGCCGTACTGCTCGCCACGACCACGCTGGCCGCCTGCGGCAGTGACGGCGACAAGCAGGCCGAGAGTTCGGCCGGTACGGCCGGCTCCGGGTTCCCGGTCACGCTGAAGAACACGTTCGGCGACACGACGATCACCAAGAAGCCGGAGCGGATCGTCACGCTCGGCTGGAACGCCCAGGACGTGGTCTACGCGCTCGGCGAGACCCCGGTCGGGATGCCGAAGGTCACCTACGGGCCGACCGCCGACGGCACCACCGCGTGGGACGCGGACAAATTCGACAAGTCGAAGACGACGTTGCTGGACACCGGCGACAAGTACCCGTTCGAGAAGATCGCGGCGCTGAAGCCGGACGTCATCCTGGCCCCGTACGAGGGCTTCGACGAGGCGACGTACAAGACCCTGAGCGGGATCGCGCCGACCGTCGCGTACCCGGGGGCGCCGTGGCAGACCACCTGGCAGGACCAGACGCTGCTGGTCGGCGAGGCGCTCGGCAAGAAGGCCGACGCGGAGAAGCTGATCACCGGGATCCAGGACAAGATCAAGCAGGTCGCGGCCGAGCACCCGGAGTTCAAGGACAAGACCATCACGGTCGGCTCGTTCGGCCCGGAGAACTACATCTACATGCCGGGTGACCCGCGGGTGCAGATCCTGAACGAGATGGGCTTCAAGAACGCGCCGGGAGTGGAGGCGCTGGAGAAGACCAACACGAAGAAGGAGTTCTCGCTGACGGTCAGCAAGGAGAAGGTCGCGGACGTCGACGCGGACGTGCTGATCGCGTACGTCGACGGGATCGGGACGCAGAAGTTCCTGGCCGACCCGGTCTACTCGTCGCTGAAGGCGGTCAAGAGCGGCGGCGCGTACGCGCTGCAGGACCAGCAGGTGATCTCCGGTATGAGCGCGGTCAGCGTGCTGAGCGTCCCGTGGGTGCTCGACAAGGTGCTCCCGGGCCTCTCGAAGGCGGCCGCGGCGAGCAAGGGCTAAGACCTGGTACGGCGAGCCTCGGCCACAGGCTCGCCGTACCAAGCAGAACGGGCCGTCCCGCGCCGGGGCGGCCCGTTCTGTCGTTCTGAGAGAACTACTCGGCGGCGGCCGGGGACGGGGAGTAGTGGTCGTCGGTGAGGACCGGGACGTAGGCGGAGACCGGCGCCGCGCTGCCGAAGGTGATGGTCACGTTGACCATCTGGCCCGGCTTCGCACCGGTCACGATGATCGCCGGGCCGGCCTCCTCGGCACCAGGGGTCGGCGCCGAAGGAGTCTCGGTGGCCGTCGGCGTGGCGCTCGGGGTGGTCTCAGCGGCCGGGGCCTCGGTGCCGGTGCCCGGCAGGACCAGCGCGGTGTGCGGCTCCAGCTCCAGCGGCTCCGTGAGGCCGGTGAACTTGACCTCGCCCGGCTGGTCGGAGCCGGCCTGGCCGTCCGCCGTCCCGGGCGCGGCCTGCTGGATGCTGACCAGGGTCTCGGGGGTGTCGCCGTCGTTGACGATCACGCTGTGCAGTTCGCCCTTGCCCTCGGCATCGGCCAGCACCAGCATGTTGCGGACCTTCACCTGGCCGGACTCGACATTGGTGCCCTCGGCGGCCTGGTACGGCTGCAGGGTCGGCGCGGAGAAGCTCGCGCTGCACGCCGCCAGCGCGATACTGAGAGTGGCGGCGGCACCCGCCAGCGCGGTACGCCGGGCGAACCGCGAGGACAACGTGATCGGCACTGGAATCCCTCTCGTGCAAGCTGTTTCGTGACCGCGAGGCAGCGGCCTCCGGCGCCCCACAGCGTAGCCCTCGGGGTCGGCGAGGCGGACGCCGGGACCCCGCCGCGGGGGTGCCGCGGTGATGTCGAGAGCAACGGTGCGCGCGCGCACGAGGCATGTGAGAGAGCGTTTGTCAAGGCGGGAAGTGGGCCCTGACCAGCGCAAACACCCGAACCGGACCACCGACCGCGTGGTAGGATAGATCTCGGAAAGGGGCACTTCACACATGACTTTCACAGTCGGCGAGACGGTTGTTTACCCCAATCACGGAGCGGCCGTCATCGAGGACATCGAGACCCGTCAGATCAAAGGTGAGGACAAGACCTATCTGGTCTTGAGGATCGTCGCTCAGAACGACCTGGTCGTCCGGGTCCCCGCGTGCAATCTCGATCTCGTCGGCGTGCGTGACGTCGTGGATCAGGCCGGTCTGGAGCGCGTCTTCGACGTGCTGCGGGCGCCGCACACGGAGGAGCCGACCAACTGGTCGCGACGTTACAAGGCGAACCTGGAGAAACTGCACTCCGGTGACGTGCTGAAGGTGGCAGAGGTCGTCCGCGACCTGTGGCGCCGTGAGCGTGACCGTGGTCTGTCCGCCGGTGA
The DNA here is from genome assembly GCF_004331375.1 of Kribbella speibonae. Taxonomy (NCBI): domain Bacteria; kingdom Bacillati; phylum Actinomycetota; class Actinomycetes; order Propionibacteriales; family Kribbellaceae; genus Kribbella; species Kribbella speibonae. Next base: position 109,680 of record NZ_SJKC01000009.1, on the reverse strand, counting down.
GAAGCGGATGCTGGCGAAGGCTCGCCAGATCCTGGTCTCCGAGCTGGCCCTGGCCGAGCACACCAACGAGGACAAGGCCGAGGCCATCCTCGACGAGGTTCTCGCCTCCTGAAGTAGCTCAGCATGAGTAGCGCGGTCGTGATTCCCGCGGCCGGGCTAGGGCTGCGACTGGGTGGTGAGACCCCGAAGGCGTTTCGAGAGGTCGGTGGCGACTCGCTGCTGGTCCACGCGGTGCGTGGGCTGAAGGCAGCGACCGCCGCCGACCTCGTCTGTTTCGTGGTCGCCGTACCGCCCGGCTCCGAGGAGACGGTCGGCAAGGAGCTCACGCCGTACGTCGGGGACGCCCAGCTGATCGTGGTGGCCGGCGGCGCGGAGCGGCCCGCCTCGGTGCGGGCGGCGCTGGACGTGGTGCCGGTCGACGGGATCGACTGCATCCTGGTCCACGACGCGGCGCGGGCGTTCGTCCCGGCCGACGCGATCGAGCGGGTGGTGGCGGCGGTGCGAGCCGGCGCCGAGGCCGTCGTACCGGTGGTTCCGGTGACGGACACGATCAAGCGGGTCGGGCCGACCGGTGACGTGGTCGACACGCCCGATCGGTCGACGCTGGTCGCCGTCCAGACGCCGCAAGGGTTCGCTCCTGATGTGCTGCGGCGCGCGCATGCGGCCGGTGCCGACGCGGGCGTGACCGACGACGCGATGATGTGTGAGCGGATCGGGGTGACCGTGCGGACGGTCGAGGGCTCGCCGGACGCGTTCAAGGTGACCCGGCCGCAGGACCTGCTGCTCGCCGAGGCGCTGCTGGCGGAGCGGAGGATGGCGTGAAGGTTCCACGGGTCGGCAACGGCATCGACGTACACCCGTTGGAGGAAGGCCGCCCGATGTGGCTGGCCGGTCTGCACTGGCCGGACGAGCCCGCCGGGCTGTCAGGTCATTCGGACGGCGACGCGGCCGCGCACGCGATCTGTACGGCGTTGCTCACCGCCGCGAAGCTGGGTGACCTGGGATCGAACTTCGGGACCGCCGAGCCCGAGTGGGCCGGTGCGACCGGGGTCGCGCTGGTGGCGGAGGCCGCGCGCCGGGTGCGGGCGGCCGGGTTCGAGATCGGGAACGTCACGGTGCAGATCGTCTGCAACCGCCCGCGGATCGGTGCCCGCCGCGAGGAAGCGGAGAAGGTGCTGTCCGCTGCCTGCGACGCCGAGGTTTCGGTGAGTGCGGCAACGACCGACGGTCTAGGCTTCCCCGGCCGCGCCGAAGGAATCGCCGCCATCGCCACCGCCCTCATCTACTGACCCACCCCACCCTCTTTGTGCACCCACCAACCATCCGCCTCGTCTTTGAGCACGCATCAACCGTTTTGCGGGCCGATTTCTGGTTGGTGGGGGCTCAAAGACGGCACTGGGTCGGGGGAGAAGCGGGCTGCTCGGGGGTCTAGTTCGTTGCCGATGGGTTGGGTGAGGGGCGTGTAGAGCTCGGGGCGGCGGCCGCGGAGCCAGCGGCGGCCGGTTGCGAGGGGCACCAGTTCCAGGTCCAGGTCGGCAACGACGATGGCCTCGGCAGGTGCGGGCGTCTCCGCGACGATGCGGCCGTACGGGTCGAGGATCATCGCGTTCCCGGTCCGGAGTTCGTCGTCGTCGCGGCCGACGCCGTTGCTGAACAGGACGAACATCCCGTTGTCGTGCGCCCGCGCCGGCAACCATCGCATCAACCAGCCTCGCCCACTCGGCCCGTTGAAGGCCTCCTCGATCGTCGCGCGGTCGCCGCTCGTCCACACCTCGAGCGGGATCGGCTTCATCCCGTGCGGGCTGCGTGAGTTCGTCCCGCCGGTCTGGTGCGGCGCGATCAGGACCGTTGCGCCGAGCAACGCGGTGATCCGGACGTTCTCCACCAGGTTGTTGTCCCAGCAGATCAGCACCCCGGCCCGGAACCCCCACGGCGTCTCGAACACCGTGTACGTCGATCCGCTCGCGATCTCCTCGTGCTCGAACGCGTGCAGCTTCCGGTGCACGTGAACGGTCCCGTCGGGCAGGCAGACGGCGTACGCGTTGAACAACTTGCCGTCGGCCTCCTCGAGGAATCCGACCCCGATCCCGGCCTCGAGTTCCTTGGCGAGAGCAACGACCTGGCTGACCAGCGGTCCGTCGGCGGGCTCGGCGAGCTCGCGCAGCCGAGCCGCGGTGTGCCGCCGGAGGTGCCAATAGCCAAGCAGACACATCTCCGGGAACACGATCAGCCGGGCGCCGTCGCCGACCGCCTGCCGGGCGAGCCGGTCGACGGTCGCGAGATTGGCGGCGGGCTGGTCAGGGGCCGGTTCGAACTGGACCACGGCGGCGCGGAAGGTCGTCATACGCCCATCGAAACGCCGAGGCACCTATGACGTCCAATAGCGATTCGGGGCGATTCCATATCCTGGGGTTATGGATCTCCGTCTGCTGCGGGCGTTCGTCACGGTGGCCAGGTTGCGGAACTTCAGCGCCGCGGCCGCTGAGTTGTCGACCAGTCAGCCGGCCCTGACCAAGCAGATCCAGGTGCTGGAGCGCCGAGTCGGCTCGGTGCTGTTCGTCCGGGGCCGGCACGGCGCGCGGCTGACCCCGGCTGGAGAGCTGCTGCTTCCTGACGCTCTGGAGTTGCTGGACCGCTCCGAGGCCTTCGAGCGACGGGCTGTTCAGGTGGCGTCCGGGGCCGAGGGTTCGCTCGCGATCGGGTTCGGGCTGTCGGGGATCGAGCTGGCTCCGCGGGCGGTGGCGCTGTTCCGGAGCCGGTGGCCGGGAGTAACCATCTCGCTCGAGGACATGTCGTCGGCGGTGCAGTGCGAGCGGCTGCTGGCCGGGAGCTTGCAGATCGGATTCGTCCGGTTGCCGGTGCCGCCCGGCCTCGAGCACCTGCGGTTACGACGTGATCGGCTCACCCTCGCCGTACCGGCCGACCAGCAGTTGCCGCGGGACCTGATCGGCTGGATCGACGCGCGCCCGCTGATCCGCCTGACGCCGGATCGTGGACCGGGCCTGACCGCCCAGATCAACACCCTGTACGCCGAACTTGGTTGCCACCCGCACATAGTCCAGGAAGCCGGCGACCTGCAGACCGTCCTCGCCCTGACCGCTGCCGGTGCCGGGCCCGCCGTCGTACCGCAGACCGCCGAACGGATCGCGCCGCCCGAGGTCCGCCTGGTCCCGCTCCCGGGTCGCGCGGCCACCTGGTGGACCGGCACCGCCTGGGCCACCAGAACCCCGCTCACCGAACGCTTCGTGAAAGTCGCCGCCGAGGTAGCACGCGCCGGCTAGCGTTTCCGGGGCAGAGGTGGGAGCTCGTAGGAGTCCAGCCAGGCGGCGAACAGGTGGCGTAGGGCCTCTTCGTCCGGGCTGAAGGTGGTGGCCAGCGCGATGAAGTCGGCCGTCGTGACCGAACCGTGCCGGTGGGTCTTGGTCCAGGTACGAAGGAGTTCGAAGAACGCGTCGTCGCCGAGGTGCCTGCGCAGTACGTGCAAGGTGATCGCACCGCGTTTGTAGAGGCGGTCGTCGAACATCAGGTCCGGGCCGGGGTCGGACAGCAGCAGGTCCTGTGGGAGGCCCTTCAACCGCGTGTGCGCCTTCGCCGCCTGCTGGTCGGCGGTGAGCCCGCGGGACTCGTCCGACCACAACCACTCGGCGTAGCAGGCGAAGCCCTCGTTGAGCCAGATGTGCTGCCAGTTCGCCGGCGTCAGGCTGTTCCCGAACCACTGATGCGCCAGCTCGTGCGCGACCAGCCGCTCCGACCCGTTCCGGCCGTCGACGTGGTTGCTGCCGAACACCGAGATGCCCTGCGCCTCGAGCGGGATCTCCAGCGGGTCGTCGGTGACCACGACCGTGTACCCGCCGAACGGGTACGGCCCGAACTGCCGGCAGAACAGTTTCATCATGTCCTGCTGGCGCCCGAAGTCGTGCCGGAACTCGCGGCTCCGCCCGGCCGGCAACACGCCCCTGATCGTCACGGGCGAGGCCGCCAGGTCCACCTCGTCGTACCGCCCGATCTGCACGGTCGCGAGGTACGTCGCCATCGGCGCGGCCTGATCGAACACCCACGTCGTACGGCTCGCCTTCACCCGGCGCGACACCAGCCGCCCGTTCGCGACGACCTGGTACGGCGAGTCCGTGGTGATCGAGATCCGGTAGTGCGCCTTGTCACCGGGGTGGTCGTTGCACGGAAACCACGTGGCCGCACCGCTCGGCTGGCTGGCGACGATGACGCCCTCAGTGAGCTCTTCCCAGCCGAGCTCGCCCCACGGGCTGTCCTCGGGTTTCGGGTTCCCGTTGTACTGGACGTCGACCGAGAACTCGGCGCCGTCCGGGATCGTCGTCGCCGGAGTGATGTGCAGCTTGCCGCCGCGATGGACGTACCGCTGCGGCCGGCGGCCGTTCACCGTCACCTTCGACACCCGGAGCCCGGACAGGTCGAGGCTGAGCCGGGAGAGCGCCTGGGTGGCGAACGCCGTGATCGTCGCCTTGCCGGTCAGCCGGTTGCTGCTGACCCGGTAGTCCAGGTCGAGTTCGTACGACTCGACCTTGTAGTCGGTGCTTCCGTGACTGGGCACATACGGGTCAACCATCAGCCCTGCCACGGAGCGATCGGGTTCCCCGCCCAGCGCGTACCGGCCGGAACACCTTCACCACGCATCACGAGAGACACCGGCCCGATGGTAGCTCCTGCTCCTACCGCGGCCGCCGGGAGGACGATGCCGTGTGGGCCGAGAGTTGCCCCGGCCCCGAAGGTGACTGTGTTCATGGAGAGAACTCGATCATGAAATAGGTGCGTTTGCAGCACGCAACCGCGATTCACCGTGGCACCGTCGCCCAGGGTGACCAGATCCGCCTCCGGCAACCAGTACGTCTCGCACCAGACGCCCTTGCCGATCTTCGCTCCGAGTGACCGCAGCCAGAGCGTGAGCACCGGCGTACCGGCGGCAGCGTTCGCGAACCAGGGCGCGGCGACCAGTTCGACGAAGCTGTCGACGACCTCGTTGCGCCAGACGAACGAGCTCCACAGCGGATACTCGACGGCTCTCGTCCGGCCCACGATGACCCATTTGGCGACCGTCGCCATCCCGCCCGCGACCGCGCCGGCGGCGAGGATGACCGCGCCCGACAGCAGCATCGTCCACAGCGGACCCAGCCAGAGGTCGAGCGCCTGCAGCGCGAACAGCACGCCAAGGGCGATCAGCACCGTGCACATCATCGGGACGAACCGGCACAGCTCGACCAGAGCGCGGGCGACCTTGAGTTTGTACGGCGGGTTGAACGTGCGGCTCTGATCACCCGAGACGGCCTGCCGGCGGAGCTTCACGGGCGGCGAACCGAGCCACGACGTACCGGCCTTGGACTTCTTCGGCGCCGCGGACAGCACCGCGACCAGGCCGTTCTTCGGGACGCTCCGCCCCGGGGCCGTCATACCGGAGTTGCCCAGGAACGCGCGCTTGCCGACCTTCGCGCCGGCCACGTGCAGCCAGCCGCCGCCGAGCTCGTAGGAGGCGATCATCGTGTCGTCGGCCAGGAACGCGCCCTCGCCGACCGTCGTCATCTTCGGCAGCAGCAGGACCGTCGACGCCTCGACGTCGCGGCCGATCTTCGCGCCCAGAGCGCGCAGCCACCACGGCGTCAGCAGGCTCGCGTACAGCGGGAAGAGCAAGGTGCGCGCGGAGTCGAGGAGCCGCTCGGTCGCCCAGACCTGCCACCCGATCCGGCTCCGGACCGGGTAGTGACCGGGCTTGATCCCGATGCCGAGGAGCCGTACGCCGATCAGCGTGAGGACCGCGATGGTGGCGAACCCGACCAGCGTCATCAGCGGGATCGCCGCCAGCGCGTGCAACGCCGCGTCCGGCAGCGTCTGCGTGCCGCGCACCGCGTACCCGAGGACGACGAACGCCGCGGCGGCCCCGGCGACCGGGATCAGGGACATCAGCGCGGACTGGGCGCCGTACGCCGCGACCCACCACGGAGCGCGTGCGGGCCGGTGGTCCGGCCACGGGTGCCGCGCGCGGCCGATCCTCGCCGCGGGGGAGCCGGACCAGCGCTCGTTCTCAGGGACGCGGCCGGAGACTGCCGAGCCGGCCATGATCTCGGCGCTGCGGCCGATCTCCGCGCCCGGAAGCAGGGTGCTGCGTGAGCCGACGACCGCGTCGGGGCCGACGGAGATCTGTCCGACGTGCAACTGGTCGCCGTCGATCCAGTAGCCGGCCAGGTCGACCTCGGGTTCGATAGAGGCGCCGCGGCCCATGGTCAGCATGCCGGTCACCGGCGGCAGCGTGTGCAGGTCGACGCCGCGGCCGACCTTCGCCCCGAGCGCGCGAGCGTAGTAGGCGATCCAGGGCGCGCCTGCCAGGTTGGCGGCGCCGGCCGCGTCGGCAAGGTTCTCCGCTGCCCAGAGCCGGACGTGGACGTTGCCGCCGCGTGGGTACGTGCCTGGTTTCAGGCCGCGCAGCAGGATCCGGGCGCCGACGACCGCGATCCCCATCCGGCCCGCCGGGCTGATCAGGATCAGCCAGCCGGCCAGGATCCACCACCACGACACGGTCCGCGCCCACGGGAGCGGGTCGATCAGCGCGGCGAGAAGGTTGTTCAGCGTGAACACGTAGACCAGCCACCGGACGCCGACGACGGTCTGCAGGATCAGGGTCAGCGCGGTCTGCAGGAGCTGCGTGCTCTTCGGGGTCGGCCGGATCTCCCGGAGCTCGACCGGCTCCAGCGTTGCGGGCCGGAAGTCGTCTAGGCGTTCGGCGAGCGCGCCGAGCCGCGGGTACTCGTAGATGTCGCCGACCGTGACGTCCGGGAACCGCTCGCGGAGCGCGGACACCAACTGGGCCGCGGCGAGGCTGCCGCCGCCGTGCAGGAAGAAGTCGTTGTCGGGCCCGGTGACCTTGGCGCCGAGGATCTTCGTCCAGCGTTCGGCCAGCCAGCCCGCGGTCCCGTCCAGCTCGGCGGCCGGGCCGTCACTGTCCATCCCCGGCAGCGGCCAGGGGAGCGCGTTGCGGTCGACCTTGCCGGAGGTCCGGGTCGGCAGCGTGTCGACGACCGCCAGCAGTGGTACGAGCGCCGCGGGTAGTGCTTCACGCAGACGCTCGGTGGCCTTCGCGTTGTCGAAGGCGATGGCCTCGTCCGGTACGACGTACCCGACGAGGAGCTGATTGCCCGCGGCGCTGTTGCGGACGGCGGCCGCGGCGCCGGAGACACCCGGGAGCGCCTGCAGTGCGGCGTCGACCTCGCCGAGCTCGATCCGGCGGCCGCCGAGCTTCACCTGCTCGTCGGCGCGGCCCTGGAACAGCAGGCCCAACGGGTCGGACCGCACCAGGTCGCCGCTGCGGTACGCGCGGTCCCAGCCGAGGGTCGGCATCGGGGCGAACTTCTCGGCGTCCTTGGCCGGGTCGAGGTACCGGGCCAGGCCGACGCCGCCGATGATCAGCTCACCGATCTCGCCGTCGGCCACCTCGTTGCCTGCGGCATCTACAACGGCGAGATCCCAGCCGTCCAAGGGAAGACCGATCCGCACCGGGCCTTCGCCGGTGAGCTGGGCGGCGCACGCCACCACGGTGGCCTCGGTCGGGCCGTAGGTGTTCCAGACCTCCCGGCCCTCGATCGCGAGGCGCTCGGCCAGCTCCGGCGGGCAGGCCTCGCCGCCGAAGATCAGCAGCCGGACCTGGTCGAGGGCGTCCGGCGGCCAGAGCGCGGCCAGCGTCGGCACGGTCGAGACGATAGTGATGCCCTGGGCAACCAACCACGGGCCGAGGTCCATACCGGTGCGGACCAGGCTTCTCGGTGCCGGGACGAGGCAGGCGCCGTGCCGCCAGGCCAGCCACATCTCCTCGCAGGACGCGTCGAACGCGACGGACAGGCCGGCCAGGACGCGGTCGTCGGGCCCGATCGGCTCGCGTGGGAGGAACAGGCGGGCCTCGGCGTCGACGAACGCCGCCGCCGATCGGTGCGTGACGGCGACACCCTTCGGTACGCCGGTCGAGCCCGAGGTGAAGATGATCCACGCGTCGTCGGCCGGCTCCGGTCCGGTGCCGTCGCGTGGGGACTCCGTCGTACTCGTCGCGTCCATGCGGGCCGAGTACGGGTAGTCGAAGGCGCCGTTGGCCGCGTCGTTGTCGGTCATCGGCGCCTGCTGCGGGCGGGTGATCGTGAGCTCGAGTTCGTCACCGACCGTGGCCGCGACGGCGGCCTCGCCGAAGACGAGTTCGGCGCGCTCCTCCGGGTCGTCGGCATCGACCGGGACGTATGCCGCTCCCGCTTGCAGGGTGCCGAGAATCGCTACGTACAGGTCGTTGTGCCCCGACGAGATCCGGATCCCGACGCGGTCGCCGGGTCCGATCCCGGCCGCCGTCAAGCGGCCGGCGAACTTGGTGGTCTGCACCAGCAGTTCGCGATAGCTGAGGCTGACGCTGCCGTCGTCGAGCGCGGGTTCGTCGGCGTAGACGGCGGCCGTCTCTTCGAGCACGTCCACCAACGTCCGCGAGGCCGTCGCCAGGTCCCCGCGTCGCAATGTCACGGGCGGATAATACGCCGCCTAGTTACGGCTTGGATAACCCGAAGCAAACACGTGGGTGTAGCCATCAACCGCTTGTTACACCGGAACGTTGATGGAGTTGTCGCGAGTCATGATGCGGGGCGGTTTGGTCATGTCCCGGACGGTAAGTCCGGTCGCCGGGGACCCCTCCCGAACTCAGTCCTCCAGTACGTCGACGTCCGCCGGGACCAGTGTGGTGGACAGCAGCAGCTCCCGGAACAGGTTGTCGTTGAGCACGTTGCCGACCGGCTCGCCGACCTCCTCCCGAGTCAGCCCGGGTACGCCGTCCCGCGACAGCCGGCTGCGGACGTTGGAGACCAGGTGCTCGACCCGCTTGGCAGTCCAGCCCTCCGTCGGCTGGAGCTCGGCCAACTGGTCCGCGGCCTGCCGCCAGGACAGCGGCAGCGGGTGCAGGTCGTGCAGCAGGTACCGCTGGCCGACCACGATCAACGCCAGCTTCTCAGCCGGAGAGAGCCGCCAGACACGCGGCGGGTGCGTTGCCTCACGCGGCCGCGGTACGGGGCGAGTGCCGCTGTCGCCAACGACGTACACCTCCAGGAGGTGCTCACGTCCACTGGAGCCCTGTACGAAGAGCGGTGTGTAACCGGCTGCGAGAGGTATCGGGTCCTCGCCGGCGAACAGCGCTCGCTGACGTGGAAACCGCACGGGCAGTCGACCGGTCACTGCGACGTACCACTGGCCGCCGCGGTGGCTGATCGAGCCGTGTCTCCGGCTGACGCGCGGGTCGTCCTCGCCGATGCAGACATGCACCTCGGGACGGTTTCGTCCGAACAGGATCGTCCGGTGTGGTCCGGCGTCGACGCTGACACCGCCCGCGACGCTCAGCACGAAGATGGTGCCCGGCTGCGCGGCAGGGACGCCGCCTGCCAGGCTCGTGTGGTTCGGAGGGAGCCGTTCCATCTCAGGCCTTCGGCAGCTTCGCAGCGACGGATTGACCGAGCTTCGTGGCCAGTCCGCACAGTGAGGTCTGCGTACCGGGACCTCTGGCGATCACCGTCACCAGCTCGACCGTATCGGCGTACTTCCGGAACACGATCACCGCCGCACAGGTCCCCGGGCCGTCGTCCTCGCTCGAGATGAACGCGGACCGGCCGGACATGGTCACCGGACGCCCGTCCGACGCGTCCAGCGGCTGGTCCCGGTCGAACCGCACATCCACCGACAGATCGCTCGTCGTACTCTCCCAACCGCACGACCAGCCGCCGAACGAGGTGTCCGGGTTCGTCGCGTCCACCGCCGGGATGAGCTCGAGCGCCTTGTTGTCCAGCAACGTGCAGGCGTCGAGATGCGCCAGCGACGCGGCCGGCAACGGCTGCGGGCGCCGGGGGATCGGACCGGCCTTCAGTACGCCGATCGCTTTCTGCGTCACGGCTTCCGCCATCGCGCAGACATCCATCCCGGACCCGTCGGTGTGCCGGGCTTCGACCACCACGTGTGTTCCGTCCGAGAGCACGAGTACGCGCGCGCAGTCGCCGTCCTCGGCGCGGGCGCGGACGACCTCGGCCAGATTGCCGGTGAACTTCTCCACGGCGCCCTGAGGCAGTTCGTTGTCCGCCTGGTCGAACTCCGCGCGGACGTCGACCTGCTGGGTGCCGGTGCCGTTCACCACCACGTCACACCGATCGAAGTTCCCGTACGCCGGTTCCAGCGTCGCGTCCCCGAACTTGCTCAGCGTCGTCTCGTCGATCAACGCACAGGGATCCACCGTCAACGGATCACCCACCGGACCGGCGACAGCAGTCGTGGGCGCCGCGGACGGCTCGGACGGTCCCGACACCGCCCGCCCGATCAGCACACCCAGGACGGCGACCGCCGCTACGCCGGCAGCCGCTGCCGGGATCACCCATCGCTTGCGTCGCCTGCTCACGGGCGCGGCCGCCGTACCGCCGAGCTCGGTCACGACCTCGGCGACCGACGGGCGGTCACCTGGTTCCACCGCGAGCATCCGCGTGATCAACGGCGTCAGTTCGCCACCGCGTCGCAGCGGCTCGAGTTCACCGCGTGCGGCGCGCCGCAGCACCGCCAGCGGGTTCGGGTCGTCGCCGAACGGCGAGTGGCCCTCCAGCGCCGTGTAGAGCACTGCGCCCAACGAGAACACATCGGATGCGGCCGTCGGTTCGTTGCCGTTGGCTACTTCCGGTGCGAGTTGGGCCGGCGTACCGATCGTCGAGCTGTCCGTCAGCGTCGCCTCGGCCCACAGCCGCCGCGAGATGCCGAAGTCCGCGAGTTTCGCCGTACCGTCCGCGGTGACCAGGATGTTGGCCGGCTTGAGATCGCGGTGGATGATGCCCGCCGCGTGTACGGCTTGTAGTGCGGACGCGATCTGTACGCCGATCCGCGCGACCTGGTCGGGTGGCAGCTTGCCCAGTTCGTCCAGGCCACGCGAGGGCAGGTACTCCAGCACCAGCCAGTGCTCGTCCCCGTCCGTCACCACGTCGAAGATCGTCACCACGTGCGGGTCGTGCAGCCGGGCACCGGTCCGCGCCTCCCGGCGCAGCCGTCGCCCGTCCGGGTCGTCCACACCGGGATGCGCACGCTTCAGCGCGACCATCCGGTCCAGCTGCTGGTCGTGGGCACGCCAGACCGAGCCCATACCGCCCGAGCCGAGCGGTTCCCCCAACAGGTAGCGGCCCCCGATCAGGCGGGCCGTCACTTCACCAGGTCCGCCGACACGGCGAAGGTGTCACAGGCCTTGTTCTCGCCGACGTTGAAGCCGTTCTGGATCCAGAACCCCTGGCTGGTCGCCAGACCGTGCGTCCGCTCGTCCTCCGGCGTGTCGGCCGACTCACCGAAGCTGTTGCTGGACTGCTCCTTGAACTCGTCCAGACGGCTGGTCAGCGGGTACGACTTCGCCACGGCCTTGCTGAACACACCCGCGAAGCAGGACGCCTGCAACTCGTTACGCCGCGAGCTCTCCAGCTTCTTCTCCGGGTGGTCCTGCACGTAGACAGCACGGGCATAGAACAGCCCGGTGACGCCCTGGACGTGGTGGCCGTACTCGTGCGCGATCGTCATCAGGTACGCGAGGTCCTGCTGCGGACCGAAGGCACGGTTCATCTGCTTCACGTCGGTGTACATCACCTGGTTGCCGTAGCAGTAGAACGCCAGGACCCGCCCCGAGAGCGGCGCGAAGTTGCCGCACGGCGTCTGGACCGGCTGGTCGAACACCACCAGACCCGGGTCCGGCTTCTCCTCACCGAGCTCCTTGAAGATCGGCCGCCACGCGTCGTTCAGACACTTGAAGAGCTTCTGGTAGTAGACCTTCTGCGACGCCAGGCTGCCGGTACCGAGGTTCGCCGCCGGGCAGTTCTGCTCCGGCAGCGGACCGGTGCGGTAGACGTCGGCGTTCAGCAGGAAGTCCTCGGCCGTGCCCTTCTCCGGGCTCGTCGTCGGCGTCGGCACGATCGACGGACCGGTCACCTTGGGCTCAGCGGTCGTGTCCGTGCTGCTGCTGTCGGAGCCCAGCAGCGCGGCCACTACGGCCACCGACACGCCGATGAAGGTGAGGAAGATGAAACTCACCAGGACCAGGCGCAGTGCGCCGCCCCGCTTCCGCGGCGGCTGGAACCCGTTGAACTGGCCCGGGCCGCCGTAGTACGGCTGGAACTGACCCTGGAACTGCTGACCCTGGTACTGCTGACCTGGGTACTGCTGGCCCGGGTACGGCGTACCTTGCGCCGGCCCCTGTGGGTACTGGCCCTGCTGCGGCGGCCATGGCGCGGCCTGCGGTGGCGGCAGCACACCAGGCGGCGGGCCGAGTGGCCGGCCCTGCGGTGCGCCCTGCGGTGGGCCGCCGTACCCGTACGGGCTGCTCACAGGTCTGGCCTCCATGTGGTCGGGTCACGCGGGTCGTATCTGGCTGTGGCGAGTTCGCTGCAAGAACCGGCACGAGACTACCCTCGACCCATGTCACCGAAGCGCCGCCTCCTCCCGGCTGCCCTGCTGATGTCCCTGACCGCCCCGCTGTTCGTTGCCCTGAGCACTATGGCCGCCGAGGCGGTGGCCCCGATGGCAACCGACCAGATCACCGCGTACTCCGCGGACGCGACGCTCACCAAGGACGGTGAGCTGCAGGTCAAGGAGACGGTCGACCTGACCGCCGGCGGTACGACGTTCAGCCGCACGCTGGCCACCCGGGTCCGGTCGGACGCCGAGCGGGACCGGACGTACGAGCTCAAGGACGTGTCCGCGACGGTGAACGGACAGCCCGCCCAGGGCTTCCAGAACGACAGCACCGACGACGGCCGCAAGCTGACCCTGAACGTGTCCGGGCAGTCGAAGATCGTCTACAGCTACACCGTGGACAACGTGGTCGCCGACTCGACCGAGGGCCGCCAGGTCAGCTGGCCGATCGTGCAGGGCTTCTCCACGTCGATCCCGAAGGCCAGCCTGACCGTCGGCGTCCCGTTCGCGACCTGGGTGACCTGCTTCGCCGGCCGCACCGGCTCGAGCCTTCCGTGTACGTCGTCCCAGCTGGCCGAGTCGGCCGCGCTGCAGATCGAGCAGAACGGCGTACCAGCCGGTGGCCGGGTGACGTTCCTGACCGGGCTGAGCGACCAGGCGACGGTGCAGGCGAACGCGCAGTTCTCCACCCGCTGGACGCTCGGGAGGGCGTTCACTGTCGACAAGACCACCGTCGGGCTGGCAGTCCTCGTGTTCGGGCTCGGACTCCTCGGTGCTGTCGGCCTGTGGTTCTTCCGCGGCCGGGACGCCGCGAAGGTCGGTGACGGGGCGCCGGAGCGTCCGGTGCTCGACGGCTCCGACGGCCCGCAGTTCGCCGCTCCGGACGGCATCCGGCCCGGCCAGGTCGGCACCGTGGTCGACGAGACGGCCGACGTCGTCGACATCACCGCGACCTTGCTGGACCTTGCCGTGCGCAACTACCTGACGATCGTCGAGCAGCCGCGCGAGTCGCAGTTCGGCAGGCTGGACTGGGAGCTGCAGCGGCTGCACCCGGGTGGTCCGGAGCTGCTGGCGTACGAGAAGGCTCTGCTGGACGCGGTGTTCGCCGACGGCGACTCGGTACTCGTCTCCGCGCTCGGCCCGTCACTGCGGCCGCGGCTCAACCTGGTCCGAGAGCAGCTGTACTCCGACGTCGTCACGCAGGGCTGGTTCAACAACCGCCCGGACGCGGTCCGGAACCGGTGGATCACCGCGGGCGTGGTGCTGCTCGGTGCGGGCGTCGTACTGACCATCGTGCTCGCGATCGTCAGCAAGTTCGCCCTGGTCGGTTTCGCGGTCATGGCGGCCGGTCTGGTGCTCGCACTCGTCGGACAGGCCGCACCGGCCCGCACGGCGCGCGGTGCCGCCGTACTGGGCCGGGTGGCCGGGCTGCAGCACTACCTGGCCAACGAGACCTCGGCCGACCTGCCGGAGAGCCACCGGCTCGAGTTCGCGTCCCGCTGCCTGCCGTACGCCGCTGTGCTCGGGCTGACCGAGAAGTGGGCGCTGGAGATCGCCGCCACCGATGACGACGACGACCCCGACGCCGGCATCGGCTGGTACTCCGGTCCGGAGAACTGGCACCTGTCCGACATCGGGGAATCGCTGAGCAACTTCGTCACGTCGTTCGGCGGCACCCTGACCACCGCCCGTCGCCTCTTCGGCTGACGGGCGGCGGTCCCGCTAGTTGACCCGTACGTCGGCCGCGGTGAAGGTGTTGCAGGAGTCCGGCTTCTTGTTGTTGTAGCCGGTGATCGACCACTGGTAGTTGCTGACCCGGTTGCCGTGGTCGTGGACCCGCGGCCGGGCGTAGTCGTCACCCGAGTGCGAGATCAGGAACTTCCAGTTGTTCAGCAGCACCCCGTTCATCGGGATGTACGTCGCGTTGGCGCCGAGGTAGACCGCGCCGAGACAGGTCGCCTGCAGCTCGCGGCGACGGCTCTCGGTCAGCTTCTGGTTCGGCGTCATGCTCTGCTGCCGGGACATCGACGCGGGGAGGATCCCGCTCAGCTTCTGGATGTGGTGACCGTACTCGTGCGCGAACGTGTTCAGCATGATCGCCCGGGTGTAGACCGGGTTGCTCTTGTAGTACCGGTTGTCGACGCTGAACGGCAGGTAGATCGTCTCGTTCGCCGTGCAGTACGCCGCCCGCGCGCTGCGCTGCATGCCGCACGGCGAGGGCACCTTGCCGACGTACACGACGGCCTTCGGGTTGCGGAACGGCAGGTTCGCCTTCTTCATCGCCAGCCACCAGGTGCGGTTCAGGCAGGGCAGCAGGCGGTTGTAGTACTGCTGCGCCGCCGCGACGGTGACCGGTGCGAACGGCGGCTCCGCGCACTTCGACGCGGCGAGCGGGCCGATCGTGTAGAGCCGGCTGCCCTTCACGACCTCGTCGACCGTCGGGCCACGCGGCGTCGACGGGGACGGGGACGGGGACGGGCTCTCCGACGGGGACGGCGACTCCGACGTCGAGGTGGTCGGGGTCTGCTTCGCCTCGGGCTCGTCGCCGCCGAGGCCGCGGATCAGCAACGTGACACCGGAGCCGACCACGAGCACCGCCAGCACCACGAGCCCGATCAGGAGCGCGCGGGAGATCTTTTTCTTCTTGCGCCGGCGGCCACCCGGGGGCTGCGGGATCGGGATCGGCGGGTACTGCCAGGTGGGCGCCTGCTGGACAGGCTGACCCATCGGGCCGATCTGACCGCCTTGGTTGCCCTGACCGCCCTGGGGCGCGGCGTGGCGGGCGCCGCCCTGCTGCTGCGGTGGGAGCGCGTTGCTCCACGGGGAGGACTGCTGCTGGTTCTGCTGCTGGCCCTGCGTGCCCCAGAGGTACGAGCCCTCTGAGTGCGGCCCGGCCTGCTGCTGGCGCGGCTGCTGCTGCGAAGGCGACGCCTGCCAGGCACTCGACTCCGACTGCTCTGTTGCCGACCATCCAGCTGACTGTGGTGAATCTCCACTGCCCTGAGCAGCTCCGGTCTGCAGAGGCCACGACTGAGTGCCCCAAGACTCCGAGGGCTGGGGAGTGTTCGGCTGGGACGGGCTCCCACCCGACTGCGGGCTCTGCCCCTGCGACCCCTGCTGCCGCGGGCCGGGCTGCTGGGGACCCTGCGGGCCCGACTGCGGCGGGCGCTGCGGGTTGGGCTGCTGGGGACCCGACTGCCACGGGCTAGGCGTGGTGGCGCCGGGCTGAGATGCCGGTGGGGCGGACTGCCAGGAACCAGGCTGATTCGCACCAGACGGACCAGGCTGGTTAGGGCGCGACTGCCCCGGGCCAGGCTGGCTCGGGTTGGGCTGGTTGGGGCGCGACTGCCCCGGGCCGGGCTGGTTGGGGTTGGGCTGGTTCGGGCCCGACTGTGCCGGGCCAGGCTGGGACGGACCGCGCTGGGCCGGGCCGGGCTGGTTGGGGCCGGGCTGGTTCGGGCCGGGCTGGTTCGGGCCCTGCTGTGGGCGGCGGGGTTGGGGCTGGCCGGGGGCGGGCTGGTCGGGGTGTTCTCGGCGGTTGGGGTCCCAGCCGCCGTCGAACCAGGTGCTGGGGGGCTGCTCGGACGGGGCCGGGTTGCTGAACTCCCGCTTGGCGTCGGAGTCGCCCGTCCACCAGGTGGCCGGCTGGCCCTCCCCAGGGGTCTGCTCCCCGGGACCGCGACCACCAGGCCCGGCCTCGTTGTCCCGGGATCCGAACCAACCACCACGACCGGGTCCTTGGCCAGCGGGCGGCTGGCCGGGAACGGGCTCCTGCGGGCGGTCCGGCTGATCGTCAGCCGGGTCGCTCCCCGGGGGCTGGTTCCTGTTGTCCGACATCGATGCTCCTCACGACCTTGCTGGGTATAGCTCTGCAGCTCGTTGGTGGGGCGCCGAAGCCGCCTCCCCCTACATATCCTCCGCGACATACTTTGCGCGATACGGACCCACCAGGCTAGCTACCCCGGCCAGTCGTTTCGAAGTAGATCAGTGACGGCCCTCACTGCACCTTGGCGGCGGACGCGGCGAAGGTGTTGCAGACGCTCGGGTTGCGGGCGTTGTACCCGCGCGTGGCCCAGTACTGGTGGTTGTTCGCGTCGCCGTGGTCGTTCGCGTTGTCGGTCACGTGCCCGATCAGCCAGCGCCACTGGAACAGCGACTGCCCGGTGATCGGGTAGCTGCGCCGGTTCGCGCCGATGAAGATGTCCGAGAAGCAAGAGGCCTGCAGCTCCAGCCGTCGGCTGTCCTGCAGTTCCTGCGCGTAGGTCTCCCGCTCGTACCGGATCCGGGAGTACGCCTGCAGGATGCCCATGTTGTTCTGGATGTGGTGCCCGTACTCGTGCGCGAACTGGTGCAGCATCCACATCCGCGCCCACACCTTCTGGTAGGCCTGCGGGTAGCGGTTGTAGTTGCCGATGTCCTCGGTGAGGTTCATGTAGATGGTGTCGTTGGTGCCGCAGAAGAACGGCGGGCCGGAGTCGCTGTTGGTCCCGCACGGCGTCGAGACCGAACCGCTGAAGACCCGCACGTTCGGCCCGCGGAACCGCCCGCCGGCCTTGGTCACGAGCGGTGCCCAGGCCCGGTTCAGGCAGCCGAGCAGGTTCTTGTAGTTCGCTCGCGCGCCGGCCACTGTGCTCTGCCGCGCCTTGGACTCCTTGCAGTTCACCGACGCCATGGCACCGGCCTTGTACAGCCGGTTCCGCACCACCAGGTCGGTGTCGGTCGGGCCAGGCTTGGTCGTCGGCTTGGCGGTCGTGGTCGTCCGGCTCGCGGTCGGCCGCGGCGCCTGCGTCGTCGGCCGGGTGGTGGTCGGCTGGACCGTCGGCGCGCTGCTGGTCGGACTGGGGGACGGCTCTTCGCTCGGCTCGGGCGTCGGGCTGTACGACGTGGTGGTCGTCGGACTCGCGTACGACGGGTCGCCGTCACCCTTGAGCGCCGCCGAGACGATCTTCAGCGCGGTGACGCCGACCAGCAGTACGCCGACCAGGACCAGGACGGCGATGAGGCCGCCACGGCCCTTCTTCGGCGGCTTCGGTCCACCAGGTGGAGCGCCCCACCCGAACTGCGGCTGCCCAGGACCCGGCATCGGCTGGCCCTGGAACGAGTGCCCGTGGAAAGGCTGCCCCGGCCCCGGAGGCCCCTGAAAAGGAGGCCCCTGAAACGGCGGACCACCAGGCGGACCTGAAGGCGGTCCCGAGGGCGGTCCGGTGGGTGGGCCCTGCGGTGGTCCAGGCGGGCGTCCGGGAGGTTGCTGGCCGCCGTAGCCCGGTCCCTGTTGCCAGGGCGGAGGTGGCTGCTGCGGCGGGTACTGCTGCCCGGGCGGAGGACCCCATTGGTTGCCTGACACACCCTGGACGCTACCGGAGCCCGGGCTCAACTTACCCGGGCAGGTGACACCGACCAGGTGTTGCAGCTGGCAGGATTACGGCTCTGGAAGGCCGCGCGACTCCAGGCGCCGTGGTTGGTGGTGCTGCCGTGGTCCCGCGGGTACGGCGGACGGTCGCCGCTGTTGTTCACGTCGTACAGCCACATCTGGTACGCGTACCCGGTGATGCCGTAGCTGGTGCGGTTGGCGCCCAGGAACACGTTGCCGAGACAGGAGGCCTGCAGCTCGAGCCGGCGGCTCAGCTGGAGGGCCCCAGCGGCAGAGGCGTCGTACCGGAGCTTCGTGTAGGCCTCACCGAGCCCGGTCATCCACTGCACCGCGTGCGCGTACTCGTGGGCCATGGTGAACGTGCCGACCATCCGGCCGAACGTCGGGTTCTGTCTGGAGAACGAGACGATCGACGGCGACTCCATATAAATGGTGTGCGTGGTCGGGCAGTAGAACGCACGCCCGACGCCGCCACCGCACGGTGTGTTCACCGAACCGCCCCAGACGACCAGCCCGGGTGACCGGAACCGGCCGCCGGACGCGGCGACCTGCTTCGGCCAGGCCCGGTCCAGGCAGGTCTTGATCGCCTTGAAGTACGCGAGCGCCTGTGAGCCGTTGCCGGGACCGGTCTTGGCCTGCTTGCAGTTCACGGTCCGCATCACGCCGGTCTTGTACAGCCGGTGGGTCGCGTTGAACGTCGCCGGGTTCACGGTCTGCACCGGCTTCGGCGGGGTGACCTTCGTCGTCGTGGTGGTGGTCGTGGTCGTCCGCGGGGGCGGCGGAGCAGCAGTCGTTTTCGGAGGAGGAGGCGGGACGCTGCTCGGAGCCGTAGTCGGCTCAGAGGTCGCTGACCTCGTGGCGACCGGTGCAGCCGTGGTAGGTCCGTCGCCGCCCTGTGTGAGCTTCACCGCAAGGAACACGCCACCGGCCGCGACCACCGCGAGCACGGCGACGACCAAGAACGCCGTACCACCAGACCTCTTCCGTGGCGGCTGAGGTGGCACGGGGCCCCACCCGAACTGCGGGCCGGGCTGCGGTGGAGGAGCGTAGTACTGCGGAGGTACGGCGTACTGCGGCGGAGGAGGACCACCCTGGTAACCCTGCTGCGGTGGCGGGCCGAATTGTCCGGGTCCCGGTCCCCATTGGTTGCCTGACACTCCCCAGACGCTATCGTGCCCCGTGTCAACCTGACCCTCTCTTTACGGTGTGATTGGGCGATGCGTCTACGTCTCCTCGGGCTATCCCTGTGTGCCCTCGGCCTGCTCGGCCTCTCCACTGTCCCAGCCGGTGCGGCCGGCGCGGACGCAACCAGCTCCGCCGCCGACCCGGTGGTGACCAACTACGACAGTCAGGTCCGCGTCGAACGTGACGGCCTGCTCCGGGTCGCCGAGACCTGGAAGCTCAGCAACGTGAACGGGACCTTCACCCGGTTCATCGTCACGCGCGACCACCTGCCGGACGACATCGACCACGTCCAGGAGATCGGCGACCTGCAGGTCAAGGCCGGCGGCCAGGACAAGAAGGCCGACGTGAAGGTCGAGGGCGACGTCACGTCGATCGCCGTACCGGACGTCAGCGGCGCTACGACGCAACTCGACGTCACGTACACCGTGAAGGGCGCGGTGGCGAAGACCCTGGACGGTACCGAGGTGCGGTTCGCGCCGCTGACCGGGATCAACCTCCCGATCCAGACCGCGAACATCGTCTTCAGCGTCCCCGAGGTCTCGCACGTCGCCTGCTTCGCCGGCCCGATCGACAGCAACATCCCGTGCACGCTCGCGCAGATCGGCGAGACCTCCGGCCCGACCTTCCAGCAGACCGCGCTGCCACCGGGCAACACGGTCAAGATGGCCGTCGGCTTCCCGAAGGGCCAGATCGCGGACAACTCGATCATCGAGTACCGGCACACCTTCAAGCGCGCCTTCTCCACCGACGCGGCCCAGCTGATCACCGCGCTCGCGGTGCTGCTGCTCGGCGCGATCGCGCTGTTCGCGCTGTACCGGCTGCGCGGCCGGGACCAGGTCGACCCGCGGCGCGTCGTACCGGCGTCGCTGTTCAGCCTCGGTACCGACACCCGGATCGACTTCACGCCGCCGTCCGACCTGCGCCCCGGTGAGGTCGGCACGCTGATCGACGAGCGGATCGACCCGGTCGACGTGACCGCGACGATCATCGACCTGGCCGTCCGCGGTCACCTCCAGATCGTCGAGCTCGAGCACAGCACCGAGTTCGCGCGGCCCGACTGGGAGCTGCGCCGGGTCTCGAACGCTCCCGCCGAGGAGCTGCAGCGGTACGAGAACGTGCTGATCCGCGCGATCTTCGGCGACGCCGACTCGGTGCTGGTCTCCGAGCTCGGCAAGCAGGTCCGGGCGAACCTCGCCCAGGTCCAGGACGCCCTGTACGACGGTGTCGTCAAGCGAGGCTGGTTCACCGAGCGTCCGGACCGCACGCGGTCGCTGTGGGCAACGATCGGCATCGCGACCACCGTCGTCGGTGTCATCGCGACCGTCCTGCTGGCCCTGCTGTCGACGTGGGGTCTGCTCGGCCTCGCGATCACTGCGGTCGGTGTCGGCCTGCTCGTGGTCGGCCGCTACATGCCGGCCAAGGCTCCGGCCGCCGGCCGTGTGCTCGGTCAGGTCGCCGCGATCCGCGGTGAGCTGCTGGAGATGGACGTCAGCGAGCTGCCGAACGACCAGCACGCCGAGCTCTGCTCCCGCGCTCTGCCGTACGCCGTGGTCCTCGGCGGCTCGGAGCGCTGGATCGACGCACTGGTCGCGACCGATTCCACGCCGGACCAGGAAGACGAAGGCTTCACCTGGTACCGCGGCCCGAACGGCTGGCACCTGCAGTACCTGCCGGACTCGCTCCGCAACCTCACCACCAACCTGACGGGCGCACTCTTCGCCCGCTGAGCAGCGCAAAGAACAGGGCCCGCCACGCCGCCCCGGCGTGGCGGGCCCTGTCGTCTCTCTACCAGTTGTGCTGTGGGTCAGAAGGCGCTGGCAACGGCAGGCCCTCCGGGTGCACGACGTACACCAGTCCACCGGAGTGCGGCACCCAGGCGTTCTCGAACGCGGCCCTGTCGTACGTCGTCCGTACCTGGTCGTTGCTGGCGATCAGGTGGGATGCAGGATCGTTGACGACCACGTTGCCGGCCTGGTCGAACCCGACGATCACCATCAGGTGCCCGTTGGTCCCGTAGCCCGCACCGGGCAGATCGCCCTTCTTGAACGACAGCGACGCGATCAGCGGGATCCCCGCCTTGATGAACTGCTCCGCCTCGGTCAGCGACCGCAGCCGCGTGACGAAGGCGTCTACGCCACGCGACCCGGCGTACGCCGTGTTGAACGGCCAGTTGCCCGCACCGTCGTACGCGTAGTCGAAGACAGACCGGGCCGAGTGGTCGACCTGTGGGTCCGCGTCGGACGGGTCGACCCACGCGGTCTCGGCCGCGGTCGGGCCTGCGCCGTAGTAGTCGAGCACCATCGCGGTGGAC
Source organism: Kribbella speibonae (assembly GCF_004331375.1). Taxonomy (NCBI): domain Bacteria; kingdom Bacillati; phylum Actinomycetota; class Actinomycetes; order Propionibacteriales; family Kribbellaceae; genus Kribbella; species Kribbella speibonae. The sequence continues at coordinate 88,357 of NZ_SJKC01000009.1, read as the reverse complement.
GTCGCCGAGCACCAGGCCTCGCCACCGCCGTCCCACTGCGGGTAGTGGCCGATGTGCGTCTCCTGCGAGTACGTCGGTACGTCGAGGACGACGCCCTCCGCGCCGCCGAGAGGGCTGACGGCAACCTTCTTGTCGGACGGCAGCCGGGAGGCCATCGCGCCGACGGACCGGACCACGGGGGACTGCGTCGTCCCGCTCAGCCGGTACAGGGTGACCTTGAGCTGCCAGCGGTCGAGCCACTGACCGCTGGCGGACTGGAAGGTGTCGACGGCAACGGATCCGTTGGCGTCGCCCTGGCTGGGCACCGAGGTCCGGTGGATGTCGCCGGCGGCGGTGTCGTCGCCACCGGACCAACGGCCGAGCACGTACCACTTGGTGGCCGTGCCGAGGTTCGTCGTACCGGCCATCGACACCTCGACCCAGGTGCCCGGTGGGGTGGTCGCGTTCCAGGAAGCCACCAGTTCGGTCAGCCCGAAGCCGGTGCTGACATGCGGCGAGACCCAGCTGGTCTGGTCGTAGGACTTGGCGGTGCCGTCGCCGAACGGGTCGACGTACGACGTGGTGCCGGTCGCCGTACCGAACGTCAGGGCGCCGTCGGCGATCGTGGTGCCGAACTGCTGGCCGGCCAGGAAGTCGGCGTTCGACGTCCACGTGCGATAGGCGATCTGCCGTGCCGGTGCGACCTTCACGGCTTCGCTCGGCAAGCTGCCGGCGCTGAGCACAACCACCCCGAGGATGAGGGCGGTGACGGAACGGGCGGAAGTCATGTAACGACCGTAGACCCGGCGGCAGTTGCTGTCATCAAGACGGCGCGCCGTGGAAAAAACTTACGAACGTTTGTCCCATTCGCTGTAGAGCAGGGCGAAAACCAGTTCGTCGGTCCACTCGCCCTTCAGGTACTCGTTCTGCACGAAGTGCGCTTCCTGCCGCAGGCCGAGCCGCTCCAGCAGCTTCACCGAGCCGGTGTTGCGAGCGTCCAGCCGCGCGATGATCCGGTGCAGGCCGAGCTCCTCGAACCCGAGGCGGAGCAGTTCGACCGACGCCTCGGCGGCGTACCCGTGGCCGTGCGACTCCGGGTGGAAGACGTACCCGATCTCGCCGGTGCGCTGCTCGACGTTGTTCATGAACAGCGTCACCTCACCCAGGTGCTGACCGGTGTCCCGCAGGACCACCGCGACGGTGAGCGCTTGACCGTCACGGTCCATCGGGACATCGGCCAGCCGGCCGGTGAGAGCCTCCTTGACCTGCTCCGGCGTGCGCACGTCGTACAGCAGAAAACGTGTGACGTCAGGGTTCGACTGCAGCTTCAGCAGGTCGTCGTAGTCGGTCTCGACGTAGCGTCGAAGGGTCAGGCGGTCAGTCTCGATCGGCAGTGAATAGCTCACCGATCGAGACTATGCGACCCCGGCAACGGATTTATCCGTTCGCCAGTGCCTGCAGCCGGGACATGTCGCCGTTGAAGCGGTCCTGGTCGATCGGCGAGGAGCTGTACTGCCAGATGGTGTGGAACGGCCAGCCGCCGGGCAGGGTGCCCGGCGAGGAGGCGTACTTCGCCACCCACAGCGGGTTCGTGGAGTTGAACGCGGTGCTGTTCCCGGTGCAGCGGCTCCACCAGTCCAGGTTCGTGTAGATCGGGACGTCCCGGCCGGTCGCGGCCTTGTAGGTGTTGGCGAAGTCGCGGATCCAGCTCACCATCGCGGACGCGCTCAGCCCGTAGCAGGTGGCGCCGTACGGGTTGTACTCGATGTCGAGCGCACCCGGCAGCGTCTTGCCGTCGCGGGACCAGCCGCCGCCGTGGGCCAGGAAGTAGTTGGCCTGGTTGGCGCCGCTGGAGTCGTTCGGGGTGGCGAAGTGGTAGGCGCCGCGGATCATCCCGACGTTGTAGGACCCGTTGTACTGCTGGGCGAAGTACGGGTTCGTGTAGTAGTTGCCCTCGGTCGCCTTCACGTAGGCGAACCGCTTGCCGGCACTCCAGTACGAGGCCCAGTTGACGTTCCCCTGGTGACTCGACACGTCGATACCTTCGACGGAGGCGGTGGGCGCCATCACGGCCGGAGCCGCGGTGGTCGTGGTGTTCTGCGTCCAGCCCATGTAGGCGTCGCCGGCGCGGTCGATACCGTGCTGACGGGCCTGGGCGGTGGGCTGGTGGGACGCGGTGCTGCTTTCCGGCACCGGGCTTGCTTGGGCGGAGCCGACCGTGGCCAAGATCAGGCCGAGGGTGACGGCGGCACCCGTGAAAAGGGCGGACTTCACGGTTTCCTCCAGAGCGATGAGGGGCGGACAGAGCGCTCGGCGATGGTCATACCCGGATCCGGCAAGAACCAACCCTTACAGTCGTTTGTTCGGTGATTATTTACCGGCGTCACCTCCCGTTACCCTTGACCGGTGACACTTCGCTTGTACGACACCGCAACAGCAGCAGTGCGTGATTTCGAGCCGGTCCATCCGGGCAAGGTCGGGATCTACCACTGTGGGCTGACGGTGCAGGGTGCCCCGCATGTCGGGCACATCTACAAGGAAGTGGTCTTCGACGTCCTGCGGCGCTGGCTGGAGCGGTCCGGCTTCGAGGTGACCGTAATCGCGAACGTGACCGATATCGAGGACAAGATCCTCACGAAGTCGGCCGAGCGCGGCATCCCGTGGTGGGCGCACGCGTACGAGTTCGAGCGCGAGCTGCACTGGGCGTACGACGTGCTCGGCTGCCGCCCGCCGACGTACGAGCCGCGGGCCACCGGGCACATCCCGGAGATGCTCGAGATGATCGCCGACCTGATCGAGCGCGGGCACGCGTACGTCGCTCCGGACGGGTCCGGTGACGTCTACTTCGACGTGAAGTCCTGGCCGGCGTACGGCGCGCTGTCGCACCAGCGGATCGACGACATGGAGGCCGCCGGGGACGCGGACCCGCGCGGCAAGCGGGACCCGCGTGACTTCGCGCTCTGGAAGGGCTGGACCGACGCCACGCCGCGGAGCGCCTCCTGGCCGGCCCCGTGGGGTCGCGGCCGCCCGGGCTGGCACATCGAGTGCTCGGCGATGGCCGGCAAGTACCTCGGCGACGAGTTCGACATCCACGGCGGCGGCCTGGACCTGCGGTTCCCGCACCACGAGAACGAGCTGGCCCAGTCGACCGCGGTCGGGCAGAAGTTCGCCCGGTTCTGGATGCACAACGCGCTCGTCACCACGGCCGGCGAGAAGATGTCGAAGTCGATGGGCAACAGCGCCGTCGTGCGGAACGTGGTCGAGCGGGTGCGCCCGATCGAGCTGCGGTACTACCTGGTGCAGTCGCACTACCGCTCGGTCGTCGAGTTCTCGTTCGAGGCGCTCGACGAGGCGGCGAAGAGCTTCCAGCGGATCGAGGGTTTCGTGACCCGGGCGGTCGAGGTGACCGGTGGCGTCGAGCCGGACGCCGAGCTGCCGGGGGACTTCGTGGCCGCGATGGACGACGACCTCGGTACGCCGGCCGCGATCGCCGTACTGCACAACACCGTGCGCGACGGCAACAAGCTGGTCGCCGACGGCGACTCGGAGGCGCTGCGCGAGGTGCTGGCGTCGGTGCGCGGGATGCTCGGCGTGCTCGGGCTGGACCCGCTGGCCGAGCCGTGGGTGTCGCGGACCGGCGGCAGCGACGAGCTCACCGAGGTGGTCGACGGCCTGGTGCAGGCACTGCTCGAGCAGCGGCAGGCCGCCCGCGCTCGCAAGGATTTCGCCGCCGCGGACGACGTCCGCGACCGGCTGAAGGCGCTCGGCGTCGTCGTCGAGGACACCCCGCAGGGGCCTCGCTGGTCCCTCGCATCTACAGAAGGAAACTGACGTGCCAGGCAGCAGCCAGCGTAAGGGCGCCATCCGGAAGAAGCGGGGGAACCCGACGGCCGGGTCCGGCGGCCGGGTTCGCCGCGGACTCGAGGGCAAGGGGCCGACGCCGAAGGCCGTGGACCGGGTCAAGCACCCGGCGCACAAGCGGGCGAAGGCGGCCGAGCGGGCCAAGGAGCGCGAGCAGCGCACCCGGCGCCCGGCGCGCAAGGACAACGACTCCACGGTCGAGTGGGTGTACGGGCGGAACCCGGTGGTCGAGGCGCTGCGGGCCGGCGTACCGGCCGCGGCGCTGCACGTTGCCGAGGGCACCGAACGGGACGCCCGGCTGCGCGAGGCGCTGCTGGTCGCGGTCGAGACCGGTGTCTCGGTGCTGGAGGTGTCGCGCACCGAGCTCGACCGAGTCACGTCGGGCGGTTCGCACCAGGGCGTCGCCCTGCAGATCCCGCCGTACGAGTATGCGCACCCGGACGACCTGCTCGACCGGGCCCACGCCGCCGGCGAGGTGCCGCTGATCGTCGCGCTCGACGGCGTGACCGATCCCCGCAACCTCGGCGCGATCACCCGGTCCGCCGCGGCCTTCGGGGCGCACGGAGTCGTCGTCCCGGAACGCCGTACGGCGTCGATGTCGGCGTCGGCCTGGAAGACCTCGGCCGGCGCCGCGGCCCGGATCCCGGTCGCCCGCGCGGGCAACCTCAACCGGGCCCTCAAGTCCTACAAGGACGCCGGTCTGCTGGTCATCGGCCTCGACATGGACGGCGCCGTGGACCTCCCGTCCTTCGAGGCCGCCACCGAGCCGATCGTCCTGGTGATCGGCTCCGAAGGTAAGGGCCTGGCCCGCCTGGTCCGCGAGAACTGCGACCTGATCGTCTCGATCCCCATGACCAGCGCCACCGAATCCCTGAACGCCGGCATCGCCGCCGGCGTAACCCTCTACGAAATCTCCCGCCGCCGCGCTTGATGCAGGTGGTGGGTGGAAGGGTTGATCGCGGTGCCTGAGGACCCTGGGTCTCTGCAACAGCTCCTGAACTCGGGCGAGGTGACTCCACCGACCGAGCACGGCTTGCCGGACGTGGAGCCTGACTTGGCGCCCGCCGTCGCCAGCCTGTCCGCCCTGCTGATCGAGGACCGCGACAACGAACGACGCAACTGACCGCGGAGGATCGTGCCGGACGTGTGGCACTCACCAAGCACGCGCGGTTCAGCGAATTCACGCTCAGCAGTCGGACGCCGACGGCTCCCGGACGAGGTTGGTGAGTGGTGGGCGTCCGCATCACAGCACTGCGCCCCGGACCGGGTGGTCCGGGGCGCAGTGTTTTTGGATCAGTAGACGCTCACGCCGTAGCGGGAGAGTACTTCGGTGACGGGCTGGAAGTAGGTGGTGCCGCCGGAGGAGCAGTTGCCGGAGCCGCCGGAGGTGAGGCCGAGGGCCACCGAGCCGGCGAACAGCGCGCCGCCGGAGTCGCCGCCCTCCGCGCAGACGTTGGTGCGGATCAGGCCGGTGACAGTGCCTTCGGCGTAGTTCACCGTGGCGTTCGTCGCGGTGACCGAGCCGCTGTGCACACCGGTCGTGCTACCGCTGCGCTTGACCGCCTGCCCCACCGAGGCGTTGCCGGCGGACGTGATGTCCTGGGACGAGCCGTTGTAGAGATCCACGGTCCCGGGGTGGTTCGTGTACGACGTGCTGTACTTGACGATCCCGTAGTCGTTGCCCGGGAAACTCGTCCCGTAGCGGGTGCCGAGCAATGTGGTTTTGGCCGAGTTCGCGTACCAACTGGAGCCGATGTTGGTGCAGTGACCAGCGGTCAGGAAGTAGTACGTGCTGCCGCTGCGCACGTTGAAGCCCAGCGAGCAGCGGTACTGCCCGCTGTAGATGGCGTCGCCGCCGGCGATGAACTTCGTCAGCTTCCCGGACATCTTCTCGAGCTTGATCCGGTCGCCGTACTGCTTGGTCACACCGGTCAGCTTCGACAGCTTCGCGCCGGTGACGGTTTCGTCGTACGACACGATGATCCGGCCGTCCGGATCGGTCTGCCACGCCGTACCCGGGATCGTCGCGTTCTCGGCCAGGGAGGACGTGATCGCGGCGGCGGACAGGGTGGACGGATTGACCGGTGCGGCCGAGGCCTGCGTTGCCAGAAGTCCGGCGGCGGCAAGCCCGGCCGCGGCCAGGAGTGCGGTGGTACGACGGAATGGGGACATGTTCACGGTTTCAGCCTCCTCACGATGAGGACGCCTTCGGGGCGGGGCGTCCTTGACTTCAACCGTGACGAGTCCTACCCACTCTCTCCCTGAGTATTCAAACAAGTTCGGAGAGTAGGGGAAACCTGCGCTTAGTAGACGGAGACCCCGTACGCGTTGAGGGCTTCCACGACCGGCTGGAAGTAGGTCACGCCGCCCGAGGTGCAGTCGCCCGAACCACCCGACGTCAGACCGAACGCCCACTGCCGGTAGAACAGCGGACCGCCCGAGTCGCCCGGCTCCGCGCACACGCTGGTGCGGATCAGCCCGGCCACCCGGCCGTCGCCGTAGTTGACGACCGAGTTCAGCCCGGTCACGCGGCCGCTGTGCAGTCCGCTGGTCGCGCCGGAGCGGTAGACCAGCTGGTTGAGGCCCGGGTTCATCGCGCGGGTGATGTCCTGCGAGCGCCCGTTGTAGAGGTACACGCTGCCGCCCGGCACCTTCAGCGGGATGTCGGTGCGGTACACGACCAGGGCGTAGTCGTTCCACGGGTAGCTGGCGTGGTGCACCGCGCCGGTGAAGACCTTGTGGGCCGGGTCCTGGTACCAGCGGGCCGCGTCGACACCGCAGTGACCGGCCGTGAGGAAGTAGTACTTGCCGCGCCGCTGCACGTTGAAGCCGACGCTGCACTTGTAGTCGCCGCCGTACGTCGCCATGCCGCCGCTGATGTACTTCTGCAGCTTGCCGGGCAGCTTCTCGAGCTTGACGTTCGACCCGAGCTGCTTGGTCAGGCCGGTCAGCTTGCTCAGCTTCGTGCCGGTGACCGTGGGATCGTACGACACCAGCACGGTGCCGTCCGGCTGCGTCATCCACGCCGTACCCGGGGTGTGGATCTGGTCGTTCAGCGTGTTGGTGATCGCCTTGGCGGACAGCCGGGGCGGCTTCACCGGATCAGCCCCGGCCGGCACAGCGGCGGTCAGAGCGAGAGCGGCGGCCGCCACCATGGCCGCAGTTCGTCGGAGAGTTTTCATATCCATCAGCCTTCCGGGGCGTTCGGCTCTGATGCGCGGTATGGCAGCAAGAGGACGGTGCCTAACTTTAGAGGGCCGGATGGTTCAGTCCAGGCGCAGGGAGTGCAGGACGAACGAGGCCAGTTCGCGGTACGCCTCGGCGTCGTTCAATCCGGTCCGGCGGGCGATGTCACCGCGCTGGATCGCCTGCATGGTGTGCGCGATCATCTCGGCCGCGAACGCGATGTCGACCTGGCGGAAGGTCTTGTGGTTGATCCCGTCCTCGATCAGCTGCCGGACGCGCTCGGCGGCGATCCGGGTGTTCCGCTCGTACACGGACCGGGCCGGCGCGAACGTCGCCACGTCGTCGAGGAAGGTCCGGCTGGCCGGCCGCAGGGCGTCGGCGACCGCGTTCAGGTACGCCGCGATCCGCCGGTCGTGCCGGGTCTGCCGCGCGACCGCGGACTCCACCTGCGCGGTGGCGTTCTTGAAGTAGTGCTTCACCACCTCGACGGCGAGCTGCTCCTTGCTCGGCGCCAGCGCGTACAGGGTGGTTTTGCTGCAGCGCAGCTCCGCCGCGAGGTCGTCCAGGGTGAACCGGCTGAACCCCTGCTCGAGGAACAGGGACAGGAGCCGGTCGAGCAGCTCGGACTGCCGGCGGGTCCGCCGCCCCGGAACGACTGTTGTCATATCGAGACAGCATAGAACGATACTGAGTTATGTGCGTCAGTATCGTCTGGAGTATCATTTCGGCAGTTGTTGAGAGGGGCTCCTGATGGCTGTCGACCGACTCCTGCCCACTGACGAATCCATTGACCTGCTCGCCCTGGTCCGCGACCTGTGCGAGCACGAGCTCGCGCCGCACGCCGCGCAGGCGGAGGAGAGCGAGACGTTCCCGCGGGACGCGTTCCGGACCCTGGGAAAGGCGGGCCTGCTCGGCCTGCCTTATCCGGAGCAGTACGGCGGCGCCGACCAGCCGTACGAGGTGTACCTGCAGATGCTCGAGGAGATCGCCGCCGCCTGGATGTCGGTCGGCGTCGGCGTCTCGGTGCACACCATGACCAGCTACGCCATGGCGACGTTCGGGACCGAGGAGCAGCGTGAGCGGCTGCTGCCGGACATGGTCGGCGGGGAGATGCTCGGTGCGTACGCGCTGTCCGAGCCGCAGGCCGGCTCCGACATCAGCTCGATGACGACGCGCGCTGTCCGCTCCGGTGACTTCTACGTGCTGAACGGAACCAAGGCGTGGATCAGCCACGGTCCGCACGCCGACTTCTTCACCACCTTCGCCCGGACCTCGGACGACCCGAAGCACGGCATCTCCGCGTTCCACGTGCCGGCCGGGCTGGACGGCCTGAGCTTCGGCGCGCCCGAGCGGAAGATGGGCCTCACCGGGTCGACGACCACGCTCGTCAACTACGACGACGTACGGATCCCGGTCGGCAACCTGATCGGCGCCGAGGGCGAAGGCATGCGGATCGCGTTGTCCGCGCTCGACTCCGGCCGGCTCGGGATCGCGGCCTGTGCGGTCGGCCTGGCCCAGGCGGCGCTCGACCTCGCCACGGCGTACGCGAAAGAGCGGCAGCAGTTCGGGCAGTCGATCGCCGACTTCCAGGGCATCCAGTTCCTGCTCGCCGACATGGCCGCCGCGGTCGAATCCGGGCGTGCGACGTACCTGCACGCCGCGCGCCGCCGCGACCTGGGCCGGACGTTCGTCCGGGAGGCCGCGATCGCGAAGCTGGTCTGCACGGACGCGGCGATGAAGGTCACCACCGACGCCGTCCAAGTGCTCGGTGGGTACGGTTACACCCGGGAGTTCCCGGCCGAGCGGTACATGCGCGAGGCCAAGGTGACCCAGATCTTCGAAGGTACGAACCAGATCCAGCGGCTCGTGATCAGCCGCGACGTGTTGAGGAGCATTTGATGGAGTTCAGCCCGTCCGACGTCGCCCTGGTCACCGGTGGTGGTTCCGGGCTCGGAGAGGCGACCGTACGGCGCCTTGCGGCGGACGGGCTCGGGGTGGTGATCGTCGACCTGCCGTCGTCCGCGGGGAAGGCCGTCGCGGATGAGCTGGGTGACCGTGTCGTGTTTGCGCCGACCGATGTGACTGACGAGACCGCCGTGACCGCGGCGCTGGACGCGGCCTCCGGATTGGGCACGTTGCGCGTCGTCGTGAACTGCGCTGGTGTCGCGACGCCCGGCCGGGTCGTCGGCCGGAAGGGTCCGTTGCCGCTGGCAACGTTCCGGCAGGTGATCGAGATCAACCTGATCGGCACCTTCAATGTGCTCCGGCTGGCCGCCGAGCGGATGATCGCCTCCGAACCGAGCGCGGACGGCGATCGCGGCGTCGTGGTGATGACCGCGTCGATCGCGGCCTACGACGGTCAGGTCGGCCAGGCGGCGTACGCCTCCAGCAAGGGCGGCATCGTCGCCCTCACGCTGACCGCCGCCCGTGACCTCGCCGACAAGGGCATCCGAGTTGTCACGATCGCCCCCGGCACCATGGAAACCCCCATGCTCGCCGGCCTCCCCGAGGAAACCCGCACCGTCCTCGAACAGCAGGTCCCCCACCCCTCCCGCCTCGGCAAACCCTCCGAGTACGCCGCCCTGGTCCGCCACATCCTCGACAACCAACTCCTCAACGGCGAAGTAATCCGCCTCGACGGCGCCCTCCGCATGCCACCCCGCTAGGTCGGGAACTGAGGGATCTGTCGATTTCCAGATAGTTGCTTCTGGCCCCCGTCCAGTAGTCCTCCGGCCCTTTCGGGATGGCCCGAAACGAGGTGTGGCGTCGTGGTTCTACCGGCACTCTCGGAGTGTTCGGTTCGACCACGGAGGGTATGGATGATGAATATTCGTAGGGTTTTGTACAGCGTTCTGGCCGGTGGGGCGATTGCGGCGGGTGCAGTTGCGGTGCCGGCGGCTCAGGCCGTTGAGGTGCCGGCGACGGTTGTTGCTGCCGACAACTGGGAGTACGTCGGTGACTTCTTCTGGCAGTCGGACTGCCACGCCGCGGGTGCCGCCGGCACCAAGTGGACCAAGTACAAGTGCGTCGACGGGTCAGCGTTCCCGGGCGACGACTACGAGCTGTGGGTTGTCTACAAGTAACTGAGCTTGAGCCAGCAGACGCCGTGCGCGGGGATGGTGTGCTCGCGCACGGTTGTCTGTGTCCCGGTCCACAGGTCGTGGGTCGGTGTGGGGAGATCGGCAGGGAGCTGGACCACTCGGGGTGCGGCGCCGGTCCAGAACAGCGCTGCGTAGGAGCAGCTGTCGCCTTGGGCGGTCCAGACGATCAGTTCGCCGTCGTCGAGTGGTTCGCGGATGATTTCGCGGCCGTCGTACGAAGTGGTGAGGAGCTCGGCGAGTGCCGGATTCTTCAGCAGGGCCAGGGTTTCCGGGGACGTGGTCGGGAGGTCGCCGCCCATCATCAGCGGCGAGCGGCCCATCACCCACAGCGTGAGCAGCGTCTTCTGCTCGTCGACGGTGAGGCGGCTGTCGCGGTCGTCGCCGCGTTCGGCGCGGATGCCGATGTGGCCGAGTGGCAGCATGTCCGCGTCCGCCCAGCCGCCGGCCTGCTGGAACGGCGCCCACCGCGCCAGTCGCGCGAACTGCGCATGCACGTCCTCCCACCGATCCCACAGATCGTCGGAGATCCGCCACAGCTGCGCGTTCGCCCGCAGATGCTGGACGTGATGCGTCGACAGGTGCGTGCCGGGTGACAAGGACAGCACGATGTCCCGCCCGCTCCGTACGATCGCCTGCCGGTACGCCGCGATTTCGCGATCGTGGTACGGCGCGAGCATGTCGTCCGCCTTCACGAAGTCCACGCCCCACTCGGCGAACTGTGCGACCTGCGCGTCGTAGTAAGCCTGCGCGCCGGGATGGTCGTGGTTCAGCCCGAGATTGTCCGGGTTCCACGCGCAGACGTGATCGGGGTCCGCGATCTCCCGCGCCGTCCACTCCGTCCCGTACACCGGCAGGTCGAGCTCGACGGCCCGCCGCGGGATGCCGCGCATGATGTGCAGCCCGAACTTCAGCCCGAGTTCGTGCACGTTCGCGGCCAACGGCTTGAAGCCGGCGCCGCTCGCGGAGGAGGGGAACCGCAGCGGCGCCGGCAGTTGGCGGCCGTAGTCGTCCAGGACGATCGGCGCGTTCTCGTTGTAGCCGTGGGATCGGGCGGTCGGGTCGTACCAGGCGATGTCCACGACCACGGTGTCCCACCCGAACGGCAGCAACTGGTCGTGCATCACCTGCGCGTTCGCCAGTACCTCGGCTTCGGTGACCGTCGTACCGAAGCAGTCCCAGCTGTTCCACCCCATCGGCGGGGTCGGCGCGCTCACCATTCCGCGAACGAACCGTCGTCGTGCCGCAGCACGGGCGATCGCCAGCGGTGCGGCTCCGCGGCCGCGGCCCGTACGACGTCCTCGTCGACCTGGATGCCCAGGCCGGGACCGGTCGGGCGTTGCACATGCCCGTCGGTGAAGGCGAACACGCCCGGATCCACCAGGTAGTCGAGCAGTGCGTTGCCGCCGCCGTACTCGATGCCGAGGCTCTGCTCCTGGATCAGGAAGTTCGGGATCGCGAAGTCGAGTTGCAGGCTCGCGGCGAGCGTGATCGGCCCGAGCGGGCAGTGCGGCGCGACGCTGACGTCGTACGCCTCGGCCATCGCGGCGATCCGGCGTACTTCGGAGATGCCGCCGGCGTGCGAGATGTCCGGCTGCGCGACCGCGATGCCGGTGGTCAGCACGTCCCGGAAGTCCCACCGGGAGAACAGCCGTTCGCCGGTCGCGATAGGGATGCTGGTCGATTCGGTGATCCGGCGCAGGTCGCGGGCGAACTCGGGCAGCACCGGCTCCTCGACGAACATCGGCAGCAGCGGCTCGAGCAACGGCAGGATCTGCCGCGTGGCCGCCGTACTGAACCGGCCGTGGAAATCGAGCGCGATGTCCACCCCGTCGCCGAGTGCGTCGCGCAATGCTTCGACGCGACTCACCGAAGCCCGGAGCTGAGCGGCCGACGGGATCGGCGGCAGCGCCTCCGACAGGTTGAGCTTGAGTGCCGTGAAGCCCTTCTCCACCTTGGCCTGGGCCTCGTCGACGAGCTGCGTGTTGTCGCGCCCGTGGACCCAGGTGTAGACGCGCACCCGCTCCCGGACCGGCCCGCCGAGCAGCTCGTGCACCGGGATCTCGTGGTAGCGCCCCTTGATGTCCCAGAGCGCCTGGTCGATCCCGGCCAGCGCACTCGACAGCACCGGACCGCCGCGGTAGAAGCCGCCTTTCGCCATCACCTGCCAGTGCTCCTCGATCCGCAACGGATCCGCGCCGACGAGGTACTCCATCAGGGCCGCGACCGCACCTTGGACGGCCTCGGCCCGTCCCTCGACGATCGGCTCACCCCAGCCGCTGATCCCTTCGTCGGTGTCGATCCGCAGGAACTGCCACCGCGGCGCCACCAGGAACGTCTCGTATCCGACGATCTTCACACTGCCTCATTCGGTTGCCGGTCGGGAGTGGACAGGAGCGCGGCGACCAGTTGGTCGGTCTGGCGGAGGACCAGGGCGGCGGCGCCGGACGCGCCGGCGCGGGCGCCGAGGTCGAGCTCGGCCGCGACGACGTCGACGTCGCGGGTCAGTGACATCGCCGTACGGCGCAGGGTGGCGCGGATCGGGTCCAGGATCAGGTCGCCCGCGCGCGCGAGTTCGCCGCCGACGATGATCCGCTCCGGGTTCAGCAGGTTGCAGATGTTCGCGAGCACGCGCCCGGTCAGCTCACCGGCTTCTCGCAGCACCCGCAGGGTGTCCGGCTGACCGTCGGCGGCGGCTGCCAGCAATTCGTCGAGGCCGGCGTCCGCACCGAGCACTGGCGCGAGAGCGGCGAGGACGGCCTGGAGCGACGCGTACTGCACCAGGCAGCCGCGGTTCCCGCACGGACAGGGCGCACCGTTCGAGTCGGCGGACAGGTGGCCGATCTCTCCGCCGCCACCACGCGCGCCGCCGTGGTGAAGGTTGCCGTCGACAAGCAGCCCGGACCCAATCCCGGTCGACAACCCGAGATACAGCACGTCGCGGACGTCCCGCCCCGCGCCCCACGTGAACTCGGCCACCGCCTCCAGCCGGGTGTTGTTCTCCACCAGCACCGGTACGTCGATACGCCGCCCGAACTCCGCCGCGACGTTCACCCCGGCCCAGGCCTGCCCCGGGAGCGACGGGCCGACCACACCGGTCTGCAGGTCGATCGGACCAGGTACGCCGATCGCGACACCGACCACGTTGTCGCGGCCGCGACCGGTCTGCTCCAGGAGGTCATCGAGCAGCGCGAGCCCGGCCGCGAGCCGCTCCTGCCACGGGGTGTCGCGGCCCACGCGAACCCCGTCGCTGGCCAGCGTCCCGCCGGAGAGGTCGGTCAGGTGGCACCAGACGCGCTCGAGCGTGAAGTCGAGGCCGGCGGCCGCACCGGCCGAGGGGTTGGCCCGCAGGAAGCCGCGGGCCCGGCCGTCGACCTCGGATGCGTCGATCCCGGCCCGGGCGACCTGCTCGCCGACCACTTCGATCACCACGCCGCCGGTGATCAGGTCGGCCACGATCGTCGACACCGTCGTCCGGGACACGCCGCAGATCCGCGCCAGCTCCGCCCGGTGCAGTGCTCCGTGCTCCATCAGCGCGGACAGCATCCGTTCGGAGTTGGTGCGCCGCAGCGCTCGCAGAGATCCGGTGTCCTTGGCAGCCACGACGAAAAGTATTGACGAACTCCGAACCGCCGTCAACAAAACTGACAAACTGCGTTCACACTCTTGACACAAACGGCGAAGTGCTCGAACAATTCCTGCCACAGCTCGGGGATCGCCCCGGGCCCGGCGACCGGATGAACGACATGGACGCTGAGCTGAGCAACGCGCCGCTGGTGGTGGTGACCGGCGGACTGGGGCGCGTCGCCACGGTGGTGCTGCCGTGGCTGCGCAAGCACTACCGCGTGCGGCTGATCGACAGCGCGGTCCCGGCGCAGCGCACCGCCGGGCTGGTGCAGGCCGACCTGGGTGATCCCGAGGAGGCCCGTGACGCGCTGGCCGGAGCGGACGCGGTCCTGCACCTGGCGGGGAACAGCAGCCCCTGGCAGACCTGGGACAGCGTGTACGCCGCCAACGTGTGGACGACTCAGGTAGTACTCGAGGCGGCCGCCGCGCACGCCGTACCGAAGCTGGTGCTGGCCAGTTCGCTGCATGCGTTGGGTGAGTACAACCGGCCGCAGTACCGGCGTGTCGATCCACGGCTCGACCCGCGCCCCTGCTGCCCGTACGGGCTGGGCAAGGTCGTCCTGGAGGCGCTCGGCCGGACGCATGCCGAGCGCACCGGTGCGTCGGTCACCTGCCTGCGTCTCGGGCTGACCGGTTGGCCGCCGTCCGAACGCCGCTACCTCGGGCAGTGGCTGTCCGACGACGACGCGGGCCGGCTGATCCTCTCCGCCCTGCAAGCGCGTGAGCGGTACGGCGTGCACTTCGGCGTGTCCGCGAACACCCGCAACTACTGGGACATCACCTCCGCCCGCCACCAGCTGGGCTACCGACCCGAAGACGACAGCGAAGCCCTGGCGGACCGGGCCGGCCCCTCCTCCGGCCCGGTCTGCCGGCTGTTCGACCCAGAGACATCCGATTGAGAGGCTGGCCATGACCACAACGAACGCAGGGCTCTCCCGCCGCCGGTTCCTGGCGCTCGGCGGCGCGGCCGCCGGCGGTGCGCTGGCGGTGGGCTGCTCACCCGCGTCCTCCACGAACACCCCGGCCGCCGCTCCTGGCAGCGGCTCGGCCGTCAAAGGCACTGTGACTGTCATGTCGCAGTCGGGCGAGTTCGGCCCGAAGGAGGCCAAGGCGGCGTCCCAGGCGCTCGGCGTGACCGTGAAGACCGTCGAGTACGACCTGACCAAACTGACCGCGATGCTTGCCAGCGGCAACCCGCCGGACGTGGTCCGGGGCATGGGCGCGACGGACACGCCGTACCTGGTGGCCCGGCAGGTCGCGGAGAACCTGGACCCGTACTTCGCGAAGAGCACGCTGATCAAGGCCGACGACATCGACCCCGTCAACGACCTCTGGCGGTACGACGGTGAGAAGCAGGGCAGCGGTCCGCGGTACGGGTTCGCGAAGGACTACTCGCAGGACTGCACGCTCTGGTTCAACAGCGCGCTGTACGACGCGTCGAAGGTGACCCATCCGAGTGCGACGACGCCGCTGTTGCTCGACGCCCTGCTCGACGAGGGCAAGCGGCTGGTGAAGCGGCAAGGCGCCAAGGTCAGCGTCTACGGCCTCAACCCGAACGGGCTAGGCCTGTTCACGCAGCTGACCTGGCTGACCGATCTGGCCGGCGGGAAGCTGACGTCCGACGACCTGGCCTCGGTCGACTTCAGCAGCTCGGAGGCGCAGCGTGCGCTCACCTGGTATCTGGACTACGCGAAGGCGGGGATCGGGCCGACGGTGCTCAACCCCGACCCGAACGGCTGGGACGGACCGACGTTCCAGGCCGGCCGGATGGCGACCACGCTCAGCGGCTACTGGCTCGGCGGCCTGTTCGCCGGCGACCCCAAGTCCGCCAAGGTCGCGGGCTTCGCGCCGGCGCCGCAGTTCGACACGAGCCGGCGGGTCAGCCCGTGCTTCGGCGCGACCGGCCTATGGATGCCCAAAGCGAGCAAGAACAAGGACGCCGCCTGGGCGGTGATGGAGTGGTTCCTCGCCGGTGACCCCGCGAAGGCCCGGGCGACCGGCGGCTGGGGCATTCCACCGCTCAAGTCGCTGCAGAAGCTGATGCCGCAGAAGCTGCCGTACCAGAAGCAGGCCTACGAGGTGCAGATGGCGGAGCAGCAGCACTTCTCGGTGACGTCGTTCACGCCGTACGTCCGGCAGGACGCGATCAACGCGATCATCACCCGTGAGTTGCCGAAGGCCATCAAGGGCACGATGACGGCCGGCCAGTTCGCCGACACGCTGAACTCGCAGATCAACGCGCAGCTCGCGGACGGAAAGAAGCGGTTGCGGTGAGCTCCGCACTGACCGACGTACGGCGTTCCACCGTCGCGGAGGCCGCGGTGGAACGCCCGGGCCGGAAGAAAAAGCCGCCGACGCTGCGCAAGGCGCGCACCTTCTACCTGTTCGTCGCGCCGTGGGTCCTCGGGTTCATCGGCCTGACCGTGTTCCCGCTCGGGTACGCGTTCTGGCTCAGCCTGACCGACTCCGACGGCCTGTCGCCCAGGACGCACTTCGTCGGCTTCCAGAACTACATCGACATCTTCCACGACCCGCTGACCCTGAGCTCGCTCGCCAAGACCGGCATGTTCGCGCTCGTCACCGTGCCGTTGTCGATCCTCGCCGGGCTGTTGCTGGCGGTGATGGTGAACCAGCCGATCCGGGCCAGAGGGTTGTTCCGGGCGTTGATCTATCTGCCGGCCGTGGTCCCGCCGGTCGGGGCGGCGCTGACGTTCCGGTTGATCTTCGACCGCGACGCCGGTGCGGCGAACGGCATCCTGAGCACCCTCGGCGCGAACCCGATCACCTGGCTCGTGGATCCGAACGCCCGCTACGTGCTGTACGCCTTGGTGCTGTGGGCCTGCGGAGGATCGATGATCATCTCGCTGGCGGGGTTGCAGGACATCCCACGGGAGCTGCTCGAGGCGGCGCAGGTCGACGGGGCGTCGTACTGGCAGTCGTTCACCAGGATCACCATCCCGCTGCTGTCGCCGGTGATCCTGTTCCAGGTGATCACCGGCATGATCGGATCGCTGCAGTCGTTCGCGCCGTTGCTGTTGTCGTCGGGCTCGCTGAGCGGCGCCGGGGCGGTGCCTCAGGGCAACTACCTGTACATGATCCACGTGTTCGCGCAGTACTTCAGCGCCTCCCGCTTCGGCTACGCGTCGGCGATGTTGTGGCTGCTGTTCGCGGTGATCCTGCTCGTCACCCTGCTGATCATCAAGGTGAGCGCCCGGACCGTCTTCTACACCGTCGAGCCGGAGGGGTCGAAATGACGCGGACCTACCGGTGGGCGCTCTACATCGTGCTGCTGGCCGTCGTCCTGACGATGCTCAGCCCGATCCTGTGGCTGGTGTCGACCTCGCTGAAGTCGCCGGCCGAGATGGCGTCGTTCCCGCCGAGCTGGTGGCCGCAGGCGCCCCGCCTGGCGAACTACACCGACGCGATCAGCCAGGTGAACTTCCTCGGCGCCGCGCAGAACTCGCTGACCATCGCGTTCATCAGTACGACGCTGACCACGCTGAGCTCGGCATGGGTCGGATTCGGGTTCGCCCGGCTGACGGCGCCCGGGAAGAAGCAGCTGTTCGTCGTGCTGCTCGCGACGATGATGCTGCCGGGGATCGTGACGCTGGTTCCGACGTACCTGATCTTCGCGAAGCTGCACATGGTCAACACCTACTGGCCGTGGGTCGCCTGGGGGCTGGGCGGCAGCGCGTTCCTGATCTTCCTGTTCCGGCAGTTCTTCGCGGGCATCCCGCGGGAGATGGAGGAGGCCGCGATCATCGACGGCTGCGGGTACGTCGGGATCTTCTGGCGGATCTTCCTGCCGCAGTCCTGGCCGGTGATCGCGGCCAGCGTGATCCTCTCCTTCACACACGCCTGGGGCGACTTCGTCGGTCCCGCCATGTTCCTCAGCCAGGACAGCACGACCCTGGCCGTCGCGATGGCGACCGGGTACGTCAACGACAAGGGTCTGCCGCTGAACAACCTCGTCGCCGCCGGCGCCGTGATGTACGTCCTCCCCGTCCTGATCCTCTTCCTCTTCATGCAGCGCCGCTTCGTCAGCGGCTTCTCGACGTCAGGGATCAAATGATGAGACTACGAATCCTCGGTGGCACCCTGTTGTTGCTCGCGGCAACTCTTACCAGCACCCCCGCCCAAGCGACGAGTCCCACCTGTACCTCCGCGCAGCAGCTTCCTGCTGGGATGCGGTTGAGTTGGCACGACGAGTTCGGCGGGCGATCGTTGGACCAGCGGTCCTGGAGCACGGTGATGGACTTCCCCGGACGCGCGGGCGGGCACTACCACAACACGTCGTACGGAAGCTACGCCGTCGACGAGAACGTCGTACTGTCCGGTGGGAAGTTGCGGCTGGTGACCGACAACAAGCCGGTGGTGGGTACGGATCCGGCCGGGACGTACCAGTACACCGAGGGTTTCATCTCCTCGCACGACAAGTTCTCCCAGACCTACGGGTACTGGGAGATCTGCGCGAAGTTCCCAGCTGGCAAGGGGTTGTGGCCCGCGTTCTGGCTGATTCCGCAGGACCGCAGCTGGCCGCCGGAGATCGATGTCGCCGAGTGGTTCGGGAGCATCGAGAGCATGCACAGCGGGCTGGCATCTGGCACCTGGCCGGATGTTCGCTGGGACAGCCATTGGGCGACCGGGCTCGATCCCACGACCGGCTGGCACACGTACGGCGTGCTGTGGTCGCCCGGCCGCATCACCTTCACCGTCGACGGCAAACCCACCTCGAGCATCACCGGCGCCCAGGTCCCCGACAAGCCGATGTACGTCGTCCTCAACAGCGGCACCTGGGCCAACGCCGACCGCGGCGGCCCACCGGACGCCACGACCCGGTTCCCCAACTCGTTCGACGTCGACTACGTCCGGGTCTACTCAGCGCGGTGACGGTGTGACGCCTGATGGTGGGATGGCGAGGTCGCTGGGCTGGGCCTGGCGGTGTGGGCCCTGACGGAACAGGTCGTACGCCGAGCTCGTGCCGCAGACGAAGAGGCGGAGTGGCCAGGACGTGGTGCGGGTGTGCACGGTGATGACGAAGGTGCGGAGAGCCGCCGGGTTCACGCAAGAGGTTGCCGGGATCTGCAATCCGGGACCTACCCTGCGCAGTTGGCTCGTGAACGTGGTGACCTGGTCCGCTGTCATGGCCGAACCGGCAACCAGGGAGTGCTTGTAGTACTCGCACACGTTGACCGAAGTCACCGCGTCTTCGCCTAGTTTGCCGGGTTGGTCGCCTGGGTCGCGTGGGGTGCAGCCGTAGAAGTCGGTGCCGGTGATCGGGCGGGCCGAGTCGAGGATGCGTTCGCGGAGCGCGTCGTCTCGGGTGAGGACGCTCAGCTTCACGCCTCCGACCAGGCGCGTCTCCTCCGTCCAGCCACCGTCGTACCGCTTGATCCCCGGGGCCTGGACGTCGTTGAACCACAGGTAGTCCTGCCGCTCCGACAGCGGTAGCACCGCCGCCGCACACGGCAGCCGCCGGCCGCCGAGCCAGTCGTTGAACCGCCCGATCACCGGGCTGCCGAGAGAGGAGGGACACGGCGCCGAGCCGGACACGTACTGGGTCCAGCTCGAAGGCACCTGTACCTGGACCGTTTTGAAGGACTCCCAATGCCACCCCGGAGCCGGGTCCAGAGCAGCCGGCGGGTCGGTGTGCAGTTCGGTGCTGAGGTTCTGCGACGCGGTGACGGCCGTGGCGACGACCGCCGCGGCGACCACGACAGCACCGATCGAGCGACCGGTACGGCGACGACGCAGGCGCGCGTGGACCACGGACAGGAGGTGGTCGTCGGCAGGTGCGTCGGCCGCGTGCCTCGACAGAGTGTCCGCGATCAGCTTCTCGGATGCGTCCATCAGCCCTTGACCTCCTCGGTTCCGATGGTGGTGCGCAGCGATGCCAGCGCACGATGGATCTGCGAGCGGACCGTGGCCGGTGAGCAGCCGAGGATCTCCGCGATCTCGGCATCCGGGAGGTCCTCGTAGTACCGCAGCACGACGGCCGCGCGCTGCTTGGTCGGCAAGGTCGCGCACAGCGCCCAGACGGCGTCGTGCTCGGCCTGCGCGTCGGCGTGATCCGGACGGGACGATGTCTGCACCGGCTCGGCCGTCGGTGTCTCGCGCCGAAGGAACCGGCGCCAGCGGGAGATGTCGGCGTTCACGATCGAGCGCCGGATGTATGCCTCCGGATCCTGGCCACGGCAGATCCGGGTCCACCGTGAGTACGCGGCGATCAGCGCGTCCTGCACGGCCTCCTCGGCGCGCGTGTGGTCGCGGGTGAGCAGGTAGGCGAACCGCAACAGCGCGGCCCCCCGCTGCCCCACCCACTCGTCGAACTCCGGCGTCTCCATCCGCCACCTCCCACCCAACTCACGCCGGTGGAGCCCGGAACGTTGCAGGGCCTAGTCAGGTTCGGGAAGCGTCGGTGTCGGGAGTGCCAGTTTCTCGTCCGGCTTCGCGGAGAGTACGTCGTTCACGTACGAGCGGGCCGCCTCCATCGTGTCGACCTCGTGGCCGGCCTGTTCGGACAGGAACCAGCGGTGCTCGAGTACCTCGTGGAACACCTCGGCGGGCTCGAGCTTCCTGCGCAGGTCGCGCGGGACGGACCGGACGACCGGCTCGAAGACCTCGGTCAGCCACTGGTGGGCGACGATCTCCTCGTCCTCGTTCTGCTGGTCGGTCGAGGCGGCGTACGAGTCCAGGTCGTTCAGCAGCCGGCGGGCCTGGTTCTCTTCCACGTCCAGGCCGGTGAGCCGGAGCAGCCGCCGCGAGTGGTGGCCGGCGTCCACGACCTTCGGCTGGATGCGGACCTGGCTGCCGTCCCAGTCGGTGATGATGTCGATCTCGGCGACGTCGAAGCCGAGTTCGTTCAGCCGCCGGATCCGCGAGTCCAGCCGGTGCATCTCGTCGTTCGCGAACTCCTCGGGCGCGGTGAGCTCGGCCCACAGCGCCTCGTACCGCTTCTGGATCGACTCGACCGTCTCCTGCGGGTCGATCGACTCGTCGAGCAGACCGCCTTCCTGCAGGTCGAGGAGCTCGCCGAACAGGTTGATCTCCGCGGTGTAGAGGTCGTGCGCGCGCTGCCCGTCGGAGATGTCCTGGTGCAGCTCACCGGTCTCGGCGTCCACCAGGTACGCCGCGAACGCGCCGGCGTCGCGACGGAACAGGGTGTTGGACAGCGAGCAGTCGCCCCAGAAAAAGCCGAGCAGGTGCAGCCGCACGATCAGCGCGACCAGGGCGTCGATCAGCCGGTTCACGGTGTCGGGGCGCAGGGTGCTGGAGAACAGCGCGCGGTACGGCAGCGAGAACTGCAGGTGCCGGGTGATCAGGATCGAGTCGATCGGCTCACCGTCGCGGTCGACCCGGTCGGTGATCACGCCGACGGGCTCGACGGACGGCGCCTCCAGCCGTTCGAGGTCGCGGAGCAGGCGGTACTCGTGCATCGCCAGGTGCTCGAGGACCTCCTTGATCGCGTACACACTGCCGTTGACCCGGACGAAGCGGACCACGTGGCGCGAGATACCGCGCGGCAGCGCGACCAGTTGGTCCTCGGGCCAGTCCTCCAGCGGGACGTCCCACGGGAGCGACAGCAGACCGGTGTCCGGGCGGGTGGCGACGAATCGAGGCACGGCTCCCAGTGTGTCAGGAATCCTGAGCGTTCAGCGAGGTACGCAAGTGCTTGCAAATTCTTGCGTGAATAGGCGTAGAGTTTGCGTCATGACACGACGACTTGCAGAGGTGGCCAAGAAGGTCGGCGTCAGTGAAGCCACCGTGAGCCGGGTCCTGAACGGGAAGCCCGGTGTGTCCGAAGCGACCCGGGAAGCCGTCCTGACCGCGCTCGACGTGCTCGGGTACGAGCGGCCCACGCAGCTCCGAGGTGACCGGGCCCGGCTGGTCGGGCTGGTCCTGCCCGAGTTGCAGAACCCGATCTTCCCGGCGTTCGCCGAGGTCGTCGGCGGAGCCCTCGCGCAGCAAGGTTTCACGTCGTTGCTCTGCACCCGGACGGTCGGCGGTGTGTCCGAGGCCGACTACGTGGACCTGCTCCTGCAGCAGCAGGTGTCGGGGGTCGTGTTCGCCGGCGGGTTCTACGCGCAGGCGGACGCGCCGCATCAGCACTACGAGCTGATCCAGGAGCGCAAGCTGCCGACCGTCCTGGTCAACGCGGCCGTCGACCACCTCGGCTTCCCGCAGGTCTCGTCGGACGACTACGTGGCCGCGGAGATGGCCATCGGGCACCTGCGCGCCCTTGGCCACCGGCGGATCGGGATGGTTCTCGGCCCGCGCGACCACATCCCGTCGCGGCGGAAACTGGAGGCGTTCCTGGCCGCGGAGGAAGCGGATCCGAAGCTGGTCGAGCACACGATGTTCTCGCTCGAGGGCGGGCACGCGGCCGCGACCAAACTGGTGAACTCCGGTGTCACCGGCATCGTCTGCGCCAGCGACATCCTGGCCCTCGGCGCCATCCGCGCCGTTCGCCGGGCCGGCCTGAGCGTCCCCGACGAGGTCTCGGTGATCGGGTACGACGACTCCGCGATGATGAACTGCACCGACCCGCCGCTGACCACCGTCCGGCAGCCGATCGACGCGATGGGCCGCGCCGCCGTCGACATGCTGGTCGCGCTGATCGAACGCGCCGCCGTCCCCGCCGACGAACTCCTCTTCGAGCCCGAGCTCGTCGTCCGCGCCTCCACCGCGCGAGCCCGCATCTAGACCCGGCCACGAGGCAGCCGCTGACCCACCGGGGTCGGCGGCTGCTGTCGTTTGCCCTGCGGCTGGCAATCTCCCATGTGAAGTCACGTTTTTGCAAGCTGAGATCGAAGTATTGCGTTCGCGCGTCCAGTTCCCTACGGTGTCGGCACGAGTCAAGGGAGAGGGTGGAGATGACCACAACGCGCCGCGGGCTCAGCCTGCTGCTGGTGATGGGGCTCGGGCTGGTGGCCGCGTCCTGCGGATCGGACGACAAGAAACCGGCAGCGGATGGTCCGGTCACGATCACCGTCGGCTGCGAGCCGCCGAAGAGCAACCCGAAGGAACGCGAGGCCTGGGAGGCCGATGTCGCGGCGTTCCAGAAGGCGCACCCGAACATCACGGTCGAGGGGAAGGACGCGTTCCCCTGCATCAACCCGGACACCTTCCAGGCGAAGCTGGCCGGCGGGACGCAGGAGGACGTCTTCTACGTCTACTACACCGACGTCCGGAAGATCATCGAGAAGAAGCAGGCCGCGGACATCAGCCAGTACGTCGGCAGCGTGAAGCCGCTGAACGACCTGCGCAAGGACGTGATGAGCGTCTTCAAGGACGGCGACAAGACGTACGGCCTGCCGCGGAACAACTACAACATGGGCCTGGTCTACAACCGGAAGCTGTTCAGCCAGGCCGGTCTCGACCCGGCCAACCCGCCGAAGACCTGGGAAGAGGTCCGTGCGGCCGCGAAGAAGATCGCCGCGCTCGGCCCGGGGTACGTCGGCTTCGGTGAGTACTCGGCCGGCAACACCGGCGGCTGGCACTTCGCCGCGGAGCTGTACGCCCGCGGCGGGTCGATGGTCAGCGACGACGGGAAGACCGCCGCCTTCAAGAGCGACGAGGGCAAGGCGGTCCTGGAGAACCTGAAGAAGATGCGCTGGGACGACAACTCCATGGGCAGCAAGCAGTTGCTGCAGTGGGAGGACCTGATGCGCATGATGGGCGGGGGCAAGCTCGGCATGATGATCGGTGCGCCGGACGTCGTGCAGTCGGTGAACAATGACTTCAAGGGCAAGTTCGAGGACTACGGCGTCACCGCCGTACCGGAGTCGACCGGGAACTCGTCGCTGAGCGGCGGCGACGGGTACATGTTCAACCCGAAGGCGTCGCCGGAGAAGATCAAGGCCGGTCTGCTGTGGCTCGAGTTCCACGAGCTGACGCCCGGCCAGGGGCAGTTCAACTACGCGCGGTCGAAGGAGCAGGGCCGGCCGGTGGGTCTGCCGATCCCGGACCTCTACGGGAACAGTGCCCCGGGCAATGAGATCAACGCGTTGCGCAAGCAGTATGCGACGGTCCCGATCGACAACTTCACGCCGTACGTCGCCGCGCAGGGCGACATCACCAACAAACTCGAACCCCCGAAGGCACAGGAGCTGTACGCCGTCCTCGACGTGGCGATGTCCGCGGTCCTGACCCGCAAGGACGCCGACATCGACAAGCTCCTCTCGGACGCCGAGTCGAAGGCCAACAAGATCCTCGCGAAGAACACCTGATGGTCAGCACAACGAGCACCCGCCGTCCCCGTTCCGCGGGGACGGCGGGTGGTGCGATGGGCTCCCGACGACCACCTGGAGGCGACGAGCTCCCTCTTCACCACACCACGGGTGCCCTGCGGAGGGCGGTTGGACGTAATCTCACCGCGTACGGGTTCTTGTGTGCCGCCCTGATCTGTTTCGCCTTCTTCTCCTGGTATCCGATGGTCCGGGAGATCGTGCTGAGCTTCCAGCAGAACAACTTCGTCGACCCGGGGGAGTGGGTCGGCTTCGACAACTTCCGCACGGTGATCGCGGACCCGGCGTTCCGCTCCGCGTGGCTGAACACCGCCGCGTTCAGCGGCCTCGCCCTCGTGATCGGGTACGCCGTACCGTTCGTCCTGGCTGTGGTGCTCAACGAACTCAAGCACGCGAAGGCGTACCTGCGCTTCGTCGTCTACCTGCCCGTGATGCTCCCGCCCGCAGTCGCCGTACTGCTGTTCAAATGGTTCTACGACCCCGGAGCAGGCCTCTTCAACCAGGCACTCGACGCCGTCCATCTGCCGCCGCTGAGCTGGCTGGACTCCACGAGTACGGCGCTTGTCAGCCTGGTGATCGTGTCGACCTGGATGAATCTCGGCACCGGCACCCTGATCTACCTCGCCGCGCTGCAGAGCATCCCCGGCGAACTGTACGAATCGGCGGAGCTCGACGGAGCCGGCCTGTTCAAGCGGGTCCGGCACGTGACGATCCCGCAGACCAAGCTGATCCTGCTGGTGATGCTGCTGCTGCAGGTCGTCGCCACCATGCAGGTCTTCATCGAGCCGTACCTGCTGACCGGCGGCGGCCCGGAGAACGCGACCGTCACCGTCGCGTACCTGATGTACCAGTACGCGTTCAACTTCGGTGACTTCGGCGGCGGCTCCGCACTCGGTCTGATGCTGATGATCGTCCTGCTGGTCTTCTCCACGATCTACCTGCGCGTGTCCCGCGAGGAGGCCGAGCGATGAGAACCCTGGTGTCACCCCTCGCGCTCCGCACGCGGCACGGCCGGATCCTCTACTGGACGATCCTGACGCTGACGGTCGTCGGCTTCACCGGCGCGTTCGTGTTCCCGTTCTACTGGATGGTGAGCGGCGCACTGAAGTCGCCCGACGAGCTGGCGCAGATCCCGCCGAGCTTCTTCCCGAAGTCGGCCGACTTCCGCGTCTACAAGGAGGCCTGGGACCAGCTCCAGCTGGGCGTGTTCCTCAAGAACACCGCGCTGTACGCCGGTGGCGCCTGGCTGTTCACGCTGGCGGTCGACGTGTCGGCGGCGTACGCGCTGTCGAAGCTGCGGCCCGTTCTCGGGAAGCTCGTCCTCGGGGCGATGCTGGCGACGTTGATGATCCCGCCGATGGTCCTGCTGCTGCCGACGTACCTGGTGGCGAAGGACCTGCCGATCCTGCACCTGGACCTGCTGAACACCCCGTGGGCGATCTGGTTGCCGGCGGCAGCGAACGGTTTCTTCGTGTTCCTGCTGAAGCGGTTCTTCGACTCGATCCCGCGCGAGCTGCTCGAAGCCGCGGAGATCGACGGCGCCTCGCCGGTCCGGATCCTCTGGTCGATCGTGCTGCCGGTGTCGCGGCCGATCATCGGCGTGGTGTCGATCCTGTCCGTGGTCACGGTCTGGAAGGACTTCGTCTGGCCGCTGCTGGTATTGCCGGAGACGGACAAGATGTCGATCAGCGTCGGCATCGCGTCGCTGTCCGCGCAGATGCCGCAGAACGTCCTGATCGCCTCGCTGGTGATCGCCAGCCTGCCGACCATTCTCGTGTTCTTCGTGTTCCAGCGCAGCATCATGGCGGGCCTCACGGCCGGAAGCCTGAAAGGGTAAGGAGATTCGATGGCTGACGAATGGTGGCGCGGAGCCGCGATCTACCAGGTGTATCTGCGGAGCTTCGCGGACGGCAACGACGACGGCATCGGTGACCTGGCCGGGCTGCGCGCGAAGCTGCCGTACCTGGCGGAGCTCGGCATCGACGCGATCTGGCTGAACCCGTGGTACCCGTCGCCGATGGCCGACGGCGGGTACGACGTCGCCGACTACCGCGCGATCGACCCGGCGTTCGGCACCCTCGCGGAGGCGGAGGCGTACATCGCGGAGGCGCACGCCCTGAACATCCGCACGATCATCGACATCGTGCCGAATCATGGGTCCGACCAACAGGACTGGTTCGTCCAGGCGCTGCGGGCAGGCCCGGGATCACCCGAGCGGGAACGGTTCCTGTTCCGCCCGGGCCGCGGTGACGCACCGCCCAACGAGTGGCAGTCGATCTTCAACGGCCCCGCCTGGTCCCAGGTCGAGGACGGCGAGTGGTACCTGCACCTGTTCGCCCCCGAGCAGCCCGACTTCAACTGGCGTAATCCGGAGGTCGTCGAGGAGTTCCACGACATCCTCCGGTTCTGGCTGGATCGCGGCGTCGACGGCATCCGGATCGACAGCGCCGCCGTACTGTTCAAGGACCTGGACAGCGTCGAGGAGTCGTACACCGATCACGACGAGGTGCACGAGGTGTACCGCGGGTGGCGGCGGATCTCCGACGCGTACGCCGACCGGTTCTTCGTCGGTGAGATGTGGATGCCGGACCAGGAGCGGTTCGCGCTGTACCTGAGGCCGGACGAGATGCAGACCGCGTTCAACTTCGACTTCCTGTCCCGCCCGTGGGAAGCCGCGGAACTGAAGGCGTCGATCGACCTCACGCTCGCCACCCACGTCCCGATCGGCGCACCGCCGACCTGGGTACTGTC
Source organism: Kribbella speibonae (assembly GCF_004331375.1). Taxonomy (NCBI): domain Bacteria; kingdom Bacillati; phylum Actinomycetota; class Actinomycetes; order Propionibacteriales; family Kribbellaceae; genus Kribbella; species Kribbella speibonae. The sequence goes on along the minus strand of NZ_SJKC01000009.1, from coordinate 61,608 downwards.
GAACCACGACGTGACCCGCCCGGTCACGAAGTACGGCCGACCGGACACGTCCTTCTCGCACCAGGACCGCAAGCACGGCATGCAGACCGACCTGGTCCTGGGCGAACGCCGCGCCCGCGCCGCGGCCCTGCTCGCCATGGCCCTTCCCGGCGGCCTCTACGTGTACCAGGGCGAAGAACTCGGCCTGCCCGAGGTGGAGGATCTGCCCGACGAACTCCTCCAGGACCCGATCTTCACCCGCTCGAAGGGCGCCGACCGCGGACGAGATGGTTGCCGCGTGCCCCTACCGTGGTCGGGCAAGGAGCCCCCGTTCGGCTTCGGCACCGGTACGCCGTGGCTCCCACAACCCCGCGACTGGAAGAACCTCACCGTCGAGTCCCAGTACGACGACCAGAACTCAATGCTGTCCTTGTACCGCACCGGCCTGAAGCTCCGCCGCCGTCTGCTCGGCGACGGAACGCTGACGTGGCTGGCCGCGCCCGCCGACGTACTCACGTTCCGCCGTGAAACGCTAACCTGCATCACCAACCTGAGGGCCGCCCCGGTAGACCTGCCGCCACACGAGGAACTACTGATCGCCAGCACTCCACTCGACGGCGACCGGCTCCCGAGCGACGCGACCGCTTGGGTTAGGTGAGAGTGTTCGGTGTTCGCCGTTTGCCGAACACCGAACACTCGGTTAATCTCGATTCATGGACGAACTCGAGATGGTCGTTCGAGACGCCTTCGCGCATGTCGACGTCGACGTCATGCCGCCCGAGATGGTGCACGGCGAACCTGATCGGGGCGTGGATCTGGTCATTGAGCCGGACGGAGCCGCTGTCAGCCTGCAGATCAAGCGGGCTGCCTTCGTCAATGACCAGGTCGCCCACCGTTTCGTGGTCGACGGTCAGAGGTTGCTCAAGCAGAGCATGCAGACGGGAACGTCCTCGATCGTCTTTGTAGTGGCGGATCAGGTGACGCGGACGGCGCGGACGGAGTTGGCGCGGGCGAACGTCGGATATCTGGACCTCCGGGGGCGACTTAGTCTGCATGCTCCTGGTCTGATCATCGAGGCAGACGTTGATCCTCGAGAACGGCGTGCCGGCAGACGTGATCCATTGAACGGAAAGGCGGGACGCGAACTGGCCGCCGCCTTGCTCATGGATCCAGAGCGGAAGCCGGCCGTCCGGACGCTGTCGCGCGAACTGAACAGGTCGGTGAGCACCGTGTCGGAGGTGTTGAGCGCCTTTCGGGAAAGTCGATACATCGAGGGGGACGCCGTTTCTGGGCAGCGCTTGTTCTGGGCTTTGGCGGACCGCTGGTCTGCCGATATCGAGTATCTCCTCGAGCCGCCGTCTCCTGGCCAAGGTCCACTGGTGGCACCTCTCGGATTGGGACTCGACCAGGTCGGCGACGGCCCGGGCTGGGCGCTGCGCGGCACCGCGGCGGCTTCTGCTCTGGGCGCCCCGGTTGCTGTCCGGGCGGACCAGCCACTCGACTTCTATGTCCCGGACGCAACGACCGTCCATCGGGCGCGAAGGCTGCTGGGAACGGCGCCCTCGGCCGATCTGGCGCGCTGCACGGTTGCGGTTGCGCCGGTGCCCGCGGCGTGCACGTCTCGCACCGAACCGCCGGACAACTATTTCGAGTGGCCGACAACGCATCCGCTGTTCGTGGCTCTGGACTTGGCCCAGGACGTCGGTCGGGGACAGGAGATCCTCGGCGACTGGACCCCGAGGGACTGGCCCCGTGTCTGGTAACAGTGTCGTACTGGTCGGCGAAACGATGGCTGCGGTCGTGGATGCTGTGACCGCCGTGGGGAAACTGACTGGCAGCAGGCCGATCGTTGTCGGCGGCCTTGCCGTCTTGGCACGACTCAGCAGTGCACATCGAGCAACGCTGGACCTCGACATTGTGGATCGACGAGCAGAGGGCCAGGCCGGCCAATTGGAGATTCTCCGCAAGAGCGAGGAGACCAGTCCTGCCGAGCCGGCTGCTGTCACCTTGCCGACGCGATTCGGTGAGGTCCGTGTCGATGTGCTGGAGGTGAATCAGTACGAGCTGGACAGGCCCAGCGACGATGCCGGTGATCGCTTGCACGTTGGCTCGCATGCCTGGGCAGCGGACTCGGCGACGGACGTGACCATCTCGGTGTTGGGCTCGGAGCGCCGGGAACTGGTGCGCGTAGCAACCACAATCGCCGAACCAGGCCCGTTGGTGACGATGAAGCTGCAATCCATCATGAATCGTGGCAGCGCCAAGGCCGGAACCGACCTGTGGGACATCTGCCGGCTGACTCTGGATCCTGTCTGTCGGCGTGCTGTGCTGAATCAACTGGAGGGCGCCGGCCCTCAACTCGCAGCCGATGCCCTCCAGCATGTCGATCTCTGGTTCCAGCGGAAACGCCCTTGGTCGCTGGACCGATTGGCGGCCGTGGCTGGAAACTCTTTCGCCACAGACGATTTCGACCTCGTGGGTGAGCTGCTGGCAGCCGCCTGTCAGCCCCGTCGCTGAGAAGTCAACTCTCGTTCTTTGGATCAGCTCAGCGGGCGGAACCGTCGCAGTCGCAGGCTGTTCGACACCACGAACACCGAGCTGAAGGCCATCGCGGCTCCGGCGAGCATCGGGTTCAGTAGGCCTGCGGCGGCCAGCGGGAGGGCGGCCACGTTGTACGCGAAGGCCCAGAACAGGTTGCCCTTGATCGTACGGAGCGTGCTCCGGGAGAGCCGGATGGCGTCCGCGGCCGCGCGCAGATCACCACGCACCAGCGTCAGGTCACTCGCCTCGATCGCCACGTCGGTGCCGGTGCCCATGCTCAGCCCGAGGTCGGCCTGAGCGAGAGCTGCCGCGTCGTTGACGCCGTCGCCGACCATCGCGACCACACGACCCTCGTCCTGCAGCTTCTTCACCGCGTCGACCTTGCCGGCCGGCAGGACCTCGGCGATCACCTCGTCGATACCGACCTCACCGGCCACCTTCGTCGCCACCGCTTCGTTGTCGCCAGTCAGCAGCACCGGCCGCAGACCCAACGACTTGAGTTGAGCGATCGCCTCCACGGACGTGGGCTTCACGGTGTCCGCGACGACCAGCACAGCTCGTGCCTGCCCGTCCCAGCCGACCGCAACCGCCGTACTGCCCTCGGCCTCGGCATGTTCCTTCGCGTGTGCCAGTTCCGAAGGCAGGTACTGGCTCCACTCCTCCAGCAGCCGCGTCCGTCCGACGAGTACGGCGTGCCCGTCGACGATCCCCTGCACGCCGAGGCCCTCGACGTTCCCGAAGTCCTCGACCTCCGGCAGCTGTCCTTCGGCAGCCGCGGCCCGGGCGACGGCCTGCGCGATCGGGTGCTCGCTCGAGTGCTCGAGCGCCCCGGCCAACCGCAGTACCTCGGCCCGGTCCTGATCAGGAGCGAGCAGTACGTCGACCAACTCCATCCGGCCCGTGGTGACGGTGCCTGTCTTGTCGAGTACGACGGTGTCGACCCGCCGCGTGGACTCGAGCACCTCCGGCCCCTTGATCAGGATGCCCAACTGCGCGCCGCGACCGGTCCCGACCATCAACGCGGTCGGCGTGGCCAGACCCAACGCACAGGGGCAGGCGATGATCAGTACGGCGACCGCGGCCGTGAACGCGACCTCGAGCGGCGAACCGTTGCCCAGCCAGAAACCGAGCGTCGCCAGCGCCAGCCCGATCACGATCGGCACGAAGATCCCGGACACCTTGTCGGCCAGGCGTTGTACGGCGGCCTTCCCGTTCTGGGCGTCCTCGACGAGCCGCGCCATCTGCGCCAGCTGCGTGTCCGCACCGACCCGCGTCGCCCGCACCACCAGCCGGCCGCCGGCATTGACGGTCGCGCCAACGACCGCGTCACCAGGAGCCACCTCGACCGGCACGGACTCGCCGGTCAGCATCGACGCGTCGACCGCGCTGCTGCCCGTGACGACCACGCCGTCGGTCGCGATCTTCTCGCCCGGCCGGACGACGAACTCGTCACCCACGACGAGCTGGTCGGCCGGAATGCGGGTTTCCGTTCCGTTCCGCAGTACGGCGACGTCCTTCGCGCCGAGTTCGAGCAGGGCCCGCAACGCGGCCCCCGAGCGGCGCTTCGCCCGCGCCTCGAAGTACCGGCCGGCCAGGATGAACGTGGTGACGCCGGCCGCGACCTCGAGGTAGATCTCCTCCGCACCACTGCCGCGGGACGGGATCAGGGTGAACGGCATCTTCATGCCGGGCTCACCCGCGGAACCGAAGAACAGTGCGTACAGCGACCAGAAGAACGCGCTCACCACGCCCAGCGAGATCAGCGTGTCCATCGTGGCGGCGCCGTGCCGCAGGTTGGTCCAGGCGGCCTTATGGAACGGCCAGGCCGCCCACGTCACCACCGGGAACGCCAGCGTCAGCGACGCCCACTGCCACGACTCGAACTGCAGCGCCGGGATCATCCCGAACGCGATCACCGGCACCGCGAGCACGATGCTCGCGATCAGCCGCTCCCGCAGGGGTTTCAGCTCGTCCGGTGCATCGTCCTCGGTCTCGACGGCGGGCGTCGGGAGCGAGGCGGTGTAGCCGGTCTTCTCGACGGTCGCGACCAGGTCGTCGGTGGAGATGCCGTCCGCGTACGTCACCTTCGCCTTCTCGGTGGCGTAGTTGACGGTCGCGGTGACACCGTCCATCCGGTTCAGCTTCTTCTCCACCCGGGCGGCGCACGAGGCGCACGTCATACCACCGATGATGAGTTCGACGGACTGACCGGGCTCGGTGCTGGTCATGATGAAGTGCCTCCTCTCAGTGGCCGTGGGGCGTTTCGGCGTGCCCAGGGGTCTGGGGCGCGGCAGTTGCGGTCGGTAGGGCGGTCGGCGGGACGATCGCGGTCCCGGTGGAGCTCACCTTGACGGTGAACTCGGCGGTGTGGACCTTGCCCGCGTGCTGGAAGTCCAGGAACAGGCTGTACGTACTGGCGGTCGGGAAGGTGGTGGCGAACGTGATCCCCGGTCCGCCCTTCATCCCCGCCGTCGCTTCCTGCGCCGGATGGGTGTGCAGGTAGGCGAGGTCCCCGCTGCGCAGCGAGACCAGGTGCCCGAAGGCGCCCAGGTACGGCTGCAGGTCCTTGACGGGCTTGCCGCCCCGGCTGATCGTGAACGTCAGCTCGGCCTCCTTGCCGGCGACCGGGGTGCCCTGCAGCGTCACGTCGTACCCGTCGAAGCTGTAGACGCTCGCCGGTTCGGCGACCGGGACCGGGACGTACAGCCCGGTGACGTTCACGTCCGTGCCGAGGGTGATCGTGCTGTCGTGGCCGGCCGGCTGGAAGTCGGCGTACAGCCGCCAGGTCCCGCCGGCGGTGAACGTGAACGGGATGCTCCACGTCCCGTCCGCCGCCAGCGTCGGGTGCACGTGATGGAAGCCGGACAGGTCCCGCCGGACCACGATCAGGTGCAGGTCCTTCTCGTGGGTCTTCGTGTACTTCGTGACCGGCTTGCCGTCCGGTCCTTGGATCGTGAAGCGCAGCTCGGTCTTCGCGCCGCTGGTGAAGAACGTCTTCGCCGGCGCGAAGGTGTAGCCGGCATCCGACACGGCCAGTCCGGGCAGCTGCCCGGCCGACTCGTGTCCGCCGTGTTCCGAGGTGCCTGCAGGCTGCTCCATGCCACCCATCTCCTCTCCGTGGGCCGGTGCCCCGGAGGTGTCCTCGGCCGCCGCGATCGGATCGACCGCGGAGCCGATGCCGTACGCCGCCCCGAAGGCCAGCACCACCGCACCGGCGAACGCGCCGAGCCGGAGCGCGACGGCCCGGCTCATGACGCGGCCAGTTCGTAACCCGCCTCGTCGACGGCGTCGCGTACGGCGTCCTCGTCGAGAGCGGACTCACTCGTCACATGCACCGCGGAGGTGCCACCCGCAACGAGGTCGATCTTCACGCCCTGCACACCGACAAGCTTGCTCAGCTCCTCGGTAACAGCCGAAGTGCAGTGCCCACAGGTCATACCGGAAACGGAGTACGTCGTAGTCGTGCTCATATCAAAGCTCCTTGCTCGAAACGGGGTGTGATGGGAGATCGTCAGCTGCGGACCAGGCGGGCGATCGCGTCCGAGGCTTCCCGAACCTTCTCGTCGGCCTCCGGACCGCCCTTCTGCGCGGCCTCGACCACGCAATGCGACAGGTGCTCGTCGAGCAGTTCCAGCGAGAACGACTGCAACGCCTTCGTGGCCGCGGACACCTGAGTCAGGATGTCGATGCAGTACTTGTCCTCCTCGACCATCCGCTGCAGCCCCCGAACCTGCCCCTCGATCCGCCGCAACCGCTTCAGATGACTGCTCTTCTCGGCGGTATATCCGTGCACATGTCCCTCGTCGCTGGCCATCTCGCGATCCTCTCGCCCTCAGCTACCCCTCCGGGGTATCTCCACGCCCAAGAAGTTACCCCCTCCGGGTATAGAACGCAAGTCCCGAGCACATACCAACCGGGGGTATCTGTAGAATGCTGGGGGAGGGGATGTGGTCAGCCCCGCGGCCCACTCCGCGAGCTCCCACCCACCCACCCTCCGGCTGGCGCCGGCATCTCCCCGGCTGGCGCCGGAATAGCGAGCTGGCGCTCGCAGCGACTGCTTGGTGGCCGCACTACACGGAGCTCACCGTGGTGACAGCGCCCGCACGCCCCCGCTCACGTGCCCGGTCGAGTGGCTCCTGGTCGTAGATAACGCCGGAAGGCGATGGGAGATACGACCCGAGCGTGGAGGTAGGGCAACCAGTTGCGGATGATCGCGAGCGAGTTGGACCAAGAGCTGCGGCGACGGTTCCGCGGCGAAGGGACTGTGGTTGGCCTAGAGGACGCGCTCCGGGCTGTCTGACGCTCGGCTGGCGGCGGGATCGCCTCACTCACATGCACCACTCACCACGCTAGCTCCATGTAGTACGTCCACCAAGCAGTCACTGCGAGCGCTAGCTCGCGGCCCGGCGCCAGCCGGAAGCATGCCGGCGCCAGCCGGAGGGTGGGTGGGAGCGCGCGGAGCGGACGCGGTGAGGAGCGCAGCGACGAAGCAAGCGTCCGCGCAGCCCGCGTGGGGCTGACCACATCCACCCCTCACCGCATCCACCCACGGCCGTACTTGCGGTCAGACCGCGGAGGAATGCGATCGCTGAACAAACCTGTCACGCTGTGCGTCTGCTGAGAGACGAGTGGGACGAGAGGGGTGTGGATGTCCGAGCTGGCCGTCAGTACGCGGGGGTTGCGCAAGACGTATCGGACGTTGCGGGGGCGCAAGGTGGTGGCTGTGCAGGGGCTGGATCTGGAGGTTCCGGCTGGTGGGGTGCATGGGTTTCTTGGGCCTAACGGGTCGGGGAAGACGACGTCGATCCGGATGTTGCTCGGGTTGGTGCGTGCTGATGCGGGGACGATGACGGTGTTCGATCAGCCGGTGCCGGCGAAGTTGCCGGAGGTGGTGGGGCGGATCGGGGCGATTGTCGAGTCGCCGAAGTTCTTTCCGGCGTTCACCGGGCGGAAGAACCTCGAACTGCTCGCGGAGGCGATCGGCGCACCACGCGCCAGGGTCGGTGAGGTGCTGGAGCAGACGTCGCTCGGTGAGCGCGGCAACGACCGGTTCCGGTCGTACTCGTTGGGGATGAAGCAGCGGTTGGCGATCGCGGCCACGTTGCTCAAGGAGCCTGACCTGCTGATTTTCGACGAGCCGACCAACGGTCTCGACCCGGCCGGTATCCGGGAGATCCGCGAGACCATGCGCGGGCTCGGCGAGCAGGGTAAGACGGTTCTGGTCAGCAGCCACATCCTGGCCGAGGTGGAGCAGGTCGCCGATACCGTGTCGATCATCGGCCACGGCCGGTTGCTCGCATCCGGCACGGTCGCCGAGGTGATCGGCGGTGGTACGGCGCCAACGGTGAAGGTTGCTGTCGACAACCATGAGGCCGCGACCCGGATCCTGACCGCCGCCGGGATGACGGTGCGTACCGACGGCAACTACCTGCTCGTCGAGGGCGCGCCGGATCCCGCCGACGTGACGCGCCGCCTCGCCCATCAGGAGCTGTACGTGTCCGAGCTGGTCCCGGTCCGCGCCGACCTCGAGTCGGTGTTCCTCGAGCTCACCGAAGGCGAGGGGCTGTGATGATCCGCCTGACGAAGGTCGAGCTCCGTCGGTTGATCGCGCGTCGTTTGACGGCGGTCGGTCTCCTCGGCCTGTTCCTGATCACGATCCTGCTGCTGGTCGCCACGTACTTCGAGGCGCGGCCGTTGTCCGCCACCGAGCAGTTGCAGGCGCAGCAGCAGTACGAGATGGCGCACAAGGACTGGGTTGATCACGCGGCCGAGAACCTGAAGCTGTGCGAGGCGGACTGGGCGAAGCAGCCCGACCCGAAGCCGAAGCTCGAGGAGATGTGTACCTATCCCGAGCCGCGGCCGGAGGACTTCGGCAAGCCGCCGACGATCTTCGCCGAGATCATGCCGGAGCTGCTGCAGGGGTCGTCGTACTTCCTGGCCTTCGCGGCGTTCCTGATCGGGGCCAGTTTCTTCGGCGCCGAGTTCAGTTCAGGTGCTATCGGCAACTGGTTGACGTTCGAGCCGCGCCGGTTGCGGGTGTACGGCAGCAAGCTGCTCGCGGCCGCGACCGGGTTCGTGCCGATCGCCGCCGTGGTGCTGGCGAGCATCCTGCTCGGAACGTTCGTGATCGTCACCAGACTCGGTGATTCCTCGAATACGACGGGGAAGGTCTGGGGCGATCTCACCGCGATCGGCGGTCGGGCCGTGCTGACGACCGCGCTGGCCGCCGCGCTCGGCTGCATCGTCGGACTCCTGCTCCGGCACACTGCCGCCGCGATCGGTGTCGTGATGGCGTACCTGGTCCTGGCGGAAGGCGTTTTCGCGGCGTTCCTGGAGAAAGCCCAGCCCTGGTTGATCAAACTCAACTTCGACGCCTTCGTCCGGCACGACGCGCAGTACTACGTGACGGAATGCAAGACCGGTGCGGACGGCAGTTACCTCTGCGACTACGTACAGAAAACGCTTTCGTTCGAGCACGGCGCTTGGTACCTGGCGATCTTCACCGTGGTCCTGGTACTCCTCGGCGGTTGGGTCTTCCACCGCCGCGACGTCAACTAGGCGAGCCTGGAGTGCCGCCGTCGTCGTAGCGCGCCGATCAATGCGATCCCCAGCGTGGCGACGGCGGCGGCCGCACCGACCGCCAGCCCGCGGCGGAGCCCCGGCGGCACGAACGTGCAGTCCACCCGGTCCGCCGTACCCGTCAGCGGTACGGCGATCAGGCCGCCGAAGTCCCGCGGAGTCTGCGGCTTGCCGCCGGCGACCTGGCAGGTCCAGCCGTCGATTTTCGGTACGCCGAGCACCGCCCAGCCCTTGCTGCCCGCGGGCAGCGTGGCGTGCAGGGAGTGACCGCTCGTGTCCACGTCCGTCGCCCCGGTCGCCCGCAGCTTCTTGACCGCGTTGCGCAACGCCTGCTGGTCGAGGCAGCCGATCGCGTTCCGCGGCGGAATGCCTTGCGGGGCGTCGCCGAAGTTGACCTCGATCAGCGCGACCCCGCTGGCCGGCACGGCGCCGAGCTCGATCATCGCGCTGCTGGTGTTGATCCCCGGGCGCCGTGTCGAGCTCAGTTCGTGCCACTCGCCATCGGCCAGCCGGGCGCGCCCGCCGACCCGCGGCATGTAGAGGTACGCCGTACTTCCCGGCGTGCAGGCCGCGACCAGCTTGACGTCACCGGTCGCGAACCGCGTGCCCTTGTACTCCGGGACGTCGTACACCTTGGCGCCGAGCAGGCGCTCCTGGGCGGCGTACGCGTTCGGGGCGTCGGTGTCGACCGGGACCGCCGCGTCGAGCCGGCGCCGTACCGTGACCAGCGGCGGAACGGTCGCCCGGGTGATCTTCGGGTTGCCGTCGACGAGCCGCATCCGGGCGCCGACCGAGAAGATCGCGTCGGTCACCGGGTTGTCGAGCGTGCGCGCCGCGCGGCCGTACCCGGACCAGCCGAACCCGAGCGAGGTCATCATCTCGTTCACCGAGTGCGGCAACAGGCTGCTGTACAGGCCGGCGCCCTGCCCGCCGAGCAGAATCGGATCGTTCGGCGTGACCGACGTCCCCGGCTCGGTCCGGTACGCCGGCCAGCCGTCGACCTCCCGCAGCGCGTCGTACCGCGTGGTCTGCAGGTCGTTCCACGGCACCGCCGAAGTGCTGAGTACCTTCGACCGTCGCTCGTCCGTGATCACCGCGGTCCAAGTGGTCTCCACCGCCACAACCACCAGCAGTACGGCGAACGCGGCAACGACCGGCCACTTCACCCGCCGCGTCCGCGGGAACCGGCGCAACGTCCAGATGGTGCCGAACGCAACCAGCGTCACCGCCCCGGACGCGATCAGCACCTCCATCCAGTGCTCGGTCAGCAGCGGACTGCCGTCGGAAAGTACGGCGATCAACGCCAGCAGGACCGCACCGCCCAGCAGGGCGACCGGACCGGGCAACTTCCACGAGACCGAGACCCACGCGACCGCGACGAGCAGCCCGCAGAGCACGAACGCCTCGCGGTACTGGCTGCCGTTGGGGGTGTCGAACGCGTGCCAGACCTCCTGCGTCGGCGCCCACCGGAACGACCACCCGACAGCGCCGATCGTGATCACCCACACGACCTTCGACAGCCACGGCACGAACTTGTTGAACGGCATCGTCAGCGCGAGCAGCAGGGCGATCGTTCCGACGTACAGGCTGGCGGTCCGGCCGACGCCCTCGGACAGCGGCAGCAGCCGGGACAGGAACAGATCCATCGCCGAGGCGTGGAAGATCCCGGACGGGGACGGCGTTGCGGCGCGGTTGGTGGTGATGATCGGTAGCAGGATGGGCGCGACCAAGGCCATGCCGAGCACGAACGAGACGCCGTGCCGGACGACCGACCGGAGGCGCAGCGACCAACTGAGGTCGCTGCTGAGCAGCCGGGCGAGCAGGTAGATCCCACCCGCGATCGTTGCCATGTAGGCGGTGTAGAAGTTGGACAGCCAGAAGACGGCGACCACCAGCACACTCAGCACCCGGTTGGTCCGGCGCAGTGACCACTCGGCGACCAGGAAGAACATCGGCAGGGCGATGAGGCCGTCCAGCCACATCGGCACGTAGGCTCCGTCGTCGAGTGCCCAGCCGCAGACGCCGTACGAGACTCCCAGGATCGCTGCAACCCAACGGGGTCCAGGACGCATCTTGAGAAGTAGGGCGGCCATGGCGGCCGCGGCGAGGCTCAGCTTGAGCGTGGTGACGACGTAGACGGCGAGGTCGATCTGGTCGCGGGGGAACAGACCCACCAGCAGGGACAATGGGCTGCCGAGATCGACCCCGACGTCCGCGAGGAAGCCGACGCCGAAGGCGCTCTGCCAGTTGAACAGCAGGTCGCCCTGGCCCTGGCCGTGCAGGACGTCCCAGAGATGGGCGAAGAAGGGGATGTACTGGGTGCCAAGATCGTTGGTACTGCGGGACAGCGAACCGAAGGGAAAGGTACCGCGGATGATTCCGGAGGCGGCGAACACCGCCGCCACCACGACAGCTGCGACGACGGCCGGCAGTAACGCCGATCGTCGCCGGACAGTCCCTCCGTCAGCACTGTCCTCGGAAGCCATTGGCCGCCCCTTCGCTCCGCTCACCCGGTCGCCAAAGCTAGCGGGTAGTTCTGGTCTGGACAAGAATCGCATCATGGTCGACGTACGGGGCGGATGGGGACGACGATGCGGTTGAGTCTGGTGGTGCCGTGTTACAACGAGGTCGAGGTGATCTCGCGGTTCCATCAGGCGCTCAGTCACGAGCTCGAGGAGACCGGGCGGCCGTACGAGATCGTGTACGTCGACGACGGTAGTTCTGATGGGACGCTCGAGACCCTGGTCGGGTTGGCAGCGACCGACGAGTCGGTGCGATACCTGTCGTTCAGCCGGAACTTCGGCAAGGAGGCCGCGATGCTGGCCGGCCTGCGGTATGCGACCGGCGACGCCGTGGTGATCATGGACGCGGACCTGCAGCACCCGCCGGAGCTGATCGGCCGGATGCTGGCGGAGTACGAGCGCGGCTTCGATCAGGTGATCGCGCGCCGCAACCGGACCGGGGACCCGGCGACCCGGACGCTGGCGGCGCGGGCGTACTACTGGCTGATCAACAAGTGGGCCGACGTCGAGCTGATGGACGGGGTCGGCGACTTCCGGCTGCTGTCCCGGCGCGCGGTCGACGGGCTGCTCGAGCTGAACGAGTACAACCGGTTCTCGAAGGGGCTGTTCGCCTGGATCGGGTTCGAGTCGCTCCTGTTCGAGTACGACAACGTGAAGCCGCCGCCGGACCGGAAGAGCCGGTGGACGTTCCGGCGGTTGCTGGAGTACGGGCTGGACGGGCTGCTGTCGTTCAACAACAAGCCGCTGCGGATGGCGATCTACGTCGGCCTGCTGCTCACCGCGGTCGCCGCCGGGTACGCGATCTGGGTGATCGTGGCCGCGATCGTGCACGGGGTCGAGATGCCCGGGTACGTCACGCTGATCGCCGCGATCACCGGCCTCGGCGGACTGCAGATGGTGATGCTCGGCGTGATCGGCGAGTACATCGGCCGGATCTACTACGAGACCAAGAAGCGCCCGCACTACCTGCTCAAGCAGACCAACATGGACCCGGCGGACCGGTTGGAGCGGAGCAGCTGACAAAGGCACCGGCCCCGGGTGGACGAACCACCCGGGGCCGGTAACAGCTACTGCTGAGGATCAGGCGGTGAGCCGCTCCTCGGTGGACGTCGAGAACAGGTGCAGCTTGTCCGGGACGGCCGCCAGGCGGATGGTCGAACCCTTCTCGACCGTCATCCGGGCGTCGATCCGGGCGACGATCTGCTGGTGCTCGCCGTTGTGCTCCGAGGTGCCGTACAGGTACGCGTCCGCGCCGAGCTCCTCGACCACGGCGACCTTCACCGGCAGGCCCTCGTCGGCGACCTTGAAGGCCTCCGGGCGAACGCCCACGGTCAGGGTCTTGTCGCTACCGGCCTTGGCCAGCAGGTCGCGGCCGATCGGGATGGTGTAGTCCCCGACCTTGGCGCCGCCCTCGGCGATGTCCGCGGTCAGCAGGTTCATGGCCGGCGAGCCGATGAAGCCCGCGACGAACTTGTTCTTCGGGTTGTCGTACAGGTTCAGCGGGGTGTCGACCTGCTGGAGCAGACCGTCCTTGAGCACCGCGACCCGGTCGCCCATCGTCATGGCCTCGACCTGGTCGTGGGTGACGTAGACGGTCGTGACACCGAGACGCTGCTGCAGCTCGGCGATCTGGGTGCGGGTCTGGACACGCAGCTTGGCGTCGAGGTTCGACAGCGGCTCGTCCATCAGGAAGACCTGCGGGTTACGGACGATCGCGCGGCCCATCGCGACACGCTGACGCTGACCACCGGACAGAGCCTTCGGCTTGCGGTCCAGGTACTCCTCCAGGCCGAGCAGCTTGGCGGCTTCGCCGACCCGCTTCGCCCGGTCCTCCTTGGAGACACCCTGCATCTTCAGCGCGAAGCCCATGTTGTCCGCGACCGACATGTGCGGGTAGAGCGCGTAGTTCTGGAACACCATCGCGATGTCCCGCTCCTTCGGCGGACGGTGCGTGACGTCGCGGTCGCCGATGTAGATGGAACCTTCGTTGACCTCTTCGAGGCCGGCGAGCATCCGGAGCGAGGTGGACTTGCCGCAACCCGACGGGCCGACGAGCACCATGAACTCGCCGTCCTCGATCTCGAGGTTGAGCTTGTCGACGGCGGGGGTGTCACCACCGGGGTAGATCCGGGTTGCCGCCTTGAACGACACAGTAGCCATGACTGATCTTTCCCTTCACCGGCAGGAACGTGCCGGACGATCCGAGTAAAGGCCCCCCAAGCCGGGGGAGTGCGCCTATCCTCACCTGGCGCGCTCGTCCTGACAAGGTATCCGGCGTGTGACGTGTCCGTTCTGTTCACGTTGTGGACACCCACGCGCAGTCTGCAAGTTCTTGCAGGATCTTGCTGAAAAGTCAGCAGTGCCTGGGTACAGTGCCGGGCGTGAGCAGCAGAGCACGGCTGGCGGACATCGCGGCCAAGGCGGGGGTCAGTGAGGCGACGGTCTCGCGGGTGCTGAACGGGAAGCCGGGGGTCGCCGAGGACACGAAACAGTCCGTCCTGACCGCCCTCGACGTACTGGGGTTCGAGCGGCCGTCGCGGTTGCGGCGCCGGTCCGCGGGGCTGATCGGGCTGGTGATGCCGGAGCTGATCAACCCGATCTTCCCGGCGTTCGCCCAGGTGATCGAGTCGGCGTTGTCGCAGCGCGGGTACACCCCGGTGCTGTGCACCCAGTCGCCGTCCGGCGCGACCGAGGAGGAGTACGTCGAGATGCTGCTCGAGCGCGGCGTCTCCGGGATCATCTTCGTCTCCGGCCTGCACGCGGACACCGGCGCGGACCACGAGCGGTACCAGGCGCTGGTCGAGCGGCGGCTGCCGGTGGTGTTCGTGAACGGCTGGCTGCCGTCGGTCGAGGCGCCGTTCGTGTCGTCGGACGAGTACGCCGCGATGGAGCAGGCGGTCACGCATCTGGTCGCGCTCGGGCACCGCCGGATCGGTTTCGCGTCCGGTCCCGAGCGGTTCATCGTCGTCCAGCGGAAGCTGGCCGGGTACCGGACCTCGATGAAGGCTCAGCTCGGCCTGTCCGACGAGGACCTGGAGCCGATGGTTGCCTTGAGCATGTTCGGCGTGGAGGGCGGCGAGGCGGCCGGCCGGCAGTTGCTGGACGCCGAGGTCACCGCGGTCGTCTGCGGCTCGGACATGATGGCGCTCGGCGTCATCCGCGCCGCCCGCCAACGGGGCCTCTCGGTACCGGGTGATGTCTCGGTGGTCGGGTACGACGACGCGCCGATGATGGAGTTCACCGACCCGCCGATGACCACGATCCGCCAACCCGTCCAGGCGATGGGCCTGGCCGCGGTCCAGTCCTTACTGGAAGAGGTCCGCGGCCACGCCACACCACACACAGAGTTCCTGTTCCGCCCAGAACTCGTCGTCCGCGGCTCCACCGGCCCCCGCTGAACCGCACTTTGTGCACCTACCGACCATTCTCGGGGCGGGAAAATGGGCGGTGGGTGCACAAAGTAGAGCTCCGGCCCGGAAGCCGCCCCCTGCCGGGAGGCTCCGGGCCGGAGGTCGGTCAGCGAGCGGTGTGGAACGCTGCGCCGGGCAGTGCGGTCTTGCCGTTGGCCCAGAGCTGGTTGACCTTGGAGCGTTCGGTCGAGTCCGGGTAGGCGTTCGTGCAGGACGGGCCGGGGCCGCCGCCGGACATCAGCTCGGAGCAGGGGCCGGAGTAGTGGTCCGGCAGGCCGAGCACGTGGCCGGTCTCGTGGGCGACGATCCGGGTCTTGTCGTACTGCTCCGACTGGGCGTAGTCGATGAAGATGTACCCGCTGCCGTGCCCGTCGGTGGACGCGTACGAACCACGCGAGTCGTTGCCCTCGGTGTAGTAGAAGTCGTAGTTGCTGCCCTCGACGAGCTTCACGTTGCTGACCGACGAGTTCCAGATCTGCGTGCTGGACGAGATCTGGGACGCGAACGTCGGCGCGTCGACGGCGTACGTGACGGTGACCGCGGTGACCTTGCGGCCCGACCTCGCCTGCTGGGCCATCTTGGCCTTCGCGGACTTCATCACGGCGTCGTAGAACGCCTTCGTGGCGGCTTCGTCCTGCGGCGAGCCGACGTACGCCGCGCGGGTGGTGGCGGTGGAGCTGTGCGAGTCGACGGCGGGCGCGGCAGTCGAGGGGGACGCTGCCAGCGCGGGGACGGCCAGCGCGGCGGCGGCGAGCCCCGCGAGGCTGGAGAGGATACGGCGATGCGACATGGAGGGCCTCACTCCGAATCGGTGGCGGATAGCGACGGGCGGATTACCGATCGCCACCTTCGGATGCTCCCAAGACTCCCGATTTTCCGCATCGCTTCCCGCAAAACCCTCGGGTTAACCCGCGTATCAAGCCGCCCGTTCTATGCCGGACATAGCCCTCGGGTTATGAGTGGTCGTGCGCTTCGAGGAAGGTCTTCAGGTCGCCGGCGATCCGGTCCGGGTACTCGCCGTTGATCGCGTGCGACGCGTCCGGGTACAGCACGACCGTCTTCGTCCGCAGCGCGCGTTCCGCCGTACTGCGCGCCTTCGGCGGGTCGTGCATCACCGAGCGCCCGGCGATGATCGCGAGCACCGGCATCGGCAGTGCGCCCAGCTGTGACTCGGTGATGCGGTGCGGCTGCGGCTGGCGCAGCGTGTAGTTCTTCATGCCGGCCTCGATCATGTCGGCGACCGGGACGTGCTCCACCGGGGCGCCGCCGGCGGTGTAGGAGTTGAAGCTGTCCCGCCAGGACCGCGGCAGCCACTTCACCGTGGCCGGGATCGAGCGAATCACGGTCTTCAGCGGCAGGCCGTCGTACACGAAGGGCGCGTCCAAGGTGGTGACCGTGGCGATCCGGTCCGGCCGGCGGACCGCGAGGTTCATCGCGGTCCAGCCGCCGATGGACAGGCCGAGGAGGTTGAACCGCTTCTCCGGTAGCGCCGCCAGGGTCTGATCCAGCCAGTCCGCCTTGTCCTCGTCGGAGGTGATCGGCTTGTCCTGGATGCTCATTCCCGGTTCGCCGAGCAGGTCGATCGCGTACACCTCGGTGATCTCGAGCAGCGACTTCAGGTTGTCGGCCCACACCGGCGTACCCGACGACGTGCCGGGCAGCAGGACCAGCGGGTGCAGTCCGCGTTTCGCGCCGTCGTACCGGTAGAGGCGGACGAGTCCGAAGTCCGTGCGGATGTCTCGTACCGCGGTCGGCGCGGGCAGGTCCCGCATCGCGGCGTCGTACTTCGAGCGGTAGTCGTCGAAGCCGTCCGCGCTGTTCCAATGGCCGACCGGCGACGGAGTGCGGAGTACGAAGGCGACGCCGGCGACGAGCGCGCCGACGACGCCGAGCGCGATCAGGCTGCGCTTGCGGCGGCGTGGGTTCTTGGTCATGACTTCTCCTAACCGATCGGTAGGTGATCCCACCATATGGTAAGTTGAGGTCATGCCTTCAGCGCGCGGCCGGAACCTGACGTTCACCGAAGAGGCCCGGCGGGCGCAGCTCATCGACGTCACGATCGAGCTGATCGCCGAGCACGGGTACGCCGCTTCCTCGCTCGGGCGGATCGCGGAGAAGGCCGGGATCACGAAGGCGGGCGTGCTGTATCACTACCGGTCGAAGCAGGCGCTGGTCGAGGCTGCGCACGAGCACGTCCTGTCGGGGCTGGTGGCAACGGTCGGCGCGGCGGTCGAGGCGGCAGGGCCGGCGGAGGGCCCGGCGGCGTACATCCGGTCGATGATCGGGCACCTCCGGGAGCGGCCGCGGCATGTCCGGATGATCATCGAAGGGATCACGTCCGGTACGTCGCCGGCCGACTCGGAGGCGCGCTGGTCGGTGGTCGCGGAGCTCGTGTCCGCGGCGCGTGCCGCCCGCGGGCTCCCCGGCGAGCTGGACGCGCGGTCCGCCGCGCTGCTGATCGGCGGCGGCATCGACGCGATCGTCTCCGAGTCCCTCACCGACCCGTCGTACGACGCCGCAGCCGCCGCCGAGCTCCTCGTCGACGTGGTGGAGCGCGGCCTGCTGTCCTAGGCCTCGGTGGGAATGCCTACGTTGAGGAGGCGGGCGCCGGGGCCGCGGGTGGAGAGGCGGTCTTCCTTGTTGTAGAGGTTGCAGCGTTGGAGGCTGAGGCAGCCGCAGCCGATGCAGGAGTCCAGGTCGTCACGGAGGCGTTCGAGCTCGGCGATGCGTTCGTCGAGACGGCTGCGCCAGGTCTTCGACAGCTTGCTCCAGTCGGCGCGCGTCGGCGTACGGTCCTCGGGGAGCGAATCCAGTGCCTGCTTGATCTCCGCCAGCGCGAGACCGACCCGCTGCGCCGCCTGCACGAACGCGATCCGCCGGAGCGTGCTCCGCTGGTACTGCCGCTGGTTGCCGGCCGTACGCCGGGATGCGATCAGGCCCTGGTCCTCGTAGAAGCGCAACGCCGACGCCGCCACCCCGGAACGATGCGCGATCTCCCCGATCGAGAGCCAGTGCTCCTTGCTGGGGACGTTCTCCTCTCCCATACCCGCCACCCTAGAACCCCGTCCCAAAAACTCAACCTTGCTTGAAGTGCGGGGGGAGACCACTTGGAGGGGTGGTCTGACGGTCGGGTGCGGGTCGGGTCTGTGGTCGGGGAGGCGGTCACGATCGGTTATACTTTTGGGGTGTCGGTGCGCGCGTCGCGTCACCAGAGATGTTCCCAGGCGCTCCGACCCGTCGGTTTCGGCATCCGCTGAAAGTCCGGCGACATGGGTGCAACGCGATAGCACCCGCAGGTCGATGCCCGTCTCCTGCTGAGCACGTTGTTGTCCGGTCATATTCGTGACCGGCGCTCCCGTGCGGCTGCGATCCGGCAATTCGTCCGTGAATCCGAGAGAGAGTTTGCGTGACCCAGCACCACCAGCACGACCCCGAGTCCGCCGACGGGCGGATCAAGAAGCCACGGCACAAGAAACACCAGAACCAGTCGTACGGCGAACGCCTCGCGGCGGACCCGAGCTACGAAGCACCGCGCGCGGACAATGCGCCGGTCAAGGGCTACCGCTCCGAACAGCCGCGCGCCGACCGCGGCCAGCGCCCCAACCGCGACGACCGCCCGACGTACAAGCGCGACGACCGTCCGTCCTACAACCGTGACGACCGTTCTTCGTACAACCGGGATGACCGGTCGCGTTTCAACCGCGATGACCGCTCGCAGGGCAACCGCGACGAGCGTCCGCGCTTCAACCGCGACGACCGTTCTTCGTACAACCGTGACGACCGGTCGCGTTTCAACCGCGATGACCGCTCGCAGGGCAACCGCGACGAGCGTCCCCGGTTCAACCGCGACGAGCGTCCGTCGTACAACCGCGACGACCGTTCGCGCTTCAACCGCGATGACCGTCCGTCGTACAACCGGGACGAGCGTCCGCAGGGCAACCGGGACGAGCGTCCTCGGTTCAACCGCGACGACCGTTCGTCCTACAACCGGAGCGACCGTCCGTCGTACAACCGGGATGACCGTTCGCGGTTCAACCGCGACGACCGTTCGCAGGGCAACCGCGACGAGCGTCCCCGGTTCAACCGCGACGAGCGTCCGTCGTACAACCGCGACGACCGGTCGCGCTTCAACCGGGACGACCGCCCGTCGTACAACCGGGACGAGCGGCCGCGCTACACCAACGAGCGGGACAACAAGAGTTTTCGGAGGGATGAGCGGGTGAACAACCGGGACGACCGGCGGAGTGAGCAGGCGGAGCAGCCGGTGGATCTCGGTACTGTTGCTGACGACAACCAGTTCGCCGCGCTCGGCCTCGCGCCGCGGCTCGTGCAGCGGCTGGCCCGGGACGGGATCACCACGCCGTTCCCGATCCAGGCCGCGACCATCCCGGACGCGCTGGCCGGCAAGGACGTGCTCGGCCGCGGTCAGACCGGCTCCGGTAAGACGCTCGGCTTCGGTCTTCCGACGCTGATGCGGCTGTCCGGCGGTCACACCGAGTCGCGCCGTCCGCGCGGCATGATCCTGGTGCCGACCCGTGAGCTCGCGATGCAGGTGCACGACGCCCTCGAGCCGCTCGCGCACGTGATGAACGTGTCGCTGAAGCTGATCGCCGGCGGTCTCCCGTACCCGAAGCAGATCGACGCGCTCCGGCGCGGTGTCGACCTGCTGATCGCCACGCCGGGCCGCCTGATCGACCTGTGCGAGCAGGGTGCGGCCGACCTGGGCGCCGTCGAGGTCGCGGTCCTGGACGAGGCCGACCACATGTGCGACATGGGCTTCATGCCGGCTGTCACCACGCTGCTCGACATGACGCCGGCCGAAGGCCAGCGCCTGCTGTTCTCGGCGACGCTGGACAACGACGTCGACAAGATCGTCCGTACCTACCTGAAGGACCCGGTGCAGCACTCGACCGAGTCCGGCCAGGCCTCGGTCAGCACGATGGAGCACCACCTGCTGGTGATCGAGCCGGCGCACAAGCAGTCGCTGACCGCCGAGCTGGCCAGCCGCGACGGCCGGACCATCGTGTTCGTCCGGACCAAGCTGGGCGCGGACCGGATCGCGACGCAGCTGCGCGACCGTGGCGTGATGGCGGCGGCTCTGCACGGCGGACTCACTCAGGGCATGCGGAACCGGACGCTGGACCAGTTCAAGGACGGTTCGGTTCCGGTGCTCGTGGCAACGGATGTCGCCGCGCGCGGTATCCACGTCGACGACGTCGGCCTGGTCGTTCAGGCTGACCCGCCGGCCGAGCACAAGGACTACCTGCACCGTGCCGGTCGTACGGCGCGCGCCGGCGGCAAGGGTGCTGTCGTCACCCTGGTTCTGCCGCACCAGCGTCGCGGGATGATCCGGATGGCCGAGTCGGCCGGCGTCAAGGCCGAGCCGGTTCGGGCTCGTCCGGGCGACGAGCTGGTCACCGAGCTCACCGGCGGCAGCAAGCCGTCCGGGTACCCGGTGAAGCTGCCGGCCCCGAAGCCGCAGCGCTTCAACAAGGGCGGTGGCAAGCGCTTCGGCAGCACCCGCCCGGGTCGCGGCCACGACAGCCGCGGCGGCAACGGCCCGCGCCGCAACGGCAACGGCGGCCGCCGAAGCGACGGCAAGTCCTACCAGCACTGAGTCCAGTACTGAGCACAACAAACGGTGGGCTGGCACAGGAAATAACCTGTGTCAGCCCACCGTTTTGTGTGCAGCGCCTCAGGTCAGGACGGCCCACAGGCGGGCGAGGATGGTTTCGATCTCGTCGGGGTCCAGGGGGATGAGTTCCAGCATCAGTTCGTCGTCGGCCACGCGGTCGGTCATCACGTAGATGGGCGGCGTACCGGCCTCGAGTTCGGTGGCGACGCGTTTGGCGTCAGGCACCTGCAGCAGGACCCGCGACACCTGCAGACCGGTCGGGTCCGGGACGACCTCGGCCGTGACACCCGGGATCCGCACGACCGCGGCGACGAACGCGTCCACCTTGGCGAGCTCGTCCGCCTCCCACTTCACCCGGTCGAACGCCTGCCACTCCTCGAGCGCCGCGAGTACTCCGACGATCGCCTCCTTCGTCGGCTTCATCACCCGCCCGATGCCCTTCTCCTGCGCCCGCAGCGCCTGCACCAGCGCCCAGCTCCCGGCCGCCATCCCGGCGGTCGGCGAACCGAGGTACTTCTGGCCGCTGACCAGCACCAGATCCGCGCCGGTCGCCAGCAGGTCCGCGATCCGCGGGAACTGCGCCGCACCGTCGATGATCGCCGGTACGCCGCGACGGTGCGCGGCCCGTACCGCGGCCACGAGATCAATCGGCTCACCCGCCGTCAACCGCGACGACACCAGCATCAGGCAGGCGATGTCGGGCCCGTCGAGCTCGGCCTCCAGGTCCGCGATCGTGCACGCGTCCTCGTCGCCGGCCAGGTCGACCTGCGCCCCGGCGAGCCGGATGCCCTGCAGGTTGGAGTGCCCGTAGTCGACCACGTGGCAGGCCGGCAGGACGACGCGGTTGTGCATGTCCGTTGCGTCCGGCAACGCCGCCGTACGCCGTGGGTCGCCGCCGGTCATGGTGGCAGCGACCGCGAGCGTGATGCCGGCCGCGGTGCAGTGCACGACGGCGCCCGCCTGGGCGCCGGTCACTTGGGCGATGGCTTCGCTGGCGCGGTCGCCGAGCTCGTCCATCACGAAGAATTCAGGTAATGCCTGTGCGACGGCCGCCGCCACCCCGTCGGAGCTCCTCGACACCCCCAGCGGGGTGTACGTCCCCTTGGCATTGATCACCACACTCAATCGATAACGATCGTGGATGCTCATGGTGTTGCCGAGCGTAGTGGTCACGGACTGCAATTGGCGAGAGTCTGTCGGTGCGAGTTATTGACCCGAAGCTACTCGTGAGTCATTCTCACTTTTACCGACCTGAGGAGGGAACCGTGCCCCGCCCCGCACTCCGAACCCGCCTTCGTACGATCCTCGCCGCGGCCGCCGTCACCGGCGTGCTCGCGGCCCTGCCCGCGCCGACCCAAGCGGCGCCGCGAGCGACATCCCAAGCTGTTGCCGCGAGCCCCGGAGACTATTGCCTCGAGCAATGTCGCGACATCCTGCCGCCGGGCCAGAACGGTAACGCGACGTTCACGGATCTCCTTGCTTTCAAGGCTTTGGGGCTCCGTCCCGCGCACTTCAGTGACACGGTGAAGCCGTACCAGGACCTGGTCTGGAACTCGCAGGGCATCACCGACGCCGGTCTCGCGCCGTACTTCGACGACTCGTCGTTCGGGGTGAAACCGGGTGACGTGGCAAGCACTGTGCAGCCGCGCAGCGATGTCACGATCGTCCGCGACAAGTCGCGCGGGATCCCGCACATCACCGGCACCACCCGGCTGGGCACGATGTTCGGCGCCGGGTACGCCGGAGCGCAGGACCGGCTGTTCGTGATGGACGTGTTCCGGCATCTCGGGCGCGGCCAACTGACACCGTTCGCGGGCGGTGCGGCGGCGAACCGTGCGTTCGAGCAGGAGTTCTGGCGGACCGCGCCGTACACCGAGGCGGATCTGCAGCGGCAGTTCGACGACGCGGACGAGTTGTACGGCGCCGACGGCGTGAAGATGCAGCAGGACATCCAGGCCTGGGTCGACGGCGTCAACCACTACATCGACACGATCGGTATCGCGTACCCCGGTGAGTACGTCGCCCTCGGTCTCGACTGGCCGACGCCGCACTGGAAGGTGACTGACGTGGTCGCGACCGCGGCCGTGGTCGCTGGCATCTTCGGCACCGGCGGCGGCGCCGAGGTCACGTCCGCGCTGGCACTCCTCGAGGCGCAGGCGAAGTACGGCGTTGCCCAGGGCACCAAGGTGTGGGAGTCGTTCCGTTCCCAGAACGACCCGGAAGCCAGTACGACGGTGCACAACGGTACGACGTTCCCGTACGGAACCACCGGCCCGAACCCGGCCGGTCGTGCGCTGCCGGACCGCGGCTCGGTCACTCCGGAGCCCGAGGTGATCGATCAGACGGTGAACAAGACGGCGACCGCGAAGCCGGCCCCGAAGAACGCGGAAAGTCTGCGCGGAATCTTCGACGGCGGACTCTTTCCGGAAGGTTTCGGAAAGAAGGGCATGTCGAACGCCCTGCTCGTTTCCGGCGCGCACACGCAGTCCGGCAACCCGATCGCCGTCTACGGCCCGCAGACCGGGTACTTCGCCCCGCAGCTGCTGCTCCGTCAGGAACTGCAGGGTCCCGGGGTCAGCTCGCGCGGAATCGCGTTCGCCGGGCTGAACTTCTACACGCTGATCGGCCGCGGCCCCGACTACTCGTGGAGCGCCACGTCCGCGGGGCAGGACATCACCGACACGTTCGCCGTTCCGCTGTGTGAGCCCGGTGGCGGGACGCCGACCAAGAACTCGCAGTACTACGTTTTCCGTGGCCAGTGCGTACCGATCGAGCGGCTCGAGCGGCACAACGCGTGGTACGCCAGCCTCGGCTCGTCGGAGCCCGCCGGGTCGTACACGTTGGTTGCCCTGCGCACCAAGTACGGAATCGTCACGCACCGCGGAACGGTCGGCGGAAAACCGGTGCTGTTCACCAAGAACCGGTCGACGTACGGCAACGAGGCGGGGTCGGCGCTCGGCTTCATGCAGTTCAACGACCCGGACAAGATCCACTCCGCCGCCGACTTCCAGAAGGCCGCGGCGAACATTGGGTACACGTTCAACTGGTTCTACACCGACAAGACCTCGATCGCGTACTTCAACTCCGGCGACAACCCGGTCCGCGCGGCCAGCGCCGACCCGAACCTGCCGTCCTGGAGCACGTACGAGTGGCAGGGCTGGAACCCGGCCACGAACCGCGCGACGTATACGCCGCCGGCCCAGCATCCGCAGGTGGTGAACCAGGACTACCTGACCAGCTGGAACAACAAGCAGGCGCCCGGGTTCTCCGCGTCGGACGGGCAGTGGGGATACAACGCGGTCTACCGGAGCCAGCCGCTCGACGACCGGATCAAGGCGGTCATCGACGACGGCCAGAAGTTCACCCGCGGCAAGCTGGTCGAGGCGATGGAGGACGCGGCGACGGTCGACCTCCGCGGCGACCAGGTCCTGCCCTATCTCCTGAGAGTCCTCAAGTCGGCGCCGATCACGGATCCGGCTGTTGCGGACGCCGTCGCCAAGCTGACCGCTTGGGACCAGGCCGGCGCCCACCGGAAGAGTCCGAATGCCGCGTCACGCACCTACGACAACGCCGACGCCATCCGCATCCTCGACGCCTGGTGGCCGCTGCTTGTCCCTGCACAGTTCAAGGATCTCGGACCAGATCTGTACGGAGCACTGACCGCCAACCTGAAGATCGACGAGCGGCCGAGTGCCCAGGGATCCGCGTTCCAGAGCGGCTGGTGGGGCTTCGTCCAGCGCGACCTCCGGAAGGTCCTCGGCGACCCGGTCAAGACCGATCAGCCGGTGACGTACTGCGGTGCCGGATCGCTGGCCGCGTGCCGCAGCACCCTCACCGAGACGTTGCTGGCGGCGACCAAGGTGCCGGCGTCGACGACGTACCCGGCGACGGCGGACTGTGCGGCGGGCGACCAGTTCTGCGCCGATCAGATCGCGCACAACCCGATGGGCGGCATCACGCAGGACCGGATCGCGTGGGTGAACCGGCCGACGTACCAGCAGGTGATCGAGTTCCCGGCGAGGCGCGGTGACGACGTCAGCAACCTGGCGGCCGGGAAGACGGCGACCGCGAGCAGCTATGAGAAGGGCTGGTACAACTCGCCGCCGGCCAACGCGGTCGACGGGAAGCTCGACACCCGTTGGGCCAGCGACTGGTCCGACCCGCAGTGGCTGAAGGTTGACCTCGGCAACGAGCAGACGGTCGGCCGGGTGGTGCTGCGGTGGGAGGCGGCGTACGCGAAGAGCTACCGCGTGGAGGTGTCGCGGGACGGGTCGACCTGGCAGCAGGTGTACGCGACGACGGCCGGTGACGGTGGGGAGGATGTGGTCCGGTTCGGCGCCGTACCGGCCCGGTACGTGCGGGTGACGGGGACGCAGCGCGCGACGTCGTACGGGCATTCACTCTACGAGCTGCAAGTCTTCAGATGGTGATGCCCCATGGCCTGTCAGGATTAGGGCATGAGCCAGAACTTTCCCCCGAACCAGCCGTATCCGCCGCAGCAGCCCGGTTACCAGCAGGGCCCGCCGCCCGGGTACCAAGGTCCGCCGCAGCAGCAGGGGTATCAGCAGGGGCCGCCGCCGCAGCAGGGCTACGGCCAGCAGGGCAATTACCAGCCGGCGCCGTCGAACGTGCCGCACGTCGCTCCGCAGGGATCGCCGTACCCGGTGCTGGTCTCGACCATGAACGACCTGCCCGGGTACGTCGCGGAAAACGTGTTCGGCGAGGTCTTCGGGCTGACCGTGCGGAGCCGGAACTTCGGGTCGAACTTCACCGCCAGCTTCCGGTCGCTGGGCGGCGGCGAGATCCCGGAGTACACCCAGATGCTGGCCGAGTCGCGGCACGTCGCCGTGATGCGGATGTGCCAGATGGCGCAGCAGATGGGAGCCAACGCGGTGCTCGCGATGCGGTTCGACTGCAACGAGATCGCGCAGACCATGAGCGAGGTGGCGGCCTACGGTACGGCGGTCGTCGTCCGCAAGATCGAGGCGCCGCGACCCAAGGACAGCACTCCCGACGAGGACGATGCCAATGACAGCTGACCTCAAGTTTCCGGAGGGTTTCCGGTGGGGGGTCTCGACGTCGGCGTACCAGATCGAGGGTGCCGTGGCCGAGGACGGCCGCGGCCCCTCCACCTGGGACACGTTCTGCGCCGAGCCCGGCCGGATCCTGGGCGGTGACACCGGCGCGGTCGCCTGCGACCACTATCACCGGTACGCCGAGGACGTGGCGCTGATGCGTGAGCTGGGGGTGGACACCTACCGGTTCTCGTTCTCCTGGCCGCGGATCCAGCCGTCGGGAACCGGGCCGGGCAACGCGGCCGGCCTGGACTTCTACGACCGGCTGATCGACACGCTGCTCGGCGCCGGGATCCAGCCGGCGCCGACGCTGTACCACTGGGACACCCCGCAACCGCTCGAGGACGCCGGCGGCTGGCTGTCCCGCGACATCACCGACCGGTTCGCGGAATACGCCGGAATTCTGGCCGCGCACTTCGCGGACCGGGTGCCGATGTGGATCACCATCAACGAGCCGATGGTGCTGACGCTGATGGGCTATTCGCTCGGCGCGCACGCCCCCGGCAAGGAGTTGCTGTTCGACGCGCTGCCAGTCGCGCATCACCAGCTGCTTGCCCACGGCCGGGCCGTACAGGCGCTGCGGGCGGCCGGCGCCCCGAGTATCGGCATCGCCTCCAACCACGCACCGACCTGGCCCGCGAGCGACAGCGCGGAGGACAAGGAAGCGGCCGCGCTGTACGACAACCTGATCAACTGGATGTTCGCCGACCCGATCTTGCTCGGGGAGTACCCGTCCGGCCTGGGCGACGCGATGCCCGGCCCGGTCGCCGACGACCTCGCGGTCATCTCGACGCCGCTCGACTTCTTCGGCATCAACCACTACGCGCCGGTCTCGGTCGGCGTCGCCACCGGACAGGCCGACACCGCGGCCACCGACGGCGTCCTGCTGCCGCCGGGCCTGCCGTTTGAACCGCGCCGGCTCGACGGATACCCGACCACGGACTTCGGCTGGCCGGTCGTGCCGGACGCGTTCGGCGAGACCCTGCGGATCTTCCGGGAGCGGTACGGCGACAAGCTGCCGCCGCTCTACATCACCGAGAACGGGTGCGCGATCAACGACGGGCCCGTCGACGGGGTGGTCGCGGATCAGCGGCGGATCGACTACCTGGACGGATATCTGCGGTCGTTGAAGGCCGCGATGGACGACGGGATCGACGTTCGCGGGTACTTCCAGTGGTCGTTGCTGGACAACTTCGAGTGGGCGGCCGGGTACTCGCAGCGGTTCGGGCTCGTGCACGTCGACTTCGAGACGCAGCAGCGGACGCCGAAAGCGTCGTACCACTGGCTACGTGACCTGATTGCCCAGAGCCGTTCGGTACCGGGTCGGCCATGATTCCCGAGCCGGGCGTGGTGCCGTCCGCGTTGGCGGAACCGACTGTCCGGGTGCGAGGCGGCTGGACCGCGGCCGTCGTACTCGCCAACGTCGGGGTGTTCGCGGCCTGGCTCGGTCCGATCCAGGTACTGCTGGCGAAGCAGTCCGAAGCTGTTGCTCCCGGCAATAAGGAATACGTTTTCGGGCTGGTGACCGGGGTCGGTGCAGCGGTTTCAGTGGTGGCGAATCCGGCCTTCGGCGCACTGTCGGACCGGACGACGTCCCGCTACGGACGACGTGTTCCGTGGGTGGTCGCGGGCGCCGTCGGCGGCGCGATCGGGCTCGGCATCCTGTCGGGTGCGCACGTGATCGCGTTGATGCTCCTCGGCTGGTGCTTGATGCAGCTCTTCGGCAACGCATTGCTGGCTGCGGCCACAGCCGTCGTACCGGACCGGGTGCCGGTCGCGCAGCGCGGCGTCGTCGGCGGGTGGGTCGCGATCTCCCAGGTCCTGGGCGCCTTGGTCGGGACGGCGTTGGCCGCCGCGTTCGACAGCTTCACCCTCGGGTACGTCGCCTGCGCCGTTTTCTTGATGCTGTCGGTGGTGCCGTACCTGTTGCGGAGCGGCGACGCCACGTTGACGGAGCGACCGGCCTTCGTGCTCGGTGAGTTTCTGAAGAGTTTCTGGATCAGCCCGCGGCGCTACCCGGACTTCGGGTGGGCGTGGCTGACCCGTTTCCTCTTCAACGTAGGCAACGCGTTGGGGACGTTGTACCTCTTCTACTACCTGCAGGACGAGGTCGGTGTCGCCGACCCGGATAGCGGCGTACTGATTCTGACGGCGATCTACAGCGTGTGCGTACTGGTCACTGCGATCAGCTTCGGCCGGTGGTCGGACCGTTCCGCGCGACGCAAGGTGTTCGTGACCGCGTCCGGGTGGGTGATGGCGGCCGCCGGCGTCGTACTCGCCGTGTGGCCGACCTGGCCGGGCGCGATCCTCGGGGCCGTCATCCTCGGCGCAGGCTTCGGCGTGTACCTGTCCGTCGACTTCGCGCTCCTTACGGAGGTCCTCCCCAGCGCGCGCAGCCGCGGCAAGGACCTCGGCGTCATCAACATCGCGAACTCCCTTCCCCAGGTCCTGGCCCCTGCCATCGCCGCCCCCATCGTCAAACACCTGGGCGGCTACCCGGTCCTCTACCTCTCGGCCTCCGCGGTAACCCTCCTGGCTGGCGTACTCGTCACCCGAATCCGCTCCGTCAACTGAGCGCCCGCCCGACACGTACCGAAGAACGGGTAGTGGCGCGGCCCCGCCGCGTGCCGAGCCGTCGCACGCCTACCGAATGAACCACGCCGCACACCACCACCCGTTCTTCGGTACGCCGACCGGCCTTCGACCGACTGCACAATTTCTTGCCCGCCACGACAACGCACCCCACGCCGGCGCGACAACTCGCGCGCCCAGCCCCGAGTCGTGGCATGTGGTCGGGCCCCGACACCGCGAGTCGTGGATCGAGGCTGCGCGGCCGCCGAAACCCACGACTCGAGACCCCCGGTACCTGCGGGTTGAGTTGCGGGGCGGATGTGTTGGAGGTGGGGAGTCCTGCTGGTGATTGCAGGTGTGCTGCAGTCTCCACTCCGAAACTCAAGTCGGCCGGGGCTTGTTCACAGTCGGCGGGACAAGGTGCGGGCGAGGGATGTGCTTGCGGTTATCTGGATGTGGTTGAGGTTGAGCCAGTTGGTCATGAGGTGGAGTTCGGTGGCTAGTTGGTCGACGAAATCTGGGGCGTTCGGTTCGGCGGTGAGGGTGGGGATGACCAGGGTTGAGGCTTGGCGGTCGGCTTTGAGGTCTACGCGGGCCACCAGCTGGTCGCCCAGGAGGAACGGCAGGACGTAGTAGCCGTGGATGCGTTGCGGGGCCGGCGTGTAGATGCTGATCCGGTAGAAGAAGTCGAACAGGTGATGGGTGCGGTCGCGGTTCCAGATCAGCGGGTCGAACGGCGACAGCAGCGCCTGCGCGTCGATCGGCCGGTCCTTGGCCTCGTGCCAGCGGTACGCCTGCTGCTTCACACCCTCGACCCGCACCGGGATCAGCTCACCAGACTCGACCAGCTCGCCGATCACCTCGCGACCGGTTGCTGCGGGCAACGGAAAGTGCGCCTGGCCGCTGCCGCCGCAGAGCTCCTTCTGCGTTGCGACTCCCAGCCCGCGGGCCGCGATCCGGATCAGCTCGCGGCGGGCCTCGTCGGCGGTCGGCTCCGGTGCGTTGAGTACATCGGCGGGCAGTACCCGCTCGGTGAGGTCGTAGACCCGCTCGAAGTGCCGCCGGCCCGCGATCGTCACCTGGCCCGTGCTGAACAGGTACTCGATCGCGATCTTCGCGTCCTGCCAGTTCCACATCTTGCCGGTCGTCGGATCCGGATCGGGGTCGGACCGCTTCCGCCGTACGTCGTCCGGACTCGCCTCGCCCGCGGTCAGCGGCCCCTGCTCCGTCACGATCCGCAGGATTTGGTCGACGTACCCGGGCCGCTCCGCCGTCAGCCGGCGCATCCCGACCACGACCGACCACGGCACGGCCAGGTCCGGACTCAGCTCCTGATCCCACACCTGCCGCTCCGCCGCCCGCATCCGCCACCGCATCAACGGGTACGTCGTCAACGGGAGCAGCGCGGCCTTGTGTCCCCAGACATACTCGAACAACTCCCGGCCCGCACCCCAACTCAGCTCGTCCAGACGGGCCCGCGAGTAGTTCCCCACCCGCGAGAACACCGGCAGATAATGCGACCGGCACAACACATTCACCGAATCCAGCTGCAGCACCCCTGCCTGCCCGATCGCCCCACGCACGGCCCTCACATCACCGCGCTTGGGTCGTCCGTCCCCAAACCCCTGCGCACCCAGGGCAATCCGCCGAGCAACGCCCACCGAGATCTCATCACCTACGGCCGCCATGAACCGAACCTATAGCGCGACACTGGCTTCATGCAGTTCATCACGATCGGAAAGCCACCCGAGTACCTCCGGCTGTCCGCCGTACGCCGGCGGCCGGACAACCTCCCGGAGCACCTGCCGAGGGAGAAGCGCCGCTATCTGGACGCCGAACTCCGGATCCACGACCTGACCGCCACCGCCAGGATCGACCTGATGCACGAGTACGCCGGTCTGGTGCAGTTCTTCGATCAGGTCGTCGCGCACTGGCCCGAGTGGAACAACTCGTTCATGGTCTGGGGAAGAAGCAGCGCGCTCCAGTTCCAGGTCGATCGCGGCCCTCGACCGTCCGGGGGCCCGGATCACTTCAGGGTCACAGTCAAACTCCACAACAGCCGGCGCCACACCTACTGGAGGGTGGAGACGCTGCTTATTCTGTCGCCCGAAGAGCTCGAGGCCATTGCTCGCGACCTCCACAGGCTGACGGATTAGGCGGGGACCAGTTCGGCTGTGTAGCTGAGGTTTAGGCGGCGGTAGGCGGTGCTGAGGAAGGCTAGGAGGACGACGATCAGCATCAGGAGGCTGGCTGCGATGAAGGCTAGGGCGATGCCGCGGGCCTGGCCTTCGCCGAGGAGCCAGCCGAAGGTGGTGCGGCCGGCTGTGGAGTCCATGTAGGGGATCAGCAGGAACTGGGCGGCGGGGCCGATGGCGAAGGCGGCGATCGGGGTGGAGGCGGTCTCGATGCTCTGCGCGAAGCCGAACACCCGGCCCTGCTTCTCGAACGGGACCATCCGCTGCAGGATCGTCTGCTCGGCCGCCTCGGCGACCGGGATCACCAGCATGAAGCCGAACATGCCCAGCACCAGCAGCGACTGCCACTCGCGCGCCGCCGTCCCCAGGCCGACGATCGCGATCGCGACGTTCGCCAGCATCAGCAGCCGCAGCGGCGAACGGCCGAGGCCGAAGCGGGCGACGAGCGCGCCGCCGGCGATGAAACCGATGCTGGTGAGGCCGAGGACGAGGCCCCAGGACTGGACCGAGAACAGGTTCAGCCCGTACGGGTCCATCAGCGCCATGAACACGCCCATGATCAGGTTGTTGAACGTGCTGAACAGGACCAGCGGAAGCAGTCCGGGTACGGCGCGCATCGTCTGCCAGGCGCTCCGGATGTCGATGCGGGTGCGGTCGTGGTGCTCCGGCCGCGGCTCGTCGAGGTGGATCGCGACCAGCAGGTGGACGAGAACGGCGCCGGTGAACACGACCGCGATCGCGACCGTGCCGCCCATGCCGACGAAGCCGACCGACAGGCCGCTGAGAACGCTCGTGATCAGATGCGAGACGCCTGTCACCGTGCCGACGAGACCGTTCGCCTTGTCGCGGCGATCGGCCGGGACGAGCAACGTGACCGCGGTCGAGAGCGCGATGCTGCGGAGCTGACCGGCCGTGCTGCCGACCAGGACCAGCAGCGTGAACGCCCAGAACCACGGCCCGTGCCAGTCGGTGAGCTGCCGGCCGACGACGGCGTACAGGAGGCCGGCGAGCGCGAAGGCGACGCCGGTGATCGAGGTGGACAGCGCCATCGCGGTCTTCTTGCGGTGCGAGTCCACGACCGCTCCGAAGATCGTCCCGGAGGCGGCGCCGATCAGCATCGAGACACCGGAGACGAGTGACGCGGCGAGCACCGAATGCGTCACCAGGTACACCCAGAAGGCGAAGCCGAAGCTCAGGAACGTGGTCGTCACGTTCGCCACCAACGTGTTGATCAGCAACCGCCTGAATGTCGTCGTCATACCCTTACGTCGGACGCGACCTCAGGAAATTGACATGGCCTCCCGAAGAATCTCGAAATCGTCCGGTTCGAGCGGGACCAGGCCGCGACGGAGTTGGTAGCCCCAGTTCGGCGCGCGGGTCAGTTTGAGGTCGAGGTCGCGGAGCGCCGCGCGGTGGACGGGCAGGAACTCGATCCGCCGCCGCCACGGCTGGATCATGCCGCGCTCACCCATCGACATCGGTTCGGCCTGGTACGGCGCGGCGTCGGCGACCACCCCGAGTGCGGTGAACGCCCGCAGCGGTTCCTTCGACCGATAACGCTCGGTAGGGGAGTAGATCGCGAACCCGTCGCCTTCGCGGAGCCGCGCGACGCCGTACCGCTTGCCGTGGTTGAGCTGGATGAATCCGCCCTCGACGGCCCGCTGGGCGTGATCCCCGGAGACCACACCCAGCCAGGCCCGTTGCACATCGTTCATGCACCTAGTTTCAGGGCGTATATACGACATCTTTCGTCATAATTTTCCGGCGGAGTTTGGCGAGCAGCGGCGCACTGATCATCAGCAGGATGACCGCATAGATCACGTAGGCGATCGGCCCGCCGATCAGCCCCGACGCGTCGCCGTTGGACAGTTGCAGCGCCATCCGGGCCTGCCGTTCGGCAATCGGTCCGAGGATCACCCCGATGATCAGCGGCAGTACGGGCAGCCCGAAGCGCCGCATCGCGAACCCGAGCAGCCCGAGCACCAGGAGCAGTAGTAGGTCGAGCGGCTGGGCGTTCACGGCGTACGCGCCCATCGAGGCGAAGAAGATGATCCCGGCGTAAAG
Organism: Kribbella speibonae; assembly: GCF_004331375.1. Lineage (NCBI taxonomy): Bacteria > Bacillati > Actinomycetota > Actinomycetes > Propionibacteriales > Kribbellaceae > Kribbella > Kribbella speibonae. The sequence goes on along the minus strand of NZ_SJKC01000009.1, from coordinate 29,037 downwards.
GTACGGGCGCGGGATCTGCAGGAGCTTCGCCCAGGCCGGCGCGAGCGGCAGGTTGAGCAGCAACAGGAACAGGTTGCCGATGAACAGGCTCGCGATCAGCGCCCACACCAGCTTCGGCTCGCGCTGGAACAGCAGCGGTCCGGGCTGGATGCCGTACGACGTGAACGCCGCCAGCATCACCGCAGCGGTCGCGTTCGTGGGCAGACCGAGTGCGAGCATCGGAACCAGCGTGCCGGCGGCCGACGCGTTGTTCGCAGCCTCGGGTCCCGCGACACCCTCGATCGCGCCGTGCCCGAACTCCTCCGGGTGCTTGGACAGCTTCTTCTCAGTCGCGTACGACAGGAAAGTCGGGATTTCCGCGCCGCCGGCCGGCAGCGCGCCGATCGGGAAACCGTACGCCGTACCGCGCAGCCACGGCTTCCACGAGCGGCGCCAGTCCGACTTCCCCATCCACGGCCGTCCGACCGGAATCACCGTGCCCGGGTTGCGCCGCAGATGTGCCGCGACCCAGAGCGCCTCGCCGACCGCGAAGATGCCCACGGCAACCACAACGACATCGATGCCGTCGGCAAGTTGTGGGATGCCGAGTGTCAGCCGCTGCTGGCCGGTCACCTTGTCGATCCCGACCAGCCCGATCACCAGCCCGAGCAGCAGCGCCGCGAACCCGCGGATCCGCGACGACCCGAGCACCGACGTCGCGCCGGCGAACGCGAGCAGCATGATCGCCAGGTAGTCCGGCGCGCCCAGGCTGATCGCGAACTTCACCACCTGCGGCGCGACCAGCACCAGCAGGAGCGTCCCGATCGTCCCGGCCACGAACGACCCGATCGCCGCCGTCGCCAGCGCCTGCGCGGCCCGTCCGGCGCGGGCCATCTTGTTGCCCTCGATCGCCGTCACCACCGATGACGACTCCCCGGGCGTGTTGAGCAGGATCGACGTGGTCGAGCCGCCGTACATGCCGCCGTAGAAGATGCCGGCGAACATGATGAACGCCTGGACGGGCTCGAGCCCATACGTGATGGGGAGCAGCAGCGCGACGGTCATCGCGGGCCCGATCCCGGGCAGTACGCCGACCGCCGTACCGACCGTGACTCCTAGCAGTGCCAGCAACAGGTTGATCGGCGTCAGCACGTCGCCGAACCCGTTCAGCAGATTCGTCAGGTTGTCCATCACAGAATCCCTTGCAGTACGCCGGCCGGCAGGTTGACGCCGAGCCCGATCGCGAACGCGTAGAACGTGATCAGCGCCAGCGCGACCGCGATGAACACGTTCCGGATGTGGTGCCGGCTGCCGAGCGCGAACGCCGAACCCCAGAACAGCAGGGTCCCGCTGATCACCCACCCCAGCGGGTCGATCAGCACCAGGTTCACCACGAACGCGGCGATCAGCAGCAGTACGGTGCGCCAGTCGACGGATGACGTGACGTCGACGTCCTCGCCTTCCTCGGCCTCACCGGTGCCGCCGCGGGCGACGTCGACGGCGTACAGAACGGCGACCACGAGCAGCAGTACGCCGAGCACGATCGGGACCGGCTTCGGGCCGATCGGATCGTTGCTGTTGGCAATGTGCTGGATCCGGGCGGCGTCGACGATCACCAGGGCGCCGACCACCGCCAGGAACCCGCACACTCCGTACTGCGCACGATCCGGCCGCCGGGCAGCGGCCTCGTTCATGCCGCCAGACCCAGTTTCGTCAGGATGTCGGCGACGGCCTTGTCCTGTTCGGTGAGGAAGGTGCCGAACTCGTCACCGGTCACGAACGCGTCGGTCCAGCCGTGCTTGGTCAGCTCCGCCTTCCACTGCGGGGAGTCGTGCATCTTGGTCAGCGCGTCGATCCAGACCTTCTTGTCGCCGTCGCTGATCTCCGGCGGCGCCACGATGCCACGCCAGTTCGTGAACACCAGGTCGATCCCGGAGTCCTTCAGCGTCGGCACGTCCTTGAGCGCGTCGATCGGCTTCTCACTGGTCACCGCGAGTACGCGGACCTGACCACTCTCCACCTGGTCCAGGAACTCGCCGAATCCGCTGGCCCCGAACGCGATCTTGCTGCCGAGCAGCGCGGGCAGCAGTTCGCCGCCGCCGTCGTACGAGACGAAGTTGACGTCCTTCGGGTTGATCCCGACGGCCTGCGCGAGCTGCATCGGCAGCAGGTGGTCCGGTCCGCCGGGCGACGAGCCGCCGCCGACGGCCAGGCCCTTCGGGTTCGCCTTCCAGGCTGTGACGAGATCCTGGATCGTCTTGTACGGCGAGTTCTTCGGTACGACGATCGCGCCGGCCTCCTCGATCATCTTCGCGATCGGGGTGGTCTGGGTGAGCGTCGCCTTCGACTTCGACGTGTACGTCGCGCCGACCACGCCGAGCCCCATCTGCATCGCGAGCTTGCCGTTGCCCTTCTCGTTCACGATCCGCTGCAGGCCGACCGTGCCGCCCGCGCCGGGCAGGTTGAACACCTGGACCCCGGTCGCGATCTTCGCGTCGTCCAGCACCTTCGCGGCGGTCCGGGCGGTGGTGTCGTACCCGCCGCCCGCGGTGTTCGGCACCATCAGCCGCAGGCCGGTGGCCGGCTTTCCGCTGTCGGCGTTCGAGCTGTCGGATTTTTCCGCGGTCGCGCCACAGGCGGTCGCGGTCACCAGCGCGACCAGCGCCGTGGTGACCCAGAGCATCGGCCTAGACCTCATCAGCTGAGTCCTTTCTGGAGGGGATCAGGTGGCGACGATCGTGGACCTCCAGCGGTACTGGCGTCTGCGTTGTGACCGCAGCGGTGGTTGAGTTCATTGTGGTCACGGGCGGAACCTGGTTGAAGTGTGGCACTTGGCCGCCGGAGCGGTGATCATGCGGTGCGGAAGGGCGAGGAGGTGACGATGGCGATTCGATTGCGGGGACGGCCAACCCTGGCCGGGCAGCTGCTGGTGCTGCAGCTGGCGATCGTGGTGATCGTGCTGGTCGCCGTCGCCGCGGTGTCGCTCGCCCAGTCGGCCGCCACGTTCAACCGGGTCGAAGGCCGCCGGGTCACCTTGCTGGCCGAGCAGTTGTCGTCGAACCCCGCGCTGCGGTTCAACATCCGCAACCCGGCGCCCGCGGAGATGCTCGCGCCCACACTGCAGACCAGCCTCGCGCAGTCCGGCGTCACCTCGATCACGGTCGCGGACATCGACGGAAAGGTGATCGCGGCAACCAATGTGACGCTGATCGGTACTCAGCTCACGCTGGGTGATCCTGACGTCAGGAGGGGCTGGTCCGGTCAGTTGCGGGGCGACGGCGGCACGGAGCTGGTCGCCCAGGTTCCGGTGCTGAGCGAGGGCCGGGACGCTCAGGGCAAGCTGGACGGGACACTGGGCGATCACCTCGGGACCGTGATGGTCGGTGAGCGCGTTCCGTCCGTACTGCAGCGGTTGCGGGGCGCGTCGTCGTACCTGGCGATCTATCTCGGCATCGCCTGTGTGCTGGGGCTGCTCGGGTCGTGGTTGCTGGCACGCCGGATCAAACGGCAGACGCTCGGGCTCGAACCGCGGGAGATCGCGGGACTGGCGGAGCACCGGGAGGCCATGCTGTACGGGCTCGCCGAGGGAGTTGTTGCCTTGGACCCGCATCTGCGCGTGACGCTGGTGAACGACGTCGGCCGGCGGCTCCTCGACCTCCCGTCGGACGCGGTCGGCAAGTCCTTGCGGGAACTGGGTGTCGAAGGACGGCTGCGGGACGTACTGGCCGGCGAGGACGAGGCGCGCGACGCGGTCGTCGTACGGCGTGGGCGCGTGCTCGTGATGAACCGGATGGAGGTGCTCAAGGACGGGCGGTCCCTCGGATCGGTGACAACACTGCGGGACCGGACCGAGCTGGCGCAGCTGGAGCGCGAACTCGGGTCGTTCCGTTCGTCGGCCGAGTTGCTGCGGGCGCAGACGCACGAGTTCGCGAATCAGCTGCACACGATCTCGGGGCTGATCCAGATCGGAGAGTACGACGAAGTGGTCACGTACGTCGGTGCGCTCAATCGCTATCGCGAATCGCTCGACCTGACCGTGACCCGGCGGGTCCACGACACCACGGTCGCCGCGCTGCTGATGGCCAAGTCCTCTGTCGCCGCGGAACGCCGCGTCGAGCTCCGGGTGTCCGAGAAGACGACGCTGCTCCGCCTGGATCCAGCGCTTTCCGCCGACATCGCGACCGTCCTCGGCAACCTCGTCGACAACGCCGTCGACGCGGCCGCCCAGTCCGGTACGCCGCTGTCGCCCGCGTGGGTCGAGGTCGAACTCCGGCAGGACGCGACCAGCGTCGAGATCGTGGTGCGGGACTCCGGACCGGGGGTCGCGCCCGAGCTGGCGCAAGAGGTGTTCGCGCACGGCTTCACCACCAAGGCCGCGGCCGAGGGCGAACGCGGGATCGGCCTCGCGATGACCCGCCTGATCTGCCGGCGCCGGGGCGGCGAGGTGGCGGTCACCAACCTCACCGAGGGCGGGGCCGCGTTCGTCGCGCGGATGTCCACGCAGCGTACGCCGGAGGGAGCCCGATGATCACGGTGCTGGTCGTCGACGACGACTTCATGGTCGCCCGCATCCACCGCGGATTCGTCGACCGGGTGGACGGCTTCGAGGTCGTCGGTACGGCGAACTCCGGTGACCAGGCCGTGGCGGCGCTCGGTGAGCTTTCCCCTGACCTCATACTTCTTGACCTATATCTTCCCGACGTCTTCGGTCTTGATCTGATCGCCCGCCTGCGCGCGGTCCAGCCTGACGTCGACATCCTCGTCATTACTGCCGCTCGTGAGGCCGACGCCGTGCGTGGCGCCGTACGGCAGGGGGTCGTGAACTACCTGCTGAAGCCTTTCGGTTTCGAGGATCTTCGGGCGCGACTCCGTGAATACGCCCGCCGCCGCGCCAGCGTGCCCGACCAGGTCACCTCCCAGGCGGACGTCGATCGGGTGCTGGCTCCTGCCCGCCAGTTGGTCAACCGGCTCCCCAAAGGCCTCAGCCAGGAAACCGCCGACCTCGTCACGGCCGCTCTCCGTGCTGCCCCCGACAACCTCTCCGCCGCCGAGTGCGCCGAGAAGGTCGGCATCTCCCGCGTCAGCGCCCGCCGCTACCTAGAGTTCTTCGCCACCCAAGGCCAAGCCGAAGTAACCCTCCGCTACGGCACCACCGGCCGCCCCGAACGCCGCTACACCTGGCGAATCTGACGGTTCTGACCCACGCGTGCTACGCGGGCGCTACCTTCGTCGCTCCGCTCCTCAACGCGCCCACTCCGCGCGCTCCCGCCCACCCCCGGGCTAACGCCCGGAGCATCCGTTTCCGGCTATCGCCGGGAGTTGCGGGCTACCGCCCGCGAGCGAGTGCCCAACAACCGTGGTGGCCGGAGGTGACTGTGTCGACTCGACCTGTCGCTCTCCGACGCGCCGGTTCCCACCGCAGCACGAGCTGTGCCGACCGCTCTCGGACACGCAAGTTCCACCCGAAGCACCGGCTGTGCCGACCGCTCTCGGACGGACTGGGTTCCCACCGCAGCACGGGTCCTTCGCCCCGCATCGCAGTCGTCTGCACCGAAGCAGTCAGTTGAGCTGTCGCCCGCGGGCGGCAGCCCGCAACTCCCGGCGTTAGCCGGAAACGGATGCTCCGGCGCTAGCCGGGGGGGTGGGTGGGAGCGCGCGGAGTGGGCGCGTTGAGGAGCGGAGCGACGAAGTAAGCGCTCGCGGAGCACGCGTGGGTCGCTGGACCTCTTGCGTCACCAGCTGAACCGGCAGCTCGACAGGAGGTGTTGCTCGATCTGGGGCTGGTTCGCGCTTGGCTGGGTGTGAACCGCCTTCCAGTGGACGGATACGTCCTGTCGAGATGGTCAGCTGTCGGCGGCTCGGGCGGCGCGTTCTATCGCGGCGCGGTGGGTGGTCCAGTCGGTGCCGGGGGTGTTGTTCGTGGTGCCGTCGAGTTGTTCGCGGAGGATGTCGGCGTGGCCGGCGTGGCGGTTGGATTCGGTGAGGACGTGGACCATGACGTTGAACAGCATCACGTCGGGGCGCGGCCACCACGGGACGGTGGCGCGGGCGTCGATCGGAAGCGCGTCGATGGTCGCGTCGGCGTGTTCGCAGGCGCGGCGGTAGCTGGTGAGGATGTGTGCGCGCGACTCGTGTTCGGTGACCCACAGGTGGTCGCGGTTCGCGTAGCCGGGGTCGGTGAAGTCCGGGAGCGGGTCGGCGTACGGGCGGTCGAAGATCTCGCCGAGGTAGCGGGCCTCGGTGATCGTGAGGTGTTTGAGCAGGCCGAGAAGGTTCGTGCCGGTGTGGGTCAAGGGCCGGCGTACGTCGTACTCGGACAGGCCCTCGACCTTGGACAGCAGCGACTCGCGCACCCAGCGCAGGCTGTCGTGCAGGTACTCCTTGGCGAATTCGTCGATCACGGAACTGTTGACGCGCTCAGTCCGCGACGAGTTCGACGGTGGCGGCGTGGCGTTCGGCCAGGGCGTGGTACACGGCGGCGTTGTGGTCCACGAAGAGTTTCGCCATGCCGTCGAGCGGGACGATCTTCTTCGCGGGGCTGCCCATCGCGACCGACTCCGGCGGGATGACCGCGCCGGGCGTGACTGTGGATCCCGCGGCGACCAGGGCACGTTCGCCGACGACCGCGCCGTCCAGCACGATCGCGCCGTTGCCGACCAGCGCCTGCTCGCCGATCGTGCAGTCGTGGACCAGGCACTGGTGGCCGACGGTCGCGTTCGGGCCGATCTCGCAGCCGTTGTGGCCGACGTGGATGACCGTGTTGTCCTGGATGTTCGCGCCGGCGCGGATCGTGATCGTGCCCAGGTCGGCCCGGATCACCGCGCCGTACCAGATCGACACCCCGGCCTCGACGACCACGTCGCCGACCAGCGTGGCCGTGGGCGCGATCCACGCGTCGGGGTGGACGGTCGGGCGCTTACCTTCGAACGAATACAGCGGCATGCGCCACACGATAGACGGCTCAGCTGATCGTGATCCCGGAGATCGGCGTCCCGGGCGGCAGGTCGCGGGTCTGGCGGTGGATCTGCCCGAGGATGTTCAGCGACACCACGAAGTCGAGCACCTCGACGTTGTCGAGGGTGAGTTCGCCGCCGAGCTGCGGCGGGTGGGTGAACGAATACACCTGCTCCGGACCCGGTACGACGCCCTGGTTCGCGGCGCCGAACGCCAGGCCGGCCAGCAGGTACTGGTCCTGACCGTCCTCCGTGTTCAGCACGTCCCGCAACTCGTCCGGGGTCGCCCACAGCCGCTCCAGCGTCCCCTCGAGCGTGTCCAGCCACCAGAACCCGTCCGCCGCCTGGAAGAACACAGCTCCATGCCGCCGAGCCTAGCCCGGCGGTGGGTGCCAACTAGGGTGTCCGGATGCTCAAACCAGTGGCCGGGTTCGCGGCGTTCGGGCTGTTCTGGGGTGCGTGGGGAGCGATCCTTCCCGCGATCCGGTCGGGTGCGGGTGTGAGCGACGGTGAGCTCGGTGTGGCGTTGCTGATGATCGGGCTAGGTGCGCTGGTCTCGATGCGGTTCACCGGTTACCTGATCGACCGGTACGGCGGTGTCGTGCTGCCGGTGGTGATGGTGCTGTTCGGGCTCTGCGGCGTACTGCCTGCGCTGGCCGACTCGGCCGTCTCTTTGAGCGCCGCGCTGTTGTTGCTCGGAGCAACTTCTGGCGCGGCGGACGTGGCTGTCAACGCGGCCGGGTCGCAGGCCGAGGCCGTCACTGGACGTCCGGTGATGAACCTTGCCCACGGCATGTTCTCGGTCGCGGTCGTGGTGGCGAGCCTCGGTACGGCGGGACTCCGGGCGGCCGGTGTGGGCGCGCTGCCGGTACTGGGCGGTGCCGCGGCACTGATCGTGATCACCGCGGTCGTGGCTCTCGCACCGGGGTCAACGAAGGACACCGGGACCCGCCTTCCAGGAAAGCCTGCCAGAGCCAGGCTCGAACCGGTGCTGCTCGTCCTAGGTGCACTCTGCGCACTCGCCTACCTGGTCGAGAACGCCTGGCAGAGCTGGAGTGCCGTCCATCTCGACACCTCCCTGCACGCCGCAGCGGGCCTCGCGTCGATCGCCCCGGCCGTGTTCGCCGCCGCGGCCGCCACTGGTCGATTCGCCGGCAACGCCCTCCTGAAACGCATCCAACCGGTACGGCTCCTAGTCATCGGTGCTGCGATTGCCGCGGTCGGGTCGCTCGTCGCGGCCACCGCCGGCAACCCGTGGACCGCGCTGGCCGGCATCGGCCTCGCCGGTCTCGGTACGTCGGTGTGCGCGCCGACGATCATCGGGATGGCAGGCGCCTGGGCCGGCCCGGAGCGGCGCGCGGGGGCGATCGCGGTGGTGACCACGATCGCGTACCTCGGTTTCCTGATCGGTCCCGCGGCGGTCGGCGCGCTCTCCTCGGCCTGGTCCCTGCCGGCCGCTTTGGCCAGTGTCGCCGTACTGGCGGTGGTCGTCGCCGCGCTCGCTCCGGTGGCCGGCCGGTTGGCGCACGAGCGGATTCGCCCCACGCCGAAAGGGATGTGAAAGCGTCCAGTGCGACGCTACGGTGACTGGATCGATCGAGGAGGGTGTATGACGGAGATCGCGGAATCCGGGGCTGCGGTGATCAGCCGGGCGGACGGGCGGGACGACGGCGAGGAGTGGACCGAGAACTACACCGAGCTGCCGGGTGGCGCCGGTGTCTCGCTGATTCTCGAGTCGACCACGCAGGAGGGCGTCGGCCCGCGGTTGCATCTGCATCCGTACGCCGAGACGTTCATCATCCGGCGTGGTTCGGCGACGTTCACCGTGGGCACCGAGGAGATCGTCGGCAAGGCCGGCCAGATCCTGGTCGTCCCGGCCGAGACCCCGCACAAGTTCCGCACCGGTCCGGGCGGCTACGAAGCAGTGCACATCCACGCCAACGCAACCTTCGAAACCACCTGGCTGGAGTAAGTAGCTACTCCGACTGAGGGGGAGTGAACGCGGCCAGCAGGGTCGCGGTGATGTACGGCGCTGCTTGATCGGACGTGATGCGTCCGGCCTGGATCTCGCTCGCGGCGCCGTGCATCACGTTGTGCATGACGCTGACCAGCCAGGACGTCGGCAGGTCGGTACGGAAAACGTTTTCGCTCCGGCCGCGTTCGAGCAGCCGTTCCACGCGCGCCATCGGATCGGCGTGCAGTTCCTGCACCCGCCCGGGGGGCAGTGCGTCCTGAGCCGCGAGCAGCAGCGCCCGGTACTGGTCGACCAGGTGCCAGCTCGATTCGATCAACCGGGTCAGCGCGTCGCGCGGATCGCCGGTCAGATCGACCTGCCCCAGCGTCTCCTCGCCGGTCGCGATCGCCTGGACGAAGACGGCGTCGACCAGCTCGGCCCGGGACGGGAAGTGGCCGTACAGGGTGACCCGCCCGACCCCGGCCGCCTTCGCGATCTCCGACGTACTCGCGCCCGGATCACGGCCCAGGCAGTCGGCCGCGGCGGTGAGGATCGCCGCGATGTTCCGTTGCGCGTCCGCGCGCCGGGTGGTGACAGCCATCGAACCTCCATGATCTCGAACACCACTGTACGAATTCCTCTTGTCGAACACCAGTGTACGAGTTACCGTACGACCATAACCCGTACACAGCTGTTCAACTTAAGGACGAGATCATGAATCAACCCGACCCCCGGCGGTGGCGACTGCTGGGGCTGCTCGCCGTCGCGCAGTTCATGCTGATCCTCGACGTCACCGTGGTGGCGATCGCGCTGCCGAACATCGAGACCGACCTCCAGTTGCAGCGCGAGACGCTGACCTGGGTGGTCAGCGCGTACACGCTGATGTTCGGCGGTCTGATGCTGCTCGGCGGCCGCGCCGCCGACCTGTTCGGCTCCCGCCGTGTCGTGCTGACCGGCCTGCTGGTGTTCACGCTGGCCTCGCTCGTCACAGGTCTCGCGAACGGGCCTGAGCTCCTGCTCGGCGGTCGCGTCGCACAGGGCATCGGCGCCGCGATGCTCTCGCCTGCAGCGCTTTCCGTCGTCACCAAGACGTTCGACGCCGAGGAGCGCAACAAGGCGCTCGGCATCTGGTCCGCGATGGGCGGTGGCGGCTCCGCGATCGGCGTGCTGCTCGGTGGTCTGCTCACCGCTGGCCCCGGCTGGCAGTGGGTGTTCTACATCAACCTGCCGATCGGTCTGGTCGTGTTCGCGGTACTGCTCCGCATGCTCCCCGCCGACCGGCCGAGCGAGCAGCCGGGACGTCTCGACGTACCGGGTGCGCTGCTGGTCACGGCCGGAACGGGTACGGCGATCTACGCGCTGATCAACGCCGGCGATCGCGGTTGGCTCTCGCTCGCGACCCTCGGCACGCTGGCCGGAGCCCTGGTTCTGTACGGCGTCTTCGCCTGGGTCCAGCGCACCGTACGGTCACCGCTGATGGACCTGCGGATCTTCACCCGCCGGCCGGTCACCGCCGGTATCTTCATGATCCTGGTCGCGACCGCGCTGATGATCTCGATGTTCTTCCTGGGCTCGTTCTACCTGCAGCATTTCCAGCAGTACGGCGCTCTGCGCACCGGGCTGCTGTTCCTGCCGGTGGCGGTCGCGGCGATCGTCGGCGCCCAGCTCGCCGGGCACGTCATCGGCCGGACCGGCGCGCGGCCGATCGCGATCGCCGGGTTCCTGATCACGGCGGCGGGTGTGACTGTCCCCGCGATCTGGGAGGGTGCTGCCATGGTCGTGATCGGGATGTCTGTGGGGACGGTCGGGCTGGGCGCCGCGTTCGTGGCGTCGTCGACCACGACGTTCGCGCAGATCGACTACCGGGAAGCAGGTCTGGCGTCCGGACTGCTCAGCACGTTCCACGAGTTCGGCGCCTCGCTCGGAGTCGCTGTGGTGTCGAGCATCGCGGCGGCGAGTCTGGCCGGGACCGTGTCGACCGGATTCACCCGCGGGTTCACGTTCGCCGCGGTCACTGCCGCGGTGGCGGCCGTCCTCGCGCTGATCGTCGTACCTTCGTTCAAGCCTTCGAGTGGAGAAGTCCATGCCCATTGAGATTCGCCGCGCGGTGGTCGCGGATGCGGAAACTGTGCTGACCATGTTGCGCGAGCTGGCCGACTACCAGGACCAGGGCGCTTATGTGCTGGCGAGCGTCGAGGACTGGCAAGGGTTCCTCGGGCGCGACGAGGTGATCGTGCTGATCGCGGAGGCCGACGGCCAGGCGGCGGGGTACGTTTCGGCGCTGCGGCGACCGTACCTGTGGGTCGGCGGAGACCAGTTGGCGTTGGACGACCTCTACGTCCGGGACAAGTTCCGTGACGCCGGCCTCGGACGGAAGCTCATGCTGGAGCTGGCCCGGCACGCACTGCCCGACCGGCTGCCGATCGGCTGGGGTCTGCGCCTGGAGAACACAGCCGGCTACCGCTTCTACGAACGCCTCGGCGCCAAACTGGTCACCAAGACCGCGGCCGGCTGGTCACCCGAGGCATACGAGCGTCAGCTGAGCGAATAGGTGGCTGCGACGGGGAGGTGGTCGGACGCGAAGCTCACCGGAACCGACGCGGCGGTCGGCACCAGCTGCGAACTGTGCAGGTGGTAGTCGATCCGCTTGGTCGGCAACGGCACCGGGCTGGTGAGCCCGAGTCCGAACCCCTTCTGCGGCCAGGTGTCCGTCCAGTGCGTCGTCAGCGTCTTCACCTCGGCCGACGTCGGTACGGCGTTCAGGTCGCCGACGAGGAGAGTCGCCTCGGGAGCGTCCTTCATCAGCGCGACGATCGCGTTCACCTGCTCGATGCGCTCGCCGTCGTTGATCGTGGTGAGGTGCGTGTCGGCGAAGCGCAGCGGCGTACCGTTCACGTCGATCAGCGTTTCGAGCAGACCACGCTGCTCACTGCCCGCGTGCAGCGGCAGCAAGGTGTTGCGGGAGTCCACGATCGGGTACTTCGAGAGCACCAGCGTGCCGTACTGACGGCGGGGCTTGCCCGGCTCGGCGGGGTCCCAGTCCAGGTTGGCGGCGAAGACGTAGTTCATCTGCAGCCGCGCCGCCAGCCAGGCCGGCTGATCCACCCAGTTGCTGCGGGCGTCGAAGAACTTGTCGACCTCCTGCAGACCGACGACCGCGGCCCCGGACGCCTCGATGGTCTTGGCGACCCGCTCGAGATCGAGCCTGCCGTCGACGCCCGCGCCGTGGTGGATGTTGAACGTCAGAGTCTTCACGGTCGTGGCCTCCACCTTCGCGTGCGCCGTCAACGGTGACACGGCAAGAAGTAGGCATCCGGCCAGCGCGGCAAACATCCCTGATCGACGCATGGCGCACAGTATTTCGAGCGCCGGGGTCATTGCCGATCTGGAAAGCACAACGGCCGCGGGCTTACCGGAACGCCATGGTCGTCCGGCGGGCCGCTCCCTAGCGTCGGCTTGGTGCGAAGAACCGTTCCGCCGCAGACCTACTTCGTCGTCAGCGCAGTGTTTCACTACCTGGGCCCCGCCCTTGCGGTGCTGCTGTTCGTGCGCATCGAACCGCTCGGTGTCGCGTGGCTGCGGATCGCCTCGGCCGGACTGATCTTCGCTGTCTGGCGTCGTCCGTGGCGGGCGTGGCGAGTCCTGTCCGGACCCGCCCGACGCCTCGTTGTCGGGTGGGGTGCGGTGCTTGCGCTGATGAACTCCTGCTTCTATTTGGCGATCGAGCGCATCCCGCTCGGTACGGTCGCCGCCGCCGAGTTCGCGCCGGTGATCGTCCTGGCCGCCATCGCGGTCCGCAGCATCCGGAACGTGCTTGCAGTGGTGCTTGCTGTGGCCGGGGTCTATGTGCTGACCGACATCCGCCTGTCGGGCGACTGGATCGGCCTGGTCTTCACGGCGTCGAACGCGCTCCTGTTCGCGGCGTACGTCGTCCTCGGGCATCGCGTGTCACGGACGGACGGCCTGCGAAGGATCGACGGGCTCGCGCTCGCGATGGGTACGGCGACGGTGCTCGCACTGCCTGTTGGCGCCTGGGCGGCGGTCCCGGCGTTCACCGACGTCGGGTTGCTGGCCGCCGCCGTCGGCGTCGGCGTCTGCTCGTCGGTGATTCCGTACGTCGCGGACCAGTTGGCGATGGCACGGCTGCAGCGATCGACGTTCGCGCTGCTGCTGGCGTTGCTGCCCGCCACGGCGACGGTGATCGGCGCCGTCGTTCTCCGGCAGATCCCGCAGGCCGCCGAACTCGTGGCGGTCGCGATCATCGTCGTCGCGGTCGGGCTGCATCGCGAACCTAGCTAGCCGGCCGGACGTTGTGGTTGCCGGAGAACACGTTTTCCGGATCGTACTCGCGCTTCACCGCCGCGAGCCGCTCGTACGTCTTCGCGGGATAGACCGCGGCGACGTCGGCGTCCTCGGCAGCGGACAGGAAGTTCGCGTACGCACCGCTGACGTTCGGGCTCAGGCGATCCCACAGCTGCTGCCGGGCCGGACGCGTCGCCTCGAGCACCGGCGGCGGGCCGACCGTCATGGTGACGAACATCAGCTCTGCCTGGCGATGCGCGTACGCCGTCGCGTCGTCGGCGACCTGCGCCACGGCCCCGCCGACGCTGCGGACGGCGATGACCGGAGAGCCCTGCGAGGTACCGGCCTCGGCGAGGATCCCCAGGACCTCGGGCACGGAATCCTTGTCGACAAAGGCACTCCGGGTCTCGAACCGGATCCCGGGCGGCGGCACGAGTCCGTCCACGAGCACCTCGGCGTACGGCGTCAGCGCGACCTCGTCGGCGACCACGGTACCGAGGGCGCGGATCGGGTCGATCGCCCGCGCGGCGAGTTCCGCGTCGTCACCGTCGTACGCGACCTGGATCTCCAGCGGCGCCTCAGGGCCGCCGAGGAACGGGTTCGCGAACGACGCGATCGAGGTCAGCTCCGCGGGCGCGGTGCGCAGGTACTCCGCCCAGCGCGGCAGCACGTCGGCGATCTCGTTGGCGGCGAACACGACCTTGCCGAAGTGGATGTCGGTCGTCGGGTGCGCCGCGAACTCGAACGCGGTCACGATCCCGAAGTTCCCGCCGCCACCGCGGATCGCCCAGAACAGCTCCGGGTTCTGGTCGACGGACGCCCGGACGACGTCACCCGCGGCGGTCACGACCTCCGCGGCGACCAGGCTGTCCAGCGCGAGACCGTACTTGCGGACCTTCCACCCGATGCCGCCGGTCAGCGTCAACCCGCCGACGCCGACGCTCCTGGTGTCACCCGACGAGATCGCCAGCCCGTGCGGCGCCAGCGCGGCCGCGACCTGCCCCCAGGTGGCGCCGCCGCCGATCCGCACGATGTGCCGGTCCTTGTCCACGAGCTCGATCCCGGCCAGGTCGACGAGATCGATCACCACCCCGCCGTCGTTCGTCCCGAATCCCGGGAACGCGTGTCCACCGCCGCGCACCGCGAGCGGCAGTCCGCTGCCGGCGGCGTACCGAACGGCCTTCCGGACGTCCTCGACGGTTTCCGGCCTGAGGACGTACGCCGGGCTGCCGCCGACCAGCACGGTCCGGCTCGCGGCGTCGTACTCGGGGTCTTCCGGTCCGACGATCTTTCCAGCGAATCCTTCGACTACTGCGCTCATGACGTTCCTTTGCGTTGGCCCTCATCGAACAAACACCTGACGGCCGCCGAGTGGCCCGTGTGACGTGAACAACGCCACATCACAAAACACCGGGCTATTTCGTCTGTCATCGGCCGTGGTGTCGATTCCGCGGTGGCCCGGTCGACGCAGTGGTGACTGTTCTCCTCTGTGAAAGGACTTCGCCATGAGTACTGTGACGCTCCCGGCCGCCCGTGTCTCCACCCGCGCGCTGCTGACCGGCGGGGTTGTCGCCGGCCCGCTGTACGTCGCGGTGTGGCTGATCCAGGCGTTCACCCGGGGCGGGTTCGACATCACCCGCCACCCCGCCAGCCTGCTCGCGAACGGCGGCCCGGGGTGGATCCAGACCACGAACTTCATCGTGAGCGGGCTGCTCTGCATCGGAGCCGCGATCGGTCTCCGCCAACGGATGACCGCCCGCAGTTCCGTCGCTCGCGGCGGGGTGTGGGGTCCGCGGCTGGTGGCGGCGTACGGACTCGGCCTGCTGCTCGCGGCCGCGTTCCCGGCGGATCCGGCCGCCGGGTTCCCGGTCGGTACGCCGGCCGACTACGCCGAGATCAGCACCCGGGGCATGGGGCATTTCGTGGCCGGGACGATCGGGTTCTCCGGGCTGATCGCCGCCTGCCTGGTGTTCGGCGCGCACTACCGCGCGGCCGGCCGCCGTACCCTCGCCCGCTTCTCGGTGGTGACCGGCATCCTGTTCTTCGCCGCGTTCGCGGGCCTCAGCGCCGGCGCCGGGAGCCGGCCCACGATCATCGCGTTCGACCTCGCGGTGATCCTCGGCTGGACCTGGATCACCACGATCTGCCGCGACAAGTGTTAACGAAGGCGGATCGTCACGAGCGTGGTTTCGATGCCGCTGTCGATCAGGTTGCCGTCGGCATCGAAAGCGTCCGGTCCGTCGGTCATGCCGAAGTCGTTGTCGTTGATCACGACGAGGGTGTTGTGCGGCAGCAGCGCAACACCCTCGATCTTCTTCGGCGCGTCCTTGACCGTGTTCAGGTCGAGGAACGGCGTCTTGGGCAGCGCCGGCGCGTCGGTCGAGGCTTCGTACGACGGTGTCGTCGCGGCATCGTCCCACCGAGAGCCGAGGATGTTCGCGGACGGCCGCAGTACGACGCGCTGCAACCGGGCGGCGTTGTCGGTCCGCTCTTCGACCAGCAGTGTTTCGGGGCCCGCGGCAACGATCGAGGAGATCTTCAGCTCACTCGTGTCGTCCTCGCCCGGGTCGACCACGCCGACCGGGTCGAACCGGTACGCGTACTCCGCCGTCACCTTCCCGGCCCGCGGCGAGAACCTCAGGATCCGCGTGTTGAGCGAGGCCTCGCCGACCTTCTTGCTCGGGTTCGACAGCGGGCTCTGCAGCGCGAGCACCAGGTCGCCGCCGGGCAGCTGCGCGAGGCCTTCGAAGCCGCGGTTGATCTTGCGGGTCAGGAAGATCGCCGGCAGCGACTCGATCACCGGGTAGTCGGCACCAGTGAGGTTCAGGCCCTTCGGTACGTACCGCGCGAGCACCTGCCCGCGGCTCGAGACGTGCACGAGCGACGGGCTGTACTCGTCGACGAGCCAGAACGTGCCGTCGGACGCCCGCACGATGCCCTCGGTGTCGAGACCGTTCGGGTTGATCGGGAGCCGCGTCGAGGCGTCGTACGTGTAGGGGAGTTCGTCGCGGCTTTCCTGGTTCGAGAGGCCGGTCACGGGCTTGCCGTGCCGGGTCGTGATCGGGATCGCGTCGATCACCTTCAGCTTCTTGCCGGCGACCTTCACCTTCACGATCGCCGGGTCGAACCCCGGCACCGGGAACGTCCGGCGGTTCGTGCCGTCGACCTTGATCTGCCCGTTCGGCCCGCGGTCCGTGACAGTCCAGAACTCGTCACTCTTCCCGGCCGGGAAGATGTCGCTCCCGATTCCGCCGAGATCGACCTTACGGTCGTCGTCCACCGACCCGCGGATCAGCCCGTTGGAGAACTTCCCGAGCGACACGTCCGGCAAGATCGCCGTACCGGCCACTCGCGGTCCGCGCTCATCGGCGGAAGCCGCCTGCACCGAGCTGCCGATCAACGCGGCAACCCCCACCACAGAAGCCGCCACCACCCACGCACGCCGACTCATTCCAACTCCCCTCACACCGGTTCACGTGACCCTCACCCGCCCGAATGAACACCACCACGCCATCCCATGAACCCCCGGAAAACCGTGGGAGGGTGGGGTGATGATCTACAGGTTCTCGGTCGGGCGGTTGGAGTGTGTGGTGGTGAGCGACGGTCAGCCTGGGCCGCCGTTCGAGCCGCGGTTGGAGGACTTCTTCACGCCTGAGTCCGGCGTACCTGATGACGTACTGCGGGACGCGTGCCACGGCCGCTCGACGCTGACCTGTGGATACAACTGCCTGTTCGTGAGCACCCCGGACGGGACGGCGGTGATCGACACGGGGCTGGGGGCGAGCTTCCTCGGGTACGGCGAGTACATCGAGCCGCTCGTCGGACAACTGGACGGCGGCATGTCCTCCGCCGGACTGTCGCGGTCGGACCTGGCCGCGGTCGTGTTCACGCATCTCCACCAGGATCATTCACGCGGCGCGATCTGGTCGGGCGAGCTGACCTTCCCCGCGGCGACCGCGTTCGCGCATGCCTCGGAGGTCGCGTTCTGGTCCGGCGCCGTCGACCTCCCGTCGGCGCAGCCACACCTCGAGGCGGCTCGGGAAACGATCCGGCTGTTCGGCGAGAAGCTACAGCCGTTCGAGTACGACGCCGAGATCCTGCCCGGCGTCCAAGCCCTCTCCGCGCCCGGCCACACCCCGGGTCACTCCGCCATCCTCCTGCAGTCCCAGGGCGAACGCCTGCTCTGCGTCGGCGACACGTTCTATGACCCGCTCCAACTCACCAACCCGGCCTGGGCCACCCCGTGGGACCTCGACGCCCCGGCCTCGATCAGCACCCGCCGTCAACTCCTGTCCCGCGCCGCCGACGAACAGCTCCTGATCCACGCCTACCACCTCCCGTTCCCAGGCCTTGGCCACGTCCAACGCGACGGCGCCGCCTACACCTGGCACCCGCTGTCCAGTTAGAGGCAGGTGCGGAGGGCGGTGATCAGGCGGGTGGCGCGGGGATCGCCGTGGCCGAGCATCCGGTTGGCGGTGTAGGCGAAGGCGACACCGTACTCGTCGTCGCCGAACGCGAACTGCCCGCCCGCACCGTCGTTGCCGAAACTGCGTGGACCCAAGGTCGGCCGGAACGGGGAGTCCAGCAGGAATCCAGACCCCCAGCGAGCGCCGGCGTCGAACCCGAGGAACCCTGCACCGGAAGAGACCTCGCGCACCGCGTCATCGATCGTCTCCGGACTCAGCAGCCGCGGCGAGCCGTCGATCCCGGTGATCGCGGCGGCGTACACCCCGGCGAGCCCGCTCGCGGACGCGACCGCACCGGCTCCGGGCAGTTCCATCGCTAGTAGGTCGGGGTCGTTCCAGCCGTGCGGTACGTCGAGACCGGGGAACTCGAGCGCCCCGTTCATCGTCACGATCCGCATCAACAGGTGTTCGGGATCCAGCGCCGGCGGCCGCCCCTCGGCCTCCTCCAGCCGCGCGAGCGTGGGCAGTTCCGCGGCCGGTAGCCCGATCCAGGCCCGCAGCCCGAGCGGATCGCCGATGACGGTGCGGAAGTACGCCCCGGGCAGCTGCCCCGTGATCCGCCGTACCACTTCACCGAGTACGAACCCGAACACGTGCCCGTGATACTCGTACGCCGTCCCCGGCTCCCACAACGGCCTCTGCTCTTCGAGGGCCGCGATCACCGGCGTCCACGCCGCGATCTCGTCGAATGTCAACGTCTTGTCGAGCACCGGGATCCCGGCCCGGTGCCCGAGCACCATCCGGCACGTGATCGCCTCTTTGCCCTCAGCAACGAATGACGGCCAGTACGTACCGATCGGCGCATCCAGGTCGAGCCGCCCCTCCTGCGCCAGCAGGTGTACGACGACACTCACCAGCCCTTTCGCACAGGAGAACACCGGTACGACGGTGTCCCGCGCCCACGGCCGTCCCGGCGCCGCGTCCCCGTCCCAGAGCTCGACCACCTGCCGCCCGTCGACGTACACGCTGACGGCGGCTCCCAGCTCCGGAAACAAGGAGAAGTTCTCCGCGAAGGTGTCCGCGACCGCCCCGAACCCCTCATCCACCCAAGTCATGGGCACGACGATAGGCCTGGGACGGCCGGAACGACGATCGAATTACGGGAGCCCCCATTTCTGGTTGAGGGCGCTGTTGCAGGTGTTGAGGATCAGCTTGGTGCCGTTGGCGGACGATCCGCCGGTCGCGTCGAGGCAGAGGTTCGCCGCGGCGTTGACGAAGGCGCCGTTCGGTTGGGGGATCCAACGTTGACCGGGTGAGTCGTCGCAGGTCCACAACACCGCGGGCGTGTTGAGAGCGGTGGCACGCGCGGACAAGCACTTGCCCATCGTACGGATGGTGCCGTCGACCGTCGACGGTGTCCACTGCTGGTTGACGGAGCCCTTGCAGGTGTAGAGCGTCGTCGGCGTACCGTCCGCGGTCAACGCCTGGTAGACGTCGATGCACTTGCCGCCGATCCCGGTCGCGGGCCCGGTGTCCTGGAACACCCCGAACTCCCAGAACGAGTAGTAGCTCCCGGCAACAGCCCGCTTCGTCATGACGAGCCGGACGTACCGCGCGTAGTTCGCCGTGAACTTGATGTTGTCCGTCCCGCCGTCCCCGCCGACACTCGACGCCACCGTCTTCCAGGTGCGCCCGCTCCCGGACACCTGGATCTGGAAGGACTTCGCGTACGCCGTCGACAGCCAGTTCGTCATCACGCGATTGACGACCTGCACCGACCCCAGATCGACCTGGAACCACTGCGGATCCGACCGCGCGCTCGACCACGCCGTACTCATCGAACCATCCACGGCCTTGGACGCCTCACGCCCGGCCAGATAGACGCTGGAGGCAACAACCGGCCGGCCGCGGGCGAGGTTGCGTTTCAGGCCGAAGGCGGCCGTGTACGTCGTCGGCGTCGCCGGTGCGACGATGTTGTGGTCGCGTGCCCCGCCGTCGGACCACACGCCGAACCGGTACAGCAGGTTCGCCGCGTTCGGCGTCGGGTCCGTCGCCACCGAGACGCTCGAACCGATGATCGTCGTCACGCCGAGCGGACTCGCCCCGCTCTTGTCGGCGACCGTCACCGGCAAACCGGTCGGTGTCGTCGCGTACGTCGTCTTCACCGTCTTCGGGTCCAGCCGCACGCTCTTCGAGTCGGTCAGCCCCTGAGCGTCCCGCGCCGTCAGCTTCAGCTCCAGGTACGACGGATACTCATGATCCGGCGCCGTGAACGAGCCGCTCGCCACCCCGGTCAGCGAGGTGATCGTATGCGTGTGGCAATCGCTCGGGCAGTGGTGCATGATCAGCGACCACGTCAACGCGGACGGCGGCAAGGTACCTTGCTCGGGATCGGTCGCCGACCCGGAGAAGTTGATGGCATCGCCAACCTTCCAGGTCAGCGCCGGACCAGGTGACATGATCGTCGCGGTCGGCGCCGTGTTCGCGACATTGATCTGTGTGGTCGTCGTACTGGTCGTCTTCCCGTCGGACACCCGCAATCGCGCGGTCACGGTCCCTGTGGTGGTGTACGTGTGCTGCGCAGTCGCGGCCGTCGAGTCGTCGTACACGCCGTCACCGTCGAGATCCCACGCGTACGTGAGCGGATCGCCGTCGGCGTCGTTCGACGCGGTCCCGTCGAACGTCACCGTCAACGGCGTCGGTCCACTGGACGGGTCGGCCTGGATGACGGCGGTCGGCGGGTTGTTCGTGCCGTTGTAGACGTAGCGCAGGATCCGGCCGCCGTCGTAGTCGACCGTGAACAGATCGCCACCAGGACCTGTCTGCAGGCGCGTGGCGCCGTACCCGGACGCGAACAGCTGGATGTTCGCGGGATCCGGGAGGCCGTTGCTGCCCTTCATCATCGCCCACACGCACTTGCGGCTGTAGTCGCTGAAGAACAACGCCCCGTCGTACGCCGCCGGATAGTTGCCGCCCTTGTAGAACGAGAGGCCGGAGATGGACGAGCTGCCGCTGGTGCAGGTGTTGGCGATCTTGTCCGCGTGCCGGTAGGCGTAGTACGGCGCCGCTACCGCGGACGAGCCCGCGGCGTACAGGTTCTCGCAGATGTTCAGGTTCGCGCCGTCATACCCGGGCTGGCGGGCGGCGCCCTCGTAGCACGGCCAGCCGAAGTTGGTGACGCCCGCGGTCGGTACGACGATGCGGTTGATCTCCTCCCACGTCGAGTAGCCGACGTCGCCGATCCACAGCTCGTTCGTCCCGGGACGAAACGTGAACCGCATCGGGTTGCGCAGACCTTCGGCGACGATCCGGCGCGCGTTCAGGTCGGCGCTCTTGATCAAGGGGTTGTTCGGCGCGGCCTGCCCGGTGTCGGGGTCGATGCGGATGATCGAGCCGTCCAGCGTGGTCGGGTCGGCCGGTGTCCGCAGGTCCTGCGCACGCAGCGCGCCGCCCTCGGCGGTCGGTGGTGTGAGCGTCGCGCCGACCGGCGCCGGCCCGTCAGCACACGGATTGTCCGGCGTCAGATCGCTGGCGGGGAAGCTGTCCTGCCCGTAGTCGACGTAGTTGAAGCTGCCGCCGTCACCGCCGCCGGCGTACAGGAACCCGTCCGGGCCGAATTCGATCGAGCCGATCGAGTGGCTCGGATATTGCTGGCACCAGTCCTCGACGAGTACCTGCTCCGCGCCGTTCGCGTTCAGGACCGAGACCCGGGCGCTGACCTGACAGCCGTCAGCGGTCGGGCCGGGCGGCGACGGGCACGGGTCCGCGTCGGTGTCCGGCGTACCCCACTTCGGCGTCGGGCCGCCGATCAGGCCGTCGTGCGTGTACAGCACGTAGATCCGTGGATCCGTCGGGAAGTCCGGATGCAGCGCGAGGCCGAGAAGCCCGCGGTCCCAGTAGTTGTGCACCTCGGTCCGCAGGTCGGCGTACACGCTCGGCGCCGGATCGTCGAGCGAGTCGAAGACCTTGATCAGGCCGCTCTTCTCGGCGACGAACACCCGGCCGTCCGGCGAGAACGCGACGTTCGTCGGACTGTTCAGTCCGGTGAACACCACCTGCTCACCGAAACCGGTGGGCGTGACAGCAGCGCGTGCCGGCGTGATCGCGACCAGCGGCAGCAGCAGTACGACGCACAACGTGGACAGCGCGCAGCGCAGCCACCGGGCAGAAATCCTCACAAAGCCCCCCAGGCCAGAAATCCGGTACCCGGCCCCTCATAACCCCCTGCGGGCACTCGGACCGCGTCAGGATGACCTCCACCGGTGACGCGGCGCAAGACCCGGCCAGCATTCGTTTCAAACAATCCACCGCGTGGTCACTCCGCCGACCGGACCGGGCACACTGGGCTGATGATCCGCACTGTCCGGGAGCTGCCGACGGGCCCCGGTGTCTATCGTTTCCGGGACGAGGCCGGGAAGGTGCTGTACATCGGGCGGGCGCGCAATCTGCGGCGGCGCGTGCAGTCGTACTGGGTGAACCTCGGCGACCGTCCGCATCTGCGGCGGATGGTACGGCGGATCGCCCGCGTGGAAGGTGTCTGGTGCGACTCCGACCACGAAGCGGCATGGCTCGAACGCAATCTGCTCGAACAGTCCAAGCCGCGCTGGAACCGGATGGAGGGCGGCGCGGAGGTCGTCGGGTACATCCGGCTCGCCGACGGATCCAAGCCAGGCTTGCGTTTCTCGCACACGGCTGACGGCAGCGGGCCATGCTTCGGGCCCTATCTCGGTGGGCTGCGGATCCGGCAGGCGATCTCGGGGCTGCATCGCGTGCTGCCGCTGCAGTACACGGTCGCGGGGGACGGGTCGGCGGAGGAGTTCGGACGGTTGTTCGGGATCGGGCCGGCGGATCGGGAGGCGTTGGCGCGGACCGCGATCGCCGTGCTTTCTCGTGACCCGGCCGCGGTGGCGGCGTTGCGCGATGCCTTGGTCCTGCGGCGAGATCGGGCCGCGGGGGAGCTGCGGTACGAGTTCGCGGCCAAGGTGCAGGGCGAGATCGAGGCGCTCGAGTGGATCTGTTCCGAGCAGAAGGTGACTTGGCTCGAGCCGCGGGACGCGGACGTGTACGGGTGGGCGGACGGCGTACTCGTGCGGTTCGAGGTACGGGGCGGTCGGATGTCCACGTGGACGCAGCGCGCGGTGGGCGAGGCGACGGCGCGGTCGCGAGTGGCGGCGACGCCTGAGCTGTGGCAGCCATTCGCCCGGCGCAACGCCGAACTCGCCGCACGTCTGCTCAAGGTGACTTCCTGACTACCTAGCATGTTCTTCCATGACACAGCCGCCGGTCCTGCCGCCCGTTCCGCCGAAGCAGTCGCGGGGGCCGTTGCTCATCGTCGGCGGTCTGGTCCTGCTGCTCGTCGTTGTGATCGTCACCGGCCTCGTCCTGATCATGAATCGCGGTGACGGCAAACCGGCTGCTGTATCCGAATCGACCCCACCGGCCCGGACGAAACCTTCCGATCCCAAGGCCGTCGAGTTCCGCCGCGTGCTCACCTCGAAGCCCGGCCGCTGCGCGACCCCGTCGCCGGCCGGTACGGCGTGTGACGACCAGGGCAACCTCTACACACTGGGCAAGGTCGAGCTCGACGGCAGCAACGTGTCCGACGTGAAGGCCGGGTACGACCCGGCCCAGGGCACCTCCTGGTACGTGAACCTCACCCTCGACGCCGAGGGCGCCAAGCTCTTCGGCCAGCTGACCGGCAGCATCGCCAAGCAGCAGCCCCCGGCGAACCAGCTGGCGATCGTCATCCACGGCGAGGTGGCCGCCGCCCCGGCCGTCCAGTCCGAGATCACCGGCGGCCAGGTCCAGATCTCCGGCGGCTACACCCGCGCCACCGCCGAGGCCCTCGCCAAGAAGATCACCGGCTGATTTCAGCGGTTGGTGACCTCGAAAGCGACGACCGCGGCGGCGACGGCGACGTTCAGGGACTCGACGCCGGAGTGCAGGGGGATCTGCAGGTCGGAGTCGGTGGTGACCGTGATCCCGTTGGTCTCGCCGCCGAGTACGTAGACGGCGCGCGGGGCGAGCTCGGTTTTGAACAGCGAGTCCTGCGAACGCGCCGACAGCCCGTACACGTGGTACCCGGCGGTCCGCAGTACGTCGACCGCCGCCTTCGCCGTCGACGTGTTCACGATCGGCGCCTGGAACGCGACGCCGGCCGACGCCTTGATGACGAGCGGCCCGACGTGCGGCGTACCGGCCCGGGGGAGGATCACGCCGTCGAACCCGGCGCCGGTCGCGGTCCGCAGAATCATTCCGACGTTTCCGGGATTGGTCACGCCGTCGAGCAGGAAAACGTTGGTCGGCCGTTTTCCGCGGGCCCGCACGAACTCCTCCAGCGGGGTCATCCGGGGCGCGTCCACGTCCGCGACCACGCCCTGGTCGTGCTTACCGTTTCCGGCCAGCCACTTCACCCGGCTGGCGGTCGCCCGCTCGACCGGCGTCCCGTACCGCTCGGCCGCCCGCAGGATCTCCTGCATCGAGTGGCCGGTCGCGTTGTCGGCGAGCACGACCTTCGCCACCGACAGGCCCGGATCGTGCAGCGCCTCCAGCACGGGTTTGCGCCCGTAGACGGTGATCCACTTGTCACGAGGCGATTTCTTCGAATCCACCCGCCTACCGTAGCGCCGGGTTCGTTGCCTTACCGTCCAGCCAGAGCATGTTGCTCGGGTCCGCGTGCGGGCCGGTGCTGCCGACGTGCTTGTCGCTGATCTGCGCGCCGTTCTTGATCACCTGCACCAGCGCCATCCCGTGACCGCGGCCGAGGTCGTAGTCCGCCTTCAGCCAGTCGAGGATCGTGCCGGCCTTCACGTCGGCGGACCCGTACCCGTGCTGATGCGCCTCGTCGACCAGCTCCCGCGGGGTCTTTCCGGTCTTTTCCTCGATCTTGTCCAAGTACGCCTGGAACGACATCGTTTTCCTCCTGAGGTGGTGGTCGTACACCCCTGCGTCGGGCGGCTCGTGCGGAAATCGACACCGACGATCAGGAAACTTTCCGCAACACCGCGAGCACAGTTTCCGCCGAGCGGTCGATGTCGGCCGGCCCGGTGGTCCAGTTGGAGACCGAGATGCGCATCGCGGCCCGGCCCTGCCAGGTGGTGCCCGACATCCAGCAGGTGCCCTCGTCCTGGACCTCGGCGACCACACGCCGGGTGACCGCGTCGTCGTCCCCGAAGCGGACCAGGACCTGGTTGAGGACCACGTCGTTCAGCACCTGGACGTCGTTGGCCGCCAAGATGCCGGCGAACCGTTGCGCCATCGCGTGGCAGCGGTCGACGATCTCGGCGATCCCGGTACGGCCGAGCGCCCGAATCGCGGCGTACACCGGGATCCCTCGGGCCCGCCGCGAGAACTCCGGGTTGAAGTCGAGCGGGTCGCGTTCGCCGTTCTCGTCCTGGATCAGGTACGCGGCGCGGATCGACATCGCGGCGCGATGGGCCTCGGGATGGGCACACAGGACGAGGCCGGAGTCGTACGGCACGTTGAGCCACTTGTGCGCGTCGGTCGCCCACGAGTCGGCCAGCTCGATCCCGTCGACCAGCGGGCTCAGCTGCGAGCTGACCGCCGCCCAGAGGCCGAAGGCGGCGTCGACGTGGACCCAGGCCTGCTGCGCGAGCTCGCAGATCTCGGTTATGGGGTCAATTGCTCCGGTGTTCACGTTGCCGACCTGCGCACAGACGATCTGCGGGCCGTCGTCGTCCAGCGCCTCGGCGAGGGCGTCCGGGCGCATCCGGCCCTGGTCGTCGACCGCGATCGGCACGATGCAGCTCGTCCCCAGGCCCAGGAACCGCAGCGCCCGGTCGATGGTGTCGTGCCGCTCGGCCCCGGCCAGCACGCGGATCGGAGGCGCGCCGATCAGGCCGTCCCGTTCGACATCCCACCCGGCACGCCGCAGTACCTCGTGCCGCGCGGCCGCCAGCCCGGTGAAGTTCGCCATCTGCGCACCGGTCACGAAGCCCACCGACGTACCGCGCGGCAGCCCGAAGAGCTCGACCAGCCAGCCCGCGGTGATGTCCTCGACCACGGCGGCCGCCGGCGAGGCGGCGTACAGACCGGCGTTCTGGTCCCACGTCGTCGTGAGCCAGTCCGCGGCCAGCGCCGCCGGCGTGGCGCCGCCGAATACGAACCCGAAGAACCGGCCGCTCCCGCTCGGCAGCAGCCCGTCCTCGACCCCCTCCGCGAGCCGCGCCACCACCTCGCGCGGGTCCGTCGGCCCGCTCGGCAGCGGCCCGCCGAGCGTCTCGTGAAGTTCCTTGGAGCTCGCCCGCGGCCCGACCCGCCGCTCCGGAAGCCCTTTCAGGTACGCCGTCGCCCGCTCGTACGCCTCGCTGAGCGGCCCCTCCCAATCAACCATGCCTCTTTTGTACGCCTGCGGGGTCGGCTGGCCGTACAGTGCGCCCATGCAAATCCGGAGCCGGTGGTCGGCGATCGTCGGCTATTCCCTGGTCGGCGCGGCGACCCAGCTGGTCTGGCTGAACTTCGCGGGCGTCACCACCGTCGCCGCCTCCCGGTACGGCGTGTCCGAGAGCGCGATCGGGTGGCTCGCCCAGGTCTTCCCGCTGCTGTACGTCGTCCTCGCGATCCCGTGCGGCCTCGTGCTGGACCGCTGGTTCCGCGGCGGGCTGCTCGCGGGCGCCGTACTGACTGCTCTGGGCGCCGTGGTGCGGCTGATCGGCGACGACTTCGGCTGGCTGCTCGCGGGGCAGATCCTCGCCTCGATCGCACAGCCGCTGGTCCTGAACGCCGTCACCGGCATCTCCGGCCGCTACCTTTCCGAGAAGGATCGCCCGACAGGCATCGCCATCGGCACGGCCAGCATCTTCGCCGGCATCGTCATCGCCTTCCTCCTCTCCGCCGTCTTCACCACGTCCGCATCCATCCCCACCATGCTCACCCTCAGCGCCACCTTCTGCGTCCTTGCAGCCATCACCCT
Organism: Kribbella speibonae; assembly: GCF_004331375.1. Lineage (NCBI taxonomy): Bacteria > Bacillati > Actinomycetota > Actinomycetes > Propionibacteriales > Kribbellaceae > Kribbella > Kribbella speibonae. The sequence goes on along the minus strand of NZ_SJKC01000009.1, from coordinate 2,511 downwards.
GGCCACCGCCCTCCGCACCAACGGCCCCTTCACCCCCGCCGCCACGCCCACCGACACCCCCGCCGCACACGACGGGCCTGACCGTGGTGCGTTGGCAGCCGCTTGGGGCGACCCTCTGATCCGTCGCCTGTGCGTGCTCGCGATCTTCCCGTTCGGCGTCTTCGTTGCCATGAGCACCTTCGCCCAGGCGCTCCTCGAACCGGCCGGCGTCAGCGGCGGCACCGCCAGCACGATCCTCCTGCTCCAGGTCATCGCCGGAGTCGCCGGCAGCGCGACCATCCCGATCCTCGTGGTCCGCCGCCGCGCCGAATCAAGCCTCCTCGTCATCAGTCTCACCGTCACCGCCGCAGCCTGCGTCCTCCTCGCCGTCGCCCCCGGCGCGGTCGTCGGCTTCGTCGCGATCACCGTCATCGGCCTGCTCCTCCTCCCGGCCCTCCCGATCGTGCTCGAACTCGTCGAGCGCCGTACCGGAGAAGCCGAAGGCACCGCAGCCGGTCTGATCTGGATGGCCGGCAACCTCGGCGGCCTGGTCGTCGCGGTCGTCGTCGGCCTGCTCGTCGATCACCCGCTCGCGGCGTTCCTCGTGATGGCCGCGATCGCGCTCATCGCGGTACCGGGGGCTCGCGCTCTTCGCGCCCCGATCGCTGCATTGCGATCGCAGTCGCAGCTGTAGCGATCAATCCACCCACGCCCGCGGTGACGAACGTCGTACGGGCGTCGGTGTGCTGGAGGAGCAGGCCGCCGAGCACGTACGAGATCCCGGCCGCGAGCCCGATCGCGCCGTACAGATTGCCGAACACGCGACTGCGCAGCTGCGGCGGTACGACGCGTTGCAGGTGGGTGTTGACGCCGACGTCGACGCCCGCGATCCCGAGCCCGCGGATCACCTGCAGCGCGAGCGCCGCCCAGATCGCCCACGCGAGACCGGTGACCAGGTTGCCCGCGCTGCTCACCGCGAAGCCGAGGAGGATGAGGATCGGCATCGTCAGGCGGCCCGCGTACCGCGCCAGGATCGCGAAGCCGACGATCAGTCCGATGCCCACCCCGGCGTACAACGTCGCCGACGCCGAATCGCTCCCGCGCAACTCGTCCTTCGCGAGGAACACCATCGCGACGTCGTCCACCCCATTGAACGCGACCGTGGCGAAGAACCCGATCCCGATGACGCGGATCTGGGCTGTTCTGAGGATGTACCCGAGCCCGTCGCGCGCGTCCTTCAACACACTGTGGCCCGTCGCCTCGGTCGGCGGGATCTTCGGCAACCTGGCGAGCAGCCCCGCGGACACGAAGAACGTCACCGCGTCGACCAGCAGAATCCCACGTACGTCGGTGACCAGGAACAACCCCGCCGCGACGATCGGCCCGACCGCCTCCAACCCGCTCGTCCCCGCCCCGAGCGCCGAGTTCGCCGCCTCGAGCTGATCGTCCCGCACCAACGCCGGCAGAGCGCTCCGCGAAGCCGCCAGAAACACCTGCGCCGCAACACTCCGGACCGCCACCATCACCAGCAAAACTTCGAGTGGCGGCAGGACGAGGGCCATGACGAGCGTCAGCGCACCCTGGACGAGGTCGCAAACCACCATCACCCGCCGGAGATCGAACCGGTCGCCCACCACCCCCGCGAACGCCCCGAACAACCCCGGCACAAAGTCCCCCGCCAGCAACAGCAACGCCACCGCGATCGCCGCCCCTGTAGACGCCTGCACATAAAGCAGCAACGCCACCAACCCCAGCGAGTCCCCCAAAACAGAAACCGCCCGAGCCCCCCAAAGCGCCCCAAACGCCCCCGACCCCCGCAGCACCCCCCACACAATCCACTAGTATGTATCCGCACACCGGCCGGTGTGGCGCAACTGGCAGCGCACCGCTCTTGTAAAGCGGGGGCTACGGGTTCGAATCCCGTCACCGGCTCTGTGATCTGGGAAGATAAGCGTCGACTTATCTTCCCAGGAGTTCGACTCGAGGTTTTGCGTCGGACTGCGCGTGACTTGTCGTCCGCCGCCGACTGGCGCCGGAGTCTCCTCCGAGAGTCGGCCGAACGGCCTCGGCCGCACCACACCTGGGTCGTCGAACTGCTGGATGGGACGTTTTCGGTCTGGTCATGGCCGCCCTGCAGACACAGGGCTCCGTCATGACCCGCGATCTACGCCCTAGCGGTCCGTCCAGATCACCAGGGTCGTGGCGACGGCCGCGGCTGCTCGCCGACAGGCAACCGGGCCGCTCGTCAGACATGTCGAGAATTGGTCGTGCGCTGTGGCCGCTTAGGGCTGGCTGTTGGCTTGGAGTGGGTGTTTCGGTACGGCGACGCGGATCTTCGCGGCTGTGGTTTCGGCCGGTACGGCGATGGTGCCGCGGGAGACCCACTCGGCGATGTTGGCGACCATGGTCGCGACCGTCTTCTGCGAGGCCGCATCGGGGGAGGGGACCGTCCAGTTCGACGGGCAGCGGCCGACGAGGAAGCAGCCGTACGCGAAGGTCGAGCCGTTCAGGACGCGGGCGCCCGACGGGGCG
>NZ_SJKC01000008.1:0-438662 GCF_004331375.1 Kribbella speibonae | reverse complement strand
CGCGAGCCACAACACCTGGCGCGGCCTGCTGAAGTTCGACACGTCGATGATCCCGACCACCACGACGATCCGCTCGGCCGACCTGAACATGCACTACGGGGCGGGCTTCGGTGCGGATGTGACGCTGCCGTTCGCGGCGGTGAAGGTGACGTCCGCCTGGTCGGAGTCGACGGCGACGTGGACGTCGATGAACACGGCGTTCAACGGCACCTACGCGTCCAACACGGTGCAGGTCGATGACCAGGACACGTTGTCGGCGACGTACGAAGGACCGTGGAAGTACCAGAGCAACGGGAGCGCGGTGAACGGGTCGTTCTCGTACGCGCTGACCGGATCCGCGCCGGACAAGTTCACGTGGAGCGCGCGGGTGCCGAGCGAGGGTGACTATCAGGTGCAGGGGCACTACTACCCGAACAGTGTGCGGGGCATCCTGCCGACGACGCTGGTCGGGGCGACCTCGGCCGGTGTGCCGACCTCGCAGACCGTCCCGTGGAACCAGACGGCCGGTACGCCGGGGCCTGGAGGCGACTTGTGGTACACGCTGGGGACGGTTCATGCGCGCCCCGGCAACACGACCCAGGTGACGGCGCAGCGGCAGGCGGGTCCGACTTTGACGGTCCCGATCGCGGATGCGATGAAGTGGACGAAGTACTCCACAGCGACGAAGCAACCCGGTGACCGTGACGGCTGGCATTCGTACGGTTTGGGCAGCTATGTCCAGTCGTGGGTGAACGGTTCGTCGCCGAACTACGGCGTGATGCTGAAGGCCGTCGACGAGAACCCGGCGACGGCGCCGGCCGGTGGTCTGTACTACAGCGCGAGCGAGGGGACGTACGGCGGAGAGACCGCGGCTCGGCCGAATCTGGTCGTCACGTACGACGAGCCCGGCGTCACGCTGAACCCGCCGTCGACGATCAACGCAACCGGTGCGGAGCTCACCTGGAACAAGTACATCGACCCGACGCCGGCCGATGACGACGACCTGGTCGAGTACCAGATCTTCCGCGGCTGCCGCGCGCTGCCGGTCGACCCTTGCGCGACGCCGGTGGGTGACTACTTCTCGACCACGGCGCCGGCCGCGCTCACGTTGGTCGGGACCGTGCCGCCAGAGGTGACGTCGCTCACGGATTCGACTGCGGAGCCGTCGAGTGCAACTAAGCCGGCGACGTACAGCTACTGGGTCGTGGCCCGCACGGTCGCGGACGTCGGGAAAGGGGAGAACGGCAGGGCGGCGTCGAACGTGCAGACGGTCACGATGCCGCGCGAGGGCCGGATCCTGCAGTCGTTCGGCGGCGACATCTCCGACACCACGCTGAGCAAGACGAAGGCGACGGAGAACGTGTCGCGTCCGGACGGCGGCACCGGAAACACGCGGTACTGGGTGCAGGTCGGCAACAACCACCCGACGTACGGCGTCGAGCGCGGGGTGTTCAAGTTCGACACCTCGACGATCAAGCAGGGTACGAAGGTCACCGACGCGCGGGTCGAACTGTTCTCGAACTACGGCTCCGGTGCCGGCAGTGCAACGCTCGACCTGCACGGGCTGACGCGGGACTTCGTCGAGACCGAGGCGACGTGGAATCAGGCGGCCTCGACGATCAACTGGACCGGCCCGGGTGGTGACTACGACCCGACGGTGCTGACCAGTCTGACCTCGGACAACAACCCGAAGCGGTTGACGTTCGCGTCGTCAGAAGGCAATGCGCTGCTGCCGAAGATCCAGTCGTGGGTGGACAACCCCGGCAACAACCACGGCCTGCTGCTGAAGACGCACGACGAGACCGTGCAGCAGCAGTTGTTCAGCATCACGAACGGCGAGTCCCCGGACAGCTTGTTCCGGCCCCGCCTGTGGATCGAACACCTGGCCAAGAACGAGGCCGAAACCTACCAGGCCGACCAGATTCCCGAACGATTCCAGCCGAACACCACAATCACCACGCCGGTCACGGTGACCAACACCTCGAAGACCACTTGGGTCGACGATTTGCTGCTGTCGTACCGGTGGACGGACCCGGGCAGCACCGTCGATCTGACGACCGAGGGCGAGCGACTCAGCGTCCCGCTCGGAAGGGTCTTGGCACCGGGCGAGTCGCAAACCGTGGATCTGCCCGTCAGAGCGCCGATCAATTCCGACACCGGTACGAAGCGGCAGTCGTACGACCTGCATCTGGATCTGAGGAAGCCGGACAAGACTTGGTACGACGGTGACAATGCAACGTCTCCACCGGCCAGGCCGGCTCAAGGCTGCGTGATGGAGACGGCCGGCTTGTTGTGCGTCGACCGCTATGTGGAGTCGGCGACGTCGGGTGGGTTGGGGCTGGAGAAGTTCATGTCCTACACCGGTGAGGAGACCGGTGGCGGTTCTCAGTTGCTGACGAACCTGTACAACGGCAATGTCGTGTGGTCGTACGACGCGTTGTCGAACCCGTCGATCGGCCCGTCGGCGTTCGTCAGGCTGGCGTACAACAGTCAGGACGACACGCCGGCGTCGGCGCCGGGGTACGGGTTCTCTGTGCAGCCGGCGACGCTGACCAGACTCGGCAGCGGGTTGGCCGTCGCCCCCAACGTGGTGTCCTTCGTGGACGGCGACGGCACGACGCAGACCTACAAGGCCGATACGCCGGATCCGCAGAAACCGAACGAGGTTCCGTACACGCGTCCGGCAGGTGTCGCGCTCGACCTGAAGGAGGACATGGCCGCCCCTGACACCGCACATCGGTGGGTGTTCACACGGCCGGACGGCACCCGGTTCTACTTCGACTCTGGCACCAAACGTCAGACGTCGGTCGTGGATCGCAACGGCAACACGATGTCGTTCAGCTATGACACCGACGGCCGGCTGTCGATCGTCACCGATGCCCGGAACCGGCAGGTCCTGACGCTGGGGTACGAGTCGGGTGGTGCCGGCAAGCTGGCGTGGATCCGTGACATCTCGAAGCGGGCACTGAAATTCAACTACAACACCGACTCACAGTTGATCAAGCTCGAGGACGGCGGTCCGTTCAACAACGGTGCGTTCGACCCGGGTGCGGTGGTGAAATCGTTCCAGTTCGCCTACAACGACACGTCGAACAACAGCAACACGAAGCTGATCTCGGTCAAGGACCCGCGGAACGCCGAGACCAAGGTCCAGTACTACACGTCGAACGAGGACTCGACGTACGCGAAGTGGCCCAAGAGCTACACGGACCGCCGGAACAACAACACCACGTTCACGTACGCCCAGCCGGACCCGTCCGCGCTGGACAGGCTGACCACGGTCACCGACGTCAACGGCAGCACGCCGTCGGTTACGACGTACAAGATGGATGCGTTCGGTCGCACCACGAGCATCGTGGACGCCAACCAGAACGCCGTCGGCGGTGACAAAGAAACGCTGCTCGCGTGGGACCGGGACCACAATGTGATCCGGTTGCAGGAGCCGAACGACGCCGTATCGACGTGGGAGTACGACCCGAAGACCGGCTATCCGCTCGTCGTGAAGGATGCGATGGCGGTCAAGAACGGCCTGCCTGGTGTTGTGCTGACCTACCAGACCCTCGCGACCGGCGCGAAGCCGACGGTGCTGATGTCGAAGAAGAGCGCGGGCGGGCGGACCGACACGTTCACCTACGACGCGAACGGCAACATCAAGACCGTCAAGAACGGCCTCGGCTTCGGGCCGACGTACACCTATAACTCGAACGGGACGCTGGCGACGGTCACCGACGCTCGGGGCAACGCGACGCAGTACGGCGACGACTCGAAGTACCACGCCAGCGGCTACCCGCTGTCGATCACCGATCCCGAGCTGGCGAAGACCGACTTCACCTACGACGACCGTGGCAATGTGCTGCAGGTCAAGGACGCGTTGCTGAGGTTGACGACCGCGGAGTACGACGCGTTCGGTCGGCCGACGAAGATCACCAAGCCGTACGACGGGGCGGTGAAACGGACCACGGAGACGGAGTACGACCTCAACGACAACGTGACGAAGGAGACGGCTCCGAACGGTGCGCAGTCGGTGTCGACGTTCGATGCCGCGGACAACTTGTTGACCAAGACGCTGCTGGACAACAACACCACCGGGCGGCAGCTCGCCTACACCTACGACGTGCTGGGCCGCAAGGTCACCGAGACCGCGCCGAAGGGTGTCGCGACCACGGCGGACCCGAACGACTTCGTCACGAAGTACAGCTATGACCGGGTCGGTCAGGTGCTGAAGGTCGAGACCCCGTTCGTCGACGGCGGTACGACGAAGACGCCGACGACGACGTACGAGTACGACCTGGTCGGGAACCAGGTGACGGTGATGGATCCGTTGCGGAACGCGTCGCCCGCGACGGACTACACGTCGAAGACGGTCTACGACCTGAACCACCGGCCCACCGCGGTCACCGACGCGGCCGGATACACGTCGAAGACGGTGTACGACGCCGACGGCCTGGTCACGTCGGAGATCAACCAGACCGGCAACACGAAGACGACCAAGTACGACGACGCCGGCCAGCCGATCGAGATCCACGTCCCGCACACACCGATCGGTGGCCACCAAGAGGACCGGGTCACAATGTTGGCCTACGACCAGGCCGGCAACGTGACTCGTCAGACCCGGCCGAGTGGCCGGTACTCCGAGACGGTGTACGACAAGAACAACCGGCCGGTGCAGAACAAGTCCGCGTTCGACACGTCAACGACCTTGTACAAGACGCCATCGAGCACGTTCATCCAGTACTACCCGACCGGCGAGATCAAGGCCCAGTCCGAACCCACCTTCGCCGCCACGGCCCCACCGGCTGCGCAGTGGACGAACTTCACCTACTTCGACTCCGGCGACATCAAGACCTCGACGGACCCGTGGCAGATCACCGCGACGTACGGCTACAACCCGTTGGGCCAGCAGACCGATCGGACGCTGACGGTGCCGGGCGACGACGCGAAGCGCACCCAGGCGTGGGGCTACTACCCCGACGGCTCGCAGCAGTCGCGGTCCGACACCGCTGCGCAGCAGCCGGTCGACATCGTCGACAACGCCGACACCTGGCAGACCACCTCGACGGGCACCTGGGCCACGGTCCCGGGCGGCACCAACACCCAGGGCGCCAACTACCGCACCCACCTCGCCGCGGCTGTGGGTACGCCGGAGGCCAGCGACACCTTCAACTGGCGGGTGCTGCCTGACGTCGCGGGCTCGTTCGACGTCTACGCGTCCTGTCCCGTAACCACCGGTGCCACCACGGCAGCGACGTACACGATCAACCACTCGTCAGGTGCTGCGACGAAGACGGTCGACCAGTCCGCCTGCACCGCGGCAACCCCGTGGGTCAACTTGGGCAACTATTCGTTCCCGAACGGTGTGGCGAAGACGATCACATTGAAGCCGTCCGTGACGGGTGTTGTGGTCGCGGACGCGATCAAGCTGGTCTCGACCAGCCCGGTCGAGTCCCGGTCGTTCACTTACACCTATGACCTGAACGGCCTGCAATCGGAGGTCAAGGACAACAACCCGAACGCGGTTGCTGACACCTTCAAGACCACGACTGACGGCCTGGGCCGAACGACCCAGGTCCAGGAACTCAAGGCCGGCGCGAGCAAGGCGACGACCGACTACACCTACGACCTCGACTCGAACGTCCTCTCCACCAACGCCCAACGCCCGGCCGACTCGGGTGCCGGCACCCCCAAGGTAGGCCGCTACACCGGCTACACGTGGGATGTCCGTAACTTGGTCGATACCGTCAAGGCCGGCGACTCGCCGACCGATCCGCTGGACACGTGGTCGTACACCTACGACGGCCGCGGTCTGCGCTCCACGATCACCAAGCCGAACGGGAACCTGGCGACGTTCACGTATCACGAGGACGGGCTGCCCCGGGTCCAGACCGAAAAGCATGCCCAGCAGCTGATCTCGTCGCATGCTTTGCGCTATACCCCTGACGGTGACCGGTCCCAGGACGTCGAGAAGCTCTTGAAGGCGAACACCTCGGACTACCTGGATCAGGCCTCGAACTACACCTACACCCCGGCGCGTCAGCTCGAGGCGGTCGTCAAGACCGGCGTCGAGAAGGGCGACAACGAGTCGTACAAGTACGACGCTGCCGGCAACACGATCGAACAAGTCATCGGCGCGACGACGTCGACGATGACCTACGATCGCAACCGGCTGACCAAGACGGTCAGCGGCGGCACGACGCTGAATCAGCGCTACGACCTGTTTGGCCGCTCGACTACCGCCGACGTCGGCGCCCAGGTGGTGGAGCAGAACGCCTACGACGGTTACGACCGCCTGGTCCGCCAGCAAAAGTTCGATTCGGCCGGCACCGCAACCTTTACGCGCAACCAGACCTATGACGCGTTCGACCGGGTGGTGAACCAGTCCGAGAAGGTCGGCGCCGCCGCCTCGATCTCCACCCGCTACACCTTCATCGGCCTCGCCGACCAGGTAGCCATTGAGGAGGAGAAGGACACCGGAGGCACCTGGAAGACCTCGAAGTCCTACGCCTACGGCGCCAACGGCGAGAACCTCTCGCTGGTCGACTCCCCGGTCAACGGCACCACGACGAAGAAGTCGTTCTACGGCACCAACCCCCACGGCGACGTCGAAACCCTGACCGACGCATCAACAGGCACGACTACGTCGACCTACCGGTATACCGCCTACGGCCAGGCAGACAAGAAGGGCACCACCGGCGACGACGAGATCAAGAACGACCCGTCGCAGGACGCCGACATCGTCAACCCCTACCGCTTCAACTCCAAACGCTTCAACGGCGCCACGAACACGTACGACATGGGGTTCCGCGAGTACAACCCCGGCCTCAACCGGTTCCTGTCCCGCGACTTCTACAACGGCGCCCTCCAAGACCTCGCGCTCGGCGCCGACCCCTGGAACACCAACCGCTACGCCTTCGCCGGCGGCAACCCCATCACCGGTGTAGAACAAGACGGGCATTGTGCTTTCGATCCCGAGACCGAGTCGGCGTGCGGTAGGCCGGTGACGCGCATCCTCGGAAGCGGATCGACGCCACCACCGGTCACGGAAACCAAGCCGACCGAACCGTCGACCATTCAGAAGATTTCCGGCTATGTCGCTCCTGGTCAGTTCGGCAAGAACGTGACTGATGACCTCGTCGTCAAACCGATACAGGAGACCTATGAGGCGTGCAAAGCCGCCATTCAAATGCAGAACTACCAGACCAACTGGCGGGCGTGCCAGATGGGAGTCGCGCTAACAGGACTCAGCTTCACAGGCGGCGGCAAGGTCGTCGGCATCGGGGTGCGCAGTGCGGAAGGACTTGCTGCCGCGGAGGCGGCAGCTAGGTGGCCAGCCATCCGATATCTTGGCAGGGCGGGCGCGGACAACGTCGCCAACGGGGTGCGGCTCGGGCAACAGCTCGCGCGCGAATCCGCTGACTCAGCGTTCACGGCATCCGGACAGTTGAGCTCCGGTGCGATAGCTGGGTCGACCCGGATCATCCCGGGCAGCAAGCTAGGCAACAAGGATTTGGTGCAGGCCCTGACAGCCGACGGTAGCCGCATTGGAGACTGGGGCAAGTACACTTCGAGCACGTATCAAAGCCCAGCTGGCAACTTCCAGGTTCATTTCTACATGAATCAGAGCACAGGCGCGGTCAACTACACCTACGACTACAAGATCATCTTCAACGGAGTCGCGCGATGAAGGTCCAATGCCTGCGTCTGTCGGGTCCTACGGACAGTTCCCGCCTGGAGCGGAGTTCTTGGATCACGCTGGATGCGGTGTACCCGGTCATCTCGATCATGGCCGAACCGGGTGGCCGCGTACAACTGCAGATTGTTGCGGATGATGGGCGGAGCTTGGCATGGTTCGACTCTGATACGTTCATGACTGTTGACTCTGTGATCCCGGAAAGGTGGGTGATTCGAGTCGCCGAGTCGGGAGTCGTCGATCTTGCGCCAGCCGCATGGCTTGAACCCGGATTCTGGGAGCAGTACTACGACGGTGACGCAACTGCTGAACAGACAGTCGCGTACGAACTGCATCAGATGGGCATCTGAGCGGCCGACCTGCGGTTCGGGAGGCGAGGGTCAGGTTCGATGCTTGAGGCGACGTCGAGGCCTTTAAACGGGTCCGCAGAGTCCTGGCGGTCAGCGTCAGCTGCTAATCCGGGTTGACGCTCCAGTTCGTCCAGGAGCCGATCGTCGCCGGCCCTGGTGTCGCCCTGCTCCCAGCCTCCCACGCGAAGAGGACCGGCGTCTTCCTCCGCCGCCTCCACGACGCCCCGGAGCCGCGCCTTCGCGCCCATGCTCTCACCCGCCGCGGGCCGCACTGCCTGGTCGCCGCTCGTCTCACTCTACTGTCCGGCCACCCGCGGTAGAGATTCAGAAAAGGTCGGCGCCGCTGCCTCGGTCTCCACCCGCTACACCTTCGTCGGCCTCGCCGACCAGATAGCCATCGAAGAAGAGAAGGACACCGCCGGCACCTGGAAAACCTCCAAGTCCTACACCTACGGCGCCAACGGCGAAAACCTCTCCCTGATCGACTCCCCAGTCAACGGCACCACATCGACGAAGTCCTTCTACGGCACCAACCCCCACGGCGACACCGAAACCCTCACCGACGCCACCACCGGCACCACGACGTCGACCTACCGTTACACCGCCTACGGCCAGCCCGACAAGAAGGGCACCACAGGCGACGACGAGATCAAGAACGACCCGTCGCAGGACGCCGACATCGTCAACCCCTACCGCTTCAACTCGGATCGTTTCAACGGTGCCACCGGCACCTACGATATGGGCTTCCGCGAATACAACCCCGGCCTCAACCGATTCCTGACCCGCGACATGTTCGACGGCGCCCTGCAGGACCTCAGCCTGGGTACGGACCCGTGGAACGCCAACCGCTACATGTTCGGCGGCGGCAACCCCATCAGCCGTGTCGAACTCGACGGCCACCTGAACGACACCGGGTCCGAGGGCGGCGGCGGAACCATTGTCGGGCCCGTGCTGGAACGGTGCCCGAACTGTCAGCTGAAGATTCTCGGCAATGGTGCATGGACGTTCGAGGGGGACGCCAGCGGAGACATCGCCGACACTGCGAAACCGGCACTCCACGCGACCCTTGATGCTTGCGGTATTGCGTTTGAGCCGTGCGATGCCGCGAATGCTGGTTGGTACTTTGGAGAAGGTGATGAGCGCAACGGAGCGGTTAGTTCCGCTGGAGCGATTCCTATCGCGGGGATCCTGCCGACACTCACAAAGTGGTACAAGGGTGCTCGTGCACTCAGAGCGCTGCCCGCCGGGCGCGCAGGCTCGGTGGTTAAGAATGCACTGGAAGCGCACGAAGTTGCTCAGGCCGAAAAGGTTGTCGAGTTCCGGGGTGGTCAGTTCGTTGGCAATAAGGCACGGAGCTTCCCTGGAATCGACGGCTTCCTGAATGGCGTGCCCGCGAGCTTGAAGACCTACAGCGGCTCATCGCCTGCGGGTGTGCTTTCGCATGCATCTCGTGCAGAGAAATCTGCGAGCAATGCTGGATATTCTGGTGTTGAACTGTTCGTTGATGCTCCTCAGGTATCCATGGAGTCGCTGATAGATTTCGGAATGAAGGGACCTCTCGCGGGTATTCCTTCGCAGGGTACGATCAACAGGATCTATGTGCGGACGCGCGACGGATGGGTTGCTTTCTGAGGCCAGTCAACGGGCACGGCAACCAGTGTGGGGTGGCGACCGCTGGTCAACATGGCTGTACGGCGAGACAAGGAGGCTCGGATGGCGGTCGAGGTTGAAGTGTTCGCCCACCAGCAGCCGAACCGGCTACTGGTCTGCCGCCTCGGTGGATGGGTAATGCGTTCGGTGCTGGGAGTAGGTGACGTCGCTGCCGTGATCACTGAGGACGGTTCTGATGTATGGCGCGTTCGATGGGGAACGTCTGTGTCCGTGCAGGTGGTCGAACTTCCGCCGGGACAGTATGAGTTCGTCGACCTGTGGACTGTCAGCGTTTCGCCATACGAGCGGGGAGTCGACCTGGGAAAGGTGTTCGCAATGGCGATTGCTGATGCGGCAGCCGTGCTCGCCGACGGGTTCATTCGAGATGAAGGAGGAATGGCCGGTGGGGGAGACATCCCTGCTGGGCGATCGATTGCACGACTCCTCAGATGTCCGTCTCAGGATGAAGCAGCGATCCTTGAGTTTCTCAAGAGAACCTAATCATTGCCTCGAATGTGACTTTCCGGAGTTCATTCGGCCACGCCACGGCACGATGGATTCGCCGTTCGTCCACGCCGAGCGGGCAGGTATGTCGCTGGATACATTTCAAGTGCGGGATGTCGAAGCGCGTCGAGGGTCTGAGGGCAGCCTGGCGCGGGCGCTCGGTTTCATTCTCAGACTTCCTCCGAAAGTTGAGGTGGGCGGCGATGGATGTTCGTGTGCAGGGAGAACTGGTCGAGATGGGCTTGACGCATGATGAAGCGCAACGGCTCTGCTTCGCAGTCCAAGAGGGATATATGGGCCTGTCTCGAGCCGAGTACTTCATCCGCACGGGTCTTTCAAGGCCGGCGGTAGAGGCACTGGTTCATGCGTTGAGCGCCTTGGTCGACAAGCGTTCCGGGGCCGTCACGCTCGCGTTGGAGCCCGGGATGGAGGAGGCAGAGAGTCCGCGTCGGGCGAGGCCGCCGTCATGAGAGCTCTCGCTGTTGTTGCTCCTCCGTTGCGACCCTAAAGACTCGGCTTGGCCGCGGCCTGAACACTGCCCGCACAGTGCCTACGCGCCTCGTGGCTGTGGCCGGGAAACGAGGCTCACGTTTACATCGAGAGCGGTAGCGTTAGCGTCGGCAGGGTTCTGGTGAACTGACCAACTGGGTCAGGTTTACCCGAGAGGGAGGAATGATCCGTGCTTGGCCAATCCGCCCGCCGACCGGAGATAGACAGGCGAACGGGGTGGACAGCTCGATGGATGGCCTGTAGCCGACCCGAAGTGCAACCTCGACGTCGATCGTCTCCTCGCTGCATACGGCCGTCAGATCGTGGCTGGCGAGGCGGTCGAGACTGGCGCATTCTCACTTGGCTCGCGTCCGACAAAGCGTGAGCCAATGACAGCGCGCGCTGGGTACCGGAGCGAGGCGGCGTTGTGCGAGCGTACCGGTGTCTGGTGGTGTTCTCGCTCGCTGGCACGAACTTTGGCGAGGTGGCCACGATCGATGTCGATCCGGCGAGGTACGAGTCGCTCGCGCGACTTGATCGTGATCCGGATGTTCGTAGGGCGATTGCCCGGACATTCTCACGTGCTACGGGCGGCATATCGATGGTCTCGAAGAAGTAGGGCTCCGAAGCTGGCGGAGGCTTGCGGAGTGTGTTCCATCCTGGAGGTGTCGGTGGGTTCGCCATATGGGGACGTTGAGTCGAGGCAGACTGAGTTGGGAGACCTGCTTGGCGGTCTTGATCGAATTGATGATGACCTCACAATCTACGTTGCCTCGGGTCAGCCGATAACTCTGTTGGTTCCGGCGATTCTGGTCGATGAAGCTGCCGCTGGCGCTCCTGAAGGTATGACGTATCTGCTGGAAGTCCACCTGGCAAGAGATGTACTCCGTGTGTGGAAGGAGTGGCGAGGTGGCCAGAAGCCGACGGCGGAGCAAGCATGCTCAGCTGTGGCCTTCTATTCAAGCCATGACGCATATCAACCGCGAGGATAGTTTGCGAGACGACCAGGCTGTCGGCAGCCTGGGCGGCTCGTTCGGGTGCTTGGCGGGTGGTCGTGGGGTTAGACGGGGACTTTCCACTTCTGGGGGTCGAGGCCGTTGCAGTCGTAGATTTGGAGGTCGGTGCCGTCTGTGGTTGTGCCGTTGGGGGTGTCTAGGCAGCGGCCGGATTGGGGGTTTAGGAGGGCGCCGTTGGGTTGGGGGTGCCAGAGTTGGCCTCCGGCGGGGCCGCAGTCCCAGAGTTGGACTTTGGTGAGGTTGGCGGTGCCGTTGCCTACGATGTCGAGGCACTTGCCGAAGGCTCGGATCTTGCCGTCGGTTGACATGGTCCATTGCTGGCCTGGTACGCCGTTGCAGGTCCAGAGTTGTACGGCGTTTCCGTTGGTGGGGGTGTTTGTGTCGACGTCTACGCACTTGCCTGCGGTGGCTGGGCCGGTGATTGGGCCGGTCGGGTAGCCGGGCAGGTTCCATTTCTGGGGGTCGAGTCCGTTGCAGTCGTAGATCTGGAGGTCGGTGCCGTCCGCGGTTGCGCCGCCGGGGCTGTCCAGGCAGCGGCCTGACTGGGGGTTGAGGAGCGCGCCGTTCGCTTGGGGACGCCATTGCTGGCCGCCGGCGGGGCCGCAGTCCCAGAGTTGGACCTTGGTGAGGTTGGCGGTGCCGTTGCCGACTATGTCGAGGCACTTGCCGAACGAGCGGATGGTGCCGTCGGCCATCATCGTCCATTGCTGGCCGGGTACGGCGCCGCAGGTCCATAGCTGTACTGCGTTTCCGTTGACTGCGGTGTTGTGGTCTACGTCCAGGCACTTGCCGGCTGTTGCGGGGCCGGTGATGGCGCCGGTTGGGCCGCCGATGGTGCCGGTTCCGAAGCGGACTTGGCATTGGTTGCCGGTTCCTAGCCAGGTCGCGGCCAGGTAGAGGAATGTCGTACCGTTGGCTGAGCCTACGATCGGCGAGCTGTAGCCGGGGCAGCTGGGGACTCCGGAGGCGTAGCCGCCGGTTGGGTTGACGTCGACCGGGGCTTCCAGTTCGGTCCAGGTGCCCGAGCCGAGGGTCGTGTTTGCCAGGAGGACCGAGCCGGACTCCGCCATGACCGCCTTGTTGCCGGTGGGGCCGGTGACGACGCGTTGGCCGGACAGGAGGAGGGTGCCGTTCGGTCCGCCGCCGGGGACCCAGGCGACGTACGGCGTGTGCAGGAGGTGGCGGCCGTCGGTTGTTTGGGCGAGTGTTCCGGGGCTGTCGGTTGGTGACCAGTTCAGGCCGTCGGGGCTGGTTTTCAGGTAGACCTCGCAGGCGTGGTCCGCGTTGGTGGCGTCGCGGCAGAGTTCGTACGTCATCAGGAACTGGCCGTTGGGCAGTGGCGTGATGATCGACATGCCTGGGCGCGCCAGGTTGTCGGCGGGGAAGGCGACGTCTGGGGTGATGCTTCCGCTCCAGGTCGCGCCGCCGTTGGTTGAGGTGTAGTGGCCGATGATCTGGTTGTTGGTCGGCGAGCCCGACGGGCGTTCGTCGGAGATGAAGCAGGCGAGGGTGTTGTTCGGGGTGAGTAGGAACCAGGGCTCCCAGATGCCTTGGCCGATGGTGTTCGGCTGGCCGCTGGTTTGGGTGCAGTTCGAGAGGTACTGCCAGGTGGTGCCGTGGTCGGTGCTTTTGAATACCTCGATCTTCTGGGCGGTGAAGTTGCCCTCGTCCCAGGCGGTGCCGGAGGCGAGGAGGTCGCCGGCGTTGAGGCCGTTGGCGGTGCGTGGGACTTCGTAGATCACGGGGGCGCCGAGGTCCCAGCCGGGGGTGTTCGAGGTGATTGTGCTGATTGGGGTGGCGCTGAAGGTGGCGCCGCCGTTGGTGCTGCGGAAGATCGGGAAGTCGCTCGGGCCGGATTCGTTGCGGCGGGCGAAGGTCGCTAGGACGGTTTGGCCGGCGTTGCTGTCGTGGTCGAGGCGGATCGCTCGTGGGTAGCTGGCGTCGGCGGCGGGAAAGGTGGAGAGGTTCGGGCTGTACAGCACGTTGCCCGGTGGTGCGGCGGTTGCCGGGAGGGCGACGAGGGCCGCGGAGATGATGCCAAGAGCAACCAGCAGTCTGCGGATGGGCATGAGTACTCCTCTGACGAAGGCGGTGAGTCGAGGAAGCTGCGGTGGGTGGAGGAGGGGCGCTGGGTCGGGGAGTGGCGGTGCGTGGTGAGGGCGGAGGTGTCAGGCGGTGGTGACGTCGATGAAGGTGCGTGCCACGACGGTGCCGGCGGCGTCGGTGAGCCAGAGGTGCAGGCGGCCGGGCTCGGAGACCGGGATGTCGATCGGGTCAGTGACGGTGAAGGGCTTGGCGTCGACCGGGGCTGTGCCAGTTGACCAGTGCAGCGTGCCTGGCAGTGGATCGGGGCCGTGGTGGGAGATGCGGATGGGGATCGTTGCGGTGTCGCCGGAGAGTACGAGGTCGCGGCCTGGGGACTCGGGGGTCAGATCGACGATTAGTACGGTTTCGGCGTGGACGTCGGATGGGACGGTGCCGCCGAGGTCCTTGGGGTGGCGGTCGTAGGTGTAGATGCCGACCGTTTCGTGTTCGATGTCGTACAGCTCGGTGTAGATGTAGCCCGCGTTGCGTGGGTGGCGGCGGAGTTCCTGGGTCTGCCAGCGCAGGTGCCAGCCACGTTCCACGCTGGTCGAGCCGCCGCCGTACTCGCCGTTGAGCTGGATCTTGTCGGATCCGTCGAAGCCGGGGGCCGCGATCGCCTTGTGGACCAGGAGATCTGGCCCGAGTTTGACCGGGAAGGATCCGTCGGCGGTGTTGACCAGCCGGTCGACGGTCGCCGCCCACGACGCGACGTCCTCGTCGTAGTAGTGCCAGTCGACCAGATCGGTCTCGACATGCGCCCAGCCCGAGTTGTCGACAATCGGACGAGTCGGATCCGCATCCCGGATGATCCGGTACGCACGACGTACGGCGTCCTGCTTCGCCGGGTCACCGGGCACGTCCCAGTCGAGACCCCACTCTTCGTTGTACCCGCCCCAGATCACGATGCTCGGATGGTTGCCGTCGCGCGCGACCATCCCGGCCGTCACGTCCTCGAACGCCGCGACCGCCTCGGGGGTGAAGCGCCCGGTCGACGGCGGCTCGGCCCACACGAGCATCCCGAGCCGGTCGGCCCAGTACAGCCACCGCGGATCCTCCAGCTTGATGTGCTTGCGCACCAGGTTGAACCCGGCCGCCCGCGCCAACTCGAGGTCCTGCCGGAGGGCCTCGTCACTCGGCGCGGTATGCCCACCCGTCGGCCAGAATCCCTGGTCGAGTACACCTCGCACGTACGTCGGTACGCCGTTCACCGCGAGCACACCGCCCTGCCACTCCACCTTCCGCAACCCGGTGTATCCACGCACCGTGTCCGCGCCGGCGGTCGCAATCACGTCGTACAGATGCGGATCGTCAGGACTCCACAAACGCGGCTGGGGGATCGGCAGCGTCACCTTCCCGGGCCACTGGGAGAACTCGCGGACCACGACGCCGGGGATCTCGAGACGGACCGGTGACGGACCGGCGAGCGTGACCTCGATGCCGTCGAGTGCGTCGGTCGGGCGGAGATCGAGCCGGGAGATGTACGCCGTGGGTCGCGGCTCGAGCCACACGGTCTGCCA
This sequence comes from Kribbella speibonae, assembly GCF_004331375.1. Taxonomy (NCBI): domain Bacteria; kingdom Bacillati; phylum Actinomycetota; class Actinomycetes; order Propionibacteriales; family Kribbellaceae; genus Kribbella; species Kribbella speibonae. The sequence goes on along the minus strand of NZ_SJKC01000008.1, from coordinate 423,385 downwards.
GATCCCGCTGGACGGTGTGAACGCGCAGCCGTCGTAGTCGTCGGCGGGCATACTGCGCTGTTTTCCGTGCGGGATGAACCGCTTGTCGGTCGGCGCGTCGACCTGGACGACGAGTTCGCCGGCGCCGTTGTCGAGGAGTTCGGTGATGTCGGCCTCGAACGGCAGGTAGCCGCCTTCGTGCTCGACGGCGAGCCGGCCGTTCACCCAGACGGTCGCGCGGTGGTGGACGGCGCCGAAGTGCAGGATGGTCCGCTCCGCGGCCCAGTCCGCCGGGCGCTCGATCCGTCGCCGGTACCAGGCCGTCGGCAGCCAGTGGGCGCCGATACCGGAGTCGGGATGCTCCCACGGAAACGGGACGACAACGGTTTCCGCGAACTCGCCGGGGCTCCGGGCGAAGTCCCATTCACCGTTGAGATTGAGCCAACGGGCCGACCGGTCGAACTGCGGTCGCGGGTAGTCAGGACGTGGTGTGTTCACAAGTATTCTCCTCAGCCCTTGAGGCTGCCGGCCATGACGCCTTTGATCAGGTGACGTTGCAGGAAGACGAAGACGATCAGGACGGGGATCGCGGCCACGGTGCTTGCCGCGAGCAACTGACCCCAGACACTGGTCCAGTCCGCGCCGAGCTGGCCCGAGCGGATGTTCTGCGCGAGTGCCGAGAGCATCACCTGGAGGGTCTGGTGCTGCTCGTCGTTCACCGCGACCACCGGCCAGACGAAGTCGTTGTAGATGTTGATGAAGGTCAGTACGCCGAGTGCCGCCAGCCCCGGCCGGATCACCGGGACCACGATGCTCGCGAAGATCCGCAGCTCGCCCGCGCCGTCGACCCGGGCCGCGTCGAGCAGCTCGTCGGGGATCGCCATGATCACCTGCCGCATCCAGAACACGCCGAACGCGTCGATCGCGCCAGGCAGGATCAGCGCCTGGAACGTGCTCACCCAGCCGAGCTGGCTCATCTCCAGCAGCAACGGGATCAGCAGGACCAGCGTCGGCAGCATCAAGGTGGTCAGGACGGTCGCGAACAGCAGCCGCTTGCCCGGGAACGCGTATTTCGCGAACGCGAACCCGGCCATCGGGCAGAAGATCATCGTCAGCGCGCCCTTGACCACGACGACGATCGCCGTGTTCCGGAATCCGGTGCCGATCGGGATCGTGTCCAGCATCGACCGGAAGTTGGTCAGCGTCAGTCGGCCGGGGTCGAAGCTGAACGGCCGGGCGATGATGTCGCCGCCGGCCTTCAGCGACGAGGCCATCATCCACAGCAGTGGCGCGAGACTGATGACACCGGCGACCGCCAGCAGGCCGTAGCGTCCGACGGACTTCATGAATCCTCCCTGGACCGCAGCAGCCGGATCGACGCCAGCGACAACGCCAGCACCATCACGACGAGCAGCATCGAGTTCGCCGCCCCGAGGCCGAGGTCGGAGTTGGTGATGTGCTTGTAGAGGTAGAGCCCGGCGGTTCTGGTCGCGTTGAACGGTCCGCCGCCGGTCACGACGTACGGCTCGGCGAACAACTGGAAGACGGTGAGGGTGCCGATCACGACGACGAAGCTGAGTGTTCGGGTCACCAGGGGGACCGTGATCGACCAGAACTGCTGCCAGGCGCCGGCCCCGTCGATCCGGGCCGCCTCGTAGACGTCCGATGGGATTGTCGACAATCCGGCCATCAACAGGATGACGGCGTACCCGGTCGTGCGCCACAGGACCAGGAGCGCGACCGTCACCTGCGCTCCCGCGGAGGTTGTCAACCAGCCAATTGTCGGCAATCCGATCGACGACAGGCCTTGGTTGACGGCGCCGAAGTCGTGGTCGAAGAGAATGATCCACACCTGCGCCATCGCCACCAGCGGCGTCACGAACGGCGCGATCAGCGCGGCACTGAACAGTCCGCGAAGCCGGGCCTTGCGCAACGCGACCGCGATCGTCAGCGCCAGCAGCACCTGCGCAGGGACGACGAGCAGCCAGAGCACGCCCGACGTCGCCATCGACTGCCAGAAGTCCGGGCTGGTCAGCAGGTACCGGTAATTCGCGAGCCCGGTCACTTTCAGCGCACCGGCGCCGTGCCAGTCGGTGAAGCTCAGCTGCAGTGCGAAGAAGATCGGGTACGCGCTGAACGCGGCGAAGACCAGGAGGAACGGCGCGACGAACAGGTACGGCGCGGCCTTGACCCGGCGCCGCGGTGCTCGGTGCGACGGGTCAAGCGGACGCCGGGTCGTCGTCGCCTCGGTGAGGGTCGCCATTCAGCTGGGCCCCATCAGGTTCTTCTGGATCTGCGTCGCGGACGTCGCGAGGACCTGGTCGGGTGTCATCTGCCCGGCGAGCAGCTTCTGCACGTTGACCCCGAAGTAGTCGACGGCCTTCCCCCACCAGGTAGGAATCGTGTAGCCGCTCGGTACCTGCTTGCCGGCCTCGACCGCGACCTTCCACAGGTCCTGGCCGCCGAGTGCCTCGATCGGCTTGAACAGCGGGGTGTTCGGGTCGAGTGCCGGGAGGTACGACGGGATCGACGTGTTGAGCCCGCCCGGGTACACCTCGTTCGGTCCGTAGACCGTGGTGTAACCCTCCTTGCTGAACACGAGGTGCTCGTACAGCCGCCACGCCAGCTCGGGGTTCTTCGCCTTGGCCGGGATGACGAACGACGAACCGCCCATCACGCCCGATCGCGCGCCACCGGCCTGCCAAGCGGGCAGCGCGGTCGCCCGCCACTTACCCTTACTTGCCTTCAGCAACTGCTGCGGCGCGAACACGAACCACTGCGCCCAGGGCACGAACACCTGGGTGCCGTTGTCCTGCGTCTGCAGATCGGTCGGCTGGGTGTACTTCGCCAGCGTCCCGAGCCCTTCGGACCGGACCTTGTCCAGCCAGGTCAGCACGTTGCGGTACGGATCGGAGTCGATCGTGAGCTTCCCGTCGGCGCCGACCATCCCGCCGCCCTGCTGGTTGGCGAACATGTCGATCCACAGCTGGGCGAGGAACTGGTCGTTCTCGAGATGGATCGGCTTGGCGGCCGGAGACTTCTCCCGGACCGTCCGCGCGGCGTCGAGCAGCGCGTCGTACGTCGTGAGGCTCGCGGGGTCGACGCCCGCCTTCGTGACGATGTCCTCGCGGTAGAACAGCAGTCCCGGGTCGAGGTCCCAGGGCACCGCGACGACCTTGCCGTCGACGGTCACCACGCCGAGCTTGTACGGCGCGATGTCCGGCTTGTACTGCTCGATCAGCCGGCTGAGGTCGTGCAGATGCGGCGCGACACCGGTGAGCAGCGCGTCGTCGTAGAACGCACCGTCGGGGACGCCCGCGCCGCTGATCAGCGTGGCCGGCAGCTTGGCGTTGATGTCGACGGCCACATGGTTGACCTTCACCTGCGGGTACTTCGCGGTGAACGACGCGATCGCCTTGTCGAACACCTTGTACAGGTCGCCGGTGCGGTCCCAGATGGTGATCTCACCGGACGGCGGCGTGGTGACGTTCGCCGACGGCAGCGGACTGCTGCCGGTGGTGCTGCCGGGTGCGCAGGCGCCGAGGCCGCCGGCCACCAGCGCGGCGCCGGCCCCGCGAAACAACGTACGGCGTGAGAGTGGGCTTGCCAGGGGAGTGGTCATGGCACGGTCCTTCATGACTCTTGCTGAGCTTGCAACGTTGCAAGTGGTGCTGGAGACGCTAAGGTTGCAACGTTGCAAGTGTCAAGACTTCAGCCGCTCACGAAACGAGGTGCCCAGTGGCCGCCACACTGCGCGAAGTCGCCGAGCGGGCCGGTGTCTCGGTCCGCACGGTCTCGAACGTCGTCAACGACTTCCCGCAGGTCGCCGCGGAGACCCGCGCCCGCGTGCAACGGGCGCTCGACGAGCTCGGGTACCAGCCGAACGCGGTCGCCCGGACACTGCGCAACGGCCGCTCCGGACTGATCGCGCTGGTCCTGCCCGAGCTCGACGTACCGTACTTCGCCGAGCTGACCCGGGCCGTGATCGAGCAGGCGGCGGTGGCCGGCTACACGGTCGTGGTCGACCAGACCGACGGTGACCCGGTCCGCGAGCGCGAGCTGGTCATGCGCGGCAACAGGGCCGCGATGTTCGACGGGCTGATCTTCAACCCGCTGGCGCTCGGCGGCGCCGACCTGCGCAACCGGGCGTCGTCGACGCCGGTGGTGCTGCTCGGTGAGCGCGTCGTCCAGGGCGGGCTCGACCACATCATGATCGACAACGTCGCCGCCGCCGAGCTCGCGACGCGGCATCTCGTCGAGCTCGGCCGCGAACGGATCGCCGCGATCGGCGACCAGTTCGACGAGACCCGCCAGACCGGTCAGCTCCGGACGCAGGGCTACCGGGCCGCCCTCCGCGCGGCCGGCCGCGAGGTGATCCCTGAGTTGGTCCGGCCAACGGAGTACTTCCATCGGGCCGACGGCGCCGCCGCGATGGCCGACCTGCTCGCGCTGCCGGAGCCGCCCGACGCGGTGTTCTGCTACAACGACCTGCTGGCCCTCGGTGCACTGCGCACCATCCTCAGCCGTGGCCTCCGCGTCCCAGAGGACATTGCCCTGGTCGGCTTCGACGACATCGAGGACGGCCGCTACAGCACCCCGAGCCTCACCACGATCAGCCCCGACAAGACCCAGATCGCCAAGAACGCCGTACGGCTCCTGCTGAACCGTCTGGACGGCGACCGCTCCGCGCCCGCCGAACTGCCCGCCGATTACACCCTCGAGATCCGCGAGAGCACCACGGGGTCAGTGCGATGATGCTCGTATGACGAGCTCGCAGGTCGAGGCGCACCTCGCGAAGGTGCGTTCGGCGATCCGTCGCCGCGACGCCGAAACCATGATCGAGTTGATGCGCCGCGTCACCGGCGAGGAGCCGCGGATGTGGGCCACGGTCGTGGGCTTCGGTGAGTACCACTACAAGTACGCGAGCGGGCGCGAAGGCGACGCTCCAGCGGCCGGTTTCGCGCCTCGGGCAGCGGCGACCACGGTCTATCTCAACGACGGTGTCGGGGCGCACGCCGACCTGCTCGAGAAGCTGGGTCCGCACACGACCGGCGTCGGTTGCGTGTACATCAAGAAGCTCGACGACATCGACCTCGCCGTGCTTGAAACCGTCGTACGGCGCTCGTACCAGACGCTAACCGCCGGCATCTACACGAACCGCGCCCGCGAGAGCTAGTTGCCGCGCACCAGCCGGTCGCCGAGGTCTGAGCGGCGGTAGAGGACGGAGCGGCCGTGGCGTGCGGAGATGAGGAGACCGGCGGCCCGTAGTGCGCGCAGGTGCTGGTTGACGGCGGTCGGGGTGACGTCCAGGCGTACGGCGAGTTCGGTCGACGAAGTCGGGGTTTCGAGGAGGCCCATCAGCCGGGCGCGGACGCGGCCGATGAGGCCCACGAGGGCGATGGCCGGCGTGCTGGTTTCGGTCTCCCAGAGCGTTCCGAGGCCGCGCGCCGGGTACATGATGTGCGGCGGTTCGTCGGGGGAGATCGGGGCCGTCGCCCTGCGGCTGAAGAGCGAGGGGGCGAGCGTCAACCCGCGCCCGGCGGTCGAGGTGCGGTACGAGAGGTCTGCGCGCAGGCGTACGTACACGATGTTGTCTTCGAGGCGGACGTGCTGGTCGAGGTCGGCGAACATCACCGCGAGGCCGGAGCGAGCCGTGACCCGGCCGCGGTGGACGACGTCGGCTTCGAGTACGGTCCGCATGCGTTGCCAGTACGGCTCGAAACACGCCTCCCAGTACTCTCGCAGCCCGGTCAGGACACGGGTGAGCACCCTGTCCGGACGGCCCCGGAGGACCGCGGGCAGTGTGCCGGGGTGGATCTCGGCGAAGTCCGCGCGGACGACACTGTTCGGTGTGCCGGTCAACGCCGCGAGTTCGTCGTCGATCCGGCCGAGCGGGGTGTACGGCCGCGGGGTGAGGAAGTCCGGCGTCCACAGCGCTTCGTTCGTCAACGCGCGGAGCAGGTCCAACGGCAGCCCGGCGCGGGCCGCCTCGGTAGCGCGCAGCCAGGGCAGCTGCAGCGGGAACCGGCCTGGATCGCGCAGGGTCCGCAGCGACAGGACGAGCTCGTTCAGCGGCGAGATCGCGAAGCGCACCTCGCCGAGATCGTTGCCGACCAGCTCGTACTCGATCATGAAGCAATACGCTACATCGATGGTGGCGTCGCAGGCGCGGATGCGACAACTGTCGCGTGCCCGAACTCCTCCGCGATCCCGTCGTCCGTGCGCTCGCCTCCGCCGTTTCTGCGCTGTCCCTGTCCCGTGGCATGTTCTTCGCGGTCAGCGCCCTCTACTTCACCCGCGGCGTGGGACTGTCCCCAGCTGCGGTCGGAATCGGCCTCACCATCGCCGGTGCAGTCGGCGTCCTGGCGTCGTACGCCGGTGGTCGGCTGAGTGACCGGGTTGGCGCCGACCGTCTTCAACAGTGGGCCCTCGCGGCGAACGGCCTTGCACTGCTGGGATATGCCCTGGCTCGTGACGTGGTCTCCTTCGTCGTGGTCGCGGCCTGCGTCTCGGCCTCCCGCGGTCTGCAGAGCACTGCCCAGATGACGCTGCTCGCCCGATGGTTCGTCGGGCCGGAACGAGTTGCTGTCCGCGCCCGCTTGCGCGTGGTGATGAACGTCGGGATCGGCATCGGCACGCTGCTCGCGGGCTTGGCGCTGGTGGTGGACACGGCGACGGCGTACCGCCTGACCGTCGTGCTCGTCGGCGTCATCACAATCCTCGGCACGATCCCGCTGGTCGGTCTGCGCCGCAGAGTTGCCGGTCTGGCGGAGCGGATGGATGCCTCGGCGAGCATCGAGGCGCCACGGGGACCTTCGCCGCTGAAGGACCGCACGTACGTCGCGTCCACGGTTCTGAACGCCCTGCTGGCGATCCACTTCGCGCTGACGTCGGTCGGCATCCCGCTGTGGGTGGCGGATCACACCGAGGCGCCGACCGTCGTCGTCTCGGCGCTCCTCGTGGTCAACACGGCGTACGTCGCGCTCTTCCAGGTCCGCGCGTCCCGCGGTACCCAGGACCTGCGCACTGCCGGGCGATCGGTACGCCGTGCGGGCCTGCTGCTGCTCGTGGCTTGTTTGCTCTTCGCCCTCGCCGGTCATCTCGGTGCTGCCGCGGCGACCGCCGTCCTGCTGCTCGGCGCGCTCGCCTCTTCGGCAGGTGAGACGCGCGGCGAAGCGGGCAGCTGGGGTATGGCGTTCGAGCTCGCCGATCCCGCACGCGCCGGGGCCTACCAAGGCCTCAGCCAGACCGGGCTCGCACTTGCGCTGATGCTCGGTCCCGCAGTCGTCACGACAACCGCCATCAACCTCGGCACGCTGGGCTGGATCGCACTCGGAGCCCTCTTCGCAATCACTGGCACAGCAACCGCGATCGTCGCGTACCGCGCTGCAGCAAGCAGAAACGAGACCGTCGAAGTCGTCGTCCCTCAGGAGGCGGCGTAGGCGATGTTGCGCTGCATCCCGCCGAAGACGATGCCGTGGAACGGTTTGATCGCCCACCAGTACAGCTGGCCGGGCAGACCGTGCGGGTGGAAGAGGGCACGTTGCCGGAACACCGTGTTGCCGGCCGCGTCCTGATCGACGATCAGCTCGAGCCAGGCGAGGCCCGGCAGCCGCATCTCGGCCTGCAACCGCAGCAGCTTGAGGTCCTCGATCTCCTCGACTCGCCACCAGTCGAGCGGATCGCCGACGGACAGGTCGCGCGGATTCCGCCTGCCACGGCGTAGACCCGGCCCGCCGAACAGCCGGTCCAGCAGGCCGCGGGCCCACCACCCGAGTCGCCAGGAGTACCAGCCGTTCCCACCGCCGATGCCCTCGATCACTTTCCACAGCTGCTCGGGAGTCGCGCGTACGACGCTCTCGCGTTCGTCGACGTACAAGGAGCCGCCGGACCAGTCGGGGTCGCTCGGTAGCGGATCGCTGGGTGCGCCGGGGGTCGAAGCGGAGGCCCAGCTGGTCGTGACGTCGAACTCGCGCACCCGTTTCAGTGCGAGTTCGACAGCCCGGTCGAAGCCGATCAGGCCGGGCTCGGGATCGGGCACGTACTTCGCGATGTCGTGCTCCTTGCAGATCACTTCGTGGACCAGGCTGTCCACCAGCGGTCTGGCGATGCTGCTCGGTACCGGGGTGACCAGGCCGACCCAGTGACTCGACAACGACGGCGTGAGCAGCGGCAGCGTGACGATCCGGCGCCGGTTGAGCCGGGCGACCTTCGCGTAGCGCTGCATCATGCCGCGGTACGTCAGGATGTCGGGTCCGCCGATGTCGAAGCCGCGGCTGACCTCGGCCGGCAGGTCGGCGCTCCCGACCAGGTAGTGCAGCACGTCGCGGACAGCGATCGGCTGGATCCGCGTACCCAGCCAGCGCGGGGTGACCATCACCGGGAGCCGATCGGTGAGGTGGCGCAGCATCTCGAACGACGCCGAGCCCGATCCGAGGATCACGGCCGCCCGCAGCACGGCGACGGGTACGCCGGACGCGAGCAGGATCTCGCCCACCTCGCGGCGGGAGTCCAGGTGCGGCGACAGTTCCTCGCCGACGGGGTACAGGCCGCCGAGATAGACGATGCGCCGTACGCCGGCCTCGCGGGCCGCGGTGCCGAAGGTCAGTGCGTTGTGCCGGTCGCGGGACTCGAAACGGTGCCCGGTGCCGAGTGAGTGAATCAAGTAGTACGCGACGTCGACGCCGTCCATCGCCGTCCGCAGTTGGTCGGCGTCACCCGCGTCCGCCTCGGCGATCTCGACGTCGCCGTACCAGGGCCGGTCCCGTAGCCGCCGCGGGTTCCGGGCCATCGCACGCACACGAAAACCGGCCGCGAGCAACTCCGGCACCAACCGGCCGCCGATGTATCCGCTGACACCGGTGACCAGCGCAAGACGCTGCTCCATGACACCTCCAGCTCGAGACCTCGCAGTACCCGTTGGAGGCGCCACTTATGCCACTGAGTTCAGCAAGTCGGCTGGTACGTCGGGACGTTCGAGGGCGATGAAGTGGCCGGCGTTCGGGACCTGGGTGAACTCGGCCTTGGGCAGCAACTGGCGGTTGGCTTCGCGGTCTGACGGCCGGGACCAGTCCTTGTCGCCGTAGATGAGATGGACCGGTGCGCTGACCTCGGCGTACCGGGTGCGCGCCGCGATGAGGCTGGACAGATTGCGATAGACGCCGCGGGCAACGATCGGGTAGCCGGGATGGCGGCCGATGCTGAGGAGTTCGTCCAGGTAGTCGTCGCGGAGTGCGGTCGGGTCGCCGAGGCCTCCGGTCAGGATGGCGCGCATGACCGGCTTGGGTTCCAGCCCGGCGAGCAGCGGACCTACCCCGGGTGCGATGACGCCGGTGACGATCAGTCGTGCCAGCAGGCTGGACCTGGCGATGCCGCCGGGATAGTCGTAGGCGTTGACGGCCACGACGCGCCGTACCCGGTCCGGGAGGTCGGCGGCGGCGGTGAGGGCGAGCGTGGCGCCCATCGACTCACCGAGCAGTGTCGCGTCGTGCAGGTCGAGCTGGGTGAGCAATCGTTTGACGGCGGCGCGCATCGCGGGTTCGTCGTACGACGCGCCGGGCACGATCTGCGAATAGCCCATGCCGGGCAGGTCGAGCGCGTACACGGTGTAGCGCTGCTGGACCAGCGGGATCAGGTGGCGGAAGTGCTCGGCCTGAGTGCGCACGGTGTGCAGCAGGACCAGCGGTGCGCCGTCGCCGCCGGTGAGGTACCGCAGCCGGCCTTCCCGCTGGCCGCCCGGGTCGAGGAAACGGCTACTCGTTCCGGGGGTCGTCATCTCGTCGAGCGGCATCCTGGGCTCCGGCCATCGTGTGTGTTGTGAATTCCTACCGACTGGTCCCGACGATAGATCAGTGAGTTGGAAAGCACAACTCACTCGTCGTAGGGTGAGGGCATGACAGATTCCGGCGTCAGACTGGCGGATGCGCCGCTGGGGGTTCGGCCCTGCTCGTTGGCGGCGGCGTTGGACGTGCTCGGTGAGCGATGGTCGCTGCTGGCGCTGCGCGAGATCGGGTACGGCGTGCACCGGTTTGCCCGGATCGCCGGGTACACCGGCGCGTCCCGCGACATCCTCGCGGACCGGCTGCGCAAGCTCGAGGCCGCCGGGATCATCGAACGCCGCCAGTACTGCGAGCATCCGCCGCGGTACGAGTACCACTTCACCGAGGCCGGCCGGGAGCTGTTCCCGGCCATGCTCGCCCTGTCCCAGTGGGGCGACAAGTGGGCAGTGGACACGCCGTTCCTGACCCGTCGGCACTCCTGCGGCGAACCGGTCCAGGTCGACCATCTCTGCCACCACTGCGGCCAGCCGGTCACCCACGACACCGTCCACGCCGAGCCCGCCCGCGCCTGACACTGCGCGTGGGAGACTCGGTGGGTGGCGGCGTGGCGGGATGTCGAGCGGATCGCCGGCGGGCTCTCCGGGGCGCGCGCCGGGCGTGCGCATGAAGGGTCGCCGACGGTTGACGTCGGGCGGCATCCGTTCGCGCGGTTGCGCTGGGACGACGAGGGCCGGGAGATCTTGCAGTACTGGAGTCTCGATCTCGCTTCCGCAGACGCACTCGCCGACCGACGCGACGTGTTCTTCGCGGTGTACACGTTCAAGGTCAAGGTCTCGATCTGGGCCTGGCTCGACCGTCTGGACGAGGACGAACTGACGGAGATCCTGACCGATTCCTGGCTGGCGAGGCGCGGCATCCGGTCCTGATGCCGGACCCATCTGCTGGTGCGGGTGCTCCGAATGCCCACGGGCGCTTGATGTGCCTGACAGCAGAGGGAGGAACAGTCATGAGTGACGCAACACGCCGGGGCTTCCTGGTGGTGGCGGGGGCGGGTACGGCGGCCGCGGTCGGGGCGGTCGCGGTGCCGAAGGTGTTCGGGGACCGGTCGACGGAGGCCTCGAGCCAGCCGCTGACGGCGGCGGACCTGGGGAACGCGGAGTCGTACGTCGTCCACGTGAAGGACGTCCGCAAGGGCCGGATGGCGATCCTGGTCGGCAATCGCGAGGTGCTGGTGACGGACCGCGAGCTCGCCGCGCGGATCGCCGGCGCGACCACCCCCTGATCACCGCCCACTCTCAGTGAAGGAAACCTGTCATGTCTTCGCACCGTGAGGCGCCCGAGATCTCGAAGGACCCGGTCGCCGACAACACCGATGTCTACGCTTTCGTCAGTCCTGACAAGCCGGACACCGTCACCCTGATCGCCAACTTCATCCCGTTCCAGAACCCGTTCGGCGGCCCGAACTTCTACGAGTTCGGTGACGACGTGCTCTACCAGATCCACATCTCCAACAGCGGGACGGGTAAGGCCGACATCTCGTACCAGTTCCGGTTCCGTGCCGAGATCCGCAACAAGAAGACCTTCCTGTACAACACCGGTCCGATCACGTCGATCAAGGACCCGGCGTGGAACCGGCCGCAGTACTACTCGGTTACCCGGGTCGAGCGCGGCCGGTCGCGCGTGCTGGCGCGCAATCTGGCCGCACCGCCGGTCAATGTCGGAGTCCGCAGTACGCCGGACTACGCGAAACTCGCCCGTCAGGGGATTCACACCATCGGCACGAACCGCAAGGTGTTCGCCGGCCAGCGCGCGGACGGGTTCTTCGCCGATCTCGGCAGCATCTTCGACCTCGGGACGCTGCGCCCGTTCCAGATGGCGCACCTGATCCCGTCCGCCGCGGCGATGGGCGTCAACGGGTTGCAGGGCTCCAACGTGCACACGATCGCGCTGCAGGTCCCGATCCGGGATCTCACGCGCGACGGCACGCGGCCGACCGACGTGCTGGACCCGAAGTCGGTGATCGGTGTCTACGCTTCGGCGAGCCGCCAGTCGTCCAAGATCCTCGACGACCAGCTCGGGATCCCGGTCTGGCACGGCCCGCACAAGCAGGTGTCGCGGCTCGGCAACCCCTTGTTCAACGAGGTCATCGTGCCGATGGCCGATAAGGACCGCTGGAACGTGCTGCCTCCGCACCTGGACAAGCAGTTCGCCCAGTACGTCACGAAGCCCGAGCTGGGCGGGTTGCTGCCCGTGCTGTACCCGGGCGTGTTTCCCAAACTCGCGGCGTACAAGAAACCGCGGGCCGATCTGGCGGCGATCCTGCTGACCGGGATTCCGAAGGGCGTGGTTCCCGGGTTCCAGAACTACACCGGGCCGGTGCAGGCGGATCTGTTGCGGCTCAACGTCGCCGTACCGCCGTCGGATTCGCCCAGCCCGCTGGGGCTGGTGGCCGGCGATGCGGCTGGGTTCCCGAACGGTCGCCGGGTGTTCGACGATGTGGTGACGGTCGAGTTGCGGGCCGTCGCGGGGTTGACGATTCCGCTGGTGGATCCGTCGTTCACGCCCGATGATGCGGCGGGGGCGATCAAGGACGGTACGTCGAACACGAACGCCGACTACCTGAGCTGGTTTCCGTACCTGGGTAATCCGGCCGGCGGGTACCAGTCCAAGCCGGGAAGGCCGGCCGCGTGATGTCCGGCGTGGAGAACCCGCATGCGGGCAAGGGGTCGTCGGTCCTGCTGGACATCGGCGGGGACGTCGGGGCGCTCGTCGTCGAGATGCCCGCCGCCCTCGAAGGCGAGGAGATCGAGCTCCGCGGACTGCACCACCATGTCGGGCATGGGCACGGTCACGGGCATGGGCACGGTCATGACGGGTTGCTGCATGTGGCCGTGGTTCCGCGGGCGGCGCCGGATGGTCGGGTCATTCCTTCGGCCGTGTTCTTCGAACTGCCGGAGGGCAGCTACGAGTTGTACGTCCGGCCGTCGGGGCCGGTGCAGTTGACTGTCGACGTCACGGGTGGGGCGGTCACCTACGCCAACTGGTCAGGTCCAGAGAGCTAGGAGGACCTTGCCCGAGAGGTTGGAGTCGGCGGCTGTGCTGAAGGCTTCGACGGCTTGGTCCGCCGGGTACTCGTGGGTGACGACTTGCTCGAGGGCGGGGTTCGTGACGAGGAGTTGAATGGCCTGGTCGATCTCGTTGTTGAAGCGCAACGTCCCACGGAGTTGAAGCTCGCGGGAGACCAGGGGAGCGAGGTTCACGCCGCGCGGCTCGTCGGCGGGGATGCCGACGAGTACGACGGTGCCCGCCCGACGGGTCGCGGTGAGCGCGGCGCTGATCGCGGCCGGTACGGCGGTGCACTCGAGGACAACGTCGAAGTACCCCGCCGGGATCTCGTCCACGCCGACCTGGACCGTACCGTGCACTCCCAGGTCCCGGGCCCGCTGCAGCGGGCCCGGGAGCACGTCCGTCGTCACCACCTCGACCGCACCCGCGGACAGGGCCGCCGACGCCGTGAGCAGCCCGATCGCGCCCGAGCCCGAGACGAGCACCCGCTTGTCCTTCACCCCGTCGGCAATCGCGATGGCATGCAGAGCGACCGCGAGCGGTTCGGCCAGGGCGGCCCGGCGAAGCGGCAGCGACGCGGGCAGCGGCCGCACCATGTGATTGCTGACGACAACGAATTCGCTCAGGCCGCCCTGGGTGTGCGGCCAGGTCGAGGCGCTTCCGAAATAGGCGCCGTTCGGCCACAGGTGCGGGCGGTCCTCGATCCCCGGCTCCGGCGTCCCGAAGGTGGCCGGGTGGATCGTGACCGGCGTTCCGGGTGCGAGTTCGCCGGACGGATCGAGGTCGACGGTGCCCGACAGTTCGTGACCGGGCACCAGCGGTTCGCGGACGACGTACGCGCCGTTCGCGCCCTCGTGGTAATAGTGCAGGTCGGATCCGCAGATCCCGCCGTACGCCATCCGGAGGCGGACCTGGCCGGCCTGTGGCTCCGGGGTCGGCAGCTCGGTCTCGACGAGGTCGAGCTTGCTCCGGATGACGATCGCCTTCATGGTTCTCCTTCAGGCCGTGGCGGTGGCGGGCGAGGGTGCGTCCTGCAGCACCGGTGTGCGGTCGGTGGCGTTCTCCGGGGCGAGCAGGTCGCGGTCCCGGGTCTCGGGCGCGAAGAGTGCGGCGCCGAAGGTGATCGCCATCGCGACGGTCATGTAGATCGCGACCGGCACCCAGGAGCCGAAGGCCTCCATCAGCGCGACCGCGATCAGCGGCGCGAAGCCGCCACCGAGGACGGCGGCGAACTCGCGGCCGAGGGTGACGCCGGCGTACCGGTAGCGGCTGCCGAAGAGCTCCGGGAAGTAGCTCATCGTCACCGCCACGCCGCCCTGGCAGGCGAACACGAAACCGACGATCATGGCCAGGTAGATGACCGTGAGATTTCCGGTGCTCAGGGCAACGAATGTCGGGAACGGCAGGAGCAGCAGCAGTCCGGCGATACCGAGGAACACCGAGCGCCGCCCGAACAGGTCGGACAGGTACCCGAGCACGACCGCGCCGAGTCCGCCGAAGATCGCTCCCACCAGCAGGATCTCCGGCACGGTCTGCGCGTCGATCTTCACGGTTCCCTTGAGATAGGAGGCCATGAACACCTGGTACGTGTACGACTGCACGCTCAGCCCGACGGTCATCAAGGTGACCAGGGCGACGGCCTTCTTGCCGTTCCGGAACACCTCGCGGACCGGCGCCGCAGCCGCAGTGCGCTCAGCCTTGATCTCCGCGAACACCGGCGTCTCCTTGAGCTTGCGCCGCAGGATGTACGCCGCGACCGTGACGAACGCACTGCTCAGGAACACGAGTCGCCAACCCCACGACATCAACTGGTCGTCCGGGAGCAGCTGCACCAGCGCCCACGCCCCAGCGCCGAGCGCCGTACCCGCGGCCGCACCGGTCATGATCAACGCGGCCAGTCGTCCGCGCTTCCCGCGGACCGCCGTCTCGGTCAGCAAGGTCGCGCCGCCGGACTGCTCGGCGCCGGCGCCGAAGCCCTGCAGGAACCGGCTCAGCACGAGCAGGATCGGCGCCCAGACGCCCACGGACTCGTACGTCGGCAGCACGCCGATCGCCATCGTCGCGACGCCCATCAGGGTCAACGTGGCCACCAGGATCCACTTGCGCCCGAGGCGATCGCCGTACCGCGAGAAGAAGAACCCGCCGAGCGGACGGGCGCAGAAGCCGACCGCGTAGGCGCTGAAACTGGCCAGCAGTCCCGCGGTAGGCGAGATGTTCGGGAAGAACAGATGGCTGAAGACCAGCGCCGACGCGGTCCCGTAGATGACGAAGTCGTACTGCTCCAGAGCGGTGCCGATCAGACCCGCGAGCGCGGCCCGGCGGACCTCCTGCCGGGACGGTTCGGGAGACGAGGGGTTCGGTTCCATGGCGGATTCCTTCGGGTCTCAGGCCGCGGGCGAGGCGTGCGGCCGGGACGTGCGGGAGCGCGCGGCCTCACGGGCCGCGGCGCGGACGCCGTCACGGGTGATGACGGCGACGTAGTCGCTGACGCGCCGGGCAAAGTCATTGCTCTCGGCAAGTTCGGTGGCGAACACCTGGCCGATCGCCGACCGGACCAGGTCCTCGGTACTGCGGGAGTGCGCCGCGAGCGTCCCGAGCCGCTCGCGGGCCGGGTCGACCATGGCTCGCGCGTGACGACCGGGGTCGAAGCCGGGCAGGGGTACGACGCAGCACAGCCAGGCCGCGCAGGTCAGCGCGAGATGCTCGGGCATCATGCCTTGTCCCAGCAACTGGAGGGCCGGTGCGGGGACCCGCTGGGGGAGTTTGACCGATCCGTCCGTCCCGACCTGCTGGGTGCGGTGGCCGAGCGCGTCGTTGGACCAGCGGTCGAAGAGCGAGGCGACGTACGCCTTGACGTCGAAGTCCCGGGGCAGGGTGACGGTCGGCAGGTACTCGTCCTCGAGCACCGAGCGGGCCGCGGACTCGATGAAGTCGACCGCACGCGCTTCGGGAATCGTTGCGCGACCGTCGAGCGCACCGAGGTACGCGATCAGCGAGTGGGTGCCGTTCAGCAGCCGGAGTTTCAGCAGCTCGTAGGCCTCGACCTCGTCGGAGAACACCGCGCCGCCGCGTTCCCAGGCCGGTCGCCCGGCAGCGAACCGGTCCTCCATCACCCACATCGTGAACGGTTCGGCCGGCACCGGGCTGAGGTCGTGCACGCCCAGCAGTTCGTACGCCGCCGCGCGGTCGGCGTCCGTCGTCGCCGGGACGATCCGGTCGACCATCGAGTTCGGGAAGGCGACGTTCTCGGCGACCCAGGTCTCCGCCTTGCTCCCCTGCAGGAACTCGAGCACCAGACGACGGGTCTGTGTCCCGTTCGACTGCATGTTGTCGCAGTTCAGGACGGTGATCGGGGCGCCGTGCGTCGCGGCCCGGCGTTCCAGGGCGCGCGCGATCTGCCCGATGACAGTGCGCGGCGCCACGCCGGAGAGGTCCGCCACGATGCCGGGATGATCCAGGGCGAGCCGGTGCGTGCTCGGGTCCATGCAGTAGCCGTGCTCGGTCACCGTCGTCGAGACGATCCGGGTGTCCTCGGCGGCGATGGCGTCGACCACCGCGACGGGGTTGCCAGCGGCCACGATCGCACCGGTGTGGACACCCGGGACGCTGATCGACGAACCTTCGGGTGACCGTTCGAGCACCGAGTAGAGACCGTCCTGGCGGTTCATCGCGTCCGCGACCGCCGCCGAGCGGCTGGCGACACCGAGGATGCCCCAGCTGTCGCGGGCCTGTGCGGTGTAGACGGCCTGATGGGCCCGATGGAAGTTGCCGAGGCCCAGATGCACGATGCCCGTGCTCACAGGCCGGTCGGTCAACAGATGCTTGCGGACCGAGGCGCGGTTCAAGGCGCTCACCAGTCGGTCACAGAGCCGTCGAGGCGGCGCGCCACGGGCAGGTACGCGGGTTCGTACGGGAACTTCGCAGCCAATGTCTCGTCGACCTCGACGCCGAGGCCGGGTGCTTCGCCCGGATGCAGGTAGCCGTCGCGGAACGACCACGCGTGCGGGAACACCTCGTGCGCCAAGGCGTCGTACCCCATGTACTCCTGGATGCCGAAGTTGTGCGTCGACAGTCCGAGGTGGACGCTCGCGCCGAACGAGACCGGCGAGACGTCGGACGGCCCGTGCGGCGCCGCCCTCACCTGGTACACGGCCGCGAGAGCGAAGATCGAGCGCAGGTGGCTGATCCCGCCGGCGTGCGCGACCGCGACCCGGATGTAGTCGATCAGCTGCCCGGTGATCAAGTCCTTGCAGTCGTAGATCGAGTTGAAGACCTCGCCGATCGCGAGCGGAGTGGTGGTGTGCTGCCGGACCAGGCGCAGCGCCTCCTGGTTCTCCGCGGGAGTGACGTCCTCGAGCCAGAACAGGTCCGCGGGTTCGAGCGCCTTGCCGAGTCGCGCGGCCTGCTGCGGTGTGAGGCGGTGATGTGCGTCGTGCAGCAAGGCCAACTCCGGACCGACGTGCTCCCGCACCTTGGCCAGCACGCCGGGCACATGGCGTAAATAGGCGTCGGTGTCCCACGCCTCGACCACCGGCGCAGCACCCCGCTTCGCCGGCTCATAGCCGGAGGCTTCGCGATGAACGCCGTACACGGTCTCCAGCCCGGGTACGCCGGACTGCGCGCGGACCGCCCGGAATCCGTCCTGCCGCCGCGCGTCGACCTCGTCGAGCAGCGCCGGGAGCTCCCACGCGGAGGCGTGCGTGTAGGCGAGGACCTTGTCGCGGACCGCGCCGCCGAGCAGCTGGTACACCGGCATACCGGCGGCCTTGCCCTTGATGTCCCACAGTGCGAGGTCGACGGCGCTGATCGCGGCCATGGTGATCGGCCCGCGGCGCCAGTACGCCCCGCGATAGAGGTACTGCCAGGTGTCCTCGATCCGTGCCGGGTCGAGTCCGGTGAGCAACGGTACGACGTGGTCGCGCAGGTAGCTCGCGACGGCGAGTTCACGGCCGTTGACGGTCGCGTCGCCGTACCCGACGAGGCCGTCGGCGGTCTGCAGTTTGAGGGTGACGTAGTTGCGGCCGGGGCTGGTGACGATGACCTCGGCGGCGATGATGCGATCGCTCATATCAGTGACCTTCAGGTGAGGTTGCGCAGTTCGTTGCCCTCGGCAAGGGCCGTGAGGTTGGCGGCGATGTCGTGGATGCGGCCGCGGAACGTCTGGCGGGTGATTCCGGACAGGTGCGGTGTGAGCAGGACGTTGTCCAGGTCCCCGAACGGCGCCTTGGACGGTTGCGCGTGGTCGCCGCCGGTCGGGTACGAGTACCAGACGTCGAGGGCGGCGCCGCGGATCGTGCGGTCGCGCAGGGCGTCGTACAGCGCCTGCTCCTGGACGAGCGGGCCGCGGGCGACGTTCACGAGTACGCCGTCTGCGCCGAGTGTGCTCAGCTCCGCGGCGCCGATGATGCCGCGGGTGGTCTCGGTCAGCGGCGCGGAGACGACGAGGACGTTCGACTCTTCGAGCAGGCGGGGGAGTTGGGACGTGTCACCGGCCCAGCTCAGGCCGTCGGCCCTTCCGCTGGCGGTCACGGCTTGGGCTTGGGCGCCGAAGGCTTGCAGCACTCGCCAGGTGGCTCGGCCGATGTGACCGAAGCCGAGGAAGCCGACCCGCGCGCTCGCCAGCGTCTCGGGCTGGGGGAGTGCGGCGTCGTACACGGGTGAGCGCCAGCGGTTCCGGCGGAGCGCGGCGTCGGCTTGGGGAAGCTCGCGACGCAGCGCGATCAGGGCCCAGACGATGTACTCGGCGATCGAGTCCTCGTGGTGATAGGTGTTCGCGACTGGTACGCCGGTGGCCTCGACGCGGTCGGTACCGGCTCCGGCCACCTGCACGAGCCGGAGGTTCGGCGCGGCGTCCGCCATCTCCTGGGTGAACGCCGGACCCACCAGGACGTCAGCGGTCTTCAACGCGCCGAGGAGGTCGTCGGGAAGCCAGACCAGCTCAGCTTGAGGCGCCAGCGCCTCGAGTTCCGCGCGCAGAGGCAGCAGGTTCGGGTCGGTGACGACGACTCTCATGCGTCGCCCCGTTCGCGGCGCGCGGGAGTCCAGCCGGCCACCGGGCCGGTGCTCTGGCGGACGACCAACTGAGTCGGCAGGGTGACGGCGCGCGGCTCGGCCGGGGTCTGCCCGGGCTCGGCGGTCAGCTGCTGGTGGAGCATGTCGATGCTCATGACTCCGGCCCGCGACATTGGGACCTGGATGCTGGTCAGCGTCGGCCGGCCGACCTCCGCGAGCGGGGTGTCGTCGATGCCGATGACGCTCAGCTCGCCGGGCACCTCGACACCGAGCGCGGCCGCCCCGGCGATGATGCCCAGGGCCATCAGGTCGTTGTGGGCGATCACTGCGGTGGCGCCCGAGGCGACGACGCTGGCCGCCGCGGCCTGCCCGCCGGCCACCGTCTCCGCCTGCCAGCCGAGCACTTCCAGCTCGATGTCGGCCTGGTCGGCCAGCTGCCGGATCGCTTCCACCCGGGTCTGGTTGGACCAGGACAGCGGCGAGCCCTGGGCGTAGGCGACATGCTCGTGACCGAGAACGCGCAGGTACTCCAGCGCCTGCCTGAGCCCGTCGGCGGCATCCGGTACGACGCTGCTCGTCTCGTCACTCGTCCGGTTCACCAGGACGAGCGGGGTGTCGCCGCACAGCTCGACGATGTCGTGGGCGGGCAGCCGCGGCGAGCAGACGACGAACCCGTCGACCCGCTCGTGCAGTTCGCCGATGATCTCCCGCTCGCGGTCCGGGCTGCCGTCGGTGTCGGTCAGGACGACCGTCTGGCGGCGGTTCCAGCCGTGCGCCTGGGCGGCCTTCACGAAGCTCGCCCAGACCGGGTTGCCGATGTCCGGGACGATCATCGCGACCGTCGCCGAGCGGGTCGGCAGCCCCGACCGGGACCGGCGGCCGGCCGAGGCGACGTACCCGATCTCCTCCGCGGCGCCGATGATCCGGCGCAGGGTGTCGCGGCCGATCCGGTCCGGGTCGCTGAAGGCCCGGGACGCGGTCGACAACGACACACCAGCGCGCTGTGCGACGTCGGTCAGAGTGGGATTCACGGCGAGCTCCCGAGGTTGCGGCAAGGTTTCGCCAAGATTGCGGCAAGTTGCGCAACTCTGTCAAGAGCTCGGTCGGTCAGCCGTCCAGAAGCTGCACCTCCGCGAGGTTGGTGAAGCCGCCGTGCGTGTCGGCGATCCGGATCATCGGGTACGTCGCCTGCGTGGCCAGCGGGAACGCGTACCACTGGTTGCCGTCGGTGATCCCGTTGATCGTGGTCAGCGTGGTCCAGGTGGCGCCACCGTCGGTCGAGCCCTGGACGAGGTCGCCGTTGGCCCGCGCCGGGAAGTTGCTGCGCGGGCGGACCCGGACGGCGTCGAAGGTCAGGCTCGTGCCGGCTGGGGGAGTGACGGAGACCCAGCCGTTGCCGGACGTGGTGTCGGTGAAGGTGTTCAGGTCACCGTCGAACATCCGCCAGCCGTTGGCCTCGGGGGTGCCGACACCGGGGAAGGCGGGACTGGACGCGACTACCCAGCCCTGCTGGACCTCCACCGTTCGGACGCGGGTGTTCCAGAGTTCGAGCGCTGTGCCGTCGGTGGTGCCGATGATCGTCGCCCCGGCCTGGCCGCTCGCGGTCGTGTAGTCGACGGTGAAGGTCAGCGGGCGACCGTAGCCGACGTCGTCGGGCAACGTGACCTTGGCGGTCCAGTGCTCGCCGTCCTGGCTCGTGGCCTGCGCATCGAGTCCTTCGATCGAGGCATCGACCTGGCCCAGTGGTTCGGTCGCCGTCATCGTCAGCGTGACGGTGTCGCCGTTCTGCGCGCGCTTCGGATCGGTGCCGTCGGAGGCGATCGACACCGAGTTGATCGCCGTACTCATCTCCTGCCGCTGTCCGTAGACGCGGAACTCGCTGAAGCTCGACAGCCCCGGGTACGCCGGATCCGTCGGGATGCCGGGATGGTCGACCTGCAGCTTGAGGAACCGGAAGCTCTGGCCGCGAACCTCGTCGCGGACCGGGATCCGCTCGAGCGCGAAGCCTTCGTCGGAGGTGTCCGTGGTCTCACGCGACGTGAGCAGGGTCCACGTGCGGCCGTCGTTCGACCCGTACACGTTCGCGCCCTGGGTGCGGTTGCCGAAGTTGTACCGCGCCTGCAACCCGAACGCGTCGGCCGTGACCCGGAAACCGGCGCCGAGGTCGATGACGGCCGGAGCGGTCAGGTCGCCGGAGAAGGTGGTGAAGTCCCCGTCGAGCATGTTGCCCAGGGCAACTTGAGACAGCGAGGCCGAGGTCGCGCGGCCCCAGTAGTCGAACGAGCCGTCGTCCGGCATCGTCGGCGTCAGCTTCTCGAGCCGGCCGACCGCGGCCTGCAACGCGACGAGATCAGCGGCGAACGTCGCCGGGTCGGCGGTCGCGATGTCCGCCTCGGCCGCCGCTTTCGCCGCGTCGACGGCGGAGCGGGAGGCCCGGACGTACGTCGTACCCGCCTCGTAGCCCGCGAGCGCCGCGGTCACGGCGTCCTGACGGGTCGCGCTGACGGTCAGCCGCACCCGCAGTACAGCGTCGGTGGCCGCGTCGGAGGCGACGACGAACGTGTTGTGGTCACCGACCTGGTTCGCGGTCGGCGTCCAGGTCAGCGCGCCTGTTGCCTGGTCGAGCGATGCGCCGGCGGGGAAATTGGTTCCGGAGGTATAGGACAGCTGATCGGAGTCGGCCGCCGAAAGCGTTGCGGACAAGGGCTCGCCGGCGATCGCGAGCAGTCGTACGTCGGACCCTTGCGTGAACTGCGGAGGTGTGAGCTGGGTCTTCGCCTGGAGGTTGATCGCGTCGATGTCGACGCTGACCCCGGGCGAGCCGACGACCGTGTAGTAGGCGAGCGACTCCCCGCCGGCGCTGCCGCGGAGTTTGCTCGTGTCCATGTCGTAGGTGACGTACCGCCAGGCGCCGTGCGTGTTCGGCAGCGTCAGCGTGTGGTACGGCGCGAGCCCTTGCCCCTTCCTGATGTGCAAGGTTGCCGTGCCGTTCGTGCGGATCAGTACGCCGACCGGGCTGTAACCGTTGCGGTTGTCGTACAGCAACGTCCGTACGGCGATCGTCGTACCGGTGGACCGGGCCCACATCCGGACGAACCCGTCGCCCACCGACGTACCCGGCGTGACGGGAGTGGTTCTCGTCTCCGCCTGCACCAGCGCGTTACGTTGGACCGGCGGCGCCGGTCCGGCGACCGAGGCCGGAAAGGACAGCCAGGAATCCGGGTTGAAGTCCGGGTTGCTGTTCCAGAAGTTGTACGGCGCCGTACCCCAATAGAACTGTGCGCCTGCGTCCTGGGTCGTGGCAACCGTGGTGATGCTCGGTGCGATCTTGGCGATGGCCGAGCCCAGCCGCTTCTTGTAGATCGTGTAGAGCTCGTTGGTCGGGTCGAAGATCCGGCCGCGGTACGCCTGGGACAGCACACCGCCGCGCTGGGTGGTGTCGATCCACGGGATCGTCTTGCCCATCATGAACGCGAAGAACTGCTCGGAGCCGCGCAGCAACCGGTCACCGCCGAACGCGTACACCGAGACCGCGTCCCGCCGCGTCGACACGGTGCCGCGGACCGGGTCCAGCCGGGTGCCCTGGATGTCGATGACACGGGCGAGCTGGGTGAGCATCGTGACGTCGTCCCAGGCATGGGCCTGGTCCCGTCCCATCTCCTGCAACTGCACGAACGTCTTGCCGTACGGGTTGCGCGGATCGTTCTTCGCGATCACCGGCATGACCTTGCTGAGCGCACCGTTGGTGTCGTCGTCGGGGTTGGTGGAGTTCACCGAGAACCATTCGACCGCCTCGCGGTAGCGCGGGAGGTTGTCGGTGAAGACGTAGCCCGCGATCGCACCGATCAGCGAGTAGCTGTGCTGATTCATGAAGTTGCGATTGCGGTACAGGAAGGTCTGCGTGAGCGGCACGACCAGGTTGCCGGTGAGGTCCGCGGTGTCGGTGTCGTTCCAGCCGAGGTCGTAGCCGTCGTCGGCCGGCGCCGTGACGGTCGAGTAGCGCACGATCTCGGCGGCCGCGAGCATCCGCATCAGCGGCGCGCCGCTGTGGATGTGCGCGTCGGGGTAGTACACGTAGCCGGCGGGATCCATATGGGCCCAGATCCGGATCAGCTTGAGACTGTTCTCGCGGTAGACCGGGTCGCCGGTGAAGAAGTAGAGGATCGACTGGGTGTACGCCCGGAACGCGTCGTCGATGAACCTCGACTGGATGCCCTGGGAGTTGAAGGCGCTGCTCGCCGGTTGGTCGAGGACCGTGCCCTGGTTCTTGGAGCTGAAGGTCCGGGAGGCGTACGGCGTTGCGATCATCGCGGCGTAGTACGAGGCCCACGGCTCGACTCCGGCGCGGGTCTGCTTGCGCGCGAGCTCCAGGGACGATGCGCTCACGGCGAGTCCTGGATGGACGAAACCGGCGCTCGAGGTGACCCGGGTCAGCTCTGGCAACGGGTCGGCGGTGGGCGTGGCGTCCGCTGGGGCAACTCCGACGATTGCGAGGAGCGCAGCCAGAGCGGTGGCCAGGGCGGACAGTTTCAGAACAGGCATCGGTCACTCTCCAGCGTGGAAGGGGGGAGCGGTCGGAGCCTCGCACCGCGCCCCGGCGGCCGCCAGTTCGCGGCGGCCTCCGAAAATTTTGATCCGCTGATAGTTAACGTTTTCTATGCCAGCCTGGCGGCATGCCTCCCGTACCCGAGAAACTGCCGGCGCTCGTCGCGATGTCCCCCGAGCACTGGCCGCAACTGTTCCCGGCGGACGTCCGCCGGCGGCTGGAGCAGTTCGCCCTCGTCGACCCGGCCGGACCCGTCGACAGGTTCGACGATCCCCGCGCCCTGGATCGCCTGGCCGAAGTGGAGGTTCTGATCAGCGGATGGGGCTGCCCGGCCGTCGACCGGTTGTTCCTGGAGGCGGCCCCGAAGCTGCGCGCGGTGCTGCATGCCGCCGGAAGCGTGAAGGGCCATCTGAGCCGCGAGGTCTGGGAGCGCGGCATCGTCGTCTCGTCGGCGGCAGCGGCGAACGCCGTACCGGTCGCGGAGTTCGCCCTCGGGGCGATCCTGATGGCCGGCAAAGGCGCCTTCGACCTGCGGGAACGCTATCGCCGCGAGCGGACCTTCGAGCTCGGCTACATCCACCCGGACATCGGCAACAACGGTCGCACCGTCGGGCTGATCGGCGCCTCGCGGATCGGCCGGATGGTCCTGGACCTGCTGCGGCCGTTCGGGTTCCGGGTCCAGGTGTACGACCCGTACGCCGGGGATCTCGACGTACCGACCGTCGATCTGGGGACGCTGCTGAGGACGAGCGACATCGTCAGCGTGCACGCCCCGTTGACCACGGAAACCCAGCATTTGCTGGGCCGGTCGGAGCTCGCCCTCCTCCGCGACGGCGCGACGCTGATCAACACCGCGCGCGGCCAGCTGATCGACACCGATGCGTTGACCGCGGAGCTGATCTCCGGGCGGATCACGGCGGTGCTGGACGTCACGGAGCCCGAACCGCTGCCGTCCGCATCACCCCTGTTCGAGCTCCCGAACGCGTTCGTCACGCCCCATATCGCCGGCTCGCACGGCAACGAACTCGCGCGTCTCGGCCTGTGCGTCGCGGACGAACTGGCGCGCCTCGTCGCCGGTGAGCCGCTCCGCTTCGGGATCGGCATCGCGGACCTGGATCGCGCCGCCTGATCCAGGCGCCGATCCACGGCGCCGATCCACGGCGCCGATCCAAAAAGGCAACGATTGCCACGCCTTGACACGTCTGAAAGCCAGCGCTACCTTCACGGCAGATGGAAAGCGCTTTCTAGATCCTGGTGAAGGAGCCGCTCCCATGAGTACTCGAACCTCCGTGCGTTCCAGCCTCTGGCTGGGATTGCTGGCGGTCCCCGCTGTCGCCTTCTTCCTGGTGTTCAGCTACGCGCCGATGGCCGGCCTGGTGGTGGCGTTCAAGGAGTTCGACATCAGCAAGGGCCTGTTCGGCAGCCCGTGGAACGGCCTGGACAACTTCCGCTACTTCTTCGCCTCCGGTGACGCGCAGCGGATCCTGCTCAACACCATCGTGCTGAACGTGCTGTTCCTGGCCGCGACGCTGGCCGCCGGCGTGACGCTGGCGATCATGCTGAACGAGATCCGCGGCCGCTTCTTCAAGCGGGCCGCCCAGTCGACGATCTTCTTCCCGTACTTCGTCTCGCCGGTCGTCATCGCGATCATGCTGCAGGTGCTGCTGTCCGGCCCGGCCGGAGACGGCGGTGTCGTCAACGACGCGCTGGCCGGCTTCGGGTTGCCGACGGTCAGTTGGTACACGGAGCCGGGACCGTGGCCGTGGATCCTGACCTTCGTCAAGATCTGGCAGCTGGGCGGCTACATGAGCGTCATCTTCCTGGCCGCGATCACCTCGATTCCTGAAGACGTGTACGAGGCGGGCCAGATCGACGGTGCGAGCCGGGCCCAGATGGCACTTCGGATCACGCTGCCGCTGCTGAAGCCGACGGCCGCCGTACTGCTGGTGCTCGGCGTCGGCCGGATCTTCTACGGAGACTTCGGCACGATCTACGCGATCGTCGGCGACAACGGCACGCTCTTCCCGACCACCGACGTGATCGACACCTACGTGTTCCGGTCGCTGCGCCAGATCGGTGACTTCGGCACCACCGCGGCGATCGGGCTGTTCCAGTCGGTGGTCGGTTTCGTTCTGGTGTCGACCGCGGTGCTGATCCAGCGCCGGTACTCCAAGGAGACGAGTCTGCTGTGACCACCATGACCTTGGCCAAGGCCACCGGCCGGACAGCAGCCAAGCGGCGCTCAGGCAAGTGGGAGCCGTTCACCGTCGTCAGCGTCATCGGCGTCGCGCTGTTCATGCTGATCTGCCTGATCCCGTTCTGGGTGATCCTGTCCGGGTCGTTCACCGACGAGCAGACCCTGGCCGGCAAGGGCTACAGCCTCATCCCGCAGCCGTTCTCAACAGCGGCGTACAAGCTGATCTTCACCGGGCCGACGCTGGTCAGCGCGTACGTCGCCAGCATCTTCATCACCGTTGTCGGTACGGTACTCGCGCTCAGCATCACGTCCGGCCTGAGCTGGGTGATCGCGCGGCGACTGCCCTACGTCAGCCGGCCGCTGGCGATCTTCGCCTACATCCCGATGCTGTTCGCCGGCGGCCTCGTCCCGCTGTACCTGCTGGTCACGCAGTACCTCAAGCTGCAGAACAGCTACTTCGCGGTGATTCTGCCGTTGCTGGTGGCACCCTTCCTGGTCTTCATCCAGGTCTCGGCGTTCCGCCAGCTGCCGGAGGAGATCCTCGACTCGGCCCGGGTCGACGGCGCGGGCGAGATGCAGATCTTCTTCCGGATCGGGCTGCCGCTGTCCAAGCCGATCCTGGCCGTCGTCGGCCTGTTCTACGCGGTCCACTACTGGAACGAGTGGTTCACCGCGCTGCTGTTCATGTCGGACATCCACAAGTACCCGCTCCCGCTGCTGTTGCAGAACCTGATCTCGAACGTGACGTTCTCGCAGATGCTGCCGACAGCCGCGGAACAGTCGACGCCGGTCTACCAGCTCCGGCTCGCCCTCACGGTCGTCACCATCGGCCCGATCCTGCTCGCGTACCCGTTCGCGCAGCGCTACTTCGTCAAGGGCATCACCCTGGGAGCCACCAAAGGCTGACGGTCTCCCCAACCACGCCATCTGAAACACCTGGAACATCTGGAGGCATTGTGCCCGCCACATCTCCCGCCGGCCTCAGCAGGCGCGGCTTCCTGGCCGCCGGCGGCGGCCTGTCACTCGCGGCCATGCTCGGACTGAGCGGCTGCGGAGACTCGACGTCATCGAGCTCCGGCAAGGCCGCAGACACCCTCACCCTGCTGCTGCCCGGTGACGCGCCGACCGGCTGGGACGCGATCCTTGCCAAGGTCAACGAGAAGCTCAAGAACGACCTCGGCTTCACCATCGCTCCCCAGTTCGTCGCCTGGTCCAACTACCAGCAGCAGTCGCTGCTCAAGTTCACCGCCGGCGAGAACTTCGACACCGCGTTGCAGGCCCGCTGGCTGAACATGATCCAGCTGGTCGCCAGCAAGTCGCTCGTTCCCGTCGACGGCCTGATCAGCAAGTACCCGAACCTGAGCAAGACCCTGGACCCGCAGCTGCTCGAGCAGAACAAGTGGTCCGGCAAGCTGTACGGGATCCCGCAGGTGAACTCCGCCGCACGGTTCCACCACTTCACGGTCCGCCAGGACCTGGCCGACAAGCTCGGGATCGGGGAGATCTCGACGTTCGACCAGCTGGAGAAGTTCTGGTACGACGTCAAGCAGAAGGAGAAGCTCACCCCGATCGGCATCTCGTCGAACATGCCGGATCTCCTGGTGGCCTTCGCGCCGGTCGGCTGGCTGAACCAGCACGACTGGGAGAACCCGCACGTCAGCGTGCAGACATTCAGCGGCGGTTCGCTCCCGTTCTACCTGGCGCAGGACGGGAAGAGCACCGGGTCCGCGAAGCCGATCCCGTTCTGGGAGGCTCCGGGCGTCCTCGACGCGCTCCGCAAGGTCCGCAAGTACTACCTCGACGGAATCATCAACAAGGATGCGCTGAACGTGGACTCGAGCACGATCGGCTCCCAGTTCGAGTCGGGCCGGATCGCCACCCGGTGGGCGATGACGGACGGGTTGTCGTCGCAGGCGCTCACGCCGTTGCGCAAGGCGGTTCCGACCGCGCAGATCGCCAACGTCGTACCGCTGCGGGGCGGCAAGGACGCCAAGCCCAACCAGACGTTCCAGGCCGACAACTTCGTCGTACTCAACGTCAAGGGCCGCAGCAACGAGCGGGCGATGCAGCTGGAGGACTGGGTCTCGATCAAGGAGAACCACGACCTGCTCAGCTACGGCGTCGAGGGCACGGACTGGAAGCCGGTGGGCACGGACAAGTTCGAGCAGCTGTCGAAGTACAGCTTCCCGGGGTACGCGCTGTGCTGGCGGCAGAAGCTCGAGCTCAAGATCAAGGGCATCACGCCGACCGAGGAGGCGTGGTTCGACTGGGCGCAGAAGTACGACAACTTCACTCTGGACCCGTACGCGTCGTTCGTGCCGGACGTGACGCCGGTGAAGCGTCAGGACAGCCAGGTCAACGCGGCGATGACGCAGTACGGCAACCCGTTGTGGATCGGGGCGGTCGACGTCGACAAGGGGCTCGACAACCTCAAGAAGGCGGTGGACAAGGCCGGTCTTTCCGAGCTGCAGGCCGAGATGGAGAAGCAGGCCAACGAGTACCTCAAGGGCCAGTGAAGCCGTCCACCGTGTCCACCAGGTCCGCCCCACGGAGGAAGCTCGCGGTGGTCGCGCGCGAGGCCGGCGTGTCGATCTCGACCGTCTCGAAGGTCTTGCGCGCGTACCCTGATGTCGCGCCGGCCACCAGGACCCGGGTCCGTGAGGTACTGCGTCGCGCCGGGTACCCACTGGACTCCGATGCCGCGGGCAACCGTCGCGAGGAGTCCGAGCTGGTCGACGTGGTGGTCGCCAGTCAGAGCAGCGGCTGGGCCGGCGACGTACTGGCCGGCCTCGCCGATGCCGCCCGGGAGCCGGGGCTGGCGCTCGTCGTCACGACAGTGAACGGGGGAGAGCCGGTGCCCCGGCTCTGGCTGGAGCGGTTGTTCGCCCGCGGTACGCGCGGCGTGATCGGCCTCGACGTCGAGTTCACCGACACCCAGCGGGCGTACCTCGCCGCCTACGACATCCCCTGTGTCGCGGTCGATTCCGGCTCATCGGCCTCGGAGACGCTGGCAGCGGTTGTCGACGGTACGCCGTACCTGCCGACCGTGGTCAGCCGCGTCGGCTGACGGAGTTGCGGACTACTACGTGGGTGGTGAAGAGGCGGTGGGCTCCGGTCCAGTCGGGTTGCTGGTGCTGCGAGTCCAGGGCGATCTTGGCCGCCGTTCGGCCCAGTTCCTCGTACGGGACGTGGACCGACGTCAGTCTGGGGCGGAGGTCCTGGGCCAGCTCGACGTCGTCGTAGCCGACCACTGAGAGGTCCTCGGGGACTCTCAGGTCGAACTCGGCCGCAGCGGCGTACACGCCCGCGGCCACGACGTCGGTGGCCGCGAACACGGCGGTGAAGTCCTGTCCGGCGGCCAGCCGGTTCTTCGTCAGCTGATAGCCGGAGGCTCGGGTGAAGACGCCGTGCTCGACCAGCTCCGGCGCATCCGGTACGCCGAAGTCGTGCAGGGCTCGCCGATGTCCGGCCAACCGCTGCATGCTGGTGCTCTGCCGCTCGGGACCGGCAAGGAAGAGCGTCCGGCGATGACCCTGTGACAACAGGTGGCTCGTCATCGCGTAGGCGCCCTGCTCGTTGTCGTACTCGATGACGGCGGTGGGTACGTCGTCGCCGAGCGGAGGCCGTCCGCACAACACCAGCAGGGAACCGGCGGAGTGTAGTGAGCGGGCCAGATCGGTCATCTTCGCGCGGTAGTCGGCTGCTTCGTTGGTGACACCACCGATCAGGATCACCGCGCCGGCGCGCTGCTCGCGCATCAGCTGCACCAGCGCCAACTCGCGCTCCGAGTCGCCCTGGGTGGTGCCGATCAGGCTGAGCCATCCCTGGCGCGACGCCTCCTGCTCGACGCCGTGGGCGGCGTCGGCGAACGACTGGCCGCGGACATCGGCCAGGATGAACGCGATCGTCTTCGTCTGCACTCCGGCCAGGGCGCGGGCGTGGGTGTTCGCCGAGTAGTTGAGCTCGCGGATCGATCGCTGGACGCGCTGGTTCGCCGACCGGGACACCGGGTAGTTGCCGGCCAGGACGCGCGAGACGGTCGCGGGCGACACCCCGGCGTGTGCGGCGACATCGGCCAACGTGGGTGAGCTCGAGGACTTGCGCCTGCCGGCCACTAGCTCTCCCTGGGCGGAGCGGTCGACTTCCTGATCACCACATGCGTACCGAGCATCAGGTGCTGGTCCTGCGCGTAGTCGTCCCGATGCAGCGCGAGCCGTACGGCGGAACGCCCGAGCTCCTCGTGCGGGATGTGCACCGTGGTCAGCGCCGGGTTGAGGTCGGCGCTGAGCGGAATGTCGTCGTACCCGGCGACGGAGATGTCCTCGGGTACGCGGAGCCCGGCCTCGTGGAGCGCGGCGAGGACACCGCTCGCGACGATATCCGTGATGCCGACGACGGCGGTCATCCCGGTGTCGCGGGCCAGCAACGCCTTGGTCTGCCGGTAGCCCGACTCGCGATCGAAGGTGCCGCCGGCAACGAGGGCGGGATCGACGGTCAGGCCGTGTGCCGCGTGGGCGCGGGTGAAACCGTCGAAGCGGGCGCTGGTCGTGGTGTGCTCCGGCTCGGCGGCGCCGACGAACGCGATCCGGCGATGGCCGAGCGAGAGCAGATAATTCGTCACCGCGAACGCGCCGCCCTCGTTGTCGTACTCGACGACGGTCGCCGGTGCGTCCGGGCCGATCGGCGGGCGCCCACAGAGCACCAGGCGCGAGCCGACTCGCTCCAGCGACCGGGCGATCTGAGCCATCCGCTCGACGTGTTCCGGCGTCCGCAGGCCGCCGCCGACCAGCACCACCGCCTCGGCCTGTTGCTCGCGCATCAGCTCGATCAGTTCGAGCTCGCGATCGGCGTCACCGTGATGGGTGCAGACCAGGCACACCCTGCCCTCGGCGGTCGCCTGCTGCTCGACGCCCTGCCCGATGTAGGCGAACAGTGGACCGACGAGGTCGCGGACGATGAACGCGACGGTCCGCGTCGTGCCGCCGACCAGCGCCCGGGCCTGCGCGTTGATCACGTAGTCGAGGTCCTGCACGGCTCGCAGAACCCGCTTGCGGGTCGAGGCGCTGACCGGATAGTTCCCGGCGAGCACCCGCGAAACCGTCGTGGCGCTCACGCCCGCGGCCGCTGCGACGTCCTTCACCGTCGGACGGCTCCCGAGGCTCACTCCCGCCACGCGCCAACCCCTCTGTCCGGTCGAAATTTTCTGTCTGGGCCTTGCTCTGACTCGGTGTAGAAAACGTTAACTATGCTGCCATCCATGGCGGCGAATGTCGAAGCCCGCGGGGTTCCGATCTGGCTGAGCGACACCGGTACGGGTGATCCGCTGCTGCTCGTCCACGGCTGGGGTGGCGACAGCCGCGCGTGGAGCGGCGTGACCTTCGCGCGACACCGCGTCATCACGGTCGACCTGCGCGGCCACGGGCGTTCACCGGTCCTCGGGCACGGGTACCGGCCGGCGGACTACGCGGGTGATCTCGCGCTGCTCATCGACCGGCTGAACCTTGGTCCGGTCGCGGCGGTCGGGCATTCGATGGGCGGACAGATCGTCGCCGAGCTCGCACTGGTACGTCCCGAACTGGTCAGCGCGGTCGTTGCCATCGACCCGGCGTACGGCGCGGACGAGGCCGAAGCGGCGACGTTCGAGGAGCGTTTGGCCGCGCTCCGGCTCGACGGACCCGAGGCGGCCGTCCGCCAACTCGCGTTGTCTCCCGGCGCGATCCGCGACCAGTTGCTCGCGACACCCGGACATGTGCTCGCCGAAAGCTATGCGGGGATGTACACGGACCCAGGCGCCTTCGGCGCGCGGCCCGCCGCTGCCGCGCGATTGGCCGGCTTGACCCAACCACTCCTTTGTATCCGCCCCACCCCAGGGATGGCTGCCTGGGACACAGGCCTGTCGCTGCCCTACGGATCACGCGTAGTCCTGTGGAACGGCTGCGGCCATTTCCTCCACCACGAGCGTCCGGCCCAGTTCGTGAACCTGATCGAGAGTTGGCTGACCTCACTGCCCGAGGCGCCGATCTCCCGAACGGCGACCGAGTGATCGCCCCCACCGTGGGTCAGGGCCTCGGCGGGGTCCTCGAACTCTTCCGTTCCGGCACCACCGAGCCGGTCTTCTTCGGCGACCAGCATCGTCCGGAGGGCGTCGTCATCTCCTTCGAGCAATGGTCGGAGACCTTGAAGGGAGACGGGGAAACGGCCGGCGCCGGGAGGACATGGTCCGCCAACACCTCGCCGACGACGATCCGGCGAGGTGGGAGATGTACGAGGAAATGATGGACCGGTTCGGTTTCGATCCCGGCAGCGACGAGTCGAAGCCGAAGCGCGGTGGCAAGACCACCGGTGACGGACGGGCCGTGGTCGTGCGACCTGCGGAACTGCGCGGAGCTGAAGGTTCCCGTGAACCGTCAGTTAACGCCGGGTTGGTTCGAGCGGGGTCCGTCGCAGCGGTTGGTCTACCGCGAGTTCGATCCGCTGCCGGTGATCGAGGGCGATCGAGTTGTGCAGGATCCGAACGCTCAGCTCTACCGGCAGCCGATCGCTTTCGCTCACCGTTCGAAGGACCCCGCGAACATCGCCGGACAGCGATTGGGCCGGACACTGCGTATGCGTTTCCAGGAGTACCAAGGGATGACCGGCGGAGGACGACCGGACAGTGGGCCGCAGCGGGAGGGCGTGTGCCCGCTGCCCGAGGCGCAGTGTCAAGACGTGTCCGGCGTGACGGCAGGCTTCGAGAGGGACGGTTGGGTAGGAGCGGCGTCTGGTCTAAGCCATTGTTCGCATCAGAACGGTGGAGGGTCGTGGGTCACTTTCTCCTGTGTGATGGGGCCGCGGGCGGGTGGGACTGTTGTGTAGCGGTGGCCGGTGGGTGCGGTGAGGGTGACGGAGCCGTCGGGATGGGCGGTACTGGTCCAACCCCACGCCGGAGTGTCCTTGATGACGTGGTGGTACTCGCAGTAGGGCGCGAGTTCGGTGAGGGTGGTTCGGCGGGTTCGTGCGAAGGGGGTTGTGTGGTCGCGGTCGCATTCGCGGGAGGTGCGGTTGCAGCCGGGCCAGGCGCAGACGGGGTGGCGTGCGAGCAGGGTTTCGGTGACCAACGCACCCGGGTCGTGCCGCGTGGTGGACGCTTCGAGCACCGTGCCGTTGGTGGGATCGGTGAGCAGACGTCGCCAGGTGCCGTCGGCGGCGATGCGGCGGGCCATGTCTGCGGGGATGGGGCCGTAGCCGGTGAGTTCGCAGGGGTGGTTGTCCAGCCCGAGGAGGGTGGTGATGGGGATCAGGATTTCGATGTGGGGTCGTCGGCGGTGGCGGTCGGGTAGGCGTCGGCCGAGGTGGTCGAGGCCGTTGTGCAGCATGTGCTCGAACACGTCGGCCACGACGTCGGCGCGTCGCTGTTCGGCGGTGCGATGGTCTCGTGCCCGTTCCCCGTCTGCCGCAGCACGGACCGCCGCAGTCGCTTCCTCTGGCGATCGATCGGATGCACAGTTGCCGGCGGCATCGGTTGCTTGCGCGCCGTCGACACGGGCAGTTGCGTCCGCGGCGAGCGGCTCAGATGGGGAAGGCGCGGTGAACGGAGGCTCCACGGACGCCGGCTCCATGGTCGCAGGTTCCGCGGTCGGAGGTTCTACGGATGCAGGCTCCACGGACGCCGGCTCCATGGTCGCAGGTTCCGCGGTCGGAGGCTCCACGGATACAGGTTCCATGGTCGTGGGCTCCACGGTTGCTGGTGCGCCAGGCGTGGCCTCGGTAGGCGTGGGTTGCATGGAGGCGCCGCGTTTGGCGAGGTCGGCCATGGCTTGGATGACGATCCACATTTGCTGGATCTTGTCGGCGGTGTGGACGACCCATAGGCCGGCCATGCCGTCGGGCAGGGGCACGATTTTGCAGGTGCGGTCTGCGACGGCCGCGCGGTGGCGGTCGGCGGCGTCCTGGGTGGTGTGTTTGGCGACCTGGGTGCGGAGGGATTTGCGCAGGTTGGCGTGGGTCTGTCCTGCGGCGCGGCGCAGCACATGGGCCTCGACGGCTTGGGCCGCGTCGTCGGGCAGGTGCCGGGTGGCTTCGGAGATCGCGAGTGCTTTGGACCAGGGCAGGGCGCCGCAGCGGAGCGCGGTGTGTGTAGCGGCCAGAGGGCCGGTCAGGTGGAGTGCGGTGTCGATGTGGCGGGCTGCGGTGTTCGTGGACAGGTGCAGGGCGGCGCCGACCTCGGCGGCCCAAGAGCGTTCGGGATCGATCGGCCGGCCGGACGCATCGATCTGGGACGGCCGGGGAACCTCGGTTGCCTGAGCCTTGCGCTGACGGACGAACGACGCCATCGCGGCGGTCTTGATCGACTCGCCCCAAGACACCAGCCGGCTTGCGGCTTTCATCAGCTCGATCAACGCGACGGGCGACTCGCACTGCGGGCGCACGGTCTCCAGTGCGGCGGCCAGTGCGGCGCCGGGTGGCAGGAACACCCACGCCGGTGCCTTCAGCCGCAGCATCTCCCGCTCGGCCTCGTCCTGCTCGACCCCGGCCCACAACTCCCACTCCAGCCCGTCCACACGTGACATCGGCGGCAGGTCGTCGTACAGGTCCTCTTCATCCAAGAACCGCGGACCACTCGCAGAGTCCGGATCCTCCGGGTCGTACAGATCATCGGGAGGATCCATCGCGTCCAGCCAAGGTGCCTGCGCCGTACCCAGCGACGACGTTGCCTCCTTCTCCAGGCAAGCAGCGATCCAGCCTGGCGTGGCGGCAAACCCGGCGAGATCAACGTCGCCGGGAAACTGAGATGCCACCTTCAATGCCATGGGATCATATTAGAACAAATGTTCGATCACATCAAATCGGCTGCTGCCCTGCTGCCCTGCTGTCCTGGCCGGGTGATCTGAGGGTCTGGCGAAAATTTCCGTCAGGGCAGGACGGCCGCGAACCGTTGACCGGTTCTGCCTGCTGCTCATTACCTTGGCCGCTCAACCAGAGGTTTTCGAGGAGGAGCGCAGATGCCGGAACACGATGTCATCTCGTCGTCGACCGTGACCCGCCGGACGTTGCTGATCGCGTCCGGCGCTTCGGTGCTCGCGGCTGAACTCGGATCGCCGGCCATGTCGATCGCAGCACCCACCGGCATCGCAGTATCCACTGGCATCGCGGTACCCGCATCGTTGAGGCATCCGGGGTTGTTGCACGATGCGGATGACCTGGAGCGGATGCGGCAAGCCGTGGCTGATCGGGTGAGTCCGGCGTACGACGGTTTCCTGGCGATGGCCGCGAACAACAGGTCGTCGTACGAGTATGTGATCCGCAATGTCGGCCAGATCACCTCGTGGGGTCGTGGTCCTTCGAACTTCATGAGCGAGGCGGTGAACGACTCCGGCGCCGCCTACCAGAACGCGGTGATGTGGGCGGCGACCGGCGACGTGCGGTACGCCGACAAGGCGCGGGACATCCTCGACGCCTGGTCGGCCAGCCTGACTGCGATCACCGGTGCGGACGGGCAGCTCGGCGTCGGCCTGCAGGTCTTCAAGTTCGCGAACGCCGCCGAGATCCTCCGGCACAGCGGGTACGACGGATGGCCGGCCGCTGCTGTGCGGCGGTGCGAGGAGTCGTTCCGCAAGGTCTGGTACCCGGCCGTGTCGGGCTACGCGCTGTTCGCCAACGGCAACTGGGATCTCGCCGCTCTGCAGGCGATCCTGGCGATCGCCGTGTTCTGCGACGACCGGGTGATGCTCGAGGACGCAGTACGGTACGCCGTGGCCGGCGCGGGCAACGGCCGGATCGAACACATCGTCGTGGCGGCGACCGGCCAGGGACAGGAGAGCGGCCGGTCGCAGTCGTACGCGCAACTGGCGCTCGGCCTGCTCGCCAACTGCGCCGCGGTCGCCTGGAACCAGGGCATCGACCTGTTCGGGCACCTCGACGACAGGATCCTGCACGGGTTCGAGTACACCGCTCGCTACAACCTGGGCGATGACTCGGTGCCGTTCACACCTGATCTCGATCGCACCGGGAAATACATCAAGACCGCGATCTCGACGATCAATCGTGGTGCGTTCCAGCCGATCTACGAGCTCGCGTACGCGCACTACGTCAGTCGGCGCGGGTTGTCCGCGCCGAACGTCGAGCGCGTGGTGTTCCGTGGCGCAGGCGGCGCGCGGTTCGTCGAGGGGAACAGCGACGACCACCCCGCGTGGGGGACCTTCACACAGGCCCGGACCGCGGCGTCTCCGAGCGCTCCCGACGTACCACCGGGCGTTCCTAGCGGCTTGATGGCGCGGGCGTCGGGCGACGGGGTGATGGTGTCGTGGGCGGCGTCGGTCGAACCGCGCAGCGGCGCGGACGCGAGCAGCTACACGATCAGCAGAGCGACCGGCCGCGGCGGGCAGTACGCGGTCGTTGCCGAGGGCATCCGATCGACGACCTGGACAGACGGCACCGCACGCGGGCGGCTCTACTCGTACAAGGTGCGGGCCGTGAACCCAGCGGGCATGAGTGGTGAGTCGCTGCCGGTGACAGTGGCGCACCCGGGGCCGTGGGCGAGTCAGGACGTCGGCCGGGTCGCGGTTGCGGGCAGTACGGGGTTCGACGGGGAGACGTTCACGGTCGAGGCCGGGGGTGTGGACATCGGCGGTGTGCAGGACAGCTTCAGGTTCGTGTCGGTGCCGCTGCGTGGTGACGGGGTGCTGACGGCGCGGGTGGTCCACCCGGTGAGTTCGCAGTACGCGACCGTCGGCGTGATGATGCGGCAGAGTCTGTCGGCGTCCTCGGCGCATGCCTCGATGCTGATCAAAGGACTGCCGTTGCACACCTGGAGCGGCGTGTGGACGGTTCGGTCTGTCGGCGGCGGCTCCACGAGCGCGACGGGCAGCACGGGCGTACCACCGACCCAGCAGCAGACGATCACTGTCAACGCGGGCTTCCCGATCTCTGATCTCGGAACGCTTCCGCAGTCCGCGACACCGCTGCCGGCGCCGTACGTCGAGGCCGCGAGCGACGGGTACCGGCTGCGGCGACCGTACTGGGTCCGGCTGGTCCGCAGAGGCGACGTACTGACCGGGTCCATCTCGCCCGACGGTGTTGCGTGGACCGAGGTCGGCTCGTCCCGGGTTCACCTCGGTCGGGATGTGTACGCGGGGCTCGTGACCTGTGGAGCGCTCGGGGTCGACCAGCCGTACGCGGAGTCGACCACGGCCGCCTTCGACAATGTGAGCGTCCAGCGATGGACGACCGATGCGCCCGGTGCGGTGCTCGGAGACCTTCGGGCCGGTGTCGCGGGGAGTGCGATCGAGTTGGCGTGGTCCGACCTGGACGTGTCGGCGACGTACACCGTCAAACGCCGGCACGCCGGTGGACCGTACCGGGCGATCGCTTCGGGTGTGGGGCCGATCGGGTTCGGTGTTGAGACCCGCTATCGGGACGTCACGGCGGTGCCGGGCCAGAGCTACGACTACGTGGTCGCGAAGACGAACGCGGCCGGAAGCGGACCGGACTCGCCGAAGCTGACGGTCACGATGCCGACCCCGGTCCTGCCGTCGATCACCAGCGCACCGACTGCCTTCGCCAACAGGGGAGTCGACTTCCGCTTCCGAATTGCCGCCAGCAACGATCCGATCAGTTTCGCGGTGACCGGGCTCCCGGACGGCCTGTCCTTGGACCGGAAGACCGGTGTCATCAGCGGCCGACCGCTGCGGGAGGGCACGGCGAAGTTGGTTGTCTCCGCGCGCAACGCCGCCGGTACCGGATCCGCGGAGGTCACGCTCACTGTTGGAGCACCGCCGCCGGCGCCGTGGCAGTACGCCGATATCGGGGACTACGTGCTCGACGAGCGGCAACTGGGGAGCTTCAGCGCCGTCGCGATCCGGACACCTGGGATCACCAGCTACGACGGTCAGTTCACCGTGCGGGGGACTGGCTCAGACCTGAACGTGATCGGGCAGGGCATGACGGTCCAGTTCGCCTCTGTGCCGGTGAGCGGTGACGCGACGTTGACCGCGCGCGTCGTACGGCGTGAAGGTACCGGTCGGGTGGGGTTGCTGATGACCAAGTCGCTGTCGCCGTTCGATCAGCTGGCCGGCGTGGTCCTCGACGGCAGTACGCCGCAGTTCGTTCAGCGGCTGCGGGTGGCGACCGGCCTCGTGACCACGAACGGCACCGGTACGCCGGACTGGTTGCGCATCCGGCGTACCGGGAACACCTTCTCGGCGGAGGTTTCCACCGACGGCGAGAGCTGGAGCGTGATCGGGACGCCTGGCCAGATCGACACGTTCGGTTCCGCGCCGTTCCACCTGGGGCTGGCCGTGGTCTCCGGCACCGCCGTCTTCGATCAGGTAGACCTGGACTACTTCGCGTAGACCAGGGTGCCGAAGCCGGTCTGGTCGAAGCCGCCGCTTGTCGAGCCGTAGTCGCCGCCCCCGCCCTCGGGGCGGACCTGCGCGGCCATCGCGGAGATGCACGGCACCGAGAGGTTCTTCCGCCTGGTGTAGTGGAAGTGCAGGATCTCCCACACCGGCCGGATCTGGCCGCGGCTCGCGCTGGAGATCACCGTGTGCTCCTGATAGGCACAGTTCTGGCCGGTACCCCAGGTGTACTTCGTGAACGGTACGTCCTCGCCGAGGTTGTACTTCGCGACGTACTGCGCTGCCTTCATAAAGCGGTTGTTGTCGTACCCGTACAGGTCCTCGCCCTGGTTCCAGGCCATCTCACAGAACGCCCCCATCTGGCCCATTCCCATCATGGTGTGGCCCTGATCGCGTCCCGACTCCTGCCACTGCGCGAGGCCCTGGTCGTCGTACACGAACGGTACGGCGTGCTTGATCGACCCGTTGCCGGCGCCGTTCTTGAAGTAGTTCACCGCCTGGTCGTACTTCGCCGCGTCGTCGCAGAGGATGCCGATGGCAAGGATCGAGTTCATACTGCACAGATCCCAGTTGGCCCAGTAGTTCGTGATGCAGGCGTCGTTGTGGTTGACCAGGAACGAGTTGTTCATCGGGTAGAAGACGTTCAGCATCATCGTTTTGAACCGGGCGAGATCGAAGCCGGTGTAGCCGCGCATCAGCTCCGCGACGTTCGCGAACTGGTAGCCGTAGATGCCGGCCGCCAGGAACCGGTCCGCGTTGCCGGTGACCGAGGTCAGAGTGGCGGACCAGGCGTTGAGGATGTCGCGCGCGCAGTCGCCGTGTGCCGTCGATCCCTGCACCCACCAGCGCAGGGCGTTCTGGTAGGCGGCGTGGATGTCGTTGTAGAGGATGCCGTAGTTCTCGCCGGTGCCGCCGCGGATGATCGTTGCCTGCGGCCTCGGTGTCCAGGTGGACTGCGCGTGTGAGTTGGCGGTCAGCCGGTTCCAGCCGGACAGCCACGGGTCGTCGCCGGCGGCGACCCGGACCTTCGCCCGGTTGAGATCACCCCAGTTGTGCAGCGCTCCGGGGTGCGTGAAGGTGGCCGGCGCGGCGTCCGCGCGCCGGCCGAGTGCGGTGACGCCGGCTCCTGCGGCAGCTACACCTCCGGCGGCTTTCAGCATGGTACGTCGATCGATCTTCCTCTCGTGCATGTCCTTCTCCTTCGGGGCGGTGGTGTATGCGCAAGCGGTCAGCGCACGGTCAGGATGAGGCTCTTGGTGGTGGTCCCGGCGACGTTGGCGGCGCTCAGGTTCGTGTTGTACGTACCGGGTTCGGTCGGGGCGCCGGTGATGACGCCGGTGGTCTTGTCGACGGTGAGGCCGGCGGGCAGGTTCTGCGCGTCGAAGTCGGCGGGGAAGCCGGTCGCGCTGATCGTGAGGACAACCGGAACGCCCGCGGTGAGGACGCCGGTGTCGGCGGTCGTGATCGTCGGAGCCGTTGCCGTCGGGGCCGTGGCCGCGTCCAGCCAGCGCAGGTTGGTCACGTGTTCGTTGACGTGCATGTCGGCCATGTCGGCGACCGTGAACCACCCTGGCTTGCGCATCGTCGAGGCCATCACGGTGCCGTTCACCACGAGGTTCTGGAACGTCACGTCCTTGATGCCGCGCGTCTCGTCGTACCCGAGCATCATCGCGGACTC
Organism: Kribbella speibonae; assembly: GCF_004331375.1. Lineage (NCBI taxonomy): Bacteria > Bacillati > Actinomycetota > Actinomycetes > Propionibacteriales > Kribbellaceae > Kribbella > Kribbella speibonae. The sequence continues at coordinate 383,793 of NZ_SJKC01000008.1, read as the reverse complement.
CGCGTTCTTTCCTGTGTACGTGAGGTTCTTGACGTAGACGCCCTCGATGCCGCGGCCCGCCGACGTGTTGTACGACTTGTTGTAGGCCACCCGCAGATGGATGAACTGGCCCCAGCGGAAGTCCTCGACCCGCACGTTCTCGATCCGCACGTTCCGGACGAGGTTGCTGTCGCCGGGATTGATCGCGATGGCTCCCTGGTACCACTTCTGCGGTTCGCGGTGGTCGAGGATGTCGACGTTGCTGATCGTGAGGTTCTCCAGGACCTCGGGATCGGCCGTGTTGCCGTGGGTGCCGATGTTGATCGGGTGCGCGACGTCCGCCCAGAGGCTCGAGTTGGAGACCGTGACGTTCCGGGTGTCGCCGTAGTAGTCCCAACGGTGCGTGTACAGCGCGATGCAGTCGTCGGAACAGCGCAGGAACGAGTTGTCGATCAGTACGTCGGTGCTGGAGAAGATGTCGATCCCGTCGCCCCATTGGCCGGCGCTGAAGTACCCGAAGTCGGTGATGCTGACCTGTTCGGACATCCCGGCGGTGATCGCGTAGCCGGTGGTCAGATCGAGCATCGAGATGCCGTCGACGCGGACGTTCGTCGAGCCGACGATGGTGCAGCCGCCGCCGTTCGTGCCGTAGATCAGTCCGCGTCCGGTCAGTGCGGCGTTCGTGACGTTCTTGAAGATCACCGAGGCCTTCAGTACGGCGCCACCCGCCAGGTAGACCGTCTTCCCGCTCGGCACCTCCAGTTGCCCGGTTGCCGTCGTGTGCACGCCGGGGCCGTAGTAGATGACGTCCGGGTCGTCGGGGGAGGGGGCGTCGGTCTCGATCGGGCGGGCGAGCAGGTGCAGGCAGTCGAAGATCTCGCCGTTCACCTCGATCATGATCTTGCGCGGTTCGGTGAGCGTGAAGCGCAGCGTGTCCTCGTCGACGACCGGCTCGATCCCGAGCGACAGCGGCCGGATCCGGGCGGTGTCGATGGTGCCCTTCGTGTACTTGATCCGGACCTCGACCGAACGCGCGAAGTCGAAGTACGCCATCGACGACTTCAGCACCTGACCGGCGCCGGTCGTCGCGTTGATCTGCTTGAGGTTGACCGAGTACGTCGGCACCGTGGTCCAGGGACCGGCCTTCGTACGGACCTTGACCTCGAAGGTCGACGCCTGCGCGATCCCGGCAGGAACGGGGTAGGTGACCAGTGGTGGAGCGGACGCGGGCGCGGCGGTCGCGACCCCGGCGGTGAGGTAGCCGGCGGCAACGGTCGCGCCGGCGGTCTGGAGCAGGCGTCGGCGGGTGAGGTCTGCGGTCATGGGCGGGCTCCTCGAACTCCGGCGGAAGGGTCCTGAAACCTTGCACAGACAGCAAGAACACGGGCAAGACCAACCCCCGGCCACGAAATTTTCGCTCTCTCTGAGACCACTGCGCCGGCTGGGATTGTGGGGCGGGAGGACATGGCCGCGGTGGTCGGTTGATGGGACGGTCGAGGACCCGTCCTGGAGGTGTGGAATGACTTTCCGTCCTGTTGTTTCGGTGATCGCATTGCTGGCGGCCGTGTTGAGCAGTCCGGTGCCGCGGGCTGAGGCTGCGGGTTTGGAGGAGGTGACCGGGTTCGGCTCGAATCCGGGGAATCTGCGGATGTTCCGTTACGTGCCGCCCGGGCTGGGCGCCGGGCGGCCGGTGGTGGTGGCGTTGCACGGTTGCACTCAGTCGGCTGCGGCGTACGACGATGAGCCTGGGTGGGTCGCGATGGCGCAGCGGGCCGGGTTCGCGCTGGTGTTGCCGCAGCAGCTGTCGGCCAACAACGCGAGTGCGTGCTTCAACTGGTTCGAGGCGGGGGACACCGCGCGCGGTGGGGGTGAGGCGCTGTCGATCAAGCAGATGGTGGATCGCACCGACACCGTTGCCTACCGCAACCTTAACGAGTCGATGGAGCAGTGGACCGATGTGAACTCGGCGGACCAGGTCGCGGACGCCACCGAGACCGTCAACGGCGCGACGCACAAGACGTACGCCGATGCGACCGGGACGACTGTCGTCGAGACCTGGTCGATCCCCGGGATGGGGCACGGCCAGCCGATCGACCCGGACCAGTGCGGCGTCCCCGCCCCGTACATCCTCGACGTCAACCTGTGCGCGGCCGACCGCATCACCCGCTTCTGGGGTCTCTAGCCTGGTGCAACCTGAGGGTTGCGCGTCGAGAGGTGACGTGCAATCCTGGGGTTGCAGGTTGAGGATCGAGAGAGTTGGGAGTTCGTGGAATGAGTAGCGATCGGATCGAGCGGGATGTGCTGATTGCGGCGCCGTTGGGGCGGGTGTGGGAGTTGGTCGCCGAGCCCGGGTTCTGGGTGGCGGACAAGGCGACGCTGCCGGGGACCGTCGCGCGGGAAGGGGAGACGCTGGTGGCGAACAATCCCGAGTACGGCGACTTCCCGGTGCGGGTCGAGAAGGTCGATCCGCCGACGTACCTGGCGTACCGGTGGGCGAGTGCCTTTCCGGGGCAGGAGTTGCGGGACGACAACAGCACGTTGGTGGAGTTCACGCTCAGCTCCGAAGGTGACCAGACGCGACTCAAGGTCGTGGAGAGCGGCTTTGCAGCCTTGTCGGCGGACCTGGGCGATCAGGCGTGGAAGGACAACTCGAGCGGCTGGCCGATGGAGCTGGATGCTCTGAAGAAGCGCGCGGAAGAGCCGTCCGTGTGACCAGCAGCGACACCGAAGCTGTCGACGGTGTGCTGGCAGCTTTGGCCGATCCGACCCGCCGCCGGCTGCTGGATCTGCTCGCCGTACAAGGCGAGGCAACCGCGACGACCCTCGCCGAGCGACTGCCCGTCTCGCGGCAGGCGGTGGTCAAGCATCTCGCAGTACTGGACGCCGTCGGGCTGGTCTCCGGCAGCCGGATCGGACGCGAGGTGCGGTACTCGGTCCGGCCCGCGGCGCTCAATGCGACGGCGCAATGGATGTCCGCGCTCGCGGCCGACTGGGACCGCAGACTGGCGGCCATCAAGCAGGCCGCCGAAGCCGCGGAGGAGCGTCCCTAGCCCTGCCGCGGTGGGGCGGTTGATTCGCGGAAGACCAGGTGGTTGATGGTTTCGGTGGGCGGGGGCGGGGCCGGTTCGCCGCGGATCTCCGCGAGGAGTTGGTGGATCGCGACGCGGCCCTGGGCCTCGCGATCCACCGCGACGGTGGACAGCGAAGGCGTCGAGAACCGGCCCATCTCCTCGTCGTCCCACCCGAACACACTGAGATCGCCGGGCACGGTCCACCCGCGGGCGAGGGCCCCGCGGACCACGCCCATCGCGACCACGTCGTTCGCCGCGACGACGGCCGTGACGGTGGTATCGGGCGGCAGCGCGAGAATCGCGTCGTACCCGCACTGCGCCTTCCAGTCGCCGTCGACGACGCCGGCCGATTCCAGGCCGAGGCGTTCGATGGTCTCGAGGTACACGTCCCGCCGGTTGCGGGCGGAGGCGAAGTTCGCGGTGTCACCGGAGACGTGCAGGAAGGTCCGGTGCCCGAGCGACGCGAGGTACTCGATGATCTCGCGGACCTCGGTGGCGTCGGCCAGTTCGGCCAGGCCGTGCAGCTTGTCGTCATACGTACCGCTTTCGACGATCGGTACGCGGTTCGTCTTGCGGCCCTTCAGGCTGATCGGTGAGAGCGCCAGGATGCCTTCGACCTGACCGGATCTGGCCAGCTCGTCGACGCGGGCCGACCGGGCCGCGGGCCCGCCCTCGACGCTGACGATCTCGACCTGGTACCCCGCCTCGTGGGCGGTCCGAGAGGCGGCGGCGAGCAGCCGGCCGGGGAAGTGCGCGCCGGAGGCGAGCACGATCGCGAGCCGGTTCGTGTGCCGGGTCCGCATCGACCGGGCGACCAGGTTCGGCCGGTAGTCGAGGGTCTTGACCGCGAACTCGACCTTGACCCTGGTCTTCGGTTTCAGGCTGTCCTTGTCCTGCAGGTAGCGCGACACCGTCGTGTGCGACACGCCGGCCAGACTCGCCACCTCGTGAATGGTCGCCGGCCGCTTAGGGCTTGCGTCCGTCACATTCCCCCTCCTCGCTCCGAGGCTCCGCAGCCTATCACCGAGGTCTTGACACCCTCCGAATGCTGCGGTTAGCTACCGGCTCAGAAGTGGATCGATCACTTTTTATTCGGCGGATCAAGGGAGGTGCCTGTGCGGTCGCTCGGCGCGCGACTCAGACGCGATTACCCTGTGCTTTTACTGGCGGTACCGGGGCTGCTCGTCCTGCTGGCGTTCCAGTACTACCCGCTCTGGGGCAACATCATCGCGTTCCAGGATTACCAGCCGTATTTGGGAATCGGGAAGAGTCTCTGGTCCGGATTCGACAATTTCTCCGTTATTTTCAGTGGTGATCCGGAATTTCTCAACGCGGTCCGGAATACCCTGATTCTGACCCTGATCCAGGCCGTGATCGTGTTTCCGGCGCCGATCGTGGTGGCGCTCGTCCTGCACAGCCTGCTGTCGAACAAGCTCCGGCAGATCGTGCAGACGATCATCTACCTGCCGCACTTCATGTCCTGGGTGATCGTGGTCGCGGTCTTCCAGCAGGTGCTGGGCGGGACCGGGATGATCAACAACTGGCTCCGCGGCCACGGCTACGACCCGCTGCACATCATCGGCAACGTCGAGGCCTTCCGCGCGCTGCTCACCTCGCAGGTCCTGTGGAAGGACACGGGCTGGGCGACGATCCTGTTCCTGGCCGTGCTGTCGCAGATCGACCGCTCGCTCTACGAGGCGTCGGCGGTGGACGGCGCGGGCCGCTGGCGGCAGACCTGGCACGTGACGCTGCCCGGCATGAAGCCGATCATCATCCTGCTGCTGATCCTCAAGCTCGGCGACTCGCTGACGGTCGGTTTCGAGCAGATCATCCTGCAGCAACAGGCGGTCGGCGTCGACGCCAGTGAGGTGCTCGACACCTACGTCTACAACAACGGCATCCTCGGCGGCGACTGGGGGGTGGCGGCAGCGGTCGGCCTGGTGAAGAGCGCCGTCGCACTCGCCCTCGTGCTGTCCGCGAACAAACTCGCGCACCGCTTCGGCGAGGAAGGGGTGTACCGCGGATGACCGCCTCGAAACCGCACCGCACGATGGTCGGCGGGATGCCGATGCCGGGTCTGACCGAGCGCGTCGTCAAGGCGATCTTCCTGACGATCATCTGCGGGGCCGTCGTGTTCCCGTTCATCGGCGTGATCTCCACCAGCCTCGCCCCGGCCGAAGAGGTCACCAAAGCGGGCGGGTTCGTCCTGTTCCCGACGCATGGGATCGACTTCACGGCGTACCGCTCGATCCTGTCCGGTGGGACCGTCACGCAGGCCCTGCTGATCAGCGGCTTCGTCACCGCCGTCGGTACGGCGATCGCGCTGGTCCTCACCTGCACACTCGGCTGGGCGTTGAGCCGCCGCGGCACCATCGGCAACCGTCCGCTGCTGCTGCTCGTGCTGATCAGCCTGCTGTTCAACCCGGGGCTGATTCCGTCGTACCTCGTCGTTCAGCAGTTCGGGCTGCTGGACAGCCTGTGGGCGGTGATCGTGCCGGTCAGTGTCAGCGCGTTCAACGTCATCGTCGTCCGCGCCTACTTCGCCGGCCTGCCCGCCGAGATCATCGACGCCGCCCGGATCGACGGCGCGTCGGAATGGAAACTGTTCCGGCACATCGGGCTGCCGCTGTCCAAGGCCGTGATCGCCGTCATCGGGCTGTTCTACGGCGTCGGCTACTGGAACAGCTTCTTCAACGCGCTCCTGTATCTCAACGACAGCAGCAAGTGGCCGTTGCAGCTGGTGCTGCGGACGTACGTCGTGAACGGCGTCGAGCTCGGCGGCCAGGACCTCGGGATGGCCGGCGAGGCGGTACCGCCGCAGACGTCCATCCAGATGGCGATCCTGATGATCTCGATCGTTCCGGTCCTCTGCGTCTACCCGTTCATCCAGCGCCACTTCGCCAAGGGCGTGCTCACCGGCGCCGTCAAGGGCTGACTCCCAAGACCTGCCCCAAGACCTGCCCAAAGACCTGGAAGTGAGGCAATACCCATGAGTGTCTACGATGCACGGCCGTTGGGCCGGCGGGCGGTGCTCGCCGGCGGCGCGGCGCTCGGACTGGCCGGTGCGGTCGGTTGTTCGAACGACGGCCGCGGCGGTTCCGGCGTGGCGAACGACGAGGCGTCCAAGTCGAAGATCCGGCCGGCGTACGAGCGGTACACCGGAGTGAAGCCCGATCTGGCCGGCGCCGAGTACAACATCCCGGACGCGTTCAACCGCTACCCGGCCAACCCGGTACAGGCGATCACGCAACCTCCGGGTGACGGCAAGCCGATCACGGTGACGACGTACACGAACACGCCGATTCCGCCGAAGCTCGAGCTGAACACGTTCTGGCAGGAGTTCAACAAGCGGGCCGGGTCGCCGTTGCAGGTGAACCTGACGCCGTCGGTGGACTACAACAAGAAGTTCGCGACCGTTGTCGCAGGCAACCAGCTGGGCGACCTGTTCATGGTCGGCGCGGTCCCGCAGGTCCCGCAGATGCTGGCCGCGAAGGCCGTCGACCTGACGCCGCACCTGTCCGGCGACAACATCAAGAAGTACCCGTACCTCGCCAACCTGCCCGAGGTCTGCTGGAACTCGGGCATCTTCGACGGGAAGATCTACGGGGTCCCGGTGCCGCGCGGCGCGATCAGCTCCCAGGTGATGTACAGCCGCGGCGACATCCTCGAGGCGCAGGGGCTGAAGGCCGAGGTGAAGAGCGCCGACGACTTCGTCGAGCTCTGCAAGGGCCTGACCGACAAGAAGCTGAACCGTTTCGCGCTGGCCACCGCGCCGACGCAGTACGTGCGGAACATGTTCGACATCCCGAACCAGTGGAGCAAGAACGGCGACGCGCTGCTCAGCTACCTGGAGCACGAGGCCCACGAGGAGGTCCTCGGGATCCTGCAGAAGCTCTGGAAGTCCGGGTACATCCATCCGGACGCGTACGCCGGGCAGAACCTGGACATGAAGACCCGGTTCGCGAACGGCTCCAGCCCGCTCGTCCAGGACACGTTCAGCGGCTGGCCGACGTACCTGCAGACCATGACCGACAAGAACGCCGAGATCGCGATCATCGCGCCGCCGCTGCACGACGGCTCGGGGCAGGGCAAGACCTGGCTCGGATCGCCCGCGATCGGCGTCACCGCGGTCAGCAAGAAGGCCGAGGCCCGGGTCGAGACGATGCTCGGGTACCTGAACTACCTGGCGACGCCGTTCGGCACGCAGGAGTACCTGTTCCGCAAGTTCGGTCTGCCCGGCGTCCACCACCGGCTGGTCGACGGCAACCCGGTCCTCAACGCGAAGGGTTTCAGCGAGACCCAGCTGGGCCTGAACTACCAGGCGGACGGGCCGTGGACGATCTTCCTGCCTGAGCGGACCGACGGTGCCGAGACCCAGTTCAACGCGATGAAGTCGGTGTGTCCGACCGCTCTGGCGAACCCGGCCGCCGGCCTGTACTCCGAGACGAACACCCGCAAGGGCGGACAGATCGGCGATGCCGTCAACCAGGTCGCCGACGACATCGTCCAAGGCCGGAAGCCCGTTTCGGCCTGGGCCGCCGCGGTGAAGAAGTGGAAGAGCGACGGCGGCGACAAGATCGCCGATGAGCTCGCCCAGGCGCTGAAGTCGTCCCGCTGAGCTGTCATGAAAAGGGGACTGCTGGCGATCGTGGCGGCTGTGCTGATCTCAGGAGGGATCGCGGTGACCCCGGCACACGGTGAAGCGTCCGGCAGCGTCGTCGAGTCGCCGGACCGCGGACTGCGGGTCGCGATCGGCACCGTGGGCGGGCGCATCACCTACAGCGTGACGAAGTACGGCAAACCGCTCGTCGGGGCGTCCGGCCTCGGTCTGGATCTCGCCGGACGCCCCAGCCTCACCCAGGGCATGGCCGTCGAATCGGTCGAACGCCGCAGGATCGACGAGACCTGGAAACCTGTCTGGGGTACGTCGAGCGAGGTCCGGAACCACGCGAACGAACTGACCCTGCGCACGGTCCAGGCCGGGACCGGGTTCAAGCTCGACGTGGTGTTCCGGGTGTTCGACGACGGTGTCGGTTTCCGCTACCACTTCCCGGATCAGCCCGGTCTGGACGCGTACGCCGTCACCGCCGAGCGGACCGAGTTCGCCCTCGATCCCGCCGCGAGAAGCTGGTCGCTCGCGGCGGGAACGACCTGGTCCGCCGACGAGCAGCACTATCGGGACCAGCCGCTGTCCACCGTCGCGACCGCGCAGACGCCGATTACCGTCGCACCCGCCGCCGATTCGTACGTTGTGGTGCACGAGGCGGGCCTGATCGACTACCCGAGCATGACGTTGAAGGCGGTCGCGGGACAGCCCGGCCGGTTCAGCAGCGAACTGATCGCGCTGCCGGACGGCACCAAGGCGAACCTGAGCGGCGAGTTCTCCACACCGTGGCGCACCCTGACCGTCGGCGACCGCCCCGGCGACCTGGCCGAGTCCCACCTGATCGAGAACCTCAACGATCCGTGCGCGATCTGCGCGGACACGTCCTGGATCAAGCCTGCGACGTACGTCGGTGTGTGGTGGGAGCTGCAGCGCCGGCAGACGACGTGGACCGCCGGCCCGAAGCACGGGGCGACGACCGCGCGCGTCAAGGAGTACATCGATCTGGCCAAGCAGGCGGGTGCCGGGTTCGTGCTCGCCGAAGGCTGGAACACCAACGCCGGCGGCGCGTGGGCGGACCAGGATTTCGTGACCCCGCAGGCCGACTTCGACCTGCCCGAGGTGCTGCGGTACGCCGCGGCGAACGGCGTCGGGTTCATCGCCCACAACGAGACCCGCGGCGACGTCGACTACTACGACCAGAACCTGGAGCGGATCTTCTCCCGGTACGAAAAGCTCGGCATCCACGCGGTGAAGACCGGCTACGCCACCAAGTTCGTGCTCGGCGGGGTCAACCGCAGTCACTTCGACCAGGAAGCTGTCCGGCACTTCCAGCGGGTGATCGACGTGGCGGCCCGGCACCACATCACGGTCGACGCCCACGAGGCGATCAAGCCGACCGGTCTGACGCGCACCTACCCGAACCTGATGACCGGCGAAGGTGTCGCCGGGATGGAACAGCAGAACTACATGGGCGCCAAGGGCAACCCGCCCGCGCAGGCGACGATCCTGCCCTTCACGCGCTTCCTCGGCGGACCCGCCGACTACACGCCCGGTGTGCTCAACGTCACCTGGGACCCGGCCCGGCTCGGCACCCGCGTCCAGACCACCTCGGCGGCACAGCTCGCGTTGTACCCGACGTTCTTCAGCCCGATGCAGATGCTCGCCGACACACCGGAGAACTACGCGGCACATCCCGGCTTCGCCTTTCTCAAGGACATGCCGGCCACCTGGGACGAGACCCGCGTCCTGGACAGCGCGATCGGCGACTACGTCACGACGGCCCGCCGGAGCGGCAAGACGTGGTACCTCGGCGCGATCACCGACGAGAACAACCGGGCTCTCCAGGTGCCGCTGTCGTTCCTCCCGCGCGGCACCTTCGTCGCCGAGACGTACGCCGACGCCCAGGACACGACCTGGAAGGGCAATCCGCTGCCCGTCGAGATCCGCAGGACGCTGGTCAGCTCGTCGACCCGGTTGTCCATGTCGCTCGTCGGTGGCGGCGGCCAGGCGGTGAAGCTGAGGCCGGCGACCGCGGATGAGGTCCGCCAGTTGCCGTCGTACGCCGTACCTCGGGTGCGCTACGGAATGCCGGAGGCGACCCTGGACCCGGCCACCCAGGAGCTCACCGTGAAGACCCGGCTCACGAATGCGGGCAGCACCGTGGCGGAGTTCCGGACCCAGGTGTACGTCGACGGGCGCGCCAGCGGTGACGCCCAACCCGTCCGTGTCGCGGGCGGTGGAACCCGGACAGCCGACTTCACGATTCCCGCGGCCGCCGTACCCGACCGTGACTTCACGGTGGCGGTCGGGGAGCGGAGCCGGGCCGTCGCGGTCCCGCAGGCGCGATCGCTGCTTGAGATCGTTCACGACCTGCGAAGGTCCGGCGAGGTAACCTCTTCATCGATGCACATGCTGCAGCGAGGGATCCTCACGGCGGACGCAGAACTCCGCAAGGGCGACACCACCGGCCGGCTCCTGGCCCTTCAGGACGTCCGCCGGTCGCTCTACGGTCTTCCCGTCGCCGAGGTGACCGCGCAGGCCCGCGCGACCATCGACGATCGACTCACGATCCGGCTCGGCGCACCGCAAGGGCTCTTCGCGATCGCGCTGAAGGTCCGGCTGGCGACCGACGCCGGGCGCCTCGACAAGCCGCTGTCCGACCAGCTCGGCGCAGCGCTCGAAGCCGCCATCACCGCGGCGACCGCGGACGACGCGGCAGGCATGCGGGAGGCTCTCCACGGGTTCACCGCCCTGGTGGAAGCCGGACCGATCGACCCTGACGTCGCGGCCGAGCTGCTGACCGCGAGCAGTGCGTTGACGGACGGACCTCGCACGATCGAGGCGGAGAGCGCGCAACTCGTCGGCGGTGCCTGCCGGCGGACCGATCACTCCGGCTACACCGGGTCCGGGTTTGTGGCGTGTTTGAAGACCCAGGGCAGCGGGGTGCGGTTCGAGGCTCCGGCCGACGGCCTCTACACCGTCCGCCTCCGGTATGCGAACGCGATCGGCACCACCCAGACCATGACCTTCGCCAGCGGGACGCAGTCGGTCCAGCTCCAGCTACCCACCCTGCCGAACTGGGACACCTGGTCGGATCACGAGGTCAGCCTGTCGCTCAGCCGGGCGACGCCGCTGACCTTCGCGTTCGGACCGAACGACAACGGCAACGTGAACCTCGACTCCATCACCCTCGAAGCCGACCCGGGCGTCGTCGGCCGACATCGGAAGGAACACCCTTGAACTCCAGTCAACCCATCAGATTCGCCGCCGTCGGGCTCGACCACGCGCACATCTTCGGGCAGGTCGCCGGCCTGCTCGCGGCCGGTGCGACGTTCGTCGGGATGGCCACCGACGACCCGTCGGCGGCGGTCGCGGTGACGGTACGGGAGCGCTATCCCGACGTACCCGTGATCGAGGATCCCGACGAGTTGATCGCGCAGGACGGGATCGACCTGATCGTGACCGCCGCCGTACCGGACCGGCGCGGGCCGATCGCGGTCGCGGCGCTGCGGGCCGGCAAGGACGTGATGGCCGACAAGCCCGGGTGCGTCACCCTCGAGCAGCTGGAGGAGGTCGAGAAGGCGGTCGACCAGAGCGGCCGGTTCTGGTCGGTGACGTTCTCCGAGCGGTTCGAGGTCAAGTGCGTCGTCAAGGCCGGTGAGCTGGTCCGCGAGGGCAGGATCGGCACCGTCGTCCAGACGCTCGGGACCGGGCCGCACCGGATCGGGGACCGCGGTCATCTGGCCGGTGGCGGCGGCCGTCCGGACTGGTTCTACGACAAGGCCCGGTACGGCGGCATCCTGACCGATATCGCCTCGCACCAGATCGACCAGTTCCTCTGGTTCACCGGCGCGCGGACCGCCGAGGTGGTGACGAGCGCGGTCGGGAACTTCGCCAACCCCGACGAGCCGGGCCTGCAGGACTTCGGCGAGCTCCTGCTGCGCAGCGGCAACGCCCAGGGCTACATCCGGGTCGACTGGTACACCCCGGACGGGTTGCCGACGTGGGGCGACGGCCGGCTGACCGTGCTCGGCACGGAGGGCTACATCGAGATGCGCAAGTACGTCGACATCGCGGGCCGCGACGGCGGCAACCACCTGTTCCTGGTGGACAAGGACGGCACGCACTACATCGACTGCTCGGACGTCGAGCTGACCTACTACTCCGACGTACTGAACGACGTCCGGAACCGGACCGCCACCGCCGCACCGCAGGAGCACACGTTCGAAACCATGCGGCTGGCGCTGACCGCCCAGCAGAACGCCGCCGTCCGCGGAGCCGCCCAGTGACGGAGCCGATGACAGCGAAGATCGCGATCGTCGGCTGCGGCAACATCAGCCGACGGCACGCGGAGGCCTACGCGAACACCGGCCGGACCGAGCTCGTCGGTGTCGCGGACATCGTCGAGGCGAAGGCGCAGGAGCTGGCGGGCAAGTACGGCGGGACGCCGTACGCGAGTGTGACGGAGCTGCTGGCGGCGGAGGACCCGGATCTGGTCTCGGTGACGACGCCGCCCGGCAGTCATGCCGAGATCGCGATCGAGATCCTTGCCGCCGGTAAGTCGGTGCTCCTGGAGAAGCCGCCGGTGCTGAGTCTGGCCGAGATGGACGCGGTCGCGGAGGCCGAGCAGGCGAGCGCCGGATCGGTGTGGGTGATCTTCCAGCACCGGCACGGCTCCGGCGCTCTGCGCGCAGCCGACCTCCTCGGCCGCGGCGCGCTTGGCCGTCCGCTGGTCGCGGTCTGCGAGACGTTGTGGTTCCGGCCGCTCAGCTATTTCGACCCTGACTGGCGTGGTACGTGGGTCGGCGAAGGCGGCGGGCCGACGCTCGGTCACGGCATCCACCAGATCGACCTCCTGCTGCATCTGCTGGGGCCGTGGCGGACGATCAACGCCACCGCCGTACGGCTCGGTCGGCCGGTCGAGTTCGAGGACGTGTCGATGGCGTCGGTGATCTTCGAGAGCGACGCGGTCGGGACCGTGATCAACAGCCTGCTGTCGCCGCGGGAGCTGAGCAGGATCCGGATCGACACCGCCGGCGGAACGCTCGAGGTCAACCACGTCTACGGCTACTCCGACGGGGACTGGACGTTCCACCCGGCTCCCGACGCGGCGAAGGCCGCGACACTCGGCATCGACCCCGGCGTCCGGAAGACAGCGATCGAGTCGAGTGTGGCCGACGATCCGTGGACCGCTTCGGCAGGTGAGGATGTGCCGAGCAATCACGAAGCGCAGATCAGCCGCCTGATCGACGACCTGCAGGCAGGCCGGCCCCACGAGACCACCCTGGCCGGCACCCGGCCGACGATGGAGTTCGTCACCGCGCTCTACGCCTCGGCGATCACCGGCCGCCCGGTCGACCGCACCGACCTGACACCGGACCACCCGTTCTACCAAGCCCTCCACGGCAACACCCCGAAAACCGAACTCAGCGAGTCGTTCCGTCCCTGAGAGGATCTCTGGTGTTCTCGACATTCGACGTGCCCGTTCTTCCCGATGGTGTGGTGAGTCGGTCGATCAATGCCGAGAACCGGACCGGGGCGCCCGGCGCGGGTGCGCGGGCCGCGTCGGCGCTCGGTCCTGGACGCAAGGGTTCGCCCGCTGTGCAGCTTGCCGCGGGGGAGACCCTCACGCTGGCCGAGATCGAGGGGCCGGGGGTGATTCGGCACATCTGGCTGACTGTTGCCGATCGCACCGATCGTGGTCCGTTCGTCCTGCGGGACCTCGTGCTGCGGGCCTACTGGGACGGCTCGGACCTGCCGTCGGTCGAGGTACCGCTCGGGGACTTCTTCTGCAACGGGTTCGGTACGCGCGCCCTTGTCACCTCGGCACCGATCGTCGTCGCGCCGACCGGCGGGATGAACTGCTACTTCCCGATGCCGTTCCGCGCCGGCGCCCGGCTGACCTTGGAGAACCAGCACGCCGGCGACGTCGGCTCGGTGTACTTCCAGGTCGACTACACCCAGGGCGACGACCTCGACCCGGGTACGCCGTACTTCCACGCCCAGTGGCGGCACTCCGACGGTACGGCGGCGCTGGGCACCGACCATGTGATCCTCGACGGGGTCTCAGGACGGGGCACGTACGTCGGGACGTACCTCGCGCTGACCTCACTGCACCGCTACTGGTGGGGCGAGGGTGAGGTGAAGTTCTTCGTCGACGACGATGACGAGTTCCCGACGTTGTGCAGCACCGGCCTCGAGGACTACGCGGGCGGCGCGTGGGCCTTCCAGGACGCGCTGCGCGCCGACCCGGAGCCGGAGATCCTCACGTTCAGCGCGCCGTACTGCGGCTATCCGTTCCACTCGGCGCGGGACCGTACGAAGGCCTCGCCGTTCTCGACCGAGGCCCTGCCGATGCACGGCCTCTACCGGTGGCACCTCCCCGATCCGATCCACTTCACCGAGCGACTGAAGGTCACCGTTCAGCAGATCGGCGCCTGGGACCACGGCCTCTTCGAGCGCCAGGACGACATCGCCACCACGGCGTACTGGTACCAAATCGCACCGCACGCTCCGTTCCCGCCGCTTCCGGCAGTGCACCTCAGGCATCCCCGCTAAGGTCGCGGGCCCAAGGGGTCTTCGGTGGGAGGTGTCGGGGTGCGGCGGGTGGTGTTGGTGAGGGAGCGTTCGGGGAGCCAGATGACGAAGGTGGTGCCGATGCCCAGTTCGGAGTGCAGGGTGACGGTGCCGCCGTGGGATTCGGCGATCTGGCGGACGATGGCGAGGCCGAGACCCGCTCGGCGCTGGCCTGAGGAAGGAACAGTGGCAGGAGGTTGTTGCTGGCCCGCGCGGTAGAAGCGGTCGAAGACGCGGTCGGCGTCGTCGGGCGCGATGCCGGGGCCCTCGTCGCGGACCGCGATCCAGGCCCAGCCGTTGCGGCTGCCGACCGCGAGAACGAGTTCGCTGCCGCCGCGGGCCAGGCGGACCGCATTCGAGAGCAGGTTGTCGACGGCGCGCCGCAGCGCGGACGCGTCCCCGGCGGCGGTCGGGCCGGGCGAGAGACGGCGTACGACGTGCAGCTCGCGATCGGCTGCCAGCAGTTCGTACTCCTCGGCCGCCTCGCCCGCGATCGTGGCGAGGTCCACGTCGGCGTCGACGAAGGCCGGTGACGACCGGCGGGCCGAGGCGAGGAGGTCCTCGACGAGGCGGGTCATCCGCTGGATCGCGCGGCCGACGATCGCGGTGGCCTGGGCGCGGTCGTCCGGCGGCGTGTCGTCGTGCGCGAGGACCGCGTCGACGTTCGCCTGGATCACGGCGAGTGGGTTCCGGAGTTCGTGAGAAGCGTCGTCGACGAGCTGGCGCTGGGTCAGGAACGCGGTCTCGAGCCGGCCGAGCATCCCGTCGACGGTGTCGGCCAGGTTACGCAGCTCGTCGTGCGGTCCTTCGAGGGCGATCCGGCGGGACAGATCGGTCGCGGAGATCTCCTGTGCGGTCGCCGTGATCCGCCGTACCGGACGCAGAACACGGCCCGACAACCACCAGCCGGTGCCGAGGCTGACCAGGAACAACGCGCCCATCCCGGCCGCTGAGTAGTCCCGTAGGGTCTGGAGCGTCTGGTAGTTCACCGCGGACTGGACACTCGAGAGCTCGGCGGCCTGGATCACCTCGCCCTGCTTCAGCTGGATGTTGCCGTGGGCATCCTTGTAGTACTTCTTGACCGGGATCTGGTCCAGCGGCTTCGGCTCGAGGATCTGGGACAGCGCGACGTACACGCCGCCGAGCAGGAGCGCGGACAGCGCGATCAGTACGGCGGAGTATGTGAGCGTCAGGCGGAACCGGATGGTCTGCGCCCAGGGCGGGAATTTCATGTGTCACCTCTGAGGCGGTAGCCGCGGCCGATCACGGTCTCCAGGATGGGGTCTTCGCCCTCGCGCGCGAGTTTGCGGCGCAGGGTGCCGACGGTCACGCGGACGGTCTGGGTGAACGGGTCCGCGTTCTCGTCCCAGACGTGTTCGAGCAGTTCCTCGGCCGAGATGACGTGCCCGGGGCGCGACATCAGGTACCGCAGGATGCCGAACTCTTTCAGCGTCAGCGGGAGCTCACGTCCGGCGCGGGTGGCGAGATGGCGGGACGAGTCCAGCACGAGGTCGCCGACGTGCAGCTGCGTCGTACCGTTGGTGACGTCGCGGCGGAGCAGGGCGCGGATCCGGGCGAGCAACTCGACGAGCGCGAACGGCTTCGTCAGGTAGTCGTCGGCGCCTTCGTCGAGCCCGCGGACGCGGTCCGCCAGCGAGGCGCGGGCGGTCAGCATCAGGACCCGCAGCTCCCGTCCGGACGCCACCTCGATCTCGCCGCGGCGGACCGCACGGCACAGGTCGAGGCCGCTGGTGTCCGGCAGCGTGATGTCCAGGATCGCCAGGTCGTACGGCGTGGTCGCGAGCTTCTCGATCGCCTCGGCGCCTGTGGTGGCCGCGTCCACGGCGTACCCGGCCCGGCCGAGTCCCGAGCGCAGCGCGCTGACCAGGCCTTCCTCGTCCTCCACCACAAGTAGTCGCACGCAACCAAGGTAGCGGGGGAGCCGAGCGTCTCCGCTCTGCGCTTTCGCCGGGCTTTCGGTCGGCTTTCCGGTCGTTTTCGTGGCCTCTTGATGAGCTGTGGCCAATCGAGTCGAAGGAGATCCTGATGAAACTCCCGGTGAAACGTCTGATCCTCGGCAGTGCGGTGGCGGTCGCGGCGCTCGGCGCCGGCGGGATCGCGTACGCGGCCGGAAACGACCCGGCGGTTCCCGAGCAGGGCTATGTGACGGTCGATGAGGGCGCGACCACGCCATCACCGTCCCAGTCGCCCTCGAAGGACTGCCCGGAGAAGAGCGGTGGCGGTACCGGCGAGGGTACGGCGCAGCCGTCCGAGCAGAACCCCGCTGGAAACGCATGAATGCGGCAACGCTCGAACACGCCTTGTTCGAGGTGAAGCGGGTCGTCGTCGGGCAGGACCATCTGGTCGAGCGGATGCTCGTCGGGTTGCTGGCCCGCGGCCACTGCCTGCTGGAAGGCGTACCGGGAGTCGCGAAGACACTCGCGGTGCGCACGCTGGCGGAGGTGATCGGCGGGCAGTTCTCGCGGCTGCAGTTCACCCCGGACCTGGTGCCCGGCGACATCATGGGCACCCGGATCTGGCGGCCGTCCGCGGAGGGATTCGACACCGAGCTCGGTCCGGTGTTCGCCAACCTGGTCCTCGCGGACGAGATCAACCGTGCACCGGCGAAGGTGCAGTCCGCGTTGCTCGAGGCGATGGCCGAACACCAGGTCAGCATCGGCGGTACGTCGTACCCGCTGCCGGAACCGTTCCTGGTGCTCGCGACCCAGAACCCGATCGAGTCCGACGGGGTGTACGCGTTGCCCGAGGCGCAGCGGGACCGGTTCCTGCTGAAGATCACGGTCGACTACCCGACGCCGTTGGAGGAGCTGACGATCCTGCAGCGGATGAGCGCGCATCGCCCGCACGCGAACGCCGTACTCACGCCGGAGCAGGTCGCACAGTTGCAGGAGGCAACGGACGACGTGTTCGTCCACAACGCGGTCGCCGAGTACGTCGTACGCCTGGTGCACGCGACCCGGGTGCCGGCGCAGTACGGGATCCAGGACCTGGCCGGCGTATTGGAGTTCGGTGCGAGCCCCCGCGCCACTTTGGGACTGGTCGCGGCCGGCCGGGCCTTGGCGTTGCTGCGCGGGCGGGACTACGTGTTGCCGGCCGACGTGTACGACGTCGCGCTCGACGTGATGTCGCACCGGCTGGTGCTCACGTTCGACGCACTGGCCGACGGGGTCGATCCGCGGTCGGTCGTCGCGCGGATCCTGCAGACCATCGAACAGCCGCACGTCGTACCCGCCGACGACGCTCAAGGGTCGGCGGCATGAACGACCTGCTGGCCGGCCGGGAGCGTGCGCTGCGCGCCCTCGAACTGACGGTGAAGCGCAAGCTGGAAGGTTTCCTGCACGGCGAGATCACCGGTCTGCGCAGCGGTCCCGGCAGCGAGCCCAACGAGGCGCGTCCGTACCAGGCAGGCCAGGACGACGTACGGCGGATGGACTGGAACGTCACCGCTCGCTCGCTGGAACCGCATGTGCGCGCACCGCTGGCCGAGCGGGAACTGGAGACGTGGGCGTTGCTGGACGCGTCGGCGAGCATGGACTTCGGGACCGCGCTCAGCGAGAAACGCGACGTGGCCATCGCTGTCGTCGGAGCGGTCGGTCTGCTGTCCGACCGCCCCGGCAACCGGCTCGGCGTACGAATTGCCCTGGGCAACGACCTTCGCCGTCTCCCGGCGGCGTCCGGCGCGGTCCAGCTCCGCCGTACCCTTCGCACCCTGTTGACGTTGCCCCGGCCCGAACCCGGCGCCTGTCCCAGAACAGATCTGGGTCACGCGATCAGCCGCCTGAACCGCGATCACGCACGCCCCGGGCTGCGGGTGATCGTGTCGGACTTCCACGAAGACGACTGGTCGGACCAGTTGCGAAGACTGGCCGCCCGCCACGAGGTGATCGCGGTAGAAGTGCTGGACCCACGCGAGCTGGAGCTCCCCGAGGTGGGTCTGCTCACGCTCGTCGACCCGGAGACCGGCCGGCGGCGGGAGATCCAGACCGCGAACCGCAAACTCCGCCGCCGGTACGCCGACGCGATGGCCGCGCACCGCTCGAAGACCGCCCAGGCGATCCGGTCCGCCGGTGCCGCGCATCTCGTACTGCGCACCGATACCGACTGGGTCCGTGACGTCGCGGCGTTCACCACCGCACGGCGCCGCGCCGGCGTACGACGGAACCCGACTGCTGTGAGGACCAGATGAGATTCGAGCAACCCCTGTGGCTCTGGCTGCTGGTGCTGGTCGTCGCGCTCGTGGCGGCGTACCTCATCGCCCAGCGACGCAGGACGAAGTACGCCGTCCGCTTCGCGACCCTCCCGATGCTGGAGAAGGTCGCCCCTGTACGGCCCGGCTGGCGCCGGCACGCGCCGGCCGCGGCCTTTCTCGCCGCGCTGACCGTACTGACGATCGCGATCGCCCGGCCGGTCGCCGACATCCGGGTCCCGCGTGAGCGCGCCACCGTGCTGGTCGCGATGGACGTCTCGAACTCGATGGCGGCCACCGATGTCGCGCCGAACCGGTTCGAGACCGCCAAGCAGGCGGCGATCGAGTTCGTGCGGGACCTGCCGGAGAAGTTCAACGTCGGGCTGGTGTCGTTCGCGCGGACGGCGACCGTGGTGTCGGCGCCGAGTACGAACCACCAGGCGACGGTCGACGCGATCAACAGTCTGCAGCTGCGCGACTCGACGGCGATCGGGGACGCCGTTCTCACCAGCCTGCAGGCGGTCCGGTCGATCGACCCGGACGATCCGCCGCCGAGCCGGATCGTGCTGCTGTCCGACGGCGGCAACACCGCGGGCAGCCCGGTCGACGAGGCGGCCGAGGCGGCGGCGCAGGCCGGCGTACCGGTGTCGACGATCGCGTACGGCACACCTGAGGGGACTGTGAACCTGGAAGGGCGCGACGTACCGGTCCCGGCCGACACCGAGGCGCTGAAGGGTCTCGCGGACGCGACCAGCGGGTCCTTCTACGAGGCCGAGAACGACGAGCAGTTGCGCGATGTGTACTCCGACCTGCAGTCCTCCATCGGCTGGACCACCGAGCCCCGCGAGATCACCAACCTGGTCGCGGGCATCGCCCTCGCTGCAGCCCTCCTGGCCGCCCTCGCCTCGCTCCTCTGGTTCTCCCGCCTCCCGTGATCAGGAGCTCTCATGCCACCCCACCTAGGCAACCCCTTCCGAGGCCCCGACTACATCCCAGGCCCAGCACCCGCCAAGGCCGCGCCGGCCGCCCCCGGCCCACCACCCTCCGGCTCCGTCACCCCGGCCACCGTTCGGGAGAGGATCCCCTCATTCGTTCCCTCCTCTCCCGCCGCGGCACCTCAGGCCGGGGTGACGGTCACCCCACCCATCCCGCCAGCCGCCCGACCTCGCGCGGGCCGTCGGCGAGCCGGTGTCGTCATCGGCACGCTCGCCCTCTCCATCGCGGCCGGTGGACTGGCCGGCGCCGTCACCGGCTCCCGCGACCCCGCACCCATCGACCTCCCGCAAGCCGCAGCCCCACCAGCAGCAGCCCAAGGCTCCATCACCGCGGCCGCCGCGAGCGTCCTACCAGGAGTGGTGTCAGTACGCGCGGGCCGCGCAACCGGCTCCGGGTTCGCGATCGACCAGCAAGGCCACGTGGTCACCAACGCCCACGTCGTGGAAGGAGCGAGTGATGTCTCACTGGTCCTGTCGAACGGCCGTACCGTCGACGCCCGCGTCATCGGCGCCGACGAGGACAACGACCTCGCCGTACTCCAGGTCTCGACCGCCGACGCCGCGGGCCTGCGCGCGCTCACGCTCGGCCGGTCCGCACAACTCCGGGTCGGCGACCCGGTGCTGGCCGTCGGATCCCCACTCGGCCTGGAAGGAACCGTGACCGCCGGCATCGTCAGCGCCGTCGACCGCCAGGCCCGCTTCGGCGACAACAACACCCGCCAGTCAGCCATCCAGACCGACGCCGCCATCAACCCCGGCAATTCCGGCGGCCCCCTCGTCAACACCGCCGGCCAGGTAGTAGGCGTCAACACCGCCATAGCCACCCTGGGCACCACCCGCGCAGGCAACATAGGAATCGGCTTCGCCATCCCAGTAGACCGAATGACCACCATCGTCAAATCTCTCCTCGACTGACGAGGCAGTGGAAAGAGCTGCTCAGCCCAGGGCTTTGATTTCGGTGGGGGTTAGGGTTCTGGTCCAGAGTTTGGCGTCGCCTAGTTGGCCGGTGTAGTAGGTCCAGGTGTTGTTGGGGGAGCGGGCTGCGCCGAATTGGGCGTTCGGGCGGACTCGGGCGTAGACGCCTTGGACGTTGGGGACTGGCGGTCCGCTGGCGATCTGTACGCCGTCGATGTAGATCGCGCCGAGGAACAGCGGGTTCCCGTCGGGGGCTCGGTTGACCTGGGTGGTGACGACGATCTGGTGCCACTTACCGTCGCGGACGTCCGGGCCGGTGGTGGGTCCGCCGAGGGGTACGCCGGCGAAGTTCGAGCGGACCCGCCCGTCGGTGGTCGAGATCGTGATGTCCTCGTTCCCGGGCACGGGGACGTACGCGAGCACATGCCCCGGCATCGTCGTCGGATAGGCGCCGCGTTGATCACCGAGAACCGGTCCGCCCTTGGTGGTGTTCACCCAGACCGAGACGGTCAGCGGCGCGTTGACCGTCAGCGTCTGCGGGATCGTCGCCATCGTGGACGAGCCGTCGAATTCCAGCGCACCGCCGACCCGCGGGTCACCGGTCGACGGATGCCAGACCGCTCCCGGCGTGACGATCGCCTCCTGGCTGTGATCCGCGGCGTCCGCGGCGACGGTGCCGCCGGACTCGTCGAACTTCCAGTGCGCGAACGGACCCGACGGCGCCGGTACGGTGGCCAGTTCCGCGACCTCCGCCGCAGCGAGCGCCCGGTGGTACACGCGGGCATCGTCGAGCGATCCGGTGTAGTAGAAGTACCCACCCGGAGTAGATGGCCAGGTGCCGAGAGACGTGTATCCCTTGCCCAGCAAGGAGAACCCGAGCCCTCCCGCCACCCGCCCGCACTGCAGGTCGCCGACCCGCTGCCCGTCGAGGTACATCGTTTGCCCGGTCGCGGTCGTGACCAGCGCGACGTGGTGCCAGGTGTCGTCGTTCACCACATTCGGCGACACCACCTGCCGGACCGCACAGCCCGCCGCGGTCAAGGCACCACCACGGAGCTTGCCGTCCACACCGACGTACAGCATCGGCTGTGCCTTCGTCGGCTTCACGTCGGCGTTGTCGTAGCGGTCCTGATAGCTCGCCAGTACGCCGGAACTCTTCGTCTTGAACCAGGTGGCGAACGTCGTCGCGGGCTGGTCCGGGGCATCGAGGAGGTTGTCCACCGCCTTGTCGGAGCCCGAGTGCTTGCGGAAGTGAATCGCGTTGGACTGCGCGCTGTCGAACGCGAGAGCACCCACGCGGGCGCCCCCCGACGGCTGCCACCAGGTGTACCGGCCCTTGGTCTGGTACACACCCCAGCGGTCCCCGGCCGAGTCGCCGACGTACTGGTCGTTGGTGCGCCCGGAGTCCATCCGCAACCACGCGACCAGGTCGTCGGTGATCGGGGTGCGCGGCCGCGTGAAGTCGCCGGCTGTGCTGCCGGTGCTCGGGTCCGACCCGTAGCGCCGTACCGAGTTGGCGTCGCTGAACGCGAACCGGTTGTTCATGCCGTTGTAGTTGTCCTCGGTGTACGCGTACCGCGTCCCGTTGGTGTGGGTGAAGGCGGTGAGGGACATGCCCCGATCGAGCCAGCCGGTCGAGTACGTCGGGAGCGCGGTCGCGGCTCGTCCGACGGGGAGACCGTCCCAGGTGTGCATGACGACCTGTTGCGCCTCGCCGGAGTACCTGCCGGTGTAGAAGTACCCGCCGGAGGAGTCGACGGCGAGCCCCACCGGCGAGTCCCGCACCCGGTGCCGTTGCCCGGCGAGCGGAGAGTACCCGCTGAACACGGACTTCTGGCCGGTCCGCAGGTCCCACATCGACACCGCGTTGCCGCCGTAGTTGGCGATGTGGTCGAACTCGCCGGTGTCGGTGCTGGCGTACAGCCGCTGGTTGGCGGTGTCGTAGGTGACCTGGTACGAGTTGTTCGTCCCGATCCCCGTGGCCGGGTCCTGGTCGTGCTCGGTGCCGGGCTGGATCGCGAAGCCGGCCGCGCTGTACACCGGAATGTCCCCGGTCAGCTTCATCGGCAGCCGTCCCACACCCGGTGTCGCGATGTGGTCGGGGGTGGCGGTGATCGTGCTCGCGTTCGCCATCCAGAGCGTGCCCTGGTTGTCGACCCAGATCGACGGGTTGCCCAGCAGGAACCCCGCATGGTCGAGCTTCTCGGTGACGTCCCCGGCATCACCGAGTACGGCGTTGTCGTTGGTGTTCGTGGTGATCGCCAGCCGGTCGCCGATATCGAACTGGTTGCGCGGACCACCCGCCGGGCTCAACCGGCGCAGCTGCGCCACGGGACGCATGCCCTGGCCGGAGGCGTTCAGCTGGTACACCAGGACACCGCCGAACGGGAACGTCCCCGGCTGCTGCCCGGCGCAGTTGGTCATGGCCGCGTCACTGCACCGCTGGCCGAGGAAAACGTATTCGTACTCCTTGCCATTGGCAAGCTTCCGGATCATCGTCGCGCTGATCGAGTACTGGTTGGCGCGGTCCTGCGGTGCCCAGTTGGCGGCCAGTTTCCACGGACGGCCTGGTGCGTTGTAGTCGATCCGGTACTCGCGGCCGAAGCTGGTCAAGCGGTCCTGACCGACCTTGACGTCGACGTCCGGCACCGGAATGTTCTGTCCCTGCTGGCGTTCCGGACGAGCCAGCCCGGTGACTGTGTCGAAGAACAGCGTCCGGCCGTTCCAGTAGTCGACCACCACGAGCGTTTTCCCGTCCGGCGCGAGCGCGATCGCCGCGTCACCGCCAGGTACCTGGGAGTCCGTGTCGTACTTCCAGCCGACGGTGTAGTCGGTGACCTTTCCCGGCGCGGGCATGGTGGACAGGTGCAGCGGCGTACTGCGTTCCGCGCCGGACGTGGCGTCGTACTTGCGGATCCTGCCGGTGCCGATCTCCGACACGTAGAGGGCGTTGGTTGCCTTGTCCCAGGCGAGTCCGAACGGGTTCAGCAGGCCGGCGCCGATGCTCAGCTCCGGCTTCATGGTCGCCGACGCCGCGTCGTACCGGTAGCGCTGCACGTGGTCGCCGGCGGTGATCCAGAAGCGGTTCGCGCCGTCGGTCACAATCCCGTGGGGTGCCGCGGTCAGCTTCATGGTGCTCTGCCCGGCGAGGATCGGCGCGGGTTTGCCGTCGGCCTTGGTGTACACGCGCAGCTGGCCGGTGGCCGTGTCGGCGACCCAGAGGTACGTCGCATCGACCGCGAGACCGGTGACGACGGGCTGGCCGACCGTCCACGGTGTCGTGACGATCGGGTTGCCCCATTCCGTGGCCTTGCCCGTGATCGCATCCCGTCGGACGATCCGATAGTCGGTCGCCTTGTCATTGAACGAGGCGACATACACATACCGGTCGTCGACCGCGATCCCGTGACCGCGCGGTTGCCCGGGCGCGAACCACTTCTGCTTACCGGTACTCAGGTCCGCCGGCGCAATCCGGCGTACGTGCGTCGCGGCCATCTCCTCGTAGCGCGAGACGAGGTACAGGTCGCCGTCCGGACCGTAGGTGACGCCGGCGGTCGCGTTCTGGTTGTCGGATGCCTCGAAGGACAGGCCGGGTACGACGCGGCCGCCGTCGCCGACTTCACCGTCGTACGTGCCCGAGACGGACGAGGTGATCGCACGCCAGCTGTACTTTCCGCCGCGTGTGTCCTGCCCCGAGTCGTCCTTGCCGTCCCACCGCACCTCGACCGTGCCGGTGCGGGACGCCAGGTCGTAGAGGTGGCGCACGACTTGACCGTGTTCGTCGTAGATCGCCGCCGAGAGCTTCGAACCGGGCGGCACCGGTACGGTTCCGAGGACATCCGCCGCCGGCCCGGGTGGCGCGGACATCACGAGAGTTGCGAGAACGAGTAGCACCTTGCCCAGCCGTGGCATGTCTTCCCCTCCGAGGTTCGACGAGCAGCGCCAACCATCGTCGGAGCGGGCCGTTTCATCGGCATTTCACGGCTGTCTCACGCAGGCAGGACCCTCTGGCCGTCGTACCGTGCAGGACCGATCGGAAGGGGAATGGCGTGCGTCGTGCGCTGGGTGTTGTGGCCGGGCTGTTGTTCGTCGGGATGGCGGTCCTGGTGTTCAAACAGCCGAGTTTCGTCATCAAGGACGACGGCGAGGGAGCGGTCCACGTCAGCTGCGGCTCGTTGATCGCGGTCGGCTGGCCGAGTGACTCGGCGTACCTGGACGACGAGGGCTCCACTCATTGGAACGAGGACGTCACCACCGATCGAAGCCTCGGCACCGCGGGATGGCTCGGGATCGCCCGTGAGTGCTCGGAGCGCCGCGACACCTATCTCGCCTTCGCGGTGATCGTCGCCTCGGCCGCGAACCTGGCCGTGCTGGCAGCGTTCATGACAGGCCGCAGAGCGGCCCTCAGCGGTCAGCTCGCCGCATAGAGGATCGGGTTCAGGACGGATTCAGGGACCTGGCCGATCGCGGTGCCTGGCATCCAGTTGGCGAGGTCCGCGGTTTGGTTGCGGTTGGTCGGTTCGGTGGTGCGGAGGTCGGCGTCGAGGTAGATGACGGTCATCACGCGGCGCGGCTCGGTGCCGCGGTTCGGGCCGGCGTGGTGGAAGGTCCAGCCGCGGTGGAAGCTCGCGTCGCCGAGTGCGAACGGTTCTACGACGTCCTCGAAGTGCTGCTCGGCCACGGCGTTCTGGAGTTGTGCCTCGGACTCGTCGGAGATCGGGAGGTCGCGGCCGAACGCGAAGTTGTGGCTGCCGCGGGCGAAGGCGAGCGGGCCCATCTCCAGCGGGGTTTCCTGCAGCGGCAGCCAGAGCGTCACGCAACGGTCGGACGACAGCGGCCAGTAGTACTGGTCGGCGTGCCACGGCGTGATGCCGCCGCTCGGCTCCTTGTAGAGCGCCTGGTCGTGGTAGAGCCGTACGGCGTGAACCCCGAGGAGCTGTGCCGCGATGCCGGCCAGGCGGCGGGCGAACACGAGCTCCTTGACCTTCTCGTTCTGCCGCCACAGGTTCGTCACCTGCAGGAACGCCTTGCCGTACGTGTCGCGCTCGGCCAGCGGCAGGTCCTGGGTGTTCAGCCGGATCACCTCGGAGGTGATCGTCGGCTCGTACTGCGCGATCGTTTCAGGAGTGAGTACGCCGGACAGGTGCACGAACCCGTCGCGGTTGAAGTCGGCGGTGGCGGTCGGCGGCAGGCCGTCGTACGGCGTCTCGAGCTCGTCGACGGAGATGTCCGTGGTCGTCATGGCATCCACGATTCCAAGCCGAGACCTGCGGTGCTACGCCGCTGATACCCAGTTCTGGTACTCAGTTGCCCACTTAGAATGGGTGGATGAAGCCGCGCTATGAACGGCCGGGCGTCCCCAGTGGTACGACGTTCACGTGCTTCACGAGGCGTGAACAGGGCTTCGACTTCGCCTGGCACTTCCACCAGGAGTACGAGCTCACGCTGATCTCGGCCGGATCAGGCACGAGGTATGTGGGTACCACCGTGGAGCGGTATCTTCCGGGTGACCTGGTCCTGCTCGGACCCGATCTGCCGCACACGTACGCGTCCGAGCCGTCCGATCAGCCGTCCGAGGCCGCGGTGACCCAGTTCCGGCACGACTTCCTCGGCGCTGGTTTCTTCGACCTCCCGCAGTTCGCCGCTGTCCACGATCTCCTCGCGGGTTCGGTCCGCGGGCTGTCCTTCAGCGACGTCGAACCGGAACTGCGTGCGGACATCGCAGGTCTCCCGCGGCTCACCCCGTCGGCCCAGACGACGCGGCTTCTCGACGTACTGCGTCGCCTCGCCGACACCACCGCGACCCCGATCACCGGCGCCGGGTACGCCGCCGCGCCGAGCACCGCCGTACGCGATCGGATCGACGTCGTGGTCCGGTACCTCCAGAAGGCTCATACCGAACCGGTGCTCCTGGACGAGGTCGCGGCGCTCGTGCACCTGTCGCCGACGTCGTTCAGCCGCTTCTTCCGCCGTGCCATCGGCTGCACGCTCACCGACTACGTCAACCAGTTGAGAGTGGAGACGGCCTGCCGTCTGCTCACCACGACCTCGCTCCCGGTGACGGAGGTCGCGGCGCGCAGCGGCTACCGGAACCTCGCCAACTTCAACCGCCGTTTCCGCGAGCTCAAGGCGATGCGCCCGACCCACTACCGAGCCGCGCTGACTCGATGAAAGCGATTTGAAAGCGGTATCGGGAACCCTGAGTCGACTGTGAACGCCGAACGGGCTCAGGAGGCACCGAGAAATGGCTGGTCAGCGATGGGACATGAGTCAGGGAGCGTTCGACCAGGCGGCCAAGGGCACCGCCGGGCGGGCGCAGGACCTGGGCGGACTGGTCAAGCAGCTCGTCGACGCCGCCGCGCCGCTGGAGGGCAAGTTCGGCGGTGAGGGCAAGAAGCAGTTCGACGCCTTCAAGCAGAACGTCGACGGCATCGCCGCGAGCCTGAACGCGGGGATGGCGCACCTGGCCGTCGGCCAGAGCGGCGTCGGAAGCGCGATGAACACCGCGCAGAACGAGCAGGTGACCACGGCCAAGCAGAACATGGGCAGCGCCGAGGGCCAGTCGGACGCCGCCCGCCGGTTCAGCGGCCGCTGACGCTCACGCATCGAGGAGAGCTTGGGGACATGAACGAGCGCAACAGCTACGACATCGGCGCCTCCGAAGAGGTCCAGACCCGGATCACGCAGCTGTCGGGTCAGATCAACTCGCTGATCGGGCAGCACGAGCGATCCGTGCAGGCGTTGCTGTCCGACGCGTCGATGACGAACGTGACCGAGGAGTACCGCGGGATCGAGTCGCAGTTCAGCAAGGCGGCCGAGGACGTCCGGGCGATCATCAAGCTGCTGACCGACACGTTGCAGGCCAACGACCGGACCGCGGAGGCCGCGCTGAAGAAGGCCAGCTCCGCCGTCAACCAGATCCCGCACTGACCGAGGGGCCATGACGGACTGGGACATCGACCCGGAAGGGGTCAGCCAGGTACTGCAGGCGACGTACGACGAGGCTCTGAAGCTCGAGACGTACGCCGGGAACTACACCTCGTACCTGCAGGGCGCGGCCGGTAACGCCGGCGGCATGATCGCCGACGCGCTGAACGGGTTCGCGATCGCCTACAACGGGTCGTTCAACGCGATCGCGGCGCAGATCATCGCGTCGATGACCGGGGCCAAGGACGCCACGATCGCCTACCTGGAAGGGCATCAGGAGATGGCGCTCACCGCGGCGCGGAACGCGAACGGCGTGTTCGACCGCGAGCACGAGGTCGCCGAGCGCAAGTCGGAGGAGCAGATGAAGACGCGGGAGGCCGAGCGCCCGGAGCCCGAGGCTCCCTCCACCGGGAAAGGCAAGTTCGAGAGGTCCGGCGGCGGCTTCGGCAAGGAAGAAGAGCTGGGCCCGGCCGAGCCGTACACCGGTACCGGGGGCACGTCGACGGTGGACTCCGGCACGACCCCGGGCGGAGCTGCCTGATGCCACTGGTCAACCCCGACGGTCTGCCGGACCTGATCCCCGGCAACCTCGATTACGTCGAGTCCAACGGCAAGAACCTGTCGGACGTCGGGCAGTTCATCACCGACACCGGCGCGGCGGTCAGCCGGAGCTTCTGGCAGTTGCAGGGCGTGTACGTCGCGCCGGAGGCGTACCAGCTGATGTGCACCATCAACCCGGCGTACAACGAATGCGCCCGGGTCGGGAACGCGATCAAGGACGTCGGCGACGCGATCCAGTCCTACGTGCGTGAGGTCCGGCCGCTGCACGACCGGCTCGAGCGCGTCAAGCAGGAGGCGTACACGTTCCTCGACGTGATCGAGCGGGAGGTCACCGCCGACGGCGAGGACTGGAACGACCATGAGGGCATCGTTGCCGACAACAACCGGATGGGCGAGACGATGAGCAACCTCGTTCTTGCCATCCTCGAGTGTCAGGTCCGGTGCGCCAACAGGATCGAGGCGGTGTACGGCGGCGCGGGCTGGAACCCGGAGACGCTCGACCGGAACTGGCAGCCCGGTATGCCGATGCGGACCGGCCCCAAGGTGCTCGTCCACAACGAGGACCCGGTCTATCCGGCGTGGGGCGGGTACGAGGAGTGGGACAAGCCCTGGATCATGGACGTCGGCGACTTCGCGGTCGACGTGGTGGACGCGCTGACGGTGATGTTCGGCATCCAGTGGGTCGCCCGCGAGTTGGGCGTCGATTCGATGTTCGGGCATCCTCCGGCCGACATGTACCAGACGTTCGACGCGTGGGGTGAGGCCGCGCTCGACTTCGTTTCGTTGCTGCACGCCATTCCTGGTGTCGGCGACGCGATCGATCTCGTCACGCCGGAGAGCTTCGGCAAGGACATGGACGCCCGGTTCAACTCGCAGATCGACGACATCCGCGAGGACTGGAACTCCGGCAACCAGGCGCGCGCGGTGGCCGGCGTCCTCGGCTTCATCCCTGGGGTCGGCAAGCTCGCCACGCTCGCGACGAAGGTGGGCAAGTTCGCCGGACTGGCCGGCAAGGTGCCGCTGATCGGCAAGATCGCCGACCACGCAGGCTCCTACCTGGACTTCAAGGCCGACATCCGCGCCGGCGCGATCCGCGGCGCCACCAAACTCCCGGTCCTGGGCGACGTCCTGAAGGGCATCTCCCACATCCCGATCCTCGGCGAGACGGTCCGCATAGAACGCGGCATCCCCCTCAGCAAAACCCTCAGGCCAGAACTCCCCGAAGCCCACATCCCCGACCCCAACCACCCAACCCACCCAGCAGACCCCCGCAACGCGGTCGACCCACGCAACCCGGTCGACCCCCGTCACTCGGTGGACCCGCGCGAGACGATCGACCCGCGTGTGCCGGTCGACCCGCGTCACCCGGTGGACCCGCGCGAGACAGTCGACCCCCGCCACCCGGTAGATCCCCGTAACCCGGTCGACCCACGTAACCCGGTCGACCCACGTAACCCAGTTGACCCGCGCCATCCGGTCGACCCGCGCGTGACGGTCGACCCCCACCAACTGGTGGATCCCCGCCAGACCATCGACCCGCGCCACCCAGTCGACCCGCGCCACCCAGTCGACCCACGCAATCCGGTCGATCCGCGTAACCCGGTGGATCCGCGCAATCCGGTTGACCCGCGGGAGAAGGTCGACCCGCGTCAGCCGGTCGATTCGCGGGAGAAGGTGGAGCCGCGTCAGCCGGTGGATTCACGGCATCCAGTTGACCCGCGCCACCCCGTTGACCCGCGTAATCCAGTTGATCCTCGTCACCCGGTGGATCCTCGGCAGACGGTGGATCCGCGCCATACCGGCGACCCGGGTCGGGTCGACTCGAAGGAACGGCCTGACGGCCGCCACGAGCCGGAACGCCGCCGCCCGAACGAACCACGCCGGCCCGGCGAACCCGAGCAGCCCGGCAACCCCGAGCAGACCGGCAGGCCCGAGCAGACCGGCACGCCCGAGTCGCCCGGCCGGGAGCGTACGCCGACCCCGGTCGGCAACCCGACCCCAATCCCCACAGGCAGAGTCGACCCACCCGGAACGGGCACCCGCCACGGCAGCGACGTACCGTCCACCCGCCCCGGCGACGGCTCGGACCCCACCCACTCGAACGACGACACCAAACCCAACCGAACCAAACGCCGCCCCGAAACCCCCACCCCCCGCGAACACCAGCGCCCGGATCACACGGATCGTCCCGATCACACGGATCGTCCGACACGTCAGGAGCGCGTGGATCGGCCGGACCACGCGTTGGAGCCGGGGAAGGGTTCGCATCCTGAGCCTGCGCCGTTTGCTCCGGTTGGTGCGGCGGCCGGTGTCGACACCGGGCGGTTGGCTCGCGTCGGGCAGAGCGGGTCGCCGACGAACGACCCGCACCACCGCGACCACGAAACCGACCGGAACTCCAACCATCACAGCGACCGGAACGCCGACCACGAAGGCGACCAAAGCCCAGAGCGCAACGTCGGGGATGGTGTGCCCGACAGTGCGGTGCGGTTCATCGGTGAGCGGGTGCGGAGGTTCTACGAGCACCCAGAGGCCAAGGTCGAGCTGCTGGATCGCGGAAGCCCGCGGTACGAGAAGTTCGCCGAACAGGCCCGCGAACTGGCCTCCGGCAACCTGCCAGAGCGCCAGAGCAAGGGCCGCGAGTACCTGTCCGAGGCCCTCGACGGTTCGCATCCGCACGTAGTGGTCGCGAGCGTCGGCGGCCGGATCGCGTCGGCGATCTCGCTGGACGTACAGCACGGTGAAATGCAGCTGAGCAAACTCGGCAGCGCCCACAACGGTACGCGCGGCGCCGCGACCGCGGTCGAGCACTTCGTCGCGCGATACGCCGCCGACAACGGCGGCCTGGCGGTCACGTCGGAGATGCCGCTCGCCGACGCCCACGACTTCCACCACAAGATCGGCCGCCGTACCGACCGGTTCCCCGGCAGCGGCCTGTCCGAGTGGTCGCCGTCCGACGTGCAGCAGATCGCGCGGCAGGCGGAGTCGATGTTCGACCGCGAAACGCTGGATCTGGTACGCCGGGACTTCGCGGACCTGCACGCGCGCCGTACGGCGGGTTCGCCGTCCGGGATCGATCCGGGCGCGACCGCGCACCGGCTGTCCAGCGCGGCCGACGAGTTCCGCCGCGAGGGCGGTCGCGTCGAGGTCGTCGAGAACGACACCAAAACCGACGCCCACGTCGACCTCGGTGACGGCGACGGCGTCAACGTGCCGGCGAACGGCCGGACCTTCGTCTCGTACGACCGGCACGGCCGCCCGACGTCGGTGCTGACGATCCGGGACACCCGAACGCACGTGGAGATCGAGGGCCTCCGGCTCGGCGGCACGCTGACGCCTGGTGCAGTGGAGGCCGGCGTACGCGAGCTGGTCCGGCATGCGTCTCGCAGCGGTCTGGACATCCATGGCCGGTTGCCTGGAGACGCCGGTACGGCGCTGGGCCGAGCTCTCGGGACGGAACACGGCCGGGTGCCGACGGAGGGGCTGCCGACCCGCGCAGCAACAGAAATCACCCACCACCTACCCGACGGAGACAGCCCCCCAGTACACGCAGTCCAAGAAGGCGGCACAGTCCGCCACGCCCCCGTACCTCCCAACCACCCCCCAACCCACGCAGACCCGACACGGGCTGGTGAAGCGAGTGCTGCAGGTGGGCCTGCGGGAGCACCCGTTGGTGTCGTGGGAGCGGCGGCCAAGTCCGGTAAGCACGCCGCCGAGGCGTCTGCGGAGGGGGTCGACGAGATGCCCGACCACGACGGACCGCTCGGCAGCGCACACGACCCGCGCGGCGACCACGACCGCACGCCGCGCGAGGACGCGGATGGTACGCACGGCGTGGACGAACGGCCAGTGCATACCGAGCAGGTGGGACACGGGGAAGGCCCAGGAGGATTCGAAGAGATCGGACGCAGGCTCTCGGGCGACGACGACTCGAGCACACGTCCAACCGACGACGGTCGGCCCGATCGTGCGCGTCAGTCGGAGGAGGCTGAGCGTCCGCGGGGGCCTGAGCAGGCGGAGCGGCGTGAGCCTGTTGGGCGGTCGGGTGATGGCGGGGATCTGGGGGAGATTGGGCGTCGGCTGCTGGGGGAAGACGAGGGGCGGCGTTCGCAGGGGCGTGCTGATGGGGCTGACAGGACTGGTCGGCGTGGGGAACGTGCTGGGGAGTCGGGGGAGCGGCGCGGTGAAGATCGTGGGGACTCGGGGGAGCGGCGCGGGGAGCCGGATATTCGCCGGGCTGCGAAATGGCGGGATGGCGATGAGAAGTTGATTGAGTCGTTGCGGTCGGATCGCCAGCGGGTGGGGGCGGCGGGGGAGGCGCGGCCGGACGTTCGGCCGGTTTTGTGGGAGAGCGGGGATCCGGACGGGGCCAAGTTGGAGCGGGTGCGGGAGGCTTCGGCGGGGGATCGGCTCGGGCGGGTTGACGAATGGTCGGGGATTCTCGACGACGGGTCGCCGGAGAAGCTCTCGACGCGGACGGCTTGTGCGGAACGGTTCCGGACGTTCGCCGACATGATGAACGGCGGGGATCCGCGACTTGCCGTCGGCAACGCGTTCGGTGCGGGGGAGTCGCGTGCGGAGATGTGGGAGTGGCTCGGCGGAAAGCCGGGATATCGCCCGCATGACCCGCTGCGGAGTACGCCGGAGGAGTTCACCGCCGACGCCTACCGGCAGTTGGAGCGGTCGTTGCGCGGGAGCCCGCCGGGGACCGTGGCGTACCTCGGTGTCGATTGGCACGAGGGCAGTGGGCACGCGTTCGGTGCGTTCGTCGACCGAGGTGGCCGGGTTCGGTGGTGGGACGGCAATCAGCGGTTGTACGACGAGCACGCTCCGGTCACCGGTGTGTGGCCGCCGAGGACCCGTGCGCTGCGGGGGCTCGAGGTCGCGATGCGGCGACCGGGTGAGCGGTGGTTGACGCCTGGCGCCGATGGCCGGTGGGGCGAGCTCGGGCATCTGCCCGACGACTCGCAGATGATCGACTTCCGCTATCCGCGGCCCGATCACCCGACAACACCCGCCACCACCCAGCAGACCGGCGAGGTGCCCGGTGACGGTGGGGATGTTGGGCGGTTGGGGCGGAACGAGTATCGGGCTGTTGGGCCGGAGGGTGGGGCGCCGGGGCTGCGGGTGACTGCGCGGGAGGCGGTTGGTACGGATCCGCGGGGGCGGCATGTTCCTTGGACCGCGGTGGATCGGTTGGTGCCGCGGGAGGCGCGGGTGAACGCGACTGCCTGGGAGCGGATGGGGCACGAGTGGGACCGGTGGATCGGGTCGGGGCATGAGGTGCGGGCCGAGCTCGTACCGTCTGCTCCGGGCACGGAACCGCGTGCGCTCAGGGTGCGGTACGAGGTCGTCGATCCGCAGACCGGGCGGACCGTCTGGGATGGTGGGCGCGGCACGTTCGACCACACCGGCGGAGCTGTCCTGCGGCACCCGGACGGCCGCGTCGAACAGTTCGAGCCCGCAGGTACGCCGACCTACAACCAATCACCCGACCCGGTTCCTCAGGTGCATCGGGGGAATGGGCGGCGGGCGGACTTCGGGGAGTCGTTCCCGGAGTTGGTGGAGATCAATCCGGATCGGCCGGGGTTGCCGGCGCGGCGGAAGTGGCAGAACTGTGAGGCTTCGGTGATCGCGGCCGAGTTGACCTTGCGGGGGCGGCCGTCCTCGGCGTTGATGGTCGATCCGGTGGACCTGGAAGGGAGCCAGCGGCTGCGGATGACGGAGCGGGTCGGTCTGCCGTACGAGACCTTCCGTGAGGTCAGCGACTTCGACGAGATCGCGCAGGAGATCTATCGCGCCGGTGACAGGGCTCGCGGTCTGGTGTGCGGTTATCGCTCGTTCCTCGGGATCCCGACGTCGGGCCACGTGTTCATGGTCGTCAACCGGCACGGCCGGGTGTACTACGTCGACCCGCAGCAGCGCGGCTGGGCCCGGCTGGAACGGTTCTCCGCGGGCCTCGAGTTCCTTCGCACGAACTACGGAAGCAACGAAGGACAGTGACATGAAGCTGACCGATGCACGCGCAGCAGCAGCGACGTTCCTCGAGAGCATGGAAGCGGGCGAGCCGTTGCGCCTGGCAACCAATGACGAGAACGTGGCGGATGTCGGCTGGGCCTGGGTCTTCCCCTGGTCGACGGCGCGGTGGTTCGACACCGGCCGGGGCCGTCCACCCGTCGGCGCCGGCCCGATCGTGGTGGTGAAGTCGACCCGCGACACGTGGATGCTCGGCAGCGCGACGCCGTACGAAGAGCAACTGAAGGTTTATGCGGCCGAACGCGGGTTGGAGCACACGGATCCCGGGGCCGAGGCAGCGACCGACCTCGCCGCCTGGCTGACCGCCCAGGGTCCGGGGACGGTGACGCCGGCCGACCTGGCGACCTG
Source organism: Kribbella speibonae (assembly GCF_004331375.1). Classification (NCBI taxonomy): domain Bacteria; kingdom Bacillati; phylum Actinomycetota; class Actinomycetes; order Propionibacteriales; family Kribbellaceae; genus Kribbella; species Kribbella speibonae. The sequence continues at coordinate 349,572 of NZ_SJKC01000008.1, read as the reverse complement.
GCGCCGGCGCGACGTAGGGGACTGGTGGTTGTTCGAGATGCCTGGAATCACCGACACGATGTTCCTGGTCGGCGAGGCGGTGGTGTACGAGTTCCACCCGAGCCGGATGTCCGTCGACGAGGCGCTGGCCGCGGCCGGCGGGACGGGGTGACGGGCCGTGCCGCGGGAGTACAACAACCAGATCATCGAGTCCGTGAGCGTACGGCGGCAGCGGCTGCGGGACGCCGCGCTGTTCGGGGCCGACCGGGCCCGGCACAGCTTGGACGAGGGCGTCGGCAAGTTGTTCGCCAGTGTCGCGCTGGCGGCGGTGATCTGCGCCGGGTGCGTCGGCTGGTCGTTCATCGATCGCGAACTGGCCAAGGAGAAGCAGCAGAACCAGCCGACCCAAACCGTGGCCCCGAGCCCGTCACCAACACCAACAGCAACACCAACCACCAAACGACCGACGGCAAGCCCGTCCCGAACGCGCTGAGCGCCAAAAGCCCCCGGAAGGAGATCCCGTGTCTACCCTCGTGCACCGCCCGGCGCGGAGCACCCGGCATCTCGGCGAGCAGCCGCCGAAGGTGATCGAGGCGCCGCCGACGCTCGGCCAGGCCGGCGGCGGTGGCGGGCCGATGCAGGCTCTGCTGCCGATCACCGGTGTCCTCGGCTCGGTCGGCATGATGGCGGTGACGCGGAGCACCTTGTTCATGGTGGTGGGCGCGGCGATGCTGGTGGCCACGCTCGCGGGCGTCCTCGGGTCGGCGATGTCGCAGCGCGGTCGCGCCGGCCGGGATCGGCGGAAGCAGCGCGAGCGGTACCTCGACTACCTGGAGCGTCTGCGCGACGAGTTCGCCAAGACCGAGCGGACGGTACGGTCCGAGGCCGGTCTTCTGGACCCGCCGAGCGATGCGCTGGTCGACTGCGCGCGTGACCCGGCGCGGCTCTGGGAGCGCCGCCGTACGGACTCGGATTTCCTCAAGGTTCGCTGCGGTACCGGCCGGATCCCGGTCGGTCCGGCGACCGTGGCGCAGAACCCGGGCGCGACCATGGATCCGCCCGATCCGTTCATGATGGCGGAAGCGCAGGCCGTCGTACGCCGTTTCGCGCTGATGCCGGAGATGCCCCTCACGGTGCCGATGGACCAGGTCGGCAATGTCAGTATCGTCGGCGATCGGGACGGCGTGGTGAACGTGGCCCGGTCGCTCCTGCTGCAGTTGGCGGTGTTCCACGCGCCGGAGGATGTCGAGCTGGCGGCGTGTTTCCCGCCCGCGGCGATGCAGGACTGGCAGTGGCTGAGCTGGTTGCCGCATGTCCTGGATCCGGAGCGTCAGGACGGCCCGCACCCGTTCCGCAGGATCGCGCCGTCACCGGTCGAGCTGGCCGGCCTGATCGCGGACGATCTGGCGGAGCGGACGAAGTGGGCGAGTGAGGCCCGGCGCGGGTCGATGGGGCAGCAGGACAGCCGCCGGTTGACCCAGCGTCTGCTGGTGCTCCACGACACCTACGGGCAAGTCAGTGCGGAGGTGCGTGCACAAGGCGAGAGCCACGACACTCCGGCACTCGGTCTGACTGTTCTGCACCTGGTCGCCGATCGAACCCAGGAACCCAGCAACGTCGCGGTCCGGATCTCGGTCCAAGGTGACGAGGTGGTGGTCGAGGACCTGCGGAGCGGTCAGCCGCTGGTCGCGACCGGTCAGCCCGACCGTACGACGGCTGCCGTCGCCGAGGGGATCGCCCGGAGGCTGGCGCCGCTGCGGCTGTCGAAGGAGTCCGCCGAGGAGGATGCGTACACGTCCGACATCGACGTGATGGGCATGCTCGGCATCGACGACCCGGGCCACCTCGACCGGACGCGGATGTGGTCCGCCCGCAACGAGCGCAACTTCCTGCGGGTGCCGATCGGTCTCGACCAGGCCGGCGCCCCGGTGATGCTGGATCTGAAAGAGTCCGCCCAGCTCGGGATGGGCCCGCATGGCCTGTGCGTCGGCGCGACCGGGTCCGGGAAGTCGGAGTTGCTGCGCACGCTCGTGCTCGGGTTGCTCGCCACGCACAGCCCGGAAGACCTGGCGATGGTCCTCATCGACTACAAGGGCGGCGCGACGTTCGCTCCGTTCGAGGGCGTACCGCACGTCGCCGGGATCATCACCAACCTGGTCGACGACCCGACCATGACCGAACGGGCGTACGCGAGCCTGTCCGGCGAGGTCCAGCGCCGGCAGCGGGTCCTGCGGGATGCCGGGAACATCGCGAACATCACCGATTACCGCCTGCTCCGCCAGCAGCGGGCCGAACTGGATCCGCTGCCGCATCTGTTCGTGATCATCGACGAGTTCGGCGAACTGCTGACCGTACGGCCGGACTTCATCGACCTGTTCTTGTCGATCGGCCGGATCGGGCGGTCGATCGGCGTCCATCTGCTGCTGTCCAGCCAGCGGATCGAGAGCGGTCAGCTGCGCGGGTTGGAGACCTATCTGTCGTACCGGTTGGGGCTTCGCACGTTCTCCGAGGACGAGAGCCGTTCGGTGCTCGACACCACCGACGCCTTCCACCTGCCGCCGCTGCCGGGGTTCGGCTACCTCAAGGTGGACGTGTCGGTGTACCAGCGGTTCAAGGCGGCGTACGTCTCCGGCCCGTACACCGGCAGGATCAACCGCGAGCCGGAGAAACCGGGCCCGGTGGTCCGGCCGTACCTGCTGACGCCGTACCAGCAGGACCTCGGAGGGCTCGCGCCGGCGACCGACGAGGAGGACGGCGCGACCGAGCGCACGACCGGCCCAACAGTGCTCGATATGTTCGTCGGCCAGGTCAAACCGGCGGCCAAGAAGGTGAATCAGATCTGGCTGCCGCCGCTGCCGGTGGCCTGCACGCTGGACCAGCTCGCGGGCGATCCACGGCCGGGTCCGCGAGGGTTGCAGTTCCCGGCCGGTTCGCCGCAGCTGGCACCGCCGATCGGGGTGCTCGACGACCCGCGTCGGCAGCGGCAGGAAGTACTGCGGCTCGACCTGACCGCGGCCGGCGGGCACTGCGCGCTGATCGGCGGTCCGCAGTCCGGCAAGACCACCACGATCCGGACGATCGTGACCGCGCTCGCCCACAGCCATACCCCGGCCGAGGTGGCGATCTACGGACTCGACCTGGCCGGCGGCGGGTTGCAGCCGTTGCGCGATCTGCCGCACGTCGGCGGGATCGCGATCCGTACCGACCGGAACCGGCTGCGGCGGACGCTGGAGGAGATCCGGGGGATGATCGACCACCGCGAACGGGTGTTCCGCGACCGCGGCATCGACACGATGGAGACCTTGCGCGAACTGCACGGCGCGGGCGAGGTGCCCGAGTTGCCCTGCGCGGACGTCGTGCTGCTGGTCGACAACTTCGGCGCGATCCGGACGCAGTTCGACGAGATCGACGAACCGATCGCGGACATCCTGCAACGCGGCAGCGGGTACGGCGTTCATGTCGTGGCGGCGATGCTGCGCTGGAACGACGTACGGATGCAGCTGCAGTCGCTGTTCGGCACGGTGCTCGAGCTGCGGCTGAACGATCCGTCCGATTCCATGATCGACACGCGTCTGCAGAAGACGATGCGCAGCGCTCGGCCCGGCCGGATGCTCACGCCGCAGGGCAAGCTGTTCGCTCAGGTCGCGTTGCCGCGGGTCGATGGCCGGGTCGACGACGACCGTCTCAGCCAGGTCCTCGAGTCGCAGTCGGTCGCGATCAGGTCCGCCTGGAGTGGCGCGCTCGCCCCGCAGGTCAGGGTGCTGCCGTTCCAGGTCGGGCGCCGGGCGCTGCCGAGCTCGGTGACCGAACCGGAGCGGGTGCCGATCGGCCTGGACGAGGCCGGGCTGGCGCCGGTCCTGCTCGACCTGTCCGGCGACGACGGCAACTTGGTTGCCTTTGGCGACAACGAGTGCGGCAAGACCAACCTGCTCCGGCTGGTGATGCAGCAGCTCGCCGACCGGTACGCCGCGTCGGCGGAGCTCGTGTTCGGGGTGATGGATCCTCGGCGCTCCCTGACCGACGTAGTGAAGTCGCTGCCCGAGGACTACATCGGCGGCCACGCGACCAACATCCGGCAGGCGGCCGGGCTGGCGAGCGCGATCGCCGAGGAGCTGGAGCGGCGGATGCCCGACGACTCCGGGACGCCGCCCGGCACAGGCCCGCGGATCGTCGTGATGGTCGACGACTACGACCTGCTCACCACCGGCGGTCAGTCGCCGCTGGAGCCGTTGCTGCCGTACGTCGCGTCCGGTCGCGATCTGAACCTGCATTTCGTCGTCGTACGGCGTGCCTCGGGCGCGTCCCGTTCGCTGTACGAACCGTTCCTGCAGGCCGTCCTCGAATCCGGTTGCGCCGGGCTGGTGATGGCCGGCGACCGAGGCGAAGGCCAGATCTTCACCGGCGCCCGGCCAGGCAGCTACCCGGCCGGCCGGGGACTGTTCGTCCGGCGCGGGGACAGCCCCGTACTGATCCAAACAGCGCTTGCCGATGCCACTGGCCAGCTAGGAGGACCTTCATGACGTACGACGTGGTGGCGCTGCTGGAGCGGATGCCGTCCGACGAGGATGTACTGGCGTCGCTCGCGGCCACCGGTACCGAGCATCGCGTCCGGGCGGTGTCGGGCGGCATGGTGATCCAGCTCTGCGACGAGCACGAGGTCCCGCTGGTGTCGATCGACACCCCGATGTACATCCAGGTGCCGGGCGAGCCGATGCGGCAGTTCGGGGCCGCGTACGCCGACGTACCGACGCCGACCTGGTGGGTGGAGATCCGCGCCGCGGCGCACGACGCCGGCTCCCGGTTGGCATGGCGGTACGCCGAGGAACTGGTCGTACGGACCGGCGGCCGGATCTGGGCACCGCCACCCGCAGCTCAGAATGGAGCCGAGCATGCCTAACGCCCTGGACTACAGCCCTGGCCTGGATCTCGTCACCGACGAGGTGGCGGTCATGATGCAAGACCGCCTGGTGGTCGGCCTGTCCGCCTGGTTGCTGGACGCGGTGGCCGCTGCCGAGCGCGAGGGCCGCGGCGTTCAACTGGTCACGCCCGCCGGCGTCCGCCTCAGCTATCCGGCGCGGACCCGCCTGTTCTCGGGCCGCAACACTCGCTGGGTGGTGCAGGCCGGCGAGGCTTACGACGGGCTGACCGGGGTGAAACTCAGCTGGGACGGCAAGAAGTTCGCGCCGGTCACCGGGCCCGACGGCCGCGGAGAACTGGCTGCCGCGTGGACGGCCGATCCCGAGCGGCTCGAGGTCCGGGCGAACCTTCAGGTGCTCGCGCGCGTGCGCTACCCGGCGCTGGACAGCACACTCGTTGGTCGGGCCACCGAATTGCTCTTCACCGAGCTGACCGGCGCGCCGCCGATCGGCTGGGGCACCGAGGAGCCGGTGAACCGTCCGTGGAACGCCGAGGCCGGCGCGTCACTGACGGCGTACTGCCATCGGCGGTCTCCGAGGCCTTCGCTGCTCACCGTTGTCGGCGCGGCGACCGATGGAATCCTGCCCGCGACCGGATCCGCGGTCGTCAACCGCCGGCCTGCCGGTATCGAGGAGACAGTGATGCTCGCGGTCGCGCAACCGGGACTCGAACCGCCTGACGCTGACAAGGTCCGGGACGTGATCGGACGGCTCGCCGAAGAGGTCGAGTTGGTGACAGTGCTGGTCAGCGCGGCCGGTGCGGCTGCCGACACCACGTCGTACCCGCACTTCACCGGATTCCCCGGGCCGATCGGTCTCGCGATCGGTCCGCAGGAAGCGCGGACCGGCACGGCGACCAAGTCGGTGCCGATCGGACCGGCGTCTCGTCCGGCGGCCTGGTACGGGCTCGGCGACGGCACGCGGATGCCGGACTGGGAACGACTCGGTGACCTCCTGCGCGGCGTCATCGCCGGTACTGAAAGCGAAGGATGAGTTCATGGGCGCCACGTACAGCAGGGTGACGGTGGTCGGTCGGCGGCGGCGGATGGACGCCGTACTGCCGGTCGACGAGCCGCTCGGGAAGCTGTTGCCGGACCTGATGCAGATGCTGGACGAGCCGGTGGAACGGTGGCCGCGACGCAGGTTCCTGACCACCGTCAGCGGAGAGCAGGTGGCGCCGGAGTACAGCCTGGCCAGTGCGCGGCTCGGCGATGGCGCGGTGCTCCGGCTGATGGCCGAGGGCGAACTGCCGCCGGCGCCGACGGTGTACGACATCACCGAGGAGACGGTCGACGACCTGGATCGGCGGGCGACCGCGTTCCAGCCCAGGCACCGCCGGGCCCTGGCCGGTGCTGCCTTGGTGGTGAGCGTGCTGGCGGGCGTGGTCGCGCTGGTCACGCAGGCGGAATCGGACCTGGCCTTGTTCCTGCTGCTCGTGCTCACCACACTGACCGGGTTCGTCGGTGTTGTGCTCGGCCGCTATCAGCGACCGGTGGTCGGTATCCCGTTGCTGTCGATCGCCACCGGATGCCTCGCGATCGGCCTGGTGGTCTGGGCGATCGCCGGCGGCTGGTCGGTGCCGATGGCGTACGCCGCCGGTGCGGCCGGGGTAGGGATTGGCGCCGTCCTGTTCGCCGGGGCCGGACTGGCCCGCGGCGGGGTGCTCGGCGGCTCGGTCACCGTGGCGTTCGCCGTGTGCTGGATCGGTGGGGTGCGGCTCGGTATCGACGCGGATCGGGTCGGTGTGGTGGCCGGCGCGTTGTCCGTGCTGGTGCTCGGGTTGCTGCCGCGGATCGGGCTTGCGATGTCGGGGCTGACCGCGCTCGACGACCGGCGGGCTCAGGGCGTGGAGGTCCAGCGCACCGACGTCCATGCGGCGATCAACGCGGCGCATCTCGGGATCGCGCTGGCCACGGTTCCGGTCGCGATGTCGTCGGTGGCGTCGGCCGTCGTGATGCTGCGGAGCTGGAACGGCTGGTCGATCAGCGTCGCGGTGCTGCTGGCGTTCCTGCTCGCGTCCCGGGCGCGCCTGTACCCGCTGCTGACCGAGGTCGCGGTCCTCTGCGCGGCGGCGCTGAGCATCATGCTGGTGCTCACGTTCGTCCTGTCCACCAAGGAAGCCGGAGGCGCGCTGATCGCGGTCGGCCTCCTGGTCGTGGTCGGCATGGTCGCCGCCTTCGGCATGCGCCCGGAGTCCCCCCAGCACCTCCAGGCCCGCGCCGCCCAACTCCTCGACGCGATCGAGGTCACCGCCATGATCGCTTTCGTCCCACTCGCCTTCGGAGTCTTCGACCTGTATGCGAAACTGCTGAACGTCGCCTAACCAGGAGGTTCCCGCAGTGAGTGGTGCTGCGGGCTTGCTCCTTGGCGGGGTCGTCCTACTCGGAGCCTTCGTCCAATGGCTCACGGGCATGGGTTTCGCCCTGGTCGCCGTACCCGCACTCGTGATGGTGCTCGGCCCGACAGACGGAGTCTCGTTCGCGAACTGCGCCGCCGGAGTCGTATGCCTCCTCGGCCTGTCCCGCGGGTGGCGCCAGGTGCGCTTGCGGGCGATGGTCCCGCTGGTGATCGCCGCCGCGTGTACGGCGCCGCTCGGCGCCTGGTTCTCTAGTGTCCTGCCCGAGCCGGTGCTGATGGTGGTGATGGGCGGACTCGTGACGGTGACCGCGGCGTTGTTGATGAGCGGTCTCCGCGTGCGCGCGCTGAAAGGCCTCGCCGGCGCGCTGACAGCAGGTGCGGCCGGCGGTTTCATGAACACGGCCGCCGGCCTGGGCGGACCTCCGGTGTCGCTGTACGCCGTCAACGCGAACTGGACGATCCGCGAATTCGTGCCGAACGCCCTCTTCTACGGCACGATCGTCAACATCTTCTCCCTCGTCACCCGCGGCGTACCTCCACTCGCGGTCGACGAATGGCTCGTGGCAGCCGCCGGGCTGCTGCTCGGCGCGGGCCTGGGCGCGCTGTTGGCCGGGCGGATCCCGGACCGAGTGGCCCGGATGCTGGTGCTGTCGCTAGCAGTTGCCGGTGGCATCGTCACGGCGATCAAAGGGCTCAGAGGTCTGTAAAGCCCAAGCGCGCCGAGCCGGTGAAGGTTGCCGTGGGGGATTCGAGGAGGTCGAGTTCGAGTACGACGAGGTTGTTGGTGCCCTGCTCCAGGAGAGGTGCCGGCACGTAGAGGGTTTCCTGGGGGCCGCGGCGCCAGTAGCGGCCCAGGCAGAAGCCGTTGATCCAGGCGATGCCCTTGCCCCAGGCATCGGTTCGCAGAAACAGGTCGGACTCGCCGTCGGTCTCGAACGTCGCGCGCCACGCGGTCGGCCCGATGCCGAGCGCGGACGGGGTCGATCCGGCGCAGTGCCACAGCTGCGGGACCCTGTCGAGGTCGATCCCGCACGCGGTCCAGCCGGTGAGTTCCTCGGTGCCGACGCGGATCGGGCCGATGAGGCCCTTGGGCTCGCCGATGCGGGGTCCGTAGTTGACCCGGCCCTGGTCCTCGACGACGAGCTCGAGCCGTCCGCGGGTGTGGGGGAGCATGATCGCGCGCTCGTGGCGTTCGCGTTCCAGGACACCGACCGGTGCGCCGTCCAGGAACACCTGCACGCGGTCGCGGACCTCGCCGAAGGTCAGCATGGCCGGTCCGCCGTGCCGCAGTTCGGTCCGGAAGATCGCGAGCCGCACGTCCAGGTCGTCGAGCGTCGGCGGTTCCTGATGTTCCGACCACGTTCCACCGGAGCCCTGGAGGAGCCCGACCGGATCGGACAGCGCGACCGTGAACTCCGGTGCGGCCGGCTTCGACGCAGGCACGGTGTCCGGCACCGGCGCATACCGCGAGATCACCTCACGGAACGCATGGAACTTCTCCGTCGGGTTCCCCGCCTCGTCGAGCGGTGCGTCGTAGTCGTACGACGTGATGGTCGGGCGGTACACGCCCTTGTCGTTGGCCCCGCTCGACAGTCCGAAGTTCGTACCACCGTGGAACATGTAGATGTTCACCGACGCCCCGGCCGCGAGCAACGCATCGAGCTCCGCCGCCGCATCGCTCGCCGACGTCGTGTGGTGGCGTCCGCCCCAGTAGTCGAACCATCCGTCCCAGAACTCCATGCACATCAAGGGCCCGGTCGGCTGGTGCTTCCGTAGAGTTTCGAGCCGCGTGGTGACCCGGGAACCGAACGACGCGGTCCGCAGTACGCCGTCCAGCCCGCCCGCGGCCAGCATCGCGTCCGTCGGCTGGTCCACGGTGACGAGCGGAACGGTCGTACCGGCGCTCCGGATGACCTCGGCGATTGCCTTCAAGTAGGTCTGGTCGTCCCCGAACGCGCCGTACTCGTTCTCGACCTGCACGAGCAGCACCGGTCCGCCCTGGTCGATCTGCAGCGGCCGGACGATCTCCAGCACATCCCGCAGGTACTGCGTGACCGCGGACATGAACGCCGGCTCGTACCGGCGTACCCCTGCACTGTCGTCGCGGAAGAGCCAGGCCGGGAGCCCGCCGTTGTCGAGCTCCGCGCAGATGTACGGCCCGGGCCGCACGATCGCGTACAACCCGGCGGCCTGGACCTCGCGGAGGAACCGCCCGAGGTCGAGCATCCCGGAGGTGTCGAAGACGCCGGGGCGCGGGCTGTGCAGGTTCCACGGGACGTAGGTCTCGATGGTGTTGAGCCCCATCAGCCGTGCCTTCTCGATCCGGTCCGCCCAGCAGTCCGGGTGCATCCGGAAGTAGTGCAGGGCGCCGGAGATGATCTGCAACGGGCGGCCGTCCAGGACGAAGTCGGACTCACCGATGGCGAAGTCAGGCATGGGCTCTCATCTCTTGTTTACGTAAACATTCTTGACGATAACCGGACTCGCGGGCGGCTGTCCACCCGGATCAGCGGCGGGTACGGCGGCGCTTGCGGGGTGCCGCCGTGCTCTGCCGGACGATGAGCGGGGCGGCCACCGTTCCGTGGTACCCGGTCAACTGCTCCCGCCCGCCGAGCTGCCGCATGATGACCTCGACGAGGTCGTGACCGATCTGATGGAACTCCTGCCGGACCGTCGTCAGCGGCGGCCAGAGGTGCCGGGCGAGGTCGACGTCGTCGAATCCGACGACACTCACGTCGTCCGGCACCCGGCGGCCGGCCTCGTGCAGTGCGTGGATCAGGCCGGCTGCCATCTCGTCGTTCGCCGCGAAGACCGCGGTGACATCGTCCCGTTGCGCGATCTCGCTCCCGATCGCGTAGCCCGCATCCGCGGACCAGTCACCGCCGAACGGTTCCGGCACCTCGCATCCCGCATCTTCCAGGGTCTGCCGCCAGGCCGTCGCCCGGAGGTCCGCGGGGCCGGAGTCGGCCGGCCCTGCGATGTGGTGCACGGTCGCGTGCCCGAGATCCAGCAGGTGCTGGACCGCGGCGCGGCTGCCGCCGACCTGATCGGCGCCGACCGCCGGATGGTGCCCGATGAACCGCGAGTCGGACACCGCGACCGGCAGGGTCGGCGGCAGCGACAGCGCCGCCGGGGTCGCGGTCTCGGCGCGGATGATGATCAAGCCGTCGATCGCCTGGTGGCTGAGGTGCTGCACGGCTTCGCTGACGTCGGTCGAGGACGGGCTCTCGACGTCGACGAGGCTGACCGAGTACCCCTCCCGGCGGGCGGCCTCGATCACCGCCTCGATGGTCTTCGACTCACCGGTCCGGATCACCTGGTGCGCGATCAGACCGATCGACCGGAAGTTGCCTCGGCGCAGCGCCCGCGCGGCGAGGTTCGGGGCGTACCCGAGCTGCTTCATCGCGTCGAGCACCCGGTCCCGGGTCTCGGCCTTGACCGGCTCCGAGCCGGTCGAGACCCGGGAGACGGTCTGCGCCGAGACACCGGCCAGCCGCGCGACGTCGCCGATCGACGGTCCCGACTTCGGGTGTCCCTTGACCCCGCGGCGCGCGCCCCTGACCTCACTCGACATGGCGACAGCATAAGTGGGCCCTAGTTACTACGGGCGACCATCAGCCAGCTGACCTGGATGTCGGGGGAGCGGGTCGGCGCGATCGACACCGTGATCTTGCCGTCGGCACCGACCGCGATCCCGCCGTACGACGCCGCGACGCCGGTCGCGGTGAACAGTCGCTGCTGGTCGACGACGGACCCGTTGACGGTCACCTCGGCCGCGCGGTTGGCCCACGGCCACGGGTCGTAGTACCCCGCGTGGACCGTGTACGTGCCCGGCTCGAGGCCTTCGAACGTGTAGACCAGCGGCTCGTGATCCTTGGCGTACCGCAGCGTGGTGTAGAGGTCGCCGGTACCGGCCGGAGCGCTCGAACCCGTGTAACCCCAGTGCGTGCCCGTCGCGGGATCAGTCCCCAGCGGCTGTTCCGGTGCCGAGTTGAGCAGTGGCTGTTGGGTCGACGCGAGCTGGGTCAGGCGTGTCCAGTCGGGCGTGGCGGTCCCGCCGGCGTTCACGGCGTACCGCAGACCGTGCGGCACGACCACGACCGAGCGAGTAAACGTCCTGCCGTCCGCCAGCGTGCCGCGCAGGGTCGCGGGTCCCGCTTGCGCGATGCTCGACGGGTCCCACGTGACGGCGAGCTGCTGCGATCCGCGAGCGGTTGTCACCGTGACGGCGGCCGGTAGTGCACTCGTGTCGTTCAGCCAGACGGTGTCCGGGATCGTGCTCGTGACGGTCCACCGGGTGTACGGCGTCAGGTCGCCCAGCGTCCACTCGGTGTCCGGGCCGATGGTGAGCGCGCCGCCTTCGCCGAAGCTCATCGGCATCCAGACGTACGGCGCGTTCGCGAGATCGTTGGGGGTCCACCGGTCGCCCATGAAGACGAACTTGTTGTGCTTCTGGTCGACCGGAATCACGTTGGTGCTCTGCGACCGGTACGTGGTCGCCGCGCCGTCCCCGGAGATCGGGGACCCGCGGTCGGTGAACTGGCCCAGGACGTTCTGCGAGGTCGCGTAGCGCGCCGGGTTCGGGTCCCAGCCGGTGGCACCTGACGTCACCAGGTAGTAGGTGCCGTCCGACTTGAATATGGCCGGCGCCTCCCGCTGGTTGCACGCGAGGGTCCGGGTGAAGTCCTTGCCCTGTACGGCGTTCTCGGGTGCCGCGGACAGGTACGTGTACGCCTTGTTGAGCTTGGAGACGTACATCGTCCGGTTCTCCTCGGACGAGTAGATGATGTACGCCGTACCGTCGTCGTCCACGAACAGGTTCATGTCCCGCGCCATCCCGCCGGCCGGGTCGAACGCGGACGACGTACCGCACCACGGCACCGAGTCGCTCGGCACCCGGTTCAGGCGGTACGAGTCGATCCAGCGGAACGGGCCCTTCGGCGAGTCCGCGACCGCCACCCCGGCCTCGGCGCGGGCGTACGTCGACGTACTGGTCGGTGACGACGGGCCGTCGGAGTGCACCCACATCACCCACTTGCCGGTGCTCTTGTTGTAGATCACCTTGGGGCGTTCGAGGATCGACGGCCGCGCCCAGCCGTCGGTGCGGACGCTGTTGGTCGACAGGTCGCGCCAGACGACGTCCTTCTGTTCGGGCGTGTACTTCTTGTAGAGCTTGGCGAAGTACGGGTCGTTCGCGAACTGGTCGGGGGAGTTCATCGCACGGAGTGCGAGACCCTCGTCCTTCCAGTTGTAGAGGTCGTACGACGAGTACAGGTGCACACCCGGGCTGTCGTAGTAGCCGTTGCTGCGATCCTCGCCGTACCAGTAGTAGATGCGTCGACCGCGCTGGTCCGTCGACGGCACGACCTGCCCGCCGTGGGCCTGAACGACCTTGCCGCTGGTGTCCAGCCAGGGCTCGCCTGGGCGGAAGGACGTGTTCGCCGAGGGCTCGACGGAGTTGGCCGGGGTCGCCGGCAGACCAAGCACGACCGCGGCGAGCACCACGGCCCCAAGAGCTCTTCGTTTCATCGACGCTTACCTCCGGGCGGGGAGAATGTTTACGTAAACAGAACGAGCCCCATGATTAGAGCGCGCCACTCATCCGGCGTCAAGAGCCCACCCGTCCACTAGTCTGTTGCAATGATTGCAATAGTGGTCGCGGCGGTGTTCTTCGCCGGTATGGGGCTCTACGGGCTTGTCCTGCCCGCGGCGCTGGTGCGACCGTTCGGGATCGAGGCGTCGGGGCCTGACGCACGCAACGAGGTGCGTGCGGTGTACGGCGGATTCGGCCTCGCGATCGCCGGGCTGCTGGTCGCCGCGGCGCTCGACGACGGGATCCGGCGCGGCGCGGTGATCGCGGTCGCGGTCGCGCTGGGCGGCATGGCCGCGGGCCGGCTGATCGGTGCCCTACGTGATCGGCCGCGGGCGTTCTATCCGTCGTGGTTCTACTTCTGTGTGGAGGTCGTCCTCGGCGGCGTGCTGTGGTTCGCGGTGAGTTGAGCGGCGTCTTGGATCACCAGCCGGGGAGTACCAGTGCGGCCCAGACGAGTAGTGGGCCGGCTGCGACCACGATCACGCTGTAGGTGAGGATCTGCCGGTAGTACACGGGTTCCGCGATGGTGTCCGGGCGGTTCGCGAGGATCAGCGCGCCGTTGGTGGAGAACGGGCTGACGTCGACGATCGTCGACGCGATCGCGAGTGCGGCGACGAAGAGGCCGGCGCTGATCCCGCCGTGGCCGATCAGCGGTACGGCGATCGGGATGATCACCGGCAGCAGCGCGGTCGACGACGCGAACGCCGACACAACGCCACCGACGTAACACAGGACGAGCGCCCCGATCACCGCTGCTCCGAGCCCGGCGGCCCACGTGCCGACGAACTGCGGCGCACCGGATTCGGTGAGAATCGCGGCGTACGTGCTGACCCCCGCGACCAGCAGCACCGTCGGCCAGGCCACCTGCTTGATCGCGTCCTTGTGCTCGGTCGGCGACAGGATCGCCAGCAGTACGGCGGCGGTGATCGCGACGAACCCGATGTTCTTGTCGAACACGAGCGCCACCACGGCCACGCCGACGAACGCGATCAGCGTCAGCAGCTGATCCCGGCGTACCCCGCGAGTGAGCGTCCCGACCGGGGCCGGGGCGCCGGGGTGCAGGTCCTCGGTGACGTCGTCGTCGAGGTCGGCGCGCTGGTGCATCAGTTTCCGGCCGCCGAAGACGATGAACAGGATCGTCGCCATCACCAGGTTGACGACGAGGCTGGACAGGAAGACCGTCAGCTCACTGGACGGCAGCTTGGCGTCCTCCATCACCGAGTTGGTGATCGTGCCGTAGATGCTGATCGGCGAGAACCCGCCGCCCTGCGCGCCGTGCACGACGAACATGCCCATCATCAGCGGGTTGATCTTGTAGCGCGCGGCGAAGCCGAGCGCGATCGGCCCGATGATCGCGCATGCGGCCGGGCTGGCGGCGCCGATCGCGGTCAGGACGGCGGTGACCGTGAACATCACCCACGGAATCAGCGCGACCCGGCCGCCGACGGCCCGGACCGCACTGGCGACGATCAGGTCGACGGTGCCGTTGTTCTTCGCGATCGCGAACAGATAGGTGACACCGATCAGCGTGAGGATCAGGTCGCCGCTGACGCCGGCCAGGATCTCCTTCTCGCTGAGGTGCAACGAGTAGACGCCGACCAGCCACGCCGCGACGTACGCGAGCGCGCCCATGTTGATCGGCAGGATCGTGCCGACGACGAACAGTGCGACGAGCGTCAGGATCGCAACCCACTCTGGTCCCATGACGTGTCCTTCTTCCGGGGCGGGGGACGCGCAGTGGCCTAGCCAATAGCCCAATGGGCCACTTGTCAATAAGGTACTGACATGGAGTCGCCGCCTGCTCGTCCCGCACCGCCACGACCGGTCCCGCGGTCCCGCCTGTACGAGCAGGTCGCCGACCAGATCAGCACCTGGATCATCGAGAACGACCTCCTGCCGGGCGATCGGCTGCCACCGGAGCGAGAGCTGGCGCAGCGACTCGGCGTGAGCCGGGCGACGCTGAGCCAGGCGTTGGTCGCGCTCGAGGTGATCGGTGCGGTCATGGTTCGGCACGGCGACGGTACGGTGCTGACCGACCGCGCCCGGACCGCGCCGGTGATGGAGGCGATCCGCGCGCATGCCGACCGGCTGCCCGAGATCATCGAGGCCCGCGACGCACTCGAGTCGAAGCTGGCTGCGCTGGCGGCGTCCCGTCGTACCGACGCCGACCTGATCGCGATCCGGTCCGCCCTGGAGACGATGGAGCGTGACATCGAGGCGGGCGGCCGGGGCGTCGAGGGCGACGAGGCCTTCCACGGAGCGGTGACCGCGGCGGCGCGATCGGGGTTGCTGGCAAAGATGATGACCGCCATCCACGACTTGATCCGGGAGACCCGGCTGGAGTCGTTGTCCCAGCCCGGCCGGCCCCGCGAGTCGCTCGCCGGCCATCAGAAGGTCGCGGACGCGATCGCCGCGGGCGATCCGGACGCCGCCGCACTGGCCATGCACGAGCACGTGATGCTGGTGTCCGACGTCGCGTTGCTGCGGGACAGGACGTGAACGGGGTCGAGCATCTGGCGATCATCGCGGCCGGGCTCGGAGCCGGTGTACTCACGTCCACCGTCGGCGTCGCGTCGCTGATCAGCTTCCCGGCGCTGATCGCGTTGGGGATCCCGCCGGTCGTGGCGAACGCCTCGAACACAATCGGCCTCCTGCCCGGCGCGCTCAGCGGTTCGTTCGGGTACCGCCGCGAGCTGCGCGAGGTCTCCCGGCCCACGACGATCGCGGTCGTGCTGACCTGTGCGATCGGCGCGATCGGCGGCGCCGTACTGCTGCTCGCCCTGCCGCCAGGCGTGTTCGCCGCGGCGGCGCCGTGGCTCATCCTCTTCACCTGCCTGATCGTCGGCGTCCAGCCGTGGATCTCCCGGTGGCTGCGTTCCCGGCACGACGAGCCGCAGGCGACGCGGACGACGATGACCCCGGCGACGACGTTCTTCGCCGCGCTGACCGGCGTGTACGGCGGGTACTTCGGCGCGGGCGCGGGCGTGATGATGATGGCGGTGCTCGGCCTCGGCCTGGACCTCGAACTGCGCGTCGTCAACGCCCTCAAAACCCTGTCCCTGCTGGCCGCGAACCTCGTGGCCAGTGTCATCTTCGTCTTCATCGCCGACCTGAACCCGACCGCGATCGTGCTGCTCGCGATCGGGTCCGTGGCCGGCGGGTACGTCGGCTCGCATATCGGCCGCCGACTGCCGAGCGGCCTGCTCCGCGTCCTGATCGTGCTCGCGGGTATCACCGCTGCCGTGTTGATGCTGCGTTGATTTTTGCGTTGATTCAGGAGTCCCAGATCGGGCCGAGCGCTGGAATGCCCAGGCGCTCCAGGCCATGGACGACGGACCAGGTGAGCTTCCGGTTCGACACGCAGATCACCGCCTCCGCACCGGATTCCTCGTACGCCGAGTAGGCGAGCTTCACCATGTCCGGTTTGCCGTTCGCGTCGGTGTCCCAGATCAGCGCGTCCGGCTGCGCGGACAGGATCTCGTCGACCAGTTCCTGTCCGTACGTCTTGACCGGGTCGCGCGTCACCCACACCAGTTTGTGCGGCACGCGGGCTGCCAGGACGTGCGCGAGCACCGGCCCGATCCCGCTACCGGTCACCAGGTAGACGACTCGGCGGAAGACCGTCCCGTAGTTCGCCATACCTGCTGTGGCGACACCGCGGACCCAGATGTGCGTCGGTGGATTGTCGATGAAGTCACTGGTCCAGTCGCCGGCGCGCGACACGGTCATCCGGAACCCGGGCGCGCCCGGCGTCGGGATCACGGCGAAGCTGTGCCATTGCTGCAAGGGATGCCGTGCGATCGCACGTGCCGAACCGGCCATCGGACGACTGCGACCGGCCCGTACGAGCGCGACGTGGGACGACGGCCGCACGACGTCGATCGGGATGCGCCGCAGCATCAACCACGGTACGAGTGAACTGATCGTGGTGAGCATCAGGACCCACACGGTCGGCGTACCGGCGAGTGCCTCGAGAAGTGGTGCGGTACCTCGCCGCTCGTCCGCGAGCAGGACCGCGCCGATCCAGAACAGCAAGGACAATCCCCAGCCGCCGAAGCGGTGAACGCGCTCGAACAGGTCGTGCTGCTTGGCGCGCGCACTGGGCCGCGCAGTGATCACGATCGCTAGCAGCGCTAGCGCTTGCAGGTAGTACACCAGCAGCAGCGTCGAGCCGACCCGACCGGTGGCGACGACGGTCAGCGCAAGGAACCACAAGGTGCCGCAGACTGCACCACCCACGTGCAGTCCGCCCAGGTGATAGCCCTTCGCCAACGCCCACCGAAGCCGCAGCGGCCACGACTTCGGCGCCTTCATCACACACCGGGAAAGCCAGTTCACGACGAACTGCTGGCGTACCAGAATTCCCACCGTGAAATTCACCTGTGCGACCAGCGCGAGCACGGCGACGTCGTTCCACCAATGACCGCGCAGTGCGCACAGAACATTCACCATCAGGACGAGCAGTGCCAGCCGATTGCTCTGCATCAGTCGCGGATGCTTGAGGACACGGCGTCCCCACGGCAACGGCTCCGGCAACCGGACATCCGGCAACGCCGGAGCACAACGAACCACAGACATGAATTCCCCCGAATTTCAGTACCACCCCTGGTAATGCAGCTTGAGACGCCTGGGGGCACCAATTCGGTTGATCCACAACAAGCAATTCCAACCGACTGCAACACAACCTCAACAAATCAGGTGCAGGGTCCTACCTGGGCCCACTGCGCCGTCAGGCCTGGTTCGGAACCTTGGGTCCACCAGTTCGCCTGCCAGAGCTTGCTGTTGTGCTTGACCCGCTGGCCGTCGAGATAGACCGTTCCCCAGTTCCAGGCGACCGCGTTGCCACAGTCCGCAGGCGGCGGCGAAGTAGGCGGTGTCGTGGGGGGAGTGGTCGGTGGTGTGGTCGGCGTGCACGTGTCTCCGGTGACGAGTGAGTCGACGTACGCCGTGCCGCCGGCGCGGAAGGCTGCTGCGCGGGCTACTGCGTCTGCGGGGGAGACGACCTCGTTCTTCGCGTAGTACGCCCAGTCGACCTGCTGTTCGTACACGCTGGTTCCGCTGGTGTGGGTGGCGAGGTCGATGAACCACAGGTTGTAGTTCATCGTCATGTCCTGCCGCGGCGTCACCGGGTTGCCCTTGTCATCGACCGTGTGGTCTGCGGTCGGTACGCCGTCGACGTAGTACCGAACGTGGCCGTCGGCAACTTGTGTGACCAGGTCGTGCCAGCCGGCGTACGACGCGTGCGTCGCGTTGTAGGCACGGAGCGCGTCCCACGGCTCGGCGCGGTACGTGTACCAGCTGGTCTGGTAGTTGACCGGACCGGTGTCGCCCCAGCCGCCGTTGGGCAGGTACTCGGAGAAGTCGAGCTCGCTGTAGAGCGGGTCGTAGTCGTACCGCAGCGGCGAAATCGTGAACGCGGTCTCGTTGATGTGATCGCCGTCCGGCCCGCTGGTCGGTGCGTCGGTGAAGCGCACGCGGGTCGCGTACGTGCCCTCCCGGACCCGCTGCTGGGTCTGCCGAAGCTCGGCGTGCGTGGTGCCGGCGCTGGTGCCGTCGGTGGACGCGATCAGTTGGGCGACGGGATCGCCGTCGCGGGTCGGGAACGTGATGTTGCCGGGCAGCCAGCTGGCGCCGGGAACTCCCGGCCCACCGGACTCGGAACGGGCGTTCCAGCCGTGGGCCTGCAGTGCTGGGTCGTTGTGTGCCGTGTAGTGGAAGTCGTCGAAGATCTCTCCACAGGTGCCCGCGGCCGATTGGGCTGATTGGCTGGAGGCGTTGGCGGTTGGTTCGGTGATGACGACCGTCGCCGCGATCGCGGCCGCCACGCTGCAGAGGATCGCAAGACCCTTGGCACCGCGGGGCTGATGAGCGGACGACGGACGGGGGCGGATTTCAGGCATGACAGTCCCTCGCTCTCGGAGGTATGGCGGTCACGATGATGAGGACCCGGCCGCCCGTCCGCAAGGGCGAATGAGAAAAATTCTTCTCCTCTTGACGCCCTCCACCCTGATTTGAGAATAATTATCGGATGGATGGTGACGTGGGACTGCTGGCGCGACTGCGCGGCACCCGTCCCGAGCTCGGGACCGCCCTGGGCCGGATCGCCGACTTCGTGCTGGCCGAGCCGGCGGCCGCGGCGCGCCTGACGATCACCGAGCTGGCCGACCAGACCGGCACCTCGCCCGGGACGGTTACGCGGTTCTGCCGGGCCTGCGGGCTGCGAGGTTTCGCCGAGCTTCGGGTGGCGATCGCGGAGGAGGTCGGTCGGTCCGGTGCCCATCGCTGGGACACCGACATCGGTTCGGAGATCGCCCCGGACGCGCCCGCCGACCAGGTACTGAAGGTGCTGCTGGCAACCAATGCCAACGCCATGATGCGAACCGCCGAGGTGCTCGACCTGGCGGCCGTCGACGAGGTCGTGACCCGGCTCGCCGCGGCCAGGCAATGTCATTTCTTCGGTGTCGGTACGAGCGGCGTCACGGCCGACGAACTCCGCCATCGCCTGCGGCGCATCGGCGTACCGTGCTGGAGTTCTGCCGATGTGCACAGCGGGCTGACGCTGGCGGCGCTGGTGGACGAGAGGGACCTGTTCATCGGCGTCTCCACCTCCGGCCGCGTCGCCGAGACCATCGAGGTCCTGCAAGCAGCCGCCGACCGGGGCGCGATCACCGTCGCGATCACCGCGGACCCGGACTCACCGCTGGCTCAGGTCGCAGACATCGTCCTGTCGACGGCCCGCCACATCCACAGCGAACGAGCCGACGCCCTCGCCGACCGCCACGCCCAGTTCCTCGTCGTAGATCTCCTGTATGCACGCCTCGCCCAGGTCCTCCACGACCGCACCGTCAACCTCCTCGACACCACCGCAACTGCCCTGGACCGCCACCGCGTCCCGCCGGCCGAGCTGTAGCTGGGGTCAGGCGGTTGGGTCGGGCCCGAGCGCAAGATCCAGGAGGTCGCCTAACTGCTGGAGTTGGGCGGATGTCAGGGGATCGAATGACGACTTGACGACGGCGTTCACGGCCTCCTGGCCTTCGGCGCGGAGTTGCTCGCCCTTTGTGGTGAGGCGGTGTTTCACCGCGCGCCCTGGGCCCGGGATCCGCTCGATCAGGCCGCGGTCCGCCATCCGTGTCGCCAGTGAGCCGAACGACTGATCGGTCTGGAATGTCAGCATCGCGAGGTCGTGCAGCGAAGCGTCCGGCTCGCGGTGCAGGTGCCGCAGCGTGTCCCACTGCACGAGCGAAAGCCCCAAAGGTGCGAGTACGCGGCTGAGGGCGCGGTGGTGCCGGTACTGCAGACGCTTGACGGCCAGGGCGACGTCCGCGGGCTGATGCTTCATGCCCGCATTCTACATCAGGTTGCTTATATCAGGATACTGATCTAAGGTTCCTTATATAGACGAGCTGAGGGAGAGCGACCATGAACAACCCGTTCCTGCTGCTGCACGGTGGCGGCGGCGTCCAGACGATGGCCGGCTTCACGGACCTGCTCGCCGAGCGAACGCGGTCCCAGGTCCTGCTGCCGACCCACCCCGGCTTCGGCGGCACCCCGAGGAGTGCTGGAGTCACCACGGTCGCCGACCTCGCCGCGTCGTACGTCGAGTTGCTCGAAGACCAGGACCTCGCGAACGTGACCGTGGTCGGCAACTCGTTCGGCGGCTGGCTCGCCGCGGAGATCGCGCTCCGGAAGAGCCCGCGCATCCGGGCCGTGGTGATCGTGGACGGGATCGGTATCGAGGTCGACGGCCATCCGCTGACCGATGTCAGCGGCCTGTCGCCGGCCGAGCTCCGGTCGTTCTCGTTCCACGACCCGAGCAAGCTGCCGGCACCGCCGAGCGCCGGCGGACCGAGCCCCGACGTACAAGCCCTGATCGGCTACACAGGCCCCACCATGTCCGACCCGACCCTGATCAAGCGCCTCGCCGAGATCGACATCCCGACCCACGTCATCTGGGGCGAAAGCGACCGCATCGCAGACCCGCAGTACGGCAAGGCCTACGCAGCCGCGATCCCGCGCTCGACCTACACCCTCCTGCCACGCACCGGCCACCTCCCGCAACTCGAGACCCCCGAGGAATTATTGGCGACCTTGACAACCATTTGAGCCGTGGATCGACTCTTCAAGGGATATGACCGCTGAGTTGGTGGCAGTTCGGGGGCAGGTGGAGGATCAGCGCAGTACTCCTGTGGTGGCGGACTTCGACGAATACGTCGCGGCCCGCTATCAGCATCTGGTCCGGACCGCCCGGCTGCTGACCCAGGACTGGGCGCTGGCCGAGGACCTGGTGCAGTCCGCGCTGGTCAAATGCTGGGGTTCCTGGGACTCGATCCGCAGCGAGGACCCGACCGCATACGTACGGCGTACGTTGATGACCACCTACTTCTCCTGGTGGCGACGGCGGCGGTCGCATCCGGAACGACTGACCGAAGAGGATCTCGGACAGATCGCGGTCGACGACCACACCATGGTCGACAACGCCGACCTGCTCGACGCGCTGCGGTCGTTGCCGAAGCGGATGTGTGCGGTGATCGTGCTGCGCTACTTCGAGGACCTGACGGAGAGTCAGACCGCGGCGGCGCTGGGCTGCAGCATCGGCACGGTGAAGAGCCAGACCCATCGCGGCCTCCGGCGCCTGCATGTCGAACTCACCAGCGGCGAGGATGTGAGCCGCCGATGAACGTCGACGATCTCCGCGCCCGCCTCCAGAACGCGGCCGAACCGGCGCACGCTCTGGTGCCGCCGCTGCAGGACCTTCATCGCCGCGGACGGCGGCGGACGCGGCAGCGCTCGGGTCTTCTCGTGGCGGCTGCCGCCGCAACACTGGCGGTGGTTCTCGGTGGAGTGCAGCACCTCGATCTGCTCAGCGAGACCCCGGCGAGTCCGCCGTCGCCAGGAACGTCGACGGCTCTGCCGGCGGATCCGTTGCCGATGGAACCCTTCACGGACGTTTTCGGCGGGCTCCAGTTGGCAAGCCAGGAGGCAGGCCAACGCGGGCAGACGGACTTCACCCCTCGGTTGCTCTCCCGAGTCGCCGGGGACGAGCTTTCGGTGGCCTGCACATCCCGCGACGGCGAACACCGCCAAGTGCTGGTGACGAGCGCGGGCGACGAGCCACAGCTGCTCCCGTGCTCGCGCTATCCGACGATCCCCAGCACGCTCGGCGGATTCGGTCCCGGCGGCGCGCCCCTGGACCGCAGTACTCCGATCCGACTCCGCCTGGTCGACCTCACCTACCAGCTCGGTGCCGCTCCGCCACCCCCGCTCAACGACCCGACCTCCCAACTCGCCGTCGCGGTCTACCACCCTTGACGCGGACCACCTGCCGGCGGTTGCGGATGGGGTCGCCGAGCGGGTGGTCTTCGTCGATCAGGGCACGGTGGTTGCCCGGGGCACCCTCGAGGAGCTGGCCGGCGTCCCGGCGTTTTCCACATTCTGGAACGACCAGACCCGGACGGCAGAATGGCGGCTTCGTCAGGTAGGTTAGGCTTGCCTAACTTACTGGGAGTGATGATGAGGGATCTCCGCCTTGCCGTGATCGGTGCGGGACCGGCCGGCATCTACGCGGCCGACATAGTGACGCAGGAACACCCGGGTGCGCACGTCGATCTGATCGAGCGCCTGCCCGCGCCGTTCGGGCTGGTGCGGTACGGCGTCGCGCCGGACCATCCGCGGATCAAAGAGATCGTCAAGGCGCTGCAGCGGGTCGTGGGCCGGGACCGGATCAGGTTCGTCGGCAACGTCTCGTACGGCGTCGACCTGAAGCTGGACGACCTGCGCCGGTACTACGACGCGGTCGTGTTCGCGACCGGTGCGATGGCCGACCGCCCACTCGACATTCCGGGGATCGACCTTCCGGGAAGCTACGGCGCGGCGGACTTCGTGAGCTGGTACGCCGGGCATCCCGACGTACCGCGGGACTGGCCGCTCGAGGCCCGTGACGTCGCGGTGATCGGGGCCGGGAACGTCGCGCTCGACATCGCCCGGATGCTGGCGAAGCCGGCCGACGAGCAGCTCAGTACCGAGATCGCCGACAACGTGTATCAGGGGCTGAAGCTCAACCAGGCGACCGACGTCCACGTGTTCGCCCGGCGCGGTCCAGCGCAGATCAAGTTCACGCCGATGGAGCTGCGCGAGCTGTCGCACTCACCGTCGGTGGACGTGATCGTGCACCCCGAGGGATTCGAGATCGACGCGGCGAGCCAGGCCGCGATCAACGCGAGCAAGGGCACCCGGCTGGTCGTCGACACGTTGCTCAAGTACGTCGAGGCCGAGCCGACGGGCGCTCCGCACCGGATCCACATCCACCTCTGCCACGCACCGGTCGAGGTCCTCGGCGACGAGCGGGTCGAGGGCCTGCGGACCGAGGTGACGCAGCTGCAGGGAGACGGCACGGTCAAGGGCACGGGGGAGTACGTCGACACACCCGTGCAGGCCGTGTATCGCGCGGTCGGGTACCTGTCGTCGCATCTGCCGGAGATCCCGTTCGACCACCACGCCGGCGTGATCACGAACGACCGGGGCCGGGTCCTCGATCTGGACGGCGTACCGCTGCCCGGTCTGTATGTCACCGGCTGGGTCAAGCGCGGCCCGATCGGTCTGATCGGCCACACCAAGTCCGATGCGGCGGAGACGATCGCGAGCCTGCTCGTGGACCTCGACACGCTGCCCCAGCCCGAGATCCGTGACCCACAAGGGATCCTGGAACATCTCACCGCCCGCGGCGCCACCGTCGTCGACTCCGACGGCTGGTCCCGCCTCGACGCCCATGAGATCGCTCTCGGCGCGGCGGCCGGTCGCGAACGCGTCAAGGTCGTGCCCCGCGAGGAGATGGTCAGAGTCGCGAAAGCCTAGTTCCGGGCGCAATGTCCGGTACCGGACACCCGGCGCGGAGCGCACGCCGGCACTCGGGTCACCGACCCCCTTGCATGGTGGACTGTTGGCCTGCTGGGGGCAGGTCGGCGAACCTCGGGGGAGGGCGTGTGTCGAGTGTCGAGTTGAGTTTGCAGGAACTGTTGTGGCGACTCGCAGCGCAAGGCCATGACGATCCGCGGATCACGCGGCTGGACGGAATCGCCGTCATCCACAGTGTCCGGGACCGGATGTTCAGGGCGTGCCGTACGTCGATGCGCTCGTTGCACAGCCAGTTGCCGCACTGGGACCAGGCCGCGTCGGCGCAGCGCACAGCGGAACTGCGGTCGCGCGGCATCCGGATCCAGACGATCGGGCCGCGCGACGGCCTGCTCGGACCGGAGGCCGTCGCGCTGCGCGGGTACCTGACCGCCGTCGTCGGTCTGGGGGAGGAGATCAGGGCCGCGGAACGGTTGCCGATCACGCAACTCATCCTCGCCGATCGGTCGACCGCGATGGTCCCGGTGCGGGCCACCCCGCTGCGGCAGGCGGCACTGCTGATCGAGTCGGAGGAACTCGTACGCCCGCTGGAGGCGGCGTTCCAGGCGACCTGGGAGGAGTCGGAAACCGTCGAGTTCGCCGAGCACGATCCGGTCGACCGGCTGGGGAGGAGATCGCGGGAGGTCCTCGTCCTGCTGGCCGCAGGTCTGACCGACGAGGCGATCGCGCGCGAGCTCGGCGTCACCGACCGGACCGTACGACGGCAGATCTCCCGTCTGTGCCACAAGCTGCGGGTCGACTGCCGGTTCCAGCTCGGCCTCGAAGTCGCCCGCCGCGGCTGGCTCTGAACAAGCCTCGGGGGCCTGTCGTTGTGACAGGCCCCCGAGTTCCTTCGTGATCGGATCAGGCGACGCCGCGGTCCCACTTGGTGTAGCCGAGGCCCTGGACGTAGGCCCGGACGTAGACCGGTGTGCCCTCGGCGATGCTCAGATCCAGGTAGTAGCAGGGATTCTTGGCCCCGTTGCGGTCCTTCACCGCGGCGCGGATCTTGCCTGCCCAGTACAGCTGCGCCACGACCGCGCGACCGTCCGCCCGCTTGTCGCAGACGATCAGATGCTCGTCGTACGCACGGAAGCCGGCGCACCCCCGGACGGTGCCGGCGTACTTACCGCAGATCCCCGCGTTGGCGCTCTTGGCGACCGCCTTCGTCGCGACCGAAGCGGTCTCCTGTGCGGGCGCCGCCGAGCTGACCGTCGGCGCTACCACTGCCGCCGCCGCGGCCGCACCGAGCACCGCGATCCCCCTGACCATCGAACGCTGAATGTTCATTGTCTCCCCTGGTTGGTTGCTTTCTCCTTGCCACCAACCAGAAAACCGGTCCGGCCGCCGCGGTACGGGAACATGTCCGGATCCGGAAACAGAGGTTGCCAAAGGCAACAGTAGGACGTCAGCGCTGGGCGTCGTCGCGCTGATCCCGGTCGTCGTCGTCTTCCTGATCTTCCAGAGACGCATCGTCGAAGGCGTGGCGACGACCGGCCTCAAAGGCTGATGCAGAGGGCGGGCTGTCAGCGGGTGACGCGGTCGACGCGGCGGCCGGTGCGGTCGAAGAGGTGGATCTGGGAGGTGTCGAGGGCTAGGTGAACGCGCGTCCCGCGGGCCAGTTCGGTGTCGACCGGGAGTTCGACGACCAGGTCGGCGCGGCGGTGGGTGGCGCCGTGGATCTCCGGCAGGGGAGGGGCCGGCTTTTCGAGTCCTAACCGGGAACGGACCCGGGTCAGGAACGACGGGGCCGGATCCGCTTCAGGGGACGCGTGTGCCGGTGCCACCTGGCCGATCTTGTCGGGATCGACGACCTCGATCCCGCACTGGACGAACGCGATCGACTGCTGGCCGTGGAACTCGAACGCCCGGATCGTGCCGGTCAGCTGGTTCGGCGCGTCCTGGGTTGTGATCAGGCTGAACGCGCTCGACCGGGCGCCGACGATCACCTCGGCGCCGTCGTGGTGCCGCAGGATCAGCGACCGGCGATCGGTGGGGTCGAGGCCGATCGACTGGCTGCCGAGGTCGAGGGCGACCCGGTGGTGGGCGGTGACGCGGACGGTCGCGGCCAGCAGGTTGATCCGCGGCGTCCCGAGGAAACCCGCCACGAACGCGGTCGCGGGATCGTTGTACACCTGCGTCGGCGTCCCGACGTCCTCGATCCGGCCGTCGCGCATCACCGCGATCCGGTCGGCCAGCGTCAGCGCCTCGACCTGGTCGTGTGTCACGTAGAGCGTGGTCACGTTCAGGTCCCTGGTCATCGCGCCGATCTCCTGGCGGAGCTCGGTGCGCATCGTGGCGTCGAGGTTCGACAGCGGTTCGTCGAGCAGGAAGACCTGCGGGCGCCGGACCAGCGCGCGGCCGATCGCGACCCGCTGCCGCTGACCGCCCGACAACGTCCGCGGCATCCGGTCGAGCACCGATTCGAGGCTGAGAATCTGCGCGAGTCCGGCCGCGGTGGACCCGGCCCGGGCGTCGTCCTGCCCCGCGATCTGGAGCGGGAACATGATGTTCTCCTGCACCGTCCGGTTCGGGTACAGCGCTCCGGTCTGGAAGACCATCGCGACCCCCCGCTCGCGCGGTGCGAGCCGGGTGCCGAGGGTCCGCCCGAACCAGACCTCGCCGGAGGTCACCCGTTCGAGACCCGCGATCATCCGCAGCAGCGTCGTCTTCCCGCACCCGGACGGCCCGAGCAGCACCATGAACTCGCCGTCGTCGACCTGCAGCGACAACTCGTCCACGGCCAGGTGTTCGCCCTCGAACACCTTGGACACCGCGTCGAGCCGGATCGCCGTCATGTCAGCCTTATACGGGAAGTTCCGGTTCACCGGCAAGCACTGGGTACCTTGCGAACTGATTGCAGCCGGTACGATCCAAGACTCAACTGTTGCTCAGGGCAATCAATCGGCCGTTGACAACGACGGTGACAAGGTCGCCGAGGGTGCCGTCCGGGGAGCTGGTCACCTGGACCAGATCGGCTCGCGCGCCGACTTCCAGGCGGCCGCGGTCGTGCAGGCCGAGCAGGTCGGCGGGGGTCGTGGTGGCCATCGCGACGGCAGTTTCGAGGGGGAGTCCGCCCGGACCGGTGGCCCAGCGGAGACAGTCGAGGAGAGAGGCGCCGCTCCCGGCGAGGTACGGCGTACCTTGCAGGCGGAGGCTTCCGTCGGAGGCAACGGTGACCGCGCCGCCGACCGCGGTCCGGTAGTCGCCGGGCGCACACCCCGCCAGTGCGGCGGCGTCGCTGGTGAGGACGCAGCGCGCCGGGCCCTTGGCGCGGACCAGGGCCGCGAAGGTGTCGGCGGGAAGATGATGGCCGTCGGCAATCAGCCCCGCGGTCAGCGTGTCCTCCGCGAGTTGGGGCCAGATCGGGTTGTGGTGCCGGTCGATCTGAGCGGGCAGCCCATTGCCGAGGTGGGTCGAGAGCCGTCCGCCGGCGGCCGCGAAGCCGTGCACGTCGGCGGCGGTCGCCAGCGAGTGCCCGACCGACGGGAGTACGCCGTGAGCTGCGAGGTGGCGGGTGAAGTCGATCGCGCCCTGGCGTTCGGGGGCCAGGGTCATGATCGCGATCGTGCCGTCGGCCGCGGCCTGCCAGCGGTCGAACTCGTCGGGGTCCGGGTCCCGGATCACGGCGGGATCGTGCGCGCCGCGGGCACCCTCCGCGGACGAGATGTACGGACCCTCCAGGTGCAGGCCCGGTACGCCGTAGGCCGCGGCGGGATCGGTGGCGCGCGCGGCGGCGGCTCGTTTGACGAGCGTGGTCGTGGTCGCGTCGTCGGCGGAGATGATCGTCGGGTAGACCGTGGTCACCCCCTGGCCCCACAGTGCGCGGACGAGATCAGGTAGTTCGCTCGCCGGGCGGGACGGGTCGTTGACGTCGAGACCGCCGTACCCGTTGAGCTGGATATCGACGAGGCCCGGGAGCAGCAGCAGGTCCGGTGCCGACGGGTGGTCGGTGATCTCCTCGATGCCGTCCACCGAGTACCGCACCCGTACACCGCGGCCGGCGGCGGTACGACCTTCCAGGACCTCACTCATCAGTTGTGGCCTTTCCTCGGCGTCAGGTGCAGTTGATCACGCCGTTAGGTCGTTCGGCGGATTGGGTATTGGTGGGAGGTGGCTCGCGCATGGCTCATGGCTGGTACGGCGTTCGCTTTGGTGACGGCGTGCGGAGGACCGGCCACGAGCGGACCTCCGACCACGGCGCCTCCAACGACTGTCACCCAGACTCCGACCGGTCCGCAGATGGGAGTCGTGCCCAACGTGGTGGGCCTGAACCATCAGTTGGCGCAGGACACCATGCAGGCGGCGGGGTTCTACTACCTGACCGAAGAGGACGCCACAGGTCAGGGGCGCCTGCTGGTCAACGACCGGAACTGGGTTGTCGTGTCGCAGGAGCCTGCCGGTGGGACGAAGGCCGCACCGGAGACCAAGATCGTTCTGCGCTCGAAGAAGGTCGGCGAGTAGCTCAGCGCGCGATCGCCGTACGGAGCTGGCGGCGCGAGGTGATACCGAGTTTCGAGAACGTCTTGCGCAGATGCCACTCGACGGTGCGAGGGCTGATGAAGAGCTGGGCAGCGATCTCCGGGTTGGTCAGGCCGTCGCGGGCCAGGCCGGCGATCTGGGCCTCCTGCGCGGTCAGGTCGTTGGTCGTCTCGGGGGTGCGTTTGCGGACAGTCTCGCCGGTGGCGAGCAGTTCGCGGCGGGCGCGTTCGGCGAAGGCTTCGGCGCCCATCGCAGCCAGTTGCTCGTGGGCGGTGCGGAGGTGCGCGCGGGCGTCCTGACGCCGGCCTTCGCGGCGCAGCCATTCGCCGTACAGCAGCTCGCCGCGGGCAGACTCGATCCGGAGACCGGTCCGGTTCAGGTGGTCGATCGACGCACGGTACGCGTCCTCGTCGTCGCCGAGCAGCGCCCGCGCCCGGGCCTCCATCCCACGGCCCCAGTCCGACGGCGTGGCGGCGACGCGCTCGTTCAGCCAGGCCAGTGCCGTCTCGACCAGCTTGGTGTCGCCGGTCCGTGAGGCGGCCTCGGCCAGTTCGCCGATCACGAGGACGCCGTACGCGACGACGTCCTGTTCGAACACCTGCAGCGCCGCGTCCCGGGCCGTCTCGTAGTGGCCGAGGCCGTTGTTCAGCAGCGCGCTCGTGTACGTCGCGATCGCGGTCATCCGGCCCTGGTCCTGAGCGCGCGCCTCGCGGATCATCGCGTCGATCAGGGTCGTCGCCTCGGACTCGCTCCCGCACAGAGCGGCCAGCTGCATCGCGCCGATCCCGAGCACCCGGTTCCCGGTCGCGCCCGCGATCCGGCGCTCTTCCTCGACGTACGCCGTCGCGGCGGCGAGGTCACCCGTCATCGACACGACGTTGGCCCGGAAGTTCAGCGCCCACTGCAGCTGGACGAGCGCACCGCTATCGCGGGCGATCCGGTCGTGACGTGCAGCGAGTTCGAGTGCCGCGTCGAGGTCCCACACGTCGATCGCGACGATGCCACTGGCTCGGTTGCCGGCCAGCCACAACCAGCCGCGGACGTCCTCGGCCTCGCTCCCGCTCTGCCGCGCTTGGTCGACGGCTTTGACGAGCTGTGTCGCCGCGGCGGCGTACCCGTGGGTGAAGCGGAGTGCGAGCGCCTGCAGGAGCAGGTCGCCCGGCGGGTCGGACGGCGCCGGTGCGGGTGCGGCGGACGCGGCCTCAGCGAGGATCCCCGGTGTGTCCGGGCCGCTCGCCCAGATCGCCGCCGACATCGCCTCCAGGTACGCGACGCGCGCCTGCTCGTGGTCGAGCGGATCCAGCTGCTTCGCGGCGACGACCAGCGTTCGGGCCGCCTCGGCCGCATGTCCCCGGTCGAAGGCGATCTCGCCGCGCAGGCGCAGTACCTCGGCCTCCCGTACGGCGTCCGCGGGGCCGGCGGCCGCCGCGCCGAGCAGGTCCAGGGCGGCGTCGAGAGCACCGGCACTGCGCTTCGCTGTCGCGGCGGCGAGTACACGGTCGGCTCGGAGACCCGGGTCGATGGTCAGCGCGGCCGAGCGTTCGAGGAACATACCGGCCGCGAAGAACCCGCCTCGTGCTTGGGCGCGCTGCGCGGACCGTTCGAGTTCTGCGGCCACGCCCTCGTCCGGAGCCACGGTCGCCTGCGCGCGATGCCAGGCCCGGCGGTCCGGGTCCGTCTCGGGATCCGTGGCGTCCGCGAGGGCTCGATGTACGGTCAGCCGTTGCTGCGGCGTGGCGGTCCGGTACGCGGCTGAGCGAACCAGCGGGTGCCGGAACCGGATCTGCCGGCCGAACGTGATCAGCCCCGACTCGATCGCGCCCGCGGCCGGGTCCGCACCGAGCCCGAGTTGCTCGGCTGCCCGCCACAAGAGCGTCGGGTCGCCGAGTGGTTCGGCGGCCGCGGTCAGCAGGAGCAGCCGGGTGTCGGGCTGCAGCGCTTCGAGGCGCCGTACGAAACCGTCTTCGAGCCTGCTCGTCAGGGTGCCCCCGGTGAGGCCGTCGGCCAGCTCAGCAGCAGTCCAGGCGCGCGGGAGCTCCAGCAGGGCGAGTGGGTTGCCGCGGGTCTCGGCCACGATCCGGTCGCGCACCCGGGGGTCGATCGGTCCGGGCAGTACCGAGTCGAGCAGGGCGCGGGCGTCGCTGTCGTCGAGGCCGCGAACCTCGAGTTCGGTGAGGCCGGTGAACGCGTGCTCGATGCCGTCGCGGACCGCGAGGACCATCACCACCGACTCGGCCGCGAGCCTGCGGGTGACGAACGCGAGGATCCGGGCCGACATCAGGTCCAGCCACTGCGCATCGTCGACCACGCACAGCACGGGCCGCTCGCCGGCCGCGTCGGCGAGCAGGTTGAGGACCGCGAGGCCGATCAGGAACTTGTCCGGGGCCGGGCCGCTCACCAGGCCGAACGCCGTACCGAGCGCTTCCCGCTGTGGCGCCGGCAGCCGGTCGAGGTGGTCCAGGAACGGCAGGCACAACTGGTGCAGACCGGCGTACGCGAGCTCCATCTCGGACTCGACCCCGGCGGTTCGGGTGACCCGGCAACCGTCGGCTCCGGCGACCAGCGCGTCCAGCAGAGCCGACTTGCCAACCCCTGCCTCGCCCGTCACCAGCAAGACCTGACTGCGCCCAGCCTTCGCCTCCCTGACCAGCCCACTCAGTACGTCGATCTCGCGCTGCCGCCCCCGAAGCACCTGATCCGTCCCCACGCGGAGCAGCCTAGCTGGGGGTCAAGCGTCGAGTAGCTGCAGCGCCTGCGCGATCGAGGCGGTGACCGGCGCGCCTGTGGTTTGGAGGGCCTCCAGGGTCATGGCGCCGGTGGTGACGAGTACGCAGCGGGCGCCGGCTGCCTGAGCAGCGTCGGCGTCGTCGACGACGTCTCCGATCAGTACGACGTCGGACGGGTCGAGCTGCTGCGCCTCTAGGTGACGGATGAGGCTGTCGGCCTTTGAGCCGCCGCCTACCTCGCCGGGGAGCCCGTCGACCCGGGTGAAGTACTGCGTGAGGCCGTAGTGCTCGACCGTGGGCGTGAGCCGCGAGTGGAACCACATGGACAGCAGCGACTGTGTGCGCCCGCTCGTGGTGCAGGACCGCAGGACGTCGTGGGCATCGGCGGCGAGCGCACAGGTGGCCAGGAGCGCGTCGTACTGGTCGTGGTAGAGCTTGTCGACCTGTGCCCACTCCTCCTCGTCGAGCGTGCGTCGCAGGATCTGCTCGTACGAGAGCCGCATCGGCCGCGCATACGCCGCCTGCCACTCGCCCC
The DNA here is from genome assembly GCF_004331375.1 of Kribbella speibonae. NCBI lineage: Bacteria > Bacillati > Actinomycetota > Actinomycetes > Propionibacteriales > Kribbellaceae > Kribbella > Kribbella speibonae. The sequence goes on along the minus strand of NZ_SJKC01000008.1, from coordinate 318,096 downwards.
AGCTCAGCTCCGCCCGCCCGAAGCCCGCACAAACTGCGTTGACGGCGGCCAGTACGGCGTGATTGTCATTGAGCAGCGTCCCGTTCCAGTCCCACACCACATGCTTCACCCGGGCAACTCTAGACAAGTCCCGACGACCGAAAGGTGGCCCAGTGGGTCAGATCACGCAGCTGCCACAGCTGATACCGGCCGACGCCGGCAAGCCGGTCCGGCCTGAGGCGGCGGCAAGCCAGCAGGCGTCACGACAGCTGGCGCTGCAGCCGTCCTCGTGGTCCCGCGAGCAAGCCGACGAGACCGTACGGCGCTACACCGAGCTCGCGACGGTCTGGGAAGGCGAGCGTGGTGGCTACCGCCCGGTGCCGTTGGGCGATGCGCTGCAGCGTGGTGGTCCTTGGCCGGCCGGACTCTGCCTGGAGATCGGGTGTGGCACGGGTCTGCTCTCAGGACTCGTCCAGCAGGTGTGGCCGCGGGTGGTCAGCCTTGACCTCACCTGGGCGATGCTGAGCCGGTCGACAGCTCCGTGGCGCGTACTGGGCGACGCATCCCGGTTGCCGGTGCCCGACGGATCAGCGCGAGCCGTAGTGCTGGCCGACGTACCGCTGTTCGCGGCTGAGATCGTGCGGACGCTGAGCGCGGACGGTGTGGTCGTGTGGTCGAACGCGCTCGGTGAAGACGCGCCGCATCACGTGCCGATCGCCACGGTGCTGGAGACGCTGGAGGACGCCTCCGACGCGGCCTGGTCGGCTGTGATGTCTCATGCGGGCTGGGGTCTGTGGGCGGTGCTGCGTCGTGAACGCTGAGTTCAGGCCCGCGGCTGAGGTCGCGGGCGGGTTTCACGCCGAGGTGATCGCACCACTGGTCGGGGAGATCGACTACGCGGCCGGTCTGCTCGGGTGGGGCTCGGATGTGCTCGGGTACGACACCGAGCGGTCGATGGACCACGGGTGGGGACCGCGTGTCGTCGTACTGGTCGACGCCGGCGAGGTCGAGCGGGTGCGGAAGGCGGTCGACGACGGGCTGCCGGACGAGTACGCCGGGTACCCGGTGCGCTTCGGGTGGGACAGCTACGAGCCGCGGCACCACGTGACGGTCACGACGGTGGGGGACTGGCTGCGGGGGCAGTTGGGCTTTGACGCGTCGCAAGGGATCGGGATCGACGACTGGCTGGTTACGCCGCAGCAGCAGCTCCTGGGCGTCGTGGCGGGCCGGGTGTACGCCGACGACGGGCGGCTGGCACCAGTGCGTAACGCACTGGCCTGGTACCCGGACCAGATCTGGCGGTGGACGCTCGCCTGCCAGTGGTCGCGGATCGCGCAGGAGGAGGCGTTCGTCCAGCGCACGCACGAGGTGGGCGACGAGCTCGGGTCACAGGTCGTTGCTGCCCGGTTGGTGCGGGACCTGATGCGGCTGGCGTTGCTGCAGGCGCGGACCTATGCGCCGTACAGCAAGTGGCTCGGTACGGCGTTCGCTCGCCTCGGCCACTCGGACGGGCTCGACGTGGCGCTGGCCGGCGCGGTGGCAGCCGAGTCGTACGCCGATCGCGAGCAGGCGCTCGTCACGGCGTACGAGCTGGTCGCCCGTCGTCACAACGCCCTCGGGATCACCGACGAGCTCGACCCGGCGCCGCGGCCGTACTTCGACCGGCCCGCGCAGGTGCTCGGAGCCGAGCGGTTCGCGGACGCCTGCCTGGCGACCGTGTCTGATCCACAGCTGAAGAGCTACGGGCTGATTGGTTCGATTGACCAGTCCGTGGACAACACCGACGTACTCAGCAACCCGGCCGCGTTCCGGAAGCTGGTTTCTGTCTATCGTTGAACGATGACCCTCGCCAGGCACGTCATCAGCTCCGTCACGACCACCGAGATCCGTTACGAGTACCTGCGCACGATCGGCCGCAACGCGTTCCTCGGGAGCCATGGGAACGGCGGCAGCTCCACGGTCTACGTCGTCGAGACCGACCGCGGCGCGACCGGCTGGGGGCTTCCGCTGTACGACGCCGATCCCGGTGTGCTGCTCGGTCGCTCGCTGGCCGAGCTGATCGATCCGGACCGCGGTGTGCTCGACCCGGCGGCGGAGTTCCTCGACTACCCGCTGCACGATCTGGCGGCGCGGATCCTCGACGTCCCGGTGTACGCGCTGCTCGACAAGTCGAGGATCCGGGCCGGCTCGCCGCGGGTGCGTTGCTACACCGGCGGCATCTACTTCGACGACCTCGACGGCGGGATGGACGCGATCCGGGCCAATCTCGCGCAGGACCACGCGTTCGGGTTCCGCGACTTCAAACTGAAGATCGGCCGCGGCCACCGGTGGATGGACACCCGCGCCGGGCTGCAGCGCGACATCGAGGTCACCCGGCTGGTCCGGGAGCTGTACCCGGACGCCGGGATCCTTGTCGACGGCAACGACGGCTTCACCCTCAACGGGCTCTTCGAGTACCTGGACGGCGTCGCGGACTGCGGCCTGTACTGGATCGAGGAACCGTTCGCCGAACGCCGCCCCGACCTGGAGGCTCTCCACGAGCACCTGCAGACCCTCCCGACCCGCCCCAAGGTGGCCGACGGCGAGTACGACCCGAACGTGGAACACGTCCTGGAACTGGCCAGGGAAGGCCTCGTCGACGTGGCCCTGATGGACGTCACCGGCCACGGCCTCACCGCCTGGCGCCGCACCATGCCACTCCTGAAGGCGGAAGCCTCACCCCACGCCTGGGGCCACCCCCTCAAGACCCTCTACGCCGCCCACCTGGCAGCAGGCCTCGGCAACACCCCCATCATCGAAGGCGTCCCCGGCCCCAACTACTACACCCTCGACGACGGCCACGTCGTACTGCCCGAAGAGCCCGGCTTCGGCCTCACCCTGCCGCGCTGAGCTACACATCCTGCGACAAGCGCTTGGTGTACTCGGCTACCTGCTGCAGGGACTTCTCGTCGGCCCAGGACCACTTCGGTGCCTCTGTTGACGGGCCGTCGTACGGGAGGTCCGCGTAGTGGGCTTGCAGCTGGGCCAGTTGGGCGGTCAGCTCGGCGCGGGTTGCGGCGTACGCCGGGTCGTCGGCGACGTTGACCAGCTCCTCCGGGTCCTTGTGCAGGTCGTACAGCTCCCACTCGGACTCGAACAGCCGCTCCGACGACCCCGGTACGCCGAGGCCCGCGCCGTAGTAGTGGATGAGCTTGTAGGCCTTGGTTCTGATGCCGTAGTGCGCCGGGGCGTGGTGGATCGGGTCGTCGTGTTCCCAGTAGCGGTAGTAGACGGCCTCCGGCCAGTCCGGCACCTCTTCGCCGCGGAGGAGTGGCAGGAAGCTCCGGCCCTGTGAGGTCGGCATGGACAGGCCGGCCATGTCGAGGAACGTCGCCGCGAAGTCCACGTTGGTGATCATCGCGTCGCAGGTACTGCCGGCTGGGATCACCGACGGCCAGCGCATCATCATCGGCATCTGCAGCGACTCGTCGAACATCAGCCGCTTGTCGAACCACCCGTGGTCGCCGAGGAAGAACCCCTGGTCGGACGTGTAGACGACGACGGTGTTCTCACTCAATCCTTCCTCCTCCAGAGTGTCCAGCAATCTGCCGACGTTGTCGTCAATCGACTGGACGCACTGCAGGTAGTCGCGGAGGTAGCGCTGGTACTTCCACCGCATCCGCGCCTCCCGGTTCTCCGGGCCGCGGAGCTCGTCCGGAAGCTCCTCACCGAGCTCGTCCGCGCCCAGGTCGTCCGCGACGGACATGCGCACGCCACGCACCGCCTGGCTCCGCGTGCTGTGGTCGTCGAACAGCGTGCTCGGCTCCGGGATCGAACCGATCGGATACAGGTGCTTGTGCTTCTCGTCGGGCACCCACGGCCGGTGCGGTGCCTTGTGGTGCACCAGCAGCAGGAACGGCTGCTCCGGGTCCCGCTGCCGGATCCAGTCGATGCTCTGATCAGTGACGATGTCCGTCGCGTACCCGGGCACCGTCTCGGCACCGTCCGGGCCGAGCATCAGCGGGTCGACGTACTCACCCTGCCCGGGGAACACCCGCCAGGCGTCGAAGTGCCGCGGCGCGGACTCCGGCCGCTCACCCAGGTGCCACTTGCCGAACAGCGCGGTCTGGTAGCCGGCGTCCTTCAGCACCTCGGCGAACGTCGGTACGCGGTAGTCGATCTCGGTGAAGATCGACGCGACCCCGTTCACGTGGCTGTACGTCCCGGTCAGGATCGAGGCCCGCGACGGCGAACAGATCGAGTTCGTGCAGTACGTCGCGTCCATCCGCACCCCGTCCTGCGCCAGCCGGTCCAGGTGCGGGGTGCTGTTCACCGTGCTCCCGTACGCCGAGATGGCGTGCGCGGCGTGGTCGTCGGACATGACGAAGACGATGTTGGGACGGGACATCAACTCACCTCTCGGAGCGTCTGATCGATCTCGTACATCATTTCAACGGTGACGCCGGGATGCGCGGCGAACACCTCGAGCAGCGGGGCAGCCGGGTTGAGCATGCGCATCCCCTCCAACCCAGCGCGCAGGTGGCCCGGCAACGCGCCCGGGCACCGGTCCAGCACGTCGGCGAGGCTGAGTGTTCGCACCGGACTGTCCAGTTCCAGATCCGCACGACGTGCCGCCGGCTGGAGCGCTCGCTGCGCTTGCTCCCACTGTGCCTTGACCAGCAGGTGCTCGCTGAGCACAGGCCCTGTCGCGGGTAGTCCGAGGCGTTCGTACTGTTCGGGTGGGGCGTCGTTGGCGCGCATGAGGTCGACCATCAAGCCCGCCAGTTGTAGCTCCAGTTCCTCGTCCTGTAGCGGGTTCTGTTGGTGCGGGTCGTTCTCCAGGTCGAAGAGGAGCGAACCGTGCCACCAGGGGTTCCCGATCGACTGGCCCTGGGTTCTCAGTAGTCGGGTGCCCTTTGTGAAGGTGAAGGCCGGGACCAGTTCGGCGTCACCTAGCTCGGCGGGGCTGAAACGGGCGCGCATGTGGGTGGGCATGAGCGTGTAGTTGTAGAGGGGAGAGTTGGACGGGTCCGCGCACGCGCGCATGTAGACGTAGCGGCCGTCTGTCACGTTCACGTGGCCGCCGTGGGCTCCGAACAACGCCCCCTCCCGTAGACCGCTGAACAGCCCGACGCCTTGCACGTCGGCAGGTACCTCGACGGCGAAGTAGTCGAGCAGCGTCGGCGCGATATCGATCGTCTGCACCAGCGCGTCGCGTCGTACACCTGCCTCCCGCTCCCGCGGATCCCACACGAACAACGGCGTGTGGATCGTCTCGTCGAACCACGGCTGCACGCTCTTGCCCCACCACCCGCGCTCACCGAGCAGGAACCCGTGGTCGGTGCACACGATCAGCATCGTGTCGTCCCACAGCCCGTGCCGGTCGAAGAGATCGAGGACCCGACCGAGCGAGCGGTCGCACATCGCCAGCAGCGACAGGTACTCACCGCGCGCCCGATCCACCTCGTCCGGCGACTCGACCACCCGCCGGTACGACGGCCAGTCGAACACCGGCGCCTCGGTGTCGACCCCCAGCAACCGCCGGTACTCGTCGTAGCTGAAGAACGGCTCGTGCGGGTCGAACGTCTCGATCTGTACGAACCAGTTGTCCTCGGCAACGTTGGTCTCGATGAACTCGACCCCCGCGTCGAACGTCAGCGTCTGCGGGTGCCGCGCCTCGTCCTGCAGGTACTGCCGGTTCACCCAGTCCTGCCGGCTGAGGAACGTCGTCGCGTTCAGCGTCTCCGGCACCTCGGGCTCACGGACGTGTCCCTTCCACCGGTCACCCTCCTGACCCCGGAAGAACTCGTACGTCGAGTAGCGGTTGTGGTACGTCGCCCCGCCGTCCTCCCAGTAGTGCTGGTGATCGGTCGCCAGATGCGTGTGTACGCCGCTGTTCCGCAACAGCTCCGGCATCGAGTCGTCGAACGGCTCCAGCGGACCCCACGAGCGATGCAGGAAGTTGTACCGGCCGGTGTGCAGTTCACGCCGCGCCGGCATGCACGGCATGCTCCCGGCGTAGCAGTTCTCGAACAGCGTGGTCCGCTCGGCCAGCCGGCTGAAGTTCGGTGCATGCACCCCGTCCGCGCCGTACGGCGGCAGCATCCGCCGGTTGAGCGAGTCGTACATGACCATCACAGCGCGTTTCATGCCATCGCCTCACTCGCCAGCAGTTCGCGGCGTTCCTGACGGCGCGCTGCCTGGCGGTCGGGATCGGGAAGGGGTGCGGCCATCAACAGCCGTTTCGTGTACGGATGCTCGGGCCGCTCGGTGACGTCGAGCGCGTCGCCGTACTCGACGATGTCGCCGCGATACAGGACCGCGACGCGGTGGCTGATGTGCCGGACGACCGCGAGATCGTGCGAGATGAAGAGATAGGCCACGCCGGTCTCCTCCTGGATCGAGATGAACAGGTCGAGGACCCGCGCCTGCGTGGACAGGTCCAGCGCGGACACCGGCTCGTCGCAGACGATCAGCTTCGGTCGCAGCGCGAGCGCCCGGGCGATCGCGATCCGCTGCCGCTGACCGCCGGAGAACTCCCGCGGCAACCGGTGTACGGCGTCCTGCGGCAGGCCGACCTGGTCGAGCAAGGTGCGGACCCGTTCGGTCGCCTCACGACGATCGCCGGTACGTCGGGCGACGAGTGGCTCGACCAGGATGTCCTCGACGGTCATCGACGGATTGAGCGAGCTGTACGGGTCCTGGAAGACCACTTGGATGTCGTCGCTCAACCGCCGGCGCTCCCGGCGCGCCATTCCGGCCAGCTCTTGCCCGTCGAACCGGATCGACCCCGAACTGACCGGCACCAGGCCGAGGATCGCCCGTCCGATCGTGGTCTTCCCGGAGCCGGACTCGCCGACCAGGCCGAGGGTCTCGTGCGGCTTGATGTCGAAGGACACGTCCTGCAGGGCCCGGAAACCCTTCGACCGCCAGCCGCGGCCGGCGTACTCCACCACGATGTTGCGTGCTTCAAGCATGGTTCACCTCCAGGCGGGTGCGCGGCGCGCTGTCCTCGAGCGTCGAGCCGAGCAACGTCTGCGTGTACGGGTGCTGTGGACGCGCGAACAACGGCCGGACGTCGTTGACCTCGACGATCCGTCCGTCCTGCATCACGGCCACCCGGTCGCAGATGTCCGCGACCACCCCGAAGTTGTGCGTGACCAGCAACATCGCCATCCCGAACTCGGTCTGCAGTCCCCGGAGCAGCTCGAGGACGTCGGCCTGCACCGTCACGTCGAGCGCCGTCGTCGGCTCGTCCGCGATCAGCAGGTCCGGCTTGCCCGACACCGCGCCGGCGATCAGCACGCGCTGCGCCATACCGCCGGAGATCTCGTGCGGGTAGGCGGCGAACGTACGCCGGGGGTCCGGGATCCCGACCCGCTCCAGCAGGTGCAACGCCTCCGCGACTGCCGCCTGCTTGGACAGACCGCTGACCGCGCGCAACGGTTCGACCAGCTGTTCACCGACCCGGAAACACGGGTCGAGGTTCGACATCGGCTCCTGCGGGATGTACCCGATCCGCCGGCCGCGCAGCACGCGCCGCTCACCGTCCGGAAGCCGGGACAGTTCGCGACCGTCGAAGACGATGCTGCTGTTTCCCAGCAACGTTCCACCGGGCGGCAGCAGGCCGAGGACCGAGAAGGCGGTCTGCGTCTTTCCGGAACCGGACTCGCCGACCAGGCCCATGACCTCTCCCTGGCGGACGTCGAGGTCGACGCCGTGCACGACCTCTCGGTAGTCATCGCCGATCGGGTACCCGACCGACAGGTTCGTGATGCGGAGGAGAGGGAGGTCGTCGGTGTCCGGGGTCGCTGGGACGAGTGCGGGCGGTTTCGGTGGCTTGCGGGGCCGCTCGGTGCGCTGGATGACATCCCGGATCGCGTTGCCCAGCAGGACGAGCGCGGCGACGGTGAGCGCGATCGTCAGACCCGGCCACCAGATCGCGACCCGCGACGTGTAGATGTTCGTGAACGCGTCCTGCAGCATGCCGCCCCAGGTCGGCGTCCCCGGATCGCCGAGGCCGAGGAACTCCAGCCCGGACTGGACGACGATCGCGATACCGGCCACGACCGCGGCCTGGATGACGATCGGCGCGCGGACCACCAGCAGCACGTGGCGGCCGATGATCCGGGGATCACTCAGCCCCGACACGCGGGCGGCGTCGACGTACAACTCGTGTTTGACCGCCATCACCTGACTTCGCACCAGGCGGTGGAAACCGGGGGACAGCATCACGCCGAACGCGACCATGGCCAGGTAGATCGACGAGCCGAGCGCCTGGAACAGCGCGAGCAGCACGATCATCGTCGGCAGCGCCATCAGCAGGTTGGCGCCCCAGCCGAGGACGCCGTCGAGCAGACCGCCGTAGTACCCGCTGAGCAGACCGGAGACCACTCCGAGCAGCAGTGCCACCGAGAGAGCGATCACGGCGCCGGTCAGAGTGTTGCGGCCGGCGTACAGCAGCCGGCTGAAGATGTCCCGGCCGGCGCCGTCACCACCGAGCAGGTAGCCGCTGCCCGGGCCGGCGTTGATCTTGTCGAGCCGCAGCGCGGTCGGGCTGTGCGGCGCGACCAGCGGCGCGAAGACACTCGCCAGCACGATGACCACCAGAATCACCAGCGCCGCGACCGCAAGCGGGTTGCGGAACACCTTGCGTACTGTCATTGGACACGCACCTTGGGGTTGACCCAGCCGCTGACGACGTCGATGACCAGGTTGACGATGACGACCAGGACGACCAGCGTCACCACGACGCCCATCAGGACCGGTACGTCGCCTTGCAGCGCCGCGTTGATGGTCAGGGTGCCGAGGCCCGGGATGGCGAACACCTTCTCGATCACCACGGCACCGCCGAGCAAGGCGATGAACTGCAGGGACAGCACGGTCAACGCGGGGATCGCGGCGTTCCGCAGTGCGTGCCGGAACAGGACGGACCGCGGACTGATGCCCCGGGCCCGCAAAGTGCGGACGAAGTCCTGACGCAGTACGTCGATCACCGCACCGCGGACCTGCTGCGCCGCGGACGCCGTACTCCCGATCACCAGGGACGCCACCGGCAGTACGAGGGCTGCGGCCCAACTGCCAGGTGACTCCGAGAGCCGTACGTAGCCAGTTGCCGGCAGCACTCCGAGCGTGACCGAGAAGAACACGACGAGGACCAGTGCGACCCAGAAGTTCGGCAGTGCGAACCCGGCGACGCTCAGCACCTGGATGACCCGGTCCAACCAGCCGCCACGCACAGCGGCGGCCACACCGAGCCCAACACTGATCAGTGCGGTGAGAGCCACTGCCAGGACTACCATCGACAACGTCACGGGCAGCCGGTTCGCGATCGCTTGTGACACTGGCTCGTTGGTGAACCAGGAGATGCCCAGGTCGCCGTGCAACGCGTTCTGGGCCCACGTCCCGAGCTGGGCGAGCAAGGGCTTGTCCAGGCCGAGCTCAGCGTTCTTGGCGGCCAGCTGGTCCGGCGTGGCGCTCTCGCCGAGCAGGTTGCGGGCGACGTTGCTCGTACCGGAGAAGGCGAGCAGGAACGTGATTCCGGCGATCACGACGACCAGGACCGCACAGGCGATCAGCCGGCGTCCGATGAATCGAAACATGCCGTCACTCCTTCGGGGAGAACGAGCTGATGGCGGGCGCCACGTTGTAGGCCTGCATGGCGACCGCGGTCTTCGCATCGCTCAGGTAGACGCTGTTCTCGCGGTACCACGGGTCGAACCAGGCGTTGTCGACCAGCCACTTGCTGACCGCCTTCATCGCTGTCGGCAACTGCGCGGCCGGTGCGTTCTGGGCGGTGGCCAGCAGCTTGTCGAGCTGCGGGTCGCCGGCCTTGAGCGGGTTCCACGGCGACTTGCGCGTGACCGCCTTCTGGATGTCCTGCCATGCCGACTGACTGCCCAGCGTCATGAAGGCGACCGGGTACTTGCCGGACAGGATCTCCGGGATGACCGCGTTGGCCGGAACCTTCACCCACTTGACCTTGATGCCGACCGCGCCGAGCTGCTGCTCGATGATCGCGTTGTACTGCGCGAACCCGGGCGACTCCGGCATCGTGATCGCGAACCCGTCCGCGTAGCCGGCCTCCGCGAGCAACTGCTTGGCCTTCGCCGGGTCGTAGTTGTAGGTGCTGTCGAGCGCCTTGTCGTACCCGTCGCCGGCGGTGTTGAAGATCTGGGTCGTCAGCGCGCCCTGGCCGTGCGAGACGTTCTTCAGGATCGCCTCCCGGTCGAAGGCGAAGTTGATCGCCTTGCGGACCCGCACATCCTTCAGCGCCGGGACGAGCTTGCCGTCGCGGTCCATCAGCAGCAGGCCGTTCCAGTTCACCGGGGTGGTGTTGGCCGTCAGGCCACTGCGCTGGGCGTCGGCGAGGGAGTTGGTGTCGGTGAGCGCGCCGTTCACCTGTCCGGACTTGATCGCGTTCAGCCGGGCGGTCAGGTCGGTCATCGGCTTGATCACGATCTTGTCGTACGGGAACGCGGCGGTGTTCCAGTAGTCCGGATTCCGCTTGTAGGTGTAGGTGCTGCCGACAACGGTCCCGGTCTTGTCCAGCACGTACGGTCCGCTGCCGACTGGTGTGGTCGCGACGTCCTTCGCCTTCAGCGACTTCGGGCTGGCCATCGCGCCGCCGACGCTGGCCAGGTAGTCGATCAGCCCGGGATCCGGCGACTTCAGTTTCAGGTTGAGCTCGGTCGCGCTGACGATCTGGTACGTCGCGATCGACCGGCTCATGTACGAGTTCTGACCGGTCCCGGCGCCCAGGTTGACCAGGTTGTCCTTCACCGCGGTCGCGTCGAACGGCGTACCGTCGGTGAACTTCACCCCGCTCTTCAGCTTGAGGTTCAGCGTCGTGCGCTTCGCGTCGTACGCCCAGGACGTCGCGAGCCACGGCAGCAGTTTGTTGGTCTTGTCGCGGGTCAGCAGCGTGTCGAAGACCGGTGACCAGTACTGCATCTGGTTGCCGATGTTCAGCTGGGTGGGGTCGAAGGAGTTGTTGTCCAGGACCGCGGCGATGGTGAGCGTTTTGGCCGCGGACGAGCTGGCGCCCGCGCCCGAGCAAGCGCCGGCACCGACGACGAGAGCGGCAGCGGCCAGGAGGGCGCTGCAGCGACGGATGAGCATGATCGGCTCCTTACGTGCGATTCAACGTGCGATCGGGACGTCTGCGCAGGGCTGGAAGCCGAGCCGCCAGGTCTTGACCCAGATCGGTGCGGATGGGGTGAACGGGGCGGTGTAGAGCTGCCAGCGGCGGCGCTGAGCCGTCGGGGGGTCGGTGGTCCAGCCGATGAGCGAGCCGTCCGTCGAGCAGGTGATCGCCACCAGGCCGTCACTGCTCGCGACCTCGGGCTCGGCGGTCTGCGGGCGTTGCCCGTCCGGATGCCACTCGGCCAGCAGGTCCTGCTCGGGTCTTCGGCCGAGGTCGCCGGTCCGCTCCAGCCAGGAGTCCAGTGCGTCGGCGAGCCGCTGCTGTACGTCGGCGTACTCCGGCCGGCCGGCGAGGTTGTGCTCCTCGTGCGGATCGGCGTCGATGTCGTAGAGCTCCTCAGGAGCACGTTTGCTGGCGGCAACGATCGTGCGTTGCAGGTCGGTGAGGATCGACGGCGGTTCGCCGAACGCCAGCTGTTGCTGGGCTTCCTGGGCGAACAGCCGGCGGAGTTCCTTCCAGGTCCACAGGTTGTCCGGGTACTCGGTGTGGCCCATCGGCGAACGGTCCGGATGCAGATGGCGGGTGTAGCGGAACCGGCGGTCGCGGATCGAGCGGGAGGTGTCCTCGGCCTCACCCATCCGGTCCCGGGCGCTCACGACGTACTCACTGCGCCGCTCGAACAGGACCTCGCCGTGCATGTGCTCAGGAACGTCGAGGCCGCACATCGACAGCATCGTCGGCGCGAGATCCATCAGCCCGACCGGTTCGGCGTACCTCGACCCGGCGGCGACCTTCCCCGGCCACCGGATGATCAACGGCTCGCGGAACCCGAGCTCCGTCGCCCACCGCTTGCCGCGTGGCATCCCGAGTCCGTGGTCGCTCCAGAACACGACGATCGTGGTGTCCGCGAGCCCGTCCTCCTCGAGCTGGTCGAGGATCGTGCCGACCCAGTGGTCCATCTGGCTGATCAGTTCGAGGTAGCGGCGCCACGACGTCCGGTACACCTCGGTGTCCGGGTGGTACGGCGGTACGTCGGCCTTCTCGACCCGCTGCGCGTCGGCGGTCTTGCGGGCGAACTCGTCGTCGTCCAGGTAGAGCTGCGACTCGTGCGTGATCAGGCTGTGGAAGGCCATGAAGAACGGCTGCTCCGGGTCGTCCCGCAGCCGCCAGTGCGCGTGGTCGCCGAGTTCGTCGTAGACCGGCTCGGGAACGTCGACCTGGAAGTCGGTGAACGCCGTGTTGCCGGTCCAGTAGCCCGCGGCCCGGAAGTACTCGGGCAGCAGGCGGACCTCCGGCGGGGGAGTGGCCCGCGTTCGCATGTGCATGGTGCCGATCGCCGGCGGGAAGCAGCCGGTGACGATCGCACTCCGGGAGGGACCGCACACCGGGGCGGCGGCGAAGGCCTGCTCGAACAGCATCCCGTCGGCGGCGAGCGCGTCGAGACGCGGCGTGGACGCCTGCTCGGCACCCGGCCAGATCCCGGTGTAGCACCCGAGATGCGGATTGATGTCGTGCGTGCTGATCCACAGCACGTTGGGCCTGGAATTAGGCATGGCTGTGCTCCTGAAGGGGCGACTAGCGTGGTCCTGCGGTCAGTCGACCGCGCGGATGCGCCGCTGGGAGCTGCGACTCTGCAGCTCTTCGCGGAGCTCGATGCACCAGGCGACGTGCTGGTCCATGTAGAGCGAACCGAGCTCGTGCGACCGCTCCTCGACCAAGGACTGGAGCTCCGCGTCGAACGGCAGCTGCGGCTCCTCCGGAACCGAGCGGTCGCGGTCGCGGTAGCGCTTGATCTGCAGCTGCCGGGCGAGGATCTCCCGATCGAGCAGCTCGATCACCTGGTCGGGCTGGAGGAACCCGCAGAACGCGAGCCGTCCGTAGAACCCGGGATCCCGGGTGTAGATCGTGGTCGGGGAGTACGGTGCCGTGAGCCAGTCCATGAACACCGTGATCCCTTCGTCGGTGACCCGGTAGGTCTTGGCGTCCTGAGCACCCGGCCGTGGCTCGACGGTGTGCCAGACCCAGCCGCGCTCCTCCATCGAGGACAGGCAGCGGTAGACCTGGCTCATCTGGGTGTTGGGGCGCAGGAACGTCCCGCGGGCGTCCATGTAGCGCTTGAGGTCGTACCCGGTGCTGGGGCGCATCAGCAGCACGCCGAGAAGGATGTGCTCGAGCTTCATGATTGCCTCCGGCCCTGGATGACACGGTATGACACAAGTGGAATACCCGTGAGGACACCACAAGTGGAATACCCCGTCAAGGGTTCGGCGCCCGACCGGATCTGGACACCGCTGACCGGCGGCCGCCGCGTGGGCGTAGGTTTGGCGCTTATGGCCATGTTCGACCTTTCCCTCGACAAGCTCCGCGAGTACCGGCCCGACGTGGCCGCTCCCGCCGACCTGGTCGACTTCTGGCGCCGCTCCATCGAGAAGGCGCGCACCGACGACCTGTCCGCCGTGTTCACCCCGATCGACAACAAGCTCGCGGTGATCGACACCTACGACGTCACGTACGCCGGCTTCGGCGGCTCGCCTGTGAAGGGCTGGCTGCATGTCCCGGCCGGTACGGACGGCCCGCTGCCGACCGTGGTGCAGTACCACGGGTACTCCGGCGGTCGCGGCTTCCCGCACGCGACTACGTTGTGGGCCCAGGCCGGTTACGCGCACTTCGTGATGGACACCCGCGGCCAGGGCTACAGCTCCGGCGGCCTCGACGGTACGCCGGACGACACGCCGTACGCCGGTCTCAACCACACGCCGGGCTTCATGACCGCGGGTATCACCGACCCCGAGACGTACTACTACCGCCGCGTGTACATCGACGCCGTGCGGGCCCTCGAGGCGGCACTGACGTCGCCGTTCGTGGATCCGAACCAGGTGATCGTCACCGGTGGGAGCCAGGGCGGCGGTATCTCGATCGCTGCGGCCGGTCTCGCCCCGATCGCGGGGATCGAGCTGCTCGGCTGCGCTCCCGACGTACCGTTCCTGTGCCACTTCCAGCGGGCGCTGCAGATCACCGACAAGGACCCGTACGGCGAGATCACGCGGTACCTGAAGGGGTTCCGGCACGACGTCGACGCGGCGCTGAACACCCTCAGCTACTTCGACGGCGTCAACCTCGGCCGGCTGGCCACGGCGCCGGCGCTGTTCTCGGTCGCGCTGATGGACGCCACCTGCCCGCCGTCGACGGTCTTCGCGGCGTACAACCACTACGGGTCCGACCAGAAAGACATCGAGGTCTACCACTACAACAACCACGAGGGCGGCCAGACCTACCAGCAGCTCGCCCAGCTCGACTGGTTCGCGCAGATCTTCGAGGCAGCCGGCTGACACTGAGGTGCAAGGGGTGAATCCCTTGCGTGCAGACCGCGGGCAGATCTATTGCCGCACCCCCTGACGTCACGGAGCGTTGTGGTGGCCGGACTCACCGGTCACCACACACTCAGGGGGATTCATGACTGCTTTCGACACGGTCGCCGAGATTCTGGACCTGCTCGAACAGGAGCGTGGGAAGCCGGCGTCGGCCAAGCCGGGGCGGCGACAGCGGCTGGCCTCGCGGCTGCTCGGCGTCGACGTGCCGCGCGCGGAGCTGGCGAAGTACGCCGCCCGTCCGCGCGTCGCCACCTCGATCCGCAACCTGCCCGCGAGCATCGACTGGCGCGACGTCGGCGGACGGAACCACGTCTCGCCGGTGAAGGACCAGGGCGGCTGTGGCTCCTGCGTCTCGTTCTGCGTCTGCGCGACGATCGAGTCGACCGTGTCGATCGCGACCGGCGAGATCGTCGACATCAGCGAGGCGGATCTGCACTTCTGCTCCGCGCACGGCGCGGGCTGCAACGGCTGGTGGCCTGCCGACGCGCTCTCCGAGGCACAGCGGCGCGGTGTCCCGGACGAGGCGCTGTTCCCGTACGCGAGTGCCTTCGGCGCGGACGGCAGCCCGAGCTGCCGGCTCGACCCGCACCGCGACAGCCGGCTGTTCACGCCGACCGGTCAGAAGGTCCTCGGCACGATGGCCGAGCGCAAGCAGTGGCTGGCCACCCGCGGCCCGGTCTGCGCCGTCTTCCAGGTGTACGACGACTTCTGGGGCTACACCAGCGACACCGGCGTCTACCGCCACACCCAAGGCGGATCGGGCGGCTACCACTGCGTGGAGATCGTCGGGTACAACGACAGCGATCGGTGCTGGATCGCCAAGAACTCCTAGGGCCCGAAGTGGGGTGACAACGGGTTCTTCCGGATCGGGTACGGCGAATGCGGGATCGACGACACGAGCAACGACCGCGACCCGAACGGCTCGCTGAACCGGTTCCCGATGTTCGGCGTCGAGGGCGTGCAGGTGCCGGGCGGCTGGAAGGCGTTCGAGCTGACCGGTGCGCAGACGTCGTCCCTGTCCGGTGCCGTCACCGCGGTGTCGCGGATTCCGAACAGCATGGAGGTCTTCTGGATCGGTGCGGGCGGCTCGGTCCGGGACGCCTTCTGGTACGAGAGCAAGCCGTGGGAGAACTTCGAGCTCGCCCCGGCCGGCAGCGCATCTGCTGATGGTGGGATCGCTGCGGTGTCGCGGATCCCCGGGAGCATGGAGGTCTGGTGGGTCGGCGGCAACGGTTCGCTGCAGGGCGCGTACTGGTACGACGGCGGGCAGTGGTCGCGGTACGAGATCGCGCCTGCCGGTAGTGCGTCGCTTGGCGGCGGGGTGGCTGCGGTGTCGCGGATCCCCGGCAGCATGGAGCTGTGGTGGGTCGGCGCCGACGGGTCGGTGCAGGCGGCGTACTGGTACGACGGCGGCCAGTGGTCGCGCTACGAGTTGGCCCCGGCCGGGAGCGCTTCGCTGAACGGTGGGATCGCTGCTGTGTCGCGGATTCCGGGCAGCATGGAGCTGTGGTGGGTCGGTGCCAACGGTTCGGTGCAGGGCGCGTACTGGTACGACGGTGGTCAGTGGACGCGCTACGAGATCGCTCCCGCCGGCAGTGCGTCGAAGGACGGTGGTGTGGCTGCTGTGTCGCGGATCCCGGGCAGCATGGAGCTGTGGTGGGTCGGCGGCAACGGCTCGCTGCAGGCGGCGTACTGGTACGACGGTGGCCAGTGGACGCGCTACGAGATCGCTCCCGCCGGCAGTGCATCGCCGACAGGTGGAGTAGCGGCGGTCTCCCGGATCGCGAACAGCATGGAGGTCTGGTGGGTCGGAGCGAACGGGTCGATGCAGGATGCCTTCTGGTACGACGGCCAGGCCTGGCAGACGTTCGAACTGGCGCCGGCGAACAGTACGTCGCTCGCCGGCGGGGTGGCCGCGGTGTCGCGGATCCCGAACAGCATGGAGGTCTGGTCGATCGGCGCGAACGCGGCGCTGAAGGACAACTACTGGTATGAGTGAAGGACACCGTCCGGCGATCCGGCTCACCACCTCGGGTGAGCCGGTGCGGATCGACCTGCCGGAGTCACCGACCACGGGCTACCGCTGGCAGCTCGAGGAAGGCGGCGACGCGGTCGAGGTCCTGGGTGCGAGCTTCACCCAGGGCCCCGGCGGCTCGGGTCCGACGGCCGGCGGCGGTGGCACCAGGACGTTCCGGATCGGGCTGCTGGATCCGGACGGCGCCGAGCTGACGTTCCGGCTGCGCCGAACGGCGACCGAGGAGCCCCTGGGAACCCAGTTGGTGGTCATCTCATCGATCGACCGATGAGTTTTCGGCCCGGGCGGCGTTACACGGTCATGGATGTCGGCCAGACTGGACCGACGGTGACCGCGGGAGGCCGCAAGATGGCACAGATGGACTGGAAACTCGAGCTCGTGATCGTGCCGGTGTCGGACGTGGATCGGGCGAAGAAGTTCTACACCGACCAGCTCGGGTTCACCGAGGACGTCGACCACCGGGCGGGCGACTCTTTTCGGGTCGTGCAGCTCACTCCGCCCGGGTCGGCGTGCTCGATCACCATCGGCACCGGGGTCACCTCGGCGACGCCGGGCACCTACCAGGGCACGCACCTGGTGGTGACCGACATCGAGGCGGCGCGGGCCGAGCTGGTCGAGCGCGGCGTCGAGGTCGGCGAGCCGTTCCACTTCGGCGCCCAGGGCAAGCAGGACGGTCTGCACCCGGAGCGCTCGGACTACAGCACCTTCCTGTCCTTCGAGGATCCCGACGGCAACGGCTGGACGGTCCAGGAGGTAGGGCACCGGCCGTGACGGTGCTCATGCCACTACTCCGTCGCGGCGGGTCATGGGGCTGTAACTCCCGTCCTTCCCTCGTCGCTCCGGTCGCTTCGCTCCCTGCGCTCCTCAGTCCAGGACGGGAGGCCCCATGACCGGTCTGGAGGAGGCGGCGTTCGCGGGTGACGAGGCCGCGTTCGCTGCCCTGGCCGGGCAGTACCGGCGTGAGCTCCACGTGCACTGCTACCGGATGCTCGGGTCGTACGACGAGGCCGAGGACGCGGTGCAGGACACGCTCTTGCGGGCGTGGCGTGCCCGCGACACGTACGACGGGCGCACGTACTTCCGGGCCTGGCTCTACAAGATCGCGACGAACATCTGCCTGGACGTCGTCCGTCGGCCGGCCGCGCGAGACCTGGTGTGGTTACAGCCGTACCCGGACCGATTGCTCGACGAGATCGCTCCGGCCCACGATCAACCCGACGTGGTGGCCGTGGACCGGGAGACGATCGAGCTGACGTTCCTGATCGCGCTCCAGGAGTTACCTGCTCGGCAGCGGGCCGCTCTGATCGCCCGCGACGTACTCGGCTGGTCAGCTGCCGAGACGGCCGGGCTGCTGGACACCAGCGTCGCCGCGGCGAACAGTGCACTCCAGCGGGCTCGGGTGACGATGCAGCAGCGGCTGCCGGTACGGCGGACCGACTGGAGTGCGCCGGAGCCGACAGTTGCGGAGCGCGAGGTGCTGGCGCGGTTCATCGACGCGCACCAGCGGTGTGACGCGGCCGCGGCGATCGCGATCGCGGCCGAGGATCTGCGGATCTCGATGCCGCCCGACCGGTTGGCGTTCGACGGCCTCACCGCGTGCCTGCCGCTGTTCGAACGTGGCCTCGGCCCGAATCGCGAAGGCGAGTGGCGGCTGGTGCCGACGTCGGCGAACCGGTTGCCCGCCGCGGCGTCGTACCTGCTGCGGCCCGGCGACACCGTCTGGCGGGCGTTCAAGCTGGACGTGCTGTGGGTGGACGACGGGAAGATCACCGAGATCATGACCTTCGGCTACTCCCGTTTCCCCGCCTTCGGCCTCCCTGACCGGTTGACCCCCTAGCGGCCGCTACTGTGGGATCCATGCTGGGACTACCTACGGGGATCCAGGCCTGTTTGTTCGACCTGGACGGTGTACTCACCGATACCGCTGCCGTCCACGCCGCCGCGTGGAAAGAGATGTTCGACGAGTTCCTCCGCGACTACGCGACACAGCACGGGATCGCCTTCCAGGCGTTCGATGCGCGCGGGGAGTACGACGCGTACGTCGACGGCAAGCCGCGCGCCAACGGCGTCCGCGACTTCCTGACCGCGCGCGGCATCACGCTGCCGGACGGGACCCCCGACGATCCGCCGTCCGCGATGACCGTGAACGGCCTCGGCAACCGGAAGAACGAGGCGGTGCAGCGACGGATCCGGACCGAGGGCGTGCACGTGTTCGAGGGCTCCCGGCGGTACCTGCAGGCCGCCGAGAAGGCCGGGCTCCGCCGGGCCGTGGTGTCCTCGAGCGCGAACACCCGCGAGGTGCTGGACGTCACCGGCCTCGCGCAGTACGTCGAGCAGATCGTCGACGGCGTGACGATCCGGACCGACGGCCTGAAGGGAAAGCCGGCCCCGGACACGTTCCTCGCCGCGGCCAAGGGCTTCGGGCTCGAGCCGTCGCAGGCGGCGGTGTACGAAGACGCACTCGCCGGCGTGTCCGCCGGCCGTTCGGGCCGCTTCGGGCAGGTGATCGGAGTGGACCGCGTCGGCCAGGCCGCCGAGCTGAAGTCGCACGGCGCCGACGTGGTGGTCCGCGACCTCGCAGAACTACTGGAGAACTGAATGATCGACCGAGGCCACCACCCGATCGAGCCGTGGCGGCTGCGGGAGACGCGGCTCGCCATGGACAAGCTGGCCCAGGCGGAGTCGCTGTTCGCGCTGTCCAACGGCCACATCGGCCTGCGCGGCAACCTCGACGAGGGCGAGCCGTACGCGATTCCCGGCACCTACCTGAACTCGTTCTACGAGCAGCGTCCGCTGCCGTACGCCGAGGCCGGCTACGGCTACCCGGAGTCCGGGCAGACCCTGGTCGACGTCACCAACGGCAAGCTGATCCGGCTCCTGGTCGACGACTCGCCGTTCGACGTCCGCTACGGCTACCTGTCCAAACACGAGCGCTCGCTGGACTTCCGGACCGGCATCCTCGAACGTGACGTGGACTGGACGTCACCCGGCGGCAAGCGGATCAAGGTCCGCAGCCGCCGCCTGGTGTCGCTCACCCAGCGCGCGGTGGCCGCGATCGAGTACGTCGTGGAGCCCGTCGACCAGCCGGCCCGCTTCGTGATCCAGTCCGAACTGGTCGCGAACGAGGCCCAGCCGAAGCTGTCCGACGATCCGCGCGTGGCCGCCGTCCTCGACAACCCGTTGAAGCCGGTCAGCCACGACGGAGGCGAGCACGGCACCGTCCTGATCCACCGAACGACGCGCAGCCAGCAGTTGATGGCCGCGGCGATGTCGCACGAGGTGGACACCTCGGCCCGGTACGCGATGGACCAGGACGTCCGCGAGGACTGGGCGCGGACCACCGTGATCTGCCAGCTGCAGCCGGGCGAGAGCCTGCGCGTGGTGAAGTACCTGACCTACGGCTGGTCCAGCCTGCGATCGGAGACCGCGATCCGGGACCAGGTCGCGGCCGCGCTCGCGAGTGCCCGGTTCTCCGGCTGGGACGGGCTGACCAAGCAGCAGGTCGAGTTCCTGGATGACTTCTGGGACGGCGCCGACGTCGAGGTGCAGGGACACCCGGAGCTGCAGCAGGCCGTGCGGTTCGCGCTCTTCCACGTCCTGCAGGCCGGTGCGCGCGCCGAGCGGCGCGCGATCCCGTCGAAGGGCCTCACCGGGGCCGGGTACGACGGGCACACGTTCTGGGACACCGAGGGCTTCGTGCTGCCGGTGCTGACCTACACGATGCCGGACGCGGCCGCCGACGCGCTGCGCTGGCGACATTCGACGCTACGTATGGCCAAGCAACGGGCCGAGGAGCTCGGGTTCAAGGGCGCAGCGTTCCCGTGGCGGACCATCCGCGGCCAGGAGTGCTCCGGCTACTGGCCCGCAGGGACGGCGGCGTTCCACATCAACGCCGATATCGCCGAAGCCGTCATGCGGTACTACCGGGCCACCGGCGACGAGGACTTCCTCGACGAGGTCGGGCTGGAGCTACTGGTGGAGACCGCCCGGTTGTGGATCTCGCTGGGCCACCACGATCGCTCGGGCCGTTGGCATCTGCCCGGCGTGACCGGCCCGGACGAGTACAGCGCAGTTGCCGACGACAACGTTTTCACCAACCTGATGGCGGCGCGCAACCTGCGGTCCGCGGCCGAGGTCGCGGCGAAGTTCCCGGCCAAGGCGCGGGAGTTCGGCGTCGACAGCGAGGAGGAGGCGGGCTGGCGGGACGCGGCGGCCGCCGTCTACGTGCCGTACGACGCGGATCTCGGCGTCCACCCGCAGTCCGAAGGTTTCACTGGGTACGCCGTGTGGGACTTCGAGGCCTACAAGGACAGGTACCCGCTGCTGCTGCACGCGCCGTACTTCCAGTTGTACCGCACCCAGGTGGTGAAACAGGCCGACCTGATGCTGGCGACGTACTGGTGCGGTGACGCCTTCACCGTCGAGGAGAAGGCGCGGAACTTCGACTACTACGAGCGGCTGACGGTGCGGGACTCGTCGTTGTCGGCCTGCGTGCAGGCCGTGATGGCGGCCGAGGTCGGGCATCTGGATCTGGCCTACGACTACGCGTACGAGGCCGCGCTGATCGACATGCGCAACCTGCACCACAACACCGGCGACGGCCTGCACATGGCGTCGCTCGGCGGTGCGTGGAGCGCGCTGGTGGCGGGGTTCGGAGGGTTGCGCGAGCGGGACGGCAGTCTGTCGTTCGATCCGGCGCTGCCGATCGGCCTGGCCGGGCTGAGCTTCACGATCCACTGGCGCGGCGTGCGGCTGAAGGTGGAGATCGATCCGGTGGCGGTGAAGTACTCGGTGCACGACGGGCCGGACGCGTCGATGACGATCCGGCACGCCGGCGAGGAGCTGACGGTCACCGCGAAGCAGCCGGTGGTCCGGACACTGGAGAAGCGCCGGCCGTTGCTGCCCCGGCCGCCACAGCCGCCGGGCCGCGAGCCACGGCCGGCGATGGCGATCAACGAGGACGGCTAGACCAGCGCCCTACGGGTCTTGTGGTCAGCGGGTGACGGTCTTCTTGTTGCGGGCGGCGAGCGACTCGGCGGTGCCGACGAGCATCACCGACGAGATCACCGCGACGATGAAGCCGAGCACGTTGAGCTCGAAGATGCCGCCGGTGCCGAGGAGGCTCGCGATCGTCCCGCCGATCACCGAGCCGGCCAGGCCGAGCAGCAGCGTGGCGAGCAGGCCGAGCTTCTGCTTGCCGGGGGTGAAGAGCCGGGCGAGCGCTCCGATGATGAGTCCGGCGATGATGAAGCCGATCATGGCTGATGTCCTCCGAGAGTCGAACGGTATGACACCAGTCTGCCGTCGCATCCGGGCCCACGGCAGTGGAGTTCTCCCTGACCGGACCCGGAGCCGACCCTGGGCGAGGACTGTGATCAGGACTGCGCGGTGATGCTGAACAGCCGGCTGTTGGCGAGCAGCCGAGGAGCGCCGCCGAGCCGTTGGATGACCGCCGCCTCGAGCTGCGCCGTCGCACCCGAATCGCCGCCCAGCAAGGCCTTGTAGCCGGCCTGGCACAAGGACCGAGGGCTCAGGATCTCGACGTACAACTCGATGTCCGACATCTCCGGGTGGCTCGCGAGAACGATCAGGGTGCTCTTCGCGCAGCGCACGAGTGCCGGGCGGACCCTGTCCAAGCTGGTCCGGACGGTCAGTTGGTCGGCGAGCGCCTTCGTGACGAAGTACTCCGCGCTGGACTGCCGGTCCTGGAGGTACCGGACGGACGCAGTCTCTTCGGCGCTGTCGGTGAGCGCGCAGACCGCCCACTGCGGCGGGATGGTGATCACCTGGGTCAGCGGCACGTATCGCGGGATGTCTGACATCTTCGCGCCGCTGTTGTTGACGGCGATCAACGCGGCCCGCGACGCCTGGTCCTGCGGGTTGGCGTACGGCGCCGCCACCAGGCGGCTGGTGAAGCTCGCGTCCGGGATGACGACGACCGACAGGCTGCCGGTGTTCTTCAGGAGCAACGACGTACGGCTCGGGTCGGTGCTGAGGGTCAGCTGCACGCCGCCGGTCTCGGACTCCGTCGGCAGCTGCTGCGTCGAGCCCGTGCAGTCGGTCGCGGGTTTGAGCGCCGTCGTCGAGCGCGGTACGACGATCGATGGCGTCGGCTGCACCGTGGGCGGCGGACTCGACCCTTCGGCGACCGAACAACCGGCGACGACCGCCGACGCCAGCAGAATTCCTGCACACGGTATGAGTACCCGACCACGTACCGCCACGATGACCCCCTGAAACTCCGAGCACCAGGTCCCCACCTGCTCGGCTACACCCCAGATTCTCTCTCAGGATACTGTCCGCGCTATGGCCTAGCCTCGAATCGTGACCGTTCATCAACTGTCGAAGCGCGATGCGCGGCGGCTGGCCGTGCGCGCGCAACTGCTGACCAGCGAGCGGCCGGCGGACCTGTTCGAGGTCGTCCGCGGTCTGAACGTGCTGCAGCTCGATCAGACGGCGTACGTCGCACCGAACGCCGATCTGGTGGCCTGGAGCCGGCTCGGTTCGTCGTACGACCCGGCCGAGCTGGCCGACGCGCTGGCCTCGCTGGAGCTGCTGGAACTGCGCGGGTTCGTGCGCCTGCCGGAGACGCTGGCGCTGTTCCGGGCCGAGATGGCGGCGTGGCCGAGCGACGGGGAGCCGCTCGATTGGCAGGAGTACCGGCGGGACTGGGTGCTGGCGAACGAGGGCTGCCGTCTCGACATCCTCGAGCGGTTGCGGCAGGACGGTCCGCTGGTGATGCGGGAGCTGCCGGACACGTGCGTTCGGCCGTGGAGGTCGAGCGGCTGGACCAACAACCGGAACGTGTCGCAGCTGCTGGAATTCATGATGCAGCGCGGCGAGGTGGCGATCGCGGGCCGCGACGGCCGGGACCGCCTGTGGGACCTGGCCTCTCGGGTCTACCCCGACGATCCGCCGGTGCCGATCGCGAAGGCGGCCCGGATGCGGGACGAGCAGCGGCTGCGGTCCATGGGTCTGCTGCGGGCGAAGGGCCCGGCGTGCCCGGGTGAGCCGCTCGACGCCGGCGAGGCGGGGGAGCGGGCCGTCGTGGACGGCGTCCGCGGCGAATGGCGGATCGATCCTGAGCTGCTCGACCGGCCGTTCACCGGACGGACGGCGATCGTCTCGCCGCTGGACCGCTTGGTGTACGACCGGAAACGGCTGCTGGAGATCTTCGACTTCGACTACCAGCTGGAGATGTACAAACCGGTCGCGAAGCGCAAGTGGGGGTACTTCGCGCTGCCGATCCTGCACAACGACCGCCTGGTCGGGAAGCTCGACGCGATGTCGGACCGCAAGGCCGGCGTCTTCCGGGTCACCGCGATCCACGAGGACGAGCCGTTCTCCAAGACCCTCACGGCCGCCGTCCACCGCGAGATCCGGGACCTCGCCCGCTGGCTCCGGCTGGAACTCGTGCCGACCTCTTGACCGATCAGTCTGTTTACGTAAACATCGCGGGGTGAGATCAACCGTCCGCAGTCTCCTCGCCGTCCTGCTGTGCCTCTTCGCGCTGTCCGCAGCGGTGCCCGGCGGCGCCGCCGCGGGTCCTCCGCGCACGAACGATTTCCGTGGCGTCAACTGGGCCGACCCGCGCGACAACTACGCCGACGACGAGGTCGTTCCGTCCGGACTCAGTACGGCGGACGACTACGCGACGACGTACCGCAAGGCCGTCGGGATCGTGGGGGAGTTCCGCAAGGAGTTGAAGGCGAACACGATCCGGCTCCCGATCAACCCGTCGAGTGTCGGCACCGACTGGTGGCGCTCGTACCGCGCGGCGATCGACGCGGCGACGGCCGGCGGTTTCAAGGTCATCCTCAGCTACTGGGAGGCCGACAACGCCAAGGACGGGCGGGTCGACGACCCGGCGGCGTACGCGGCGATGTGGGACACGGTGGTGCAGGCGTACCGGCGGAACCCGCACGTGTACTTCGAACCGATGAACGAACCGTTCGGCTACTCGCTGACCGAGTGGGTGTCACTGACGTCGTCGTGGATCGCGCGGCACAGCAACGTTCCGCGCGGGCGGATCGTGATCTCCGGGACGGGCTACAACGACAACGTGACCGGGGTCGGCGCGGCGCCGGAGCTGAACGGAACGCTGCTGTCGCTGCACTTCTACGGCTTCTGGGCCTCCGACACGAACGAGGCCGCCTGGCTGGCGAACCTGCGCCCGCGGATCGGCTCGTACGGCTGGCGGACGATCATCGACGAGGCCGGCTCGCCGATGACGATCGGCCTGAACTACGGCAACCACGAGGGCAACGTCTACACGTCGTACCTGGCCGCGCTCACCCAGGTCGCTCGCGAGCAGCAGATGGGCGTCGTCTACTGGCCGGGCCTGCGCACCGGCGACTCGTACTCGATGACGACACAGGTCGGTCCGGCCGATCTCCAGGTCAACAGCATCAGCGGACGCGACCAGCTGTGGTGGGGTTGGGGCCTGCTCAAGAGCGAGCCGTCGAACAACGAGCCGCCTTCGCCGCCGGGTGAGCCGCTGCGCGGTGTCGCCAGCAACCGGTGCGTCGACGTACCGGGGTTCTCGACCAGCCCTGGTACGTCGCTTGACCTGTGGGACTGCAACAACGGCGGGAACCAGTCGTGGAACCTCACTGCCGCGAACCAGTTGACGGTCTACGCCGACAAGTGCATGACGGCTGGGGCCTCGGCGGTGACCATCGAGACGTGCACCGGCGACGCCGACCAGGTCTGGCACCTCAACGCCGACCAGACCGTCACCTCGGCGGCCGGCTGTCTGACAGCGAACGGTACAGGGAACGGCGCCGCGGTCGTAGTTGCCCCGTGCAACGGATCTGGTGACCAGAAGTGGACCCGCTCCTAGGCCGCCAACCCGGCCGGGCTGAGGCCGGCCAACCGGTGTTTGCGTTCGATGGACTGTCCCCAGGTGGTGCCGGCGAGCATCAAGATCGCGCCGGCGACCGCCGGGACGGTGAGGTGTTCGTTGCCGAGGCTGATGCCGATGGCAACGGCCCAGATCGGCTCGGTGCCGAGTAGCAGGCTGGCCCTGCTGGCCGACGTCCGCTGGACGGCCCAGGTCTGGGCCAGGAACGCGAAAACGCTGCAGAACAAGGCGAGATAGACCATCTGCAGCCACGTGCCGACACCGGCGTGCGTCGGCAGATGCGGTACGGCGGGTACCACGAACACCGCCGTACCGACGAGGGTCTGGACGGTCGTCAACTGCAACGGCCGCGCACCGACGGCTAGCCGGCCGACGAGCGTGACGTGACCCGCGCGGACCACGGCAGCGGCGAGCATCAGCAGGTCGCCGGTGCCGGGGGAGCGGAGGCCGTCCGCGGAGATCAGCAGTCCGACGGCGACCATGCAGATCCCGGCCGCGAGATAGAAGCGCGGCGGGAGGCCGCGTCCGTCGAGCAGCGGCGTCAGGACCAGCGTGAGGCTGATGATCAGTCCGGCGTTCGCGGCAGTGGTTTGCGTCACGCCGTACGTCTCCAGCACCAGGACCGACGCCTGGGTGAGGCCGAGGACCAGCCCGGCCTTCAGTTCCTTCCGGGTGATGCCGCGAACGAACGGGACCAGCGCGAGCGCGGAGATGCCGTACCGCAGGAACAGCACGGTCAACACCGGCGCGCTGCTGGTCGCGGTCTTGGCAGCGAGATAGCTCGAACCCCAGACGACGGCGACCAGGAGCAGGACGAGATCGGTACGGCGGGATCCGGGCACGGGTCCAACGGTGAAGGTTTGTGACGTTGAAGCCAAGTACCAATGTCTTCAGTAACACTGTAGGACAGCTAAAGTGTCTGGATGGATGAACGGCAGCTGCGGGTGCTCCGGGAAGTCGGTGAGTTGGGGAGCGTCACCGCGGCCGCGGAGGCGCTGCTCGTGACGCCGTCCGCGATCTCACAGCAGCTGCGGTTGCTGCAGCGGTCGATGCCGGTGCCGTTGACCGAACGCGACGGCCGACGGGTCGTGCTGACCGCCGCCGGCCGTGCGTTGGCCGGGGCTGCCGCGGACGTGGAGTCGGCGCTGGCGCGGGCCCGGCAGGTGGTGGACGAGTTCGCGGAGCAGCCGGATGCGGTGGTGTCGGTCGCCGCGTTCCACAGTGCGGCCGCGGCGTTCTTCCCTTCGCTGTTGCGGGCGGCGGACGGTCCGCGGGTCAGCCTGCACGACGAGGACGTGCCGCAGGACGAGTTCCCGCCGCTGACCCGGGAGTACGACGTGGTGCTGGCGCATCGGCTGGATCATGCCGCTGCCTGGCCGCGGACCGTCGCGGTCACGCCGTTGCTGCACGAGCCGCTGGATGTCGCCGTACCAGTCGATCATCAGTTGGCGTCGAAGCGCTCGGTGTCGCCGCGGGACGTGGCCGGCGAGCCGTGGATCACGGTGCACGACGGGTTTCCGTTGATGGCAACGATCGAGGCGATCGGTGCGGCGGCCAACCGGCGCCTCGAGCTGGTCCATCGCGTGAACGAGTTCACCGTGGTCGCCGAGTTGGTGGCCGCCGGCGCCGGGCTGGCGCTGATACCGCGGTGGACGGCCCGCTCGCATCCGGGTGTCGTGCTGCTTCCGATGCGAGGCGTGCATGCGCGGCGGCACATCGACGCGCTGCATCGGCCGGAGCGGACGGCTCGGCGTGCGGTGCGGACGACACTCGCCAACCTCCAGGCCGCGGCGGCGACCGTGCGCAGGCCGAGCGCTTGATAGCCTCGCGGCAGTTCGCTGTCACCCCGCCCGGGGCAGTGGTTCGGGTCCGGAGAGGAAAATGACAGCAACCACCCGCACAACCCTCATCACAGCAGCCCTCCTCACAGCCACCGCCGTACTAGCCGGTCCGGTGGCAGCGGCGCAGAAGCGGCCGCCCGGCGTACCGGAGGGGGAAGTCTCGATCCCCGTGGCCGGAAAGACCGACGTGGCGACGAGCCACGGATCGCTGCGCGTCCTGAAGCCGCACGGGCCGTTCGAGGGTGCGCGGGCGATGGTGGTGATGACGTCGCAGGGCGCACGAACCACAGTTCGGCTGAAGGTGACTGGGGTCGGGCGTACGGCGGCCGGCCGCACGTTCGGCGCGCATCTGCACACCGGCCCGTGTGTGGCAGGCAACGGCGCTGCCGCCGGACCGCACTACAACACCGACGTGATCAACGGTCACAAGCCGGTACGGGTCGACCATGAGCGCGAGATCTGGCTCGACTTCACCGTTGGCCCGAGCGGAGCGGCGACGGCGTCAACCGCCGTACGGTTCGTCCCGCGACCGGGTGACCGCTCCATCGTCGTTCACGAGCACGCGACCGACCACCACGGCACCGCCGGCGCCCGCCTCGCCTGCCTCCCACTGACCTGGCACTAAGGGGGTGTCACGCCGATGCGCCGCACCGAGCGCCCCGCAGTAGGCGCGGAACCATCAGACACCCCCTAGGCCGAGCCGCCGTTGCTCTTCAGGAGTTGGGCGTTGATCCACTGACCCTGGGGTGAGCAGAGGAAGGCGACCAGGTCGCCGGTGTCCTGCGGCGTGCCCAGGCGGCCGAGTGGGGTTTGCTGAAGGCAGGCGTCGCGGATCTCGTCGGTCATCCAGCCGGTGTCGATCGGCCCGGGGTTGATGACGTTCGCGGTGATGCCCAGGTCGGACAGTTCGTGCGCTGCGGCGAGGGTGATGCGGTCGAGCGCTCCTTTGCTGGCCCCGTACGGGAGGTTGTGGACGGTGTGGTCGCTCGTCAGCGCGACGATCCGGCCGGTGCCGTGGTTTCCGGTGAAGCGTTGGGCGTACTCGCGGATCAGCAGCCAGGTCGCACGGGCGTTGACGGCGAAGTGCCGGTCGAAGCTCTCGATGGTCGTGTCGAGGATGCTGGAGTCGACCGATTCGCAGTGACACATCACCAGTGCCGCGACCTTCCCCAGCTGCTCCTCGGCGGCGGCGAAGATCCGCCCCGGGGCGGACGGGTCGACGAGGTCGGCCTCGATCGGCGCCACCTCCGCGCCGAGGCCGCGGAGCTCCCTGACGATCTCGTCGGTGGCCCCGGACTGCACGCCCCAGCGCATGCGATCGTCGTACGCCGTCCAGTAGCTGAAGGCGATGTCCCACCCGGACGCGGCCAGCCGCCGGGCGATACCTGCACCGAGGCCAACGGTGCGCCCGACCCCGGTCACGAGCACGACTGGGCGAACTGCTGTTTGGGCCGCTGTCTGGGCTGCTGTCTCGGTCATGCGAGCGATCCTGCTGGACGGCCCGCCGACCGGCAACCAGATTGTCAACGGGCCGGGCAAAGAGGGGTCGGGTGGTGTGCGTACACCGGCTGTGGGCGTGGCAGGGGGCCGGGCCTCCCAGGTGTGAGCTGGGCGGTCCGGCTCTCGGCGTAGGTTTCTAGGCTGTGTTGCCGAGCAAAGGTGGTGGGTCGGGGTCGGACCAGGTGGGGCGGGTCACGGTGGGGTGGCCGTTGGTGAAGGTGATGGTGAGTCGGCCTTGGTGGACGTTGATGTGGTCGCGTTTGCAGAGGAGCGCGAGGTTGTCGAGGGAGGTGGGGCCGCCGTCGGCCCAGTGGGTGATGTGGTGGGCCTCGGAGATGGCGGGTGGTGCGCCGCAGGCGATGCAGCCTTTGTCGCGGGCGTTGAGGGCTTGGCGGATGGCGCGGGTGACGAAGCGGTGTTCGGTCCCGACGTCGAGGGGTTCGGAGTTGGAGCCGAGGACCAGGGGGATGATGCCGGCGTCGCAGGCGAGTCGCCGGACGGCCGCGGCGGAGAGCGTGTCGCCGTGCACCAGCTCGCCCCGGCCCAGATCCCCCCGGCCCAGATCCCTCCGGCCCAGATCCCCCCGGCCTAGGTCGCCTTGGCCGGGGGTGTCGGGGTTGTGGGT
The DNA here is from genome assembly GCF_004331375.1 of Kribbella speibonae. Taxonomy (NCBI): domain Bacteria; kingdom Bacillati; phylum Actinomycetota; class Actinomycetes; order Propionibacteriales; family Kribbellaceae; genus Kribbella; species Kribbella speibonae. Next base: position 288,757 of record NZ_SJKC01000008.1, on the reverse strand, counting down.
GTTGGTGGCGGTTTTGAGGTCTTGGAGGTCGATGGTGACGGTGATGTGCGGTTTGATGTCGCCGTGGCCGGGCACGGCGGATCCGGTGCCGGCTGCTGTGGTGAGGATCGCGGTGAGGGCGTCGGCCTGTCGCTTGCTGCGCGGACGCGGGTCGCGCTCGCCGTCGGGAGTCTTGTGCGGTTTGGCGCCGGCGAAGATCAGGGTCTGGAAGAGTTCGGCGTTCTCGTCGGCGAGGTAGCCGCCGAAACTGACGCCGCGATCGGCGGGCTTGATCCACAGTGCCTCGCGAGACGACGTGTCGTCGGTGTCGCGGGGTTCGGGGCCGTCGGTGTCGAGCCGTTCACGCATCTCCTTGCCGAGCTTGCGCAGGTCGGCCGGTGGGAGCAGGTGGGCTGCCTCGACCATGGCTTCCTCGGCGACTCGTAGGTCCTCGACCGCCACCCTGGCCGACGTCGGTACCTTCTCGAGCGCGGACACGATCGCCCCTGCCTGTCCCACATTCAACTGGGCAGCATCGGCAGGGTCGGCTGGGTCGGCTGGGTTGGCTGGGTTGGCTGGGTGGCCGGTGCCCAGGGCCGCGGTGACGGTCGGGTATTTGTGCAGGGCACGCGCCAGGCGGAGGTCTCGGCGAACGTCGTCGGGATCCAGCCGGTAACGGACCGAGAGCAGCTGCACCGTGTCGCGGGCGCCGATCTCCTGGGCGTAGCCGTCGGCGTCCAGCCCGGCCGACAGGTGCAGGCAGCGCACCTGGAGACGGGCGATCTCGGCGTGCGCCGCGTCGAGAGCCGACAGCTTCTCGCCGCCACTCATCGACCACACGGGTCGCTCGTCCAAGATCGCCATACCCAAGACCCTAGACACACCCACAGACAGTTTTCGAGCCAGAAAGCCCTTATCTGCAAGGGATCCAGCGATTGGCAACTTCCTGTCAACTTGTCCACAGGTAGTACAGCTGCCGCGAGCAAGCCTCCTAGCTGTCCGCGTGCACGATGTGGGCGTCCGGGCCCGGGAAGAACAGCGACTCGGTGTCGGTGTCGGTCCAGTGCACGAGGTACGGCGGTGCGCCGTTCGGATCGTGTACCTCGACGATCTGTCCTTCGCGCCGGTGTGCCGACAGGTGGCTACTCTCCACCACGACGTGGTCTCCTGCTGCAGCTTTCACCACACCCACCTCCACACCCAGCTTGGTCCACTCCTCAGTGGATGTCGATGGCGAGCCGGGCGGCGAGTCCCGCGAAGATCGCCGCGGTGACCCGCTCGAGCCGGCGGCGGAGCCTGCTCCCGGCGCGGAAGAACTTCTCGGTCAGCGTGCCGGCCAGCAGTGCCGCACTCGCGTCCACCGGGAAGCCGACCAGGATGAACACCGCGCCGAGGACGAGGAACTGGAGCGTCACCGGCCAGCTGCCGCTCCCGGTCGTGATGAACTGCGGAACGAACGCCAGGTAGAACAGGATCACCTTCGGATTCGCCAGGTTGGTGAGCGTCGCCATCACGTACGTCCGGCGCAGTGTCCGCCGGGGCAACACCGGTGCGTCCTCGGGCGCCCCGAACTCCTCCCGGCTAGCACGCCAGGTCAGATAAGCCAGATAGAGCAGGAACGCCGCACCCGCGATCCGTACGCCGTTCAGAACCTGCGGCGCCGCCTGGATCAACGCCCCCAGCCCGAGCGCCGCCGCAACGCTGTGCACCGCCAGCCCCGTCGACATCCCTGCCGCCGCGACGACCCCGGTACGTCGTCCACCGGCCGCGGCGTTCGCGACGATGAACAGCATGTCCGGTCCCGGCACGATGCTGACCAGGAAGACCGCCACTAGGAACCCGAGCACCACCGATACGTCCATGCGTTCCATCCTGACCCACAGGTGCCGCCGGGTCGTCCGGGACTTCGGTCCGTGGTCAGGTCGGGAGGGTGACGGTGGCTGTGATGCCGCCGGTGGGAGAGGGCGCCAGGGTGACGGTGCCGTTGTGGGCGCGGGTGATTTCGCGGGCGATGGACAAGCCCAGGCCGGAGCCGCCGCTGGCGCGGGAGCGGCTGGTGTCCAGGCGGACGAAGCGTTCGAAGACGCGTTGCCGGTCCTGTTCGGGGATCCCGTCGCCGTCGTCGGACACCGTGATGATCGCGGACCCGTTCTGCTCGGCCGTGGTCAGGTGGACCGCGCTGTGGGCGGCGCGGGCGGCGTTGTCGACGAGGTTCCGCAGTACCTGGCTCAACCGGGCCGGATCGCCGACGACGCGGACCGGATGCACATCGCCGGTCACGGTCAGATCAGGCGCCGAACTCCGCAGCCGCTGGATCTCGGCCGCGACCAGGTCGTCGAGATCCACGTCGACCTTCCGCATCCGGATCCCGGTGTCGTCGGCCTTCGCGAGCAGGAGGAGATCCTCGACCAGTTGCCGCATCCGGTCGGTCTCGGTCTCCATCACCTGACGCAGCTCGTGCCACGCCTGACCGGTGGTGTCGGCCTCGATGACTTCCAGCGCCGCCGTCAGCGTGGCCAACGGCGAACGCAACTCGTGGCTGGCGTCCGCCACAAACGCCCGCTGGGTCGCCTGGCCGGTCTCCAGCCGATCGAGCATCTCGTTCATCGTGACCGCGAGCCGCGCGATCTCGTCCCGGGTCTGCGGCACCGGGACCCGCTCGGTGAGGTCCCGGGTGCCGATGCGCTGCACCCGGCCACGGATCCGTTCCACCGGCCGCAGCGCCTGCCCGACCATCAGCCACCCGGCGACACCGACGACGATCAGCAACGCCGGGAACCCGATCGCCAGGTACTTCGCCACGGTGACGACCGTCTGCCGCTGGGTCTCCACCGACGACGCGACCACCACGGTGTACGTGCGGCCGTCGTACGCCGCTCCCTGCGCGACGATCAGGAACGAGTGGTCGTCGTCGATCAGCGGCATCTCACCGACCTGGGATCGCAGCAGCGCGTCGGCCGGCGGCCGCAGGTCGGTGAGCGGGGTGGTGTCGACCCGCGTCGACGAGGCCGCGACGACCCGGCCGGACGGGTCGAGAACCTGGATCAGCTGACCCGGACGCGTCGTCTCGCCGAGGTCGGTTGCGAGTCCCGCCGTACCCCTCGCGCTGACCTGCCGGGCGATGTCACCGACGCGACCGTCGGCGGCGTCGGAGACCTCCGTGATCAGAGCGCGCTGCAGGAGCAGCAGCAGCGCGGCCGCGCCGAGCATCATCGCGACAGCGACCACGATCACCGCGGCCGCGGTCGAGCGGCTCCGTACACTGGCCTGCCGCAGACCGCCGGCGGTCCGGTACCACCCGTCCTTGCGACGTCGCACCACCGTGGTCACGCACCCTAGTCTGGCTCAGCCGCCTTCGGGGTTCATGCGGTAGCCCATCCCGCGGATCGTCTCGATCGCGTGCCGGGCGAACGGGGTGTCGATCTTCTTGCGCAGGTAGCGCACGTACACCTCGACGACGTTCGGGTCGCCGTCGAACGCCGGATCCCAGACCCCGGCCAGGATCTCGGTCTTGCTGACGGTGTCCCCGCGGTGCCGCATCAGGAACTCCAGCAGCCCGTACTCGCGGGGCGTCAGGGTGATCTCCCGCCCGTTGCGCTCCACCCGCCGCCGGGCCACGTCGAGCGTCAGGTCGCCGGCCGTCAGCACCACCGGGCGCTCCGGGCCGCCGCGCCGGATCAGCGCCCGCAGCCGGGCGACCAGGACCAGGAAGCTGAACGGCTTGGTCAGGTAGTCGTCCGCGCCGAGGTCGAACGCGTCGGTCTGGTCGTACTCGCCGTCCTTCGCGGTCAGCATCAGCACCGGAGTCCAGATCCCGCGCGCCCGGAGCAGTTCGAGCACGCGGTACCCGTTCAGCTTCGGAAGCATGATGTCCAGCACGATCACGTCGTAGTTGTGCTCGGTCGCGGCCCACACCGCGTTCTCGCCGTCGTGCACCAGCTCCACCACGAAACCGGCGTCCGTCAGCCCACGGTGCACCGTGTCGGCCAGCCGCAGTTCGTCCTCGACCATCAGCACTCGCATGGTCACAGTGTCACCGCAAACCGCTGAGAGTCCGCTGAGAGGGCCACAACTTGACGCCGTGAAGTCGCCGTACCTACGGTTGTCGAAGCGCTTCGACGAACCCGCCGAGAGAGGCTCCGCGATGAAGTTCACCGATGGGTACTGGCAGCTGCGGGCGGGGCTGACGCGGTTGCGGCCGGCCGAGGTCGAGAGTGTGGCGGCGGGGGAGCGGGAGCTCACCGTGTTCGCGCCGACCAGGCGGATCGAGCGCCGCGGAGACACGCTCAACCAGGCGATGTTCACGGTGACGTTCTCCTCGCCGGCCCGCGGCGTGATCGGCGTCCGGATCGCCCGCCATACCGGCGGGTTGCCCGCGCGCCCGTCGTACCGGCTGACGACCGACGACGAACATCCGGTGAAGGTCGAGGTCGGCGCGACCGAGGCACGGCTGACGTCCGGTGAGCTGAGCGTGGTGATCGCGCTCGAAGGACCGTGGGACGTGCGCTTCGAGCAGGACGGGAAGCCGCTGACGAACTCGGGGGAGCGCAGCGTCGGCCTGATCACCGACGCTGACGGCAAGCGGTACGTCCATGAACAGCTGGCGCTCGGGGTCGGCGAGACGATCTACGGGCTCGGCGAGCGGTTCGGCGCGTTCGTGAAGAACGGTCAGGTGGTCGACAGCTGGAACGCCGACGGCGGTACGTCGAGCGAGCAGGCCTACAAGAACGTCCCCTTCTACCTGAGCAGCAAGGGGTACGGCGTCCTTGTCGACAGCCCTGCCCACGTGTCGTTCGAGGTCGGCTCGGAGGTCACGTCCCGCAACCAGTTCAGCGTCGAAGGCGAAGAGCTCGCGTACTACGTGTTCGCGGGCCCGACACCGAAGGACGTGCTGCGCCGCTACACCGCCCTCACCGGACGACCCGCCCGCGTCCCGGCCTGGTCGATGGGGCTGTGGCTGTCGACCTCGTTCACCACGGACTACACCGAGGAGACGACGAGCGCGTTCGTCGACGGGATGGCGGCGCGGGACCTGCCGCTGAGCGTCTTCCACTTCGACTGCTTCTGGATGCGTCAGTTCAACTGGTGCGACTTCATCTGGGACCCCGTGGCGTTCCCGGACCCGGCCGGGATGGTCCGCCGCCTCAAGGAGCGCGGTCTGCGGGTCAGTCTGTGGATCAACCCGTACATCGCGCAGCGCTCGGTGCTGTTCGAGGAGGGCCGCCGGCTCGGGTACCTGCTGAAGCGCCCGGACGGCTCGGTCTGGCAATGGGACCTGTGGCAGGCCGGGATGGCGATCGTCGACTTCACCAACCCGGACGCGACCGCCTGGTTCCGCTCGAAGCTGCAGGCCCTGATCGACATCGGCGTCGACTGCTTCAAGACCGACTTCGGCGAACGCATCCCGACCGATGTCGCCTGGTACGACGGTTCCGACCCGGAGCGGATGCACAACTACTACGCGCAGCTCTACAACGCGGCTGTCTTCGGGCTGCTGGAGGAGAACCGGGGTGTCGGTGAGGCGGTGTTGTTCGCCCGCTCCGCGACGGCCGGTGGTCAGCAGTTCCCCGTGCACTGGGGCGGCGACTGCGAGTCGACGTTCGAGGCGATGGCGGAGTCGCTGCGCGGTGGGTTGTCGCTGGCGTCGTCCGGGTTCGGCTACTGGAGTCACGACATCGGCGGGTTCGAGGGCACGCCGGACCCCGCGATCTTCAAGCGGTGGGTGGCGTTCGGGCTCCTCTCGTCGCATTCCCGGCTGCACGGCTCGTCGTCGTACCGCGTGCCATGGGCGTTCGACGAGGAGGCGGTCGACGTACTGCGGAAGTTCACCAAGCTGAAGCTGTCGCTGATGCCGTACCTGGTCGCGACCGCCGAAGAGGCACATCGTGACGGCGTGCCGATGATGCGCCCGATGGTCCTGGAGTTCCCGGACGATCCCGCGGCCGCCTACCTGGACCGCCAGTACATGCTCGGCCCGGACCTCCTCGTCGCTCCGGTGATGAGCTTCGACGGCACGGTCTCGTTCTACTTGCCGCGCGGGCGGTGGACGTCGCTGCTGACCGGTGAGGTGGCGACCGGGCCGGCCTGGGTGGAGGAGACCCACGGCTTCGAGACCTTGCCGTTGTATGTCCGCGAGGGAGCGGTGATCGAGCTGGCAGACCCGGCCGTCATCGAGCTGGAGCTCCGCGACGAGTTATGAGGTGGCGCCGGTGTACCGCCGTACTCCCAGCCGCCACAGGAGCAGGGTCGCGGCCGTGAAGACACCTCCGAGCAGGATCGCCGTGAGCAGGACGCCGGGGTCAGGTCCTCGGGTGAGGCTCTGGGCGGGCCAGGTCGTGATGGCGGCGACCGGGAACGCGAACGTCAGGAGTCGTCGGAGCCACCGTCCGTAGATGTCGACGGGATAGCGTCCGGTCTGCCAGGCGGCGCCGTGCAAGACGCCGAGGCTGAGCCGGGGTGCCCAGAACGCCAGCGCCGCGAGGCCGACCGACGTGGCCCAGCCGATCAGCAGTCCGATCAGGGTGAGCAACGCCCATCCGGTCACCGCGGCAGGCGACGGAACCCGGCCCAGTTCGCGCAGTCCGACGATGATCACGCCGACGCCGAGCAAGCTCTGCACGAGGGCGAGCGGCGCGTGCCGGGTGCAGGTCGCGAGTACGACGCTGTTCGCCGGCCGGAGCAGGTACGCGTCGAGGCGGCCGTCGCGGATCTGCTGGGCGAAGTCCGCGAGGCTCGGGTCCAGGAACGCCGCCCGGAGACCGGTGATGAGCGCGTAGGTGCCGGTGAGGGCGAGCATCTGCCCGGCGGTCCAGCCGGCGAGCAGTCCTGTCTGCGTGAAGACGAGGCCGATCGTGGCGACCGACGCGGTCAGGTCGACGAAGGCCAGGACCGCATCGAAGAACAGGTTCGTCCGGTAGGCCAAGGCACGTCGCAGCGATAGCGAGAACGCCGTACCGAACAGCCGGGCGACTCTCATCACGCCCCCACGGTGCTGTAGCGGCGGATGCCGAGACGCCAGGCTCCGACGGCACAACCGGCCAGGACCACCGTCCACAGCACCGCGACCGCGTACCCCGCCGCCGCGTCGGCGGATGACAGGGTGCCGGTCGCCAGCTCGGCCGGAAAACCGAGCATGGAGCGAAACGGAAGGACCTGGGCGATCGTCCGCAGCGGATCGGGGAGGAGCGCGTTCGGTGCGGCGGAACCGCCGAGCAGGAAGACCAAGACGGTGCCGAAGGCAACCACCGCGTGAACTCGCTCGGTCCAGAACGCCGCCATCGCCAGCGACCACACGAACAGGAAGTGCAGGACCGCGGCCAGCACGAGTGCCGGTACGGCGGTCAGTACCGCAAGAAGTGTGAAGCTCACGCCGGCCGCGAACCCGACCACGGCGAGCAAGGGGATCCCGAGAACGAACATCCAGAGGCGGATCGCCAGGTTCTCACCCAACGGCCCGATCACAGCGGGCTGCGGCCGCAGGAGCGCCGCGGCGATGCCGCCGTTGTAGATCGCGTGCGCGAAGGTGTGGTTCTCGAACGACGCGGTCAGCAGGGCCACACCGATGACGGCGAGGTAGTAGCTGCCGACCTGAGGACCTGCTCCCGGGACCTGTCGCCAGACGAAGAGCCCGAGCAGCGGGGCGACGGCCTGCCCGAGCACCAGGGTGACGATGAACCACCAGGCGCCCGACCACCCGATGACCTGGCGCCAGATCTCCAGCCGGACGAGTCGCAGGATGCGGCTCACGACGCGAGGTCCTTCGTCTGCCGCAGACTGCGGTACGCCTGATCCATCACGTTCTCGAGCGACGGTTCCTCGACCGACAGGTCCGCGACCGCGAATCGGTCCAGCAGCCGGGCGGTCGTGGCCGGTACGACGTCGCGGGCGACCCGCAGCAGCCACTGGTTCCCGTCACGCTGCAGAACCTCGCCGTACGGCGACAGGTCCGGATCGTCGTCGATCACGGTGACCCGGATCAGTTTGGTCGGGGCGAACAGTGCGCCGAGTTCGTCGCGACGTCCGTCGAAGGCGATCGCGCCGTCGTCGACGAGGATCAGCCGCGGACACAGGGATTCGACGTCGGCCATCGTGTGACTCGTCAGCAGCACGGTCGCTCCGGTCCGGGCGGAGTACTCGGCGACGAAGGTTCTGATCGTCTTCGCCGCCGAGACATCGAGCCCGATGGTGGGCTCGTCGAGGAAGAGCACCTTCGGGCGGTAGACCAACGCGAGCGCGAGGCCGGCCCGCATGCGCTCGCCGAGGCTCAAGGCGCGGACCTGTCGCTGCAGGATGCTGTCCAGGTCCAGGAGTTCGCTGAGCTCGGCCAGGTTGCGTCTGAACTCGCCGTCGGAGATGTCGTAGAGGACCTGCTGGTAGTGGAACGAGTCCAGCACGGTGAGCTCGGGTGCGTCGCCGATCGGCTGACTTCCCCGGATCAGGGCGATCTCGCGGAGGTACTGGTTGTGCCGTCGCCACGGGACCTGGTCGAGCACCCGGACCCGGCCGCTGGTCGGGTGCAGGATCCCGGCGAGGATCTTCAGCGTGGTCGTCTTGCCGGCCCCGTTCCGGCCGAGGAATCCGACGACCTGTCCGGCCGGGATCCCGAAGCTGAGGGCGCGGACCGCTTCGACAGCGCGATACTGCCGCCGGACCAGCGCGCGGGCGGCCGCGACGAGGCCGCCGTCGCGCACCGGGACGCGATAGGTCATCGACAGTTCTTCCACTTCCACGGCATTCATGCTTAAAGTTTATCGTTGAACTATGGCTTGGCTGTTTGCCGCAGAACCAGTTGGAGTACACGTGGCGAAACCCTCAAATGGTGCATCAAGGACTGTGCGAGGGGTGACGCTTGCCCGGGAGGCCGGGATCTCGGTCCAGCAGGTGCGCAACTACGAGCAGGCCGGACTGCTGCCGCTGGCCAGCCGGACCGCCGCCGGGTACCGGGAGTTCGACGAGTCGCACCGGCAGGCGCTGACGGCGGCGCGGGTGCTCGTTCGCGCCTACGGCTGGGACGCCGCCGTGACGATCCTGGGGGCGGTGCACCGCGACGATCTGCAGACCGCGGTGGCGAGCGTCGATCATGCCCATGCCGCGCTGGACCAGGAACGGGAACGGATCCAGCAGGCCCTGCGGGCTTTCGAGGTCGTCGTCACCCATCCCCTCGACGCCGATCCGCGGATGGCGGCCGCACTCGCCCAGATCGCCCGCCAGGACGCCCCGCTGCGGATCGGCCAACTGGCGAACCTGCTGGGTGTTCGTACGTCGGCGCTGCGTTTCTGGGAACGCTCCGGACTCGTCCGCCCGGTCCGCGAACGAGCTACCGGCTACCGCAGGTACGACGTCGCCGCCGCGCGCGATGCCCATCTCGTGCGGCTGTTGCGCGAAGGGAACTTCTCGATGACGATCATCCGCGCGGCGATCGACGAGATGCACTCCTCGCCGGACGGCCGCCCCGAACGAGTCGGCGCCGAGCTCAACCGGCGCGACGCCGAACTGCACGACCGCAGCCTCGCGCGGCTCCGCGCGGACGCGGCCCTGGTCGCCTACCTGGACTGGCGGAGCTCTTCCAGTACGACGTCGGCTGCCGAGAACACCGCGTAGAGCGTGTGTACGCCGGTCACCGGGGCGAGCTTGCCGACGATCTCGACGAGCTCCTCCGTCGGTGGGACCTGCAGGGTGCTGAGCAGCTCGCCGTGGAGCGGGTCGTCCAGGCGGAGAGTGATGGTCGCAGGTCGATTACTGCGGTTGGCGGCTCGGGCCTGGTAATGCGTTGGCTCGAGGTCGATGTCGTCGAAAGCCAGCCAGGCTTCGGGTTCCAGTGAGATGACCGCGTCGCCGCGGTCGCGGGTGGCGGTTGTCATGGTCATCGCGCAGTAGTCGTCGAAGCTGGTGGCGGCGAGGTGGGTGAGGGTTCGCGGTGGGATCTGGTCGCCGCGCACGTCGAGGGTCGCGGTCAGGCGGAGGTCGGTGCTGGACCGGCCGACCATGATGCTGTGGCGTGCCGTCTCGACGCAGCGCCGATCTCGGGTTACGTCCCAGAAGCCGAGGTCAGCCGCGGTGACGGTCAGCTCGACCTCGACGGTCTCGCTCGGTTCCAGGGTGACCCGCCGGAAGGCGCGCAGCTGACGGAGCGGTTGCTTGACCCGCGAGCGCTGCTGCCGCGTGTACAGCTGAGCGAGCTCGGTCCCGGGGCGATCGCCGGTGTTCGTGACGGTGAACGTGACGCGGACCTCGCCGTCCGCCGGCGTCGACGGTGTGCTCAGCCGCAGGTCGCCGTACGCGAAGGTGGTGTAGCTGAGGCCGTGGCCGAAGGGGTAGAGCGGTGTGCCCCGGTAGTACAGGTACGTCGCGTCCGTCGCGATGATGTCGTAGTCGAGCAGACCGGGCAGATCCGCGGCCGAGTGGTACCAGGTCTGCGTCAGCCGGCCCGCGGGGTCGTGGTCGCCGAGCAGTACGTCGGCGAGCGCGTGACCGTACTCCTGCCCGCCGTGCGCGGACCACAGGATCGCGGGCAGGTGCTGCTGCGCCCAGCCGATCGCGTACGGGTAGCTGCTGCTCAGCACCAGCACCGTCCGCGGGTTCGCCGCGTGCACCTGCCGGATCAGCCGGTCCTGAGCCGGCGGCAGGTCCAGCGTCTCCCGGTCCTCGGTCTCGCGACCGTTCACCAGCGGGTGGTTGCCCGCGACAACGATCGCGACGTCGGCGCGGGCGGCCAGCTCGGCGGCCGTCGCCGCGCCGTCGATCACCACGTCGAGCTCGAAGGCGGTCCCGTCATCTGCGAGGCCGACGGCGCCGTCCGAGTCGACCTGGAGGTACCGGCCGCTGTGCAGATGCTGGATCAGGACGGTGTTCGACGACTGCACGAGCCGGAAGGTCTGCTTGACCTCCCAGCCGTTCGGGCCGGGCTGGTCCGCAACCAGCTCACCGTCGTCCGTGGCGGTCAGGTGCTGGCCGTTCCGCACCGATCGCAACGCCCACGCGTCACCACCCCAGTCGAAGAGATCGAACTCGCCGGCGTCCGTACCCGTCCGCAGTACGGCGTCGGCGCCGACGCGCAGGTACGACGACGAGCCCGCGATCCGGAGCGTGATCCGATCGACGCCCTCGCAGTACTCGACCTGGCCGAGCCGTTCCCGGAGGCCGTCCAGCGCGGTCACCTGATAGGGCAAAGTCCCGGCGTACCAGTCCTCCGTGAGCGTGCCCGCGAGGGGGCCGACCACGGCGACACGGGTCGATGTGTCGAGGGGGAGGACCTGCTCATCGTGCTTGAGCAGCACGATCGCCTGCCGGGCCGCCTCCTGGGCGAGCCGGCGATGGGCGGGGCAGTTGACCAGCTCGGGTTCGAGCGCCGCGTACGGGTCGAGGTCGTCGAACTCGCCCAGGCGGAACCGGATCGCGAGTGCTCGCCGTACGGCGGTGTCGAGGTCCGCGGCCGTGATCAGCCCGCGGTCGAGGGCCGTCGTCAGCCGTTCGATGGTGGCGGTGGCGTCGGTGCCGTCCTGGGTGAAGCTGTCCACGCCCGCCTTCAGCGCGGCGGCGTACGCGGTCGGTCCGTCGGGCAGGTACTGCTGCAGACCGAACAGGTTCGCCGGCGCGTACGCGTCGCTGACGACCAGCAGCTCGTCGGTCGTCCACGGGCGCAGTACGTCGTTGATCAGCGGGCTGAGGTGGGCGGGCCGTCCGTTCACCAGGTTGTACGACGGCATCACCGCGACCGCCGCGCCCGCTTCGATCGGAACGCGGAACGCGGGCAGCTCGTAGTCGTGCAGGACCCGGGGCGGCAGGTTGCTCGAGGTTGTGCACCGATCGGTCTCGTTGTTGTAGGCAAGGAAATGCTTCAGCGTCGGAGCGGTCTTCAGGTACGTCGGGTGGTCGCCCGCCAGACCATGCCCGTACGCGGTCGCGATCACCCCGGTCAGCCAGGGATCCTCGGCGTACCCCTCCTCGTTGCGGCCCCAGCGCGGATCGCGCAACGGGTTGACGACCGGCGCCCAGACGTTCAGGCCGACGCCGGCCGGGTCCTTCTGGTGGAACACGCGGACCTCGTCCCCGACCGCCGCGCCGACCGCGCGCACGAGGTCGGGGCTCCAGCTCGCGGCCAGGCCGATCGCCTGCGGGAACACGGTCGCCGGACCGTGCCAGGCGACACCGTGCAGGGCCTCGGTGCCGGTGCGGAACGTCTCCAGGCCGAGCCGGGCGACGGGCGGCTGGTACTGGTGCAGGAACGCGACCTTCTCGTCGGGGGTGAGCCGGGCGAGCAGGTCGTCGATCCGCGCGTCGAGCGGCCGGGCCGGGTCGCGGAACGGGGGAGGAGGAGCTGGAGTACTCATCGGCGGTCGACTCCACGGGCTGGTGTCGAAGCGCTTCGATTCAACCGGGCGGCGGAAGCTGGTCGAAGCGCTTCGACAGACGGGCGTGAACAGAGGGTTGCATCCCGGACGCGCATGGTCAAGACCTGGGCGGCGGGAGAAAGGCGTGCGCTTTCCGCGGGGCGGCGCGGGCGGGGCGGGGCGGTGCGGCGCGGGTGTGGGCGGTGCGGTGCGGGTGTGGGCGGTGCGGTGCGGGGGTGCAGGCGTGGTCAGCGGGTTGGGAGGCGGCCTTGGTTCAGGGGGGTCAGGGCGTGGGCGGTGGCGCCGAGGGGGGTGGCGGTGTGGGGGAAGGCGGAGGCGGCGATGGTGCAGCCGCCGGCGTCGGGGGCGATGGTGGCTTCGCGGAGTGCCTTGTCGATGGCGGGGGAGAGGTGGCAGGCGAGCAGGGCGTAGGCCCCGCCGAGCAGCACGACCTCGGGATTGAGGATGTTGACCAGCGCCGCGATGCCGTGGCCGAGGTGGGTCCCGGCCTCGGTCAGCACCTTCGTGACGGCGGGGTCCTGGGCGTCGGCACGCCGGATCAGCGTCTCGAGCTGGTGCTGTGGGTCGTCGTCGATGCTGCCGTCGACCTGCTCCAGGATCGCCGGCAGACTCGCGAGCGCCTCGAGACAGCCGCGCCGTCCGCACCCACACGCCGGTCCGTCCGGAACCAGGCGCAGGTGCCCGATCTCGCCGACGTACCCGAGATGTCCGGCGAGCGGCCGGCCGTCGGCGATGATGCCCGCGCCGACCCCGGTGTCCCCGGTGAGCTGGATGAGGTTCGGCGTACCGGCGTACTGCCCGTAGAGATGCTCGGCCAGCACGCCGAGGGACGCGTCGTTGTCGACCGTCACCGGGATGTCGGGCCGTCCGAGCGCCGCCGCGAGCTCGGCCCGCAGTGGCACGTCGCTCCAGCCGAGGCCGGCCGCGAGGACGACGGCGCCGTCGCGATTGACCAGGCCGGGGACGCCGACGGTGATGCCGAGGACCTGCCGGCCGGAGGACTGGACCGTGGTGATCGCCCGGCGGGCCAGCGCGACCACGGCGGCGATCGTCTTCGCCGGGCCGGCGTCGACGCGCGGGCCGGCGCGATGCCAGCGCAGGATCTGCTCACCGGCCGCGTCGCAGCCGAGCGCGGTCAGGCCGCGGGCGCCGACCTCGAGCCCGATCGTCGCGTACGCCGAACCGTCGAGCACGAGCAGTGTCGCCGGGCGGCCGACGTGGTTCTGGGTCTGCTGCGTCTCGCGGACCAGCCGGCGGTCCAGCAGGTCGCCGACGATGCTCGTCACGGTCGCCTTGTTCAGCCCGGTCCCGGCCGCGATGGCGGCCCGGGAACAGGGCGCCTCGCGGCGCAGGTGGCCCAGCACCGCCGCCAGGTTGGTGGCGCGGATATCGGTGTGGTCCGCGGTCTGTGTGCTCAAGGTCCGTCCCGTCGAAAGAGGTTCCAGGTCAGTTCTACACCTTGTCGCGCTGTCGGCTCTGCGTTAATTTGTTTGGCTACTAGCCCAACTAAGTCTAGGGGATGCACCGTGACCGGACCAGTGATCGGCGGCACCAGCCGCCGCACCTTCATCTCCCTGCTCGGCGTCGGCGCGGCGGCGGCCGCGGGCGGGGCGACGCTGACCGGATGCTCGAACGGCGGTTCGGGGTCCAGTACGACGGGCCGCGCCGAGACCGAGGACAAGCTGTCCGGCCTGCTGCCGAAGTACACCCCGTACGAGTCGGTCAAGCCCGACCTGCCGGGCGAGAACGGCGCCTCGCCGGGCTTCTCGCACTATCCGGCCGAGCTGAAGCGCGCGGTGCCGGACAAGATGGTGCCGAGCGGCAAGGAAGTGTCGGCGATGACGCCGCTGTGGAGCCCGGCCCCTCCCGGTCTCGGCAACAACTCGTACTACGACGCGAACAACGAGCGGATCGGCGCGCCGATCCGGTTCAACATCCTGAACGGCAACGACTACGGCGACAAGCTCGGACCGATCCTTGCGGCCGGCAACGTTCCGGAACTGCTCTGCATCCCGGGCTGGAACATCTCCAGCCTGACCCGGTTCGGCCAGGCCGCGGACAAGCTGTTCGAGGACCTCACGCCGCACCTGGCCGGCGACAAGGTCTCGGCGTACCCGATGCTGGCGAACCTGCCGACCCGCGCCTGGGCGTACGGCGTCTGGAACTCGCAGCTGAAGGCGGTGCCGTTCCCGTCGGACGGGTTCCCGTGGGCGCTGTTCTACCGCAAGGACATCTTCGAGCAGGTCGGCCTGGAGCCGCCGAAGACCTCCGCCGACGTGCTGGCGCTGGGCAAGCAGCTGACCGACGCGAAGGCGGGCCGGTGGGCGTTCGGCTCGATCGCCGACGAGATGGCCCGGATGTTCGGGGCGCCGGCCGGCTGGCGCAAGGACTCCAGCGGCAAGCTGGTGAACAAGATCGAGACGCCGGAGTTCGAGGAGTCGGTGGCGTTCGTCCGCGGGCTGTTCCAGTCGGGCTACGTGCATCCGGAGGTGGTCGCGAACGCCGGTGCGGACGAGAACGCACTGTTCGAGGGCGGCAAGTTCGTGATCCGGCAGAACGGGCTGGGCGGCTGGCACGAGGCGTTGCAGCGGCAGCAGACGGCCAACCCGAAGTTCAACCCGCAGCCGGTCATGCCGTTCGCGCACGACGGCGGTGCGCCGATCACGTGGGGCGGTGACCCGGCCGGGATCTTCACGTTCGTGAAGAAGGGGCTCGGTGAGGATCGGGTGAAGGAACTGCTCGGCGTCCTGAACTACACGGCGGCGCCGTTCGGGACCGAGGAGTACCAGACGTACACGTACGGGGTCGAGGGCAAGCACTACACCAAGCAGCCGTCCGGCGCCCCGAAGCTGACCGCACTGGGGCAGAAGGAGGTGTCGCAGACGTATGTGTTCCTCGGCGGCCGTCCGACGGCCATCACCGAGAGCGAGTACCCGGGGTACGTCGAGTCGATGAGCGCCTGGCAGAACGCGGCGGCGAAGGTCCGTGAGAAGAACCTGTTCGACGGGATCCGGGTCGAGCAGCCGGCCAAGATGGCGGCGCTGAACCAGCCGTTCGACGACGCCCTGCAGGACATCTTCCGCGGTCGCCGGCCGGTCAGCGAGCTGAAGACCGCCGTCAAGCAGTGGCAGGACAACGGCGGCAACGAAGGCCGCGATTTCTACGCGAAGGTCCTCAGTGACAACGGTCGGTAGGGTGCGCGTGCGCGGTGCCAGACCGCGTTCGGCCCGGGTCGGCAGGATGGCGTTCAAGCACCGGTTGCGGCGGGACTGGCCGTTGCTGGTGATGGTTCTGCCGGTCACGGTGCTGCTGGGCGTCTTCCACTACTTCCCGACGCTCGGGAACGTGATCGCCTTCCAGGACTACTCGCCGTACGCCGGGATTCGCGGCAGTGAGTTCATCGGGTTCGGGAACTTCCAGCGGATGTTCGCCGAACCCGCCTTCTGGAAGGCGGTCGCGAACACCGTCACGATCACCGCGGTCCAGCTCGTGTTCTTCTTCCCGATCCCGATCGCCCTGGCGCTGCTGCTGAACAGCGTCCTGTCGTCGAAGCTGCGCAACCTCATCCAGGGCGTCGTGTACCTGCCGCACTTCTTCTCCTGGGTGCTGGTCGTGTCGCTGTTCCAGCAGATGATCGGCGGCGCCGGCCTGCTCGCCCAGACCTTGCGCGACAACGGCCATCAGGCGATCGACCTGATGACGAAGCCGGACACGTTCATCCTGCTCGTCACCGCACAGTCGGTCTGGAAGGACGCCGGCTGGGGCATGATCGTGTTCCTTGCCGCCCTCTCGACCATCAGTCCGGAGCTCTACGAGTCCGCCGCGGCCGACGGCGCGAACCGCTGGCGCCGGCTGTGGCACATCACGCTGCCCGGACTGCGGCCGGTGATCGTCCTGCTGCTGATCCTGCGGCTCGGTGACGCGCTGACGGTCGGGTTCGAGCAGTTCATCCTGCAACGCAGTGCCGTCGGCGGCGGCGCCGCGGAGGTCCTCGACACGTACGTCTACTACCAGGGCCTGCTGGTCGGCGACTTCGGCTACGGCGCAGCGGCCGGTCTCTTCAAGGGCGTCGTCGGCCTCGTCCTCGTCCTGGTGGCCAACCGATTCGCGCACATGGTGGGCGAGCAGGGGGTGTATTCCAAGTCATGAGTGCACGAGCTGTCTGGGAGGAAGAACCGACCGTCGCCGGCCGGCTGGGCAAGCCGGTGGTGCTGGCGCTGATCGCGCTGGCGGTCGCGTTCCCGTTGTACGTCGTGGTCGTGACGAGCCTGTCCTCGACCGAGGCGGTGACCCGGGCCGGCGGGCTGGTCGTCATACCGCGGGAGTTGACCGTGGCGGCGTACGTGCAGCTGCTGTCGGGCGGTGTGGTGACTCGCGCGCTGGTGATCAGCGTGGCGATCACGGTGATCGGTACGGCGTTCAGCCTCGGGCTCACCGTGCTGGCGGCGTACGGGTTGTCGAGGCCGGGGTCGTTGTTCCACCGGCCGCTGCTGTTCGTCGTGCTGCTGACGTTCCTGTTCGGGCCCGGGATCATCCCGAGCTATCTGGTCGTCAACTCGCTCGGGCTGATCGACCACTACGCGTCGCTGATCCTGCCCGCGGCGATCTCGGCGTTCAACCTGATCGTGATGCGGTCGTTCTTCATGGGCATCCCGGGCGAACTGATCGACAGCGCCCGGATCGACGGCGCGGGGGAGTTCGCCATCCTGCGCCGGATCGTGCTGCCGCTGTCGAAGGCCGTGGTCGCGGTGGTCGGGTTGTTCTACGCGGTCGGGTACTGGAACGCGTTCTTCAACGCGCTGCTCTACATCAACGACAACACCAAGTGGCCACTGCAGATGGTGCTGCGGACCTACATCGTGCAGCAGGCGCCGCTCCCGACCGGAGCGGGCGGTGTGGCGAACGTCGGCCTGGGCCTGGCACCGGCGCCCGGTCTGGCGATCAAGATGGCGATCGTCGTGATCGCGATCGTGCCGGTCCTGCTGGTCTACCCGTTCATCCAGCGGCACTTCCAGAAGGGCGTCATCATCGGGGCGGTGAAGGGATGAAGCGGCGGCTTTTCCTTGCCCTCGGCACCGGAATGGCTCTGGCCGCGACGACTGCTTCCTCTGCTTCGGCGGCCTCGACCCGCTATCGCTGGCGCAACGTGGAGATCGTCGGCGGCGGCTTCGTCACCGGGATCATTCATCATCCGGGCAAGCGCGGTCTGCTGTACGCGCGCACCGATATCGGCGGAGCGGTACGGTTCGACAACCGCACCCGGCGCTGGGTGCAGTTGCTGCACTGGGTCGGCTGGGACGAGTGGAACTGGTCCGGGGTCGAGAGTCTCGCGCTCGACCCGGCCGATCCGCAACGGCTGTACCTCGCGGTCGGCACCTACACCAACGAGTGGTCGCCGATCAACGGCGCGATCCTGCGATCGTGCGACCAAGGCCGGACCTTCGAGCGGACCGACCTGCCGTTCAAACTCGGCGGCAACGAGCCCGGCCGCTCGATGGGCGAGCGCCTCGTCGTCGACCCCAACGACGGGCGTGTGCTGCTGTTCGGCACGCGCAATCAGGGGCTGTGGCGTAGCGGCGATCGCGGCGTGAGTTGGTCCCGGGTGGACAGCTTCCCGGTGACCGGGATCCCCGGGATCGGCATCGGTTTCGTCTTCTTCGACCGGCGTGACGGCACGATCTACGCCGGCGTCGCGGATCCGGCGAACCCGCTCTACCGCAGTACCGACGCGGGCCGCACCTGGGTGCCGGTCCCCGGGCAGCCGACCGGGCTGTTGCCGCATCACGGTGAATTGGGGGCCGATGGCAACATCTATGTCACGTACGGCGATCTCCCCGGGCCGTACGAGATGTACGACGGCGCGGTGCACCGATTGAACACCGCGACCGGCGAGTGGACCGACATCACCCCGTTGCGGCCGAACACCGGTACCGAGGCCGGGTTCGGGTACGGCGGTCTCGCCACCGACCCGCGCCGGCCCGGCACCGTGATGGTGTCGACGATGAGCCGGTGGGGTCCGGTCGACGACATCTTCCGGACTGTCGACGGCGGCCTGACCTGGCACTCCGTCGGCGAGCGGATCGTGCTCGACACGTCCGGAGCGCCGTACCTGAACTTTCACGGCACGCCGAAGCTCGGCTGGATGATCGGCGACATCTCGATCGACCCGTTCGACTCGGACAAGGTCCTGTACGTGACCGGTGCGACGATCTTCGGCAGTGACGACGTGACCGGGGTGGAGGCGGGCCGCAGTACGCATTGGTCGGTCCGCGCGCAGGGGCTCGAGGAGACGGCTGTCCTCGACCTGATCAGTCCGCCGTGGGGTCCGCCGTTGATCAGCGCGCTCGGGGACATCGGCGTCTACCGGCACGACCGGCTGGACGTCGTACCGCCGGACGGGCAGGCGGCGAATCCGGTCAGCGGCACGTCGCCGAGTCTGGACTACGCGGCGCTCGCCCCGGGATTCGTCGTACGGCTGGCGAATGCGAACGCCGGTGAGCGGGGCGCCTACTCGACCGATGCCGGCCACAGCTGGCAGCCGTTCGCGGGTGAGCCGCCCGGTCTGACGCAGACGGGTCGGGTCACGGCCGGCGCCGACGCGCGAACGATCATCTGGGCACCGGGAGATGTCGTCGCGCACTACTCACGCGATCGCGGCGCCACCTGGATCGCCGTCGCGGGATTGCCCATCGGATCGGTGCTGTGCGGCGATCGGGTCGACGGGAGTGTGTTCTACGGGTTCGATCCGGCCACCGGAACGGCGTACGTGAGCACGAACGGAGGCGCTGCCTTCACGGCGACGGCAACCGGTCTGCCGACGGGCGCGGGGAAGCTCGAGACCGTACTGGATCGGGCCGGGCAATGCTGGCTCGCGGCCGGTGCCGGCGGACTGTACCGATCCATCGATCGCGGATCGACGTACTTGCCCGTGACAACGATCGAGGAGGCATACACCATCGGTTTCGGCAAGGCGGCGCCGCGGCGCCGGGAGATGGCCGCGTACACGTCCGGGAAGGTCGCCGGCGTCCGCGGGATCTACCGGTCGGACGACAGCGGCGCGTCCTGGGTGCGCGTGAACGACGACCGGCACCAGTACGCCTCCACCGGTGACGCGATCGCGGGTGATCCGCGCGTCTACGGGCGGGTGTACCTGTCCACCAACGGTTTCGGGATCCCCTACGGTGAGCCGGTATGACGCGACTCTGGTACGGCGGTGACTACAACCCCGAGCAGTGGGATCCGGGGGTCTGGAAGGAAGACGTCGCCCTGATGCGGCAGGCCGGGGTCAACCTGGTCACGCTCGGCGTGTTCTCGTGGTCGTCGCTGGAGCCTGCGCCGGGACGGTACGAGTTCGGCTGGCTCGACCAGGTTCTCGACCTGTTGCACGAGGGCGGCGTGAGCGTCGACCTGGCCACTCCGACCGCGTCACCGCCACCGTGGTTCAGTCGGTTGCACCCGGAGGTGTTGCCGGTGACCGCGGACGGCGTACGGCTCACTCATGGCAGCCGGGACACGTACTGCGCGTGCGCCCCGGCGTACCGCGACGCCGCGCGGGGGATCGCGCGGGCGCTCGCCGAGCGGTATCACGATCACCCGGCGCTCGCGATGTGGCACGTGCACAACGAGTACGGCAGCACGTGTCACTGCTCGTTGGCGGCGGCACGTTTCCGTGAGTGGCTGCAGGAGCGGTACGGATCGCTCGACCGGCTGAACGGGGCGTGGACGACGGCGTTCTGGAGTCAAGGGTACGCCGACTGGACGGATATCGAGCCGCCGCGGAAAACGCAGTACCTGGTGAATCCGACCCAGTTCCTGGACTACCGGCGGTTCTGGTCGGACGAGCTGCTGGCGGCGTTCCTGGAGCAGAAGGCCGAGCTGCGGACGTTCTCAGAGCTGCCGATCACGACGAACTTCGTCTTCGGCGGCTGGGTACCGGTGAACCACGCACAGTGGGCCGCGGCGGTCGATGTCGTTGCCATCGACGACTATCCCGGCCGGACCGACATCGGTGCGGAGGAGCAGACGGCCTTTGCCGCGGACCTGGCCCGGTCGTGGGCCGGAGGCGGGCGGTGGTTGCTGATGGAGCAGGCCGCCGGGACGCTCAACGACGGGCGCCGCTTGCAGCCGAAGGAGCCGGGCCGGATGGCGCGGCACAGCCTGTCGCATATCGCGCGCGGTTCGCAGGGCGCGTTGTTCTTCCAGTGGCGGGCGTCGCGCGGCGGGTCCGAGATGTACCACTCGGCGATGGTTCCGCACGCCGGGCCGGACAGCCGGATCTTCCGCGAGGTCGCGGAGCTCGGCGCGGTCCTGCCTGCCTTGGCGGAAGTTGCTGACAGCAACATCGAGGCCGACGTCGCGATCCTGTGGGACGTCGAGTGCTGGTGGGCGATGCAGGGCACGCATCTGCCGTCGTCGGCGCTGGACTACCTCGGCGCGGTACGGTCCGCGCACCGGCACTTCTGGCGGGCAGGCGTGACGGTCGACTTCGCGGCGCCGACCGCGGACCTCTCGTCGTACACGACAGTGGTCGTCCCCAGCCTGTACCTGGTCAGCGACGAGGCGGCGGCAGCGCTCACGGCGTACGTCGAAGGTGGCGGACAGCTGGTGGTCGGGTACTTCAGCGGGATCGTCGACCCCGACCTGCGGGTCCGGCTCGGCGGGTATCCGGGGGCGTTCACGGACCTGCTCGGCGTTCGGGTGGAGGAGTTCCACCCGCTGCCGATCGGCGGCGAGATCGCCTTGGCGTCAGGTGGGCGCGGGCGGGTGTGGAGCGAGGACGTCCGGGCCGTCTCGGCCGAGGTGATCGAGCGGTACGCCGGTGGCGTGCTGGACGGCAAGCCCGCGATCACGCGTCACGCGCTGGGCGCGGGTGTCGCCTGGTACGTATCGACCGAGCTGGACGACGAGACTGCTGCGCGCATGCTGGACCTGTCGCCGTCACCGGTCGAGACCGTGCGGCGGCGGCTCGGCGACAACACGTGGACGTTCCTGATCAACCACGGCGACACACAGGTCGATGTACCGGGCGAGCTGGTCGCCGGCGAGCTGCCGGTGCCGCCTGGTGGTTATGCGGTGGTGAGGTCGCGGTGAGGGGCCTGGCAGCTGCTCTCGCGCGCCGTAAGCGACGGTGGCTGCAGAGTCAGCGCGGGGACCTCGCCGCCCTCGAGTTTGGTGATCAGCGCCTCGACCGCCTGGGCGCCGATCCGCTCCGCCGGGATCGAGACCGACGACAGCTGCGGAACCTGCCGCTCCGCGACGTCGTCTGCGCAGATCGCCACCAGCGACATGTCGTCGGGGACCCGGCGGCCGAGTCGGCGCAGGACGTCCAGGAGCGGTCCGATGATCGGCTCGTTCTGAACCACCAGGCCGGTGATGTCCGGGTGTTCGTCGAGCAGCTGCCGCACCGTGTGCAGGATCGCGTCGAACGTGTGCTCACAGGGCGTCTCGACGCCCAGCACTCCGCGCCGTTCGGCCGCCTCCGCGAATCCGGTCAGTGTGCGCTGCGCGAAGCCCGTCTGCCGTTCGTACACCGCGGACGGCGTACCGAGCAGGGCCAGCGAGCGGTGGCCGAGGTCGGCGAGGTGGTCGACGCAGTGCGCGCCCGCGGCGACGAAGTCCAGGTCGATACAGGTCAGTCCGTCGGCGTCGTCCGGGTAACCGATCAGCACCGAGGGCATCGGCAGCTCCCGCAGCACCGGGACCCGTTCGTCGTGGAGCTCGATGTCCATCACCACGAGCGCGTCCACGAGCGAGCTCTGCGCGACCCGCTCGAGCCCGTCCGATCCTTCGTCGGCGGTCAGCAGCAGTACGTCGTGGTCGTACCGGCGGGCCGTGGTGACGACCGCGGCGGCGAACTGCATCATCACCGGGACGTGCATACCGGTGCGCAGCGGGATCACCAGCGCCAGCACGTTGGACCGCTGACTCGCCAGCGCGCGGGCGCTCGCGTTCGGGCGGTAGCCGAGGGCGCGGACGCTGCGCTGGACGCGTTCCCGGGTGTCGGTCGAGATCGTCCGCTTCCCACTGAGTACGTACGAGACCGTGCTGGCCGCGACCCCGGCGTGCCGCGCGACATCCGCGATCGTGACCACGTCGTCCCCTCTCCTGAGCTTGTCCCAGTTCTACCCCAGTCGAAGCGCTTCGACACCACTCTATTCCCTGTGTAAGCCCACGTTTTTCCCCTGCGTTCGCCCCAACGAGAGGAATGGAAATGCAGAAATGGTGGAAAGCAGCACTCGCGGTGCTGACAGTACTGGCTGCCGGCCTGGTGACCGCGGCACCCGCCAACGCGGCGGCGTGGTCGTCGTCGGACAAGTGGGCCACCTGGTCCAACGGCGGGTACACCGTCCGCAATGACGTCTGGGGCGGTGGCGCCGGACCTCAGACCATCTGGGCCAACTCCTACAGCAATTGGGGAGTCTGGGCCGACCACCCGAACACCGGCGGCGTGAAGTCGTACCCGCACTCCGCGCGGAACATCGGCAAGCCGGTCAGTGCCATCGGCACACTGAGCAGCAGCTTCAACGTGTCCCGGCCGGGCAGCGGATCGTACGCGTCGACGTACGACATCTGGGCCGGCAACAACGCCTACGAGATCATGTTGTGGATGAACAAGCAGGGCGCGGTCGGCCCGATCGGTAGCAAGCAGGCCACGGTGTCGGTCGGCGGGCACACGTGGGACGTCTATCGCGGCAGTAACGGCGCCAACGCGGTCTTCTCGTTCCTCCGCACCTCCAACACCAACTCCGGCTCCGTCGACATCAAGGCCGTCCTGAACTGGATCCGCGGCCAGGGCTGGATGGGTGACGCGACCGTGGGTGAGGTCCAGTTCGGCTTCGAGATCACCTCGTCGTCCGGCGGCCTGAACTTCACCACCAACTCCTACTCGGTCACCTCCAACTGATTTGCTTGCCCACTGACCTGGAGGGTTGCCCACTCAGAATCTGAGCGGGCAACCCTCCATCCGCGTGGGCAACCCGACGGTGAAGACTCAGCGTGATGCCGAGCAGGACGAGCGCGAGCCCACCGATCTGCCGCAGGGTCAGCACGTCGCCGGAGAACAGGAGGCCGAGCAGTACGCCGGTGACCGGGTTCAGTAGCCCGATCAGGCCGACGGTGGCCGCGGGGAGTCTGCGGAGGCCCGCGAACCAGGCGGTGAAAGCGAGCGCGGTCGCGATGAGTCCGACGTACGCGAAACCGGCGACGGCCGGTCCGTCGAGGTGGGGTGGTGCGCCTTCGACGACGACCGCGAACGGGATCAAGACGAGACCGCCCGCGATCAGCTGCCACGAGGTCGTGGCGAGTGGGCCCTCGCTCGCGCGGCCCCACTTCTTGGCCAGGACATAGCCGCAGGAGGACATCGTCAAGGCCGCGACCGACGCGACGACACCGCGCAGGTCGACCGAGGTCGAGGCGGCGCCGAGGAGTAGTACGACGCCGGCGATCCCGGCGGTCGCGCCGATCAGGACCTGTGCGGTCGGGCGTTCCGCCAGCAGGCCCCAGGCGAACAGCGCCATCGTGAACGGCGACGCGGACATGATCGTCGACGCGAGACTGACCGGGAGCAGCTGGGACGCGAGGTAGATCAGCGCGAAGAACGCGCCCATGTTGCAGATCCCGAGCAGCAGCGACCGCCACCACCAGGCACCGCGGGGGAGACGGCGGGCGAGTGCGAGCAGGAGCAGTCCCGCGGGCAGTGCGCGGAGCACCGCGCCGTACAAGGGATGTCCGGTCGGCAGGTACTCGTGGGTGACGAAGTAGTTCGTGCCCCAGGCGATCGGCGCGATCGCGGTCACAAGGCTCCAGCGGAAGGTATCTTCCATGGAAGACACTATATCTTCCTGGGAAGATATAGTGAACTTGTGGACCACGTAGCGAGAATCCAGGCGGAGTGGAAGGTCGAGCGGCCGGATGTCGACACCGCCCCGCAGGGCGTGATCGGGCGGCTGCACCGGATCGCGAACCAGCTCACCGGCGAGCTGACGCTGCTTTACGCGAAGTACGGGCTGACCGAGGGGGAGTTCGACGTACTCGCGGCGTTGCGGCGGGCGGGTGCGCCGTACGAGCGGGCGCCGGGGGAGATCGCGCTGCACACGATGGTGACGACCGGCGCGGTCACCAAGCGCGTCGACCGGCTCGAGGAGGCCGGGCTGGTCCACCGGCGCCGCAGCGACGCCGACGGCCGCGGCCGAGTTGTCCGCTTGACGCCTGCCGGGCGTCGGTTGATCGACAAGGCGTTCACTGCCCACATGGCCAACGAGCAACGGCTCCTTGAGGCGCTCACACCTGACGAGACGGCGCAGTTGGAGAAGCTTCTCACCACGTGGCTCGCTCGTCTTGAGTGACCTTGCAGGTGAACTGCAAGGTGGCGGGTCGACAGTGTGGGCATGACGACGATCAGTGTTGGCCAGCAGTTGTCGTGCCGGGTGCTTGGGCCGTTGGACGTGGCGGTTGACGGCGTGCCGGTGGTGTTGAGCGGGGTGTTGGTACGGCGGTTGCTGGCGGCGCTGGTTCTGGCGGAGGGTCATGCTGTTCCGGACGATGAGCTGCTGGATCTGTTGTGGCCGAGGCAGCAGGAGGTCAAGGCTCTCCGCGTGGTCGTGTGGCGGCTGCGGACGGCGTTGGGGGGTGCGGCCGATCGGCTGGAGCGGACGCCGACGGGTTATAGGTTCCTGCTTCCGGAGCAAACCGACCAGCATCAGTTCACGGGCCTGGTCGCCACCGGTCTGCGACAACAGTCGACCGGCGAGCCCGCAGCCGCGATCGCGACGCTGTCGGCGGCGCTCGACCTCTGGCGCGGCGACCCGTGGCAGGACCTCGAGCCCGAGGCTGGGGGATCGGGGCTGGTGCGGCGGCGGGCCGGGGAGCGGGCTCGGCTGGTGGAGTTGCGGGAGCTGGCTGTTGAGGAGCGTGAGGCTGCTCGGTTCGCGGTCGGCAGCCCGTGGCCGGTGGTCCGCGCGCTGTCGCAACTCGTTGCCGACAGCCCGTACCGCGAGCGCCGCTGGGAGCTGCTGGCGCTGGCTCTGCAAGCAGCTGGTCGACCGGACCGGGCCGCCGCCGAGTTGGGCCGCTACCGCTTGATGCTTGTCGACGATCTAGGTCTGGATCCCAGTCCCACCCTCACAGCCTTGGAACACCGACTCACGCCTCGTCGCCCCGGCTGGCGCTGGCGCTAGCTCGCCCCTGGAGCGCGTACCTTTGGGGGGTGCTGGAATGCCGGGTCCTGGGGACGGTCGGCCTGGTGGCGGACGGGGCCACGGTGGACATCGGGGGTGCGCTGCCGCGACGGCTGATCGCGACGCTCGCGCTGTGGGACGGCAAGGCCGTGCCCGACGATCGCCTGGCGCAGGCGATGTGGGCGGACGAGCCGCCGCCGAAGGCAGGCGCCGCGCTGCAGGCCTACGTGTCCAGGATCCGTTCCGCGCTCGGTCCGGCGTACCGTGACCGGCTGGGACGGACGCCGGGCGGCTACTTCCTGCACGCCGACGAGATCGACGTACGCCGGTACGCGACGCTGATCGAGGCGGCGCGGAGCCGGCTGGGTGGCGAACGTGCGGAGGCGGCGCGTGATCAGCTGACCGAGGCGCTCGGCCTGTGGCGCGGAGAGCCGTACCCGGAGCTCACGACCGAGGCCGCCGAGGCCGAGCGAGCGCGGCTGGGCGAACTGCGTGAGGGCGCCCTGGAGGACCTCGCCGCCGCCCGGCTCGCGCTGGGGGACGCGGCCGACGCGGTGGTGGCGCTGGAGCAACTCGTCCGCGACCAGCCGCTGCGTGAGCGTCGGTGGGCCTTGCTCGTCGTCGGCCTGTACCGATGTGATCGGCAAGGAGACGCGCTCGCGACGCTCCGGAAGGTCCGCGAGTTGCTGTCCGATCAGCTCGGCGTCGACCCGGGGCCCGAGCTGCAGGACCTCGAACGGCAGGTGCTCGCGCACGATCCGCGACTTCGGCTGGCCGCGCCGCCCCGCGTGGTTCGGCCCGAGCCGATCCGCCGCCCGCGAACGTCGTTCCTGGGACGAGCCGCGGAGCTCGACCTGCTGGCCAGGCAGCTTGACCGGGAGCGTCTGGTGAACCTCGTCGGCCCAGCCGGTGTGGGGAAGACGCGGCTGCTGGTCGAGTACCTGGCGACCCTCGGTCCGGTGGCGGATCCGTGGGTGGCGCGACTGGCCGACGTACCGGACGGTTCGGGTGTCCCGGCCGCCGTTGCGGACGCGGTCGGGGTCGTCGTGACGAGTGATGCGACGGCGGAGGTCGCCGGGGCGATCGGCGCCGCGCCCGCGCTGCTGGTGCTGGACAACTGTGAGCACGTGAGCGAGGCGGCCGCGGACCTCGTGGACCGGTTGGTCGCGAGCTGCGCCAATCTCCGCATCCTGGTCACCAGCCGGGAACCGCTCGGCGTCGACGGCGAGGTACTGCTCCCTGTCGAACCATTGCCGTGGGCAACCGAAACCGGCCCGGCCGTCGAACTGCTGGTGGATCGCGTGCGCGCCGTCCGTCCCGGCTGGGACCCGTCGGCGACCGAACTCGCCGCCGGACGACGGATTGCTGAGGCGCTGGACGGCCTGCCGCTCGCACTCGAACTGGCGGCCGGCCGAGCAAGGGTCCTGGGGCTGGGCGAGATCGCGGACCGGCTCGACGATCGGTTCGCGGTGCTCGGCCCGGTCCCGCGGGGATCGCTGGCTCGGCACCGGACGCTGGAGGCGGCGATCGGTTGGAGCGTGGAGCTCCTCGATCCGGCGGATCGCGCGCTGCTGCTCAACCTGTGGGCCTTCGAGGGTGGGTTCACGCTCGAAGCGGCCGAGACGATCTGGCCGGACCGAAGCCCTGCCGTACTTGAGTCGTTGTCGGCCTTGGTCACGCGCTCGGTCGTGGTCGCCGACACCAGCGTCGAGCCGACGCGGTACCGGTTGCTTGAGAGCATCCGCGCGTACTGTCGGCTGGTCGACCCCACCCCGGCCCGGACCGAGGCCCTGCAGGCGAGCTGGGTCCACGTTCTCGCGGCACGCTGCGCCGTGTCGGTCCGTGGCGCCCAGGCCGGCTCGTTCATCCGGATGATGAGCCGCGAGCTGCCCAACCTGCGAGCCGGTTTTGCCCACGACCTGAACGCCGACCCCGCTGCCGCGCTGCGTACGGCGGTCGATCTCGGTGTGTACCTGTACCGCGGCGTCCACCACGGTGAAGCGATGCGAATGCTCCGGGCCGCACTCGACTCGGCCCCGGACGCGCCGGTCCTCGACCGCGTCCGCGCGCTCAACTCGTTGACCGCGCTCACGTACTTCTCCGGTGACCAGCAAGGTACGGCGGAACTCGTAGCCGTCGTCAACGAACTGGTGCCCGAGCTCCCGGAGGACGCCGCGCGCGACTACGCCGAGGCGCTGTTCTTCCTCGCCGTGGGTGGCGCCGTCACCGCACAGGTCGACCTGACGGAACGCGTGACGCGCCGGATCATCGAGTACTCCGAAGCGCACGATCTCGCGGGCATGATCCCGGCAGCCGAGAGCGTACGAACCGTGGCGCTGCTGAAGGCGGCGATCGACCCGGACGAGATGCGTTCGTACGCCGACGCGCTCCAGCGGATCAGCCGCGGCTGGAACAAGGGCTGGGCGCACCAGGTCGTCGGCGAGCTGTATCTCTACCACCCGGATCTCGCCCCGGACTCCGCCGAGCGCGCGCTCTCGGCGTTGCGTACGGCGCTGGCCCGCTTCCTGCACCACGAGGACTACCCGTACACCTTGAACACCCTCCGGATCGGTGCGCTCGCACTGGCCCGGGCCGGTCGTCCGGTGGAGGAGGCGGGCCGTCTACTGGCCGCCGTACGCACCCACGCCGATCGCCTTGGCCTGCGGACTCCAGGGCTGTACCGCCCGGGCGATCCGTGGATCGAGCAAGCGCTCCCTGCCTCTCCGGACGACGCGGACCTGTCCTGGAACGCCATGGTCGCCCTGCTCGCCGACGACTGACTGCAAGCCGGCTGCAAGACCGGTCGAGCATCGTCGAGACATGATCGAAGCCGGAGGACGCCGCCTGGATGGCGTACGACGCGGGCGGGGTGCGCCGTTGTTGCTGATCCAGGGGATGGCGGGCCACCACGAGATGTGGGGCGAGGAACTGCTGCGGGAGCTGGAGGGGCGGTTCGACATCGTCGCGTACGACCATCGGGGGGTCGGACGCGGCGATCGGGCGGACGAGCCGTTCACGGTCGCCGATCTGGCGGACGACGCGGCCGCGGTGATCGCGGCGGCAGGGTGGACCGGAGCGCATGTCCTGGGTGTCTCGCTCGGCGGAATGGTCGCCCAGGAACTGGTCCTGCGGCATCCGTCGCTGGTCAGGTCCGTCGCGCTCGGGTGTACGTCGGCCGGGGGAGCGGGCGGGGTGATCTCGGAAACGTCGTACCGGATGGTCGAGGCGATCGCCACCCGGGACGTCGAGCACGGATTGCGGACGAGTTTCGAAGCGAACCTGTCCCGCCGGTACGCCGTACCGGGAGCGCTGGAGATCTACCGCCGCAGGGCGCTGGCCGTGAAGATGCCGGTGCCGGTGGTGCTGATGCAGTTCCAGGCGGCGCTCGCGCACGACTCCACGGACCGGTTGCGCGAGGTCGACGTACCGGCGTTGATCCTGCACGGGACGGCGGACGCCGGGATTCCGCCGGTGAACGCGCGGCAACTGGCTGAGCTGCTGCCCGCGGCCGAGGTCGAGTGGTTCGAGGGCGCGGGTCACCTGTTCTGGTGGGAGGAACCGGACCGGACCGCTTCGGCGCTGATCGCCAACGCCCTCGGTTGACGGCGCGCGGGGACAGCCTGCGCCCGGCTTCAGGCACAGGTGGGTAACCTCTGGTGGTCGCCAGGGGCCCGATAGGAGATGATGCCCACCGTGACCGGACCACAACGCGAGCTCGCGCAGACGCCGTCGGAGGCTGATCCGGCCGTCGCCGGCCTGACCGTCGGGCTCGGTGGACCGTCGGGGCGGTTCGCCCGGCTCAGCTCGTCGTGGTGGACGCCGCTGCGGATCGCGCTGGCCGTCTGCACGCTCACCTTCGGGCTCGGCGTCCTGCAGAAGGCACCGTGCATGGAGGCCGGCTGGGACCGCCAGAGCTGGCGGCCGTTCAAGGCGCTCTGCTACTCCGACATCGGGTTCCTGTACCAGGAGCGCGGTTTCGCGGAGGGCAACCGGCCGTTCCTCGACACCGGCAACTACCCGGTGCTGGAGTACCCGGTGCTGACCGGCGGCTTCATGGAGGTCGCGGCGCGGATCACCTGGGTGATCACCGGCGACCCGAAGAAGGACCTGACCGTCGAGCAGAAGCGCGACACGGCCGGGGTGTTCTTCCTGGTCAACACCGTGCTGCTGTTCCTCTGCGCGTTGCTGATCGTCGGCCTCACGGTCGCGACCGCGCGCGGGGTCGCGAAACGCCCGGGAGCGGCCCGTGGACAGCCGCTGGACGCCCTGTACGTCGCCGCGGCGCCGGCGCTCGCACTGACCTCGACGATCAACTGGGACCTGTTCGCGGTCGCGTTGACCGCCGGGGCGATGTTCGCCTGGTCACGCGGGAAACCCATCTGGTTCGGCGTACTGCTCGGGCTCGGGACGGCGGCGAAGTTCTACCCGTTCCTGTTGCTCGGTCCGTTGCTGATCGTGTGCATCCGTGGACGAAAGCTGTGGCCGTGGATCCAGGCGACGGTGGCGGCCGCGGTCGCGTGGGGGCTCGTGAACGCGCCCATCTACCTGCTCGCGAAGAACGAGTGGTTGTCGTTCTGGCAGTTCAACGACGAGCGAGAGAGCGACTACGGCTCGATCTGGTACGTCCTCAAGCTCGCCAAGCACGAGGTCGCGGACGTCAACCAGCTGAACATCGTGATCTTCGCCGGACTCTGTCTGTCGATCGCGATCCTCGGCCTGATGGCGCCACGGCCGCCCAGATTCGCGCAGCTCGCGTTCCTGGTGGTGGCGGCGTTCCTGCTGATCAACAAGGTCTACTCACCGCAGTACGTGCTGTGGCTGCTGCCGCTGGTGGCGCTGGCTCGGCCGAGGCTGCGGGACTGGCTGATCTGGCAGGCCTGCGAATGCTTCTACTGGATGCTGGTGTGGATGCATCTGGCGCAGTTCCTGGCGCCTGGCGACCCGCAGATCCCGGACCGGATCTACTGGCTCTCGGTGATCCTGCGGATGGCCGGCACGCTCTGGCTGATGCTCGTGGTCGCCCGCGACATCCTGCTGCCGGAGAACGATCCGGTCCGGCACGGTGACGTCGTCGACGATCCCAGCGACGGCGTCAGATCCCGGGCCCGGACCGACCTGGCAACCGCCTAGAACCTCAGCTTCGCGACGTCGAGGTTGCCGCCGCTCACCACGGCGGCGGTGACCCCTTCGGGCCGGAGGCCCTCGAGCAGCGCCGCGAAGGGCGCCGCGGCAGCCGGTTCGAGGGCGAGCTTGGTGCGTGACATCACCAGGCGCGTCGCCTCGAGCAGTGCGTCCTCGGACACGCGGACGACGTCGTCGACGTACTGCTGGATGAGCGGGAGGTTGCGGGTGCCGCAGACGGGTGCGGCGAGGCCGTCTGCGATCGACCGGGCGGTCAAGAGCTTCTGCGGTGCGCCCGCGGCGAGGCTGCGGCTGACCACGTCGGCCTGCTCCGGCTCGATCCCGATCACACGGATCGCCGGTTTGAGGAGTTTCAGCGCCGTCGCGACCCCCGAGATCAGTCCGCCGCCGCCGACCGGAACCAGGACGGTGTCGAGGTCCGGGCGGTCCGCCAGCAGTTCCAGACCGAGGCCGGCGTGCCCGAGGATCACGTCCTCGTCGTCGAACGGATGAACGCCGGTCAGCTGCCGCTCGTCGCGGATCCGCTCGTACTGCGCCATCAGGTCACCCTCGACGAGTTCGACGGTCGCGCCGTAGCCGCGGGCCGCGTCGATCTTCGCCGGTACGGCGGTCGCCGCCATCACCACTGTCGCGGGCACCCCGGCGTCCCGTGCCGCCCAGGCCAGCGCACCGGCCGCGTTCCCCGCCGACACCGTGACGACACCGCGCTCGCGTTCCTCGGCCGTCAACCGCAGGAGCTTCGTCAGCAGCCCGCGGACCTTGAAACTACCGGTCTTCTGGAACAGCTCGGCCTTCAGCACCAGATCGGCCGCGAACCGTTCGTTCAGCGCGGACGAGGTCAGCACCGGTGTCCGGTGGATCCGCCCTTCGAGCTCGCTGGCGGCCTGGCGGATGTCCTCGAGCGTCGGCATACGCCTGAGAATAAAAGTCTACTAAGTGGATCATATTTCGAGACAAAGCCCGCGGGTGGTCGCGGGCGTTCTACCGTCGATGTCATGAGGCCGACGCTGACCGTGATCGTGGATCCCGCCGACCGGTGGATGAGCCGGGCCGCGTGTATCGGCCAGGCGCCGGTGTACGACGAGGACGCGTCCCGGTGGGAGCAGCGGAAGGCCCGTGAACTGTGCCTGACCGCGTGCCCGGTGCTCGCCGAGTGCCGGGAGTGGGCGCGGCGGACGAAGTTCACCGGCACGGCCGCCGGCGAGACCCTGTTGTACGGGCGTCGCCGGGGCCATCCGGAATCGGCGGCTAGCTAAAGGCGGGCGGCCACTGCGGCGGCGAGTTTGCCGGCGGCGTCCGGGGACTGCGGGAGGAAGAGGTACGGCTCGATGAGCTCGATCTCCATCAGCAGGAAGCGGTCGTTGACGACGACTCCGTCGACGCGCGCGTAGGTGGGCGTCGGGCCGGAGGCCGCCAAGGCGGCCTGGGCGCCGGCGAGTACGGCGGCGGGCGGATCCGTCGGCGTCGTACGGCCGCCGTGCGACTCCTGGACCCGGTAGTCGCCGGCCGCCGGACGCTTGACCACCGCGTGGCTGAACTCGCCGTTGAAGAACAGCAGCGACCACTCGCCGTCGGACTGGATCTCCGGCACGAACGGCTGCACGAGGTACACCACATCGGGCAGCTCGCCGAGCGCCTGCTCGAACTCGGGTGAGCCGGCGACGCCGCGAACCGTGTGCAGGGCATTGCCGCCCACGGTCGGCTTGACGACGATCTGCTGACCGGCGAGTCCGGCCACGACCTCGCGCAGACACGCGCCGGCCGCGACCTGGGATGGAACGATCGCGACACCACGCTCGCGCAGTTCGAGCAGGTACTGCTTGTCGCTGTTCCAGCGGACCTGGTCCGTGGAGTTCAGGACCGGTACGCCGGCCTTGTCCAGCTGGGCGAGCCACTCGGTGAACTCGGCGTACAGCCAGAAGTAGTCCCAGACCGTGCGCAGCAGGACGGCGTCGTACGCGGACCAGTCGACCGACGGGTCGGTCCAGACCTCGACCACCGGGTCGAGGCCCGCGGCGCGGAGCGCGTCGAGGAGCGGGCGTTCGTCAGGGTGCAACTCAGCGTAGTCGGCCGAGGTTGCGAGGGCGATGCGATTCGTCACGCTCGCCAGTGTTGGCGGGGAGGGGCGGTGCGGTCAAACCTGACTTCGCAACGAGTTGGTGACGGATCGTGAAAGCGCCGGCCACGACGACAGCCGCGGCGAGGTGGATGAGGCCCTGGCGGGTGTCGTGCCCGAAGCTCGCGTAGGCGAGGTACGACGCCAGCGGTACGGCGATCCACTCGGGGCGGCTCGCGAGCGCTGCGAGGGCGATCAGCGGGAGGCCGTACCACGGGTACGTCGGCGTGGCGATCAGGAGCGCAGCGCCGTACAGCCAGCAGCAGGTGACGGCGAGCGGGTCGCGTCGGGCGCGGTGGAAGGCGAGCGCGGCGAGGCCGAGCGCGAGGACCGCGGCGACGACCTGACGAGCCTCAGGAGGCAGCAGGAGCGCGAGAATCGCGGATCGGGAGCTGCCGTCCTCGAAGCCTTCCTGGTTCAGGTAGCCGGGGAGGAAGCCGAGCACCAGGGCGCCAACGGCGAGGACGTGCGGGAGGTACGAGGTGATGAAGGTGCCCAGGGCAACGAGCGGGCGGCGGCGCCGGAACGCGGGGAGCAGCAGGAGCGGGAGGAGCTTGACGCTGCCGGCCGCTCCGAGGAGAACGGCGGCGAGTTTCGGTCGACGGGCGGCGGTGACGACGGCGGCCGTGATGAGGAGCGCGGCGAGGACGTCGACGTGGGCGGCGTTGCTCGCCTCCAGAGCGACGATCGGTGACCAACCCCACAGCGCGGCCCAGCGCGGGTTCTGTACGGCGAGTAGCCAGGTGAGTGCGATCGCGATCAATGCGGCGGCTATTTGCAGGCCGAGGGTGCCGGCCGACCAGGGCGTGAACAGCGCGACCACGGTGAAGTAGGCCTCGGCGACCGGTGGGTAGATGGTCGGCACGCCGGGGCGGTTGATCCGCGTCCTGGCGTCGTCGACGGGCAGTTGCGCCGGGTCGTCCGGGATGCTCGTCACCCCTGAGCGCTGATCCGGCGACAACCCCGGGAACAGCACGGGATCCCGCAGTTGCGCCAACCGGTCGTCCAGCGGCACATATCCGTACGGCGAGTGCCCCGACAACTGCACGCGTCCGTCCCACACGTACCGGTAGGCGTCCGTACTGGTGATAGGCGCCTGCGTCAGCCCCGGCACCTGACACAACCCCGCCACAACCACCACAACCCCAACCCCGAGCCCCCGTCCGAACCGCCACACCAGGCCCGCGACCACAACCGCCCCCACCACCAGCACCAGGTCCGGCCACCACCGCCGCCCCGAAGCCACCACCACGCCCCAGCACACCGCCGCCGCGGCCGCGCCGACCCACCAAACCCGACTTTGTGCACCGTTCCCGTATTTCCACGGCAGTTTTGTACGGATCTCGTGCACAAAGTTGGGGATCGCGGGGCGCGTCATGCGGTTCGGCGGAGGGTTAGGAAGGCTCGGTGGGGGGTGCGCCAGTCTTCGGTGGGGTGGAGGTGGGTGGTGCGGGCGTGGCGGATCAGGGCGCGGGTGCCTACTCTTGCCCAGGGCAACGGGGTGGAGTGGCGGCCGGTGGAACTGCGGAGGACGATCGGGGTGCTGTCGTCGAGTTCGTCGTCCGGGTCGACCTCGACCAGCACGAGACCATCGGGACGGACGAGCTCGGCGCAGCGACGCAGCAGATCGGCCGGATCACCGCCGATCCCGATATTCCCGTCCATCAGCAGCACACTGCCCCAGCGCCCCTCGCCCGGTAGCGGATCCTGCACCGGACGATGCAGCGCCGCCGCGCCCCGCGACGTCGTGAGTGAGACAGCCCGCGGCGACACGTCGACCCCCAGCGCCGGGATTCCACGCTCGGCGAGCGCGGTGACGATCCGCCCCGGACCGCACCCGATGTCCAGCACAGGCCCCTCGCACCGACTCAGCGCGAGCCGGTCCACCTCGTCCGCCGGCGCCGTCCAGCGCTCCACCTCGGACAGCGACGGGACCGTCCGTCCGTCGATGCCAGTGGCAACAACCCGTGCAGTCCCGCCGAGCGCCTGCTCGAACAGTAGCCCCGGATGCGCCGAATGCTGCAGCCGCCGGTACAACCGCGACACCCGCAGCGACGGGAACTCGTCAGCGATGTACGCCGCATCTTTCGGTGTGTCCATGTCCCGCAGCGTCGGCAGGATCCGCACCCGCAACCCCAACGCCAGCAGCCGACGCAGCTGATCCCGCCCGGTGTGGTCCGTCGACATCGGTACGCCGATCAGCGCGCGCGGATCCGGCGTACGAAGGCCGAGGCACCAGTACCCGCCGTCCTCGGTCAGCCCGAGCACCGCGTCGTACCCGTCCCACTCGAACCCCAGCAGCTCCGGCCGCAGCTGTGGCGTGTCCATCCCGACGAGCAGCATCGGCGTACCGTCGTACACGTCCTCGAACGCCGCCGCGAGCCGCTCGTCGAGCCCGTCGCCGCGCTGCTCCACGACCTCGAACCCAAGCGGCAGCCAAGGCCCCGGCTCACCCTCGAGTACGACCACTCGCCGCGTCGCCGGCGCGAACTGGACCGCGCAGAGCGTGTCGACGAGCGACGCCCGAGCCAGCGCCGCCGCCTCCCGCGGCGTGAACTCGCTCTGCAGCCGCGTCTTCACGCGCCCCGCCACCGGCGCTTTCGCGATCACGATGAGCGTGCTCATCAGCGCAACACCTTGGACATGTCCAACACTGCGCGGGCGGCGCCGAGTGGCGTACCGGTGACCTTCGAGCGTCCTGAGCGCGGGAGGTAGTCGACGTCGACCTCCGCGATCCGCCATCCGGCGTCGGCGGCCCGGACCACGGTCTCCAACGGGTATCCGGACCGTCGATCCGTCAGCCCGAGTCCGAGCAACGCGGTACGTCGGCCGGCGCGCATCGGACCGAGATCGTGCAGAGCGACGCCTGTACGGCGCCTGATCCGCCGGGACAGCTCCGCGTTGGCGAGCCGGAGGTGCCACGGCCAGACCTGCCGCGACACCGGACGCCGGCGGCCGACGATCAGATCCGCGCGCCCGGCGACGACCGGCGCGGTCACCCGGACCAGCTGCCGCGGATCGAGCGAGGCGTCAGCATCCATCACGGCCACGACATCGGCCTCAGCGGCCTCCAGACCGGCGTGGCACGCGGCGCCGTACCCCTTGATCTCGCAGTGCACGACGGTCGCGCCCAGATGCGCGGCGACGGCGGCCGAGTCGTCGGTGGAGCCGTTGTCGACGACGATGGCGCGGACGCCGGGCGGGAGCCGTTCGAGAACCCAGGGGAGGGCGGCCGCCTCGTTCAGGCACGGCAGGACGAGATCCACGGACATGCTTCGACGGTAAGGACGAACGCGCCTGGTCAGGGCCCGAACACGACTACGGGTCGCTTACGGCGTACTGCGTTCCGGCGCCGATGCGGCTCGGGGACGGGCGAAGGATCTACGCTCGGACCGTGGCTACTCGTGTTCTTGTGGTGGACGACGACCCGACCGTGTCGAACGTCGTCTCGGCGTACCTGACCAAGGCCGGGTACGACGCCCGCGTGGTCGCGGACGGCGCCTCGGCGGTCGACGTGTGGCAGCAGTGGAAACCGTCGGTCGTCGTCCTGGACGTGATGCTGCCCGGACTGTCCGGACTCGAGGTGCTGCGCCGGATGCGCGCGGCCGACGACGGCGCCGCGGTGATCATGCTGTCCGCCCGCGGCGAGGAGGAGGACCGGCTGGTCGGGCTCGAGGTCGGCGCGGACGACTACGTGGTCAAGCCGTTCAGTCCCCGGGAGCTGACCCTGCGGGTGCAGGCGATGGTACGGCGGGAGGAGCGCCTGGCCGGGCTCGATCTGACGCCGACCAAGCTGAGCGCGGGGCCGGTCGTGGTCGACACGGCGGCGCGCCGCGCGTACCTCGGCGAGGACGAGCTGTCGCTGACGCACCGCGAGTTCGACCTGCTGGCGTACCTGGTGTCGCACGCGGGCAAGGCGTACACGAAGGCCGAGTTGCTCCGCCGCGTGTGGGGCTGGGATTTCGGCGACTCGTCGACCGTCACCGTGCACGTCCGGCGGTTGCGGGAGAAGATCGAGGCGGATCCGTCCGACCCGAAACTCGTGCTGACCGTTCCGCGGACCGGGTACCTGTTCGCCGGTGACGCCTGATGAACAGAGATATGGCGACGATCCTGGCGCTCACCACACTGTGGACGCTCGTGGTCGCGGCGGTCGGTGCTGTGGTGCTGTGGCGGTTCCGGCGGCGGTCGTTGCGGATCACGATGATCGTGGCGGCGCTGGCGCCGATGGCCGGTGCGCTGGCGGCGGTGCTGCAGAGCGTACGGGCGATGTTCATCTCCGAGCACGACTCGTGGGTAGTGCTGTGGACCCTGGCGTTCGCGGCGCTGCTGGGGCTGGCGATGTCGGTGCTGCTTGGGCACTGGATCACCGTCGGGTCGCGCGACGTCGGACGGCGGTTGCGGCACCTCGGAACGTCGTACGAACCGACGGAAGCCGCCGGGGTCGTGGTCCCGGCGGAGCTGGCCGCGTTGACGAACGAGTTGGAGATGACGCGGAAGAAGCTCGCCGCGTCGCATCAGCGGGAGCGGGCGCTGGAGACCAGCCGGCGGGAGCTGGTGGCGTTCATGTCGCATGACCTGCGGACGCCGCTGGCCGGGTTGCGGGCCGTGTCCGAAGGGCTCGAGGACGGCGTGATCGACGACGTACCCGGCGCGTTGCGGCAGATGCGTTCGACGGTCGACCGGATGACCGGGCTGGTGGACGACCTGTTCGAGCTGTCGCGGTTGTCGACGGCGCCGCCGCCGCGCCGACGGTCGGCGGTGAGCCTGCGGGAACTGGCCGAGGACGTCGCGGGGGAGAACAACGAGCATGCGCGGGCGGAAGGCGTTCAGCTGGCGGTTTCGACGCCGGCGGACGACGATCGGCTCGCCGTCCAAGGGGATCCGGACGAGTTGACGCGCGCGGTCACCAACCTGGTCGGGAACGCGATCCGGCACACGTCGGCCGGCGGGACGGTGACGTTGGCTGTCGACCGCGAGCTCGACGGGCGGGTCCGGCTGGCGGTGACCGACGGGTGCGGCGGGATTCCGGCGGACGATCTGGAGCGCGTCTTCGACGTCGGCTGGCGCGGCGACGAGCAGCGCACGCCCGACGCGGGCGGCGGCGGTCTCGGGCTGGCGATCGCGCGCGGCGTGGTCGAGTCCCACGACGGGAAGATTGCCGTCAGCAACGTCGACGGCGGCTGCGCCTTCGAGATCGACCTACCACCGGTCCTGGCCAAGTAGATCGTTGATGCCGGTCCGCAGGTCGTACGCCGGCTTCCAGCCCAGCTCGTTCTTCAGCCGGTCGGACGAGGCGGTGATGTGCCGGACGTCGCCGAGGCGGTACTCGCCGGTGACGACGGGCGGTTGGCCGCCGTACGCGCGGGCCAGCTCGGCGGCGACCTCACCGATCGTGGTGACGGTGCCGCTGCCGACGTTGTACGCCGTGAACGCTGGCCGCTGGGGGAGCGCGGCCGCCGACAGCGTGACCGCGGCCGCGACATCGCGGACATGCACGAAGTCGCGGCGCTGGCGGCCGTCCTCGAAGACCCGCGGTGTCTCGCCACGTTCGAGCGCGGACCGGAAGATCGCGGCGACGCCGGCGTACGGCGTGTTGCGCGGCATACCGGGCCCGTACACGTTGTGGAAGCGGAGTGCGCTGACGCGGCCGCCCGTCTCGCGGGCCCAGGCGGCGGCGAGATGCTCACCGTTGAGCTTGCTCGCCGCGTAGGCGTTCCGCGGGTCCAGCGCAGCGTCCTCGGTCACGAGACCGGGACGCAGCGGGGCGCCGCAGTACGGGCAGGGCGGCTCGAACCGGCCTTGTGCGAGATCTTCGGTACGACGGGGTCCCGGCGCGACCTGTCCGTGGTCGTCGCAGTCGTAGCGGCCCTCGCCGTACACGACCATCGAGCTGGCGTAGACGAGGTTGCGGACGTTCCCGAGGGACTTCAGGAGGACCGCCGTACCGAGACTGTTCGAGGAGACGTAGTCGTCGATGTCGTCGAGATGGACCCCGAGGCCCACCTTCGCGGCGAGGTGGATGACGGTGTCGATGCCGTCCATCGCCCGCGTCACGGCGTCCGCGTCGCGGACGTCGCCGATGATCAGGCCGGGGCGCGGATCCGGCCGGTGCGCGTGCACATCCGGACGGAACGAGTCGAAGACGGTCACCTCGTGGCCCTCGGCAACGAGTTGGTGGTGGACGTGGGCTCCGATGAAACCGGCGCCGCCGGTGAGTAGGACCTTCATGACTGCCGGCACGTGCAGTCGGTGTCGGGCTTGGGGAGTTGCGCGATCACAGTCCTCAGCAGCTCGCGGAGCCGTTCGATGCTCAGCTTGAACGCCTCGAAGACCTCGGCCTGCGTGACGCCGGTGCCGGTCTGGACACCCGCATCGTGGTCGGTGACGACGGCGATCGACGTGTAGCAGAGCGCGAGTTCGCGCGCGAGGGCTGCCTCCGGTGCGCCGGTCATCCCGACGACCGACCAGCCCTGCGCAGCGTGCCACTGCGATTCGGCGCGGGTCGAGAACCGCGGTCCGTTGATGACCACCATCGTGCCGTCCGGTACGACGTTGCCCGCGGCAATCACCGTCGCGCGGCCGGTGGGGCAGTACGGGTCCGCGGCGGAGGTGTGGACCACCGGCGCCTCGTCGTACACCGTGTGCGGCCGGCCCCAGGTGCGGTCGACGTACTGGTCGGGGACCACGAACGTGCCGGGTGTCAGCTCGGGTTTGAGCGACCCGACCGCGCAGGGGCCGAGGACCTGGCGGACGCCGAGTTCGCGGAGCGCCCACAGGTTCGCGCGGTAGTTGACGCGGTGCGGCGGGAACCGATGGTCGGCGCCGTGCCGCGGGATGAACGCGACCTCGCGCCCGTCGAGGTCACCGACGAGCGGCGGCTCGCTCGGTGCGCCGTACGGGGTGTCGATCTCGATGGTCTCCGCGCCGGACAGGAACGAGTAGAACCCGGACCCGCCGATCACGCCAATCTCAGCCATGCTCCCGACGCTAGTGCCGCGAGCAGTCGCGACTACCGGATCCGGCTTGTCCGTCATCGCTCCGTAAGAATGGGGTGTGGAGATCTCGTGGGTGCTGCTCGCGGTGGGCGCGGTGCTGCTGCTGTTCGGCGCCTACGCGAGCTGGACCGCGGGCCGGCTCGACCGGCTGCACCACCGCGTGGAACTCGCCCGCGCAGCTCTCGAGACCGAACTCGCGCGCCGTTCCGCCCTGGTCGCGGAACTGGCCGGCAGCGACATCCTCGACCCGGCCTCCGCGCTCCTGCTCCTCGACGCGGCCCATCGCGCCCGGGCCGCCTCACTCGACGCGCTCGAACTCCGGGAGCAAGCCGAGTCCGCCCTCACCCGCGCAATCCATGCCACCGGCACCGACATCGAACCCTGGGCCGGCGAACTTACCCTCGCGATGCGCCGCGTCCAACTGGCCCGCCGCTTCCACAACGACGTCGTCGTCTCCACCCGGGACCTCCGCCACCGCCGCCTCGTCACCTGGTTCCGCCTGGCCGGCCATGCCCCGATGCCCACCACCATCGAACTCGAGGACGGACGATGACGAGCTTCGAGGACGACGTCGAGCGGTACCGGCACGAGTTGCGAGTGCACTGCTACCGGATGCTCGGGTCGTACGACGAGGCCGAGGACATGGTGCAGGAGACGTTCCTCCGTGCGTGGCGGGCGCTCGGGGAGTTCGAGGGGCGGTCGTCGGTGCGAGCCTGGTTGTACCGGATCGCGACGAACGCGTGCATCGACGTACGGCGTCCGCGCCGGGTGCTGCCGTACCAGCTGGAGCCGGCCTCGTTTCCCGCGACCGCCCTGCCTGCACGGGAGGACGTGCCGTGGTTGCAGCCGTTTCCCGACGTACTGCTGGATCGGGCCGAGGAGCCCGATGCGGTCGCGATCCGGCGGGAGACGATCGAGTTGGCGTTCCTGATCGCGATCCAGCACCTGCCCGCGCGGCAACGGGCCGTACTGATCTTCCGTGACGTCCTGGGGTGGTCCGCCCGCGAGACGGCGGCTGCTGTCGACCTGTCCGTGGCAGCCGTCAACTCCGCCCTGCAACGGGCCCGTCCGGTGCTGCGCGAGCATCTACCGCCACACCGCTCCGAATGGTCGGCGCGCGACACGTCCGAGGCCGAACGCGAACTCCTCCAGCGCTACCTCACCGCCTGGGACAACGCCGACCCCACCGCCCTGGCCGCCCTCATGCACGAAGACATCCGCATCACCATGCCGCCGTACCCCTTCTGGTTCGAAGGCCGCACCGACGCACTCCGCTCGCTGACCCCGAACTTCCGCAGGCCCTGGCAGTTGATTCCCACCACCGTCAACCGCCAGCCCGCGCTCGCCGCCTACCTGAACCGCGATTTCTTCGGCCTGGACATCTTCCGCATCGAACAATGCCGAATAGCGGAAATCACCGCCTTCGAAACCACAGATGCCGGGCGGTACGGCCTGCGGGGAACGATGGAACTGGACGACGGAAGGTGAAGCCTGTCTACTTGCCGAGCCGGTTCTTGGCCTTTGCGTAAGCCCTGGCCTGTTTCCCGGTCATCTGGACGGCCTCGCCGGAATCCCCCTTCGCGATCGCCTTGCCTTCCTTCTTGGTGACCTCACCCTTGCCGAGTTTGCGGCTGAAAACCATGACAGTGTGTCCTTTCGTCGCGCCTGGAGGTTATCCGTTGCCGAGCAGCCCAGGCATTCCTGACCATACAAGTCTCAGAGGTCAGGAATGCCTGGGCTATTTGGCGTCGGAGTACCTTTCGACCACGGTCGAAACGAAGGCGAAATTGGCGGGGGTGGGGCCGAAGGTCAGGGTGCCGGCGAGGTTGCCGGCCTGCTGGATGTATTCGGTGACCTGGTCGGCTTCTTCGGCGGGGCAGTGGACGATGACCTCGTCGTGCTGGTGGAAGACGAGCTCGGCCTTGAGCGGCGCCAAGGACTGACGAAGGGCGGCCAGCAGCAGGAGGGCCCAGTCGGCGGCGCTGCCTTGGACCACGAAGTTCCTGGTGAACCGGCCGCGAGCCCGGGCATGGCGGGGGTCCGTGGCGGGGAGGTCGGCGGGCGGGCCTTCGAGCATGGCCTCGTCGAGGGGATGGCCGCTGGGTGGACAGGTGCGGCCGAGGTACGTCCGGACCAGTCGGCCTTCCTCGCCCGCACGTGCCGCGTCGTCGACGTACGCAACGGCCTTCGGGAACCGCTTCCGCAACATGGCCAGGTGCTTGAGACCGTCGCCGGACGTCTGACCGTAGATCGCACCCAGGACGGCGAGCTTCGCCTGCGCGCGGTCCCCGGAGAACGCCTGGTCCGACACGGCCTTGTAGAGATCCCCGGGATCACTGGCGACCTCCATCAGCGCGCGGTCGCGCGAGATCGCGGCCAGGACGCGCGGCTCGAGCTGCGAGGCGTCGGCGACGACGAGCCGCCAGCCGGGGTCGGCGACCACCGCGCGCCGGATCACCTTCGGGATCTGCAGACCGCCGCCGCCGTTCGTGATCCAGCGGCCCGACACGGTGCCACCGGGCAGGAACCCGGGCCGGAACCGCCCGTCGTGGACCCAGTCGTTCAGCCAGCTCCAGCCGTTGGCGGTGTAGATGCGGTAGAGCTTCTTGTACTCGAGCAGCGGCGCGACCGCCGGATGATCGAGGTGCTCGAGCTCCCACTTCCGCGTCGACTTCACCTGGTGCCCGGCCTGCTTGAACGCCTTCAGTACGTCGGCCGGCAGCTCGGGCCGCACCCGGTGCCCGAAGGCCGCGGAGATCTCGTCCGCGAGCTCGGTCAGCCGGCGCGGCTCACCCGATCCGGCGAACCGTTCACCGAGCAGCTCGCTCAGCACCTCTCGATGCGCGTCGGCGCTCCACGGCAACCCGGCGAGGTCCATCTCGGCCGCCACCAGCATCGCGGACGATT
Source organism: Kribbella speibonae (assembly GCF_004331375.1). NCBI lineage: Bacteria > Bacillati > Actinomycetota > Actinomycetes > Propionibacteriales > Kribbellaceae > Kribbella > Kribbella speibonae. The sequence continues at coordinate 246,090 of NZ_SJKC01000008.1, read as the reverse complement.
CCGATGCCGTGAGCAACCGCATGCGGTCCGGGTACTCGGCCAGGTCGTGCCGGCGGAGCTGGTCGGCGTACACCCGGAGCAACGCCTCGAACGGGACCGGCTCGACGGCGATCTCGAACAACGACGACTGCTCACCCGGTACGACGGCACGCAGCGGCGGATCGGGTGGGACCGGCCGACCGCTCAACCGCGCCCAGGCTGCGGCCGCGGACCGGGGCTCGCCGAGCCGGCCCTCGTGACCGAGGAGCAGACCCTCGGTGTTCTCGATGTCGTAGCACCGCTCGACCCGGACACCGGCGGCCAGCAACCGCGGGTAGATCTCGGTCGACGAACGCCACACCCACCGCGTGACCTGCGGCCGCGCCGCGACGGCTGCGACCAGGTCGGGCTCGCGCAGGATCTCCCCGGCAGGCCGCCCGTCCGGATGCAAGGCGACGAGCACCGCCCCGCCACCCTCCTCCGGCGCAATCAACCACCGCTCATCCACGCTCACATCCTCACACCCACCGCCGACACTCTGCTCACCCCGTCTTTGGGCACCCACCAACCATTTCGCGGGCCCGAAAATGGTTGGTGGGCGCTCAAAGATCGGGGATCAGGCCAGTTGTGGGAGACTGGACTTATGTGGCGGGTGGGGGATCTGGAGGCGGCGGACGGGACCAAGACCGAGCAGGTCGAGGGGCTCGTGCTGCGGCGGATCGAGCGGGGCGACTTGTCGATCGGCTCGCGGTTGCCGTCGGAGCGGGTGCTGGCGGAGCGGCTCGGGGTGAGCCGCGTGACCGTCGTCCGCGCATTGGAGAACCTGCGCCGCGACGGCGTACTGGAGACCAAGCGCGGCTCCGGGACCGTAGTGCGTCCGCTGGACCGGCTGCTCGACCCCGTGGCACCGGCGTCAACGGTGACGGCAGGGGACCGGCCGGTGCTCGACCTGCGGTTCGCCACGACGGCCGCACCGCATGACGTGGCCGAGGCGGCAGCGCAGATCGTGGAGGACGGGCTGCCACAGGCCATGGGCGGTGACGGACCACCACCAGGAGGGTCACAGGAGCTCAGAGCGGCTCTGGCCGAGCGCCTCAGCTCAGAGGGCGTGCCGACCGAGCCGGAGCAGTTGACGCTCACCGTCGGCGCAGCAGCCGGCCTGAATGCTGCACTGGCCGGGCTGGACCTCGGACCGGGCGTAGCGATCACCGAGACCCCGACGTACCCGGCTGCCTTCGATCTGCTTCGCAAACACCGCCTGGACGTCGCCGGCTGGCCCGCGGGTGTCTGGGACACCGATCAGCTCGCTCACCTCTGCCGGCGCCACCGCCCGAAGGTCATCTACCTGCAGGCCGACAACCACAACCCGACCGGCTTGAGCCTGCCCGCTGACCGGCGGCAGGCAGTGGTTGAGATAGCCCGCAGGTACGGCGCTGCTCTGATCAGTGACGAGACGATGCGGCCGTTGTGGCTGGCAATGGGAGAGCAGGCGGAGCCACTCAGCCGTTACCCCAGGACTGTGAGCGTGGGGTCGCTGTCCAAGACGGTGTGGGGTGGGCTGCGGGTCGGGTGGGTGCGTACCGGCAAGCAGTTGCGCAGGAGGATCAACACCGCGGCGCAGCTGAGTGTGGCCTCGCCCAGCGCGCTGGACGACCTGCTGGCGCGGGCGATCGTGCCGAAGCTCGACAAGGTAATCGGCCGCCGCCGGACCCGGCTACGCGCCAACCTGAACGCCCTGGAGACCGGACTCCGGACACTCGACGGTGTGGCCTGGCCCACGCCGACTGGCGGTATGACGCTGTGGCTCGAGCTGACCGAGACACGGGCTCGCCGCGTCCTGGAGGCGGCCCGGGAGCAGGGGCTGCTGCTGGGCGCCGGTGACCTGTTCACGCCGGACGCGACCGACCGCAGGCACATCCGGATCCCGTTCACCGCGCCACCGGCCACGCTCCGGCTCGTGGTCGCCCGACTGGAGGAGGCTCTTCAGTCCACTTGATTCGGTGTGGACTGAAGTTCGATGCCCGCCACCTCCTAATCTGGGCAGTGAGCCCACGACCAGGAGGACAGCAGTGACCGAGAACCAGAGCCCGCAGGTTGGTACCGCGAAGGTGAAGCGCGGGATGGCCGAGATGCTCAAGGGCGGCGTGATCATGGACGTCGTCACCGCCGAGCAGGCCAAGATCGCCGAGGACGCCGGCGCGGTCGCGGTGATGGCGCTGGAGCGGGTCCCGGCCGACATCCGGGCCCAGGGCGGCGTCTCCCGGATGAGTGACCCGGACATGATCGACTCGATCATCGGCGCGGTGTCGATCCCGGTGATGGCCAAGGCCCGGATCGGTCACTTCGTCGAGGCGCAGGTGCTGCAGAGCCTCGGCGTGGACTACATCGACGAGTCCGAGGTGCTCACCCCGGCCGACTACGCGAACCACATCGACAAGTGGCAGTTCACCGTGCCGTTCGTCTGCGGCGCGACCAACCTGGGCGAGGCGCTGCGCCGGATCACCGAGGGCGCGGCGATGATCCGCTCCAAGGGCGAGGCCGGCACCGGTGACGTGTCCAATGCGACCACCCACATGCGCCAGATCCGCCAGGAGATCCGCAAGCTGCAGAACCTCCCGGAGGACGAGCTGTACGTCGCGGCGAAGGAGCTGCAGGCGCCGTACGAGCTCGTCAAGGAGGTCGCCGCGCTGGGCAAGCTGCCCGTGGTGCTGTTCACCGCCGGCGGCATCGCCACCCCGGCCGACGCCGCGATGATGATGCAGCTCGGCGCCGAGGGCGTGTTCGTCGGCTCCGGCATCTTCAAGTCCGGCAACCCGGCGCAGCGCGCGGAGGCGATCGTCAAGGCCACCACGTTCCACGACGACCCCGACGTGATCGCCAAGGTCTCCCGCGGTCTGGGCGAGGCCATGGTCGGCATCAACGTCGACGAGATCCCGCAGCCGCACCGGCTCGCCGAGCGCGGCTGGTGAGCAACAGTCTGCAGTCCGTGGACGAGCGGACCGCCCGGGAACTGCGCGGGCTCGCTCGCGTGCTGGTGCGGTCCGGGTACGCCGACCACGCGGCGATCACGGCCGCGCTGACGGAGGCCGTCCAGGAGGACGCGCCGTCGATGGACCCGGCCGCGCTCGTACCGCTGCTGATCGGTGAGGCGGTCATCGACCTCAACGCCGAGGCGGCCGGTTGGCCGGAGAGCACGGATCCGGACCGGTTGGACGCCGTACTGGCGGAATTCGAGCGTCTCGGTCTGGTGGTGGTCCGCTACACGTCGGACCACCACGCGGCCCGGCAGGCGCTGGAGGCTGCGGACGCGCCGCAGGGGCTGGTGTTCTTCACCGACACCGACGTGTGGCACGCGGTCGACTTCGGGATGCTGGAGCTCAAGCTCTGGCACCCGGACACCGCGAACGTCGCACCGGGGGAGCCGCTGCTGGAGGACGTGCTCGCGCTGCTGCGCCAGAACGACCTGCCCGCGGTGTTCGACGAAGGCCGTATCGAGGTCACTCTCGAATGGCGACGGAGGGTCACGCTGTGACGGTCATCGGCGTTTTCGCGTTGCAGGGGAACGTGCGCGAGCACCTCGCCATGCTGGCCGAGGTGGGCGTCGAGGGTCGCGCCGTACGGCGTCCGTCCGAGCTGGCGGAGGTCGATGCGATGGTGCTGCCGGGTGGCGAGTCGACCACGATGGACAAGCTCGCGCGGGCGTTCGACCTGTTCGAGCCGCTGCAGAAGCGGATCGCGGACGGGATGCCGGTGTTCGGCACCTGCGCCGGGATGATCATGCTGGCGAACGAGATCACCGGCGGGACCGCGGACCAGGAGACGCTCGGCGGGCTCGACGTGACGGTCCGGCGGAACGCGTTCGGGCGGCAGGTCGACTCCTTCGAGGCCGACCTGGACTTCAGCGCTTTCGACACGCCGTACCACGCCGTGTTCATCCGCGCACCGTGGGTGGAGCGCGTCGGCCGGGACGTCGAGGTACTGTCGACGGTGAGCTCGGGCCCCGCCACGGGTAGGATCGTCGCGGTCCGCCACGATCGGCTGTTGGCCACCTCGTTCCATCCGGAGATGACCGGGGACGCCAGGCTGCACGGGTACTTCGCCGATCTGGTCCGGGGCTGAAGAGTCTGTGTTGTAGGTAGAAGGGTTGGGTTCGCCATGTCAGGCCACTCCAAGTGGGCCACCACGAAGCACAAGAAGGCCGTCATCGACGCGAAGCGCGGCAAGCTCTTCGCGAAGCTGATCAAGAACATCGAGGTGGCCGCCCGGATGGGCGGTGGCGACCCTGGCGGGAACCCGACGCTGTACGACGCCATTCAGAAGGCGAAGAAGTCCTCGGTCCCGAACGACAACATCGACCGCGCGGTCAAGCGCGGTTCCGGTGCCGAGGCGGGCGGCGCGGAGTACCAGACGATCATGTACGAGGGCTACGGCCCGAACGGCGTGGCGATGCTGGTCGAGTGCCTGACCGACAACCGCAACCGGGCCGCCGCGGACGTCCGGACGGCGATGACGCGCAACGGCGGATCGCTCGCCGACCCGAACTCGGTCGCGTACATGTTCAACCGCAAGGGCGTGATCGTCGTCGCCAAGGAGCAGGACGGCAAGTCGCTGTCCGAGGACGACGTGATGGAGGCGGTGCTCGAGGCCGGCGCCGACGAGGTCAACGACCTCGGCGAGTCCTGGGAGGTCGTCACCGAGGCCACCGACATGGTCGCGGCCCGGACGGCGCTGCAGGACGCCGGGATCGACTACGACTCCGCCGACGTCCAGTTCGTCCCGTCGATGACCGTCGAGCTCGACGCCGACGGCGCCGGCAAGATCTTCCGCCTGATCGACGCCCTCGAGGACAGCGACGACGTCCAGAACGTCTACGCGAACTTCGACGTCTCCGACGAAATCATGGCCGAGGTCGGCTGAAAGCTGGGGGCCGCGATGACCGCGGCCCCTTTGCTCGAACTGATATGTGTCAGATTATTGACGAGCGTCACACCGAATGGCACGATTCCAGCAACCTAAGGAGCGTGTCATGACTGGAACGTTCGTGCTGATCACCGGTGCCTGGCATGGCGGGTGGGCCTGGCGGCCCGTTGCCGAGGAGCTTCGGTCCGCGGGTCATCGGGTGCTGACTCCGACCCTGCCCGGACTGCAGGACGGCGCGGACCCGACGCCGTACACGCTGACCGACGTCGTCGACTCGGTCGTCGAGCTGGTCGAGCGCGAGGATCTGCGGGACGTCACGCTGGTCGGCCACAGCTGGGGCGGTTACGTGATCGCCGGCGCCGCGCCGCGGCTCGCGGCACGGCTGCGGAAGTTGGTGTTCTGGAGCGCGTTCGTTCCGGCCGAAGGTCGCAGCCTGTACGACGAGGTGCCCCCGAACTATCAGGCCCTGTTCGACGGGCAGGCTCAGGCGTCCGGGAACAACTCGGTCGCGATGCCGTTCGAGGTGTGGCAGGCGGCGTTCATGCCGGACGCCTCCGAGGACGTCCAGCGCGTCGTCCACAGCCTGCTCGTGCCACAGCCCATGCAGTACTTCACCGAGACCGTGGCGCCGCTGGATCTCGACACGCTCGGCGTACCCGTCGCCTACCTGCTCGGCGAGAACGATGTCGCGCTGCCGCCCGGCGAATACGGCTGGAGCCGATTCGCCGAGCGGCTCGGCGTCGCTCCGGTGCCAGCTCCCGGCAGCCACGAAGCCTGCTTCACGCGTCCGGTCGAACTGGCCGAAGCCCTGCTGAAGATCTAGTTACATCCCGAGGGCTTTTCCGTCGATCACCTGGGCGGCAGGCGGGGCCTTCGGAGTGGTGGCCTGGTTGTACTCGGTGAACGTCAGCGCGTCGGTGCCGGTCGACTCGAGCCGGACCGGGCGCCCGGTGGCGGTGTCGACCCAGAGGGTGCCGTCGGTGTCGCGGAGACCGATCGCCGTGACGCCGTCGAGGGTCCGCGTCGCGGTCTTGCGGAGCGTGCCGGTTGGCTCGAACAGCGTGTCGAAGAACTTCGGCTTGCTGGCGAACGCCGCGAGCTCACCGAGGTCCTTGTCGCTCAGGGACGTCTTGATCCAGCGGCCCCCGATCAGCGCGATCAGGGCGTCCGCGTCGGCCTTCGACTCGGCCTGGGCCCGCCAGAACTTGTCACTGATCTTCAGGTACGCCGTCCGGTCCAGGACGATCAACGAGAACGCGGCGCCGTTGATGCTCATCGTGCCCTGACCCCCCGCCTGACCGAGCCGGATGTCCAGCACGATCCGGTCGCCCCCGTCCGACATCGCCCCCTTCATCCGCACACTGGTCGCGGCCTTCGCGGCGGCCTGAGTCTTCGCCAGGATCTTGGTCGCGGACAGTCCGGCGATCGTGCTCGCCGGCGTACTGGGAGACGGCGTCACCACCGGAGACGGCGTCACCACCGGAGACGGCGTGACGGACGTCGCCGTCGGTGTGGGGGTCGGCGTGGTCCCCAGTGCGTCGCTGGTTGCCGGGGTAGATCCCTGGCAACCAGCGACAACTCCAACCAGCACACCCACCACAGCGCAGGCCGCCGTACGACGTATCAACATCTCGCTCCCCCTCCCGCACTCCCCAGTGCAGATATTGAGAGAGATGCCGCAAGTGCTCGAAAAGTTGTTACGGGTTGACGATCTGGTCGCCGACCAGGGCGAGGGTCTGGATGGCGGCGAGGCCGTAGAGGGCTGTGGTGTTGGTGGAGACCCACTTGGCGGACTGGGTTGGGTTGAGGGTCGTGGTGACGTCCTCGGCGGTCCACGGGAGGTTGGGGGCGTAGCCGTCGCCGGTGTAGAAGTCCTTCCAGGCTCGGGCGGCCAGGTCGTCCCGGTTGAGGCGGACAGCGGCGTACGCCGTGAGTCGGGCATGGCCCTGCCGCAGGATGAGGTTGCCGAAGTACGCCCCGCACTCTTCTGTCTGCTCGGCGCGGGTGCCGTTGAACAGACGGCAGTACTGCAGCCACGCGGCCTCGAATGCGGGCATCTCCACCAGGTCGATCAGCTCGGCGCAGATCTCCACCTCGCCGAACATGGCGCTCAGATGGGACACGCTGACGATCTTCTCGGCCACAGGTGCGAAGCGTCCGGTGTCGAGGTCGTAGAGCCCGCTACCGGTGACGAACCCGTTCGGCATCGCCCCGATCGTTTCCATCGTCCCGAGCAGCTTGGCCTTCGCCACGGCCGCCTTAGGTCCTTGCCGTTCCCACTCGGTCAGCCAGGCAGCAGCCAGACCGCTCCAGTCCGTGCCGAGGCCGATGGACAGCGCGTGCGGGTCAGGTGTGTACGGCTCGGTCCTGATCTTCCGCAGCGGGTCCAGCACCAGGAACGTCTTGTCCGAGTCGACCAGCTCCGACAGGAGGTCGCCAGTACGCTCGTCAGCCGTCAGGTAGTAGTAGAACCGCCGGTACGCCGCCGTACTGATCCGCTGCTGTTTCGCACTGTCCGCCCAGTGCTGTACGCCGTGCCGCGTACCCAGGCCGGCCCACTGGCCCAGGTGGTAGACGTCGACCTCACCGGTGTGCCGCGTCATCGCCTCCGCGAACCGGAAGATGTCGGCACGCCCTGACCGCAGGAACGCGTACCAGAGCCACAGGTCCGGTGACAGCTCCGAGTTGTCCCACGCGTACCCGCCGACGTCGTACCGCCACACCAGCCGGTCCTCGTCGAACGTGTGCATGATGTCGCCGTAGTCCCAGAACCCGTACCAGTGCCGCGACTCGACCTGTCCGCGGTAGTAGTCGAACAGGAAGTCCAGGTGGTCCTCGATCGCCTTCTTGGCCGGCACGGACCGGTCCACCGGGGTGAACAGCCCACCGAAGACCCGGGAGCTCACCAGCTGATCCACCGGGTTGATGAGCTGCGGCGGCGTCCGCACCTGGTCGGCCAGGTCACCCAGCCGTGCAGCCGAGGGGGTCGCCTCCAGCGCCCAGAACGTCAGCTCGGACGTCCGCGCGATGCCGTACGGCGTACCGAACGCGGGCTCGTAGTCCTCATAGGTGATGTTGAGGCCCTCGAGCTGCTCCGGATAGGTGTCCTGGCCCATGCCGTCGTGGTAGAACCGCGTGTCCATCGCACCCGCCTCCGGCGACCACAGCCACACGGTCACCTCGGCTTCCTCGGTCGCAGCGTTCCGGACGTCCAGCTGCGTCGGGTGCCGCTGCCAGAAATCCCTGAGCCCGAAGGCGAATCCGCCACTCACGCCACCGACGTACCCGAGCCCGGAGGCGCGTTTGCCCTGATCGACCGAGACCCAGCCGTACCCCTTCTTGGTCCGCTTCTTCACGGTGAAACCGTCCGCGGTCAACTGGCTCAGCGAGTAGTCACCCCACTCGGGGATGTACTGCAGCCGCGTCGTCACCCGCTGGTCCCAGGTCGCGGGATCGGGCAGCTTCGTCCCGGCGATCTGCGCGGCCCGGACGACGGCGCCCGGGTCCCGGCGCAGGCCGGTGATGCCCTTGACCGCCTCGGACACCATCCCGTGCCCCTCGCCGACGAACCGCACATGCCGGTCGTACGCCGCGTCGCGCATCGGCACCGAGAAGCGCACACCGAGGCCCGCGATGTAGTCCTTCTGCCCGTCGCGGTCGTAGACGAACGTGTGCACCACCCGCACGTTCTCCGCACCGGCGACGAAGTACAGCCGGACCGAGAACGGCAACCAGGTCAGGCCCTTGCGCGACTTGTGTCGGCCCTCCACCTTCACCACCGCCCGGACCGGTCCGGCCTGCTCGACAGTGACCTTCTGGATGTCGCTCTCGTACCGGTCCCGGACGGCGCCGCCGGTCTCGTCCTCGGCGATCTTGTCCTGCTTCAGGTTCACGAGCACGCCCTTGTGGGCGATCAGGACGTCACCACGCCAGATCTGGCTGACCACCTCCGGCCCGCTCTTGCGGATGCGGGTCCGGATCACGCCGGTGTCGACGTCGACGTACAGCTTCTCGTTCTTGACCGTGACGGGACGCGCGGGCGCGGTCGCCGTACCCGGGCCGAGCGTGTACGACTCAGCGGGTGCGTCCACCGCGATCGCGTGCGCACTCCACTTGAGCGAGCCGTCCGGCCAGTAGGCGGTCGGCCAGCTCTGCAGCGGTACGTCGGTTCCGTCCGCGGATTTCAGCGCGAACGACTGGTTCGCTGGTACGGCGCCCTTCGGCCAGGGCGTACCCCAGGTGGTGACAGCCGCCGTGGTGGGCTTGCCTTCGAGCCAGGTGAGCTTCACTTCCTGCACCTCCGCGGCAGTTGCAGGTTGGATGTTGTCCAGCAGGGAGACCGCGGGCACTGCGGCCATACCTGCTAGGACTGTGCGTCTTGAGACCTCCATGCCGTTCCACCTCTGTCATTCCGGTGTTCGGGGATCAGGGACAGGTTCTGGATCGCTGCCAGCGCGTACTGCGACGCGCCGTTGGTGCTGATGAACGCGGCCTCGTCGACCGGCATCAGCGCGCCGTCGACGGGAGTGGTCTTCCACTCGGCGTTGTCCACCAAGAAGTTCCGCCAGGCCAACCGGGCCAGCTCCTGGTCGCCGGTGCGTGCTGCGGCGTACGCGGCCAGCCGGCTGTGGGCCAGCTCCTGCGAGATGCCCTGCAGCGGCTGACCGAGCTCAGCGGCCTGCTCCTCGGGTGAGAGCAGGTACAGCCGGCAGTAGTCGAGCCAGGCCTTCTCGAACCCCGGTACGTCGAGGTCCAGGTCGATGAGCTCGGAACAGATCTCGGGCAACCCGAAGAGCGAGGACAGGTGGGAGACGGCGATGCCTCGCCTGCTGGTGTCGAAACGGCCGGTGGCTACGTCCAGCCGTGCGTTGCCGGTCAGGAAGCCGTAGTGCAGTGCAGCGATATCGGACATCGTGCCCAGCAGCCGCGCTCGCGCCCGCTCGTCTCCGTGGCGCTCCCACCGTGTGAGCCACGCAGCGGCGAGGGCACCCCAGTCCACGCCCAGCTCGATGGACAGCGCGTGCGGGTCAGGGGAGTAGACGTCCGGTCGTACCTTGCGCTGTGGGTCTGTGCCGAGGAAGGTCTCCTCGATGGTCGCCAGCTCGTCCATCAGGTCACCTGTCCGCTCGTCCGCGGTCAGGTAGTAGTAGAAGCGCCGGTAGATCGCACTGGAGATCCGCACCTGCTTGCAGCTGCAGCCCCAGTGCTGCACGTTGTGCCGCGACCCCAGGCCCTTGAAGCGGCCCAGGTGATGTACGTCGACCTCTCCGGTGTGCCGTGTCATCGACTCGGCGAAGCGGAACACGTCGGCCCGCCCGGTCCGCAGGTACTGGTACCAGAGCCACAGGTCGGGGGAGAGCTCCGAGTTGTCCCAGGCGAACCCGCCCACGTCGTACCGCCACGTGTGCCGGTCGCGGTCGTACGTGTGCATGACGTCGCCGTAGTCCCAGAACCCGTACCAGCGGCGTTGCTCCCGTTGACCGACGTAGTACTGGAAGAGGAAGTTCAGCCGGGCTTCGATGTCCTGGTGGTCCGCGGTGGGCAGACTCCAGGTGCCGAACACACCTGCCTCCAGCAAACGCGCTGGAGAGACCGTGAGCAGTCCAGGCGAGTTGAGCAGCGCTACGTGTTCCGACAGCTCCTCGGCCGCCGGGGTGGTGCTGTGGACGCGCAGGCTGAGCTCATGGGTACGGGCGACACCGTGCGCGTTGCCGAAGCCGGGCTCGTAGTCCTCGTACGTGATCTCGAGTCCTTCGAGCTGTTCTTCGTACGTGTCCTGGTCCATGCCGTCGTGCCAGTAGCGCACGTCCATGGCCGGTGCGCTGGGCGACCACATCCACACTGTTGCCGTGGCCACGTCGGTGGCTGCGTTGCGGATGTCCAGCCGGGTCGGGTGCAGTTTCCAGAAGTCACGAAGGCCGAAGCCCAGTCCGCCGCTGACGCCACCGACGTACCCGTAGCCGGGCGCCCTGGTGCCTGACGGGATGGTGATCCACCCCTGTCCCGCGCCAGTGCGTTTCCGCAGCGTGAAGCCGTCCGCGCTGGTCTGGTCGAGGGTGTAGTCGTCCCACTGCGGGATGAGGTGCAGGCGGTCGGCCACCTCCGGGTTCGGGATCTCCTCGACAGCACCGCCGGCGACCTGGGTACGTCGTACCTCTTCACCCGGATCGCGCCGTAGACCGGTCAGACCGCGCACTGCCTCGGTCAGGAACCCGGAGGGACCCGCGAGTCGGACGTGGCGGTTATGAGGCTCATCGCGCATCACCACGTCCGCGCTGAGCCCCAGACCGGCCAGGAAGTCCCGGTCCGGATCACCGTCCCAGACGAAGCTGTGCACGATCCGTACGTCGGTAGCGCCCGCGTAGAAGTACAGCCTGATGGAGAACGGCAGCCAGTCGCCGTGCTTGCCTTCGAGCCGGACGACGGCGCGCACCGGACCGTCCTGCTCGACAATGAGATTGTCAACAATCGCCGTCGTCTGCACCCGCGTCGCGCCCAGGTCGTCGTCCGGAGCGTTCTGCCGCAAGCTCACCAGCCGGACATCCCGAACGACTTCCTGACCGTCGTAGGAGATGGAACTGATCAGGTGCGGACCGCGCAGGATCCAGGTGACAGCGCCGGTCGACACCCGGATCTCCTGCCCGGTCCGCTCGACCCGCACAGGCTGATCAGGCGTGGTGGGTTCACCGACGACCAGCTCGTACGACGACTCGGGCCGCTCGGACGGCCCGATCGCGTGCGCGGACCACTTCACCGAACCGTCCGGCCACGTCGCGGTCGTCCAGCTCTGCACCGGCGTACCGTCGGCCAACGCGAACTCGGTGCCCTCGGCAACCGTGCCGCGAGCCCACGGGACACCCCAGGAAACCCCTTGTCGACAAGGCGTCTCCAGCCATTGCAACGTAGTCATTCCTTCACCGATCCGATCAGGACGCCCTTCGCGAAGTGCTTCTGCAGGAACGGGTAGAAGAACAGGATCGGCAGGGTCGCGACCACGACGACCGCGAACTTCAGGCCCTGCTCGGGGAACGTCACCGTCTCCAGTTGCTGCAGCACGTTCGCCGAGTCCGCGTTCGCCGCGGTCAGCTGGCGGACGATCATCTGCAGCGTCCACTTCTTGCTGTCGTCGATGTAGAGCAAAGGCGACATGTAGTCGTTCCAGATCCCGACCGCGTAGAACAGCGAGAACGTCGCGATGATCGGCTTCGACAACGGCAGCACGATCCGCAGGAACACGTTCAGCTCGTTGCACCCGTCGATCCGGGCCGCCTCCTCGAGCGCCTCCGGCAACTCCTGGAAGAAACTCTTCACCACGATCAGGTAGAACGGGTTGATCGCCAGCGGCAGGACCAGTGCCCAGTAGCTGTCCAGCAACCCCAGATCCCGTACGACGAGGTACGTCGGGATCATGCCGCCGCTGAACACCAGCGTGAAGATCACCAGGTTCAGCACCAGCGCCCGCCCGGGCAGGAACTTCTTCGCCAGGGGATAGGCCATGGTCAGCGTCAGCAGCAGCTGGATCACCGTGCCGACCGCGGTCACGCCGACCGTGGTCAGCAACGCCCGGACGAACGTGTCGGTGGAGAAGATGTAGTGGTACGTGTCGGTGACGAACTTGTGCGGCCACAGGAAGAACGGCCGCGAGCTGATCTCGGACTCGGTCGCGAACGATCCGGCGAGCACGTAGAGCAGCGGAAGTACCGTGACGACGGCCAGGCCGGTCAGGAACACGATGTTCAGCACGTCGAAGGCACGGCTGCCGACGGAGTCGTAGTACCGCACTCGTTGTTTCATTCCGCCTCCTCAGAACAGGCCGCGCTGTCCGAGCCGCTTGGCCAGGAAGTTGGAGCCGAAGATCAGCACGACGCCGACGAGGCCCTTGAACAGGCCGACCGCGGTCGCGTAGCTGAACGAGCCCTGGGTGATGCCGATGTAGTAGACGAACGTGTCGAACACGTCCGCGACATCACGGTTCAGCGACGTCGTCATCAGCCAGATCTGCTCGAAGCCGGAGTCCATCAGATGCCCGGACGTCAGGATCGCCATCACCACGATCGTCGGCCGGATCGCCGGCAACGTGATGTGCCAGAACTGCCGCCACCGGCCGGCGCCGTCCACGCGAGCGGCCTCGTACAGCTGCGAGTCCACGCCTGCCAGCGCCGCCAGATAGATGATCGTGCCCCAGCCGGTCTGTTTCCACAGCAGTTGCAGCACGATCAGCGGCCGGAACCAGTCTGCCTGCGCCACGTAGTCGGTCTTCTGCCCGCCGACGAGACCGTGGATCCAGTTCGCGATCACGCCGAAGTCCACCGAGAACAGCAGATAGGTGAGCGAGGCAACGATCGTCCACGACAGGAAGTGCGGAATGTAGACCAGTGACTGCACGGACCGCTTCAGGACGTTGACGCGGAGCTCGTTCAGCAGCAACGCGACGACGATCGGCGCCGGGAACACGAAGAGGATTGTCAACAATGCGAGCAGCAGCGTGTTGAACAGCAGCCGGCCGAAGTCGGGCCCGGTGAACAGCTCCTGGAAGTGCTTCAGCCCCACCCACTCGCTCCCCGAGTAGCCGAGGAACGGTACGTAGTCCTTGAACGCGATGGTCAGCCCGTACATCGGGAGGTACTTGAACACCACGAAGTACGCGAGACCGGGCAGCAGCAACAGGTACAGCCAGCGGTAGCGCCAGAAGTTCGGCGTACGGCGTTTGCGCCTTGGAGTGGACGCCGGCCGCGGGGAGCCCGCGGCCGGCTGCGCCACCTCGGGGACGAGGTCAGTGGCCATCGATCAGCCGCCGGCCTTCGCGGACAGGTCGTTGATCTCCTTGGCGATGTCCGTGCCGCCGCTGTCGTACCAGCGCTTGATCTGCGCCTTCAGCTGGTCCTCGGTGATCGCACCGGACAGGTACTTGATCCGCGCGTCCGGGACGATCGTGTCGATGGTCTGGCCCTTCGCCACCGCGGTCGGGGCGACGAAGCCGAGCGCCGGGTTGAAGACCGCGGTCTTCAGGTCCTCGTTCATCAGCACGTCGAACTTCTCCCGCATCTTGCGGCTGGCCTCGTCCGCCGGCCGCAGCTGGTAGGCGCCGGTGCCGACGCTGGCCCGGGTCCCGAGCTGGATGAACGCCTTGTCCACGTCGTTCTGGATCGCCTTGACCTTCGGGTCCTCCTGGTTGATCGGTACGGCGTACTCGCCTTCGACCTTGAAGTTGCGGCCCTCGATCCCGTTGGTGAGCAGGATCGAGCCCTCCTTGGACTCGAGCTTGTCCAGCGTCTTCAGCACGTCGTCGAGCTGCTCGTCGGTCCGGATGTGTTGCTTGGAGATCGCGAGAACGTCGTTGTAGCCGGTGAAGGGGTAGGAGTGCTTCTCGCCGTCCGGGCCGGTCAGGTTGCCGACCAGGGTGACCTTGTCGAAGTCCTTCGGGTTCTTCTCCTTGAACAGGTCGAGCAATTGGGTCGCCCGCACGTTCACGTCGATGATCATGCCGCCCTTGCCCTGCACGAACGGGTCGTTCCAGTTTGCGCTGTCGAGGGTGGCGAAGTCCGGGTTCACCAGGCCTTCCTTCACCCAGCCGCGCAGCCACTCGTTGGCCTTCAGGAACTCCGGGGTGTCGAAGCCCGGGACCAGCTTGCCGTCCCGCTCGCCCCAGCCGTTCGGTGCGCCGAACCAGGTCTCGATCACGTCGTACGGGCTGGCGCTGGCGTAGTTGCCGGGCCACTTCGGGATGATCAGGCCGTAGGTGTCCTTCTTGCCGTTGCCGTCCGGGTCCTTCTCGGCGAACGCCTTCGCGATCGCGTACAGGTCGTCCGTGGTCTTCGGCTCCTGCAGACCGAGCTTGGCCAGCCAGTCCTTGCGGATCACGATGCCGGAGCGCAGCAGCGGCCGGACCCGGTAGATGCCGTACGTCTTGCCGTTGGTCTGCGAGTTCTTCGCGGTCTGCTCGTTGGCCGGCTTCAGGTTGGGGTACTTGTCGAGCTTGCCGGTCAGGTCCCAGAACGCGCCTGCTTCGGCGGCCTTGACGAACGAGGGGCTCTTCTCGTTCACCGCCATCACGTCCGGGATGTTGTCCGAGGCGAGCGTGACGTTCGCCTTGTCGCCGTACTCCGCGTTCGGCACCCAGGTGATCTTGAGCTTCTTGCCGATCAGCTTCTCGACCGCCTGCTGGAGTTCGCCGTTCGGATCCGGCGCGGTGCCGAACAACTTGGTCATCACCGTGAGTTCGGTACTGGCGGCCTGGCCGCCTTTGTCGTCGCCGCCGCCGGAACAGGCGGAGGCGGCGAGCAAGGCCGTCGACAGCGCGGCGGCGACGGCGATGCGCCGTGGGGAGAAGATGGTCATTGGTTCCCTTTCAGGTGCAGGCGCGCCTCGTTCTCGGCGAAGAAGCGCAAGCAGAGCCAGGTGTCGAGCTGGATCCAGGCGCCGCCGGCCAGAACGAACCCGAAGACCGGGAACTTCACCGACACGAAGGCGATGGATACCGCGACGAACAGCAGGACCAGGGACGACGCCGGCCGCGCGAGCGCGACCAGCGATGCCTTGGGCAACAACATGCGGATCCCGAGGTCGTAGTGCACGGCCATCGGGAGCGCGTACGCCGCGATCAGCCCGAGCGCGACGAGCGCCGTGAGGCTGGCCAGGCGGGGGAGCGCGGCCCCGAGCGCGGCGAAGTACAGGTAGTTGCCGACGAGAACGACGGCGACCGCGACCAGGGGGAGTACGACGAGCGTGCCGCGGCGGAACTCCTGGCGGAACGCGGTACGGAAGGCAGGGAAGGCGTGAAACGATTCATCGGATGACCTGCGTCTGGCCAGGGAATAGGCCGCGAGCGTGGCCGGGCCGATACCCAGCGCAATCCCGCCGAGCAGCGTGAAGAGGATCCACAGGGCGTTCAACTTGATCACCCAAAGGACCTCGTCCGCAGCGTCGTACAGCCTGATGGCCCAGCCAGTGCCCATGCCGGTTCCTGCCTTGTTTCGGGGCGAAAAGTGTTGTGACCGTATGGTTGAATCGTCTCAATGTCAAGGCTTGGGAAAGCGTTTGTCGGAGACTGGTCACGGGGCTGCGCGAACGCGGGGGTCAGGACTGGGTGACGCGCAGGTTCGCGTATTCGCCGATCAGTGGCGCCATCTGGCGGAAGCCGAGCTTGCCGCCGGCGAGCGGGTGCCGGTCGTGATGGGTGAAGCTGACCAGGTCGTTGATCGCGAACGTGATCTCGCCGTTCTGGACGGTCAACCGGAGGTGGTACGGGCCGTCGGCGTCGGCGACGTCCGGGATCGGGTCGGCGCCCTGTGCGACCAGGTGGAATCCGTAGCTCTTGCGCAGGTTGCAGGTGTGGAAGGCGCGCTCGGCCGGCCAGCGTCTGCGGAAGTACGAGACGTGGTACGTGTCGAGGTCACCGTGGTGGTACTGCTCGTACGGCCCGGTGCGCGGCCGCAGCTCGAACAGATCCTCGCCGTGGCGGCCCCTGGCGTGGAAGAACAGGATGCACAGACCGGGTTCGCGGATCGGCCAGAAGTCCCACTCGATCGTCACGTCCGGCGGGAAGTCCTCCGGGCACCACAGCACGACGTTCGCGTCCTGGCCGTCCGCCGCGGGGCGCACGCTCTCCAGGCGCAGCCGCCCGAGCGGGAACGACGTCGCGCCGTCGCCCTCCAGCCGGAAGCCGTCGAGATCGGCGGACGATGCGAGCGGGTTCTCGTAGAGCACGTGCTCGTCGTGGGGCTGCATCAGCGGCGGCGCTGGAAGTCGCTGGACTCGCGGACGATCAGGTCCGGCTGGAAGATCACCTGACGATGCCGGTGCCGCTCGGCCGACTCGACCTCTTCCTGCAGCAGCTCCATCGCGGTTCGCCCGAGCAACTCGGCCGGCTGCCGCACGGACGACAACGGTACGGCGGCGGCGCGGGCGAAATCTATGTCGTCATACCCGACGATCGCCATGTCCCGCGGGACCCGCAGGCCGGCGACCGCCATCCCCTGCAGGAATCCGAGTGCCAGCAGGTCGTTGGCGAGGAACGCCGCGGTCGGACGCGAGCGCGCCGGCAGGGCGGCGAGCTGTTCACCGATCGCGCGACCTTCGACCACGCCCATCACTTCGACCTCGTGGTGCTGCAGGTCGACACCGTCCGCCTCCTCGACGACCGCGGTGATCCCGGCCTGGCGGTCCGCCACCTGCTGCATCGTGAACGGCCCGCCGATAAAGGCGATCCGGCGATGGCCCGACTCGATCAGGTGGTTCCCGGCGAGGCGTCCGCCGAGCTGGTCGTCGACCGACACCGAGCACAGCCCGCGGTCCGCCGTACGGTCGACCAGGACCACCGGCGTACCGCGGTCGACCAGTGCGGTGAGCCGCGGATCGGTGCTGTCGAACGGCGTGATCAGGATGCCCATCACGCGCTGCTGCTCGAGCTGGTCGAGGTGATGTCCCTCGCGCACCGGGTCGGTCTTGCTGTTGCAGAGCATCACCACGGTGTCGTGCTCGTACGCCAGCGCCTCGGCGCCTTCGGCCAGATCGGTGAAGAACGGGTTCGTCACGTCGAGCACCACCAGCCCGACGGTCCGGCTGCGCCCGGCGCGCAGATGCCGCGCCGCCTCGTTCCGCACGAACCCGAGCGCCTGAATGCTGTCCTGCACCCGCTGCCGCGTCTCCGGCGCCACAATCCCCGGCCGGTTCAAGAAGTTGCTGACAGTCCCCACCGAAACCCCGGCCCGTCGCGCAACCTCCTTGATGCTGGGCGTAGCCATCGTCCCCCGTCCAGCAGCCGTCCCGGTCACCAGCAGTCTAGTCAGCCCGAATTGAATCGTCTAAACGTCGGTCACCGAAACTCGTCCGGCGATGAAGGCCGCCGCGCCGATCGCCAGACCGATCGCGAACACGATGCGCAGCGTCGTCCGCAGGGACCTGACGAGCACATCGAAGACCGCGCCGGCCGTCGCCGCGCTGAGCGTTGCCGGGAGATGATCCAGGTAGACGCTCCGCCCGATCGCGAGTACGACGGCGAGCAGCACCATCGAGAGAGCGATCCCGAAGCCGGCGCCGGCCAAGGTACGCCGGCGCGCGGTCGCGACGTACAGGCCGAGAACGATCACCCCGGCGGCCGCGAACGGCAGGACAGCGCCGTACCGGTCCAGCAGGCGATAGCCGCCTTGAATCCGTTGAACCTCCTCCGCGGAGAACAGCACGAAGTTCTGCTGTACGTCAGGGATCCGCTGCGCGGCGCTGAATCCGCTCGAGACAAGGTTGTCCCTGACCGCCGCGACGAACGGGCCGATCTCGATGCTGACCGTGTCGTCATCCACCCGAACGGCTCCGCCCGCACCGCGCAGCGCGGCGACGAGCTGGTCGTGCGCGATGCGGTTGGCGCGACTCCACAACGTCTGGAACAGGTCGCTGCCGACGAACTCACCGACCTTGCCCCGGACGAAGCCGCGGACGCCGTTCGCGATCCGGTCGGACAGGTTGCCGACGATCACGTCGGTGAGCCGGTCCGCGACGGCGTTGCGTACACCGGCGTCGGCGGCCAGCGGCGCGACCGCCTCGACGTACCCGTCCGTGTCGGTCACCTGCGTGCGGGCCCATGCCCCGACGACGGCCACCGGTGCGAGCAGGCAGCCGATCGAGATCAGCACGATGGCCACCACGCGACGTACCGTCGAGCTGCTGGTCGGGTGTGGCTCCATGCGTGCCTCCGGATGGTCAATCGGAGGATGACCGGTCGGAGCGGCGGTTTCATCCTCCAGATCGGGTGAGCAGCGGGCGCCTGCCGGAGTCCTACGCTCAGGAGACCCCTCAGAAAGGTGTCACCATGACCGCGGATCAGGGACAGCCGATCGTCTTTCGTCAGGTGCGGGTGCTGGACGTGCGACAGGGCCGCGTCGGCGATCCGGTGCAGGTCGAGGTCCGGGACGGGATCATCAGCAAGATCTCGCCGGAGGGGGAGATCCCGGCCGGTGCGCGCGTCGTGGCCGGTGAGGGGCAGATCCTCATGCCGGGACTGATCGACGCGCACTGGCACTCGATTCTGGCAGCGGTGCCGTTGGCAACGGCTCTGATGGGCGACGTCGGCTACTTGCACATCCTCGCGGCCGCAGCCGCCCGGGACACGCTGCTGCGCGGCTTCACCTCGGTCCGGGATGCCGGCGGTCCGTCGTTCGGGCTCAAGCAGGCGATCGACGCCGGGGTCGTGCTCGGGCCGCGGATCTTCCCGTCCGGCGCGATGATCTCGCAGACCGGCGGCCATGGTGACTTCCGGACCCGCAACGAGATCCCGCGCGGCCGGACCGGGCATCTCAGTCATGGCGAGCTGGTCGGCGCGGTGCGCATCGCCGATGGTGTGGACGCGGTGTTCGAGGCGGCCCGCGAGCAGCTCATGCTCGGCGCATCGCAGCTCAAGGTGATGGCCGGCGGTGGGGTCGCGTCGTCGTACGACCCGCTGGACGTCACGCAGTACACCGAGGCGGAGCTCCGTGCGGCCGTCGAGGCGGCGGAGAACTGGGGTACGTACGTGATGGTCCATGCGTACACGCCGCGCGCGGTCCAGCAGGCGATCCGGGCCGGGGTCAAGTGCATCGAGCACGGCCAGCTGCTCGACGACGAGACGGCCGCGCTGATGGCGGAGAACGGCGTGTGGTGGTCGCTGCAGCCGTTCCTGGACGACGAGGACGCGCCGCCCGTTCCGCCGGGGAGCCAGGGGAAGTTCGAGCAGATGGTGACCGGCACCGAGACGGCGTTCGCGCTGGCGAGCAAGCACGAGGTCCGGCTCGCCTGGGGGACCGACACTCTGTTCGATCCGGGCCTGGCGGCGAAGCAGGGCAAGCAGCTCGCGAAGACGACCCGCTGGTTCTCACCGGCCGAGGTGCTGACCATGGCCACGGTCACCAACGCCGAACTGCTGTCCCTGTCGGGCCCGCGCAACCCGTACCCGGGTGTGCTGGGCGTGGTCGAGGAAGGCGCCCTGGCCGACCTGGTCCTGGTCAACGGCAACCCCCTCGACGACATCCAGCTGCTGGCGACCCCGGACACCGCGTTCGCACTGATCATGAAGCAGGGCGCCATCGTCAAGGACACCTCTTCACGGCAGATGTGACTCGTGGGTAACATGGCCGGATGGCGAGTCAGGTGCTGGGGTTGTGGGAGCGATTGCGGTCTGTGCCGGGTGGGGAGCGGGTGTTTTCGTGGGGGTTCACCCGGAAGGCGCCGTACTTTCGGTCGGTGCGGCCCCGGTTCGTGCAGGTGAGTCCTAACTTCGCGGCGCTGACCTTGCCCAAGCGGCGCGCGGTGCTGAACCACATCGGGACCGTGCATGCGATTGCTGTGTGCAACGGTCTCGAGGCGGCTATGGGGGCGCTGGCGGAGGCGACCGTGCCGGCCGGGAAGCGGTGGCTGCCGAAGGGCATGGAGGTCGCGTACCTGGCCAAGTCGACCTCCGACCTGACCTGTACGGCGGAGACCGACCCGGACACCTGGACCGCGGGACCGGACGTCCCCGTGAAGGTGAAGGCGACCCGCAACGACGGCACGGTGGTCGTCGAGGGCACCATCCACCTGTGGGTAACTGACAAGCAATAAGCCCGCCGTACGACGTAAGGTCGCGGCGTGACTGAGTTGCGGGTGGTGGAGGTTGCCGAGGAGCACTTGGACTCGGTGTGGGAGGTGCGGACGCGGTCGTTCGGGATGGGTGGTGACCGCGACGAGTGGAAGAAGACCGCACGGTCGTTCATCGTCGACGGGCGGTACCTCGGCGTCGTCGACGGTGACGAGTTGGTCGCGGCGGCGCGGATCTGGCCGCATGAGCAGTGGTGGGGCGGGCGCCGGGTGCCGATGGGCGGTGTGGCCGGCGTTGTCGTCGCACCGGAGTACCGCGGTCGCGGGGTCGGCAGCCTGTTGATGCGCGCCGTACTGAACCTGTGCGCGGAGAAGGGCTATCCGCTGACGGCGCTGTATCCGGCGACCACCGTGCTGTACCGGCATCTCGGGTACGAGTTCGCGGGCAGCCGACACCTCTACACGTTCGAGGCCGCCGACCTGCGGACCCTGGGCGGCACCAGCAGAGGCAACGGTACGGCGGTGCGCAAGGCGGGCCGCGATGACGCGGACCTGTTCCTGGAGCTCGCGTCCAAGGCGAACGAGACACGACGCTCGAACGGTCCGCTGATCTGGCCGCGCACCGAGGTCGAGTCCTGGCTGGAGGACGAGAGCAACTTCGCGTACGTCGCCGAGGACGGCTTCGTCGTCTACAAGTGGCAGGACGGTAATCTCGCCGTCGAGGAGCTCATCGCCGAGTCGGAGGAGACCGCCCGCGCGCTGTGGGCGACCGTCGGCTCCGGGGCGTCGATCGCAAAGACGGTGGAGGCGTGCTGCCCGCCGTTCGATCCGATCCATCTGATGGTGGAGCACGAGGCGCTCGGCAAGTCGTGGCAGAACCGGTGGATGCTCCGCCTCGTGGACGCTCCGGCGGCCCTTGCGGGACGAGGCTTTCCGGACGGCGCGGTACTCGAGGCCGACCTGCGGATCGACGACCCCGAGCTGCCCGCCAACACCGGCGACTGGCACCTCTCGATCAGCAACGGATCAGCCTCCCTCACCGCAAAGGAGCCGTCGGACGACGCACTCCGGGTCGGTCCGCGGGGACTGGCCGCGCTATACGCCGGTACGCCGCTGGCCACCCTCCGCGGAGCCGGACTGGTCACCGGGGGAGCGGCCGTCGCGGACTCGGCGTTCGACGCGGTCTTCGGCGGGCCCGCGGCGTACATGCTCGACGACTTCTGAGTCCCGGCGCGCCGATTTCCAAAGGCACATCACCGAAGACTAGGGTTGTCGAACAAACGTTCGGAGGTGTTCATGCGGGTTCTCGGCGTCGACCCGGGTCTGACCCGGTGCGGCCTCGGCGTCGTCGAGGGGACACCGGGGAAGCCGCCGGCGCTGGTCGCCGTCGGGGTGATCCGGACGCCGGCCGACCTGGACGTCTCGAAGCGGCTCGTGCTGATCGAGGAAGAGCTCGACGAGTGGATCGCCCGGCACCAGCCGGACGCGGTCGCGGTCGAGCGGGTGTTCGCGCAGCACAACGTCCGGACGGTGATGGGTACGGCGCAGGCCTCGGGGGTCGCGATGGTCGTCGCCGCCCGGCGTGGGCTGCCGGTCGCCCTGCACACGCCCAGCGAGGTGAAGGCCGCGGTCACCGGATCCGGCCGCGCGGACAAGGAGCAGGTGACCACGATGGTCACCCGGATCCTCAAGCTGAGCGAGCGTCCGACGCCCGCGGACGCCGCGGACGCGCTGGCCCTGGCCATCTGCCAGGTGTGGCGCGGCGGGGTGGCCAACAAGCTGCAGCAGGCCGCGAGCAGCCGGGCGAACGTGGAGGCCTTGGCGCAGGCACAATCGCGGTTGCAGGTGGCGAGATTGCGGGCTGCGGTGGCGGCCCAGCAGGGCAAGCGGTGAGCACGGAAACAGGAGGTTGGCGATGATCGCCTTTGTGCGGGGACCGGTGGCGGCCATCGGGCTGGACAGCGCCGTGGTCGAGGTCGGCGGGATCGGCCTGCAGGTGTACTGCGACCCGGGCACGCTGGCCGGTCTGCGCCCGGGACAGGAGGCGCGGATCGCCACGTCGATGGTGGTTCGTGAGGACTCGCTGACGCTGTACGGGTTCGCCGACGACGACGCGAAGAACCTGTTCGAGCTGCTGCAGACCGCGTCCGGCGTCGGGCCGAAGCTCGCTCAGGCCGCGCTCGCGGTGCTGAGCCCGGACCAGCTGCGGCAGGCGGTCGCGACCGAGGATCTCGCCGTACTGGTGAAGGTTCCCGGCATCGGTAAGAAGGGTGCGCAGCGGATCGTGCTCGAGCTGAAGGACAAGATCGGCGCGCCGTCCAGGACGGTGACAGGCCGGCCGCTGCAGGCGCAGGAGGCCTGGCGCGACCAGGTGCAGGCCGGGCTGGTCGGTCTCGGCTGGTCCGCCCGCGATGCCGAGGACGCGGTCACCGCGGTCTCGCCGCTGGCCGCCGACAACCCGAACCCGTCCGTTCCCGACCTGCTGCGCGCCGCGCTGCGCGTGCTCTCCAAGGCGTAACGCATGGAAGACAACGTCAGACCCCTGGTCTCCGCGGACGCGGTCGATCTCGAGGAACGCAAGATCGAGTCCGCGCTCCGCCCCCGCACGTTGGCCGAGTTCGGCGGTCAAAGAAGGGTCAGCGAGCAGCTCGAGCTGGTCCTGCACGCGGCGCGCGGCCGCAACCGTACGCCGGACCACGTCCTGCTGTCCGGCCCGCCCGGCCTCGGCAAGACCACGCTCGCGATGATCATCGCCAGCGAGATGGCCGCTCCGCTGCGGGTGACCAGCGGTCCGGCGATCCAGCACGCCGGCGACCTGGCCGCGATCCTGTCCGGGCTGAGCGAGGGCGAAGTCCTGTTCCTGGACGAGATCCACCGGATGTCGCGGCCCGCGGAAGAGCTGCTGTACATGGCGATGGAGGACTTCCGCGTCGACGTGATCGTCGGCAAGGGACCGGGGGCGACCGCGATCCCGCTCGAGATCCCGCCGTTCACCCTGGTCGGCGCGACCACGCGGGCCGGTCTGCTGCCCGGGCCGCTGCGTGACCGGTTCGGGTTCACCGGCCACCTGGAGTTCTACGAGGCCGCCGAGCTGGAGAAGATCGTGAACCGGTCGGCCGCGCTGCTCGAGGTCGACATCACCCCGGAAGGCGCGACCGAGATCGCGTCCCGTTCCCGCGGTACGCCGCGGATCGCGAACCGGCTGCTCCGCCGGGTCCGCGACTACGCCGAGGTTCGCGCCGACGGCATCATCACGCTCGCGCTGTCGAAGGCCGCCCTCGACCTCTACGAGGTGGACAAGATGGGCCTGGACCGGCTGGACCGGTCGGTTCTGGACGCGTTGTGCCGCCGATTCGGAGGCGGGCCGGTCGGTCTTTCCACACTGGCGGTTGCGGTCGGCGAGGAACGTGAGACCGTGGAGGAAGTGGCCGAACCGTTCCTGGTCCGGTCGGGCTACCTGGCCCGTACGCCGCGTGGTCGCGTCGCCACGCCCGCGGCCTGGCGGCACATCGGGCTCAAGGTCCCGAAGGGCGCGACGTTCGCGGACACGCTCTTCGACACCGATGAGGACTGAGAGGATGTCTGAGAACCCTGCGCCTACTGCGCGGCACTCGGCACGGCACCTCGCCGCACGGGTGCAAAGGCCACGATGCTCCGCATCGAGACCTTCGCCCCCGCACGCCGATGCACCGCACCGAGCACCTGCTCGCGACGGCGCAGGGCTCTCAGACATCCTCTGAAAGGAGTTCAACCGCAACTGAACACGACGACCGCCGGGGGAACCTCCGCCGGTGCCGGAACGTAGACACTGCGTAGCGAGCAGTAGTGAGTAACGCAAACGTGACCCGGCGTCATGCGGTAGTTGTTGACGCGCGGCGTTAGACTCCCCGGTGGTCTGACCTCCCGGTCTTCCACCGCGACCTGCGCATTCGCGCGGTGCACGCATTACAACCGAGCCGACGAAGGATTCTGAGACCCGATGCAACTCCTCGCCGTACCGATGGCCTCCTCCGGGGGTGGCGGCATCACGCTGCTGCTGCCGCTGATCCTGATCGTCGGAATGATCTGGTTCATGAGCCGCTCCCAGCGTAAGCAGCGTGAGCGGCAGGCACAGACCGTCGCCGCGCTCGTGCCCGGCACCAAGGTGATCACCACCAGCGGTCTGGTCGGCATCGTCGAGGAGACCGACGACGAGTACGTGACGCTCGAGATCTCCGAAGGCGTACTGGTCCAGGTCGTCAAGGCCGCGATCGGCCGGGTGATCCCGGAAGAGGACGCGAGCGCCGACGAGGCCGAGTCCGCCGAGAGCACCGAGGTCACCGAGACCGCTGAGGCCACAACCGCGACCGCTTCGGCCGACGAGACCGCCGACGCCGGCAAGGCGGACGACGACGCGGCGAAGGTCGACGTACCGGATGCGGGCAAGGCCGGTGACAAGGCCGACGGCAAGGTCCAGGACACGCCGAAGCTGCCGCCGACGCACACCGAGAACTGATTTTTCCGTCCCAACAACGGCCTGCGGCGCGGCGTTCGGCGTCCACCTGACGGTGCGGCGCGCCCAGAAGTACAAAGGTTGAAACTGACGTGGCAACGACTTCGACATCCCGCCCCGGGCGGAGCCTGATCGGCTTGCTGGTGGTCGTGGTTCTGCTGTTCGGGATCATGGCGCTGACCAAGACCTGGACGCCCAAGCTCGGGCTGGACCTGCGGGGCGGTACGACCATCACGCTGACCGCCAGCACCATCGACGGCAGCGGCAAGGTCACCGCCGACCAGCTGAACGAGGCCAAGAACATCATCGGCCAGCGGGTCAACGGTGCGGGTGTCGCCGAGTCGGAGATCACGACCTCCGGGGCGAACCACATCAACGTGGCTGTCCCGGGCGCGACGAAGGAATCGCTGGTGTCGCAGGTCGGTCAGACCGCGCTGCTGTACTTCCGGATCGTGTACGGCACGGACGCCGCCGTACCGCAGGCCACTCCGACGCCGACCCCGTCGACGACGCCGAAGCCGAGCACGACGCCCAAGGCCACGACGACGCCGAAGCCGTCCGCCACGATCAAGCCGAGCGGTACGCCCAGCGCCACGCCCAAGGGCCGGGCCTGGTCGAGCGCTCTCGGCGGTGCGACGCCGACGCCGACGCCGACGAAGGCGGCCACGACGCCGAAGCCCAGCGCCACGCCGACCGCGACTCCGTCCACGCCGGCCGCCGGGAGCGACCCGCTGACCTACACGCCGGATGCCGCGACGCAGGCCGCGTTCGCGACGTTCAAGTGCGGGGACAAGCAGGTCGACGACCCGAACAAGCCGATCTTCTCCTGCGACCGCGCGGGCACGTACAAGTACCTGCTCGGTCCCGCGATTCTGAAGGGCACCGACCTCTCGGACGCCAACGCCGGTATCCCGCAGAACGGCCTGCAGTGGCAGGTCGACCTCAAGTTCACCGGTGAGGGCGGCGAGAAGTTCCTCAAGGCGACCACGGCGATCTCGCAGCGCGGCCAGGGCCAGAACCTGTTCGCGATCGTGCTCGACGGCGAAACCATCTCGTCCCCGAGCGTGGACAGTCCGATCCCGGGCGGGCAGGCGCAGATCACCGGCTCGTTCACCGAGGCCGAGGCCCGTGACCTGGCGAACGTGCTGAAGTACGGCGCGCTGCCGGTGAAGTTCGACATCTCCTCGGTCGAGACCGTGTCGCCGCAGCTCGGCGGCGACCAGCTCTCCGCCGGTATCTGGGCCGGTCTCGCCGGCCTGGCGCTGGTCGTCGTGTTCTGCTTCCTGTACTACCGCGGTCTCGGTCTCGTGGTGGTGTTCTCGCTCGCCGCCGCCGGCCTGCTCACCGGAGCGCTGGTGATCCTGCTCGGCAAGGCGATCGGGTTCACGCTGACGCTGGCCGGTATCGCCGGTCTGATCGTGGCCGTCGGTATCACCGCGGACTCGTTCATCATCTACTTCGAACGACTGCGGGACGAGGTCCGTGAGGGCCGCAGTCTGCGCTCCTCGGTGGAGACCGGCTGGGCCCGCGCCAAGCACACGATCATCGCCGCCGACTCGATCTCGCTGCTCGCCGCGCTGGTGCTGTACGTGCTGGCGATCGGCAGCGTGAAGGGCTTCGCGTTCACGCTCGGCCTGACCACGCTGATCGACCTGGTCGTGGTGTTCCTGTTCACCAAGCCGCTGGTCACGTTGCTGGCCCGGACCGACTTCTTCGGTCACGGGCACAAGCTGTCCGGACTGGATCCGGAGCATCTGGGCGTCGAACGGCTGCCCGGACAGACGAAACCGTCGGCCCGGCCGCGGAAGACGCCGTCGACGCGCAAGCCGGTCGGAGGGGAGGTCTGATGTCGAAGCTCGGACAGATCGGTGCCAAGCTGCACCGCGGTGATATCTCCTACGACTTCATCGGCCACCGCAAGTTCTGGTTCAGCCTCTCGGCGGTCCTGGTCATCATCTCGCTGGCCGGCCTGTTCGTCCGCGGCCTGGCGCTCGGGATCGAGTTCAAGGGCGGCGTCGAGTACGAGGCCAAGGTCAAGGTCACCGACAGCACCGTCCAGGACTTCGGCGACGCCGTGAAGGCGACCAACGCCAAGGACCTCGGCGACCCGGTCGTCACCACGATCAACAACGAGAAGGTCCGGGTCCAGACCAAGCCGCTCGCCCAGGCAGACATCGGCACCGTGCGCGCGGCGATCGCCAAGGAGGCCGGTATCCCGGCCGAGCAGGTCACCTCGCAGCAGATCGGCGCCTCCTGGGGCCAGCAGATCGCGAACAAGGCGATCATGGCGCTGATCGTGTTCCTGGTCCTGGTGTTCGGGGTGATCTGGATCTATTTCCGGGAACCCAAGGCCTCGATGGCGGCGATCATCGCGCTGGTCCACGACGTCACGATCACGGTCGGCCTGTACGCGCTGATCGGCTTCGACGTCACGCCGGCCACGGTGATCGGCGTACTGACGATCCTCGGTTACTCGCTGTACGACACCGTGGTCGTCTTCGACAAGGTCCGGGAGAACACCCGCGGCATCACCGGGTCGAACCGCTACACCTACTCGGACGCGACCAACCTGGCCGTCAACCAGACCGTGGTCCGGTCGATCAACACCACGGTCACCGCGCTGCTGCCGATCGGCGCGATCCTGGTCGTCGGCACGGTGGTACTCGGCACCGGCCCGCTGAAGGACCTCTCGCTGGCGTTGTTCGTCGGTGTTGCGATCGGTGCGTACTCGTCGATCTTCATCGCGCCCGCGCTGCTCGCGGTCTTCAAGGAGCGCGAGCCGGGTATGCAGGCGCTGAACAAGCGGGTGTCCGCGAAGAAGGCGCAGCTCGCCGCCGCTGCCGCCGCTCCGGTGGGCGTGGCCACGGCCGGCGCCCCGGCGGGTGCTGCGGCGCGTTCCGCCGTACAGGATTCGACGCGGCAGGACACGCCGCGGAAGGCGGACCGGGCGACCGGGACGGCTCCGACGCCGTCGTCGCGGCCGATGAAGGCAGCGGCCGCGGGGCGTCCGCAGCCGACCCGCAAGCCGCGGTCGAAGCGCGGTAAGTGATGCGGTCGCTCGAGCAGGTCCTCGCGGACGGTATCCGCGACATTCCGGACTACCCGCAGGCGGGGGTGGTGTTCAAGGACATCACCCCGCTGCTGGCCGATCACACCGGCTTCGGCCAGGTTGTGGAGGCGCTGGCGGCCGTCGGGAAGGACGACGACGGCCGGCCGGTCGTCGACAAGGTGGTCGGGATCGAGGCGCGCGGGTTCATCCTGGCGGCCCCGGTCGCGCTCGCGCTCGGCGCCGGGTTCGTGCCGGTGCGGAAAAAGGGCAAGCTGCCGGCGGCGACGTACGAGGAGTCGTACGCGCTGGAGTACGGCGAGGCGACGATCGAGGTGCACCAGGACGCGTTCGCGCCCGGTGACCGCGTCCTCGTCATCGACGACGTCCTGGCCACCGGCGGTACGGTCGAGGCGTGCCTGCGGCTGATCCGGCGCTGTGGCGCCGAGGTCCTCGGTACGGCGGTGTTGCTGGAGCTGTCGTTCCTCCCGGGCCGCAAGCGTCTCGACGGCGAGGCCGTCAGCGCCCTCGTCACGGTCTGAATCCGGGCAAACTCTCCGTCGTCAGAGGCTTACCCGGCGTGTTGTCCACAGGCGGTTCTGCCTCGCTGGACGCTGGCCTCTAGACTGGTGCCCTGTCGGCGGAGGGACACAACGTGGGCGAAGACCCGGCGATGACATCTGCGGTGCCGAACGCCGTACCGCAGGAGCCGCCGCGCGCGCCGTCACCGGTGCGCCCGGCGCCCGTATCGCCGCCGCCTGCCACCCAGCCGCCGCGGATCGCGCCGGCCCGGGTCCGTGCCCGGCTCGCCCGCCTCGGCGGCACCCGGCACCCGAACCGGGCGCCGATGCTCGAGCCGCTGTTCCGGGTGGTCCGCGCGACCCACCCGAAGGCCGATCTCGGCAT
This sequence comes from Kribbella speibonae, assembly GCF_004331375.1. Lineage (NCBI taxonomy): Bacteria > Bacillati > Actinomycetota > Actinomycetes > Propionibacteriales > Kribbellaceae > Kribbella > Kribbella speibonae. The sequence continues at coordinate 217,204 of NZ_SJKC01000008.1, read as the reverse complement.
GATCGAGCGCGCCTACCGGACCGCGGAGAAGTACCACACCGGCCAGATGCGCAAGAGCGGCGACGCGTACATCACGCACCCGCTCGCGGTCGCCACCATCCTCGCCGAGCTCGGTATGACCGCGACCACGCTCTGTGCCGCGCTGCTCCACGACACCGTCGAGGACACGCCGTACACGGTGGAGGACCTGACCCGCGACTTCGGCGAAGAGATCGCCATGCTGGTCGACGGCGTCACCAAGCTCGACAAGGTGCGCTACGGCGAGTCCGCGCAGGCCGAGACGATCCGCAAGATGGTCGTCGCGATGTCCAAGGACATCCGGGTGCTGGTCATCAAGCTGTCCGACCGGCTGCACAACATGCGGACGCTCGGCTCGCTGCGGCAGGAGAAGCAGGAGCGGATCGCCCGCGAAACGCTGGAGATCTACGCCCCGCTGGCGCACCGGCTCGGTATGAACACCATCAAGTGGGAGCTCGAGGACCTGGCGTTCTCGACCCTGCACCCGAAGGTGTACGACGAGATCGTCCGGCTGGTCGCCGAGCGCGCACCGTCCCGCGACGAGTACCTGGCGACCGTGATCGACCAGGTGCACGAGGACCTGCGCCTCGCCAAGGTGAAGGCCACGGTCACCGGCCGACCGAAGCACTACTACTCGATCTACCAGAAGATGATCGTCCGCGGCCGCGAGTTCGGCGACATCTACGACCTGGTCGGCATCCGGGTCCTGGTCGAGTCGGTCCGCGACTGTTACGCCGCCCTCGGCATCATGCACGCGCGGTGGAACCCGGTCCCCGGCCGGTTCAAGGACTACATCGCGATGCCGAAGTTCAACATGTACCAGTCGCTGCACACCACGGTGATCGGGCCGCAGGGCAAGCCGGTCGAGCTGCAGATCCGCTCGTTCTCCATGCACCGCCGCGCGGAGTACGGCATCGCCGCGCACTGGAAGTACAAGGAGGACCCGTCGTCGGTCGCACCGGCCGCGCCGACCACCGAGATCGGCGGGCCGAACGACATGCCGTGGGTGCGGCAGCTCGTCGACTGGCAGCGGGAGACCTCCGACCCGTCGGAGTTCCTCGACTCGCTGCGGTTCGAGATCAACAACGCCGAGGTCTACGTCTTCACCCCGCGCGGTGACGTGATGTCGCTGCCGACCGGGTCGTCGCCGGTGGACTTCGCGTACGCCGTACACACCGAGGTCGGTCACCGCTGTATCGGCGCCCGCGTCAACGGGCGCCTGGTGCCGCTGGAGAGCACCCTGGAGAACGGCGACGTCGTCGAGGTCTTCACGTCGAAGGCGCAGGGCGCAGGCCCGTCGCGGGACTGGCTCACGTTCGTCAAGAGCCCGCGGGCGCGGAACAAGATCAAGCACTGGTTCTCCAAGGAGCGCCGCGACGAGGCGATCGAGCACGGCAAGGACGCGATCGCGAAGCAGCTCCGCAAGGAAGGTCTGCCGCTGCAGCGCCTGCTGTCGCACGAGACTCTGACCGCGGTCGCGAACTCGTTGCGGTACCCGGACGTCACCGGGCTGTACGCCGCGGTCGGCGAGCAGCACGTGAGCGCGCAGGCCGTCGTACGGCGACTCATCGAGACGTACGGCGGTGAGGAGGGCGCGGCCGAGGACCTCGCCGAGGGGATGCGGCTGCCGGCCAGCAAGGAGCGGCGGAAGCGGACCGCGCGCGGCGACGCCGGCGTCATCGTCAAGGGCGCGACCGATGTCCTGTCGAAGCTGGCTCGGTGCTGCACACCGGTGCCGGGTGACGAGATCATCGGCTGGATCACCCGCGGCGCGGGCGTCTCGGTGCACCGGGCCGACTGCGCGAACGTGGAGAACCTGAAGACCCAGCCGGAGCGCATCGTCGAGGTCGAGTGGGCGCCGACGGCACAGTCCGTGTTCCTGGTCGCGATCCAGGTCGAGGCGCTGGACCGGGCTCGCCTGCTGTCCGACATCACCCGGGTGCTGTCGGACTACCACGTGAACATCCTGTCCGCGGCCCTCACCACGACCCGCGACCGCATCGCCAAGTCCCGCTTCACCTTCGAAATGGGCGACCCGACGCACCTCGGGCATGTGCTCAAGGCGGTTCGCTCGGTCGAGGGCGTCTTCGACGTCTACCGCGTCACGCAATAGGCACCGTGGGCGACTGGTTCCGCGGCTCGCCCTACGGGCCGGGCCTGAAGCTGTCCAACGGAGCGACCGCGGTCTTCCTGGACGTGCTCGCACTGCCCGCGTGTGAGCTGGCGGAGACGGATTTCGAGCGTGGGTTCGCGTTGCTCTTGTGCAACTCCCGGATCGGGCTGGGGAACGACGGGTTCGATCTGGACGAGCTGCCGTGGTCGGGTGCCGGGTGGGAGGCGGAGCGGGAGTTCCTGTTGCGGGTGGTTCGGCTGGCGGTTTCGCGGTTCCGGTGGGAGTTGCTGAGGTACGAGCCGCCGTACGTCGAGGTGTATCTGGGGGAGTACGAGCGGGTGGTTCGGGAGTTCAGGCCGCCGGCTGAGCCGGTTGAGCTGCCGCGGCTGTGGGATCCGGAGCCCGTGGAGGCTGCGTTTGTCCGTTGCCCTGAGCATGGGTTGTATCTCGGCGATTACACGGACTGCCGGCTCTGTTTGTGAAGGTCGGCACACTGCAAGTATGAGGCGGCGTGCGTTCTTGATCGCGGGTGCGGGCTTGCTGGCTGGGTGTAGTGATTCGTCGGCGCAGAATCAGCCGAGCCCCAGTCCGACTCCTACTCCTTCTCTGACACCAGCTCCGTCTGGGGCGTCCAGCGCGCCGGTGACGCCGTCGCCCGCACCCACGGTTGTGCTGCCGTCCGTGCGCTCGTGGGTGCCCGGGCCAGGGGAGATCCAGCCGCAGGTGAAGCGGCTCGCGGTGGCGGCCGTGGTGAAACTCCTGCAGCCGACCGAAACGCAGGCCGTGATCGAGGTGATCGACGCCCAGTACGGCGGCATCTTGAGCGACTCGGCCAGCGTCCTCGTACCGTGCCGCGTGTACTCGATCCGGCAGAACCGCCTGATCAGCGGCGGTACGACGGTCGACGTACGACTGAGCAAGTCGTCCCAGGGGACGTGGCGAGTGACCGCGACCCATCCGGCCCAACCCGGAGCGCCGGCGGCGAGCCTGTCCGCCGCCGCGCGGCAGGTGCTCGCCAGCGAACAGATCCAGTTGCCGCCCGCCTCCGCCGCGGACATCCGCTCGGGCCAGGTCCACGACACCGTGCTCACGACGATGCTCGAGCTCGCGAAGACCTACCAGATCGGGGTCAGCGTGATCCGCTCCGGTCACCCGACCAACGTGTTCGGCACCAACCGTCCGAGCGACCACCCCCGCGGCCGAGCCTTCGACACCTGGCAGATCAACGGCCACCCGGTCGTATCGCCGTCAACCTCCCGCGCCCTCATCACGGCATACATGCGCGCAACCGAGTCCCTCGGCTCCTACAACGTAGGCGGCCCCTACCAACTCTCCGGCACCGCGTACTTCTCCGACCAAACCCACCACGACCACATCCACGCCGGCTTCCGCACCTAACCGCAACCACCCCCTGGACCACGGTCCAGCACCCACCAGCTCATGGGTCTACCCACCAAATTCGTGGGCAAGCCAGCGCCTGTCCTCGGCCACCTTGCCGCTTGCGGCGGACTGCGGCTGAACCGCTGCCCGGCTAGTCCCACTCCCAGATGATGCCGACTGTGCCGGGGTCGGCGGCGGGTTCGATGACGTGGACTCGGCCGTCGGGGGTGAGCATCAGGTCGCGGTGGAGGAGGTTCGGGCCGGAGGTGTGGCGGCGGCGGATCTCGTGGACGCGGACGGGTAGCGCGGCGCGGTCGAACTGCACCTCCAGCACGTAATGCATCCCGCCCCACTCGCTGAACCGCTGGTACTCCGTCGACGGCAGCCCGGTACGGTCCTCGATCTCGTAGCGCACGACGGCTGTCTCACCAACGGCGAGGACCCGGTCGAGCAGCAGTTCTCCGAGCATCGCGCCGGCCTCCGGGGAGCGAGCGATCCGGCCGGTCCGGCAGCCGCTCAAGGCCCGCAAAGTGAGCTGCTCAGCGTCGCACCCCGGCTCGCCCTGATGCGCGATGATCAGCCGATCCACCGGCTGTACGGCGACCACGCTCTGGATCACGCGCCGGCAGTGCGCGCTCCGATCCGCGCCCAGGCGGACCTCCTCGAGAACGGTCACGTTGCGCAGCCGGCCGTGGGCGTCGCGGCGGAGCCGGTCGAGCAGCCGGGTCAGCGCCTCGGCGTAGTCGACCACGGCGTACGGCTGCGGTGTCGTGTCCGGCACGGTCCGCGCCGGCGGGATCCGTCCGGTGAGCCACCCGGGCGCCAGCTGCAGGAGCTCTTCGAGCGCCGTCACGATCGCCAGCGAATCCTCGCGGGGGACCCGGCGGCCGCTCTGCCAGGTGCTGAGCGTCGCGACCCCGACGTGCAGCCCGCGGTCGGCCAGATGGGTCCGGATCCGGTTCAGGGCCAGTCCGCGGCGGGCGATCGCCTGCCGCAGCGCCTCCGCGAACGACGCGTCCGGAGTCACCGCACGGACTTCGACCGGCTTGATCATGGGCCCCACGCTCCTCAGGGCAGCAGTGTAAACATTCACAGCACCCGCTGACACTGCCTCGTCACGCATCGTTCACGCGCCGTTGCCGTTCACACCCCGGCTCCGAGTTCTTGCCGCGCCGTGGCCGCGTCCCCACGATGGACTCCGCCCACCCGCAGTACCTCTTGAAGGAGGACCCATGCGAAGGCTCCGCCCAAGGCCTCGTCGCAGCTGGTCGTTGCTGCTGGCTACGATCCTCGGTCTGGTGACGCTGGCGCCGCTCGCCCCGCCGGCCGCGGCCGCCCCCAGCAGCTACTACCTGAACGTCACCGGCCAGGCCCAGCAGAAGTCGAACTGGTGCTGGGCCGCGAGCGGCAACAGCATCGCCGCGTTCTACGGCCGCACGTACTCGCAGAACCAGTTCTGCAACCTCGCCTTCGGCTACTCGATGAACGGCACCTGCCCGAACAACCAGGCCACGCTCGGCAACGACCAGAGGGCCTTCCGGGCGATCGGGATCAGCGCCGGCAGCTACGTGTCGTCCACGCTCAGCTTCAGCACGCTCGTCACCGAGATCGCCGCCGGCCGCCCGGTGATGACCCGGATCGGCTGGACCTCGGGCGGCGGTCACATGATGGACATCATCGGGTACGACGCATCCGACTCGACCATCGAGTACTACAACCCGTGGCCGGACGACCCGCGCTACAACTACTCGTCCTACAACTGGTACCGGTCCAACTCGCAGTTCACCTGGACGCATTCCCTGTACCGGATCGGAGCCTGACATGCGCCGCCCGAAGAACGTCCTGCTTCGCTGCGCCGCCGTACTCGCCGCTGGTTTCGGTTTCACCTTCGCCGCCGCCGGTCTGGCCGATGCGGCGGGTCCGCAGCCGGTCGCGCCGGCCGAGTTGTCCAAGGCAACCGACGCCGCGCGGTCGTCCGAGGCGCTGAGCTTGCTGGGCAAGGCCCGAGGTACGGCGAAGGCAGCGGCGAGCGTCGCGCGGGACACGCGGCCGATCTACGCGCTCAACCCCGCGTTCGTACGGGACGCCTCAGCACCGGTCGCGACCTTCTGGTACGCCGCGACCACCGCGGCGCAAGGTGGCCGGACCCTGACCGTCTTCACCACGCCCGACGCGAACGGCGCCTGGCATGCCGTCAACGTGGCCTCCGGCAACACCGAGGCGCGGATGGTGTCCGCGGCCGCAGGGGCGCTCGTGTTCACCGAGCCTCAGGTCGGCGCGTGGTACGCCCTCTCCGGTACGCAGGTGCGACCGCTCAACCAGTCGGCCGTGAAGTCGATCGGGGCTCGGCCGATCACCGTCACCGCCTACCAGGAACTCGTCTCCGACCGGTACTCCGACAAACTCCCCGGCACGCAGTACAACGATGTCGGCATGGCCGGCGGATACGACCCCACCAGCTCGTCCACGGCCACTGCTGCGGTTGCGTCCGGCAACAGCCACCTCCTGCTCATCACCGCTTCCGGCGGCGTGCTCCTGCTCGCGCTCCTGGTGCTCGCTCGCCGGTACTCCCTCATGGCCCGCTACAACGACTGACCCTCCGGCCGTCGGTCGTCGGCGCCGGGGATGATCCCGCCGTACCGGACTGGTTGCCACCCGGGCGCCATGTCCCCGCCGGGGCGTGCGGGGTCCGTTCCGCCTGGTTCGCCGCACTAATCCGCTGGTGCGGCGAACCGGGTGGTTGGGAGCATGGGCGAATGCCCTTCCCGGATGAGCTAAGTCCCGCGATCGCCGTCGTCGACTACAACCCGGACTGGCCGTCCGACTTCAACCACCTCGCAGCCCGGCTGCAGGCCGCGATCGGCGACCGCGCCGTCGCCATCGACCACATCGGCTCCACCTCCGTCCCCGGTCTCGCCGCCAAGAACTGCATCGACGCGCAGATCCGCGTCACCGCACTCACCCCGGACCTGGTCGACCTCCTGGAGTCCGCCGGCTTCCGCTGCCGCCCCGAACCGTGGAACCACACCGAGACGTCGTACGGCGTTCCCTGCGAGAAACTCGTCTTCGCCCCACCCGCCGGAGAACGCGCCGTCAACGTCCACGTCCGCGTCGCCACCGGCCCGAACACCCGCTACGCCCTCCTGTTCCGCGACTACCTCCGCGCCAACCCAGAGTCCCGCCACTCCTGGGGCGCCTTCAAACAACGCCTGGCCCAATCCGTCCCCGACCTATCCGACTACGGCCAAATCAAAGCCCCCGCCACCACCATCCTCATGACCACCGCCGAACACTGGGCCACTCAAACCGCCTGGACCGTCCACTGATCACCACCGCCGCGGCAGGCCATCGTCGCTCCGGCTGCGGCTGTTCGACGAGCTGGGTGGTTGGGAGCACGCGCCGATCAGGAAATGAGGTTCTTCTCCGTCACGAACGAATGCTCGCCGGTCTCGTCCTTCCAGTAGACGAGGGTCGGCGAGGTTGTGCCGTTCGTCGGCTCCGACGTCTCGAGCGCCTTCCGAGTCGTCCGGGCGGACTCGATGAGCGAATGGAACTCGCTCATGATCTCCCGCTCGCTCTCCATCGTCGCCCTGTACGCGGTGTTACGCCTCGCGAGCTCCTTCTCGAGCGTGGCGCCCTCGCCGCCTGGGAGGTTACGCGCCGCCCAGTTCATGTCCTGGAGCTTCGCCTCGAGCTGACCGATCTCATCCTTGAGCGCTCGTGAGCGGTCCTGCAACTGCTGCCAGAACACGATCCCGTCGTCGATGACTGCCTTCAGGTATTCCGTCGACGACGCGACCGATTTCGGATTCTCCTGCATGTCGACGCAGACCCGGAGATAGGAGATTCGGAGCTCCACGAACGACGCGAGCATCGCGCTGTGGGCGTCGTAGTTCGCCTGCTGAACCTCCTTGAGATCATCGACGTTCGTCGCGCTACGCGCTTCGACGAGTTGCCGGAACCTGGCGGCGAGTGCTCTCACGTCGCGTTCCGCGAGCGCGAGGCGCACAAGCATGTCGTTCGAGAAGGACCCTTCGAGACCGTACTGCCGGTAGACGTCGTCGACGGTCCTGGAGGCAGCGAGCAGTTCGCCCGCGTGTGTCGCTTCGGTCCTGGCGATCGCCTTGTCCAAGGCGCTCTTGATGGTGTCGAGCTTCCGATCGACCTGCTTGAACTGCTGCATCATCACTGCTGTGTTGAGCGCCAGGACCGCGAGGATCGGCGCCACGACCGGAAGCGAGCTCGCCACGGCGATGAATGGCGCCTGTGCCACGATCCCGCCGGCTCCCATCACGGCGCTGCCGACACCGTTGCCGAGGGTCATGAGCGTGGCGGGATTCGCGGTGGCCATGAAGAGCGTCGACGAGAACGCTGCCGAGAGCGCGGTCGCCCCGGTCGCAGCGCCTGCGACAGCCAGCGACAGCGCACCTTGCGGAGAGACAGCCCTCGCGTCCGGGACGTAGGTCCCGGTGGCAAGGTAGCCCTCGCGGAGGCTGGAGATCATCAGCTCTCGCAGCTTGCCCTGGAACTCGAAGACGGCGAGCTCCGTTCCCTCACTGCCCAAGCGTCGAACCGTGACCTCTTGAGGCACCTCTTCTTCTGGCGTATCCACGACTCCCCCTTCATACCTCGCCGTACGGCGGCACACCCCACCCCTTGGGCCGATGCGACTCTATCTCAGTCCGCAGTGCCCCGGCCGGTGCCCGATTCGCCGCTCATACGCGTCGATATCGTCGCGGCTCACCACCGCCGTGGCAGGCGTGGTTCCTGGCAGAGGAAGCTGCCTATCGCGAGTTCCAAGGCTGGGTATGAGCCCCACAGGTCGGTGCGGCGGACCGAGATGATGTGCCAGCCCAGAGCGTCGAGTTCTGTGCGGCGGGTTTCGTCTTTTAGCTGTTGTTTGGTTGAGGAATGCCATTGGTCGCTGTCGTACTCCAACCCGAGGCGGCGGCCGTCGACTGGAAGGTTTGGGTAGCCCAGGTCCAGGCGGTAGGTGCGGCCGTTGCCTTCGACGGGGACCTGGAGTTCTGGGCGGGGGAAGCGGGCGTCGAACAGGCGCAGGCGGAGCCACGATTCACCTGGTGATTCCGCACGTCCGTCGGCGATCCGCAGGAGCTGCGCGGCTTGCGAGGTGCTGTCCGCCGGGAAGTAGGCGGCTGATGCGGTTACGAGGTCGCTCATCGGCATGCCCGCGTGGAGCAGCCCGTCCACGGCCGACAAGGCGAAGGGTCGTGGAAGCTGTTTGACCAGCTCGATCGCCGTGGCAGCCGGGGTGGTGACCATCAGCCCTTGGATCTCCACGGCAGGGCGTTCGGCGAAGGTCCATTCGGGACGAAAGGGTTCCGGGGCGAGCGCGGTGGAGTCGATGCCGTGCAGCCAGGCGGCGGCCCGGCCGCACACCGTCGCCCCGGACGGTACGACGAGATGGAGCGCGTCGGCCCTCAGCGCGATGGTTTCCGGCACCCGCACGTCGACGTACACGCCGCTGATCAACTGCCGGATCTCACCCCGGGCCAGTAACCAAGGAAGTTTGCGCCCTACCTGATGCGCGCGAAACGGGATGCCGCAGAAGTACAGCGGCAGGTCAGCAGGAAACATCCGCACAGCATCGCCGAATTCGCCGACCGCTGCGGAAAGTTGTCCACAGGCCTTCGGTCAGCTGAAGTCGGTGAGGGCGTTTTGGGCTTGGGTCAGCCATTCTCGGCGAGCGGCTATGGCTTCGCGGGCTTCGGTGGCTTTGCGGGTGTTGCCTTGGGCCTCGAACTTGCCGGCTTGTTTCTCGAGGTCGGCGATCAGGGACTGGAGCTGTTTGACGGTGGCCTCGGCGCGGGCGCGGGCCTCGGGGTTGCTGCGGTTCCAGACCTCGTCCTCGGCGGCCTTCACGGCCTGCTCTACGGCCCGCAGGCGGCCGTCGACGGCGCGCATCGAGTCCCGCGGGACCTTGCCGATCTGGTCCCAGCGGTCCAGGTACTCGCGGAGCTGCTCGCGGGCGGTGCGCGCGTCCTCGACCGGGAGGATGGTCTCGATCTCGGCCAGCAGTGCTTCCTTGGCCTGGAGGTTCTGCACCTGCTCGGCGTTCTCCTCGGCCTGTACGGCGTCCCGCGCGCCGAAGAACAGGTCCTGCGCGGCGCGGAACCGCGCCCAGAGCTTGTCGTCCACCTCGCGCGGCGCCGGTCCGGCGGCCTTCCACTGCCGCATCAGGTCGCGGAAGCGCCCGGAGGTCGGGCCCCACTCGTTCGACGAGGCGAGCGTCTCGGCCTCGGCGGCGAGCCGCTCCTTCACCAGGGCGGCCTCTTCACGCTTCGAGGACAGCTCCGCGAAGTGCTGCTTGCGATGCCGCGTGTACGTCGTCCGCGCGGAGGAGAACCGGTGCCAGAGCTCGTCGTCGCTGGACTTGTCGAGCCGGGGGAGTGCCTTCCACTCGTCGAGCAGTTCGCGCAGCCGGGTCACGCCGTGCCGCCAGTCGGTGCCGGCCGCGATGGTCTCGGCCTCGGTGGCGATCTTGGTCTTGGCGGAGCGCGCCTCCTCGACCTTGGCGGCCCGCTCGGCCTTGCGCCGTTCGCGCTGCTGCGCGACCAGGGGGGTGAGGGCCTCGAGGCGGGTCAGCAGGCCGTCCAGGTCGCCGACGGCCTGGGCGTCCTCGATCGAGCCGGTGACCTTCTTGACCGCGGCGCGGGCGTCGTCGGGCGAGACCGTACCGGCCTGGACCCGCTGCTCCAGCAGCTCGACCTCGAAGGCCAGCGCGTCGTACCGGCGGGTGTAGAAGGCGAGCGCCTCCTCGGGGTTCGCGTCCGGCCACTGGCCGACCGCCCGTTCACCGTCCTTCGTCCGTACGAAGACGGTTCCGTCCTCGGCTACCCGGCCCCAGTTCTCTCCGGCCACAACTCGCCCCTTCCGGCGGTATGCACTGCGCTCGTGCCCATTCTGGTCAGTCCCCGGTCCAACCGCGCGGACAGGGCCCGCCTGGGCGCGTCGAGCTGCCTTCTCGACGCTTATCCCTGAACAATCACAAACTCCCAGCTCAGGCGCAACGGTGTTGCGTCACAATCCGGTGCGAAGTACGGCGATCCGCCCGGGTAACCTTGATGAGTCCGGAAACCGTTTCAGGAAGGTGCGCTGTGCTCATCGCCGGGTTCCCCGCGGGTTCGTGGGGTACGAACTGCTACGTCGTCGCCACCGGCCAGGGCGCGGAGTGCATCGTCGTCGACCCCGGTCAGGACGCGACCGGCGGGGTCGAGCAGGTCGTCCGGGAGAACAAGCTGAAACCCGTCGCGGTGCTGCTCACGCACGGTCACATCGACCACATGTTCTCGGTGCTCCCGGTCTGCGGGACGTACGACGCGACCGCCTGGATCCACCCCGACGACCGGCACCTGCTCGCCGACCCGATGGCCGGGATCAGCCCGGAGACGGCGCGGATGCTGCTCGGCGGCGATCACACCTTCGCCGAGCCGGATGACGTTGCCGAGCTGAAGGACGGGCTGAGCCTCGAATTGGCGGGTCTCAACTTCACCGTCGACCACACCCCGGGCCACACCCGCGGGTCGGTCACGTTCACCACGCCGTACGACGGACCAGAAGACGTACCAGCGGTGCTGTTCTCCGGGGACGTGTTGTTCGCCGGGTCGATCGGCCGGACGGATCTGCCGGGCGGCGACCATCCGGCGATGCTGCATACGTTGGCCACCAAGATCCTGCCGATGCGCGACGAGATCGTCGTCCTGCCGGGTCATGGTGGCCAGACCACGATCGGCCGGGAGAAGGCGACCAACCCCTACTTGCAGGACCTGGAGATACCGAACTTATGAGCAAGGTGACCCCTCTGAGCGGGTTCCCCGAATTTCTACCGTCGGACCGGATCGTCGAGCTGCAGTTCCTCGACACGATCCGGGAGACGTTCGAGCTGCACGGTTTCGCGTCCATCGAGACCCGTGCGGTCGAGCCGGTCGAGCGGCTGTCCAATCAGGGCGAGGACGCCGACAAGGAGATCTACGGCGTACGGCGGCTCGCGGCCGGCGCCGACGAGGACGCGGCCCTCGGACTGCACTTCGACCTGACCGTGCCGTTCGCCCGCTACGTACTGGAGCACAGCGGCAAGCTGGTGTTCCCGTTCCGGCGCTACCAGATCCAGAAGGTGTGGCGCGGTGAACGCCCGCAGGAGGGCCGGTACCGCGAGTTCACGCAGGCGGACATCGACATCATCGACAGCGGAGAGCTGCCGTTCCACTACGAGGTCGAGCTGCCGCTGGTGATCGCGGACGCGTTCCGCAAGCTGCCGATCCCGCCGTTCCGGATCCAGGTGAACACCCGGCAGATCCCGGAGGGTTTCTACCGCGGCCTCGGCATCGAGGACATCACCGGAGCGCTCCGGATCGTCGACAAGCTGGACAAGATCGGCCCGGACAAGGTGACCGACCTGCTGACCACGGCGGGCCTGTCCGCTGAGACAGCCAAGCAGGTACTGCGCCTCGCGGAGATCTCAAGCACGGATGCGTCTTTCGCGGATCAGGTGCGGGCGCTCGGCGTCCAGCACGAGGTCCTCGACGAAGGGCTCGAGCGGCTCTCGCAGATCATGACGGCGGCGAACGAGCACGCGCCGGGGCTGCTGGTCGCGGATCTGAAGATCGCGCGCGGACTCGACTACTACACCGGGACCGTTTACGAGACCCAGCTGATCGGTGACGAGGGCTACGGGTCGATCTGCTCCGGTGGGCGGTACGACTCGCTGGCGTCCGACGGCAAGACGACGTACCCGGGTGTCGGGATCTCGATCGGGGTCTCGCGGCTGGTGCACCGGTTGATCAGCAAGGGGTTGCTGAAGGCGAGTAGAAGTACGCCGACTGCAGTGCTGATCGCACTGAACTCCGAGGAGGACAGGGCGGAGGCCATGCGGACCGCGATCCAGCTCCGGGGCCGGGGGATTCCGGTCGAGGTGGCGCCGGCGGCCGCGAAGTTCGGGAAGCAGATCAAGTTCGCCGATCGGCGCGGGATTCCGTTCGTCTGGTTCAGCACCGAGAACGGTCCCGAGGTGAAGGACATTCGGAGCGGCGAGCAGGTGCCGGCGGACGCCGCCACCTGGGCCCCGCCCGCCAACGACGTACGTCCAAGTATTGAGGAGATCTCGTGATCCGTACCCATTCCGCAGGCTCGTTGCGTGCCGAGCACGCCGGGCAGACGGTGATTCTGGCGGGCTGGGTGGCGCGGCGACGCGATCACGGCGGCGTGGCGTTCATCGACCTGCGCGACTCGACCGGCACCGTCCAGGTCGTGATCCGCGACGAGGAGGCCGCGCACGGCCTGCGTTCGGAGTACTGCCTGAAGATCGTCGGCGAGGTCTCGCCGCGCCCGGAGGGCAACGCGAACCCGAACCTGCCGACCGGCGAGATCGAGGTGATCGCGACCGAGGTCGAGGTCCTGAACGAGGCGGCCCCGCTGCCGTTCCCGGTCGAGGAGCACCACGCGACGCCGGTGAACGAGGAGATCCGGCTCAAGTACCGGTACCTCGACCTGCGCCGCCAGGGCCCGGGGTCGGCGCTGCGGCTGCGCAGCGAGGTGAACAAGGCCGCCCGTGAGGTGCTGTCGAAGCACGACTTCGTCGAGCTCGAGACGCCGACGCTGACCCGGTCCACGCCGGAGGGCGCCCGTGACTTCCTGGTGCCGGCCCGCCTGCAGCCGGGCAGGTGGTACGCGCTCCCGCAGTCGCCGCAGCTGTTCAAGCAGCTGCTGATGGTGGCCGGCATGGAGCGGTACTACCAGATCGCCCGCTGCTACCGCGACGAGGACTTCCGCGCCGACCGGCAGCCGGAGTTCACCCAGCTGGACATCGAGATGAGCTTCGTCGACCAGGACGATGTCATCGCGCTGTCCGAGGAGATCCTCACCGCGCTCTGGAAGCTCGTCGGGTACGACGTGCAGACGCCGATCCCGCGGATGACGTACGGCGAGGCGATGGCGCGGTTCGGCTCCGACAAGCCGGATCTGCGGATGGGTCTCGAGCTCGTCGAGTGCACGGAGTACTTCAAGAACACGCCGTTCCGGGTGTTCCAGGCGCCGTACGTCGGTGCCGTCGTGATGCCGGGTGGTGCGGACCAGCCGCGCAAGCAGCTGGACGCGTGGCAGGAGTGGGCCAAGCAGCGTGGTGCACGCGGACTGGCCTACGTGCTGGTCGGTCAGGACGGCGAGCTCGCCGGGCCGGTCGCGAAGAACCTGTCCGAGGAGGAGCGCGCCGGGATCGCCGACCACGTCGGTGCGAAGCCGGGTGACTGCATCTTCTTCGCCGCGGGTCCGGTCAAGACGTCGCGGGCGCTGCTCGGCGCGGCCCGGCTGGAGATCGGCCGTCGCGGCGGCCTGATCGACGAGTCGGCGTGGTCGTTCGTATGGGTCGTCGACGCACCGCTGTTCGAGCCGGCCGACGACGCGACCGCCGCGGGCGATGTCGCGGTCGGTTCCGGCGCGTGGACCGCCGTACACCACGCCTTCACGTCGCCGAAGCCGGACTCGCTGGAGACGTTCGACACCGATCCGGGGTCGGCGCTGGCGTACGCGTACGACATCGTCTGCAACGGCAACGAGATCGGCGGCGGCTCGATCCGTATCCACCGCGAGGACGTGCAGAAGCGCGTGTTCAAGGTGATGGGGCTGACCGACGAGGAAGCCTCGGAGAAGTTCGGGTTCCTGCTCGACGCGTTCAAGTTCGGCGCGCCGCCGCACGGCGGGATCGCGTTCGGCTGGGACCGGATCACGGCGCTGCTGGCCGGCACCGAGTCGATCCGCGACGTGATCGCGTTCCCGAAGTCCGGCGGCGGGTTCGACCCGCTGACCGCGGCGCCGGCGCCGATCACGCCCGAGCAGCGCAAGGAAGCGGGGGTGGACGCGAAACCCGAGAAGGGTTGAGCAATCCCGGGTTTGGGAGGAAACTGGCGGAGTCGTGAAGATGCTTAGTTAGGTTTTCACGACGACCGCCCCCTCCTACCGCCCCGGGAGTGTTCATGCGTCGTCTCCTCCTTGCCCTTCTCGCCGGTCTCGGCCTCACCGCGGCCGCGGTGGTCCCGGCGTACGCGACCGTCTTCCAGACCTACGGCAGCGGCGTCAACATCCGCGCCGACGCCTCGCTGTCCTCCGCCGTCGTCGGCACGCTCGGCGGTCCCACCTCGATCGACGTGGACTGCCAGAAGAACGGCGACCTGGTCAGCAACTCGGACGGGACCAGTTCGTGGTGGGCCCATGTGCCCGCACTCGGCGGCTACGTGACCGTCGTGTACGTCGCTGTTCCCGAGGACAAGCTTCCCGGTGTCCCCGAATGCGACTCCGAGCCGCCTGCCGGCGACATCACGCTGGCCGACGTCCAGGCGATGTTCGGCAGCCGGATCGCCAACCCGTCGCTCGTCGAGACCGGTCTGCCGTCGCTGAACCAGGCGATGCGGGACGCCCAGGTCAACACGCCGTACCGGAAGGCGGCGTTCCTCGCGACGCTGGTGCACGAGTCGCGGCTGGAGTACAACATCCGCGAGATCGGCGACACCCGCCCGTACGGCGGACGCGGGTACATCCAGCTCACCGGTGACTTCAACTACGGCCCGGCCGGGCAGTACTTCGGTATCGACCTGCTCGGCAACCCGGACCTGGCGTTGTCGCTGCAGTGGAGCGCGCCGATCGCCCGCTGGTACTGGACCGTTGCCCGCGACATCAATCCGTACGCCGACAACCTCGACATGGGCCGTGTCAACGCGGCGATCGGCTACCCGGCCGGCGCTGAGGACCAGCGCCGGTGCGACTCGTTCAAGGCCGCGCTGAACTACTTGACCGGCTCGGTCCCGTCCGGCGTGATCTGTACGCGTCCGTCGCCGCTGCAGGGCGACACGACCAAGCTGACCCGCAGCCAGTTCGAGGCCCTCAGCGGGTTCTGACTCAGGCGAACCGCAGCAGAGCCGTCCCGAGGGCGCGGACAACCTCCTCTTCGCGGAGGTTCCGCGCTCGCGGGGCGTGCTCCGTGATCGCGGCCCCGACCACGTCGTCGAGGCCGGCGATCAGCTCGAGCACACGCGCGACGGGCGGTCCCGCCGGATAGGAGTACCCCACCGAGGCGAACTCGGTCGGGTCCAGAACGTCCAGGTCCAGGTGCACGTACAACGGCCCCTTCAAGCCTTCGAAGGCCGCCTCCAGTCCCTCCACACCAAGGCCCTTGTTTCGCAGGTACTCCTGCTCGCAGTCGTCCACCACCCGCACACCGGCGAAGACCACCTGCTGTGGTGTCAGCACGGTCCTGGGCGTCAACGCGGGCGGCCCGTCGCCGAGCAGTGTGCGTACCACCATCCCGTGGAACGCCCCGGAGAAGGGATCGCCGGGGCCGTAGACGTCTGGGTTGGCGTCGATCCACAGCAGCGTCAGGTCTGCGCCGTACTTCGCGGCTGCCGCCGAGATCGGTACGAGGTCGACCGCACAGTCCCCACCGGCGGTCAGAACGAAATCGTCGATCGTGGTCAGCGCTTCCTCGGTGGCCCGCTGAACAGCGACCAAGGCGTCGGCGGCACGCACCCCGCCGGCCATCGGCCCGTCCGACTCCGGCACCTCGACCGTCACCACCCGATCAGCCGGCACCAGACCAGCCGTCCGCCGGGCCCCATCACCGAGAAACCGCGCAGAATCAGCAGCAGACCCTTGCCATTGCGGCACACACAACACAGTCGACATGAACGAAACCTCCACGCTGGATGAGCTGAGCGGGTGGAGATCCCACCCGCGAACGATCGACCACGAAATCGATCAAGCCCATCCGGCCCGGCGCTGCCGCAGCAACCGCCTGAGCTCGGTCAGCAGGAATCGGCGCGACATACGATCAAACCTACCCCTTGAGCGCGGTCAGCCGGTTGCCCGGGGAAGGGACACCTTCAGGGTGCTGCGGACAGGAAATATCAGGTGCTAGCCCACCAGAACCTGTCCCACGGCCCGCAGCTCACCCCACACAGGACAGCCGGATAACGCCTGCCCGGGTTGGCGGCTCGACCTGCTATCCAGTGGGTTGTGCGCGGAGCCACATCTTGTCGGGGGTGAGGTAACCGGTGCGGTGTAGCCCGGCCTCGGTCAGTTGGGTGGACAGGGCGTGCTCGGAGAGGTTCTTGGTGATGATGTGTTGCGACCAGGTGCGGCCGTTGATCGTGTGGGTCAGGGTCGCTGCCTGGGCGCCGTCGGGGAGGTCTTCCACGTCGCTGATGACCATCTTGCTGTGCTCCCGCTCCATCACGGCGGGCGCGTGACGCGTCCCGGGGACTTCCTGCTGGAGGAGGACCGATCCGCCGGGGCGGACGTGCTCGGCGCAGGTCCGGAGCAGGCGGAGGCGTTCCGCGTCGTCCGCGACGTTGATCAGGAACGACATCATCAGTACGACGTCGAACGTCCGCCCCAGCCGGAGGTCGCCGATCGTCGCGCGGATCGTCTCCGTCCCGGTGACACGCGCGATCATCTCCGCGGACTCGTCGACCGCGACCACGTCGTGCCCGAGCGCGAGCAGCGGCCGGGTGATCCGCCCGGTACCGCAGCCGAGTTCGAGGATGCTGCTGTGCGGCTCGATCGCGGCGTGGATCAGTTCGTCTTCGCCGCGCGCCTGCGTGACCTCGTACAGTTCGACCGCGCTGCCGTCCGGCGTGTGCGGTCCTGGCCCGGTACCACCCTGTCCGACTCTCATACGCCGTACGCTCCGCCCGAGAGTGATCCGCCGCCACTCTTTCGGCACCCACCGAAAGTACCTAGGCTCGGGGACGTGAGCGTCGTACCGGTCGAGTTGTTGCCGCATCTGCGGCGGGCGCGGGATGTTGCCGATCGCAACTATGCCGAGCCGCTCGACCTGGCCGCGCTGGCGGCCGCGGCGGGGGTGTCGAAGTACCACTTCCTGCGGTGTTTCGCGGCGGCGTACGGCGAGACGCCGATGCAGTACGTCACGCGCCGGCGGATCGAGCGCGCGACGGATCTGCTGCGGGCGACCAACCTGACCGTCACCGAGGTCTGCGCGATGGTCGGGTACAGCAGCCTCGGGTCGTTCTCGCAGCGGTTCACGGAGCTGGTCGGGATGCCGCCGACGCAGTACCAGCGGACGCAGGCCGGCGCGCGGATCCCGGGGTGTTTCGTGTTCATGCTGGGACTGAACTCAGCAATTCCGGAGAAGCCGGCGGGGGAGTCCGGGGCCTAACGTCGTACCGAACACAACGATGAGGAGCTGCCGTGATCACCAACATCAGCCTGATCAGTGTCTTTGTCGACGACATCGACGAGGCGAAGGCGTTCTACACCGAGAAACTCGGGTTCGTGCTGAAGAACGACGTGAGCCTGCCCGACTTCCGCTGGTGCACCGTGTACCAGGCCGACCACCCGGAGCTGGAGCTGCAGCTCGCGCTGCCGGGCCCGCCGCTGGACGAGGAAGCGACCGCCGCGATCAAGCGGATGATGGCGAAGGGCACCATGCACGGCTTCGGCATCGCCACCGACGACTGCCGCAAGACCTTCACCGAACTGACCGCCAAGGGCGTCGAGTACATCCAGGAACCGTCGGATCGCCCGTACGGCGTGGAAGCGGTACTGCGCGACAACTCGGGCAACTGGCTCGTCCTCGTGGAGCAGCGCCCGTACACCGCCGAGGACTTCAACTGAGCGCGTCAGCCAAACTCGTGGCGTAGCGGATCAGCTCCTCGTCGGACGGACCGAGCGGAGGACTCTCGACGACCGCGACGATGCTGCCCCGCGTGACACCGCACTGCCTGGTGAGGAACCTGCCCAGGATCGACGATCCGCAGTAGCCGCCGCCGATCTCGTCCACGTCGTAGTCGCCGATCGTGTCCTTCACCCGGTCGGTCGAGCCGAAGGCCATCACGCTGAGCACCGCGCGGTCGTCGCCCTCGCCGGCGCTGTACCGCCCGGACACCTGCCAGTCGAAGGTCAGCGAGTCGAGTGGCGAGACGTCCGGCTTGCTGTTCCCGGCCAACTGCAGTTCGCCGACGGTAGCGGGCCACTCGGTGGGCGCCGGAACCTTCGGCACCTTGTGCGCGAACGGTCCGCTGCCGATCCGGCCGAGCGCGACCACGGTCACCAGCACGGCGACGATCACCGCCGCGATCAGGATGACCACCACGCCGATCCTGCGGCGGCCGGTCTGGGGCAGCGGGACATTCCCTGGGGAGGACATCGCACAACTGTCTTGCAACGCAGGGTCACCGACTGTGGGATGGTGAGCGGGTGGACATCTCCGTGGACCCGGTCGGCCTGACTCCGCCGTACGAGCAGGTCCGCTCGCAGATCGAGGCGCTGATCCGCGCGGGCGAGCTGGCGCGCGGCACCAGGCTGCCGACCGTACGCCAGCTGTCGCTGGACCTCGGGCTCGCCGTGAACACCGTTGCCCGCGCCTACAAGGAGCTCGAAGCCGACCGCCTGGTCGAGACCCGCGGCCGCAACGGCACCTTCGTCCTGGCCTCCCGCAGCCAGATCAACGACGCGGCCACCCACACCGCCGCCGTCAACCTCGCCCGAACCGCCCGCGAAGCCGGCCTGTCCCTGGCAGAAGCCACGCAGATCCTCAACCAGGCCTGGTAGCCACGACGTCTCCGCCTTGCTGCGAGACGACGTGGAGACCGGCGCGCTCCAGCTCGGCTCGCAGCGCCTCGGGACGCAGATGGCGGCGGTGGGGGAGGTACCAGGTGTTGTCGAGTTGTACGGCGTCGTCCGCCGGCTCGGTGGTTCTCTCGTAGCAGATGCCACTGGTGGCGTCGTACCGGAAGTCGCCGTCGTAGACGCGGTCCGCGTCGTACATGGCGGTCGAGAGGATGTAGTGGCCGTTCGGTTTCAGGCGGTCGCGGACGGCGGTGAGGGCGGAGGCGCGGTCGGGGTCCGTAACGATCGACTGGAGGCAGTAGCTGTCCAGGATCACGTCGTACTGCTTGCTCCCGGCGGGCATCGCACACACGTCCTGTACGCCGAAGTTGACGCTCACGCCCCGCTCCCGCGCGAACGCCCGGGCCAGCGCAATCGCCTCCGGGATCAGGTCGATCGCATCGACGCGGAACCCACGCGCCGCGAGGAAGCAGGCGGCCGGCCCGGTGCCACAGCCGTACTCCAGCACGTCACCCGACGGCGGTAGCCGGTCGAGAACGCTTTCGAGGAAGGCTCGGTTGGGGAAGTCGTCGAAGGTCCAGCTCTCGCCGAAGAGGTCGTTCCATTGCGTCAGCCCTTCGCGCTCGAGCTGCCGGTAGGCCGTCTGATGCTCCGCGTAGTAGTACCGCACCCGCTTACTATGTCTCGCCGCCGCACGCCCGCTCCACCCATTTCGTCCGGCGGGGAGCTCTCATGGAGGACGGCAGATGGACGAGGAGACGGCTGTGGAAGCGGCCATGCGCCTGAAGTCGGACGCAGAGGACGCGAAGTCCGACCCCGCGGTGCAGGAGGAGTGGATCCGGCAGTCGAACCTGATCTACGGCGGGCTGGGCGCCGCCGGGCTGGTGGTCGTCCAGCCGTTCCTGACCACGTCCCCGCTGGATCTGACCGCGACGATCTGCGTGGTCGCGTTCGCCGTCTCGATCCCGTTGCTGGCGGCGCTCCTGGTGCTGAACCGGCAGGAGGCCTTCCGCCGCCAGGTCTCCAAGTCACGCCTCGTCAGCGTGGCCAAGGCGATCGCCGAAGGCTCCGCGTTCGTCGGCATGACCGCTGCGTTCTGGCACATCTCGCCGATCGCCGGCATCACCTTCCTGGTCGTCGGGTTCTTCGCCGTCGGCGTCCACTCCGCCGGCTACACGAAACTCGAGTACGACGGCTCCTTCCGCTCCCGCTTCCGCCGGTCCACCCGCCGGCCTCCCGCGGAGTGACCGGAAACGATTCCAAGAAAGTCGGGTCAACGTTGTAGTCAGCTATGTACACGCTCTCTCGGCGTTGCTAGATTCCGGGCTGATTTGACATCGATGTCAACCTCAGGGAGTGGTCGCGATGGTTTCGAGACGTGCGTTCCTGGCGGGCAGCGGTGCGCTGACGGTGGGTGGGCTCGGAGTGGTTCCGGGCTTCACTTCGGTAGCGCAGGCTGCGGTTTCATCGACGTCCGGCAGCCCCGCTCGGCTGCTGCCGGTGTTCAACCGCCCGAGACACCTGGATTACGGCGATGTGAGCAAGCTCAGCGGGGGAGACCAGACCCTGCTGACAACGTTGCAAGGCATCGTCAACCGTACTGAGCCCGAGTTGTACTTCCTGTACGACACCGGCACGGTGAGCGTGCCGGACGCCAAATGGCTGGCCGACATGCACCTGCCGACCAAGCTGTACAAGAACCCGCTGGACCTGGTCGCCAAGTACCGCGGCCGGATCCGCGGCGCGATCGTGCACGACCCCGCCGTACCGGACTCGCTGAACGTGGCGACGACGCTCGCCGGACTCGAGAACGCGGTCGTGGCCGACGCGGATCAGGCCAAGGCGCACGGTCTGCGGATCGTGAAGGACCTGCGCGGGATGTTCGACGACGACCGTGTGAAGACGTACCGCTGGCAGCTGGACAACCTGTTCCCCAGGGTCACCCACAAGCTGCTCGCCGGCCTCCCGCCGACCCGCGTGGTCGACGTGGAGGGCGTCCAGTGGCAGGAGATCGCCCGCGAGACCCAGCAGATCCGCGACTCCTCGAACCGCGGAACGTACAACCTGGACGTCTCCGCGAAGCTCGGTAAGGAGGCCGTGTTCGTCCGGTTCGCGGACTCGTTCACCGACGACGGCTGGGGCGCGTCGGTGCGGCACGTGGTGGTGACGGCGAACGGCACCGAGTTCGCCCGGTTCGAACCGAACACACCGGAGGAGGCGCCGTACCTGTTCGACGGCTCGCACTCCTCGATCGGCGGCGAGGAGAACCGCTTCGCCGACGGCGGCAACTACTGGATCTACCGCTTCGAACCACCGGCGGGTACGACGTCCCTCGTCGTGACCGTGGAGATGTGGAACCAGTACCTGGTCTCCGCGACCGATACGTCGCCGACCCGCATCGAGCCGTTCGCGTACTTCCGCGACTACGTGGTGGCCACCAAGGCCCTGGTGAGCTGGCTGCCACCCGGTGGCGCGACGGGCGACCTGCTCATCGAGCACTACGCGAAGTATCCGACGCTGGCGCCGTACATGGGCTGGTTCGCGAACGACGTCTCCGGTGAGTGGGACGGCGTCGATCTCGCGAGCAAGGGCGGCTCGCCGGTGGTCGCGGCCGACTTCTACATGAACGGCACCGTGCACGCCGGCTTCACGGCGCCGATCTCCGACAAGCCCCGGCCGATCCGCCGGATCGACAAGCCGAAGAACAAGGTCTACGTGACCCTGACCTTCGGCGAAGGCGACAACATCCAGTACTGCCAGCGCCGGCTGCGCGAGATCTGGGACGACCCGAAACGCGGCCAGGTGCCGACCAACTGGACCATCAGCCCGTTGCTCGCCGAAACCGGCCCCGGCCTCTACAGCTATTTCCAGCGCACGGCGACCGCCAACGATCTCCTGGTGTGCGGCCCGTCCGGCGGCGGCTACACGTACCCGGGTTCGTGGGTGCCTGCCGAGCTGACGGAGTACCTGAAGATGACCGGCGGCTTCATGCGCCGTACCGGGCTGGACGTGGTGTACGCGTACAGCAGCAGGCAGGACGACAAATGGATCCTGCTGTCGGAGGAGATCGCGAGCGGATACAACGAGTACACGCCGGTCAAGGGGATCATGCAGACCTGGGACGGCGACCCGCTCACCGTCCGGCAAGGCGGTCTGCCGATCACCGGCCAGTGGGGCGCGCCCGGTAAGGCCGCCGAGTTCAAGGCCGCGATGGATCAGCGGATCGCGAATTGGGACGGCGCGAGCCCGCTGTTCATCTCCGGTGGGATCGGCGCCTGGTCCTGGTCGCCGTCCGACATGGCCGAGCTCGGAGCGCTGCTCGGCGACCCGTACGAAGTTGTTCTGGCGAACGCCTTCTACGACCTGCTCAACAGGGTGCTGTAGCAAACAGGGGCGCGGCCGCCCGCGGGGAACGGGCGGCCGCTGGGGTGGGGCTTACCAGTGGTGAGCGACGTCGATCACCAGGCGGGAGTTCGAACCCGGGCCGGCGAGGGTGAAGACGCGGAACGGGAGCCGGGCGCGGACGCCCAGACCGATCGTGGTCTGACCCTCGAAGCTGCCGGCGAACGCGACCTGCCGGAAGGTGCGGTATCCGGCCACGTTCGTCAGTTCCTTCTTGTTCTTCGGGACGTACGTCGCCTTGCCGGTGTCGACGTTGTACGACGACGCGTGTACGACGATCTGCAGTTTCGCGCCGCCGCGGAGCGGGACGAGGAACCCCGAGCCGTCCTGGTACACGTTGCGGACGTACCGGACGTCGTACCCGGGCGCGCGGCCCTGCAGGTCGACGACGAGCCGGTCGTAGCAGGCGTGCCTTCCGGTGCGGACGTTCGTGACCGGCGACTGGACCATCCGGCTGTTTGCCTCGGGCAATGATCCCCAGCCGCGCGGGCAGGACGCGGTCGAGGCGGTCGTGGTGCTGCTGGGGGCGGTGGACGATCCGGACAGCGCCGGCGCGGCGAACGCGGCCGCGGGGACGGCGAGCACCGCTAAGGCGGCGACGATCGTCTTGGGTATTTTGTGCTGGAGCTTCATGATGCTTTCCCCCTTGTATGGACACTTACTTGGACGACACCAGTGGCCAACTGGTTTACTTTCGGGACCGGTGATTTCAGGTAGTCGATCGGGCACGATGTGCAGATGACCCCTGACGAGCTGCTCGACGTGTTCCACCGCCGGATCCGGTTGCCGGACGCCGACGCGATCCCCGGCTGGAAGCAGGAGCACGAAGGTCCAGTGCATCGCTCGTACGTCGAAGGTGCCGACGGAGCCGGGTTCGTCGAGACACCGCGCGGGCTGGGCGACGACCCGGACGCTGTGATCGCGAACGAGATCGCATTCTTCCGGGAGCGCGGCCTGCCGTTCGAGTGGAAGACGTACGCGTACGACGAGCCGGCCGACCTTGGTGAGCGGCTGGTGCGGGCCGGGTTCACGCAGGAGGAGCCGGAGACGTTGATCCTCGGTGAGGTGGACCGGGTTCTGCAGCGGCCGTCCGCGCTGCCGTCGAAGGTTCGGCTGCGGGAGGCGGACGGGGCGGCCGACTTCCAGCGGATCGGCCTACTTACCGACGCCCTCTGGCACAGCGGTGTGGAGCGGATCGTCGAGCGGCTCGCGGGGGAGGCGCGGATGTTCCCGGACCGGCTGTCGGTGTTCCTGGTCGAGGACGCGCTGAAGGGGCCGGACGGACCCGCCGTGTCGGCCGCCTGGATCCGGTTCCATCCCGGCACCGGGTTCGCCAGCCTGTGGGGCGGCGGGACGCTGCCGGACTGGCGCCGGCAGGGCATCTACAGCGCACTCCTCGCCCACCGCGCCCGCCTCGCGAAGGACCGCGGCTACGAGTTCCTCCGCGTCGACGCGTCCGAAGACTCCCGCCCCATCCTGCAGAAACTCGGCCTGTACGGCGTCACTGTGACAACCCCGTATGAATGGACACCCTGACCTGACGCGCGGAACGACACACCGAGGCTGTACGTTGCCTGCATCATGGCCCTGAAAATCGCTTCTCGCTTCCGCCGGCTGCTGCAGCGCCCCGGCTCGATCGATCTCGGCCCGTACGAACGGCTCACCCAGCTGGTCGGCGAGGCGGAGGACTCGGTCGTCGACCTGACCGACGAAGAGCTCACCGAGGCGGTCGCGGAACTCCGCACCACCGGCGGGCTGCACGAGGACGAGCAGATCGAGTTCCTCGCGCTGGCCCGGGACGCGGGCAAGCGGGCGATCGGCGAGCGGGCGTTCGACGGCCAGGTCGTCGGCGCGCTGGCGATGCTGCAGGGGCGGGTCGTCGAGATGGCGACCGGTGAAGGCAAGACGCTGGCGGGCGCGATCGCCGCCGCCGGGTACGCCGTGGGCGGGCGCAAGGTGCATGTGCTGGCGGTGAACGACTACCTGGCCAAGCGGGACGCCGAGTGGATGGGCCCGGTGTACGAGCTGCTCGGTGTCACCGTGTCGCATGTCGGGCAGGCGTCTACGCCGGAGGAGCGTCGCGAGGCGTACCAGGCGGAGGTCTGCTACGTGCCGGTCAGCGAGATCGGGTTCGACGTACTGCGGGATCGTCTCGTCACCGATGTGGCGGACCGGGTGACCGTCGAGGCGGACGTGGCACTCGTGGACGAGGCCGACTCCGTGCTGATCGACGAGGCCCGGGTCCCGATGGTGCTCGCCGGCGCGACCCGGAACGAGGCGCTCGACGACGACGTCGTCCAGCTGGTCCGCACGCTGCGCGCGGGCGTCGACTACGAGATCGACGGCGACGGCCGCACAGTCGCCCTCACCGACCGAGGCACCGACAAGGTCGAGCAGGCCCTCGGCGAACGCGCTGCCGAAGCCGACGCGGAAGCAGCCGAGGCTGCCGATGACCTGACCGACGCGGACGAGAACAACGCGGAGGAGACGGACGAGGCGGATGCGGACGAGGCCGACGAAGCTGTCTCGGATGACGAGGCTGTGGAGGAGGTTGAGCGGGCGCGGTTCAACTTGTATGACGACGAGAATCTGGATCGGTTGACTCAGGTGAACGTCGCGCTGCATGCCGAGGTGTTGTTGCGGAAGGACGTCGACTACCTGGTCCGGGACGGCAAGGTCAGTCTGATCAACAACAACCGCGGCCGGATCGCGAAGCTGCAGCGCTGGCCCGACGGTCTGCAGGCCGCGGTCGAGGCGAAGGAAGCGGTCCCGGTCAGCGACTCCGGCGAGATCCTGGACAGCATCACCGTCCAGGCCCTGATCAAGCGGTACAAGTCGCTCTGCGGCATGACCGGTACCGCGGTCGTCGTCGGCGAGTCGCTCCAGGAGTTCTACGACGTCGAGGTCGCCGTCGTCCCGCCGAACAAGCCGAACGTCCGCAAGGACGACCAGGACCGGCTGTACCTGACCGTCGACCAGAAGAACGCCGCGCTGGTCAAGCACATCGGCGAGGTGCACGAGACCGGCCGGCCGATCCTGATCGGGACCCACAGCGTCGAGGAGTCGGAGCAGCTCAGCGACAAGCTCGAGGCGGCCGAGATCGACCACGTCGTACTGAACGCGAAGAACGACGCCGAGGAGGCGGCGATCATCGCGGAGGCCGGTGTGCCGGGGACGGTGACCGTGTCGACGCAGATGGCCGGCCGCGGTACCGACATCCGGCTGGGCGGCAAGGACGAGACCCACGACAAGGACAAGGCCCTCGAACTCGGCGGCCTGTACGTCGTCGGCACCGGCCTGCACGCGTCGCGCCGGCTCGACGACCAGTTGCGCGGCCGCGCCGGCCGGCAGGGTGACCCGGGCGGGTCGCTGTTCTTCGCGAGCCTCGCCGACGAGCTCGTCACGCGGTACTCCGTGTCGTCCGGCCTCCGCCCGCACCCGGACGGCACCGGCCGGCTCACGGACCGCAAGTCGATCGGCATGCTCGAGCACGCGCAGCGGGTCGCGGACGGCGCGAACGCGGAGCTGCACCGCACGACCTGGCAGTACAACCGGCTCACGGGACAGCAGCGGGCGATCCTGCTCGAGACCCGCGAGAAGGTGCTGACCGAGGACCTGGCCGCGGACGAGCTGGCCGAGCGCGCGAAGGAGCGGTACGACGAGCTGGTCGACGAGGTCGGCGAGGACGTGGTGAAGGCGGCGGCGCGGCGGATCGCGCTGCGGCATCTCGACCGGCGCTGGACCGATCACCTGGCGTACCTGGCGGACCTGCGGGAGGGCATCCACCTGCGGTCGCTGGCCGGCGGCATCGTGCACCTGAAGCCGATCGACGAGTTCAACAAGTCGGCGATCGCGTCGTTCGACACGCTCATCGAGGACTCCTGGAAGGACGCGGCCGAGACGTTCGCGGACGCGGAGATCACCGCCGACGGGCTGGACGAGGAGAGCAGCGGGATCCCGCGGCCGACCGCGACCTGGACGTACCTGGTCAACGACAACCCGTTCGGCACCGAGGCGGACCGGATCCTCGGCCGCCTGCGGAACGCGATCAAGCCCGAGTCGGCGTCGGAGTCCGAGGAGATCCTCGCGGAGGAGTTCGACGAGGACGACCTCCCCGAGGAACTCCGCGACGCCGACGACGACGAAGACGACCTCCCCGAGGAGCTGCGCGACGCCGACGACGAGGACGAGGACCGGAAGAAGTAGCCGGGGCGTTGGCTGCGGGCGGGGTGGGAGCGGGAGTACCGTCGCTGGTGTGCAAGACGGTGATCTCGTCGGAGTACAGCGGACCCTCACCCCGGTCCTGCGGGCCAAGGCGCTGGACAACCGGCTGACGGACCCGATCCTCGGCGACGAGTACGCCGAGCTGGCGATGCGTCGCCTCGACCCGGCGTACGACAGGCGCAGGTTCGGCACCAGCCAGATCGGTCTGGCCGCGGTGGCGCGCGCCAAGGCGCACGACGACTGGGCGCGCGGCTTCCTCGCCGACCATCCGGACGCGGTGGTGCTGCACCTGGGTTGCGGTCTAGACGCCCGGGTGTACCGGATCGATCCGCCGGCCACCGTCGACTGGTACGACCTGGACTATCCGTCCGTCATCGCACTGCGCCGGGAGCTCCTCCCGCCGCGCGAGCACTACACCTTGATCGAACCCAGCGTCACCGACCTGACCTGGCTGGAAGACGTCCCGCGCGGCCGTCCGGTGCTGATGATCGCCGAGGGACTGCTGCCGTATCTCACCGAGACCGAGATCCATGAACTGCTGACAGGCGTCGTCGACGCGTTTCCCAGCGGTCAGATCCAGGTCGACACGGTGTCGGTCGGGGCCTGGCGCACCTCGAAATGGGATCCCGTCGGGCGCAGGTACAACGCGCTGTTCCGGTCCGGCTTCGACAACCCGGCCGCCCTGGCCGACTGGCACCCACGCGCATCGTGCGGTTCCGGTTCTGACTCCGACTTTGGTCTAGGTGTGGGCAGCCGTCGGCTCGATGCCGGGCGGTGGCTCGGTGGGCGACGCTCTCGTCATGCCCACGCACAAAGGCCCCTGGCTTCTCGTCGTCGACATCGCCCTCCCGCTCGGACTCTTCTACGGTCTGCGGGCGCTCGGTGCGAGTGACCTGACCGCGCTGCTCGTCGGCGTGGTCCCGGGGCTGATCAGTTCGGCGGTGTCGCTCGCGCGCACCCGCCGTACCGACCTGGTCGGGATGGCTGTCGTGCTGAGCATGGTGGCGAGCTCGGTGGTCGCCCTGGTGGGCGGGGACGCGCGCCTGCTGCTCGTCCGCAACGCGTGGATCAGCCTGCCGTTCGCAGGCATCACGTTGTGGTCGTTGCGGCACCCGCAGCCGCTCACGTACGTCGTGACGCTGGCGATGATGCCGCGGCGGGCGCGCGTGATGGAGCAACTGTGGGAGACGAACGCGCGCTTCCGGGACGCGTGGAAGTGGATCACCGTCTGGTGGGGGATCGCGACGATCATCGACGGCGTCGTGCGGGTCGTCGTGGCCTACAGGCTGCCGATCTCAGTCGTCCCCGCGACCGACCCGATCATCACCATCCTGACGATCGTCGTACTGCAGGTCCCGACGATCGTCCTACTCCGGCGCAGCGGAACGTGGCACCGCGTGTTCGCCCCTCGGCGGCCTACAGTCGGGTGGGTGACCGATGACTACGTTTCGCAGCAGCGCATGCGTGAGTTGATCGACGGCGGCGCGGCGACGCCGATGCTGGCCGGGATGGAGGTCGGCCCGACCTTCTACGACGAACGCTGGTGGTATGTCCCGGCCGAGGCCGCGGAGGACGCCGACTACCAGCAGGCCGACGAGGCGAAGGCGGCACGGTTCGACAGCCTTCGACGCCGCTCGGAAGCCGCTGATCGGGTGCAGGCCGAGCTGGACGGCCGGCGATGACACCGACGATGCCTCGGGATCCGAGGACCTACCGTGGCGAGCCCAGCCGTGACGAGCTCGTCGCAGCGCAGCAGGTGGTGGACATGTTCGCCTCCGAGGCGCTGCTGGCCCTGGATCGTTTCGAGCGATCGTTCCCGGCGACGGCGACCGACCGGGAGCGTCAGGTCGCGGACCGGCTCGCGTACTGGTGGCAGAAGCTCGAGTTGGACGAGGTACGACCGGATCCGCGCGGATCCGACGCCGAGCAGATCCTCGGGGCAGCGGCCGACCTGTCGCGCGACCCCGAGAACCAGTGGGGCGTGAGCATCGAGTACGCGTCAGCGTACGCAGCCAACCTGGCGGTGATGGAGGGCCGGATGTCTCCTGTCACCACGGTCGCCGACCTGCGGACAAGGTTCGAGGAGGCGTACGGCGGCCAGGCGAGCGAGCCGGAGCGGGCCGACGACTGGTTGGGCCAGTCGCTGACCCGACTCGGGCGCGCGAGTGTCCTGCGGGACGTGATCGCCGAGGGTGCGCGGGTCGGCGCGAGCGAGGCACTCCACGAGGCGGCCGACGAGCTGGTGCGGCAGGGGCAGCGGTTGATGGACGACCGGCGCGAACTCGCAGTCCAGCAGGAGGTGCAGCCTGAGAACCAGGGGGTCCGTTGGCACGCAAGGAACTTTGCCGCCGCCGCGGCCTACGGTTGGACCATGACTGCGGCCGACTCGGTCGTGACCTACGCGGCCATGAACCTCGCCACGGGTTTCTACGCCGTGAGCGTCTGGAACGAACGGCGTGATCAGCGCACTGCGTTCGAACATCGCCTCGACCCGGCGCAGGCTCAGCTCCGCTCCGTCCGTACCGACCTGATCAACAACCTCGACGAGGTCGGCGCAGTGACCCGCCGCAACGCCGGTGCCCTCCGTAACTCCAACCGCCCCACCGGCCCGTCCCGATGACCGATGACTACGTTTCGCAACCGCGGATGCGCGAGTTGCTGTGCGCCGGTGAGGCGCCGGTGATGCTCTCTGGGGCCGACCAGCTGCGGCGCCGGGCGGAGGCGGCCGTGCGGGTCCAGGCCGAGCTGGACGGTAGAGGATGAGGCCGCGATCCGAACTGCGGGAGCCGGGCCGGGACGAGCTCGTCGCGGCGCAGCAGGTCGTGGATCTGTTCGCGGCCGAGGCGCTGCTCGCCATCGACCGGTACGAGCAGTCGTTTCCGGCGGGTGCGCCCGACAAGGAACGGCGCACGGCGGACCGGCTGGCGCACTGGTGGCGCAAGCTCGAGCTGGACGACGTACGCCTGGATCCGGAGGGAACCGACGCCGAGCAGATCCTGGTGGCGGCGTCCGATCTGGCGCTCGACCCGGAGAACCACTGGGGGCTGAGCCTCGAGGAGGCATCCGCGCAGGCTGTGAACCGGGCGGCGATGGACGGCCGAACCATGCCGACCACGAGCATCGCGGACCTCCGGGAGAGCTTCGAGAGCGCGTACGGCGGGCGCGTGGATCTGCCCGACCGGGACGACGAATGGATCGCGCAGTCGCTGACCCGGCTGGCGCGGGCGAGCGTCCTGCGGGACGTGATCGCGGAGGGCGCGCAGATCCGGGTGAGCGAACCGCTGCGGGCCGCGGCCGACGACATGGTCCGGCAAGGTCAGCAACTGATGGACGACCGGCTCCATCTCGCCCGGCGTCAGGAGGCGCCGATCAGTCGGCGCCCGCTGATTGCCCAGCAGGCGAAGATCAGCTCGATGTACTTCGCGTACTGCATGGGTGTGGAGCTCACGGGCGCGCCGTTGTGGGCCGACCTGCTGATGAAGACCCCCGCGACCGCGGTGCTCTTCAAGGAGACTCGCGACGCCTGGCGAGAGCACGATCACGCGGTCGCGACCCGGCTGGACCCCGCCCAGGCCCAGCTGCGCTCGGTCCGCAAGGGCATCGCCGACTCCCTCGACACTCCCGTCCCCGCTACCCGCCGCGACGCCCGTGCCATCCGCAACGCCCACAACCGTCCAGGGGGCCCTGCCCGCTGAGCGAGACTGTCGGTGGGCCTGGTTAGGCTTCTGGCGTGAGTGATGGGTTGTTCGACCTTCCGGGTGCGCCTGCGCCTGCCCGTGGTGGCGGGAGTCTGGCGGATGCGGACCACACCGCGGCTCCGCTGGCGGTGCGGATGCGGCCGCGCAGTCTGGACGAGCTGGTAGGTCAGCAGCATTTGCTGGCGCCCGGCTCGCCGTTGCGCCGGCTGGTGGAGGGCGACCAGCCGATGTCGCTGTTGCTCTGGGGCCCTCCGGGGACGGGTAAGACGACGATCGCGGCGGTCGTCTCGCACCAGACCAACCGGAAGTTCGTGGAGCTGTCGGCGGTCACCGCTGGTGTGAAGGACGTCCGGCAGGTGATCGACGGTGCCCGGCGCGATCTGTCCCGGGCGACCGGTGCGGTCGAGACCGTGCTGTTCATCGACGAGGTCCACCGCTTCACGAAGGCCCAGCAGGACGCTCTGCTGCCGGGCGTCGAGAACCGGTGGGTCACCCTGGTCGCGGCGACCACCGAGAACCCGTTCTTCTCCGTCATCTCACCGCTGCTCTCGCGCAGTCTGCTGCTGACGCTGGAGTCGCTGACCGACGACGACATCGCCGTACTGCTCGATCGCGCGCTGACCGACGAGCGCGGCCTGAACGGCGAGTTCGAGCTGGCCGAGGATTCCCGGGACCATCTGCTGCGGATGGCCGGAGGCGACGCTCGCCGCGCGCTCACCTACCTGGAAGCGGCCGCGGGTGGGGCGCGCGCCAAGGACGCGAAGGTCATCGACCTGAAGACGCTGGAGACGGCGGTCGACCGGGCCGCGGTGCGGTACGACCGGGCCGGGGATCAGCACTACGACGTCACGTCCGCGATGATCAAGTCGATCCGCGGGTCGGACGTGGACGCGGCGATGCACTACCTGGCCCGGATGATCGAGGCGGGGGAGGACCCGCGGTTCATCGCGCGCCGGCTGGTGATCTCGGCCAGTGAGGACATCGGGATGGGCGACCCGACCGCGCTCGGGGTCGCGATCGCGGCGGCCGAGGCGGTGCAGCTGATCGGGATGCCGGAGGCGCGGATCAACCTCGCCCAGGCGGTCGTCGCGCTCGCGCTGGCGCCGAAGTCGAACGCGGTGATCATGGCGGTCGACGCGGCGATCGCGGACGTGAAGGCGGGCAAGGTCGGCCCGGTCCCGCCGCACCTGCGGGACGCGCACTACGCCGGCGCGAAGAAGATCGGCCACGGGTCCTCGTACCAGTACTCCCACGACGACCCGCGCGGTGTGCTTCCGCAGCAGTACGCTCCGGACGTGATCGACGGCACCGACTACTACAAACCCACCCGCCGCGGCGGCGAAGCGGCGTACGCCGACCGGGTCGCCGCCATCCGCAAGATCCTCCGGGACCGCAAATGAGCCGCACCGAGGATCACGTGGACGCCTTCAACGTGGCGGTGACGAGCGGTGCGTGGGACGCGTTCGCCGATCGGTTCGCGCCGGACGCGACGATGCGGTTCGTGGGTGTTCCGGCCGGACCGTTCGAAGGGCGGACGGCGATCGCGGCGGCGTACCGCGAGAATCCGCCGGACGAGACCATGACGCTCCTCGAGGACGGCGACGAACGGGCGCGTTTCCGCTGGTCAGGCGGTGGGACCGGCACGATGGAGCTGCGCTGGGCGCCGGACGGAGCCGTTCAGGCACTCACCGTGAGCTTCGATTGAAGCGTTCGAGTCGGTAAGCTGCCTCTCGGCCTGGGGGCGGAAGGTAATGGTTTTGAGGCAGCCCCATCCTCGGCATGTACGTCAGCGTCCGCCGGTGCTCAAGCTCGGCGCGGCTGCGGCAACAGTCGCTGTGCTGGCAGCAGCGCTGTTCCTGTTCCCGTTCAGATCCCAGCACTCGGAGACTGGTCAGGTACCCCAAGCCGCCGGTTCCTCCAGCCCGACGGTCGATCGGTCGGAAGGTACGTCGCGGTCGAGCGCGCGCCCGTCGCTCCCGGTCGGCAAGCCACTGAACCCGCTCGCGCCACAGACCAGCGCCGGGTCCACGTCCAACTCCCCGCTGACCGGCCCGGGCAAGAACAACCCGACCACCGCGGACCCCACCACCGGAACCCCGCCGGGCACCCCGTCATCCAGCACCCCGGCACCCACCTCCCCGGCAAGTACCCCGTCGACCACCACCCCGACACCGCTGGCGACCACGACTCCGACCCCGTCGTCCAGTACGCCGACTCCGCCCGCGACCACCGCCGTACCGACGACCAGTCCGACGACCACCAGCACTCCCAGCACCACACCCGTCGTCTACCGGAACTACGCCGAGGTCCGCGCCGCCGGAAAGGCGCCGCTGCATCGCGGCGATCCCGGCTACACCCCGGAGCTCGACAACAACGGCGACGGAATCGCCTGCGAGCGCGGCAACTCCTGACCCGGCGTCGCGGTTTGGTGAGGGACTGTGATGTGAGGGATGGTGTCCTGGAGCGGAGTGTGCTCGGGGCGCGCGATAAGGTCGGGCGTCCACGAGGTCGCAACGGGAAGGTGGATCGTTTCCATGAGCGTCGGTGAAGTCGCGGGGCTGATAGCCGCCTGCGCGCTGCTCATCCTGGTAGGCCTGCTGGCCTATCCGATCCTGAAGCTCGGCAAGGTGTTCGACGAGACCCGGATCATGGTGAAGGGCGTCTCCGACTCCAGCGTCCCGCTGCTCGGCGAGGTGACCACCACGGTGGCGACCACGAACGCCCAGCTGGCGAAGGTGGACACGATCACCGACAACGCGACCACGGTGACCACCAACGCGGCCGCGCTGATGTCGCTGTTCTCGGCCACCGCCGGCGGCCCGCTGGTGAAGGCGGCCGCGTTCACGTACGGCGTCCGCCGGGCGCTCGGTGAGCAGCAGCGCAAGGACGTGTCGCGGCGCGTCAAGGAAGAGATGAAGGCCGAGCGGAAGGCGCGGAAGCGGTGAAGCGGATCTTCTGGCTGATCATCGGGATCGCCGTCGGCGTGTACGCCGTGACCCGGCTGAAGAAGCGGGCCCAGATTCTCGCTCCGGAGGGGATGCAGGAGTCCGCGGCCAAGCTGGCCGCCGCGGTCCGGCACTTCGGCGACCAGGTCCGCGAGGGCATGGCCGAGCGGGAGACCGAACTGCGCGACGCGCTCGGCATCGAGAACACCAACGATCGTGAGGACTACCGGTAACACCCATGGAAACCAGTGAGATCAGGCGGCGGTTCCTGCAGTACTTCGAGGACCGGGGCCACACCGTGGTGCCGAGTGCGCCGCTGCCGTCGCCGGACCCGAACCTGCTGTTCAACGTCGCCGGCATGGCCCAGTTCGTGCCGTACTTCGTCGGCCAGCAGACGCCGCCGTACGCGCGCGCGACCAGCGTCCAGAAGTGCGTCCGGACCCTCGACATCGAGGAGGTCGGCAAGACCACCCGGCACGGCACCTTCTTCCAGATGAACGGCAACTTCTCGTTCGGCGACTACTTCAAGGAAGACGCCGTCAAGTTCGCCTGGGAGCTGGTCACCAAGCCGCAGAACGAGGGCGGCTACGGCTTCGACGAGTCCGTTCTGTACGCCTCGGTGTACTACGAGGACGACGAGGCGATCGACATCTGGAAGCGGGTCGCCGGGCTGCCCGACGACCGGATCGTCCGGCTCGGCATGAAGGACAACTTCTGGTCGATGGGCATCCCGGGTCCGTGCGGCCCGTGCTCGGAGATCCTGATCGACCGCGGCCCGGAGTTCGGCGCGGACCGGGACTGGGAGGCGGGCGACCGCTACCTGGAGTTCTGGAACCTGGTCTTCATGCAGAACATCCGCGGCGAGGGCGGCGGCAAGGACGGCTACGAGATCCTCGGTGAGCTGCCGAAGAAGAACATCGACACCGGTCTCGGCCTGGAGCGGGTCGCGTACCTGCTGCAGGGCGTCGACAACATGTACGAGATCGACGAGATCTACCCGGTGATCGAGAAGGCATCCGAGCTGAGCGGCCGCAAGTACGGCGCGGAGCACGAGGACGACGTACGGTTCCGGGTCGTCGCGGACCACGTGCGCAGCGCGCTGATGCTGATCGGCGACGGCGTCACGCCGGGTAACGAGCAGGGCGGGTACGTGCTGCGGCGGCTGCTGCGCCGGGCGATCCGCTCGATGCGGCTGCTCGGGTACGAGGACCCCAGCCTGGTCGAGCTGCTCCCGGTGAGCCTCGAGCAGATGAAGAAGTCGTACCCGGAGCTGGTCACCGACTTCGGCCGGATCAGCCAGGTCGCGTACGCCGAGGAGGAGGCGTTCCGCCGTACGCTCACGGCCGGTACGACGATCTTCGACGTGGCGGTCCGCGACACCAAGGCGAGCGGTGCGCACCAGCTCGAGGGCGCGAAGGCGTTCCAGCTGCACGACACGTACGGCTTCCCGATCGACCTGACCGTCGAGATGGCGGCCGAGCAGGGCCTGAACGTCGACACCGAGGGCTTCCGCTCGCTGATGAAGGAGCAGCGCGAGCGGGCCAAGGCCGACGCGCGCGCCAAGAAGGCCGGTCACGCGGACACCTCGGGGTACCGGGAGCTGCGGGAGAAGGGCGTCACCGAGTTCACCGGGTACCAGGAGCTGTCCAGCGACTCCGAGGTCCGGGGCCTGCTGCGCGAGGGCGCGGTCGCGCCGTTCGCCGAGCAGGGCGAGACCGTCGAGGTCGTGCTCGAGAAGACCCCGTTCTACGCCGAGTCCGGCGGGCAGATCGCGGACGAGGGCCTGATCCTCGGCGACGGGCTGAAGCTGAAGGTGCTCGACGTGCAGCGCCCGGTCAAGGGCCTGATCGTGCACAAGGTCGAGATCGTCGAGGGCGTCCTGCGTCCCGGCGCGAACGTGCAGGCCGCGGTCGACCACGAGTGGCGGGTCTCGGCCTGCCAGGCGCACTCCGGCACGCACGTCGTGCACGCCGCGCTGCGACAGGTGCTCGGCCCGAACGCGCTGCAGAGCGGTTCGTACAACAAGCCCGGTTACCTGCGGCTCGACTTCGCCTGGTCGTCGGCGCTGGACGCCGCGACCCGGTCCGAGATCGAGGAGGTCGCGAACCTCGCCGTCCGCAAGGACCTGCCGGTGTCTGCGCAGTACATGACCCTGCCGGAGGCCCGGGACTGGGGCGCGCTGGCGCTGTTCGGTGAGACGTACGACGAGCAGGTCCGTGTGGTCGAGATCGGTGGCCCGTGGTCGCGGGAACTCTGCGGTGGCACGCACGTGAAGCATTCGTCGCAGGTCGGCGCGGTCACCGTCACCGGTGAGTCGTCGGTCGGCGCCGGGGTCCGGCGGATCGAGGCGTTCGTCGGCATGGAGGCGCTGCACTACCTCGGCCGCGAGCGGGCGCTGGTCCGGCTGCTCAGTGAGAACCTGAAGGCCCGCCCGGAGGAGCTGCCCGCCAAGGTCGCCGACCTGGCCGAGCGGCTGCGGGTGGCCGAGAAGGAGCTCGAGCGGATGCGCGCCGCGCAGGTGCTGGAGGCCGCGGCCGAACTGGCCAAGGACCCGAAGGACGTCTTCGGCGTCCAGTACGTCGGCCATCGCGCGCCCGACGGCGTGAACGGCGGCGACCTGCGCAAGCTGGCGCTGGACGTCCGCGGCCGGATGCCGAACGACAAGCCGGTCGTGGTCGCGGTGCTGAGCGTGAACGACGGCAAGCCCGGCGTGGTGATCGCGCTCAACGACCTGGCCCGTGAGTGGCGGCTGAAGGCCGGCGACCTGGTCCGGATCGCGGCCGAGAAGCTCGGTGGCCGCGGTGGCGGCAAGGACGATGTCGCGCAGGGTGGCGGTACGGACGCGGCCGGTGCCGGCGACGCGCTGAGCGCCGTCGAGCACGCGATCGGCCACCAGGTGACCGGCTAAGTGAGCCTGACATGAGGACGGGCGTGCGGATCGCGCTCGATATCGGCGACGCCCGGATCGGCGTCGCGAGCAGCGATCCGCACGGAATCCTGGCCACGCCTGTGGAAACCGTCCGCCGTGGGCCGGGTGATCTGGGTAGGATCGCCGCACTCGCCGCCGAACTGGAGGCGTTCGAGATCGTGGTCGGTCTGCCACGCTCCCTGTCCGGGGGCGAAGGACCGGCCGCGGTGAAGATCCGGGAGACGGCGGAGCAAGTGCGGGACAAGGTGCACGAGACGAACTCGGGGACGACGGTGCGGCTGGTGGACGAGCGGTTCACCACGGTCACCGCCGAACGGATGCTGCGGGAACGGGGAAAGAAGGGCTCCAAGCGACGGGCAGTGGTCGACCAGGCCGCGGCCGTCGTGATTCTGCAACATGCGCTCGACCTGGAGCGCGAGACCGGCAACCCACCCGGGAGGCCCCTGTGAACGGACCATCGGTGCACGAAGAAGTGGACGAGGGCGAGCGTGATGATCTGGGCAGCGGCCTCGGGCTGCGCGCGGAGTCCCGCGTCGAGCGCCGCGCCAACCGGCGCCGGGCCCGCGGCCGCCGCGCCTTCGGCTGCTTCGCCGGCCTGATCTCACTGATCGTCGTCGGCGCCCTGGTGGCCGGCGCCGTGGTCGGTTTCGGCAAGGGCAAGGACGCGCTCGAGGGACTCTTCTCCGCTCCTGACTACGAGGGCGCGGGCACCGGCACCGTGGTCGTCGAGATCACCAAGGGCCAGGCGACCGCGTCGATCGCGGACACCCTGGAGAAGAAGGAAGTCGTGAAGAGCGCCCGCGCCTTCGAGCGGGTGGCCCGCGACGACCCGCGGTCGCTGCAGATCCAGGCGGCCACCTACACGCTGCGCAAGCACATGTCGGCCAAGGCCGCTCTCGACCTGATGCTGAACACCGCCGAGTCGGTCAAGGTGGCCCGGATCAGCATCGCGGCCGGCAAGACCAAGGCCGAGGTCGCGGTGATCCTGCAGGGCTCGAAGATGAAGCTGCCGGCCGGCGCCGCCGCCACGGCCCTCGGCAAGCCGGCTCTGCTCGGCCTCCCGCCGTACGCGCACAACAACGCCGAGGGCTTCCTGTTCCCGGGGACGTACGACGTCCCGAAGAACGCGAACGCGTACACGATGCTCAAGCTGATGACCGCCAACTACGCCAAGACCGCGGCGTCGCTGGACCTCGTCAACACGGCGTCCCGGAAGAAGCTCGACCCGTACCAGGCGGTCATCGTGGCCAGCATCATCGGCGCGGAGACGAACCGGTCGGAGGACTACGCCAAGGTCGCCCGAGTGATCTACAACCGGCTGGCAGCCGGGATGCGGCTGCAGATGGACTCGACGATCCACTACGTGGTCGGCAAGGACGGCGGTGTCTTCACGACACCCGAGCAGCGCGAGAACCCGTCGCGGTACAACACGTACAAGTACAAGGGCCTGCCGCCGACGCCGATCAACTCGCCCACCCGCGACGAGCTGCGCGCGGCGATCAACCCGGCGCAGGGCTCCTGGCTGTACTTCACGCTCGTCAACCTGGACACCGGCGAGACCGCGTTCGCGAGCTCCGCCGAGGAGCACCAGGCGAACGTGAAGAAGCTGCAGGCGTGGTGCCAGGCGCACAAGGGCAGGTGCTGAGTTGACCCGGTGCGCCGTTCTCGGTTCGCCGATCGCGCACTCGTTGTCGCCGGCCATGCACCGGGCCGCGTACGCCGCGCTCGGGCTGGACTGGCGGTACGACGCGTTCGAGGTCGAGGAGAACGAGCTCCGCGGATTCGTCGCGTCGCTCGGTGACGACGTCCGCGGGCTGTCGCTGACCATGCCGCTGAAACGGGTCGCGCTCGACCTGGTCGACACGGTGGACCCGGTCGCGGAGCTGATCGGCGCGGCGAACACGATGCTGTTCGAACCGGACGGATCCCGGTCCGCCCACAACACCGACGTACCGGGGCTGGTGAACGCGTTCGCCGAGCAGGGCATCACCGCGGCCGAGTCGGCGGTGGTGATCGGCGGCGGCGCGACGGCCGCCTCCACGCTGGCCGCGTTGCGGGGGATGAAGGTCACCGACGTGACGGTCGTCGTCCGGGACCTCGCGAAGGCCGAGCGGCTGCTGGACCTCGCGGCGGAGCTGGGACTCCGCACCTCGGTTGCGGACTTCTCGCAGGTCGAGCAGATCGGCGGCTTCGACCTGTGTGTGTCGACGCTGCCCGGCGGCGCGGTCGACCCATGGGCCGAGCACTTCGCCGCCGTCGCGCCGGTGGTGTTCGACGTCGCGTACCACCCGTGGCCGACCCGGCTCGCCATCGCGGCGCACCGGATCGGTACCGAGCTGTTGAACGGACTTGATCTACTCGTGCATCAAGCGACCCTCCAGGTGGAGATGATGACGGGTAGGTCGCCGGCTCCTCTGGCGGCCATGAGGGCTGCTGCGCGTGAGGAGCTGGGGGATCGTGAGCCTGCTTGACCGTCGTACCGTTCTGATCGCCGGAGTCGCTGTCACCTTGGCCGGCTGCGGTGACTCCAAAGACACCGGCAGTACGACGAGCCCGTCGCAGACCCCAAGCACCGCACCCAGCACAACTACGGCTGCCCCCACCACGGCCGCGCCAACCACGCCGAGCGGTACGCCGAGTACGTCGGCACCCACTCAGACCGCGGCCGGGCCGAACTGGAACGCCCTCGCCGGCTCGCTGAAGGGCCGCCTCTACCTGCCCTCGACCTCCGGGTACGCCGCCGCGCACCAGCTCTTCAACCCGCGCTGGGACAGCGTCCGCCCGACCGCCGTGGTCAAGGCCGCCGGCCCTGCCGACGTGCAGCACGCGATCAACTTCGCCCGTACCAACAAACTCGTCCTGGTCCCGAAGAGCGGCGGCCACTCGTACGTCGGCGCGTCGACGATCGCGAACGGCCTGCAGCTCGACGTCGGCGGCCTCAAGACCATGAGCTACGCGAACGGCGTCCTCACGGTCGGCGCCGGGGCCCGCCTGTACGACGTGCACGCGTTCCTCGACCGCTACGGCCGCTCGCTGCCGACCGGCACCTGCCCGACCGTCGGCGTCGCGGGCCTCACGCTCGGCGGCGGGATGGGCATCCACACGAGGACCTACGGCCTGACCTGCGACCGCGTCGTCTCGATGGGCGTGGTCACCGCAGACGGCAAGGCGCACACCGTCAGCGCGAGCGCGGAATCCGACCTCTTCACGGCACTGCGGGGCAGCGGCGGCGGCAACCTCGGCGTGGTCACGTCGTTCCAGTTCGCGACGATCCCGGCGACCAAGCTCGGCTTCTTCCGGCTGACCTGGCCGGAGTCGCAGGCGGCGGCCGTCGTCCGCGGCTGGCAGAAGTTCGCGCAGAGCGCACCGACCACGGTCTGGGCGAACCTGCATGTCGATGCCAAGAGCAACGGGACGCTGTCGATCCGGGTGCTCGGCGTCTCCACCACCGGCGACGCGACCGCGGCGGCCGCGCAACTGGAGTCGCTCGTCGGCGCGAAGGCGTCGGGGCGGACGCTCTCGGTGAAGTCGCACATGGAGGCGGTCAAGTACCTGGGCGGCGGTACGACGAGCCCGCGCCAGGGGTTCCTCGCCGGTTCCGACGTACTCAAGGGGCCGATGGACGCGGCGACGATCACGGGCCTGCTCGGTGCGGTGAAGGCGGCCGCGCGCGCCGGGACGCCGGCGTCGGCGATCCTCGACCCGCTCGGCGGACAGGCCGCGAAGGAGCCCGCCGGCGGTTCGTCGTGGCCGTGGCGGAGCGCGCTGGCCGTCATCCAGTGGTACTCGTCGGCGCAGGGCACGAGCGCACAGACCTTCATCTCGAACGGTCACAAGGCGGTCCGCCCGTCCTCGGCCGGCGGCTACGTGAACTACGTCGAGTCCGGGCGGGCGGTCAGCTCGTACTACGGCGCGAGCGCCGCCAAGCTGCAGGCCGCGAAGAAGAAGTACGACCCGGGCAACTTCTTCCACACGCCGTACACCCTCAGCTGACTAGTGTTCGGCCCGTGAAGCTTTGGCGTGTGATCGCGGGTGTGCTGGCTGCAGGGTTCGTCGCGGCTGGGGTGACGCCCGCGTGGGCCTGTGCCTGCGGCGGCTACCTGCCGGACGCGGAGTCGAAGGCGCGGGCGTACGGCGAGAACGCGCTGGTCCAGTACGCCGGGGGCTCCGAGCAGATCACGCTCTCGATGTCGGTCCACGGCGCGTCGAAGAAGGCCGCCTGGATCATGCCGGTGCCGTCGGCCGCGAAGGTCGACCTCGGCGACGACAACTACCTGTTCTACCGGCTGAACCAGCTGACGAAGCCGAAGCGCGTGGTGAAGAAGACGTACTGGCCGTTCCGCGACCTCGGTATCGGCCGTGGTTCGGGTGACGCGGCCGGTGCCCCGGCGCCGGGAGCCGGGGTCAGCGTCAAGGAGCAGATGACGCTGGGCCCGTTCGCGATCACGCGGCTCGGCGGGTCCAGCGGTACGGCGGTCACGGACTGGCTGCGCACGAACGGGTACGTCGTCCCGTCGACACTGGCCGCGAACCTCACGCCGTACCTGACCGAGAAGTGGGAGATCGTCGCGGTCAAACTCGCCCCGAAGCAGGCCGGCGAGAGCCTGGCAGGCGCGACCCCGCCGCTGCGGCTGACGTTCGCGTCGGACCGGATCGTGTACCCGATGCGGCTCAGCAAGGGCGCGACCACGACCCAGACCGTCACGGTGTACGTCGCGGCGGAGCATCGGGTCGACGCGACGAAGACGCCGGATGCCGACGTGACGCCGGAGCTGCTGTTCGCCGGCCGGGTCGACACCGACATGCTGCCGAAGCCGACCGACTTCCTGACCGCCTACACCGCGACGTACCGCGAGCCGGGCAAGATCACCGACGACTTCACGTTCGCGCCTGCGGCGAACGACGACGAGTACCAGCGGATCACGTACGTCACCGAGAACGATGGCTTCTGGAGTACGGTCGCGGTGCTCTTCGTCGTGGTCTTGCTTCTGGGCGGCGGTGTGTTCGTCCTCGTGCGCAGGCGGGCGGCCGCGGGCGTCCGCAAGTAGTCGTCTAGGGTCGTGGATCGTGCCGGCTGACAACGCGTTGCTCGCTGCGGGAATCGGCGTGGTCGCGTGCGGCGCGGTGGCGTCGGTGCTCGGGCCCTGGTTGATGCGCACCATCCCCGAGCCGGAGCTCGAGGAGGGCGAGACCAAGGTCCCGTACGCATCGCTGGCCGGCCCGAGAGCGGCGTACTGGTGCGGCGGACTCGCGGCGCTGGCAGGGGGCATCCTCGGCTGGGTGCTCGGCCTGGACGCTGTGCTGCCCGCGTGGCTTGTGCTGGTGGTGGCCGGCTCGGTGCTCGGGTACATCGACGCGCGCACGCGGTTCCTGCCGTCGGTGATCATCTGGCCGACGTACTTCGTGGTCGGGGCCGGGCTGGTTGCCGCGGCGCTGGCGACGGGGGAGTGGGGTTCGTTGCGCCGGGCGGCGATCGCCGGGGCGATCGGGTTCGCGGTGTTCTACGTGCTGTGGTTCGCGTTCCCGCGCGGCGTCGGGTTCGGTGACGTGCGATTGTCGGGCCTGCTCGGGATCGCGCTCGGCTGGCTCGGCTGGGGCGAGTTCGTGTCTGGGCTGTACGGCGGGTTCTTCCTCGGAGCGATCGTAGGGATCGTGCTGATCGCGGCGCGGATCATGACCCGCAAACAGATGGTTCCGTTCGGTCCGTTCATGCTCGTCGGGGCGTTGGCCGGCGTACTGCTCGGCGTCCCGTTGGAGCGGTTGTACGCCGGATAGCTGAGTCCTGCACTCCACCAGATGGTTGATGTGCGGACACTGCCCGCCTTCCTAGGGTCGAAGCATTCGAACTCGGGAGGGAATCTCAATGCCAGTCAGTCGTCGTGGTCTCTTGGCCGGAACAGCCGTCGCGGGTGCGGCCCTCGCCATCCCTGGTACGGCGTCCGCGGCCTCGGCCTCGGCCGCTGTCGCCGGTGACACGATCCGTGCGGACGACGCGCGCTACCAGGACCTGGTCCTGCGTGGACAGAACCGCCGGTTCGTCGCGAAACCCGACTACATTCGGGTGATCCGGTCGGCCGAGGACGCCGTCGCGGCCGTGCAGGACGCGGTCCGCGGCGGGAAGCGGATCGCGGTGCGCGGCGGCGGGCACTGCTTCGAGGACTTCGTGGACAACAGCGACACCGAGGTGCTGCTGGACATGTCGACGTACGACGAGATCACCTGGGACCCGCGGTACCGGGCCTTCTCGATCGGCGCCGGCGCGATCCTCGAAACCGTCTACAAGGAACTGTTCATCGGGTGGGGCCTCACGGTGCCCGGCGGGGGATGCCTCGGCGTCGGCGTCGGCGGTCACTTCAGCGGCGGCGGGTACGGGCCGCTGTCCCGCAAGTACGGCTCGGTCGTCGATCACCTGTACGGCGTGGAGGTCGTGGTCGTCGACGCCCGTGGGCGGGCGCGGTCGGTGGTGGCGACGCGCGACAACGAGCACCGCGACCTGTGGTGGGCGCACACCGGCGGTGGCGGCGGGAACTTCGGCGTCGTCACCCGGTACCTGATGCGCACCAACGGTTCCGCCGGCCGGACGCCGGCCGAGTCGTTGCCCAAGGCACCGGCCGCGTTGCGGTCCAGCATCCTGCTGTACGACTGGAAGACGACGACGCAGGCCGGCTTCCTGCGGACGGTGCGGAACTGGTTCGACTTCTTCGAGCAGCACAACACCGCGGACTCGCCGTACGCGACGCTCTACGCGCCGTTCATCCTCACGCACACGTCGGCCGGGAACTACCTGCTGTCCACGCAGATCGACGCCGCCGCGCCGAACTCGGCCGAGCTGATGAAGGCGTTCAACGCCGCGATGGTCGCGGGTGTGGACCCGAAGCCGCAGGTGATCGACGTCGGCGAGGGGCCGTTCCTGCACACCACGATGGAACGGTCGATCGGCGAGACGGCGTCGCCCGGGCGCGGGAAGTACAAGGCCGGGTACCTGAAGAAGGGGTACACCGACGAGCAGATCCTCGCGATGTACCGCGGGCTCACGGACACGACGTACACGGGTCCGGAGTCGTCGGTGCTGCTGGTCCCGTACGGCGGCAAGGTAAACACCGTGCCGTCCGGCGCGACCGCCGCCGCGCAACGTGACGTCGTCGCGAAGATGGTGCTGAGCGCGTCCTGGACGACCGCGGCCGACGACGACAAGAACCTCGCCTGGGCGCGGAAGGTGTACGCCGACATCTACCGCGACACCGGCGGTGTCCCGGTGCCGAACGCGACCAACGCCGGCTCGTACATCAACTACCCGGACGTGGACCTCGCGGATCCGGCGTACAACAAGTCAGGGGTGCCGTGGCACGACCTGTACTACCTCGGCAACTACCCGCGGCTGCAGCAGATCAAGGCCAAGTGGGACCCGCGCAACGTGTTCCGCCACAAGCTCTCGATTCAGCCGCCCGGGTAGCGGTCGAACCACGCGGTGTACGGCCCGTAGTCGCCGTGCAGTCGCCTGCCCTGGGTGAACTCCAGTGCGAAGTCGTCGGCGAGCTGGAGGATCGTCGAACGGCCCTCGACGGTGAAGACGAGCTCTGCGGGGAGAGCCGTCTCACCGTGCAGGGCGCCGAGGATGTTCCCGCAGATCGCGCCGGTGGAGTCGCTGTCGCCTGAGTGCGTGACGGCCAGCGCGAGGGCGTCGAGGAACTGCTCCGGTTCCGGGTACGCGAGGGCGGCGAACACGGCGATCGCGAGCGCTTCCTCCGCGACCCAGCCGCCGCCGAGGCGTTCGACCGTGACCGGGCCGGCGGGTGTTGTCGCAGCCAGATGCCTCGCGAACGCGAGCGCCGTACTGGTCTCCTCGTGGCACTCGTGCTTCGTCAGCAGGTCCGTGGCTTTGGTGAGCGCGTCGTCG
This sequence comes from Kribbella speibonae, assembly GCF_004331375.1. NCBI lineage: Bacteria > Bacillati > Actinomycetota > Actinomycetes > Propionibacteriales > Kribbellaceae > Kribbella > Kribbella speibonae. The sequence goes on along the minus strand of NZ_SJKC01000008.1, from coordinate 173,004 downwards.
AGGCTTGCGCCGCCGCACAGCTCACGGATGATCGCGGCCAGGGTGCCCGAGGCGAGCTTGCCGGTCGGGTGCCCGTGCGTGTACCCGGCGGCCTCCGCGGCCTTGTCGAACACCCAGTCGGCCGGGAAGTACTCCGGCAGCAGCCCGAACGGCGCGACCCGCATCACCCCGCCGCACCCCTTCGAGTCGTTGACAGCCTGCGCACCGAGCTGCGGAATCTTCGGCCCGCCTTTCCGGGCCTCGGCCAGCGCGGTCAGGCAGGTGTTGCCCGGCGCCCGGCGCGCGTACAGCCACTGCTCGCCCTGTAGCCACCCGTTGCGTTCACCGCTCGGCCCAGACAGTGTCTGCGTGTCCAGCCACCGGTCGTACGCACCGTGGAGGACGCCCACGGTGAAGCCGATCCCGCGATCCGTCCGGACACTCGCCCGGATCAGGCCCTCGACCGTGAACAGGGTCATCTGGGTGTCGTCGGTGATCGTCCCCGCGGGCCACCCGCCGGCGACGAACGCCCGTACGCCGTCCGGGTACTTCGCGAGAATCGACCGCGCGTCCTCGAACTCCACCGGCCCGCCCAGCGCGTCCCCGATCGCACCGCCCAGCAGGCATCCCCGCACCCGCGCCCGCCACGTCTCCTCAGCCACCCGCGTCATGTCAGGACCCTATCGGGGTGGTGCTGGCGCTACCTCGAGGACGGGATCTGGAGCCAGTTCGCGCGGCGCTCGCAGCTTCTACGGTCGTTGTTACAGCGCAACCGATCGTTCCAAGGAGCAGACGATGACCACCGCATTTCGTCGTACCGCCGGGCGTCTGGCCGCGGCGGCCCTCGCCACGGCCGCCCTCACGGGCGCCGCGATCGCCGGCGGTCAGGCAGCCACGGCCAGCACCAGCTGCAAGGACTCGCCGATCGCCAAGACCTTCAACGCCGTCCTCGCCGTCCGCACCGGCCCCACCCAGGACAACGCCGCCTGCGACTGAGTTTGCTGATTCTGTCCAGTCTGTCTAGACTGTTGTCCATGACGGTCACAGCTGGGCAGTGGCAGTTGCAGGAGGCGAAACAGCATTTCAGCGAGCTGATCCGGGCTGTCCGGACGGACGGTCCGCAGTTCGTGACGAAACACGGGCAGCAGGTCGCCGTCGTGCTGGACATCGTGGACTACCGGCGGATGGTGGGAGTGGAACTGGTGGAGGATTTCAAGAGTTTCCTGGCCTCGGCGCCGGATATGAGCGAGCTGGAGATCGAGCGGTCGGCCGAGCCGGTGCGGCAGGTCGACTTCGAATGAGCTTCCTCCTCGACACGAATGTCGTGTCGGAGCTACCCAAGAAGTCTCCCGACCCGGGCGTGGTCGACTGGCTCAAGTCGGTGAAGTCGGCCCAGCTGTACCTGAGTGTGATCGTGGTCGGAGAGATCAAGCAGGGTGTCGAGCGGCTCGCGGGCCGGGATCCCCAGCGAGCCACTGCGATTGACGACTGGCGGCAGCGACTTGTTCGTGGGTACTCGGACCGGATCGTTCCGGTCTCGCTGGAGGTCGCCGAGACCTGGGGCCGGCTCAACGCGAGCGCCCGGCTCCCGCTGGCAGACGGGCTGATGGCTGCGACCGCCCTCGTCTACAACTGGACCTTCGTCACCCGCAACGTCGCCGACGTCGAGCGCACCGGCGTGCGGCTACTCAACCCCTTCGGCAACTGAGACCGCTGTCCGGGGTGTGAGCGTGCCGTGAAAGAATCTGGGCATGCTGCGCTGGCTCACCGCCGGCGAGTCGCACGGACAAGCGCTCGTCGCCGTACTCGAAGGTCTTCCCGCAGGCGTTGAGGTCACCACAGATGATGTGGCCGACGCCCTGGCTCGTCGTCGGCTGGGCTACGGCCGCGGCGCCCGGATGAAGTTCGAGCGGGACGAGGTGACGTTCGTCGGCGGCTTCCGGCACGGGCTGACCCTCGGCAGCCCGGTCGCCATCCAGGTCGGCAACACCGAGTGGCCCAAGTGGGAGCAGGTGATGAGCGCCGACCCGGTCGACGCCGAGACACTGGCCGGCTTGGCCCGGAACGCCCCGCTGACCCGCCCGCGGCCCGGCCACGCCGACCTGGCCGGTATGCAGAAGTACGGGTTCGACGAGGCCCGCCCGGTGCTCGAGCGCGCCAGTGCCCGCGAGACCGCGGCCCGCGTCGCGCTCGGTGAGGTCGCGGCCCGCTTCCTCCGCCAGGCGTACGGCGTGACGATCGTCAGCCACGTCGTCGAGCTCGGCACCGTCAAGGCGCCGTACGGCGTGATCCCGGCGTACTCGGATGTCGCGGCGCTGGACGCGGACCCGGTCCGCTGCCTCGACCAGGACGCGAGCAAGCAGATGGTCGCCGAGATCGACGCCGCGCAGAAGGCCGGCGACACCCTCGGCGGCGTCGTCGAGGTCGTCGTCGACGGGCTCCCGCCGGGCCTCGGCAGCTACGTGCACTGGGACCGCCGCCTCGACTCCAAGCTGGCCGGCGCGCTGATGGGCATCCAGGCGATCAAGGGCGTCGAGCTCGGTGACGGTTTCGAGCTGGCCCGGACACCGGGCTCCAAGGCGCACGACGAGATCGTCGCCGAGGACGGTTCGGTCCGCCGGACCAGCGGCCGTTCGGGTGGCACCGAGGGCGGGATGAGCACCGGCGAGACGCTCCGGGTGCGGGCCGCGATGAAGCCGATCGCGACTGTCCCGCGCGCTCTCCGCACGATCGACACCGCCACCGGCGAGGCCGCTGCCGCGCACCACCAGCGCTCGGACGTCTGCGCCGTACCGGCCGCCGGCATCGTCGCCGAGGCGATGGTCGCGCTGGTGCTGGCCGAGGTCTCGCTGGAGAAGTTCGGCGGCGACTCGGTCGGGGAGACCGCGCGGAACCACCAGTCGTACCTGGCGAGCCTGCCGAAGACGATCACTCCGCGGGAGTGGGAGTGAGTCCGGTCGTCGTCCTGGTCGGCCCGCCCGGATCGGGCAAGTCCACGATCGCGGCGCTGCTGTCCGAGCGCCTCGGCGTCCGGCACCGCGACACCGACCACGACATCGAGGCCGCGGCCGGCAAACCGATCTCGGACATCTTCGTCGACGAGGGTGAGCCGCACTTCCGCAAGCTCGAGCGGGACGCGATCTCGGCCGCGTTGCAGGGCGACGGCGAGGTGCTGTCGCTCGGCGGCGGCGCGATCCTCGACGCCGGCACCCGCGCCGACCTCGCCGGGCACACCGTCGTCTTCCTTGACGTCAGCCTGGGGGAGGCGACCAAGCGCGTCGGCCTCAGCGTCGCGCGTCCGCTGCTGCTCGGCAACGTCCGCACCCAGCTCCGCAACCTGATGGAGGCGCGGCGCCCGCTGTACGGCGAGGTGGCCAAGCTGACGGTGCTGACCGACCAGAAGACCCCCGACCAGATCGCCGACGAGATCCTGGAGCAGCTGTCGTGAGTGCGAGGATCCGCGTCGAGGCGGCCGCGCCGTACGACGTTGTCATCGGCAACAACCTGCTCGGCGAACTGCCCGGGCTGCTCGGTGAGGGCGTGCAACGGGTCGCCGTCGTCCACCCGCGGGCGCTGCGCTCGACCGGTGACGCGATCCGCGACGACTTGACCGGTTCCGGGTTCACCGCGCACGCGATCGAGATCCCGGACGCCGAGGAGGCCAAGACCGCGGAGGTGCTGGCGTACTGCTGGTCGGTCCTCGGGCAGGCCGGTTTCACCCGCTCGGACGCGATCGTCAGCGTCGGCGGCGGCACGACGACCGACCTCGCGGGCTTCGTCGCCGCCACCTGGCTGCGCGGCGTGAAGGTCGTGCACATCCCGACCACCCTGCTCGGCATGGTCGACGCGGCCGTCGGCGGCAAGACCGGGATCAACACGGCCGAAGGCAAGAACCTGGTCGGTGCCTTCTGGGAGCCGGCCGGCGTACTGTGCGATCTCGCGTCGCTCGAGACGCTGCCCGTCAACGACTACGTCAGCGGTCTCGCCGAGGTCGTGAAGTGCGGTTTCATCGCCGACCCGGTGATCCTCGACCTGGTCGAGAAGGACCCGGCCGGCGCCACGAGTCCGTCGTACGGCGCGACCGAGGAGCTGATCGCCCGCTCCATCCAGGTGAAGGCGGACACGGTCGGTGCCGATCTGCGCGAGCGGACCACGACCGCGGGCGGTCCGATCGGGCGCGAGGGGCTCAACTACGGGCACACGCTCGGCCACGCGATCGAGCGCGTCGAGCGGTACAAGTGGCGGCACGGCGCCGCCATCAGCATCGGCATGGTCTTCGTAGCCGAACTCGCCCGCGCCGCCGGCCGCCTGGACGACGCCACCGCCGATCGCCACCGCGCAGTCCTGGAGTCGCTCGGCCTCCCGGTCAGCTACCGCGCCGACGCCTGGCCGCACCTCCAGGACGCCATGAAGCTGGACAAGAAGACCCGCGCGGACCGCCTCCGGTTCGTGATCCTGGACGCGCTGGCGAAACCGACCATCCTCGAAGCGCCCGACCCGAGCCTGCTGGTCGCGGCGTACGGCGAGATCAGTTAGGGTTCTGGAAACGCCTCGGAAAGGGCTTTCCAGATGACTGAGCGGAAGTACCGGATCGCGATCGTCGGGACCGGAGGGATCGCCGCCTCGCATGCGCGGGCCGTCGGGGCGTTGCCGGAGCGGGCCGAGCTGGTCGCGGCGGTGGATGTCGACCTGGACCGGGCGAAGGAGTTCGCCGCCCAGTGGAACATCCCGGCGACGTACTCGAGCCTGACCGACCTGCTGGCCGCCGAGCAGATCGACCTGGTCCATCTGTGTACGCCGCCGAGCTCGCACGTCCCGTTGGCCGCCGAGTGCCTCGCCGCGGATGTCGACGTGTACATGGAGAAGCCCCCGACCCTCTCGCTCGACGAGTTCGACACCCTGATGGCCGCGGAGGAGAAGTCCGCGGCGCAGGTGGCGTGCGTGTTCCAGCACCGCTTCGGCTCCGGCGCGGTCCGGCTGCGTGAGCTCCTGGCCGACGGCGTCCTCGGCCGCCCGTTGGTGGCCCTGTGCAACACCGTCTGGTACCGCGACGACGCGTACTTCGCGGTGCCCTGGCGTGGCACGTTCGACGTCGAGGGCGGCGGCCCGACGATGGGCCACGGGATCCACCAGTACGACCTGCTGCTGTCGATCCTCGGCCCGTGGGAGAAGGTGACCGCGCTCGCCGCCCGGCAGGCGCGGCCGACCCAGACCGAGGACGTGTCGATGGCGCTCGTGACGTTCGAGAACGGCGCGGTCGCGTCGGTCGTGAACTCGCTGGTGTCCGCGCGACAGACGTCCCAGCTCCGCTTCGACTGCGAGAACGCGACCGTCGAACTGGAGCACCTGTACGGCTACAAGAACCCCGACTGGACGATCACGCCGGCTCCCGGTCACGAAGACGTCGCCGCTGCCTGGTCGACCGATCTGCCGGATGTGGCAAGCGGTCACACCGCACAGCTCGCCGCGATCCTCGACGCCAAGGCCGCGGGTGCGCCCACTCCAGTCACGCTGGCCGAGGCCCGCAACACGCTCGAACTCGCCGCGGCCATCTACGCCTCCGCGTTCACCGACAAGCCGATCCGGCGCGGTGAGCTCGCCCACGGCACGCCGTACGCGCACCGCATGGGCGGCCCCGGCGCCCCCTGGAGCTAGACGGCCTGCCGCTAGGGTGATGGCTGTGACGGATGTGAGCAGGCGCGTGCTGGTGCTGAACGGGCCGAACCTCGGGCGGCTGGGATCGCGGGAGCCGGAGAAGTACGGTACGACGACGTTCGCCGAGCTGACCGGGGTGTGCGAGAAGACCGGCGCCGAGCTCGGGTTCGAGGTCGACGTCCGGCAGACCGACGACGAGGCCGAGCTGGTCGGCTGGCTGCACGAGGCCGCGGACGGCCGGACTCCCGTCGTCCTCAACCCGGCCGCGTTCACGCACTACTCGTACGCGCTGCGGGACGCGATCGCGCAGCGCACCGCTCCGCTGATCGAGATCCACCTCACCAACCCGGCCACCCGCGAGGAGTTCCGGCACACCAGCGTGGTCGCCGGGGTCGCGACCGGGACCATCGCCGGCTTCGGGCTCGACTCGTACCGGCTCGCGCTCCGCGCGCTCACCGCCCTCGATTCATAACCAATCTGCCCTTTCGGGCATCAGGTGGTTGTGGGCAGATTTCGCACCGCGACGCGGGCAGGTTTCACTGGCGGACGGCCAAGAGATCGGGGTGAGACGCCGGTGAAATGCCGGTGCCGCACCCTAGGCGTTGGATCGTGACGCCGGCTGTCGATGGCCCGATGGGGCCGACGGTCCGGCCGCACGATCGGGAGGAAATCGACGCATTGGGGGTTCGTGTGACTACGGATTCGATCCGTTCCGTTCAACAACGCTCTGGGGGAGTGACAAGAATGACGACACAACAGGTGGGACAACCGCTCGGTCAGCAGCACCGCATTCCGGTCTGGGTCAAGGCCCTCGACCCGCTGTCGCAGTTCGGGCTGGTGCACACGCTGCGCCAGCGGCCCGAGATCAGCCTGATCGGTGACGCCGACCTGGCATCACAGTTGCCGTCGCAGCTGCCGGCGCAGGCGCCGTCACAATCGTCGGGCCAGCGCACCGCCCCGCCAGTGGTCGCGTTGGTCGCCGTCGACTCGCTGGATGCCGGTGCTGTTCAGGTACTCCGGGCCGCGATGCAGCGCGGCTGCCGCCGGACCGTGCTGATCGGCAGCACGATCGACGACGAAGCGCTGATGACCGCGGTCGAGCTAGGGGTTTCCGGCGTACTTCGGCGTGCCGAGGCGACCGGAGACCGGATCGTGCACCTGGTGCAGGCTGCTGCTGCAGGGGACGGCAGCCTGCCCCCTGACCTGCTGGGACGGCTGCTCGGTCAGGTCTCGCGGATGCAGCGGCATGTGCTGGCGCCGCGAGGCCTGTCCCACACCGGTCTGTCCGACCGGGAGACCCAGGTGCTGCGACTGGTCGCGGACGGCAAGGACACGCAGGAGATCGCCCGGGAGCTGTCCTACTCGGAGCGCACGGTCAAGAACGTCCTCCACGACGTCACCAGCCGCCTGCAACTCAGGAACCGCTCCCACGCCGTCGCCTACGCCCTGCGCGAGGGGCTGATCTGAGGCACTGAACCTGCGAGCTCGACGGGACTTGCTACGTCCTGTCGGGCTCGCAGGCCGGAGCTGTGCAAACACGAGGGCTGTCAGCACGATGAGGCCGCCGACCGCCTGGAGTGCGGTGAGGTGCTGGGCGAGGACTAGCCACCCGACTGTGGTGGCTACTACTGGGCTCAGCAGGCCCAGGAACGTGACCTCGGTTGCGACGAGTTCCCCGAGGCCGCGGAACCACAGTGCGTAGGCGACCGCCGAGCCGAACAGGGCCAAGTAGGCATAGCCGGCGAGGTTTCGCAGGGTGAAGTCGGGGAGGGCGCCCTCGACCAGGACGGTCACTGGTAGGAGTACCAGTCCACCGGCCACCAGCTGCCAACCGGTAGTGGCCAGGAGGGGAGCGGGTGACGTCCAGCGCTTGCTGAGTACGACGCCGAACGCCATGACGACCGCAGCGCCGGCGGCCGCGAGTACTCCCCACATGTCGAGCCGTGCTGTAGCCCGCAGTACCAGCAGGCCGACGCCGAACACGCCTGCCAGGGCAGTGAAAACGGTCCGCAGCGACAGGCGCTGACGCAGCAGACCAGCTGACAGCAACGCGACCAGGAGCGGCTGGATCGCACCGACCGTGGCCGCGACGCCACCTGGCAGCCGGTATGCACCGACGAACAGCAGCGCGTTGAAGGCGCCGATGTTGAGCGTGCCGAGGACCAGCGAGCGCCACCACCAGCTGCCGCGCGGCAGGACACGCGTGATCGCGACGAGCAGGAGGCCGGCCGGCAACGCCCGCAGGAGCGCAGCGAGCAGCGGACGGTGGGGCGGCAGGAACTCGGTGGTCGCCACGTAGGTGGTGCCCCACAGCATCGGCGCGATCGCCGTGGTCAGGAGGAGAGCGGAACGTCGATTGCTTAGCACTAAGATAAAGTATCTCAGCGCTAAGAAACTTTCAAGTGTCTCACCGCTAAGCGATCTGGACGCTAGGCTGGGTGAATGGCAGATCACGTCGACCTGGTGCTCGAGCAATGGCGGGCGCGGCGGCCGGACCTGGATCCGTCGCCGATGGGCGTCATCGGGCGGATGAGCCGCCTCGGTGCGCTGTTCGACGCCGAGCTGCGGCGGAACTTCGGCAAGCACGATCTGGACCGCGCGTCCTTCGACGTCCTCGCGACCCTGCGGCGCAGCAACGCCGAGCACAGCCTGACGCCCGCGGGGCTGATGCACTCGTCGATGGTCACGTCCGGGGCGATCAGCCAGCGTCTGGACCGGCTGGAGGCCCGCGGGCTGGTGACGCGGGCACCTAGTGAGACTGACCGTCGTGGCGTGCTGGTGACCCTGACGCCCGAGGGGCTGGAGCTGATCGACAAGGTGCTGCCGACCCACGTCGACACCGAGGCGCAGCTGCTCGCCGGCCTGTCGGCGGACGAACAGGACCAGCTGGCAGGTCTGCTGCGGACGCTCCTGGAGTCGCTGGGCGACAGGCGGGACTGACAGGTCATGACTGGTCTCAGCAGTGACTCGGCATCGGCTGGGTTGCTGCGGACCGCCCTCGTTCGGCAGTTGGTAGCTGCCGGCACGATCCGCGACGAGCGCGTTGCTGCGGCGTTCGAGGCGGTGCCACGGCATGTGTTCGTCCCGCACGCTCCGCTCGACGTCGCGTACGCGGACGATGTCGTACCGATGAAGAAGAACCAGGCCGGTGTGGTGACCAGCTCGGTGTCGCAGCCGAGCATCGTCGCGCTGATGCTGCAGCAGGCCGCGATCCGGCCGGGGGACAGGGTCCTCGAGATCGGCTCCGGCGGGTACAACGCCGCGCTGCTGAGGGAGCTGGCCGGGGCGGGTGGTGCGGTGACCTCGGTCGACATCGACCCGGAGGTGACGGACCGGGCGCGCGAGTCGCTGGACGAGGCTGGGTACGGCGATGTGACCGTGGTGCGATCCGACGGCGCGTTCGGTGTCCCGGAGTGCGCGCCGTACGACCGGATCGTGGTGACGGTGACCGCGTGGGACATCGCCGGCGCGTGGCTGCGGCAGCTCCGGCCGGGCGGGCGCATCGTCGTACCGCTGCGGATGCGCGGGCAGACGCGGGCGATCGCATTCGACCTGGTCGGCGACCACCTGGAGAGCCGGTCCACGACGGCGTGCGGGTTCGTCAGCATGCAGGGAGCGGGTGCGGACTACGAGCGGCGGGTCCCGCTGCAGGACGGCGGGCTGATCTTCGACGAGGACCAGGAAGGCGACCCGCATCCGCCGTACGACGTACTGACGTTGCCGGGTGTGCAGACGTGGTCCGGGGTGGAGGTGCATCGTGAGGAGCCTTTGCTCGACCTCTACCTGTGGCTGGCGAGCACACTGCCCGGGTACTGCGTTCTGGCTGGTCCTGAGTGGCCGTGGGTGGCCGCTGTCGCTACGGAGGACAGCCTGGCGTACCTCGCGTCACGTGGCGGTGGCGACGACGTGCACGTCGAACTCGGCTGCAGCGGTCATGGTCCGCAGGCCGGTCAGCTGATCGACCACATGCTCGACCAGGTGCAGACCTGGCGTCGCAGGCGTCCGGTGTTTCAGGTGCATGCCTCAGACGCCGTACTGCCGCAGGGCTTCCACATCGCCCGGCGGCACAGCTACATCACTGTGAGGTGGGTGGAGTAGCCCGCGGCGGGTTGCTGACGGTCTGCCAGAGCTCCTCGATGTCGGAGCGATCCTCCGGCTCGGGCTTGTCGACCCAGCCGCTGGCCCACACGTTCTCGTCACGGTCGTTCACGTTGAAGATCGACTCCGCGAACGCCGCGGAACCGACGTACCGCTCGTCGTCTCCATCAGACTCATCACGTACGTCGGCACGCTGCTGAGCCGCCGGCGGCGCGACCAGGGAACGGGCGTACTTCTGCCCCTCGAGGATCCCCATCTCGCGCTCGTCGCTCAGCAACCGGATCGCCCCAACCTCGTTGCCCTTGTTCATCAGGTCCCGCACTCGCGTGTCCAGGTCCTGCTTCGGCGTCGGCAGGTTGTTCTGCTGCGGCCGATGCGCCGGCGGCTGGTACGGCCCCGGGTTGTACTGCACCGGAGGCTGGAACTGGACCGGCGGCTGGAACTGCGCGGGCGGCTGGAACTGCGCCGGAGCCTGGAACTGCGCGGGCGGCGGGTACATCTGTGGCCCGCCGGGGCCGGCGGCCTGGGTGAACTGCCCCTGGAACTGGACCGGCTGGTTGCCGCCCTGCTGGGCCTGGATCTTCTCGATCAGCGCCTGCATGCGGGCGTTCGGCTGGCCGTTGGCGCCGCCGGACTGCTGCCGGGCCTTGTTGATCAGGCCGACCACGATCATCACCACGACGAAGATCACAAACCCCGTCATCGCCGGCCTCCTGGCACCTCGGTAGCGGTCTGGAGGCCAGCCTAACGGTCACCCAGGTTCGCGGAATCGGCGAAAGCGATAGTGACCGCTACAATTTGTTGTGAGAGTGCGTCCGAGGCCCCATCGCCTACTGCGCAGCACTCGGCACGGCACCTCGCCGCACCGAGCACTTGCTCGCTACGGCGCTGGGGCCTCGGACGCACTCTGACCGCTGATCGATTTCGAAGGGCATACCCGCGTGGCATCGACGAACGACCTCAAGAACGGCATGGTGCTCGACCTGGACGGACAGCTGTGGTCCGTCGTGTGGTTCCAGCATCACAAGCCGGGCAAGGGCGGCGCCATCGTCCGGACCAAGCTGAAGAACGTGCTGTCCGGCAAGGTGGTCGACAAGACCTTCAACGCCGATGTCAAGGTCGATGTGGCCACGGTCGACAAGCGCGACATGACGTACCTGTACAACGACGGCTCGGCCTACGTGTTCATGGACAAGTCGACGTACGAGCAGCTGCTTCTCCAGCCCGAGGTGGTTGGCGACGCCTCCCACTTCCTCCTGGAGAACCAGGACGCGATCGTCGCGGTCCACGACGAGCTCCCGCTGTACGTCGAGCTCCCGGCCTCGGTCGAGCTTACCGTCGAGTACACCGAGCCCGGTCTGCAGGGCGACCGCTCCAGCGGCGGCACCAAGCCGGCCAAGCTGGAGACCGGTTACGACATCCAGGTCCCGCTCTTCCTGACCACCGGCGAGAAGGTCAAGGTCGACACCCGCACCGGGGACTACCTCGGCCGCGTCACCTCCTGAGCAGCGCAACCTCTAGGGAAAGTCGACAACAGAAGATGTCTGCCCGGAGCAAGGCCCGCAAGCGCGCGCTCGACGTGCTGTTCGAGTCGGAGGTCAGGGGGTTGCCGGTCGGCGGCACCCTGGCTGACCGGGTGGCCGACAACGACCCGCCGGTGAACGAGTTCACCGTGGCGCTGGTCGAAGGTGTCGCGAAGCACAGCGAGCAGATCGACGACCTGCTCGAGACCCATTCGGTGGGCTGGACGCTGGACCGGATGCCGGCCGTCGACCGGAACATCCTGCGGATCGGCGCCTACGAGCTGCTGTTCGACGACCAGGTCCCGGACGTGGTCGCGGTGAGCGAGGCGGTCGCGCTGGCGCGGGACCTGTCGACCGACGAGTCCCCGACGTTCGTCAACGGACTGCTGGCGAGACTGCTGCAGCTGAAGCCCACACTGGGCGTCTGAACGAGCTGCTGGTACGACGCTGCAGGGCAAAGTCACTGCAGGGCAAAGTCACTGCAGGGAGATGAGGGGGGCGAGCCCTCTCTGTGGCCCGGTAACCGTCTCGGTACGGTCCCGGGCCGCCTTTGCGTCCCCGTGCGCGGCCGGTGAGGTGGTACCTGCCGCTGGTACTGCTTCGGTCCTGCTCTGTTCGGTCTGTCTGAGGAAGGTGGGCGGCCGCGGGCCAGCTGCTACAAGCCCCGACCGTCTAGTACCTTCGCCAGATTGCTGCCTTCTCAGGCGTCAGGCGCCGGCGGCCTCGGACGATTCCTCGACGTCACCCTTCGCCTCCGGGTTCAGCACACCCCAGGAGATGAAGCGCTCGGTCAGCGTCGTCGGCGACTCGTCGTAAATCACCGCGAGCGTCCGCATGTCGTCCTGACGGATCGACAGCACCTTGCCGTTGTAGTCCCCACGCTGAGCCTGGATCGTGGCCGCGTACCGCGTCAGCGGACCGGCCTCGCTCGCGTCGAGGTGTTGCAGAGCCTCCAGGTCGAGGATCAACCGGGGAGGAGCGGCAGCCGCGGCCGCTGCGCTGGCGGATCCAGGAAGCAGCTCACGGATCGGCACGCCGTAGAAATCGGCGAGCTCCGCGAGCTTCTGGACCGTGACGGCTCGATCGCCGCGCTCGTACGAGCCGACGACAACCGCCTTCCAGCGACCCTTGGACTTCTCTTCCACGCCATGCAGCGACAAACCTTGCTGCTGGCGGATGGCACGTAGCTTGCCACCCAGTGTCTTCGCGTATTCGCTCGGCACGCTGGTTCTTCCCTCCGACTAGTTTCGTCATGTCCGGCCCGCAGGGAACGGGCCGGAAGGTGAAACCCCCCTCGATTACACAGAGTAACAATATTCTGGGCCGGAGGCCAGCGTCAAGACGGCGTGTCACATCCGATACCATGTCAAGCGGTCCGAACGTCCTTTAAAGACCCGTCCAGAGAGGCGGGAAAGGAGGAACGGTAGCGATGAGCCCTGCCCAGAGCGCAGAGCACCCCGAGACCGCGCAGCCGCCGAAACGCAGCAGCCGCGAGGTCCTCGACGCTTCCGACATATCCCGGGCACTGACCCGGATCGCCCACGAGATCCTCGAGCGGAACCGCGGCGCCGACCCGGTCGTCCTGCTCGGCATCCCCAGCCGCGGAGTCCCGCTCGCGCAACGCGTCTCGGCCCGCATCCAGGCCGTCGAGGGGCAGAGCGTACCGACAGGGTCACTCGATGTGACCATGTACCGCGACGACATCGGCCTCAAACCGCCCCGCGGGCTGGAACACACCGACATCCCCGCGGACGGGATCGACGGCAAGGTCGTCGTCCTCGTCGACGACGTGCTGTTCTCCGGCCGGACGATCCGCGCGGCCCTCGACGCGCTCGGCGACATCGGCCGCCCGCGCGCCGTCCAGCTCGCCGTCCTGGTCGACCGCGGCCACCGCGAGCTGCCGATCCGCGCCGACTACGTGGGTAAGAACCTGCCGACCTCCCTGGTGGAGCGGGTCACCGTCCACCTGACGGAGTACGACGGGCAAGACGCCGTACTGATCGCCGACAGGGGGGCGAAATGAAGCACCTGCTGAGCGCCGCGGACCTGAACCGCGACGAGGCGCAGCTGATCCTCGACACCGCCGAGGAGATGCGGTCGCTGGCCGACCGTCCGATCAAGAAGCTGCCCGCGCTGCGCGGGCGGACCGTGGTGAACCTGTTCTTCGAGGACTCCACCCGGACCCGGATCTCGTTCGAGGCGGCGGCCAAGCGGCTGTCCGCGGACGTCATCAACTTCTCCGCGAAGGGCTCGAGCCTGAGCAAGGGCGAGAGCCTCAAGGACACCGCGCTGACCTTGCAGGCGATGGGCGCCGACGGCGTCGTCTGCCGGCACGGGTCGTCGGGTGCGCCGCACCTGCTGGCGAAGTCGGGCTGGATGACCGGGTCGGTGGTGAACGCCGGCGACGGGACCCACGAGCACCCGACCCAGGCGCTGCTCGACGCGTTCACGATGCGCCGGCACCTCGGCTCCCTGGAGGGCCGCCGGATCACGATCGTCGGCGACGTCCTGCACTCGCGGGTCGCGCGGTCGAACGTGCTGCTGCTCTCGACGCTCGGCGCCGAGGTGACCGTGGTCGCCCCGCCGACGCTGGTCCCGGTCGACATGAGCAGATGGCCGTGCGTCACGTCGTACGACTTCGACGCGGTGCTGCCGAAGAGCGACGCGGTGATGATGCTGCGGGTGCAGCGGGAGCGGATGAACGACGCGTTCTTCCCGAGCGCCCGCGAGTACACGCGGCGCTACGGCCTGGACAGGAACCGGATGGCGCAGCTGCCCGACGAGGCGATCGTGCTGCACCCCGGGCCGATGAACCGCGGGATGGAGATCAGCGCCGAGGTCGCCGACTCCACCCGTTCGGTGATCGTCGAGCAGGTCACGAACGGCGTGGCGATCCGGATGGCCGTCCTGTACCTGCTGCTATCTGGAAGTAACGAGACCGAGGAGCACACAGCATGACCGCATACCTGATCACCGGCGCACGCATCGTGGGCGGTGACCAAGCGGACCTGCTGATCGACAACGGCGAGATCGTTGCCACCGGCACGGGCCTGGACGCGCCCGCCGACGCGCAGATGATCGACGCGCACGGGCTGGTCGCGCTGCCGGGTCTGGTGGACCTGCACACGCACCTGCGCGAGCCCGGCCGGGAGGACGCCGAGACGGTCTTCACCGGCACCCGCGCGGCCGCGAAGGGCGGGTTCACCGCGGTCTTCGCGATGGCCAACACCGACCCGGTCGCCGACACCGCCGGTGTGGTCGAGCAGGTCTGGCGCCTCGGCCGCGACGCCGGGTACGCCGACGTGTACCCGATCGGCGCGGTCACGGTCGGGCGGAAGGGCACGCAGCTCGCGGAACTCGGCGCGATGGCCGACTCCGCCGCCCGGGTCCGGGTGTTCTCCGACGACGGCGACTGTGTCTGGGACGCCGCGCTGATGCGCCGCGCCCTCGAGTACGTGAAGGCGTTCGACGGTGTGATCGCCCAGCACGCGCAGGAGCCGCGGCTCACGCAGGGCGCGCAGATGAACGAGGGAGCGCTGTCCGGCGTTCTCGGTCTGACCGGCTGGCCGAGTGTCGCCGAGGAGGCGATCATCGCCCGTGACATCTTGCTGAACGCGCACGTCGGGTCGAAGCTGCACGTCTGCCACCTGTCCACCAAGGGCTCGGTGGAGATCGTTCGCGCGGCGAAGCGCCGCGGGCTCGAGGTGACCGCCGAGGTCACCCCGCACCACCTGCTGCTGACCGAGGAGCTCGCCGCCTCCTACAACCCGGTCTACAAGGTGAACCCGCCGCTGCGCACCAAGGAGGACGTCGAGGCGGTCCGCGAGGGCCTGGCCGACGGCACGATCGACATCGTCGCCACCGATCACGCGCCGCACCCCGTCGAGGACAAGGACTGCGAGTGGAGCGCGGCCGCGTTCGGCATGACCGGGCTCGAAACCGCGCTGAGCGTCGTCCAGCACGCGATGATCGACACCAAGCTGCTGACCTGGGCCGAGGTCGCCGACCGGATGAGCTACCGGCCGGCCGCGATCGGTCAGGCGACCGAGCACGGCCGTCCGCTCGAGGCCGGTGCGCCGGCGAACGTGGTCCTGTACGACCCCCGGGTCGAGCGGACCGTCGTACCGGAGGAGTCGGTGTCGCTGTCGCGGAACACGCCGTTCGAGGGAATGACGCTGCCGGGCAAGGTGGTGGCGACGTTCCTGCGCGGTACGCCGACCGTCCTGGACGGTGAGCTGACCAAGTGAAGGCCTTCTTAGGCGTTCTCGGCACGCTGCTGGTGCTGGCAGCGGGCTACTTCGGCATGTACCGGGGCTGGCGCAACCGCCAGTCCCGGCAGGCTGACCTGGCGCCCTTGCCCACGGCGCCGGAAACCACAACGCGCGGAGTCGAGGGCGTGTACGTCGCCACGACGAGCGCCGGCGACTGGATGGACCGGATCGCCGTGCACGAACTGGGCGTCCGCGCCACCGCGGACCTGGCCGTCAGTGAGGCCGGCCTGATCTTCCACCGGCAGGGCGCGGCGGATGTCTTCATCCCCGCGGACCACCTGACCGGGGTCCGGACCGACCGTGGCATCGCCGGCAAGGTGACCGCGGAGAAGTCCGGCCTCGTCGTGGTCACCTGGACCCACGACGGACGTGAGCTCGACACCGGGTTCCGTCCACGTCGTAAGGCCGACACCGCCGCCCTGACCGCATCCATCTCGACCTTGATCGGAGCATCATGAGCCAGCCAGCGCTGCTGGTCCTGGAGGACGGCCGGGCGTTCACCGGTACGTCGTACGGGGCGACCGGTGAGACCTTCGGCGAGGCGGTGTTCACCACCGGGATGACCGGCTATCAGGAGACACTGACCGACCCGTCGTACCACCGGCAGATCGTCACCCAGACCGCGCCGCACATCGGCAACACCGGGATCAACGACGAGGACGACGAGTCGCAGAAGATCTGGGTCGCCGGGTACGTCGTCCGCGACCCGGCCCGGGTGTCGTCGAACTGGCGCGCGAAGCGATCGCTCGACGACCAGCTGAAGGGTCAGCAGATCGTCGGGATCTCCGGGATCGACACCCGCGCGCTGACCCGGCACCTGCGGGAGCGGGGCGCGATGCGGGCGGGGATCTCCACCGAGATCCTGGACCCGGCCGAGCTGCTGCGGAAGGTCCTCGAGCAGCCGCCGATGGTCGGCGCGGACCTCGCGTCGGAGGTGACGACGTTCGAGCCGTACGTCGTCCCGGCCGAGGGGGAGAAGCGCTTCACGGTGGTCGCGCTCGACCTCGGGATCAAGACCATGACGCCGAAGCGGATGTCCGAGCGCGGCATCGAGGTCCACGTGATGCCCGCGAACGCCTCGCTGGACGAGATCCTCGCGGTGAACCCGGACGGCATCTTCATGAGCAACGGCCCGGGTGACCCGGAGACCACCGAGCACCCGACCACGCTGCTGAAGGAACTGCTGCAGCGGGGCAAGCCGTACTTCGGGATCTGCTTCGGCAACCAGGTGTTCGGGCGGGCGCTCGGACTGGGCACGTTCAAGCTCAAGTACGGGCACCGCGGGATCAACCAGCCGGTGCTCGACCGGGCCACCGGCAAGGTGGAGATCACCGCGCAGAACCACGGCTTCGCGGTGGACGCGCCGATCGACGGCGCTCTCGAGACTCCGTACGGGACGGCTGAGGTCAGCCACGTCTCGCTCAACGACAACGTGGTCGAAGGGCTCAAGCTCACCGGCAAGGACGGGCGCGTGCTCGCCTTCTCGGTGCAGTACCACCCCGAGGCGGCGGCCGGTCCGCACGACTCGGCGTACCTCTTCGACCGCTTCGTAGAGCTCATGGAAGGGCGGAACTGATGCCGCGCCGTACCGACATCGATTCGGTCCTGGTGATCGGGTCCGGCCCGATCGTGATCGGGCAGGCCTGCGAGTTCGACTACTCCGGCACCCAGGCCTGCCGGGTGCTGCGCGAGGAGGGTTTCCGGGTCGTCCTGGTGAACTCCAACCCGGCGACGATCATGACCGACCCGGAGTTCGCCGACGCCACGTACGTCGAGCCGATCACCCCGGAGTACGTCGAGAAGGTGATCGAGAAGGAGCGCCCGAACGCGCTGCTCGCCACCCTCGGCGGCCAGACCGCCCTGAACGCGGCGATCGCCCTGCACGACAACGGCGTACTGGAGAAGTACGGCGTCGAGCTGATCGGCGCGTCCGTGGACGCGATCCAGCGCGGTGAGAACCGGGAGTCGTTCAAGCACATCGTCGAGAAGCTGGGCGCGGAGGTCGCGCGCTCGCACATCTGCCACACGCTCGACGACGTGATGGGCGCGGCCGATGCGCTCGGGTACCCGCTGGTGGTGCGGCCGTCGTTCACGATGGGCGGCGTCGGCAGCGGTATGGCGTACGACGAGGCGGACCTGCGCCGGATCGCCGGCGCCGGACTGCACGCCAGCCCGACCACCGAGGTGCTGATCGAGGAGTCGATCCTCGGCTGGAAGGAGTACGAGCTGGAGGTGATGCGCGACAAGGCCGACAACGTCGTGATCATCTGCTCGATCGAGAACGTCGACCCGATGGGCGTGCACACCGGCGACTCGATCACGGTCGCGCCGGCGATGACGCTGACCGACCGCGAGTACCAGGTGATGCGGGATCTCGCGATCGGCATCATCCGTGAGGTCGGCGTCGACACCGGCGGCTGCAACATCCAGTTCGCGGTGAACCCAGAGGACGGCCGGCTGATCGTCATCGAGATGAACCCGCGGGTGTCCCGCTCGTCCGCGCTGGCGTCGAAGGCGACCGGGTTCCCGATCGCCAAGATCGCCGCGAAGGTCGCGATCGGCTACACGCTGGACGAGATCCCGAACGACATCACCCGGCAGACGCCGGCCAGCTTCGAGCCGACGCTGGACTACGTGGTGGTGAAGGTGCCGCGGTTCGCGTTCGAGAAGTTCCCGGCCGCGGACGCCACGCTGACCACGCACATGAAGAGCGTCGGCGAGGCGATGGCGATCGGCCGGAACTACACCGAGGCGCTGCAGAAGGCGCTGCGGTCGCTGGAGAAGCCGGAGGCCCGGTTCTCCTGGGCCGGCCAGCCCGCCAGCGAGCTGGAGCCGTTGCTGGAAGCAATCAAGACGCCGCAGGACGGCCGGCTGCGGATCGTGATGGACGCGATCCGGGCGGGCGCCACCCCGGAGCAGATCTTCGACGCGACGAAGATCGACCCGTGGTTCGTGGACCAGCTGTACCTGATCCACGAGACCGCTCTCCAGGTCGCGGCCGCGCCGCGGCTGACGCCGGACGTGATCAAGCTGGCCAAGCGGCACGGGTTCTCCGACCTACAGCTGGCCGAGATCCGCGGCCTCACCGAGGACGTCGTCCGCGGCGTCCGGCAGGCGCTCGGGATCCGGCCGGTCTACAAGACGGTCGACACCTGCGCGGCCGAGTTCAAGGCCGAGACGCCGTACCACTACTCGTCGTACGACGAGGAGTCCGAGGTCGCGCCCCGGACCGAGCCCGCGGTGCTGATCCTCGGCTCCGGGCCGAACCGGATCGGGCAGGGCATCGAGTTCGACTACTCGTGTGTGCACGCCTCGATGGCGCTGCGCGAGGCCGGCTACTGCACGATCATGGTGAACTGCAACCCGGAGACGGTCTCGACCGACTACGACACCTCCGACCGGCTGTACTTCGAGCCGCTCACCTGCGAGGACGTGCTCGAGATCGTGTACGCCGAGTTGCAGGCCGGACCGGTCGCGGGCGTGATCGTCCAGCTCGGCGGCCAGACGCCGCTCGGCCTGGCGCAGCGGCTCGCGGACGCCGGCGTACCGATCGTCGGAACGTCGCCCGAGGCGATCCACCTCGCGGAGGAGCGGGGCGCGTTCGGCAAGGTGCTCGCGGACGCGAAGCTGCCGGCGCCGAAGCACGGTACGGCGCTGTCCGCCGAGGAGGCGCACGGGGTGGCCGAGGAGATCGGGTTCCCGGTGCTGGTGCGGCCGTCGTACGTGCTCGGCGGGCGCGGGATGGAGATCGTCTACAGCTCCGCCGAGTTGAGCGCGGCGCTGGAGCGGCTCGGCGGCGGTCAGGCGTTCGAGCACCCGGTGCTGATCGACCGGTTCCTCGACGACGCGGTCGAGATCGACGTCGACGGGCTGTTCGACGGCGAGGAGCTGTTCCTCGGCGGCGTGATGGAGCACATCGAGGAGGCCGGCGTGCACTCCGGCGACTCGTCCTGCGCGCTGCCGCCGATCACCCTCGGGAACGCGGACATCGAGAACATCCGTCGCTCCACCGAGGCGATCGCCCGCGGTGTCGGCGTCCGGGGCCTGCTGAACGTGCAGTACGCGCTCGCCGGCGACGTCCTCTACGTGCTGGAGGCCAACCCGCGGGCGTCCCGGACGGTGCCGTTCGTGTCGAAGGCGACCGCGACGCCGCTGGCCAAGGCCGCGGCCCGGGTGATGCTCGGGGCAACCATCTCCGAGCTGCGGGCCGAGGGCATGCTGCCGGCGACGGGAGACGGCGGGACGCTGCCGACGACGACGCCGATCGCGGTCAAGGAGGCCGTGATGCCGTTCAACCGGTTCCGGACCGTCGACGGCCGGTCGGTCGACACGGTGCTCGGGCCGGAGATGAAGTCCACCGGCGAGGTGATGGGCATCGACGAGACCTTCGGTACGGCGTTCGCGAAGTCGCAGGCCGGGGCGTCGCAGCCGCTGCCCGCGGACGGGAAGGTGTTCGTCTCGGTCGCGAACCGGGACAAGCGGCACATGATCTTCCCGGTCAAGCGGCTGGCCGATCTCGGGTACCAGATCTACGCGACCGAAGGCACCGCGGACGTTCTGCGGCGCAACGGCGTCGAGGCGGTCACGGTCCGCAAGAGCAGCCAGGGCCCGGGCCCGAACGGTGAGCCGACGATCGTCCAGATGGTCCAGGACGGTGAGCTGAACCTGATCGTCAACACGCCGATCGGGATCACCCAGGGCGGCTCGCCGCGGATCGACGGGTACGAGATCCGCAGTGCGGCGGTGGCGCGGAACATCCCGTGCATCACCACCGTGCAGGGCCTCGCGGCCGCGGTCCAGGGCATCGAGGCACAGCGCACCGGCGACATCGGCGTCCGCTCGCTGCAGGACTGGGTCCCGAGGATCCGCGGTGTCTGAGCGGCAGCTGCCCGCGCGACCGGCGGCGGGGCGCTCGGCGTACGAGCGCTTCGTCCGGCCGGTTCTGTACCGGATCGGTCGCGGTGACGCAGAGATCGCCCACGAGCAAACCCTCCGCGCCCTCCAGCTCCTCGGCCGAATCCCGGGCGCGGCGACGATCGGCGCCCGGGCCTTCGGCGGCTCGGGCCTCGCCCGCACCGTGTTCGGCGTCCGGTTCCCCTCACCCGTCGGGCTGGCGGCCGGGATGGACAAGAACGGGATCGCGCTGCGGGCGTGGCCCGCGATCGGGTTCGGCTTCGTCGAGGTCGGGACCGTGACGGCACATCCGCAATCCGGCAACGAGAAGCCCCGCCTGTTCCGGCTCGTGGAGCATGAGGCGGTCATCAACCGGATGGGGTTCAACAACCTCGGATCGGCTGCGCTGGCCGCGCGACTGGCGGCGTACGGCGACCTCGGCTATCCGCTCGGCATCTCGATCGGGAAGTCGAAGGTGACGCCGCTGGAGGACGCGGTCGAGGACTACGTGACCTCGCTGCGCCGCCTCTACCGGTACGGCGACTACTTCGCGGTCAACGTCTCCTCGCCGAACACCCCTGGACTGCGCTCTCTCCAGGACGCCGGACACCTCCGCGAGCTGCTGACCGCGCTGCACGCCGAGGCCGCCGCGCTGACCGTCGCCGGGCTGGCTCCGAAGCCGATCCTGGTGAAGATCGCGCCGGATCTGACCACGTCGGCGATCGACGAGCTGCTCCAGGTCTGCACCGGCGCCGGCGTCGCCGGAATCATCGCCACCAACACGACGATCGACCGGGCGGGCGTCGCGGGACACCCGCTGGCCGGGGAGACCGGCGGCCTGTCCGGGCGGCCGCTCGCCGAGACCTCGGCGAAGGTCGTCGCGCACATCCACGCCGAGACCGCGGGAGCGCTCCCGGTGATCGGAGTCGGCGGGATCGTCGACCCGTCGGACGCGACCCGCCTCTTCGACGCGGGCGCCAGCCTCGTCCAGGTGTACAGCGGACTGATCTATCGAGGGCCGGGGCTGATCCGGCAGATCAACAGGAGATTGCCATGAGCAACGAGACCTTCGGGAGCGACATGTCTGCGAAACCGTTCGGCGGCCGGCTGCGGGTCGCGATGGACACGCGCGGGCCGCTGTGCGTCGGCATCGACCCGCACGCGCACCTGCTCGACGCCTGGGGCCTGCCCGACACCGCCGAGGGCCTGGCGTCGTTCACGTACGGCGTCGTGGACGCGCTCGCCGACCGGGTCGCGGTGTTCAAGCCGCAGTCCGCGTTCTTCGAGCGCTTCGGGTCGGCCGGGATCGCCGTTCTGGAGCAGGCGACGATCCGGCTGCGCGAGGCCGGGGCGCTGGTGATCATCGACGCGAAGCGCGGCGACATCGGTACGACGATGGCCGGGTATGCGTCGGCGTACCTGGCGGAGAAGGGGCCGCTGGCGTGCGATGCGCTGACGGTCAGCCCGTACCTCGGGTTCGGCTCGCTGCAGCCGGCGATCGACGAGGCCCGGGAGGCGGGAGCGGGGTTGTTCGTGCTCGCGCTCACCTCGAACCCGGAGGGCCCGCAGTTCCAGTCGGCCCGCACCGCCGACGGCCCGACGGTGGCCGGCGCGGTCCTCGACGGTCTGCGGGCGCTGAACGCCGACGCCGACGGCCTCGGGTCCTTCGGCGCGGTCGTTGGCGCCACCATCAGTTCCACCGATGAGAACCTGGACATCAACGGCCCGCTGCTCGCACCCGGTCTCGGCGCCCAGGGCGGCACGGCCGAGGGTCTCACCGAGGTCTTCGGGTCCGCGGTGCGCAACGTCGTACCGTCCAGCTCCCGGGAAATCCTCGGAGCCGGCCCCGACGCCACCGCCCTCCAGGACGCCGCCGCGCGCACGAACGACGCCTACCGCACGGTCCTCGGCTACTAACGCCCAACCGCGCCACGGAACCTGTCCCGCCCGGCGTCGCCGCGCCGGTCAGCCCTGGGCGGGGGAGGATTGCTGCTTGGGTTCGGCGCGGTACTCCAGGTGCGGGGAAACAAAGGTGCACCGAGTGACCATTTCTCTCCCCACCACGACAGCTCACCGCACAGCTACACCCCGCGCCGGCGCCTGCGGCGCGCCGGCATCAGGGACGGCCCAGTCCACCACAACCTGTCCCGCCCGATCCGCCGAGTCGTGGCGTTTGGTTGCCCCTCGAATCCCCGAGTCGTGGATCGAGGCTGCGGGTGAGCGCCAAAGCCCACGACTCGACGGCTCCGGTGCACCCACCTTCAGTCACAAGACCCGGATAACCCCACCGGAGGCCGACATGGCCTGATGAGCTGCAGAACAAGGCCGGGTATGCGATCTTCGTCGGCATGGGTTCGGGGTTGGGGTTGTGCCGCAGGTTCTACAGCGAGGTTGTCGGGCCGATCGTCGACGTGCCGCACAGTGCGGGGTTGATGGGGCGCGGGTCGGAGGTGCTCGGGTTCGACGACGACATGTCGACGGACCACAACTGCGAGGCCCGCGTCCTGTTGTTCGTCGAGGACGGTGTGGAGCTTCGGCTCGAGGTGCCCGACGCCTTCGAGGGGCGGCCGGCGCTGGTGGAGGTCCACACGCTGCGGCAGTATTTCCTGGATCAGTTGGGGTTCGACGTCGACGGCACGCTGACGCCCGAGGACTGGCTGACGTTTCCCGAGTCGATTCTGCGGCAGCACACGGCCGGGGGCGTCTTCCACGACGACCTCGGCCTCCAGGCGGTCCGCGATCGGCTCGCGTACTACCCGGACGACGTCTGGCGGTACCTGATGATCACCGCCTGGTGGCGTGTGCATCCGGAGATGAATCTCGTCGGCCGCGTCGGGTACGTCGGCGACGAGCTCGGGTCGACGTTGGTCGGCGCACAGCTCGTCCAGGATCTGATGCAGTTGTGCTTCCTGCTGGAGCGCACCTACGCGCCGTACTCCAAGTGGTTCGGTACGGCGTTCGCTCGCCTCTCCTGTGGTCCGGCGATCGGCCCGCTGCTCCGCGACGTACTCCGCGCGGAAACCTGGCAAGAGCGCGAGAGAGCGCTCTCTGCGGTCTACCGGGCCGTGGGGGAGTTGCACAACCGGCTCGCGATCACCGCACCTGTCGAGCTCGGCGTCGAGCGGATGTGGGACCGGCCGTTCGAGGTCGTCTGGGGTGACTTCCCTGGAGCGCTGTCCGCCGCGATCCAGGACCCGGAGGTACGCCGGATCGCGGACCGCTGGCCCGTCGGCGGGATCGATCGCGTGCGCAACCTGCTGTGGAAGGCCGGCGATCGCCGTCACCTGCTCGGGGTGCTCGACTCCCGGTAGAGCGCGATCAGGAGGTCGACGGCGGCCTGCGTCGCGGGATGCGGGTCCTCCCGATGCCAGATCAGGTGGACGTCGACCGGCGGCGCGTCCCGCAGCGGGCGGTACACCACCCCGTCCCGCCGGTACTGCGTCGTGGTCGCCTGGGGCGTCACGCCGACGCACCGGCCGGACGAGATCGCGGCCAGCCAGTCGTCGACGTCGTGGGTGAGCTCGATCTTCGGCCGTGCGTCCGCGGGCCACAGATCGACCGTGGTGCTCCCGGTACGGCGGTCGATGACGAGCGTGCGATCGCGCAGCTGATCGAGAGTGAGCGCTCTCTTGCGTGCCAGCGGGTCGTCTGCGGGGAGAACGCCGTACCGCCGTTCCTGTGTCAGCAGCACGTGCCCGAAGCGCCGTACCTCGAGCTGACTGCGCACGACCGCGAGGTCGCACAGGCCCTCGGCGAGCCCGCCGGTCGCGGTGTTGGTGCGGATCAGTTGCAGTTCGACACCGGGGTGCTCGGCCGCCCACTGCCGCTGGAACTCGCGGGTGCGGCTCCCGAACGCCGACCACGCGTGGCCGACCCGCAAACGGGTGTGACCGCTCGTTGCCTCGGTCACGAGTTCGTCGATCTCCGCGAGGATGTGCCGCGCCCGTGCGAGCACCCGGACGCCGGCGGTGGTCGGGGTGAGCGAACGACTGGTCCGGTGCAGCAGGCGGACGCCGAGTTCGCGTTCCAGGGCCAGCAGGTTGCGGGACACCGCGGCCTGCGAGATCCCCAGCTCGATCGCGGCGTCGGTGAAGGTGCCCGAGTCGACGATCTCGACCAGGCACCGCAGCTGCCGGATATCCATGACTCCAGCGTATAGATCGGCGGCCCGGTGCATTTTGCGCCAGCCGCTGCCGGGCGGACTCTCGTGATCGTGAGGCGAGAACGGTTGGTCGGTGTGGTGATGATGCTCGGGAGCGGGCTGTCGACGCAGGTCGGTGCGTCGGTGGCGGCGCTGGCATTCCCGGTGATCGGTCCGGCGGGCGTGGTGGCGATCCGGCAATGGGTCGCGGCGATCGTGCTGCTCGCGGTCGGAAGACCGCGGCTGCGATCGATCACGGCCCCGCAATGGCGCCTGGTCGTCGGGCTGGCGGCGGTCTTCGCCGTGATGAACCTGTCCCTGTACACCGCCATCGACCGGGTCGGCCTGGGGCTGGCTGTCACGCTCGAATTCCTGGGCCCGTTGGCCGTTGCGCTTCTGGGATCACGGCGCGTACTCGACCTCGTCTGCGCGTTGGTTGCCGCACCGGCCGTGGTTCTGCTGGCGCGGCCGCAGGCAACGACCGACTATGTCGGGATCGGGCTCGGTCTGCTCGCCGCGCTGTGCTGGGCGTTCTACATCCTGCTCAACCGGAAGGTCGGGCGAGAGTTGCCGGGCGCAACGGGTTCGGCCGCGGCGGCGGCGTTGTCGGGGCTCGCGTACGTCCCGATCGGCGTGGTCGTACTGCTGCATCATCCGCCGACGCTTGCCGCGGCGTCGTACGCGCTGGTGGCGGGTGTGCTGTCGTCCGCGGTTCCATTCCTCGTTGATCTATTGACGTTGCGCCGCGTCCCGGCGCAGTTCTTCGGCGTCTTCATGAGCGTGAACCCAGTACTCGCGGCGTTCGTCGGGCTCGTCGTACTGCAGCAGCAGCTGGCCGTGCTGGACTGGATCGCGATCTTCGTCATCGTTTCCGCGAACGCCGTGGCGATCTCCTTCGGTGGCGACGCGGCAGATCACAACCGGGTTCCAGTCGGTGGGTGCGATGTTGTTCACGGCGTGCCGGAGCTCGCGGTGACCCCGGCGTTCGGAAAGGTGTCGGCGGACGGGGAGCCACGGTCTTCCCGCGTGACACAGTGAAGGAACACGATGCGGAAGCTGGCAGCCCTCGCGGCCGTAGTGACGATGAGTGTTGGCGCCCTGACTGCCTGCTCGGGTGGCGACTACTGCGGTGACCTGAAGGGTTACGTCGACTCCTCGAAGGACCTCGACATCAAGAACGCCGATCAGGTCGGCAAGATGCTGGACCAGGCGAAGAAGGTCTCGAAGTCGGCGCCGGACGACATCAAGGACGACTGGAAGGTCGTCATCGACTACGCCGAGAAGGCGCAGGCGGCCAAGGGCGACACGAACAAGCTGGTCGAACTGGCGAAGGCTGACGGCGAGAAGATCACTCCGGCGATGCAGGCGATCAGCAAGCAGGCGAAGGACACCTGCAAGATCGACCTGCCGGGCGCCGGTAGCTGATCTGCCGTAGGCGCAGCCTGGTGGGACGGCTCTGCCCGTTCCGTCCCACCAGCGCGTGCCTCGGTTTCGCCCGGTAGTCCTGCCAGCCTGTAGCGTGAACATCGTGAAGCGCTCTCTCGCCGTTATCGCGACCATGGCCGCAACCGCAGGTGTGCTGACTGCCTGCACCGACGAGCAGGCGTACTGCGTGGACCTCGCCAAGTACGCCGCCAAGGCAGTCGACGTCGACCCGCAGAAGCCGGTCGACTACGTGAAGATCCTGGACGACGCCAAGAAGCTCCAGGAGTCCGCGCCGAAGGACGTGAAGGACGACTGGGGTGTCGTCGTCGCGTTCGCGGAGAAGGCCCAGAAGGCCGGTACGGACGCCACCCAGCTGGCCGAGCTGAGCAAGCAGACCGGCAGCGTGATGACGGCGTACAAGAACATCACCAGCCAGGCCAAGGACAGCTGCAAGGTCGACCTCCCGGCACTGAACTGATCAACTGATCGTTCCAATCGCCCGCTTCCCCCACGACTCTGTTCCACCAGCACCCGACCACGGGCTGAACCCGTGTTAGGTTCCCTTGCGAAGCCATACAACGGGACAGGTGAAACGGTGCCACTTCCTTCTTTGACCCCGGAGCAGCGTGCGGCCGCTCTGGACAAGGCCGCGGCGGCGCGGCGTGAACGAGCCGAGATCAAGAACCGGATCCGGCACTCGGGAGCGTCTCCGACGGAGGTGCTCCACGAGGGGCAGAAGAACGACGTCATCGGCAAGATGCGGGTCAGCCAGCTGCTGCAGTGCATCCCGGGCGTCGGCAAGGTCCGCGCGCAGCAGATCATGGAGCGCGCGGGGATCTCGGAGACGCGGCGGGTGCGCGGCCTCGGCTCGAACCAGATCGCCGCGCTCGAGCGCGAATTCGCCGAGTGAGCCAGACCGAAATCCGCCCCGGCTCGTTGGACACTGGTGTGACGATGACCACGCACTCGCAGAATGTTCCGAACGCGCCGGGACCGGCCGACGACGGCCCGGCGCGGCTGACCGTGCTGGCCGGACCGACCGCGGTGGGCAAGGGGACGGTCGCGGCGGAGATCCGCGAGCGGTTCCCGGACATCTGGATCTCGGTGTCCGCGACCACCCGCAAGCCCCGGCCGAACGAGGTGCACGGCGTGCACTACCTGTTCGTCTCCGACGCCGAGTTCGACCGGATGATCGCCGACGGCGAGTTGCTGGAGTGGGCGGTGGTGCACAAGGCGGCCCGCTACGGCACGCCGAAGCAGCCGGTCCTCGACAAGCTCGCCGGCGGGCGGCCGGCCCTGCTCGAGATCGACCTGCAGGGCGCGCGTCAGGTCCGCGAGACGATGCCGGAGGCCCAGTTCGTGTTCCTGGCGCCGCCGAGCTGGGACGAACTGGTCCGCCGGCTGGTCGGCCGCGGCACCGAGACCCAGGAGGAGCGGGAGCGCCGCCTGGAGACCGCCGTACTGGAGCTGGCGGCCGAGAAGGAGTTCGACGTGACGATCGTCAACGCCTCGGTTCGGGAGGCTGCCGATCAGTTGGTAAAGTTGATTCGATCACCCTCCATCTCTGGAAAGAGCTGACCTTGTCTGGCAACCAGCCCGTCGCCATCGGCATCACCTCCCCGCCGATCGACGACCTGCTCACCCGCACCGACTCCAAGTACAAGCTGGTGCTGTACTCGGCCAAGCGCGCGCGGCAGATCAACGCCTACTACTCGCAGCTCGGCGAGGGCCTGCTGGAGTACGTCGGACCGCTGGTCGAGACGCACGTCCAGGAGAAGCCGCTGTCGATCGCGATGCGCGAGATCAACGAGGGCGTGCTGACCTGCACCGACATCGACCCCGAGGCCGAGGCGGAAGCGGCGGCCGCGGAGAAGTCCGAGTAGTCACCTAGAACAGACGACCGGGAACGGAGTCCGCGCAGATGTCCGCAACCGGTGACCAGACCCCCGGAACCGAGCATGGTCCGGGGGCTGACGTCGTTCCCAAGCACCGGCCCAACGTGGTGCTGGGCGTCGGCGGCGGGATCGCGGCGTACAAGGTCTGTGATCTGCTCCGCCGGCTGACCGAGTCCGGGCACAGCGTGCGGGTGGTGCCGACGGCGGCCGCGCTGGAGTTCGTCGGCGCGGCGACCTGGGCGGCGCTGTCCGGGCAGCCGGTGACCGCCGATCCGTTCGACAATGTGCAAGAGGTGCCGCATGTCCGGATCGGCAAGGCGGCCGAACTGGTCGTGGTGGCGCCCGCCACCGCGAACCTGATCGCCAAGGCCGCCCACGGGCTCGCCGACGACTTGCTCACGAACACCCTGCTCACGGCGCGCTGCCCGATCCTGTTCGCGGCCGCGATGCACACCGAGATGTGGGAGCACCCGGCGACCCAGGCGAACGTCGCGACGCTGCGCGCCCGCGGGATCACGGTCCTCGACCCGGCCGTCGGGCGCCTGACCGGCGCCGACACCGGCCGCGGCCGGCTGCCGGAGCCGTCGGAGATCTTCGCGATCAGCCAGCTGATGCTCGCCGACGAGGCCGCCCGCGCGGCCGGCCAGTCGGTCGCCGACCTGACCGGCAAGCATGTGCTGATCAGCGCCGGCGGGACCCGCGAGCACCTCGACCCGGTGCGGTACCTGGGCAACTCGTCGTCCGGTAAGCAGGGCTACGCCCTGGCCCGGATCGCGGCCGCCCGCGGCGCCAAGGTCACCCTGGTCGCGGCGAACTCCGAGCTGCCCGACCCGGCCGGCGTCCAGGTCGTCCCGGTCACCAGCACCCGCGACCTGTACGACGAGATCACCGGGCGGGCCGCCGACGCGGACGCGATCGTGATGGCCGCCGCCCCGGCCGATTTCCGCCCGGCCGATGTCGCGGAGCACAAGATCAAGAAGACCGCCGACGGCTCGGTGCCCGCGGTCAGCCTGATCCAGAACCCGGACATCCTGCAGACGATCTCGCACGACCGGTCCCGTACCGATCAGGTGATCGTCGGGTTCGCCGCCGAGACCGGCGACGCCGACCACACCGTCCTGGAGCTAGGTCGCGCCAAATTGGAACGCAAGGGCTGCGACCTCCTGGTCGTCAACGATGTCTCCGGCGGCAAGGTCTTCGGCAGCGACGTCAACGAGGCCGTCATCCTCGACCGCGACGGCAACGCCCTCCCCGTCCCCTCGGGCAGCAAAGACGCCCTGGCCGGCGTCATCTGGAACCTCGTCGCCACGCACTGGTCGTGACCACGGTCCGACCGGCCACCGAGGATGACGTACCGGCGTTCCTACAGTTGGCCGGTGAGGTCGAGCACTGGTTCGGTCCGATGGTCGCCGAGCCGGGCTTCCATCGGGCGCTCCACAAGCACATCGCCGACGACCGCGCACTGGTGGCGTCGGACGCGGATCAGTTGGCTGGAGCGGTGCTGTTCGGTGGGGCGTCGCCGCGGTTCGCGGTGCACTGGCTGGTGATCTCTGAGCAGGCGCGCGGCCGTGGTGTCGGGCGGCAGCTGATGGACGCGGTGATCGACCGGCTCACCGTGGGCCGAGGGCTCGCCGAGGGAGACGTCGTCGAGGTCGTGACCTTCGGTGCGGATCATCCGGGGGCGGTGACCAGCGGGGCGCGCGTGTTCTACGAGCGGCTCGGGTTCGTGCCGGCCGAGCCCGCGGAGGACGGTCCGGAGGGCGGTTCGCGGCAGGTCTTCCGCTTCAGGACCTAGTCGAAGCTCAGCGGCAGTGGGGCTCGGAGGCTGATGCTGGTGATGCCGTAGGTGAAGCCGAGGTGTTCGTTGAGGCGGCGCATCGCGTCGTTGCCGCGCTGGGTCCAGGTGTAGATCTCGGTGATGCCGTGGTCGGCGGCCCACGCCATGCTGGTGCGTTTGAGGGTCGCGGCGACCGACTTGCCACGCCATTCCCGGCGTACGGCGGTGTAGGCGACCTCCGCGCGCTCCGGGCGATCGGAGTCGAGCATCAGGCCCGCGACGCCGATCGCCTCGTCACCCGCGACGGCGACGAACATCGCGGCCGGATCGTTGATCCACTCCTTCTCCCACTCGTCCGCGGAAACCTTCAGCGCGCTCGGATGGTCCATGTCCGGGAACGTCGGCAGCGCGACCTGGTGGTAGGCCGCGGCCCACAGCTCCGGGCGTTCGGCGACCGACACGATCGTGTACTCCGTCGGCGGCGCCGGCCACGGCTCGTCGCCGATCTGCCGTACCTGTTCGACCTCCCGATTCGCTTCCTTGAAGCCGAACCGCTCGGCGAACAGCCGGGACTCCTCGTCGTCGACACTCGCCCCGGCCATGTCATAGCCCTGGGCAACGGCATGCTCGGCGAGCACCCGCAGCAGGGCGGTGCCCACTCCGCGGCGGCGGAAATCCGGGTGCACCCGCGGCATCAGCGCTTCCCGCTCGCCGTCGCCGGAACGATCGGCCATCCCGCTGCCGACCACCTCACCGCCGACCTCGGCCAGCACCATCAGCCGGCCGGGGCGGTCGAGTTCACGCAGTTCGGCGAGAGTCGGGCAGCGCTCGTACGGCAGCACCGCGATCCGCACCGCGCGCCAGGCTTCGTAGTCGGCGTCGGTGATCGCGGTCCGGATGGTCGTGGTCATGACGTCAGCTTGCCTCACCTCGCCGCAAACGGCTCCGGATTTTGCAGAGGACAGAAGCTGTCCGCTTTCCCTCCTAGGCTGAGCGTATGGAGATCACCTGGACGGCCGTGGTGGCGCGGCGGATGCGGCGGCACTTCCTGACCGAGGCCGCGGAGACGCCCGTTGACGCCGTCCGGGCGATGTGCGGGGCGCATGCGCAGATCGCGGCCGCGGGTGACGTGTCCGTGGCAGTGCGCGTTGACGGCGCGAACCGGGAGTCGGTGCAGGGCGACGAAGGGCTGGTGAAGACGTTCGGTCCGCGGGGGACCGTGCACCTGTTGCCGCTCGACGACCTGCCGATGTGGACCGGTGCGCTGTCGGCGCTGCCAGGGGGCGGCCAGCAGCCGGAACCGATCCGGATGACGCCGGACGAACTCGACCAGGTCGTGGCCGCGATCGGTGAAGCACTCGCCGACGCCGACCTGACCGTCGACGAGCTCACGGAGGAGGTCGTACGGCGTACCGGTGAGTGGGCGCGGACGCCGACGATCCCGGCGTTCCAGGGCGCCTGGGCCCGCTGGCGACAGGCGGTGTACCTCGCGGCGCATGCCGGCGTCCTCTGTCACGGGCCGATGCGCGGCCGACTCACGACGTACTCGAATCCGCATCGGCTCCGCCCGTTCGAGCCGATGCCCGCGGAGAAGGCGCTCACCGAGCTCCTGCACCGGTATCTGTACTCCTACGGTCCGGCGACACCGCAGCAGTTCGCCCGCTGGCTGAGTGCGACGCTGACCACGGTCAAGCCGTACTTCGACGGTCTGCCTCAGGTCCTGCTGAACGGGGAGATCGCATACGTCGCGCCTGGCGACGACGAGTTTCCCGACGAGCGCGCGGAGGGTGTCCGGCTGCTGCCGTACTTCGATGCGTACGGCGTCGGCAGCTACCCGCGCGAACTGCTCTTCCCGGGGAAGGCGTTCGAGCGGGCGACCGCCCGCGGCCAGGCCGGGAACTATCCGCTGCTGCTCGTCGACGGCATCGTGGCCGGTGTCTGGCACCAGAAAAAGGCGGGCCGGAAGCTGCAGGTCACGGTCGAGGCGCTGACCCCGCTGAACCGGCGCCGCCGCGCTCTGCTGGACGCCGAGGTGGACCGGTTGGCTGCGATCCTTGGTTGTGCGCCGTCGCTCACACTCGGCGACGTGACGGTCGGCCCGCACGCCTGAACCAGGGCCGATCGTCCAGAATGTGATCAGGAATCTCGTATCCTGGATGAATTCGGAGCGTCACCGGGACGCGGGTGGAAACTGCTGGCATACTTCCCAAGATGCATCGCCAACCGCCGGTGCATGGGGGGATCGTGCGGCTGTGCCAACGCGCAACCGGGCGGCACAAGAGGAATCCGAGGGAGAACTGTGGCGAGGCGCCTTTTCACGTCCGAGTCCGTGACCGAAGGTCACCCGGACAAGATCGCTGACCAGATCAGCGACTCCATCCTCGACGCGTTGCTGGCCGAGGACCCGAAGAGCCGGGTCGCGGTCGAGACCCTGATCACCACGGGTCTGGTCGTCGTCGCGGGTGAGGTCACCACGACGGCGTACGTCGACATTCCGGGGATCGTGCGGTCGCGCATCCTCGAGATCGGCTACGACTCGTCCCTGAAGGGTTTCGACGGCGCGTCCTGTGGGGTGCAGGTCGCCATCGGAAGCCAGTCCGCGGACATCGCGCAGGGTGTCGACACGGCGTACGAGACGCGTTCGGACGCGTCCCAGGACGCACTGGACCTGCAGGGGGCAGGCGACCAGGGACTGATGTTCGGCTACGCGTCCAACGAGACGCCGGAGCTGATGCCGCTGCCGATCACGATCGCGCACCGGCTGTCCGAGCGGCTCGCCGAGGTCCGCAAGAACGGCACCCTGGCGTACCTGCGGCCGGACGGCAAGACCCAGGTCACGGTCGAGTACGACGGTGACAAGGCGGTCCGGATCGACACCGTGGTGGTGTCCAGCCAGCACGCGGCGGACATCAACCTGGAGTCGATGCTGACGCCGGACATCAAGAAGCACGTCGTCGACCCGGTGCTGGAGCAGTTCGACATCGACGCGGCCGACTACAAGCTGCTGGTGAACCCGACCGGCCGGTTCGAGATCGGCGGCCCGATGGGCGACGCCGGGCTGACCGGACGGAAGATCATCATCGACACGTACGGCGGCATGGCGCGGCACGGTGGTGGCGCGTTCTCCGGCAAGGACCCGTCGAAGGTGGACCGGTCGGCGGCGTACGCGATGCGCTGGGTGGCGAAGAACATCGTCGCGGCCGGGCTCGCGGACCGGGTCGAGTGCCAGGTCGCGTACGCGATCGGCAAGGCCGCGCCGGTCGGCTTCTACGTCGACACGTTCGGCACCGAGAAGGTCGACGTCGGCAAGATCGCCGACGCGGTCCGGGAGGTCTTCGACCTGCGCCCGGCCGCGATCATCCGCGACCTGGAACTGCTCCGGCCGATCTACGCCCAGACCGCGCGGAACGGCCATTTCGGCCGCACCGGCGGGGACTTCACCTGGGAGCGCACAGACCGCGTCGAGGCCCTCAAGGCAGCGGTCAGCAAGTAGTTGTCCACAGCGGGTCGGCAGTGCGTCAGCGCACTGTCGGCCCGCTGCTCTAGCATTCCTCAGTGACATCGAACGGAGATTCGCCGGAGCAGCTGACGCTGCTGCGCGACACCGTTCGCAAGTCCCGCACCAAGGAACCGGCCGAGATCACCACGACGTTGCCGGTGGCCCGGATCGCGGTCGACGTCTCGCTCCCGCATCTCGACCGGCCGTTCGACTATCTCGTGCCGGACGACCTGGCCGCGGCCGCGCAGCCCGGTGCCCGGGTGAAGGTGCGGTTCGCCGGCAAGGACCTCGACGGGTTCGTGCTGGAGCGGCTCGACGCGTCGGACCACGACGGCAAGCTGGTCCGGCTCCGCAAGGTCGTGTCACCCGAGCAGGTGCTGACGCCGGAGATCGCGGACCTCTGCCGGGCGGTCGCCGATCGGTACGCCGGGGTGCTCGCGGACGTGACGCGGCTCGCGGTCCCGCCGCGGCACGCGAAGGTCGAGGGCGAGTCGTTGCGCTGCGATCAGCCGCCGCGCCCGCCGGTGTCGACGTCCCGGTCGGAGTGGGCGCCGTACCCCCCTGGCTTTCTGGACGCGGTCGCACGGGGCGAGGCGCCGAGGGCGGTCTGGACCGCAGTGCCGGGTGCTGACTGGCCGCTCGCCTTCGCTCAGGCCGCGGCCGCGGCGTCAGGGCGGGGCGCGCTCCTGTTGGCTCCGGACGCCCGTGATCTCGAGCGCCTCGCGGCCGCGTGCGCCGAGGTGCTGGGGGAGTCCGGGTTTGTCACGTTGTCCGCGGATCTGGGTCCGACGGCCCGCTATCGGGCGTTTCTGTCCGCGTTGCACGGCCGTGCGCGGGTGGTGATCGGGACGCGGGCGGCGGCGTTCGCTCCGGTGACGGATCTCGGGCTGGTGGCGATGTGGGACGACGGCGACGAGTCGTACGCCGAGCCGCGCGCGCCGTACCCGAATGCCCGGGAAGTCCTGCTGCTGCGGGCGTTCCGGCAGAAGTGCGCGGCGTTGCTCGGTGGGTACGCGCGGTCCGCGGAGGCGGCGGCCGTGCTGGAGTCCGGGTTCGCGCACGAGCTGATCGCGGACCGGAAGGTGACGCGGGCGGCGGCGCCGTCGGTGCACATCGCGGGGGAGTCGGACATCGATCTGGCGCGCGACCCGTCGGCGCGCGCGGCGCGGTTGCCGTCCCGGGCGTTCGAGATCGCGCGCGAAGGCCTGCGGACCGGGCCGGTGCTGGTGCAGGTGCCGCGCGCGGGGTACTTGCCGAGTTTGGTGTGCCAGACCTGCCGGGCGCCTTCGCGGTGCTCCACCTGCGGCGGGACCTTGCGCCGTACCGGGGGATCGGGGCCGGCCAGCTGCAGCGTGTGCGGCCGTCCGGCGGCGGATCACCGGTGCCCGGAGTGCGGGGACACCCGGATGCGGGCGGCGGTCATCGGCGCACGTCGTACGGCGGAGGAACTCGGGCGCGCGTTCCCCGGGATCGTGGTGCGGACGTCGGGCGGCGACAACGTGCTCGATGTCGTACCGGACGCGCCGGCGCTGGTCGTCAGCACACCGGGGGCCGAGCCGGTGGCCGAGGGCGGGTACAGCGCGGCGCTGCTCCTCGACACCTGGCTGATGCTC
Organism: Kribbella speibonae; assembly: GCF_004331375.1. Taxonomy (NCBI): domain Bacteria; kingdom Bacillati; phylum Actinomycetota; class Actinomycetes; order Propionibacteriales; family Kribbellaceae; genus Kribbella; species Kribbella speibonae. The sequence continues at coordinate 138,235 of NZ_SJKC01000008.1, read as the reverse complement.
GCCCGCCCCGACCTCCGGGCGGCTGAGGAGGCGGTACGCCGTTGGTTCAACGCCGCCGCTCTGGTTCGGCCGGCAAGTGCCGGCGGGATGGTGATCCTGGTCGGCGACCCGTCGGCGCTGCCGCTGCAGGCGATCGTGCGGTGGAGCCCCGAGGGGTACGCCGCTCGCGAGATCGAGGAACGCCGTACCGCCCGGCTCGCTCCGGCCGCCAAACTCGCCGAACTCACCGGCCCGGCCGAATCGGTCAACGACCTTGTCATGCGCCTCCGCGACCTGATGCCGCCGTCCGCCGGACTCGAGGTCCTCGGGCCGGTCGACCTCGACGACGAAACCGTCCGGGCCGTCGTCCGGACTCCGCGGGCCCACGGGACCACGCTCGTCCGCTCCCTGAAGGAGTCCCAGTCGGCGCGCACCACCAAGAAGAACCCCGGCACGGTCCGGATCCAGGTCGACCCACCGAGCTTCGGCTAGCGGCGGGACGCGGCTCTCGTTGCGGCTGCGGTCGAGGTGAAGTACTCCGACGGCTCGAGGAACCACCACTCGTCGAACGGCACGCCCTTGAGCAGGTCGCGCCGGTAGCCGAAGCACACCAGGTAGAGCGGCCTGATGTACATCACGCCTTCGAGTCGGTCGAGTTCCTCGTCGGTCAGCTCGACGTGCTTGCGGTACGCCGTGACGACGGCGTCGACGCGCTCCTGGTTCGTGCTTCGCGAGGGAGCCCAGTTGCCGGTTCCCCACAGCAGGAAGGCGAGGTCGGCCAGCCGCGGTCCACGCCCGGACGCCTTCCAGTTGATTGCCACCGGCCCGTTCTTGCCCATTACGGCGTGATCGGGAGCGTGCAGGAGATTGCCGTGCAGCAGGCCCTCGGGCAGACCGTCGCCGTCGTCCGCGGAGCGCACCTGGTCGCGCAGCCGCTCGAAGCGCTCGCGGTCGGCTGCCGCGACCTTCGTGTCCACGGCGTCGAGAAAGGCCAAGCCGGCCAGCAGATCTTGCCTTGGCGTCCCCATCCGGCGGGGGTCCTCACCGCTGGCCCCACCCGGCCGGCTGACCGACTCGTCGAACGGCAACGCGTGCAGCCGTCCGAGCAGATCGGCCATGATCGCGAACCCCTCGCCGTCCGGAAGCGGGGTGTTGTCGACGAACTCGGTGACGAGCACCGCGCCCCCGTCGAAGTCGGACACCGCGTCGTCGACCGCGAGACGTTCCGCGGGGTAGTCGTGCTGCTCAAGGAATCGCAGGACCGCGGCGTCGCCCTCGACATCCGCGCGCGGCCGAGCGGGCGGGAACGCGCGCGCGATCCACGGGTCGCCGTCGTTCCGGTCGATGCGGAACACGTACGTCTTGTGCACGCTGAGCTTCGTCGCGGCGGTCGCGTCGATACCGTAGCGATTCCGAAGATGCGCGAGCAGCCGATCGGCGTCCGGTTCGTGGTAGATGCGGTCGCCCAGACCCACGAGGTCGGTGAGCGCCTCGGTGTAGCGCTGACCGGTTTCCTGGGCGTGCCGCCGTACGACCTTCTTGAAGTTGCTGTCCTTGGTCATGCCGTCGTCGCGAGTGTTGTGGAGGCGGAGAGCAGTTGGCTGCCGAGTGACGTTCGGTGATAGAGAACGGTGCGGCCGTCGCGGCGGGACGCGACGACGCCGGCGTTGCGGAGGATGCTGAGATGGACGCTGAGCGTGGGGGCTGTGACGCCCAGCTGGTGGGCGAGATGCGTGGTGGACATCGGCAGGTCTAGGTGGCTGACGATCGCGGCTCTGGTGCGGCCGACCAGGTCGGCGAGGGGTGAGTCCGTGGTGTCCTGGCGGTCCTCCCACAGCCGGCCGAGGCCGCGCGGCGGGTAGGTGATGGTCGGCACGTGCGGTGCGCCCGTGACGGCGAGCCCGGCCGGCCAGGTGAACACGCACGGCACCAGCAGCAGACCCTGCCCGGTCATCGGTTCGCCGTCGCAGCAGAACGGCCGGTCGATCTCGACGCGGTCGCCGGCGTACTTGATCGACGGATGCAGGTTGCGGAACAGTCGCTCGATCCCGCCGCTCGCCAGCTCGTCCAGCCGGAACGCGAGATCCTCCTGCAGCAGCGATCGCATCCGCCGCCAGTCCGGCTCGATCGCCCGGCGCCAGTACGTCTCGAGCGCGGTGGTGATCAGGTCCAGCGCCTTCGCCGGGTGCGCGATCAGCGCGGGCAGCACCGGGTCCGGGTTCTCGGCGTACAGCTTCCTGAGCTCGGCGGCGACCAGGGCGTGCGGTGTCGCGGTGATCGCGGCGAGGCCCGACTCCAGACTCGTCGACCGGCGCGGCGGGGCCGGGGTCAGGAAGTCCGGGATGTAGCCGTCCGGCGGAATGAGGGCCCTGAGCAACGTCAGGTCGTCGCCCTCGATCGTCGGCCGGACCTTCTGCAGCCACGGCCCGTGCACGCTGCGCGCGGTGTTGTTGCTCAGCGCTCGCACACTCGTCACGGCCTCCCAGACCGGCGACAGCGCGAACCGGATCCGTCCGATGTCCCCAGCGGTCAGCCTGATCGTGATCACCGGGCCAGATTAGCCCTGAGCCTAATCGTCGACAACACCGCTGCAGGCCTGGACAGTTGACCCATGAGCGCAATCGCCGTTGGCAACCCCACGCCCACCGCACTGCCGCGGGCCTTCTGGGCGTTGTGGGTGTGCCAGCTGGTCAACCGGCTCGGCAGCTTCGTGCAACCGTTCCTCGTGCTGTACCTGACCCAGGACCGCCTCCTCTCCGCGGGTACGGCGGGTGCCGTCGCGGCCGCGGTCGGCGCCGGATCGGTCTGCGCGCAACTCGTCGGCGGCTGGTTGTCCGACCGGGCCGGGCGCCGGGTGACGATGCTGATCTGCTTCTTCGGCACCGGCGGCGCGCTGATCCTGCTCGGATCCGCCCGGTCGATGGTGCTGATCTGGGTGACCGCCTTCCTCGTCGGCCTGCTGGGCGACCTGTTCCGCCCGGCGGTCCAGGCGACGGTCGCGGACCTGCTGCAGCCGACCGAGCGGGTCCGCGCGTACGGCCTCCTGTTCTGGGCGATCAACCTCGGCTTCTCCGTCTCGACCGTCAGCGCCGGCGTGCTCGCCTCCTTCGGGTACGGCCTGCTGTTCTGGGTGAATGCCGCCACCTCGGTGATCGCCGGTCTGGTGATCTGGACGATGGTGCCGGAGAGCCGCCCGGCGCCCGAGGACGACTCGGCCGGGCGGGCGCTGCTGCCGGTGGTCGCACGCGACACGGTGTTCCTGCTGATGATCCTGATCCAGATCGGCTACGCGACCATCTACATGCAGGGCTACTCGACGTTGCCGCTGGCAATGGCGGGCGACGGTCTGTCGTCCCGGACGTACGGGCTCGTGATCGCGTTGAACGGCGTGGTGATCGTGCTCGCCCAGCCGTTCCTCGGCCGCTGGATGGCGAAGCTCGACCGGCCGAAACTGCTCGCCTGCTCGATGCTGGTGGTCGGGCTCGGGTTCGGCCTGGGAGCGCTCGTGGACACCTGGTGGGGCTACGGGATGTCAGTGGTGGTGTGGACGCTCGGGGAGATCGGATTCGCCGCGGTCATCGGCGCGGTGTTCGCCGATCTCGCACCGATCGACCTGCGCGGGCGCTACATGGGCCTGTCCGGTATGGCGTTCGGCGTCGGCACCGTGATCGGTCCGCTGGCCGGCACCAACGCCCTCGAGCACCTCGGCCCGACCGCGACGTGGCTGGGCTGCGCCGTACTCGGTGTCGCGATCTTCATCGGCCAGTACTCACTGGCTCCCGCGTTGCACGCCCGCGCCGAGTCGAACGCGGCGACCGCATGAGGTGAGCGGTCGCGATCGTCACCGCGACGACCGCGACCGCCACCCAGACCGCGCGGTCGAGCGTCGCCGGGTGCCGCAGGAAGATCGAGCCGAACGCCGCGACCCCGAGCGTTCCGCCGAACTGCTGCACCGCGTTCAGCAGCCCGGCCGCGGACCCGGTCTCGTGCGGTCCGACCCGGTGCAAGGCCTCCGTGAAGAACGCGGTCGTGAACAGTCCGACGCCTACTCCGCCGACGGCGAGCGCGGGCGGGAGCGCGTACGGCGCGGCCGCGAGACCGAGGAGCAGTACGCCGAGTCCGACGTACATCAAGCGGGATCCGAGTCGCGTGACCAGCCATTGGCCGGCGACGAGCGACGCGATACCGGTGGCCGCGGACCACGGCAGCAACGCGAGGCTCGAGCGCATCACGCTGTGGTGCAGGGTCAGTTGCTGATGCAGTACGACGACCAGGGTCAGGCCGCTCATCACCGCGAAGAACAACGTCGAGGTGACCAGTGCGGGCGCGAATCCGCGGTGTGCGAACAGGCTGACCTCGATCAGGGCCTTGCGCAGAAGACATAGCGCGAGCAGCACGACGCCGGCTGCCAGCAGGTACCAGTCGCGGGACTGCAGGATCGGGTAGACGACGAGCGCCGTACCGCCGGTGAGCAGCAGGGTTCCGAGGATGTCGATCCGTGGGGGTTGCGGCGATGCGGATTCGGGGAGCAGGTGCGACAGGGCGAGTACGGCGATACCGAGCGGGACGTTGACGAGGAAGACGACTCGCCAGGAGCTGGCGTCGGTGAGGAAACCACCGAGTAGCGGGCCTGAGATACCGGCCAGGCCCATCACCGGGCCGATCGTGCCGAGCGCCTTCGAGAGGGCGCTGCCTGTGAAGCTCGACCTGATCAGGCCGATGGTTTGCGGGATCACCAGAGCGGCCGAGGCACCTTGGACCGCGCGGAACCCGATCAGCTCGCCGGGAGCCGTCGCGAGTGCGCAGGCGGCCGACGTCAGGACGAAGACCGCCACACCGATGCGGAACAGGCGCCGACGGCCGAAGCGGTCGCCGAGTCGGCCGCCGGTGATCAGCAAGGCGGCGAACGGCAAGGTGTACGCCGCGCTGAACCACTGGATGTCCGCGGTGCGGCCGCCGAGGTCGGTGTGGATCACGGGCGCCGCGACTTGGACGATCGTCGCGTCGAGCAGGTTCATCGCCTCGGCGACCAGGAGGGCGATCAGGCCGATCCATCGTTTGTTGGTCATGTCATCACCATCAGCTTGGGGCTGATGATCTTCCATTCAGCGGACGGATCTTGCTGGAATATTCCATACACGGCTGTCTGGGGCGATGATCGTCACCATGGTGGATGCGATCGACCGGGCTCTGGTACACGCGCTGCAGCTGGACGGCAGGGCGCCGTACAGCCGGATCGGGGAGGTGCTCGGCGTGTCCACGCAGACGGTCGCGCGGCGGTTCAATCGGCTGCGGGCCGAGGCGGGGCTGCGGGTGATCGGCCTGCCGGATCCGGAGCTCGCGGGGCGGTCGCAGTGGCTGCTCCGGCTGACCGCGGTTCCGCATGCGGCGCAGGATCTTGCGGGGGCACTGTCGCGGCGGTCCGACACGAGCTGGATCAAGCTGGCGTCCGGCGGTACGGAGATTGTGTCGATCGTGCACGCGACGCAGTCCGACGGGAACGCGCTCCTCCTGCACGACATCCCGCGGACGGCCGGCATCACCTCGGTGTCGGCCCACTACCTGCTGCATCTGTACGTCGGCGGGCCGACCGCCTGGCGCGGCCGCGCGAAAAGCCTCACCCCAGCTCAAGAGAGCGCACTCAGAAGCTCCCGAGCGCCGGGGGTCGGGACGGGAGCGGCCGCCGGGACTCCGGGACGTGGTGCGGTGCGGGCGTTGGATGTGGGGGATGGGAAGTTGCTGGCGGGGCTGGGTGCGGATGGGCGGGCTACGCATGCGGAGCTTGCGGTGCGGACGGGGTGGTCGGCGGCGACTGTTGCGCGGCGGATGGAGGAGTTGCAGGGGAGTGGTGCGATCTACTTCGACGTGGACGTCGACCCGGGCGCGCTCGGCTTCACCACGAGTGCGATGTTGTGGTTGTCCGTGCCACCCGCCCACCTCGACGCGGTCGGTCGCGCGCTGGCCGGGCACGACGGACTGGGGTTCGTCGCCGCGACGACCGGCCGGACCAACCTCGTCGCGCAAGCGATCTGCGCGAGCCCGAACGCCCTGCACACCTACCTGACCGAACGCGTCGGCGCGATCGAACACATCACCGCGATCGAGACCGTCCCGGTCCTTCGGACGGTGAAAGCCGCCGCGCCGTTCGCGCCGGGTCTCGTAGGGTTGCCGGTATGAGTGAGCGGACGATCGACGCAGTGGTCTTCGACATCGGCGGGGTCCTCCTGGACTGGAGCCCGACGTACCTGTACGCCGAACTGATCCCGGACGAGGAACAGCGGACGCACTTCCTGACGAACGTGGCCACGCCGGCCTGGAACCACCAGCAGGACGAGGGCCGTCCGTGGGCGGAGGCAGTCGCCGAGCTGACCAGCCTGCACCCAGAGCACGCCGAGTGGATCGAGGCGTACGACACCGGCTGGCTGAAGATGGTCAAGGGCGTGTTCGAGGACACCGCCGCGGTCGTCACCGAGCTCCAGTCGCTCGGCGTACCGACGTACGCGTTGACGAACTTCTCCGGCGAGAAGTGGGAGGTCGCCAAGGAGGCGTTCCCGATCCTCACCCGTTTCGACGGGGAGGTCGTGTCCGGCGTCGAGCAGACGGTGAAGCCGGACGAGAAGATCTACCGCATCCTGATCGACCGCTTCGCGCTGAACCCGGCGCGCACGTTCTACACCGACGACATGGCATACAACGTCGACGGCGCCCGCGCGGTCGGACTCGACGCCGAGGTCTTCACCGGTGCCGCGGACCTGCGGACCCAGCTGCGTGAACGCGGCCTGCCACTACAGTGATTGCGTGACTTCGGTACCAGAGGATCGCTCGCCCGCGATCGGGGACGTGGACCGCAACGCCGCTGTGGAACGCGTCCAGGCGGCGTACACCGGGGGATACCTCTCGCACGACGAGCTGGAGGAGCAGCTGCACCAGGTGCTGGCCGCCAGAACCCGTCAGGATCTCGAGGTCGCCGTCGCCGCGCTTCCGGCCGAGGAGCCGGGCCGCTCTGCGACCATCGGCGCCTCGGCCGGCCGGATCGTACGGCGGGGCGTCTGGCGGGTGCCGCGGCATCTCAAGGTCGAATCCATGCACGGGCGGGTGCGGCTGGACCTGTCGCAAGCACAGTTCGAGCACGGGGACGTCGACATCGACCTCAACGTGATGCACGGCGGGGTCAAGATCACGCTGCCGCGGGACGCGGTCGTCGACTTCGACGCGGTGCACACCGAGTGGAAGGACACCCGCTACAAGCCGTCGCGCGCCTCGAGCGGCGACGGTCCGCGGGTCCGGATCACCGGGGTGATGGGCTTCGGTCGCCTGAAGATCCGGCACGCCCGCCGCTAGCGCGCTGGTTGGCGAGGTAGCGCGCTTTCTTCTGGCGGTTCCCGCACGTGTTCATGTCACACCATCTGCGGGTGCGACTCTGGCTGGTGTCGAAGAACGCGGCTTGGCAGGTCGGTGACGCGCACAGGGCCAGTCGTCCGTCCCGTTCGCCGGCGATGATGCTGATCGCGTCGGCAGCGATCACGCTGAGGGCGTCCTCAACGGAAGCCGAGCCCAACTGCCATCGGCGCTCGCCCTCGGCCGTCAGAACCGCCGCGGCCCGACCCTGAACGCTGCGGTCGTTGATGACCTGGACCGCCGCCGCAGGAAGCGCGTCCTGGATTGCGGCCGCTGTCGCCGCGGCATGGATCGACTCCCTCAGCTCCCGAGCGAGGTCGAGTTGCGCAGGCGTGCAGGACTCCACGTCGAGTCCGCTCACGGCCAGCCAGTCGACGAGTCGCTTCGGCGTCGGAATGCGCTCCACCGCAGTCCCGTGACGCTCCGACAGAGTGCCCGTGAAGCTGGTCGCCAGCACGCTGCCGAGGCGGAAGTCGGGGAACCCATCAGACATGGAACCACCTTAGCCGGTTGCGACCCACCTCGAGGCATGACAAGGTGGAACCACCTAAGACGGTTCCAGGAGGTCTCATGACCAGCGACGTACAGGCATTCGAAACCCGTGCATCTGACGCCGACCTGGACGAGCTGCGCGCACGATTGGCTGCGGCGCGGCTGCCCGAGGCCGAGACGGTCCTCGGCGCCGCTCCCGGCCCGCGCCGCTGGGATCAGGGCGTTCCGCTCGCCGACCTTGTCGAGCTCGTGGACTACTGGCGCACCGGGTACGACTGGCGATCGTTCGAGGAGCGCCTGCACCGGATCGGCCAGTTCCGCACGACCATCGACGGACTGGGAATCCACTTCCTGCATCGCCGGTCCGCGCGTGCGGATGCCACCCCGCTGATCCTGACGCACGGCTGGCCGGACAGCATCGTCCGGTTCCTCGATGTCATCGACGAGTTGGCAGATCCGACGGAGGTCGACGCGCCCGCGTTTCACGTCGTGGCGCCGTCGCTGCCGGGCTTCGGGTACAGCGACAAGCCGGCCACCACCGGGTGGGGAGCCGAGAAGATCGCGTCCGCCTGGGTGGAACTGATGGGAAGGCTCGGCTACGGCAAGTTCCTGGCGCACGGCGGCGACTGGGGAGGCAACATCACCACGGTTCTCGCCGGCAGATTCCCGGATCAGGTTCTCGGCATCCACACCACGTTCGCGGAGGGGCCGCCCGGGCTGACGACGGACGGACTGACGGCGGTCGAACGCGAATGGGCCGAAGACACCCACGATTTCTGGCGCCACCGCGCGGCGTACGCGAAGCAGCAGGCGACCCGGCCGCAAACGATCGGTTACTCGCTCGTCGACTCGCCGGTCGGGCTTCTCGCCTGGATCGTCGACAAGTTCGCCGAGTGGTCGGACACCGAGGACAGCCCGTTCGAGACGATGTCCAGAGACAGGGTTCTCGACGACGTCACGCTGTACTGGCTGACGCGGACCGGCGCCTCGGCCGCCCGGATCTACTACGAGAGCCACAACTCGCTCGACCCAGACCTTCGGGTCGACGTTCCGTCGGCGATCACTGCCTATCCCCGCGACGTCGAGAAGTGCCCGCGTCCGTGGGCGCAGGAGCGCTACCGGCAGATCGTTCGCTGGCGGCTGGCCGAGGCCGGCGGACACTTCCCGGCATTGGAGGTTCCGGACTACTTCGTCAAGGACCTCCAGGACGGTCTTGCGGCAGTGCTGGCCTCAGAGCGCGGCTGAGATGGTTTCGGTGTACGTCGGGGTGCTCGCGAGGTACGCCGCTTCGACGTAGACCGTGCTGTCCTGGCACGTCATCGGAGTGAGCGCGACGCCGGGTTTGGCGGCGTACAACCGTTGTGGGGTGGAGAGACCGGAGCGCCAGCGGTTGATCTGATAGGTCTCCTCACCGCTCGAGCCGACTGTCCTGGTCTCCCACAGGATCCAGTTGCCGCAGGCAAGGATGGTGTCGGTGACGACCGTGCCAAGCGGGCGGGCGGGGGAGTCGCCGGACTCCCGGACGTACGCCTTGCTCTGGTACTGGTCCGGGTCCGCGGCGCCGACCTCGGACCACACCGTCGCACCGCGCACCGTCGCGCCGCTCCACTGGATGCAGTTGGTTGCTGCGGGCACCGGTTGGACGGCGCCGCCGGCCAGCGGAGCGGTCAGGATCCGCTTGCAGCGGCGGGCGGTCTCCGGCGCGATGATCTCGCTGAATGTCACCGTGTCGGCCGACACCACCGGGTCGGCTATGTAGCCGGGGGCCGCGACGCAGGTGACGGTGCGGGACTTCAGCGTCGCGAGATCGGCGACGATCAGGCAGGAACGGTTCTTCGCGTCGGTCGAGCTGTAGGCGAACGTACCGTCGTACGCGCCGATCTCCGGCTCGGACACCGGCGGCAGCGCGGTCGGAGCGGTGGCCTTACCCGTCGCGAGGTCGTAGCGCAGCACCTTGATCTGGGGGTCGGGGCCGTCGGAACGGATGTCCTCGATCAGCGCCCAGCGGTCGTCGATCACGACGGGGGACTGGGCGACGAAGCCGGCCGCGGGCACATGCCGTACGACGACCTTCTTGCCGGCGCGGTCCGTGATGGTCGTCGTACCGGCTTCGTCGCTGCCCCGAGTCACGACGTACTTGCGTTGCTGGGTGACGAGGTGCTGGCCGTCGACCGGTTGCCGCAGGACGTTCGCCCACGCTGGCAGCGCCGTACCGGTGTCTCCTGGCCGCGTCGGCGTCGGTTTAGGGGTGCTGGTTGGTGACGGGGTGCTCTCCGGTGGGTTGGAGGAGCAGCCCGCCACGGTCAGGAGCAGAAGGGTGCCAACAGCAACCGTACGACGACGCATCACAGCCCGATGTTCTTGAAGGAGTTGGCCAGGGTGGCGTTGAACAGGGCGCTGGCGGGGATGTTCTTCGGGCCGTCGGTCACGTTGCCGCGGCTGTTGAAGCGGCGCTCGTTGAACACCTCGAAGATCGCGATCGTGCCCTTCGCCTTGTCGTAGCCGCGGCCGACCTGGTAGTGCCCGCTGTGGTTGAAGGCGAGGTACGGGAAGTATCGCTTCAGCAGCTGCACGTGCTCGATCACCGGCGCCTTGTACACGCCGAGGTGCTTCTGGTGCACGGTGAAGAAGGTCTGCGTGTTCCAGTCCGCGACGTTCTGCACGATGTACGTGCCGGCGGACTTGGGCCACGCGGTCTTCAGGTTCGTCTGCTTCACCATCGCGGAGATCGCCGTACCGGACGTGGTCGAGCCGAGGTCCTTCGCCCAGGACGCCTGGGTGTCCTTCTGGTTGTCGTCGGCCCAGTCGATGGACTGGAAGGTCGCGGGACCGCACCAGTACCCCTTGTCCTGCGAGGTCTGGAAGCCCTTCATGATGTACGCCGAAGCGGGCGCGACCACCGGCGCCACCGGAGTCGACGGGGACGAAGTCACCGGAGTGGACGGACCGAGGGTAGGAGCAGTCCTGGTCGGCGTCGGAGTCGAAGTCGGCGTTGATGTCGGTGTCGGTGCCGGAGGGGCCTCGGGTGTGGGCTCCGGGTTGGGCGGTGGGGTTTGGGTTTCGGCGAGTTCGCGGAGTTCGCGGGCCTTCTCGCGGCCGTTCCAGGCGGCTTGCATCTCGTCGAGTTCCGCGGTGACACGCCGGCTCTTCGGCAACGCGGCACGCTCCGCGACGAACGCGGCCGGGGTCAGATCACCGGTCGCGATGTCCTGCTCTGTGCCGGTCTCGTCCGCGGCGCGCAGGGTCGGCTCGGTCATCAGGGCGTGCCGCTGGGCGCCGGTCGGCACCTGGCTGACGAAGCCGAGGCCGAGGCAGTAGTTCTCGGTGTCGAGCTTGAAGCACCGGAGCATCGAGGCGGCCTGCGCCGAGGTGTCGGCCGACCGGAGCTGCACATCACCCGGCGAGCTCTCCGTGACCTGCCGCACCACGTCACTCCACGACCTCGCCACACCATCACTGGGGGCCGCAGGGGTCGGAGCAGAGGTAGGCGGAGCTGTGGGCGGCGCCGTGGGTGGTGCGGTGGGTGGTGCGGTGGGTCGAGGTGTGGCGGGACCGGCGGGGTCGCGTGGTTGGTAGGCCTGGGCGGTGAGGGGTGCCTGGGCGAGCAGTGCACCCAGGAGGATCAGAGTCGCCCCCCGTGCTGCTGTGAGCATTGGGTCTCCCGAGCGGCGTGTGACGGCAGTGACTGAGGGTACGCCTGGGACCACAGTACGTGCTTGTGGCAACAAACGGGAGGGGCCTCCCCTCGGGAATCCGCCTGACAGGCCCCGTAGACTTGCCCGGTCCAGGTCCGTGGAGTGCTGTGGAGAGTCTGTGTCGGTCCAACCCATCCGCCTGTTCGGCGACCCCGTGCTGATCACCAAGGCCGACCCGGTCGTCGACTTCGACGCCGAGCTGCGCCGCCTGGTCGCGGACCTCACCGACACCATGCAGGACGCGCCGGGATCGGGTCTGGCCGCGCCGCAGATCGGCGTCGGCCTGCGGGTGTTCACATACCACGTCGAGGGCGAGCTCGGGCACCTGATCAACCCGGAGCTGACGCTGTCGCTGGAGGAGCAGTTCGGCCCCGAGGGCTGCCTGTCGATCCCCGGCCTGACCTTCGACTGCCGCCGCGCCCAGTCGGTGATCGCCAAGGGTTTCAACATGTACGGCGACCCGGTGGTGATCGAGGGGTCGGACCTGCTCGCCCGCTGCATCCAGCACGAGACCGACCACCTGGACGGCGTCCTGTTCGTGGACCGGCTCGACCGCGAGACCCGCAAGCAGGCGATGAAGGCGATCCGCGAGTCCGACTGGTCCGGCCTGGGCGGCCCGCCGCAGCTCAAGGTCTCGCCGCACCCGACGAACGGATTCGGACTGTGAGAGTCGTCTTCGCCGGTACGCCGGAGCCAGCTGTCACCGCGCTCGAGGCGATCGTTGCCAGTCGCCACGAACTGGTCGGGGTCGTGACCCGCCCGGACGCGCCCGCCGGTCGTGGACGCAAGCTCGTGGCGTCGCCCGTCGCGCAGTACGCGGAGGAGATCGGCGGGATCGAGATCCTGAAGCCGGTCAAGCCGAGCGACCCCGAGTTCCTGGCCCGGCTACGGGAGATCGCGCCGGACTGCTGCCCGGTCGTCGCGTACGGCGGGCTGCTGCCGCAGGCGGCGCTCGACATCCCGGAGCACGGCTGGATCAACCTGCACTTCTCGGTGCTGCCCGCGTGGCGTGGGGCCGCGCCGGTGCAGCACTCGATCATCGCGGGCGACGACGTGGGCGGGGCGAGTACGTTCCGGATCGTGAAGGCGCTCGACGCCGGCCCGGTGTACGGCGTACTCACCGAGCCGATCGGTCCCGAGGACACGTCCGGTGATCTGCTCCACCGGCTCGCGGTGTCCGGGTCGAAGTTGCTCGTCGACACGCTCGACGGGATCGAAGCCGGTGTGCTGGAGGCCCGCGAGCAGCCGGCCGACGGGGTGACGCTGGCGCCGAAGCTCACGGTCGAGGACGCCGAGCTGGACCTGAACGCGCCGGCGCAGCGCGTCGATCGGCTGGTACGCGGGTGCAACCCGGCGCCCGGGGCATGGACGACGTTCCGGGGCGAGCGGCTGAAGGTCCTCGCCGTACGGCTGACCGACGACGAGCTGAAGCCGGGCGAGCTGCAGGCGACCAAGTCGAGTGTGAAGACCGGCACCGGCAGCAAGGCTGTCGAGCTCGTCACGGTCCAGCCGCAGGGCAAGAAGCCGATGGCCGCGGCCGACTGGGCGCGCGGTATCCGGCTCACCGATGCGGACCTCCTCGGTGGCTGATCGGAACGCGCGTAATCGGGCGCCGCAGCGGCGTCCGGATCCGGTACGGCGGGTGGCGTACCAGGTCATCCGGCAGGTCACCGCTGAGGGCGGCTACGCGAACCTCGCGCTCAACAAGGCCCTCCGCGACGCGCGACTCGGTGGGCGCGACGCCGCGTTCTGCACCGAGCTGGTGCACGGCACGCTGCGCTGGCAGGGCACGTACGACGTGTTCCTGGCGCGGTGCGTCTCGCGTCCACTCGCGGACCTCGACCCTGAACTCCTGGATGTGCTCCGCCTCGGCACCCATCAGCTGCTCAACATGCGCGTGGACTCGTACGCCGCGGTCGACGAGATGGTCACGCTGACCCGGTCCGAGCTCGGGCAGAAGCGTACCGGCCTGGTGAACGCCGTCCTCCGCAAGATCAGCCAGCGCTCGCTGGACCAATGGATCTCCACGACCGCGCCGCACCCGGACGATGATCTCCTCGGTTACCTGGCGATCGCCGAAGCACATCCGCGGTGGGTGATCGAGTCCTTCGACCGTGCACTCACCGCTGGGCCGGGCGCCGCGCCGGCGGGTGAGGCTGCGAACGAGCTGGAGCGGTTGCTGGTTGCCGACAACGAACCACCTCGGGTCACGCTGGTTGCTCGGCCTGGACTGGCCGACGTGGATGAGTTGGTGGCTGCGGGCGCGACGCCCGCGCGGTGGTCGCCGTACGGCGCGGTGCTCGACGGCGGTGGCGATCCGGGCCGGATCGCGGCGGTCGCGACCGGGCGGGCCGGCGTCCAGGACGAAGGGTCGCAGCTGGTCGCGATCGCGCTGGCGTCGGCGAAGGTCGACGGCGACGACGCGAACTGGCTCGACCTGTGCGCGGGACCGGGCGGCAAGTCCGCACTACTGGCGGCCCTCGTACATGACGGTCAGCTGACCGCTGTCGAACCGCTGAAACACCGCGCTGACCTGGTGCGCCAGAACTTGCGGGCGATCCCTGGCAACCACAAGGTGCTGGTCGGCGACGGGACGAAGCCGACGTGGCCGGAGGGTTCGTTCGACCGCGTGCTGGCCGACGTCCCGTGCAGCGGCCTGGGTGCGTTGCGCCGCCGTCCGGAAGCGCGCTGGCGCCGTACGCCGGAAGACGTCGAGGAGTTGCGCCCGCTCCAGGAGGCGTTGCTCGACTCGGCGATCACGTCGGTCCGGCCGGGCGGCGTGGTCGCGTACGTCACGTGCTCGCCGCATCCCGACGAGACCCGCGCGGTGGTCGACGCCGTCCTGGGGCGCCGCGACGACGCGACCCTCGAGGACGCGCGGCCGCTGTTCCACGGCGTACCGGACTTGGGCGACGGACCTGACGTCCAGCTCTGGCCGCACCTGCACGGTACCGACGCGATGTACCTGGCGCTGATCCGCCGCCCGTGATCCGGACCTGCTGTCACGCGCTATCGGCCGAACGGTCATGATAGTGACGTGACAACGACCGCCACCCGTCCCGCGCCCTCGACCCGGCGGCACCACGTCGTCGGTCTCGCGTCGGCCTTCGGGATCGGGATGCTGGTAGCGGTCCAGTCACGCCTGAACGGTGAGCTCGGCGGCATCCTCGGCGACGGGGTTTCCGCGGCGCTGATCTCGTTCGGCTCCGGCCTGCTGATCCTGCTGGTCGCGTCGGCGGTGGTGCCTCCGGTGCGCCATGGGGTGGTCAAGGTCTGGCGCACTGTCCGGCGGCCGATGCGCGGGTACGGCGGTCTGCGCTGGTGGCAGTGTCTCGGCGGACTGTCGGGCGCGTTTCTCGTCGCGACGCAGTCGATCACCGTCTCCGTGATCGGTGTCGCGGTGTTCCTGGTGGCGGGTGTGGCCGGGCAGGCGATCAGCAGCCTGGTCGTCGACCGCCTCGGATTCGGTCCGGCCGGACCGCAGCCGCTCACCGCCGTACGGATTGTCGGTGCGCTGATCGCGCTGGTCGCGGTCGCTCTGGCTGTGTCGGAGCAGTTGAGTCACCCCGACGGTCTGATGCTCGCGATCCTGCCCGCGCTGGCCGGCGTCGGCAGTGCGGTGCAGCAGGCCATCAACGGGCGGGTGGCGCGGGCCGCGTCCTCCGATGCGTACGGCGCGGTCGCGGCCGGACTGGTGAACTTCCTGGTCGGATTCGTCGCGCTGCTGGCCGTATTCGCCGTCGACCTGGCGCTCCGCGGCGCGCCACGGCACCTGCCGAGCGAGCCCTGGCTGTACCTCGGCGGCGCGTGCGGCGTCATCTTCATCAGCGCCGCGGCCGCTGTCGTCCGAGTCGTCGGCGTGTTCGTGCTCGGCCTCGGCACGATCGCAGGTCAACTGATCGCGAGCCTGTTCATCGACGTCTTCCTGCCCGTCGCCGACAAGCCGGTGACCACCCCGGTCGTCGCCGGCACTCTCCTCGCACTGGTCGCCGTAGCCGTCGCCGCCGTACCCAACCTCCGTTACCGCTGACGGAAGTTCCCGAGGACACCTTGGGAGACGGCGACGCCGAGGAGTACGACGACGCCGCCGACGGGCTGGTACCAGGCGATGTGTTCGTGCAGGACGAGGACGCCGACGACGATCGAGAAGATCGGCATCAGGTACGTGACCATCGACGAGCGGCTGGCGCCGATCAGCCGGATGTTGCGCATGTTGAGCACGAACGCGAGTCCGCTGCCGAGCGCGCCGAGGGCGAGAACGCTCAGTACCGTCTTGGCCGACAGCGACCACGGAGCCGGGGGAGCGTGCCCGGTGACCAGGGGAGCGACGATTGCCAACTGCACCGTTGCACACAGCAACAAGCTGGTCGACAGCGCGGTGCCGGACAGCGTCGTCCCGGCCAGGAATCGTTTCTGGTAAGGGATTGCGAGCCCGTACGAGACCGCGGCCAGCATGCACAGCCCCTGGCCGAGGAGGTCCGAACCCGCCTGCACCTGCCAGGCCCCGAGGACGACGAGCATCCCGAGGAACCCGATCAGCAACCCGAATCCGCGCTGCGCCGAGAACTTCTCGGTCCGGAAGATCAGGACCGCGATCGGCAGTACGACCAGCGGGGTGATCCCGTTCCAGATGCCCGCGAGCAGCGACGGGATCCGCTCCTCGCCGTACCCGAACAGCGTCCACGGGATCGCCGAGCCGATCGCTCCGACCACGAACGAGTGCGCCCACAGCCGCGGGTCCCGCGGCAGCGGCTCGCGCTTCAGAGCGAGGATCGCGAGCAGTACGACGGACCCCGCGATCACCCGTCCGAGCGCGAGGTAGAGCGGCGGCAACTCGCGGACGCCGACCGAGATGAACAGGAAGCTGCAGCCCCAGATCGCGGCGAGCGCCACCATGGTGGGAAGCCAGGCCCGCACCGGGGCCGCCGTGCTGTCAGGAGTCGTTACGGTACTCACTCCTGACATCCTGCACTACTCCGCGGACAGTTCGCGCATTTTTATCCGCATTCGGGCAGGCAGTAGCGGCGGCTGTCAGGAGCGAGAGAGGATGACGCGCATGAGTGCCTTTGACAGCGCCTTTGATGTCGTCGCCGTCCGGAAGCAGTTCCCCGCGCTCGACGAGGGAGCGGCGCATTTCGACGGTCCCGGCGGTTCGCAGACCCCGCAGGCCGTCGCCGACGCGGTGGCGCGGACCATGACCTCGGCGCTGGCCAACCGCGGTCAGCTGACCGCCGCCGAGCGCCGGGCCGACGAGATCGTCGCCGGCGCCCGGCAGGCGATGGCCGACCTGCTCGGCACCACCGCGCAGGGGATCGTGTTCGGCCGCAGCATGACGCAGCTCACGTACGACTTCTCCCGCATGCTCGCCAAGACCTGGTCCGCGGGTGACGAGGTGATCGTCAGCCGCCTCGACCATGACGCGAACGTGCGTCCGTGGGTGCAGGCTGCCGAGGCCGTCGGCGTCACCGTCAAGTGGCTCGGCTTCGACCCCGAGACCTCGGAACTGGACGACATCGCCCCGCTGCTCACCGACCGCACCCGCCTGGTCGCGGTGACCGCCGCGTCCAACCTCCTGGGCACTCGCCCCGACACGCAGAAGATCGCCGACCAGGTCCACGAGGCCGGGGCGCTGATCTACGTCGACGGCGTCCACCTCACCGCGCACGCGCCGGTCGACGCGCGGTACGCCGACTTCTACGTCTGCTCGCCGTACAAGTTCTTCGGCCCGCATCTCGGCGCGCTGACCGCGGCGCCCGAACTGCTCGAGACGCTGAAGCCCGACAAGCTCCTGCCGTCGACGGACGTCGTACCGGAGCGTTTCGAGTTCGGGACGCTGCCGTACGAGCTGCTCGCGGGCACGACCGCCGCTGTCGACTTCATCGCCGGTCTCGCGGGCACCGGCGACACCCGGCGCGAGCGCCTGATCGGCTCGCTCGAAGCGGTCGAAGCGCATGAGGACGCGCTCCGCGACAACCTCGAGGCCGCCCTGAAGGCGATCCCCGGCGTCACCCTCTACGGCCACGCCGCGCACCGCACGCCGACCCTGCTCTTCACCGTCGACGGGCACACCCCGGCCGCGGTCGCCGAGCGCCTCGCGAAGGCAGGGGTGAATGCCCCGGCCGGTTCGTTCTACGCGTACGAGCCCGCCCGCCACCTCGGTCTCGGCCCGGCCGGTGCGATCCGCGCCGGTCTGGCGCCGTACACGGACCAGTCGGACGTCGACCGTCTCGTGGCCGCGGTCGCCGCCTTGACCGGCCCGAGAAGCACTAACTAAAGTCTCTGGGGAAAGTAACCCAGAGGGAGCCACGTGAGAGAACCGAGTGCTGTTTTCGTCCAGGTGGATCCCTCGGGAGAGTTGGTCGCACCGGCGCGCGCCGGTGCCGTGATCAGCTGGAGCGACGGCGCCGTGGAGGTCACGGCCCAGCGGATCTCCCGGGTTGCGCTCCGGTGGTCGGAGAAGCTGCCGAGCGATGCGCTGATCCTCGGCGATGCGTGGGAACGCTCGTACGGCGACCTGCAGTGGCGCCACCAGCAACCCGAGCGTCTGCTGCCGTGGTACTTCCTCGCCCACTCGGCGGCAGGCACGTTCGGTATGGGCGTCGACGTGCAGCCGAACGCGTTCTGCTCGTGGACCGTCGACGGTGACGGGTTCACCCTCTGGCTCGACCTGCGGAACGGCGGCGGCCCCACGCTTTTGGACGGTCGTACGCTGACAGCGGCAACCGTGCGACGATTCGAGGACGCCGGCACCCCTTGGCAGACCCTGCACGCAGCGGTCGCCTCCCTGAGCACCCGGCTACCGGCGCGACCTGAGCCCGCGCCGGTGGTCGGGGCCAACAACTGGTACTACGCGTACGGCGAGAACTTCGACGAGAAGGCCGTCCTCAAGGACGCGTCGACGATCGTCGAGCTCGCCGACGGTCACCCGGTGAAGCCGTTCAGCGTCGTCGACGACGGCTGGTACCCGGGCGGTATCGCCTCCGGCGGCCCCTGGGACCGCGGTACGCCGGGAGTCTTCGACGACCTGGCCGGTACGGCGGCCGCGATCAAGGCGATCGGTGCGCGTCCGGGCCTCTGGTTCCGTCCGCTCCTCGTGCGCGAGCCCAACTCCTCAGCCCGGCCGGGCCCCCACGACAAACCAGGCCGCGCCCTCGACCCGACCCGGCCCGAGGTCCTCGAGACAGTGCGCTCCGACCTCGAACGCTTCCGGTCCTGGGGCTTCGAACTGGTGAAGCACGACTTCAGCACCTACGACATCTTCGGCAACTTCGGTCCTGCCATGGGTTCGAGACTCACGACGGGCGACTGGCACTTCCATGACCCGTCACGGACCACGGCCGAGATCGTCCTCGCGTTCTACCGCGAGATTCGCGCGGCGGCCGAGGACGTCGTACTGATCGGCTGCAACACCGTCGGCCACCTCGCCGCCGGGCTCGTCGACGTCCAGCGGACCGGCGACGACACGTCCGGCCGGGACTGGGAGCGGACCCGGAAGATGGGTGTGAACACGCTCGCGTTCCGGCTCCCGCAGCACAACCGGTTCTTCACCGTCGACGCCGACTGTGTTCCCTGTACGCCGCAGACGCCGTGGGAACTGAACGAACGGTTCCTCGACCTCGTCGCGCGCTCCGGTACGGCGTTGTTCCTGTCGATCGATCCGGCCGCCCGGACGGAGCGCACGGACCGTGCGTTGCGCGACGGTATACGGTTGGCGCTCAGTGGTGGTGACACCTCGGGGATCGAGCCGGTCGACTGGCTCGTCAACACCACTCCGAACGAATGGCGGGCGGGCGACGGCACCATTCGTTACGACTGGTCGCAACCGTGGGGTGCGGATCCAATTGGTTAGACGGGGGACGAACCTCGATCGCGTCGGGGGATTCAACGACGCCGTGGTGCTGGACGCGATCCGCCGCAGCGAGCAGCTGAGCCGGGTCGAGCTGGCCGAGGCGACCGGCCTGTCCGGTCAGGCGATCTCCAACATCGTGCGCCGTCTCCTCGACGCCGGCCTGGTCCGTGAGGCCGGCCGGCTGCGCGGCGCCGGTCTCGGCAAACCACGGACCCTGCTCGAGCTCGAACCCACCGGCCAGTACGCCGTCGGCGTGCATCTGGATCCGTCGGTCGTCACCGTCGTACTGCTCGATCTCACCGGTGAGGTGGTCGCGCGGCGGCCGGTCGACCAGCACGCCGACGACCCCGGTCTGCTCATCGACGGCATCGCGAAGACGATCGAGGAAGTGATCGCAGCGTCCGGCGCACCGCGCGACCGGGTCACCGGTGTCGGGATCGCCGCGCCCGGTCCGATCGACGTCGAACGCGGTGTGGTCGTCGATCCGCCGAACCTCTCGACCTGGCACCTCGTTCCACTGCGCGACGAGTTGAGCGCGCGGACCGGTCTTCCTATCGTCCTGGACAAGGACGTGACCGCTGCCGCGTCCGCGGAGAAGTGGGCCGGTCAGGGCGGCAGCTTCGTGTTCTTCTACCTCGGCACGGGTGTCGGTGCCGGGCTGGTGATCGGTGACGAGGTGGTCCGCGGTTCGTCGAGCAACGTCGGCGAGATCGGTCATGTGATCGTCGACCCCGACGGGCCGCTCTGCTACTGCGGGCGGCGTGGGTGTGTCGGCGAGGCCAGCCAGCCCAAGTACCTGGTGGAGCAGGCGGTGCGCGCCGGCGTACTTGCCGAAGGCATCGACCTCGACGACCGGCTGGCGGTGGAAGCGGCGTTCGCCTCGGTGTGTGCGCAGGCCGGCGGTCCGGGCGCCGCCCGGGACATCCTCACCACGCTCGCGGACCGGATCGCCAAGGTGGTCGAGGACATCGCGAACCTGCTCGATCTGGAGCGCGTCGTCTTCGGCGGCCCGCACTGGGAGCAGCTCGCCTCGGTGCTGCACGACCGCGTGCGCACCGCGCTGGAAGGACGCTTCCTGCTGGCCGCGGTGCACCCGTTCGAGGTGACGGGTACGTCGCTCGGCGCGGACGTCGGCGCGATCGGCGCCGCCAGCCTGATCCTGGACCGGATGTTTTCCCCGAACCCCTCCCTTGCTGGTGAAAGGTAGAAGTGTTGATGATCGACCCCGAGGTCCTCGCCCGTGCCACGGCCGCCGTGCGACGGGCCACCGGTGACGACGTGATCGCGGAGATGTTCCAGCGCTCGATGGCCGGCAACCTCCCGGCCGTCGGCGAGCGGCTGCCGGACGGTACGACGTTCGTCCTGACCGGCGACATCCCGGCGATGTGGCTGCGGGACTCGGCCGCGCAGCTGCGCCCGTACCTGCTGCTGTGCAAGGACGATCCGGGCCTGCAGGACGTACTGATCGGCGTGCTGCACCGCCAGCTCGAGTACGTCGTCCTGGACCCGTACGCGAACGCCTTCAACAAGGAGGCGAACGGCGCCGGGCACACCTCCGACGAGACCGAGATGTCGCCGTGGGTGTGGGAGCGCAAGTACGAGATCGACTCGCTGTGCTTCCCGCTCGAGCTGGCGTACCGGCTGTGGCGGATCACCGGCCGCGCGGACGTCATCGACGACCGGTACCGGGCCGCGGCGGAGGCGATCGTCGAGCTGTGGACCGTGGAGCAGGACCACGAGGCGCGTTCGCCGTACCGCTTCCAGCGCCACGACGACCGCCCGTCGGACACGCTCGTCCGCGAGGGACGTGGGCGCCTGACGCGGCCGACCGGAATGTCGTGGAGCGCGTTCCGGCCGAGTGACGACGCGACGGAGCTGGGCTTCAACGTGCCCGGGAACATGTTCGCGTCGGTGGTGCTCGGGTACCTGCAGGAGATCGCGACCGAGGTCCTGCGGGACGAGCCGCTGGCCGATCGCGCGAAGGAACTGAAGGCCGAGATCGACGAGGGCATCACGTCACACGGCACGGTGGAGCACCCGTCGCACGGTCGGGTGTACGCGTACGAGGTCGACGGGCTGGGGGAGTCGTTGCTGATGGACGACGCCAACATGCCGAGCCTGCTGTCGATCCCGCTCACCGGGTACGCCGCCCCGGACGACCCGACGTACCTCGCAACGCGTTCGCTGCTGCTCAGCCCGGCGAACCCGTACTACTACAGCGGAACCGCAGCCGCCGGAATCGGCAGCCCACACACTCCGCCGCGCTACATCTGGCACATCGCCCTCGCCGTCCAGGGAATCTCCAGCACGTCGGCGGAGGAGCGCCAGCATCTCCTGGAACTCCTCCGCGACACCACCGGCGGCACCGGCCAGATGCACGAGGGCTTCGACGTCGACGACCCCCGCAAATTCACCCGCGAATGGTTCTCCTGGGCCAACGCCATGTTCTGCGAACTGGCCCTGGTCCACGCCGGCATCAGGTGACGTCGCGGCGGCGGGTGGTCCAGGCTGCCAGTACGGCGAAGATCGCACAGTAGGCGAGCAGGGTCAGGAGGGCTCGGCTGCCGCCGACTGCGTCGCGTACTCCTGGTGGGGCGTCGGTGGCTGCCATTCCGGTGACGCTGAAGACGAGGGAGCCGGCGTTGGTGCCGGGCAGGATGTTGGCGAGCCACTTCAGGCCCGGCAGCAGGCTGCTCACGACGCCGGCCAGCAACGTCTCGATGCCGAGGATCCAGACGACGCCGAGGCCGATCGGCAGTGCGACGTTGCGGAAGGCAACGGCCAGGACCGCGCCGGCGAGGCACCACATCATCAGGACCAGCCAGCCGCCCGCGAGTCCTTGCAGGAGATCCCCGACGCCGGGCCAGCTCATCGAGCCGTCTTCGGCGGCGGCGATGCCGACGCTGCAGAGTACGCAGGCGGCGAAGATGCCGAGCACCCAGAGCGCGATCATCGTGCCCAGCGCCAGGAACTGGGCACCGAGGATCGTCAGCCGTCGCGGGCGCTGGGTGAGGACGGTCTTCAGCGTTCCCCAGGTGTACTCGCCGCCGATCACGATCGCTCCCAGGACGAGCGCGAGCGCGCCGGCGAAGATCGGGTACCCGCCGATCGTGTTGTCCAGGATCCGCTCGGGGAGCATGCCGCGGAGGATCTCGGCGCGCGGTACGCCGTCGGTCTGCGGGTTCTCGTCGCCGGTCGCGTAGCCCAGGTACGGCAGCAGGTAGCCGAAGATCAGGCTCAGGACCAGTCCGGCGCCGAACAGCACCCAGACCGCGGAACGCTTGCGGAGCTTGAGGATCTCCGCGCGGTAGCTACCCAACATCGGCCTTCTCCTCCCCAGTTGACAGCTCGGTCGTGAGCTCGAAGAAGACGTCTTCGAGTGCTCGTTCGGTCGTGTGCAGCTCGGACACCTCGACGCCGGCCTCGACCAGCGTGCGGTTCACCTCGGCGGCCTTCGCCGGATCCACCTGCACCCGCAGCGTGTCGTCGTACTGGTGGACGCTGCCGAAGCGGGTCAGGATCGCCTGGGCCGTGTCCTTCGGCGTCGCCCGGACGACGAGTTCCTGCTCGCCGCGCAGCTCGTCGACGTTGTGCTCGGCAACCATCCGGCCGGCATTGATGATGCCGACCCGGTCGCAGATCTGCTGCACCTCGCCGAGCAGGTGGCTGGACAGCAGCACGGTCCGGCCTTCGGTGCCGAGCTCACGGATCAGGCGGCGCATGTCGCGCATCCCGGCCGGGTCGAGGCCGTTGGTCGGCTCGTCGAGGATCACCAGCTCCGGGTCCTTGAGGAGCGCGGCCGCGACCCCGAGGCGTTGCTTCATCCCCAGGGAGTACGTCGAGAACCGGTCCTTCGCGCGATCGGTCAGGTCGACGAGCTCCAGCACCTCGTCGATCCGCTGCCGCGACACCCCGGCGTACTCGGCGAGCAGCCGCAGGTTGTCGAGCCCGGACAGATACGGGTAGAACGCCGGCGACTCGATCATCGACCCGGTTCCTTTGAGCACCGCGGCGTCTCCCGGCCGCCAGCCCAGCACTCGCACCGTCCCACTCGTCGGCGCGATCAACCCGGTCAGGATCCGGAGCGTCGTCGTCTTCCCGGCGCCGTTCGGCCCGAGAAAGCCGTACACCTCACCCGGCAACACCTTCAGATCGACACCGTCAACCGCCAAGGTGCCGCCGTACCTCTTAGTCAGCCCACTGACCTCAACCAATGCATCCATACCTAGAGCGTGTCGCTCAAACCCCACCGGGCGCGTCACCTCGGGGGAGTGACCCGACCTACCCCTGGCGGAGTAGTCAGCTACTCGGGCTGGTCTCCAGCCGTTGCAGGCTCCCCGCCGCGAGAGCCTCCGCGACGTGCTCGACCCCGGCCCGAATGACCTCGCCGTATGCGCCGTCCGGCAGTCCTGGGAGATGCGCACGAGCTGCTGCGAGGTGCTCCTGCGCCAGCTCGACCTGTCCGAGCCGCCGGTAGTCGTCAGCCAGGTTCAGATAAAGCGAAGGAAGCCAACCGTCGTCGGCCACGTCCTCCAGCGCCCGCAGGTCCCACAGCAGCTCGTCTTCGGTTTCCTCCTGTACGTCGGCCAGGTAGTGCGCGATCGCGCAGCGGGTTTGCGGGTCTTGGGCTGCGTTCCACAGGTCGGTCAGCTGCTGACGGGCGGCTTCACGGTCCCCGGTGCGACCGAGTTCGACTGCTGCCGTGATTTCCTCGAGGTGCATCATGCGAGCACCCTCTGGGTTCGAGCGGCTCGAAGGTCAACCCAGCCAGCCGGGGCGGACCAGGCCCGTCTGGTAGGCGAGTACGACGAGTTGGGCGCGGTCGCGGACGCCGAGTTTGATCATCGCCCGGCTGACATGGGTTTTCGCGGTCGCTGGGCTCAGCACGAGGCGCTCGGCGATCTCGTCGTTCGACAGCCCTTCGCCGACCAGCGCGACGATCTCCTTCTCGCGTTCCGTGAGTACGTCGAGTTCCTTGCTCGCATGCGGTTGCCGGGACCGCGACGCGAACTCCGCCACCAGCCTCCGCGTCACCCCAGGCGACAGCAGCGCGTCACCGCGCGCCACCACCCGTACCGCCTGCAGCAGCTCGACCGGCTCGGTGTCCTTCACGAGGAACCCGCTGGCCCCGACCCGCAGCGCCTCGAACACGTACTCGTCGAGGTCGAACGTCGTCAGGATCACCACATGGACGTCGGCCAGCTCGGGATCCGCCCCGATCTGCCGGGTCGCCTCCAGCCCGTCCGTCCTCGGCATCCGGATGTCCATCAGCACGACGTCCGGCTTCTCCCGCCGCGCGACCGCGACCGCCTCGGCCCCGTCCGGCACCTCGCCGATCACCGTGATGTCGTCCTCGGCGTTCAGCAACGACCGAAACCCGGCCCGCACCAACGCCTGATCATCCGCCAGCAACACCCGAATCATGCGCTGGAGCTTATGCGAGCCCCGCGTCATGAGCGAGCAATGCGATCTGGGTGCGGTTCCCGAGCTCCAGCTTGGTGAGGATGTGCGAGATGTGCGCCTTGACCGTCGCCAGGCTCATGTACAGCTCGGTACCGATCTGCGCGTTCGCCTTGCCCTGCGCGACCGCGAGCATCACGTCGTACTCCCGCGGCGACAACCGCTGCAGCTTCGCCTGCGCAATCGTGTGCGCATCGGCCTGCGTGGCGGCGCGGTCCATCAGCCGCCGCGTGATCGCGGGCGACAGGATCGGGTCACCGGCCGCGACCCGTCGTACGGCGTCGACGATCTGCGCCGGCGGCGTGTCCTTCAGCAGGAATCCGCTCGCCCCGGCGCGGAGCGCATGCAGGACGTTCTCGTCGGTGTCGAAGGTGGTGAGCACCACAACCTCGGGCGGATTGGCCCGCGCCCGCACCCGCCGCGTGGCGACGATGCCGTCGACACGCGGCATCCGCAGGTCCATCAGCACGATGTCCGGGAAATGCGCGTCGACCGCGGCCGGTACCTCGTCCCCGTCGGCGGCCTGCCCGACCACGGAGATCCCGTTCGCGCCGTCGAGCATCATCTCGAGGCTGGCCCTGACCAACGCGTCGTCGTCCACCACCAGCACCCGGATCATGAGGGCCACGGTAGCGAGGCCTCCAGCCGGAACCCGCCACCGGGCACCCGCCCGTGGTCCAGCGTGCCGCCCGCGAGCTGCACACGCTCGGTCAGCCCGACCAGCCCGGTCCCGCTGCCGGGCGCCAGCGGCGTACCGTTCGACGCCGGGTTCGTCAGCTCGATCCGCAGCCTGTCGCCGGCCTCTCCGGCCACCAGCACGGTGACCGGATGCCCTGCCGCGTGCTTGCGAGCGTTCGTCAGCCCTTCCTGCACGACCCGGTACGCCGTCCTGCCGGTGGCCGGCGGCAACGACTCCGGGTCCGCCACCTGGTCGTCGTACGCGATCGTCGTACCCGCCTCCCGCGACTCCTCGACCAGCGCACGCAGATCCCCGAACGTCGGCTGCGGCCGCCCTTCGTACACATCCTCGTCGCGCAGGACGTTGATCACCTCACGCAGCTCGTCGAGCGCCTGATGTACGCCGGTCCGGATCACGCCGGCCGCCTTGGCCAGCTTCTCCGGCGACGAGTCCGGCCGGTACTCGAGCGCACCGGCGTACGTCGCGAGCAACGACAACCGATGAGCGAGTACGTCGTGCATCTCGCGCGCCATCTTGGTGCGCTCGTTGGACCGCGCCTCGGCGACCCGGCGCCCTTGCTCGGCCTCCGCGCGACGGGCCCGCTCCCGCAGCGACTCGAGCAACTGCTGCCGCGCCTGAGCGCCCTGGCCCCAACCGAGCAACGCGGCGTGCACGACCACGTCCAGTACGGCGAACCAGAGGAAGGGCAGACCGTGGATCGGTTGCCACAGGCCCTGAATCAGATGTGCTCCGGTGCCGAGGAGGGCGACCAGGACCGCAGTACGCAGTGGTCGGCGCATCGCGACGTTCAGCGTGCCAACGGTCGAGGGCGGCGTCGCGGCGGGGGAGAAGATCGCCAGCACGGCCAGGGCGATCGCGCCGTGCACCGGGCGGCGGACCACCACCGGGATCAGCGCGACGGAGACGAGACCGACCGCGATGTCGAGCAGCAGGAACTGCCGGTGCTCCGGGTCCGACAGCCGCCCGATGATCGTCATCGCGACCAGCACACCGATCGCGCCGGTCGCGACGACGTCCATCCACTTCGACGGCTTCTGCGGCGCGCACAACTCCTCCATGCCGCCGAGACTAGGCGGCCGCGGGCGATTCCCACCACCGACCAAAGTCGAACCCCCGCAGACTTCCGGCCGCCCCACCCCAGCTCCCCGGCCGATGCCCCGGACTCCTCCACCCCAGCAAGGTGATCCCACAACCCCATCACCTGAGGAGCTCCCGATGCAGAAGCAGACGACCCAGCAGCCCGCCCGCCACTCGAGCATGCCGGCCTCCGCCGCCGGCAACCAACTGCCGACTGCCCCGGAATTTTCTGCCGAACTGCCTACTTCTCGGGCGCCGCGTCGGGTCCCGGGGCGGAGTCGGCTGGCGGTTGTTGGGGTTGCTGCCCTGGCAGCGCTGGCGGACTGGGCGATCCTCGCCCCGCTCGCCGGCCTCACCCTGGAGGCCCGCCAAGGCGGCACTCAGCACATCGGCGCCGCCGCCGTCGTCGTCTCGACAATCTTCGTGTCCTTCGCCGGCTGGGCCTTGCTCTCGATCCTCGAACGCCGCACCCCGCGCGCCCGCACCATCTGGACCGTCGTCGCCACCATCGTCTGCATCACGTCCCTCGGCAGCCCGCTGACCAACGGCATCGGCCCCGGCGCCAAACTCGGCCTCGCGTCACTCCACCTCGTCGTCGGCGCGATCGTCATCCTCGGCCTCCGCCGCACCGCCTTCACCGCCGCCGAACGGTGCTAACTGCGCAGCCTGATAAAACCCCCGAATATGCGCGGTCACAAGTTCGGCCGCCTGCTCCGGCTCACCGCCCCGCACCGCCGCAAGGATCGCCCGGTGCTCTGATCGCAGCCCGCGGGCCGTCGCTTCCCAGTCCGGCAAATTGGGGACGGCGGCCAGCACGTACCCGTGGATCGCCGACCGCAACGACGTCATCACCGCGGCGATCAGCACGTTCCCGGCGAGCCCGGACAGCGCGACGTGGAACTCCGCGTCGAGCACATGGAACTCCGCCGGCGACAACCCGGCGTCGTCCATCCGGTCCAGCAGTTCCTCCGCGACCTTCAGCTCGCCCGCCCCGAGTTCCCGCGCCGCCGCCTCCCGCGCCGACCAGGACTCCAGCAGCAGACGGGTCTGCACGACGTCCCCCATCGGCAGGTGGTTGGTTGCCAGGTGCAACCGCAGTACGGCGGTCAGCGGCGACACCGGCTCCGCCACGATCACCGCACCCGCCTCCGGGCCGGATCCGGTCGCGGTCCGCACCACGCCCATCGCCTCCAGCACCCGGACCGCCTCCCGTACCGACGGCCGGCTGATCCCGAGCTGCTCGGCCAGCGCCCGCTCACCCGGCAACCGCCCGCCGATCCGCAGCCGCCCCGCCGCCAGGTCGGCCTCGACCCGATGCAGGACCAGCTCGTAGTTCTTCATGTGGACGACCCTACCGGTGTGGTCGGACCACAGGATAGGGTGTGGTCCGACCACAGATTCAGCCGGGAGTTGTGATGACCGATCGCCAGTTGCCCAAATGGTCCGAGTTGAAGCCGCTGCTGCGGCCGAAGCCGGTCACGGTGAACCCGACCGAGCGCCGGCTGGACAAGGCGCTGACGATCGCGGACCTGCGGGCGATCGCGAAGCGCCGGACGCCGCGCTCGGTGTTCGACTACACCGACGGCGCCGCCGAGGCGGAGATCAGTCTGCGCCGCGCCCGCCGGCTGTTCGCCGAGATGGAGCTGCAGCCGTCGATCCTGCGCGACGTGTCGGACATCGATCTCGGGACGTCGATCCTCGGCGGCCGCTCCGAGCTGCCGTTCGCGTTCGCTCCGACCGGGTTCACCCGGATGATGAACCACGAGGGCGAGAGCGCGGTCGTGAAGGTCGCCGAGCAGGCCGGCATCCCGTACGCGTTGTCGACGATGGGCACCACCTCGATCGAGGACGTGGCGGCCGCGGCCCCGAACGCGCGCAAGTGGTTCCAGCTGTACGTGTGGAAGGACCGCACGGCCGGTGAGGACCTGGTGAAGCGGTCGGCCGCCGCCGGGTACGAGGCGCTGATGCTGACCGTCGACGTACCGGTCGCCGGCGCTCGTCTCCGCGACGTACGCAACGGCTTCACGATCCCGCCGTCGCTGACCGCGAAGACCGTCCTGGACGCGTCGCTGCACCCGGCCTGGTGGGCGAACCTGCTCACCACGCGACCGCTGACGTTCGCGTCGCTGTCCACGTGGGACGGCACGGTCGCCGAGCTGCTCGACAAGCTGTTCGACCCGACGATGACGATCGACGACCTGAACTGGCTGCGCTCGATCTGGGACGGCCCGCTGATCGTCAAGGGCATCCAGACCGTCGAGGACGCGCGCCGGGTGGTCGACGCGGGCGCCGACGCGGTCGTGCTGTCCAACCACGGCGGTCGCCAGCTGGACCGCGCCCCGACACCGCTCCGCATCCTCCCGGAGGTCCGCAAGGCGATCGGGACCGACGCGGAGATCTACCTCGACACCGGCATCATGTCCGGCGCCGACATCGTCGCCGCGATCGCGCTCGGCGCGGACGCCTGCTTGGTCGGCCGCGCGTACCTGTACGGCCTGATGGCCGGCGGCCAGCGCGGCGTCGCCCGCGCCGCGGACATCCTCACCAAGGAGGTCCGCCGCACAATGGCCCTACTCGGCGTCTCCAGCGTCGCCGAACTGAACCCGTCCCACGTGAAATTGCCCTGAGCCCTACAGCGGCAGGGTTGCCGTGATTCGGAGGCCGCCGGCCGGTGTGCGGTTGGCGGTCAGGGTGCCGCCGAGGGCGGTGGCGCGTTCGCGCATGCCGGAGATGCCGTTGCCTTCCGTCGGTGCCGCGGCCAGGCAGTCGCCGTTGTCGTCGATCTGCAGTACCAGCGTCTGTTCGCCGTACTGAATTCGAACCGTCGCCGACGTCGCGCGCGCATGCCGTACGACGTTCGTCAGCGACTCCTGAACGATGCGGAACGCTGCCCGGTCGAGCCCGCTCGGCAGCGGCCGCGGCTCGCCGTGAACGATCTTGTGCACCTCGAGCCCGGCCCTCTCGGTCCGGCTGATCAGGTGGTCCAGGTGATCGAGGCCGGCCACCGGCGTACGGGGCGCGGACTCGTCGGACTGACGCAGTACGCCGACGATCGACCGCAGCTCGACCAGCGCTTCCTTGCTCGCGTCCTTGATCGCGGACAGCGCCGGAGCGGCCTGCTCGGGCTGCCGGTCGACCAGGTGCAGCGCGGTCGACGCCTGGACGTTGATGAGCGAGATGTGGTGTGCCACGACATCGTGGAGCTCCTGCGCGATCCGCAGCCGTTCCTCGCCGGCTCGGCGCAGTTCTTCCTCCTCGCGGGTCCGCGCCGCCGCCATGACGCGGTCGCGATGCGCGCGGAACAGTTCGGCGAGGAACCCGAGCACGCAGAAGCACGTGCCGACGAGCAGGACCTGGTACACGCCCTGCTCGTTGATGCCGAGGATCATTCGCCCGCCGACATGCCCGACGTACAAGGTGACCAGCCCGACCCAGCCGGCCAGCCGGTGACCGAGCCGGATCGTGGTGAACACCGCGATCACGAACGCGAACACGACCGGGCCCCACGGGTACTCGCGGAGCATGTAGATCAGCGTCGAGACGACAGTTGCCCACAGCACCGGGATCGGCCTGGTGCGCAGCCAGTACAGGGACAGCGCGCCGACCAGCAGCAGGACCACCATGAACCAGTCGGGCTCGTGGCGATCGGTCTGACCGCGCGACGCGCCGAACGACCCCACCACCGAGAACACGGCCAGCAGCACCGGCAGCAGGACGCGGCGCACGCGGGCCCCCAGAGTCGGGACAGGTTCAGTCACAGTACGAAACCGTAGATGGCTCACGTGGCGATGTCATCGTCGCCACGGAGTACTTCGGTCTGCGCCCGCTGCGGTAGCTCAGTACTTGACCTTGTAGATCTTGTCCTCGTACGCCTGCCCGTAGTACTCCTCGAGCGTCGCGAGCTCCTCGTCCTGCCGCTCCAGCGCCTTCGCGATCCGCGGGCGGCTCGGCATCGCGTCCGGGTTCCAGGTCTCGGGCTTCCACAGCTGGGACCGCAGGAACGCCTTCGAGCAGTGGTGGAAGATCTCCTCGATCTCGACCAGCAGGGCCAGCTGCGGACGGTTGCCCTTCACGACCATCTCGTCGAAGAACGGCGCCTCGCGGACGATCCGCGCGCGGCCGTTGATCCGCAGCGTGTCGCCGCGGCCGGGCAGGAAGTAGATCAGCCCGACGTGCGGGTTGGAGAGGATGTTGGTGAACCCGTCGACCCGCCGGTTGCCGGCGCGCTCGGGAATCGCGATCGTGCTCGCGTCGAGAATCTTGGTGAACCCGGCCGGGTCGCCCTTGGGGGAGACGTCGCATGTACCGTCCTCGGCGGACGTGGCCACGAGGCAGAACGGCGACGCCGCGAGCCACTCGCGATCCAGGTCGTGCAGCTCCTTGCGCGCCTTACCCGCGGCCGCGGCCAGCGGTTGCGGGACGATCTCCCGCAGCTCTTCCTGGGTAGTGATTTCGACCAGTCCGGGAATCTCCATCAGGCGGCGTTCTCCTCTACCAGCGACGGCGTGGCGTCCTCGTTGACGGCCCTCGTCCGCGCAGCCCATCGTACGGCGGGACCAGTTGCGCAACTGGTCCCCAGGAACAGTGCACCGACCACCAGCCAGCCGATCGGACCCCATCCGAGGATGACCGTGGTGAGCAGCGCCGGGCCGAGCATCCGGGCGATCGCGGGGCCGGTGCCGAAGAAGCCCTGGTACTGCCCCTGCTTGTCAGCCGGCGCGAGTCCGAAGCTGATCTCCCAGGCGCCGGAGGCGAGCTTCATCTCGCCGAGGGTCAGCAGCGCGGCGGCAACCACGAGTACGGCGGCGGTGACCGGGGCGCTCAGGTCGGCGGCGGTGATCGCGAAGACGGCGCAGGCGGCCAGCATCGCAACTCCGGCGTACCGGACGCTGCGGGACGCGGTGCGGAGATCCTTGACGCTCTTCGCGATCCGGACCTGGAAGAACGTGACGCCGAGCGTGTTCACGATCATCAGCGAGGCCACGACCCAGCTGGGAGCGTTCGTGCGGGTGACGATCCAGAGCGGTCCGACCAGGCTGATCAGCGGCATGAAGAGCAGCATCACCGCATTGATCAGCGCGAGAACGGCGTACGGACGGTCGTGCAGCACCGCCAGCCGCGGCTCACCCACAACCCGGAGGGTCCGCGCGATCGACGGCACCCGGCGCAGCAGCCCGGCGGCGATCAGGAAGCTGAGCGCATCGATCCCGAACACGATCAGGTACGCCGCTTCGCTGTCGAAGCGGAGCGCCACGCCCCCGAGGAGCGCGCCGAGCGCAAGCCCCGCGTTCACCGTGGACTGCAGGAACGCGCGGATCCGGGTGCGCTCCGCCGGGGCGACCAGCCCGGCCAGCAACGCCTGCCGCGCCGCAGTGAGCCCTGTCTGGCTGCACGCGTAGACGATGGCGGCGATGAGGAAGGCTGCGAAGCTCCTGACGACCAGGAACGACGCGACAGCCGTTGCCGTCGTCAGCGCCAGCAGGACCGCGGTGCCGCGCGCACCTCGTCGGTCCGCGAGGTTGCCGAGCGGTACGCCTGCCAGGAAGCCCACCAGCCATGCGATCGTCAGCCCGAGCCCGACCTCCGCGGTCGAGAGCCCGACGACGCGGGTGAAGAACAACGCCGAGGTGACGACGAACGCACCGTCGCCGACCGAGTTCGCCAACTGCGCCATCGCCAGGTCCCGCGGCGCTCCGGCCGGGGGAAGCATCTGCCTAAGTCTGCTGGTCATGTTCCTGAGCCTAGGGGAGTAGCGGCCCAGCCCAGAGATCCATTGTCATCGCGAAATCGTGGGCCACTTTGCCTTGTGGACAATCCGGAACGGCGGCCTGAATCGCGGCACCTTTAGAGGTATGAGCTTCGAGAACCTCTCGGCCACCTGGGCCGACCAGCCACTCACCGACCCCGTCCTCGCCGCCGACGCCGTAGACCTGATGGTCAGCCTCGGCGACCGCCGCCGAGGCACCCTCACCGTCCTGATCTGCGACCCCGACGCCCGTTACCTGGCCACCGTGCTCGTGGGCCTCCCAGAATCCGCCGCCGCAGACCTCCGCCGCCCGCAGTCACAGCTTCAGCCACCTGCTGACGCCCAACCACCCAGTCCCGCCGAGCTGTGCGGGGCTGTCCTCGATCCGGTCATCCCCGCCGTCCACACCGCTCCCGGCACAGGTCTCATCCTGACCCTGGGCCGACCAGGTCCCGCCGGCCTGACCGACGTCGACCGCCAGTGGGCCCACGCCGCGACCACCATCTGCGAGGCCGCCGGCATCCGCCTACTCGGCTTCTACACAGCCACCAAGGACGGAGTCCACCGCAACGACCTCAGCGCCACCGCAGTCGCCGCGTGAACCGATCTCGACGGTGGAGCGCGGCGTACTGCGCGGGATCTCGCTGCGCCGTCACCGCACCCCACGCGGCCGGAACTGAATGCTGATCCGCGGCCCGACACGCCCCGTCGCCTTCGGAATCGCATGCTCCCAGGTCCGCTGACACGAGCCACCCATGACGATCAGATCCCCATGCCCCAAGGGATACCGAACAGTCGACCCGACCGGCCCACTAGACGCCCCCGGCCTCGGCCGCAGCGCCAGCACCCTGGGCTCACCCACGGACAGGATCGCCACCATCGTGTCCTCGTGGTTCCCGCGCCCGATCCGATCCCCGTGCCACGCGACGCTGTCCCGCCCGTCGCGGTAGAAACACAACCCCGCCGTACGGAACGGCTCACCCAACTCGTCCGCGTAGTGCGCGCTCAACGCATCCCGAGCCTCGTCCAGAATCGGCACCGGCAACTCCGCGTTCTCTCCGTAGAAACACAACAACCGAGGCACATCCACCACCCGGTCGTACATCTGCCGCCGCTCCGCCTGCCAAGGCACCTCCCGAGCCAGCCGCTCATACACCTGATCCGCCCCCGTCAACCACCCCGGCAGCACATCAACCCAGGCCCCCCGCCCCAGTTCAGCCCGCACCACCCCACGCAAATCCCCCAACAAAGGATCCGCAAAAGCATCCAGCAACGACCCCTGAAGCTCACCACCCATCCCCCCACCCTACCCGAAACTCGAACAAACGTTCCCCTACCACCAAATCCCCACCACCCACCCCCGCCCCACCCAACACAACCACCGCCCCGACCACCCCACCCCAACTCACTCCACCCCACGACCACCAAGCCCCACCTCTTCCCCGCACGACCCACCACCAGCCTCAGTTGCCCACCCCGAAGCCCTCACCCCGAAGCCTCACCCCGAAGCCTCACCCTGAAGCCCGGCCCTGAAGCCCGGCCCTGAAGCCCGGCCCTGAAGCCCGGCCCTGAAGCCCGGCCCCGAAGGCCGCCGCACCGAAGCCCTCCGCACCGAAGTCCTCCGCACCGAAGTCCTCCGCTCCGAAGCCCTCCGCTCCGAAGACCTACCCCTCGCCCCGATGCCCGGCCTGGCGCCCGTTCTGGCGCCCCGCCCTGACGCCCTCCGCCTCGACCCCTCGATCCGACCCCCCGCCCCCGAAGTCCAGGGTCTTGCGCACCTACGTCTTGCGCCCGGGTTCCTGCGCCCGAGGTCCCGCGCCCCGCGCTCCGCGCCCCACGCCACGCCCCTGACGCTCCTTCAGCCTTCGCGTCGATGACCGAGGCAGCGCCACGTCCGTGGATGCATGCCCATGCCCTCTCCCGTGAGCACCCCAATCCCCGCCGCAAGCCCGCCAAGTCCCACCGGCCACGCGGGGGCGCGCTCCGCCTACTGGGCCCCGTCTGGACCCGCTCCGCCCACGGTCGCCCCGCCGGCACGTACTCCACCGACGCATGCTCGCCCACACTCCGCGCGCTCAAACAGGCCTTCATCGGCTGGATGCAGCCGATCCACGCCGCGATCCATCCTGCCGCCCAGGGCCGCAGGCCGCCCCTCCCGCACGCCAAACCGCCCCGACTCGCCATCGCATACACGTTTCCCGACACACCGAACCTGTGACGTTTCCCCTTGTGGATAAGGGAAAACTCCCCGCCACCAACTTGATCACCCAACCCTGCATCACATAGAATCGAACACATGTTCGAGCGAGATCTGGAAACGCTAACCACCCGCGACCTGCTAGAGCAGGCCGCGGACTGCCGCACAGTGGCCAACCTGGCCGACGCGCGCCTCCTGGAATGCGCCCAGACCTACGCCGACCGCTTCCACCCCTCCATCTGCCCAACCCGCCCAACCCGCCGCGCCCACGACGGCCGCGAACGAGCCGTCATCCTTGGCGGCGAAGGCTGCCCAGAAATAGCGGAGTTCGCGATCGCCGAGTTCGCCGTCGTACTCGGTGTCTCACCCGGCGTAGGCCGCGACCTCCTCGCCGATGCCCTAGCCCTACGCCACCGCTTCCCCCGAACCTGGTCCCGCGTCCAAGCCGGCGAAGCCACCCCCTGGAAGGCCCGCCAGATCGTCCGAGCCTGCACCAAACTCGACCACGCCGCCGCGGAGTACGTCGACCGCCGCGTCGCCGCGATCATCGACACCATCCCACCCCACCGACTCGAAAAGATCGCCCGCGCCGCCCGCCAACAGGCAGACCCCGCAGCCGCAGCCGACCAGGCCGCAGCGGCCGCCGACGACCGCGGCGTACACATCGGCCGCGGCGACGGCCACGGCAACAAAACCATCTACATCAAAGCGGCCGCAGCAGCCGTCAACCGCTGCAACGCAACCATCACCGACATCGCCGAAGCCCTCAAAACCTTCGGCGACACCCGCCCCGTTCAACACCGCCGCGCCGACGCCATCGAAATCCTCGCCGACCCCCGCTACACCCAAGAACTCCTCAACCAAGCCCGCAACCACCCCCACCCGACCCCCGCCACCCCACCAACCACCCCCGAACCAAACACCAACGAACCCCGCACCCCCGACTACCCCGCGCCCGCGCACAACGCAGCACCCCAGTACGACGCGGCGGCGCAGGACGAGGCGGCGCAGGACGAGGCGGCGCAGGACGAGGCGGCGCAGGGGAACGACCTGCCGCTCCAGGACGACGTTGTGCAAGACGACGTGGAGGTGCGGAACGACCTGCCGGTGCAGGACGACGCGGTGGTACAGGACGACGTGGTGCAGGACGGGGTGCAAGACGACTCGGTGGCGCATGGCGGGGTGGTGCGCAACGACCCGATGATGCAGGAGGACGTGGAGCCGGTAGGTCCGCTGGACGATCCGTGGCTGGAAGCTGCCGCGCCCTACGATCCCGACCCACCAACCGACCCGTTCGATCGGCGAACATCACCCGATCCAACGGACCCACGAACCGAACCCGACCAGGGCTCGGCGATGGATGCTGCCGCGCGCCGAGCACTCCGCGCCCGGCTCGCCCAGATCAAGCAAGACGCCTACGCCACCCCGAGCTATCCCACCCACCCGGCCGAAGCGGCCACCCCGGCCAAGCTGGCCACCGAGGGCAGCCCGGCTACCCAGGGCAACCCGGGTACCCAAGGCAAGCCGGCCACCCCGGGCAACCAGGTCACCCCGGGCAACCAGGTCAACCCGGTCAACCCGGTCAACCCGCCCGACCTGTCGGCGGCATGTCCGAGGACGCCGATCCTGGACAGTTCAGGTGACTCGGGCAGGTCAGGCGAGCCGGGCAGCTCGGGTGACTCGGATAGATCGGGTGAGGTCTCGTGCTCGGATGTGCCGGTGCGGCCGGGTGATGAGATCAGGGGACAGGTGCGCCCAGATTCGGGGCGGGTAGGTCGGGTGCGGGCTGGGCAGGTGCGTCCGGGGCAGACCGAGGTGGTTGTGCATCTCACTGACTACACGTTGGCTACCGGCAGCGGCGTACTGCGTGCCGAGGACATCGGGCCGCTGCTCGCGGCGCAGCTCGGCGAGCTTGTCGGGTATGGCCCGTACACCGTCAAACCGGTGATCGACCTCAACGACGCCGTGAGCGTCGACGCGTACGAGATCCCCACCCGGATCCGCGACCGCGTCCGATTCACCCATCCCGTCGAACTCTTTCCATACGGCACCCGCGAAACCACCAACACCATCGACCTCGACCACATCAAGACCTACGCCCCATACGGACCCAGCGGACAGACGAGCACCACGAACCTCGCACCTCTCGGCCGCTTCGGGCATCGGGTGAAGACCCACGCGCGTGGATGGAGCGTGCGCCGGATCGACGACAGGACTCTCGAATGGAGGACACCCCACGGCTTCACCTTCCAGGTCGACCCCAACGGCACCCACCGAACCGACCCATGAGTCCCATCAGTCCCAGTTGAGTCCCCATCGCACTCAACCTGAGCGCAGCTAGTTAGAAGCCCCGCCCCGTCCTACCCGCTGCCGCTGCCCGTGGTCTCGTGCGCTGCGTGCCCCGGCTCAGCATTCCTGCCTGATCTCTTCCTCAGCTGTTCATGCCTTCACCCGTTCGCGCGCTCCACCTCCCGTCTCCGTCCTACCGCGGCACCCGTGGCCTGTCCGTGAACGTCTGCGCTGCATGACGTACCCCGTGAGCTCCTGAGCCGTGTGTCTGCGCGGTGTGCATGCGCCGCGTGGCCCGCCCCGTTCCCTCCTGCGCTGGGTGACTTGCCCCGTGACCTAGTGCGCTGGGTACCTGCGCGGTGAGCACCTGCGCCGCGGGCCTGCGCTGTGAACTTCCTGCGCCGCGTGACCCGCGTGACCTGCCGCGTGAACGCCTGCGCTGCATGACTTGCGACGTGAGCTCCTGAGCCGTGAGCCTGCGCCTGCTTGACCTGTGCCGTGTGGCCTACGCCGTGACCTCTTGCGGGGCATGCCCAGCACTGTGACCTTCTGCGGGCCAGTGGCCTGCACCGCGTGTCCTGCCGCGTGTTCTGTCGCGGGTGTCCTGTCCTGCATGTCATGGGCGTGGTCTGCGGCGGGGCGGCATGCTGAGGGGGCGTCGCGGAGGTGTTTGGCTGCGGGAGGAGGGCTGCCTGTGGGGTCAGGGTGATGAGGTGGTGGGTAGGTCGGGCGGGCTCTGGTTGTGGTTGGAGGGGTTAGGGCTGGGGGTGAGGCCGAGGGGTGGGTAGTCGGGGTGGGTGGCGTAGCGGTTGGCGATTTGTTGGATGTCGGTTTCGGCTTGTGGCCAGGTGTCGGGGGCCAGGGCGCGTAGTGCGTGGACGGCGGTGTCCAGGCGGGCACAGAGACTTGGGGCGTCGGGGTCGCCTGCGGTTTGGGACGCCTGCAAGCGTGCTAGGCAGAACGACCGGATGGCCGGGAGGTTCTCGTACGGGAACACTCGGGCAGTCTTGCGTAGATCGTCGTTGGTCACGAACGAGTTGGCGCAGGCCGCCAGTTGGCTCAGGCTGCCGGCAGAGTCGCGGCGTGGACCTGTGGATCGACAAGACTGCTGTGTGTCGAGGGCAGCGTGTCGGGAGGTTCAATGTCGCGAGTACTGATCCGGAACGTGTCTGTGCTGGTCGTTCCTGAGCAAGGGGAGTGTCGGGTAGACGAGGCGCAGGACATTCATGTGCAGGACGACCGGATCGTCGCGATCACGCCAACAGGCGCGCCAGACGAACAAGACGCGACAGGTGAACCAGACGCGCGAACAGCACAGGGCGCGCGACGAACACGAGACGCGACGGGAACACAGGGCGCGCGAGGAGCACAAGACGCGACGGGAACACCGGGCGCGCGAGGAGCAGAAGGCGCGCGAGGAGCACAGGACGCGTCCCGAGCACCGGGCGCGCCAGGAGCACTAGGGGCGAGTGAACCGCCTGGCGAGGTGATTGACGGGGGTGGGTTGTTGGCGGTGCCTGGGTTGGTTAATTCGCATACGCATAGTCCGATGGTGATGATGCGGGGGGCTGCGGAGGATTTGGCGATTGAGGACTGGTTCAATCGGCGGATTTGGCCGATGGAGGTGAATTTGACGGCGGAGCGGGTGCGGGTCGGTGCGCGGCTGGCGTGTGCGGAGATGTTGCTCGGTGGTGTGACCACGTTTGTCGATCATTACTTCCACGCTGACCAGATTGCTGCCGCCGCGATCGAGTCCGGGATCAGGGCGGATCTCGCCCCGACGTTCTTCTCGTCGGCAGGACAGGACGCGATCGATGCCGCGTTCGAGACCACTCGCGACCTGAGCACGAGACATCCGCGGATCACCGCGAGTCTCGGCCCGCACGCGACGTACACGGTGACCGACGAGGATCTGCGGCGTACGGCGGGTCGTGCGCGGGCCGACGGGCGACGGATCCACCTGCATGCCTCCGAGACTGAGGACCAAACGCGGGCCTCGCTCGAGAAGCACGGTGTGACGCCGATTCAGGTGCTCGAGCAGACCGGTGTTCTCGAGGCCGGGGCCCTGATAGCGCACGGCTGCGGTATCCGGGAGGAGGATCTGCCGATTCTCGAGCGGTACGCCGACCGTACGACGGTCGCGTCCTGCCCGAAGGTGTACCTCAAGCTCGCGATGGGCGAGGTGACCCCGATCAAGGGACTGCGGTCAGTCGGCGTCGACGTGGGTATCGGGACCGACGGAGCCGCCGTACACAACACTCTCGACGTCTGGGAAGCGATCCGCATGGTCGCCCTCACCCAGAAGCAGCGCGAACACGACGCCGAATGGATGACCCTCTCCGACACACTCCGCTTCGCCACTCGGGGAAGCGCTGCGGCCGCTGGGCTCAAGGACCAGATCGGCGTACTCGAGCCCGGCCGCCAAGCCGACATCGCCCTGGTCGACCTGAGCGCACCGCACAACCAGCCGATCCACGACGCAC
This sequence comes from Kribbella speibonae, assembly GCF_004331375.1. Taxonomy (NCBI): domain Bacteria; kingdom Bacillati; phylum Actinomycetota; class Actinomycetes; order Propionibacteriales; family Kribbellaceae; genus Kribbella; species Kribbella speibonae. The sequence goes on along the minus strand of NZ_SJKC01000008.1, from coordinate 98,870 downwards.
GCGCCGCGCTGGTGTACTCCGTACGAGCCTCCGACGTCGTCACTGTGCTCGTCGCCGGCCAGGTCGTGGTGCGCGACCGTCAGCTCACGACCATGGACCTGACAGAAGTCCTCGCCGAAGCGAAGGACCTGGCCCACACCCTCGTCGATCTCTCTCAAGGCGGTGCCGTCCAGCACTACGCCCCGTGATGCACACTTCTCCCTATGCATGCGGACCTCGGTTCCTGGCGGAGGGCGCCGTTCACGGGCGGCGGCCTGACCTATGACTGCTTCGAGAAGGGCGAAGGGCCCGGTGTTGTGCTGATCCCGGAGATCCCTGGGCTCACGCCCGAGGTGGCCGCCTTCGGGGAGCATCTGGTGAGCGAGGGGTTCACGGTCGTGATCCCGTCGCCGTTCGGTACGCCGGGACGCCCGGAGACCACCGGGTACGCGCTGGGCGTGATCGCGCGACTGTGTGTCTCGAAGGAGTTCCGGTGTTTCGCGGCGAACGCCGAGCGCCCGATCACGAAGTACTTGCGAGCCGTCGCGACTGATCTGGCCGCGCGCACGCCGGGGCGCGGGGTCGGTGTGATCGGGATGTGCTTCACCGGAGGGTTCGCGCTCGCGACCGCGGTCGAGGACGTGGTGAAGGCGCCGGTGCTGAGCCAGCCGTCGACGCCGTTCGCGGTGAGCGCGAAGCTGCGGCGTGATCCTGGACTGTCGCAAAAGGAGCTCGAGGCGGTCAAGGAACGCACGCAGACCGACGGCCTCTGCGTCCTTGGGATGCGGTTCAGCAAGGACCGGATGGCGCCGGCTGAGCGGTTCGTCACGCTCCGTGCACAGCTGGGTGACGCGTTCGAGGTGATCGAGCTGGACTCGGCGCCGGGCAACCCGGACGGGTACGGGCGGCGCGCGCATTCGGTGCTCACCCGGGACCTGCGTGAGGACCCTCCGAACTCGGCGTACCGCGCCCGGACACGGACCGTTGAATTCCTCCGCGGCCACCTCACGAGGAGCACCTGACAGCAACGGCCCGGCGACGGTCCGTGGGGAAATGTCAAAACCACGTTGGGTAACCCGCACGGTGTGATTTGGTGCCCCTGGGATGGGGAATTCTGGCACTGCCTGGGGGTTGATCGTTGCGGTCCGCAAGTGCGGGGGAGCGGTGGGTGACGCCGTTGTTGTTCCTCTGGTCGTGGGTACCGCAGACATGGCACGATCAGCCACCAGAGGCACTACAGGGGACGCGCAATGGCGGGTGTCATGCACTGGACGAGTGAGGCTGTATGAACGGGCGGACAGCGCAGGAAAGCCGGATCCCGATGAACGGGACCGGACCGGCCAACGGAGCCAATGGTCACGCTCCGCAACCGACCACTGACCTTGAACCACCATCGGAGTGGCACGCGGAGCAGCAGGTCGGTGAGATCCGCCTGGACCAGCCGCAGGACGTCGTACCGCGTTCGGACTGGCTGTCCGAGGTGCGCGACCGGCCACGGCAGCAGAGCGGTACGACGCTGCGCCAGTTCAACACGCCCGTCCGGGTCGACGAGATCGCGGTCGCGGCGATGACGCTGGCCGAGGATCTGCACGCCGCGACGCAGAACATGCCCGAGTCCGTCGAGCTGCGGCGCTTCCGGCGCGACCTCGACCAGGCCGCGACCACCTTCCGCGACCTGGCGAGCAAGCTGGAGGTCACCGCCGGCAAACTCGTCCGGCTGGCCGCGAACGAGGGACAGGCGTGCGGCGTCGGCTGGGGTGTCTGTCCTGAGCACGGCCTGACGCTGATGAACGTCGGTGACACGGTCACCTGCCACGTTCTCGGTTGCGGCCGGGAGAACGTGGGCGAGGTGGAACGCTGCGTCCACCCGGTCGGGTACCGCGTCGTCGACGCCGCCGGCCCGTCCCTCCTCACCTGCGCCGGCCACGCGATCGCCTGCCGTCTCTACTTCGACAACCCGGTCATCACCGCCACCGCCGACAGCATGGAGCTCTTCTAGGAGATCCGGCAGGACGTCAGGTGATCGTTCGCGTGCGGCGACAGCGCGACGAAGTTCGGTGTGTCCGCCGTACGCACCCAGGACTGCCCGCTGAAGTTGTCCTCGGCGTAGATCGTGACCGTCCAGCCTGACGGGATCTTCACCGAGGACGCCCAGTTGTCCTGCACGCCGGCTGCCTGTAGTTGCGCGCGGGTGTAGCTGCCCTTGGGGAGCGTCGCGCCGGCTACGCCGTCGTAGTCGACGTGCTCGTAGAAGATCACTCCGGCAGGACCTTGCACAGGCATGGGTACGGTCGGCCGCGTCGGTGTCAACGGGGCCTGGCCTTTGAACATGCGGCCGCCGTCGTTGGTCAACCTCAAATAATAGTCGGACGAGCATGCTGTGCCGTCCTCGTCGAGGGCGCGGATGCCTGAGCTCGCGGGGATCCAGGCGGACGTCTCGGCGGTCTTGGCGATCTGGTTGCCCTCGTTGAACTCGTCGAACATCGAGATGTACAGCCCCTGCACGCCGACGCGGGTGAGGTTGTAGAACTGGCGCCACATCAGGTCGCCGTGCCGCCGGTGCCCGGACTGCAGGTCGCCGGGGATCACGCACGGCTGGTAGTCGATCCCATGGGCGTTGCAGTCCGCCTGGTCCTGCTGATTCACGTTGTTGTAGTAGTGATCGGCGCCCGCGATGTCGCTGATCCGCCCGACCATCCACGGCGACAGCATGTTGAACGCGTGGTACACGTCCAGGTACCCGGGCCGCGAGTCCTCGTTGCCCGGCCGCCAGTGCGTCGGTACGCCGCCGATCACGTAGCAGCCCTGTCCCTTGAACCAGTTCACGACGTCCAGGCACACGTCGGCCGGCCATGCCTTGTTGGGCTCGTTGAACCCGAACCCCCAGATGCAGACGACGGGCTTCCCGTTCTGTCGCGCGTACGCCGGTGACGTCGTATACGCGCTCATCTTCGACGTCCAGTCCGCCTTCATCTCCGACTGCATCGACGTCCAGGCGGTCGCGTCGTACATGATGTAGAACTTTCGCCCGTACTGCTCCGCGGCCTGCCGCACTTTCGCGGCCATCGCGTCCCGCGTCGGTCCTTCGCCGCCGGTCGGGTTGAACCGCTGCAGCGCCGCCGTGTCGCAGCCGTTCTGCTGCATCCACTGGAAGTGCGTGTTCACCGTCTGCTGGTCGTACGACGAGAACAGCCGGGCCGCCTGCCCGTTCCCGAGGTTCGCGTACGCCGTCTGGTACGTCGACGTGAAGTCCCGGACGTCTGGCCAGCTGACGATCGCGGTGTTCGTCGGCGACGGCGGCTGGCCCCAGTTCTGGCTCCAGTGCCACCACCCGTTGATCGGTGCGCCGTCGCCGGCGCAGGCGAACCAGCCCTGGTAGCCGACGGTGACCTTCCCGACGACGTCGCCCGGGGGACTGGCGGCGGAGGCGAACTGGGACCTGCCGGCCAGAGCGGCCGCGGCGGTGGTGGCGAGGAGGGTACGGCGCGTGAGCTTCATGGGTGCTCCTGGTGGGGGCGGGCAGGAGAGCGTGTGGCGAGCGTACAAACGTCGACAAACTCTCGCAAGAACTTGACTGTTGCGGAACTCTTGACGACCTCGCGGCGTGAACTTAGTTTGTTGGGTCAACAGACAAAATCTGGAGGGGGGTGCCCAGATGACGCTGACGGACGGCCGTCGCCCGGGGAGCCGGGGCGTTGCCGCCGATCACGTGTCGCTGCGGCGCAACAACCTCTCGGTCGTACTGCGGCACGTCCGCGACCTGGGCCCCCGGTCCAGGGCCCGGATCGCGGACGAGACCGGCCTGAACAAGGCGACCGTCAGCAGCCTGGTCGCCGAACTCGTCGACCGTGGCCTGCTCCGCGAGGGACTGGCTGACTCGAGCCGCGCGCTAGGTCGGCCGGGGCAGCTCGTCGAGCTGGACGGCACCGGTGTTTGCGGGGTCGGCGCGGAGATCAACGTCGACTACCTCGCGGTTGCGGCGCTCGACCTGGCCGGTGGTGTGGTGCTCGAGAAGCGGGTCCCGGTCGATGTCGCGCATCTTGAACCCGGTACGACGCTTGACCGGCTCGCGGAACTGGTCCGGGAGGCCGTCGATGCCGTCGAGGCTCGGAGCGGGCAGTTGGCCGGCGTCACGCTTGCTGTGCCTGGGCTGGTGCAAGGGGAGACGGGGGAGCTGAAGCTTGCGCCGAACCTGGGGTGGGGCGAGGTCTCCGTAGCTCAGGAGATGCGCTCTCGGCTCGGCGACGCCGGTTACCCGCTGCACGTCGAGAACGAGGCGAACCTCGCGGCGCTCGCCGCGTACGCCGAGCTGCAGCGAGCGGAAGACGGCTGGGCCGGAGAGCGCGGGGCCGGAGAGCGCGGGGGTGCTCCGCACGATCTTGTCTTGTTGACCGGGGCGGTTGGTGTGGGTGGGGGGATTGTGTCCAACGGGCACCTGCTGCACGGGGGCGCCGGGTACAGCGGTGAGGTCGGGCACATGCCGGTCGCCCCGCCCGGGCGGACCTGCGGGTGTGGGCGGACCGGATGCTGGGAGACGGTCGTCGGGCTGACCGCACTGTTGCACAAGGCAACGGACAGGGACGATCCGGTGCGGGACCCGTCGCTGGACGTGGAGCAACGGCTGGCCGGGATCACCCGGCGGGCCGAAGCGGGGGACGCGCGGACGCTGTCCGCGTTGAAGGACGTCGGCACTTGGCTGGGGATTGGGGGAGCGATCCTGGTGAACATCCTGAACCCGGACGTGCTCGTACTGGGCGGCTACTTCGCCGTCCTCGGGCCGTGGCTGAAAGAACCGCTGGAGAAGGCGATCCAGGACCGGGTGATCGCACCGGACGGCGGCGGCTGCAAGGTCGTCCGGTCGGAACTCGGTTTCGCGGCGGCCGTCCGCGGCGGCGCGCAGATCTCGCTCGATCAGGTCTTCGTCGACCCGACGCGGATCGGGGCCGCGTCATGACGGATCTGCTGACCATGATGGGCATCGTCAAGGAGTTCCCCGGCGTACGGGCGCTCGACGGTGTGGATCTCGACGTACGGGCCGGTGAGGTGCACTGCCTGCTCGGGCAGAACGGTGCGGGGAAGTCCACGCTGATCCGGGTGCTGACCGGCGCGCACCAGCCGGACGCGGGCATGATCCGGATCAACGACGAACCGGTGCAGCTGAACAGTCCGACCGCGGCGATCCAGCGCGGGATCGCGGCGATCTACCAGGAGCTCGACCTGGTCCCGGATCTGACCGTTGCCGAGAACATCTTTCTCGGTCACGAACCGTCCCGCTACGGCTTCAGCCGGACTCACGAGGCGAACACGAAGGCACGCGCGATCCTGCAGGGCCTCGGACACGCCGAGATCCCCACGCACCGGACAGTCGGTTCGCTGCCGGCCGCTGGTCAGCAGGTGGTCAGCATGGCCCGCGCGTTGTCCCGCGACGCCCGCCTGATCGTGATGGACGAGCCGTCCGCGGTGCTCGATCCGGAGGAGGTGTCGAACCTGTTCCGGGTGATCCGCGGCCTGACCGACCGCGGGGTCGCGGTGGTCTACATCTCGCACCGGCTCGAGGAGATCCGCGAGATCGGCGACCGGGTCACGGTACTGAAGGACGGCGCGACGGTGGCGACCGGCCTCGACGCCCGCCAGACACCAACCAAGGAACTCATCCAGCTGATGACGGGGCGCTCGATCGAGTACGTGTTCCCGCCCCGCACCGACGTCCCGGCCGCCGCGCCGGTCGTCCTCGAGGTCGTGGATCTGAGCCGGCCCGGTGAGTTCGCCGGGATCGGGTTCGAGGTGCGCGCCGGCGAGATCCTCGGACTGGCCGGACTGGTCGGCTCCGGGCGTTCCGAAGTACTGGAGACCGTGTACGGCGCGCGACGCGCGGCGACCGGATTCGTCCGCGTCGACGGTGCCGTACTGCGTCCCGGACGGGTGCAGGCCGCGGTGAAGGCCGGTGTCGGGCTCGCACCGGAGGAACGGAAGAGCCAGGCGCTGCTGCTCGACGAGGCGGTGTTCAAAAACATCACGGTGTCGACGCTGGGACGGTTCGCGAGCAGCGGATTCCTGAACAACCGGGCCGAGCGGGACGCGGCCACGAAGTTGGCGCAGGCGCTCGACGTCCGCCCAGCGGGCGTGGATCACCCCGTGCGCAACCTGTCAGGAGGTAATCAGCAGAAGGTGGTGCTCGCGCGCTGGTTGCTGCGGGACTGCCGGGTGCTGCTGCTCGACGAGCCGACCAGGGGAGTCGACGTCGGTGCGCGGTCGGAGATCTACGCGCTGATCAGGCAGCTGGCGTCGAACGGGGTCGCGATCGTGCTGGTCTCCAGCGAGGTCGAGGAAGTGCTCGGTCTGTCCGACCGAGTCGTCGTACTGCGGGAGGGGCGAGCCGTCCACACGGGGCCCGCGCAAGAGATCGACGAGCACCAGGTCCTGGACCTGGTGATGGAGGGAAGTGCGAGGTGATGAGTGAGGACATCACGACATCGTCTAAACAAGACACAGTCACCCAGCCGGCGAGGCCACGGTCGTCGACCGACCTGCTGAGGTCGGGCTTCGGCCGCAACCTGGGCCTCGTGGTCGCCCTGGTGCTGCTGTGCATCGTCGGCGTCGCCACCGCGGGTGACACGTTCGCGACCGGTGCGAACGTGCTGACGATCCTGCGGCTGGCCGCGGTCATCGGGGTGGTCAGCGTCGGGATGACGTTCGTCATCACCGGCGGCGGGATCGACCTGAGCGTCGGCGCGATGGTCGCGCTGGCGTCGGTCTGGGCGACCACGCTGGCGACCCAGCAGCTGGCCGCCGACTACCACTGGATCTTCATGGTCAGTACGGCGCTCGCGGTCGGCGCCGCGTGCGGTCTGGTCAACGGCCTGCTGGTTGCCTACGGCAAGATCGTGCCGTTCGTCGCGACGCTGGCGATGCTGGCCTCGGCGCGCGGCCTGGCCGAGATCATCTCCGACCGGAAGACCCAGATCATCACGGTCGGCTCGTTCGAAGACTTCTTCGGCGGCTCGCTGATCGGCGTACCGGTGCTGGTCTGGATCTTCCTGCTGGTCGCCGCGGCCGGCTGGGTGCTGCTGAACCGGACCACGTTCGGCCGCCGGACCTTCGCCGTCGGCGGGAACGCCGAAGCCGCTCGCCTGGCGGGGATCAAGGTTCAGCGTCACACCGTGGCGCTGTACGTCCTGGCCGGGCTGTGCTGCGGGATCGCCGCGGTGATGCTGATGGCGCGGACGACCACGGGGAGCTCGACCCACGGTCAGTTGTACGAACTCGATGCGATCGCGGCGGTGGTGATCGGCGGCACGCTGCTGTCCGGTGGCCGCGGCACGATCGTCGGCACCGTGTTCGGCGTACTGATCTTCACGACGTTGAACAACGTCTTCACCCTGAACAACCTGAGCATCTCCGCCCAGTCGGTGGCGAAGGGCGCGATCATCGTGGTCGCCGTCCTCCTCCAGCAACGGCTGGCGCGTCGTACCACCGGCACCTAGAGGAGGACAAAGATGTCCCGAAGTTCCGCCCGCACCCTGGTGATCGCGGGCCTCAGCGTGGTCGCACTGGCCGCCTGCACGAGCAACACCCCGAAGGCCGAGGAGGACAGCGGCAACAAGCCCGCCGAGCAGGCGGCCGTGAAGAACGACGAGCCCGGCAAGAAGGTCAAGATCGGCTTCTCCGCGCCTGCCGCCGACCACGGCTGGATGGGAGCGATCACCAAGGCCACCCAGGCCGAGGCGAAGAAGTACTCCGACGTCGAGCTGGTCGTCGCCGAAGGCACCAACGACGTGAACCTGCAGATCAGCCAGGTCGAGACGTTCATCAACCAGAAGGTCGACGCGATCGTCCTGCTGCCGTTCGACGGGGCCGCGCTCACCCCGGTCGCGACGAAGGCGATGGAGGCCGGGATCACGGTCGTGAACGTGGACCGCGAGTTCGACAGCCCGTTCGCGGCCCGTACGACGATCCTCGGCGACAACCACGGGATGGGCGTGTCGGCCGGCACGTACGTCTGCCAGCAGCTGAAGGACAAGAAGGACGCGGTGGTCGCGGAGATCGCCGGGATCGACTCGCTGCCGTTGACTCAGGACCGCAGCAAGGGCTTCAAGGAGGCGCTCGCCGACTGCGGCCTGAAGGTCAGCAACCGGGTGGCCGCCGAATTCACCGTGGAATCCGGTGAGAAGGCCGCGGCGAACCTGCTGCAGGCAGCGCCGAAGATCGACGCGATCTGGAACCACGACGACGACCAGGGCGTCGGCGTGATGGCCGCGATCAAGAACTCCGGCCGCAAGGAGTTCTTCGTGGTCGGCGGGGCCGGTTCGGCGAACGTGATGCGGGACATCAAGTCCGGCAGCTCGTTGCTCAAGGCCACCGTCATCTACCCGTCCACGCAGGGCGCCGACGGCGTCCGGCTGGCGCGGCTGCTGGTGCAGAAGAAGGCCCTCGGCGACCTGGTGGAGGTCGAGGTGCCGCGCACCGTCCAGCTGTACGCGCCGGTGGTCACCAAGGACAACGTGGACCAGTACCTGCCCACCGCATTCGAGAGCTGAGCTAGTAGAGGGAGAGTCATGACGAACCTGGGCATCGGCCTGATCGGCTACGCGTTCATGGGAGCGGCCCATTCGCAGGCCTGGCGGAGCGCGCCGCGCTTCTTCGACCTGCCGCTGGACCCGCGGATGAACGTGCTGGGCGGTCGCAACGCCGAGGCTGTCCAAGCGGCGGCGACGAAGCTCGGCTGGAAGGAGACGGAGACCGATTGGCGCAAGCTGATCGCGCGCGACGACGTCCAGCTGGTCGACGTGTGCACGCCGGGCGACAGTCACGCCGAGATCGCGATCGCAGCCCTGGAGGCCGGCAAGCACGTCCTGTGCGAGAAGCCGCTGGCCAACACCGTCGAGGAGGCCGAGGCGATGACCGCGGCCGCCGAGAAGGCCAGGGCCCAGGGGATCAGGTCGATGGTCGGGTTCACCTACCGCCGGGTGCCGGCGATCGCGCTCGCCCGCCAGCTCGTTGCCGACGGCAAGCTCGGTACGATCCGGCACGTCCGCGCGCAGTACCTGCAGGATTGGATCGCCGATCCGGAGGCGCCGCTGTCGTGGCGGCTGGACAAGGAGAAGGCCGGATCGGGCGCGCTCGGTGACATCGGCGCGCACATCGTCGACATGACGCAGTTCATCACCGGTGACACGATCGGCGAGGTCAGCGCGCGGCTGGAGACGTTCGTCAAGGAGCGTCCGGTCGCCGCGGAGCACTCGGGTCTGTCGGGTACCGCGGGTGCGCAACGAGGACCGGTCACCGTCGACGACGCGGCGGTGTTCCTGGCGCAGTTCCGTTCCGGCGCACTCGGAGTCTTCGAGGCCACGAGATTCGCGACCGGGCGGAAGAATGCCATCAGGATCGAGATCAACGGAAGCCTCGGCAGTCTGGCGTTCGACTTCGAGGACATGAATCTCCTGCACTACTACGACGCCACCGAGGACTCGAGGACGGCGGGTTTCCGCCGCATCCTCGCCACCGAACCCGACCACCCGTACGTCGCCGCCTGGTGGCCGCCGGGACATCTGCTCGGTTACGAGCACGGGTTCACCCATCAGGTCGTCGACCTGGTCACCGCGATCGCCGAAGGCGCCGATCCGGAACCGTCGTTCGCCGACGGGCTGCGCGTCCAGCGGGTGCTGGCCGCGGTCGAGACCAGCTCGGCATCCCGACAATGGCAGGAGATTCCGGAATGACTAGTTACACCCCGACCAAGGACGACAAGTTCTCCTTCGGTCTGTGGACCGTCGGCTGGCAGGGCGTCGACGTGTTCGGTACGGCGGTCCGCCCGGCGATGGACCCGGTGCACGCGGTCGAGAAGCTCGCCGAACTGGGTGCCGCGGCGGTCACGTTCCACGACGACGACGTCGTCCCGGACGACGGCACCCGGGCGCAGACGCTCGAACGCTTCACCAAGTCGCTCGCCGACACCGGCATGGTCGTCGAGATGATGACCACGAACCTGTTCGCGCACCCGGTCTTCAAGGACGGCGGTCTGACCGCCAACGACCGGCAGGTACGGCGGTACGCGCTGTCGAAGGTCCTGCGTAACGTCGACCTCGCGGCCGAGCTGGGCGCGACGACGTATGTGCTGTGGGGCGGTCGTGAAGGTGCGGAGTCCGGCGGCTCGAAGGACGTGCGGGCCGCGCTCGACCGCTACAAGGAGTCGATGGACCTGCTGTGCGCGTACGTGCGCGAGCAGGGCTACGACATCCGGTTCGCGATCGAGCCGAAGCCGAACGAGCCGCGCGGCGACATCCTGCTGCCGTCGATCGGGCACGCGATCGCCTTCATCAACGACCTCGCCGACCCCGAGCTGGTCGGTATCAACCCCGAGGTCGGGCACGAGCAGATGGCGTCGCTGAACTACGCGCACGGGATCGCGCAGGCGCTGTGGCACGGGAAGCTGTACCACATCGACCTCAATGGGCAGCACGGTCCGCGGTTCGACCAGGACCTGCGGTTCGGGGCCGGGAACCTGCGCGAGGCCTTCTGGACGGTCGACGTACTGCAGGGAGCCGGGAGCTACCCGGCGTACGAGGGCTACATCCACTTCGACTACAAGCCGCCGCGGACCGAGGACGAGGAAGGCGTCTGGGAGACCGCGCGCGGCTGCATGCGGAACTACCTGATCCTGCGCGACAAGGTGCAGGCGTTCCGCGCCGACCCCGAGGTCGCGGAGGCACTCGCCGCCGCACGCGTCGCGGAGCTGTCCGAGACCACCCTGGCCGAGGGTGAATCACTCGACGATCTCCGCAACGCGACCTACGACCCGGACGCGCTGGCCGAGCGCGGTCTCGGGTTCGAACGGCTGGACCAGCTGGCGATGGAGCACTTGCTCGGCGTCCGTTGAGTTAGCCGGTAGTACTCCCGCGCAGGGCAGAGCACGGGATTTGTAGTTGATGGAGCGCGCGTCCTTGTCCGACCCATGAGGAGCTCCGCATGATCCAGCTACGCAGGCACGGCGCCTTGGTGTGCGCTCTCGTGCTCGCCCTGTTCGCGGCACTACTGACCGCCTTACCGGCCCGGGCCCATCCCGGGCACGGTGACGAGACCTTCAACGCCCTGATCTTCAGCAAGACCGCCGGTTTCCGGCACGACTCGATCCCGGCCGGCATCCAGGCGATCAAGGACCTGGCGACCGAGAACGGCTTCACGGTCACCGCGACCGAGGACGCCACGATGTTCAACGACACCGAGCTGGCGAAGTACGAGGTCGTCATCTGGCTGTCCACGACCGGTGACGTGCTGAACGCGGACCAGCAGGCCGCGTTCGAGCGGTACATCCGGGGCGGCGGCGGGTACGCCGGTATCCACGCGGCGTCCGACACGGAGTACGACTGGCCCTGGTACGGGCAGCTCGTCGGCAGCTACTTCGACAGCCACCCCGCCGGTACGCCGACCGCGACGGTGAAGGTGGAGGACCACGCGCACCCGTCGACGGTCGATGCGCCGACGCTGTGGCAGCGCACGGACGAGTGGTACAACTACCGGACCAATCCGCGCGGCACCGTCCACGTCCTCGCGTCGCTCGACGAGTCGTCGTACAGCGGTGGAAACATGGGCCCCGAGCACCCGATCACGTGGTGCCAGGACTACGACGGCGGCCGCGCCTGGTACACGGGTATGGGCCACACGATCGAGTCGTACGCCGATCCGACGTTCCGCAAGCAGCTGCTCGGGGGCATCAGGACCGCGGCCGGTGTGCAGCCGGCGGACTGCGGCGCGTCGCTGAGTGACAGCTACGAGAAGGTCACGCTGGACGACGACACGTCGAACCCGATGGAGTTGTCGGTCGCGGACGACGGCCGGGTGTTCTACATCGACCGCAACGGCGCGGTGAAGATCGTCAAAACCGACGGCTCGGTCGTCACGGCCGGGACGCTGAACGTCTACACGGGCCAGGAGTTCGGGCTCCTCGGTCTCGCGCTGGATCCCGGGTTCGCGTCGAACGGATTCGTCTATCTGTACTACTCGCCGGTGAGCGCGGAGCCGTTCGACCGAGTCTCGCGGTTCAAGGTGACTGGTGACACCCTTGACCTCGCGAGCGAGCAGCAGGTGCTGCGGATCGACACGCAACGCGACCAGTGCTGTCACGCGGGCGGTGCGCTCGAGTTCGATGGCAACGGCAACCTTTACATCGCGACCGGGGACAACAGCAATCCCTTCGACTCCGACGGCTACGCGCCGATCGACGAGCGGGCCGGCCGCGCCGCGTGGGACGCGCAGCGGTCAGCGGCCAACAGCAATGTGCTGAACGGCAAGGTGCTCCGCATCCACCCAGAGGTCGACGGCACCTACACTGTCCCGGCGGGCAACCTCTTCCCAGCTGGAACGGCGAAGACGCGGCCGGAGATCTATGCGATGGGCTTCCGGAACCCGTTCCGGATCGGGATCGACCCGACCACCAACCACCTGTTCGTCGCGGACTACGGACCGGACGCCGGCGCGGTGTCGCCGACGCGGGGGCCGGACGGTCGCGTCGAGTGGAACATCCTGTCCCAGCCGGGCTTCTACGGCTGGCCGTACTGCGTCGGCGCGAACACGCCGTACAACAACTACGACTTCGCGACCGGAACCTCTGGCGCGACGTTCAACTGCAGCGCGCCGGTCAACGAGTCGCCGAACAACACCGGTATCACCCAGCTGCCCGCGGCGATCCCCGCGACGATGTGGCAGGGCAAGTCGACCACCGGCACGCCCGAGATCGGTGGCAGCGGGGCGCCGATGACGAGTGGGGCGTACCGGTACGACGCGGCGAGCCCGTCGGACCGGAAGTGGCCGCAGTACTTCGACGGCAAGGCGGTCTGGGCGGACTGGAACGACAGCCGGCTGTTCTCCGTGCAGCTGAACGACGACCGCAGCGGCGTCGCCGACGTGTCGCGGATGTTCCAGACACTGAACTTCGTCCGGCCGCACGCGCTGCAGTTCGGGCCGGACGGCGCGCTGTACGTGATCGAGTGGGGGAGCGGGTTCGGCGGGAACAACGCCGACTCGGGGATCTACCGGATCGACTACGTCCAAGGGAACCGGGCGCCGATCGCGCAGTTCGCGACCGACAAGACGTCCGGCCCGGTGCCGTTGACGGTCGCGTTCGACTCGACCGGGTCGCGGGATCCGGACGGGCAACCCGTGACCCTGGCCTGGGACTTCGACGGCAACGGTACGACGGACAGTACCGACGCCAAACCGGCGTACACGTATGCCACCGCCGGTGTCTTCACGGCGCGGCTGACGGTCACCGATCCGGACGGCCGGACGGCGGTCTCGAACCGGACCATCACGGCCGGGAACACGGCGCCGACGGTCACGATCGAGGCCCCGGTCGACGGCGGGTTCTTCGAGTTCGGGGACACGATCCGCTACAAGGTCACCGTCACCGACCCCGAGGACGGGACGGTCGATTGCGCCGACGTCGTCACCCAGCCCGCGCTCGGGCATGACGAGCACGCGCACGACTACGAGCAGTACCACGGCTGCGAAGGCACGTTCCCGTTGCCCGGAGACCAGGGGCACGTCGGGGCGAACATCTTCGGCATCGTCAAGGTGACCTACACCGACAAGGGCGCGCCCGGGACCGGCAGGATCACCACGCAGAAGATCGTCCAGCTGCAGCCCAAGCTGCGGGAAGCCGAGTTCTTCAACGAAACCGGTGGGCCTGGGTCGGCGCCCGGCGTACAGGTCGAGGACACCGGTGACACCGCGGGCGGTGGGAAGAACATCGGGTTCATCGAGGACGGCGACTGGTGGGGCTGGAAACCGACCAACCTGACCAATATCGACCAGATCCAGCTCCGGGCCGCGTCACCCGACGCCGGCGCGACGGTGCAGGTCCGACAGGGCTCGCCGACCGACGGCCCGGTCGTAGCCACCATCCAGGTGACGCCGACGGGCGGCTGGCAGACGTACGGCGACTTCACCGGCGCGGTCAGTGGCGCGTCGCTCGACAGCGGCCCGTTGTACTTCGTGAAGACGACCGGGCAGCTGAACGTCAACTGGGTCAAGTTCATCGGCAAGGGCGTCACGGAGAACCAGCGCCCGGCGGTCACGGTCACGGCTTCGGCCACCCAAGGCAAGGCGCCGCTCGCGGTCGACTTCACGGCGGCTGCCGTTGACCCCGAGGGCGACCTGCCACTCACCTACGCGTGGAGCTTCGGCGACGGTTCGACCGCCACCGGACCGGCTGCCTCGCACACCTTCACAACTCCCGGCAAACACACGGTGACGGCGACGGTAACCGATGCGCGGGGAGCGGTAGGTGTGGCGAAGGTTGATGTGACCGTCGACTCGCCGTCGGCCCCGACCTGCCTGACAGGTCGCTCGGACGGTTTCGACGGCACGACGCTCGACACCGCCCGCTGGTCGGCAGTTGTCCGCGGCAACCAAGAACTGTCGGTGGCGAACGGTGCGCTGTCGATCCCGTTGACGGCAACGGATATCTACGGCACGGGCAACACCGGCACACCGAACATCGTTCTGCAACCGCTGCAGGCCGGTGCCTGGTCGGCGACCGCCAAGGTGACGCTGCCCGCGCGATTGGCCTACCAGCAGGCCGGGCTGATCGTGTACGGCGACGACGACAACTACGCCAAGATGGTTCTGCAAGGCCGGTCGACGACGGCGTCCGCCGCTGACCGGATCTTCCAGTTCATCCGCGAGGAGAACGGCGCGCCGAACGAGGTCGCCGCGTCGAACACGGCGAACCTTGGCGCGGCCTACCCGGACACGGTCTGGGTGCGGTTCACCTCGGACGGCGCGAACTTGAAGGCCTCGTACAGTGCCGACGGTGCGACGTTCACCGAGATGCCGGAGACGAAGCAGCTCGCCGGGATCACGAATCCACGCATCGGCCTGTTCGGTCTCACGAACCGGACCGAGGCGTTGCCGATCACGGCGACGTTCGACTACTTCGCGATCACGCCCGACGACACCGCCGAGCAGCCCGCACCGGACGACGAGTTCGACGGTACGACGCTCGACGCCTGCCGCTGGACGGACGTCGTACGGCCCGATCCAGCCGCCTACCGGGTGACCGGCGGCGGGCTGGAGATCGACACGAGCAAGGGTGACATCTACGGCGGTACGGCGACCAACCCGCGCAACCTGATGCTTCAGGAGGCGCCGGACGGTGACTGGACGATCGAGACGAAGGTGGACGCGTCGACGTTCGACGAGGCGTACCAGCAGGCTGGTCTGCTGGTCTACGCCGACGACGCGAACTACGTGAAACTCGACTACCTGACCACCAACGCCGCAGGCAGCACGGTCACCCGAGGCATAGAACTGCGCAGCGAACTGGCCGACGTGGTGCAGTCGCCGCAGCCGAACGCTCCCAGCCCAACCCAAGGCGTCTGGTACCTCCGGCTGTCGAAGGCGGGTTCGACGTTCACCGGGTCGTACAGCTCCGACGGGTTGTCCTGGACGGCGCTCGCGCCGGTGACGAACACCGCGCTGGGTTCGGCGAAGTTCGGCGTCTACGCCTTCGGTGTCGACCAAGCGGCGTCGAAGACCGCGAAGTTCGACTACTTCAAGCGAGTCACCGACACAACAGCTCCCACCGTCACCGTGGGGCTGAACCCGTCGACGCCTTCGGGGCAAGCAGGCTGGTGGACGGGACCGGTGACGGCCACCGCGATGGGGATCGATGATCAGGCCGGTCAGGTGTACCTGGAGCAGAAGGTTGGCGACGGCAACTGGTCCGAGTACACCGCCCCGGTCGCCCTGACCGCCGACGGAACGCACACGCTGGCGGTGCGGGGAAGTGACACCGCCGGCAACGTGTCGGAACCCTCGTCGGTCACCGTGAAGATCGACCAGACTCCACCCACCACCACGGTCACCGGACTGACGGCGACTCTCGGAGTCGCGTCAACCGCCACGGTGCAGGCAACTGCAACGGATGCGCTCTCCGGTCCGGGAACAGTGGTGATGGCCTTGGACGGCAAGACGACAACGGGAGCGGTCGATGGTGCAGTGCTCGGGCTCGGGGCGCACGCGTTGACCGTTACGGCTTCTGATCTGGCCGGGAACACCTCGGTGAAGAACGTGCCGTTCACGGTGGTCGCGTCGTACGCCGAGGCTGTCAAGCTGGTCGACCGCTTCCGTATCGCCGGAAAGGTTCCGCTGGCAACTGCCGTGGTGCTGAAGGCGCACCTGAGAACCGCCGAGCGCGCCGCGGCCCGTAACCAGGTCGTGCCCGCGTCCGTCGCCCTCACCCTGTACCTGGCCACGGCCCGCACGGTCGCCGACGTACCGGCGCGAACCTTGCTGACCGCGGTGGGCCAGGACCTGAAGGCACGGCTCGGCCGATGACGTCGCCGTGGGGACTCGCCGCCGTACACCTGCCGCCGCCCCGGCTGGTTCGGCCCCAGACGGGCGACGGCCCAGCGAGACCCACGGTGACAGTCCCCGGCGGCGGACAAGCGCTCCGGACGCCGCCGGGGACACCCCTGCAAGAGGAATCGACAAGGAGAAGGACATGGCACGACCGATCACGTTGTTCACCGGCCAGTGGGCCGACCTGCCGTTCGAGGAGGTGGCCCGGCTGGCGTCCTCGTGGGGTTACGAAGGGCTGGAGATCGCCTGCTGGGGCGACCATCTCGACGTACGGCGTGCCGCCGAGGACCCGGCGTACGTCCGGGACCGGCTGGACATCCTCGAGAAGCACAACCTGAAGGTGTGGACGATCTCCAACCACCTGCTCGGGCAGGCGGTCTGCGACGACCCGATCGACCAGCGGCACCAGGCGATCCTGCCCGCGCACATCTGGGGCGACGGCGATCCGGAAGGTGTCCGGCAGCGGGCGGCCGACGAGATGAAGACGACCGCGCGGGCGGCCCGGGCACTCGGTGTGGACGTGGTGGTCGGGTTCACCGGGTCGTCGATCTGGAAGACCGTCGCGATGTTCCCGCCGGTGCCGCCGGCGATGATCGAGGCCGGGTACCGGGACTTCGCGGACCGGTGGAACCCGATCCTCGACGTGTTCGACGAGGTGGGTGTGAAGTTCGCGCACGAGGTGCACCCGTCGGAGATCGCGTACGACTACTGGTCGACGACCGCGACGCTGGAGGCGATCGGGCACCGGGAGGCGTTCGGGCTGAACTGGGACCCGTCGCATTTCGTCTGGCAGGACCTCGACCCGGTCGGGTTCCTGTGGGACTTCAAGGACCGGATCTACCACGTCGACTGCAAGGACGCGAAGCGCCAGGTCGGCAACGGCCGCAACGGACGGATGGGATCGCACCTCGCCTGGGGCGACCCGCGGCGCGGCTGGGACTTCGTCTCGACCGGGCACGGCGACGTCCCGTGGGAGGCGTGTTTCCGGATGCTGAACTCGATCGGGTACGACGGCCCGATCTCGGTCGAGTGGGAGGACGCCGGCATGGACCGCCTGGTCGGCGCCGCCGAAGCCGTTCAGTTCGTCCGCTCGCTCGCCTTCGATCCGCCGACCGCGTCGTTCGACGCGGCCTTCTCGTCCTAGGGGGCTTACGCTCGATGTCATGAGTTGGCCGGTGGCGCCGGGGTTGTCGCGGCCGCGGATTCTGCGGCAGCGGTGGCTGGATCTGACCTTTGTGCACTGGGCTTTCGCGCCGGCCGATGTCGCGCACTTCTTCCCGCCGGGGACCAGGCCGGACACGTTCGAGGGACGCACGTACGTCGGCCTGGTCCCGTTCCGGATGGTCGGGACCGGGCTGCCGCACGGCCCGGCCGTCCCGTACTTCGGGTCGTTCCTGGAAACGAACATCCGGCTGTACTCCGTCGACGAGACAGGCCGGCGTGGCGTGGTGTTCCTGAGTCTCGACGCGAACCGGCTGGCCGTGGTGGCGACCGCGCGGACGGTGTTCGGGCTCCCGTACCGGTGGGCGCGGATGTGCCATGAACGGCACGGCAACCACCACACGTACACGTCGACCGTTCGCCGGTTCGGCATCCAAGCGCTTGTCGGCGTCGAGATGGGTGAACGGATGCCGGTCGGTCCGTTGGAGGACTTCCTCACCGCGCGGTGGGGGCTGCACGTCCAGCGCGCCGGTCGCACCTGGTACCTGCCGAACGAGCACCCGCCCTGGATCCTCCACAGCGCAAGACTCACCGCACTGGACGCCGACGCGCTGCTGCGGTCCGTGGGCCTCGTACCGCCCGACCGCCCGCCGGATCATGTCGCGTTCAGCGCCGGGGTTCCCGCGGAGTTCGGCGTACCGCTCAGGCCATGAGTTCCGCGGTCTCCTGGATGATGAACGGGATGCCCAGTTGACGGGCCCACCGGTTGACCTCGGTCGCGAGCGCGCGTGATCCGGCCGCGTCACCCTCGTCGCGGAGCAGGACCGCGAGCATGGCCTGCTGGGCGAGCGTGGGACGCAGGTACCCGGCCTTCTGCAGGAGTTCGGTCGACCGCTCCCACTGCGAGCGGGCGAGCACCAGGTCACCTGCAGCGTGAGCGTGGTAGCCGAGATGACGAAGCGCCTGCGCGACCAGCCATTCGTCGTCGCACTTCTCACCCAGTTCCAGCGCGATCCGGTAGTACTCGATGGCCTCTGCCGGCTGTTCGTACACGTTGTCGGCCATCGCACCTGCCCAGAAGTTCGCGGTGCCGCGTCGCCCGTCGTCGGGCGCCTCCTCGATGAGTGTGAGGGCGCGATCTCTGAGGTTCCTGCTGCCGGCCCTGAACAGTGCGCTCGCGTAGTCCTTGCGGAAGTTGAGCAGCGCGAGATCCCACGAATCGCCGGGCACGGCCGCGAGCGCGGCGGAGGCGTGGTCGGTTTGCCGGCCGAAGTCCTGGTCGACGGTGACCTCGGCCAGGGTGAGCGCGAGGATCTGACGTTCGTCGGGGTCGTCGGGGGTTGCGGCGGTCAAGAGATCGGTTGCGGCGGACCACTGGCCGGCGCGCATCAGGTAGGTGGCGGCGGTGACGACCGCGGTGGCTGCGAGTTGGCTCATGGACGCCACGGTATTTCGACATCGAAATATATGACAACTAAGCTTCACCGGGTGAAAGACTTCGTAGACGCACATGTCGACCTGTGGGCCGGGCAGCTCGATGACCTCGATCGGGACGTCGAGGGCATCACCGTCCGCCTCCAGGTGCTGACGCGGTACCTCGAACGGCGGCGAGAGGCCGTGCTGGCGGCGTACGGACTGCAGCTGTGGGAGTTCAAGACGCTGCACATGCTGCGCCGCGGCGGTACGCCGTACCGCGCGACGCCAGGCGAACTGGCCAGGCAGCTCGGGATGTCGCCGGCCGCCCTCACCAACCGGCTGGACGCGCTCGAGAGCCGCGGGTACGTCGAACGCACGCACGACCGCGACGACCGCCGCAAGGTCGTCGCGACCCTGACCCGCTCCGGAAATGCTCTCTGGGAACGCGGGATCGGCGACATCCTCCGGGTCGAGGAGGAACTGATCCACCACCTGCCCACCGCCGACCGAACCCGCCTCGACAACCTGCTCCGGCGCCTCGTCCTCGTCACCGAGAAAGATTCCTAGCTGGCCCATGTCAAGTTCGGTCGATCGGATCCGACGTCCCCGTGTAAGCACCGAGAGACCGGAGGACGGACCGATGGAACCGCTGAACCTGATGGTGTCGCTGAGCCACTTCGCGAACACCGAACGTGAGAACGAGCACGGCCTCAGCCAGCCCGCCGGGCGCGGTCGCCGTACGGCGCGGAAGGCACGCAAGCTCGCCACCGGAAATATGCGGCGGATCTGGGCGAGGCATGCCAAAGTCCTCCCGTGACCGATGCCTTGAAGAACGACCTGCTCGCGGCGTACGACGACCAGCTGCGGGGGACCAGTGAGACCGCGGACGTCCCGACGAGCACCGACGGACCGGTGATCCGGGTCGAGTACCCGAGCCGCGGCTTCGTGAGTTACCGCTCGCTCGACGGGCTGGACGGGGCCGAGATCGACGCCCTGATCGCCCGGCAGCGGGACTACTTCGCCGCCAAGGGACAGGCCGTCGAGTGGAAGCTGCGCGGTCACGACCAGCCGGCCGACCTCCCGGACCGGCTGAAGGCCGCCGGGTTCGAGCCCGAGGACCAGGAGACCGTTCTCGTCGCCGAGAGCGCAGCCGTCGCGGAGCGCCTCCGGGGCCGCGACGCCGTCGACGGCATCACGATCCGGCGCGTCAGCGAGCGCGTGGACTTCGAACGCATCGCCGCGATGGAGTCAGCAGTCTGGGGTGAGGACTGGTCCTGGCTCACCGACGACCTGGTACGCCGGCACGCGGGCGGCACCGACGTCTACGCCGCTGAGGCCGACGGACAGGTGGTCTCCGCCGCGTGGGCCGTGTACAAGAAGGGGACCGAGTTCACGGGCCTGTGGGGCGGCTCGACGCTGGCTGAGTGGCGCGGCAAGGGCATCTATAAGGCGCTCGTCGCGGTCCGCGCTGCGCGAGCGGTCGAGCTTGGTTACAAGTACCTCCACGTCGACGCCTCCGACGACAGTTCCCCGATCCTCCAGCGGCTCGGCTTCCTCGCAGTCACTACCACGACGCCGTACGTCCACACACCGGCTCAGCGCGCGGCGCGGTAGAGGGAGTAGTGCATTGGGCCGCTGTGCGGGAGTTCGAGCTCGGCGATGACGGTGAAGCCCAGTGACTCGTAGAAGGTGATGTTCGCTGGGTCCTGGGTCTCCACGAAGGCGGGGGAGTGCCCGGCGTCCGCGGTGGCGAGGCCGGGGGTGATGACGGCGCGGCCGAGCCCCTGACGCTGGCGGTCAGGGTCGACGGCGGCCAGTGCGAGAAGCCAGACGGGATCGCGAGGATGGAAGAGCGCGATCGCCTGGCCGTATTCCGCCGTCAGCGGGGCCTGGGACCCGGCGAGTTCCTGGAACGCGGCCGCGTACGGCGCGAACGCATCGGCCGGCAGATCGGGCGGGAGCCAGACCGCGACCGCGCTGACGTCGTCGGTCACCCAGACGCGACCGTGCGGCAGCCCGATACCGCTCACGAACAAGCGGTGGTACTCCGTGAGTCGTTCGAGGTAACCGTCAGGGTCGAAACACGCGCGGCTCATCGGGTAGTCGGCCAATGCGCGCGTCAGCGTGGTGACGGCGGCGTCGACATCCGCGATGGTTGCCTCGCGCACCTTCATGTGCGGAGCGTCTCGAGGATCAGGTCGGCGACGGCACGCATACCGGCCGCGTTCGGATGGTACGAGACGTGGCCGCCCAGGTACGACGGCCGCAGCGTGAACCCGGTGGTCCACGGCTCGGCCGATCCGATCGCGTGCTCGCGGCTCGCCGCCGACGCCGCGACCAGGTCGGCGCCGGACGCGGCCGCCGCCTTCGCGAACGCGCCCGCGAGACCGTCGGCCATCATCGCGATGCTCGGCAGCTGCTCCTCGTTGAGCGGTACGTCGAGCCGCGGCCGGGTCGCCGGCCCGACCAGACTCAGGTAGTCGACCAGCAGGATCCGCGCCTGCGGAGAGCGTTCCCTGGCCTTCTCGACCACCCTGGTCAGCGAATCCGTGACCGTCTGGTACGCCGCGTCGTCCTTGAGGTAGCTCACCCGCGCGCGGATCCGGTTCGCCACCCGGCGGCCGAGGATCGTCGCGGGTTTCGCGACCGTGTTCAGGAAGCTCCCGCGGAGGAACGTCCCGACGTACTCGAGATCGTTGCCGCCGACCGTGATCGTCACGAGAGCGGTCTCCGGCGTGAGTACGTCGAGCTGCGGCGGCGCCTCGTCCTGCGGGGTGTCCAGCACATGCGCGGTGGTCGCGCCGGAGTACGAGACGTCGACCAGCTCCAGGCCGAGCTCGGTCGCGACGAGCCGCGCGTAGTTGTTGCCCGAGCGGCCCGCGGGCGGGTGCACGATCGGGCGGATCCCCGGTCCGGCCGCGAACGAGCTGCCGAGTGCGACGTACCGACTGCCGGAAGCGATCACCGCACCACGATAGATGATGAGCCGAACTCTCCACCTGACGAAAGGAACACCTCGATGCGCATTCGGGGAGCACTCGCCACGGTCGCCGCCGCCGGTCTCGTGATCGGCCTGAGCCCGTCCGCCGCCGACGCGACGCCGGGATCGGGCGTCACCGGGACGATCCTGTCCAAGACGACGGTCGGGCGGACCGACTACGTGCTGCGCGAGATCACCATCCAGCCGGGCGGGACGACCGGGTGGCACTTCCACGACGGCACGCTGTACGCGTTCGTGAAGTCGGGCACACTGACCCACTCCGGCGCCGACTGCACGACGGACGGCATCTACAAGGCCGGCGCCGCGTTCACCGAGCCCAGCGGGTCGGACCACGTGCACGTGGGGCGCAACCTCGGTACGAAACCGCTCGTACTGGACGTCCTCTATGTGCTTCCGACGGGCAGCCCACTGTCCGAGGACGCAGCGAATCCGGGCTGTCCGTTCCAGTAACCGCTGCCCGTTCGGGACGAACCGGGTGCCCGGGGGTACGGTGCCCCGGTGACTGACGACGTGTTCGGTGCTGCGGGGATTCGCGAGCGGGTGCTGGCCGGGTGGGCGGCGGCGCCGGTGCGGTTCCGGGAGGACGCGAACGCCGAGGAGGAACTCGCTCTCGGCGGGTACGTCGACCGGCTGGTGATCGAACTCGCCCAGAACGCCGCCGATGCGGCCACCCGCGCCGGCACCCCCGGCCGCGTCCTGTACGAGTTCCGCGAAAACACCCTCGTCGTCGCCAACACCGGCACCCCGCTGGACGCGGAAGGCGTCGAGTCCCTAGCCACCCTCCGAGCCTCCGCCAAGCGCTCCCCAGAGACGGGCGAGGGCGGAGGCGCCGCGGTCGGAAGGTTTGGGGTTGGGTTTTCGGCCGTGCTTGCGGTGACGGATGAGCCGGTGGTGCTGTCGCGGACCGGGGGCGTGCGGTTCTCGAAGGCCGACACCGCCGCGGCCATCGCCGACCTCGGCAGCGCGGCCCTCGACACCGAACTGCGGCGTCGCGACGGTCAGGTGCCGGCCCTGCGGCTCCCGTTCGCGACCGAGGGCGAACCACCGGCGGGCTACGACACCGCGGTCATCCTCCCGCTCCGCGACGAGGCCGCCGCCGACCTCGTCCGCCGCCTGCTCACCGAAGCCGACGACGCCCTCCTCCTCGCCCTCCCCGGCCTCGAACGCATCGAGATCGAGACCGGCGACACCCACCGGATCCTCGAGAACGCCGCCGACCGCTGGCACATCCACCGCGCCGCCGGCACCTTCACCACCGCCGAACGCGAACACCTCCTCGCCGACCGCCCCACCGAAGAACGCACCCGCCCCACCTGGTCAGTCGTCTGGGCCCTCCCTCGCAACCCTCTCGCCGAACTGTCACCGGTAGTCCACGCACCGACACCCACCGACGAACCGTTCTCCCTCCCAGCGTTGCTCCTGGCAACGTTCCCGCTGGACTCCACCCGTCGCCACGTCGCGAAGGGCCCGCTGACGGACCGGCTCGTCCAAGAGGCCGCGACGGCGTACGCGGACCTGTTGGCGGAGCGGGCCGCGGCTGGCGACGAGGTACTGCCTCTCGTACCAACCGGACTCGCCGCGGGCGCCTTGGATCGCATGCTGCGGGACGCGATCCTCGCCGTGCTGCCCAAGACGACCATCCTCCAAGGTGCACAGCTGCGCCCGGCCGAAGCCGTCGTGGTGGAGGGCGCCGACGAGGCGTTCAACGCCGTACTCGCGCCGCTCCTACCAGGCCTGATTCACGCGCGCCGTGAGGACCGCCTAGCCCTGGATGCCTTGCAGGTAAGGCGTCTCGAGCTCGCGGAGGTGGTGGATCAGCTCGGGGGACAGGAGTTGCCCGATTGGTGGCGCACGCTCTACAACTCCCTCAAGACCATGGTCACCGACCCGTTGATCCGCGAATCGCTCGGCACCCTCCCGGTCCCGCTCGCCGACGGGCGGCTCGTCCGCGGCGCCCGCGGTCTGCTCCTGCCCGGACCCGAGATCCCGGTCGACACGCTCGCCGCGTTCGGTGCGTACGGCGTTCGCGTCGTGCACCCGGAGGCGGTCGACCCTGTCCTCGAACGCCTCGGCGCGATCCCCGCCACCCCACGCTCACTCCTCGAGGACGGTGCCGTGCGCGCCGCCGTCGAACACTCCGCGGACGCCGACGACCCGGACGCGATCGCGCACGCCGTCCTCAGCCTGGTCGCCGCCGACCCGACGCAGGCGGACGGCCTGTGGTGGCTGTCCGACCTCGTACTCCGGGACGCGGACGGCGACCTCGTCCCCGCGAACGCCTTGGTGGTCGAAGGTTCCGGCGGACAAGCCGTGCTCGACGCCGACGAGGTCGCGCCCATCGCCGCCGACGTCCTCGACCGTTACGGCCTGCCCGCACTCGAAGCCGTCGGCGTTCTCGCCTCGCTCGGCCTCGTCAGCGCGTCCGACGTCGCCCTCGACCGGCTCCCCGAAGCCCTCCAGGACCTCGACGGCATCGAGGACTGGGCGTACGACGTCGCACCCGACGGATCCCGGTTCGGTGCCACTGTCGGGGAGCTCGAAGCGATCCGCGACCTCGACTGGGTCATCGACGACAGCTGGCCGAAGGCCCTGCAATTGTTGGGTTCTGAGCCCGAACTGCGCCGCGCGCTGGTCACCCAGGTCCGAGTCGTCGGCCCGGACGACCGGCCACTGGGAGTCCCGTCGTACGCCGCCTGGTGGATCCGGGAACACGTCCTGCTCGACGACGGCGAACCGCTCGCCGGACGCGCGGACCCCGACGCCGAACCGGTGCTCGCGACGTTCCTCGACGAGGCTCCGGCGTGGACGGCCGAACTCGATCCCGAGGTCCGTACGGCGGTCGGCCTGGTCCGCGACGTCGGCGATCTCGACGCGGACGGCATCGAACTCGTCCTCGACCGGCTGGCCGACCCTGAGCGGGACGTCGACGAGGCGTCGATCCTGCGGCTGTGGAACCGGCTCGGGACCCTCAAGCTGTTCCCAGGCGCCGCGCCGGCCCAGGTCCGCGTGCTCGACGCCGACGGCGCGACCAGAGTCACCGACGCGGACGGCGCGGTGGTGGTCGACGGGCCGATGTGGGTGCAGCGCGAGGATCTCGGCGGGTTCGTGATCGGGTCGGGCGCGGCGGCGGACGGGCTCAGTGACCTGTTCGACGTACCGCTCGCCCAAGAAGTTGCCGAGGGCAAGATCAGTGGGGAGGGTACGGCGGCCGACGTGCCGGCGCTCGTCCGCGAGCTCGTCCCCGAGGTCCCGGCGACGTGGTGGGAGCACGAGGAGCTCACTGTCGACGGCGTCGAGGTCTCGTGGTGGGTGGACGCCGACGGCGCTCCGCACGCGGCGACGTTCGACGGGTTGGCGAAGGCTCTCGCGTGGTCCGCGGGGCGTTGGGACCGGCGGCATGTGATCCGCGCGGTTCTCAATGAACCGGACCGTTCCGTCGAACTTCTGGTCGACGCCGTCTACGACTGACCGGAATCGGCCGCCGGCCGGAACCTCTACGCCGCGTGACTGTTCCTGGAAGCGTTTCCGCCTGCGGGAGTCACGCAGAGCGAGCAACGTTGTCATAGGTTGGTATATCGACTGAGCTGCGGATATGACTTCTCTGCTTCAACGTGGCAACGAACTCTTGTCAACGTTGTCAACGCTACTTATAGTCCGTGGCACCTCTCGGTCGGTGATCCGCCAGTCCACGCAACGTAAACGGAGGTGACCTTCGTCATGACGGAGTCTCACAACAGCGCCGCCCCGCGCGAGCAGTACGAAGATGTCGAAGACGTCGTGCGGTACCAGTTGAGCCGGCGAAGCATGATCGGTGGCGGCGCCGCGGCGCTGACCGCCTTCCTGGCCGCCTGTTCGGGCGGAGGCTCCTACTCCGACAAGCCGGCGAACAGCAACAAGCCGGTCGCCACCAAGTCCATCCAGATCGGCAAGGCCAACATCCCCGTCCCGCGGGAGCAGACGGTGATCGTGGGTCAGGTCGAGTACACCGTCTTCGACAGCTTCAACGGGATGATCCCCAACGGATCACCGGGCGGAGCCGGCGTGGAGCTGGCCACCGAGCCCCTGTTCTTCCTCAGTTTCGCCACCGGCAAGCTCACGCCGTGGCTCGCGACCGAGTACAAGTACAACGACGACCACACCGAGCTGACCCTGAAGTTCGACCCGAAGGCGCACTGGAACGACGGGAAGCCGCTGGGTGCCAACGACTTCAAGTTCACCGTCATGGCGCTGAAGGACCGGCCCGACCTGTTCGGCGGCGGCGGCGACCTGAAGGAGTTCGTCAAGACCGTCGAGGTGCCGGACGCGCAGACCGCGGTGGTCAAGTTCCTGAAGCCGACGCCGCGCTTCCACTACAACTTCATCGCGGCGATCGCGGGCGCGCCGAACAACATCATGCCCGAGCACATCTGGAAGTCGCAGGACCTGACCAAGTACAAGGACAACCCGCCGGTGCGCTCCGGCCCGTACAAGCTGAAGCAGGCGATCCGGAACCAGAAGATGTTCGTCTGGGAGAAGGACCCGAACTACTGGAACAAGGACAAGCTCGACGTCAAGCCGCAGTACGTGATCTTCCAGAGCACCTCGAAGCAGCTCGACCAGGCGTCGCTGGCGTTCGAGCGGGCCGAGTTCGACGTCGGCTCGATCGATGCGCAGCACGCCACGCAGCTGGCCAACACCGGGTACCCGAACCTGGTCACCACGCAGTTCCACGACCCGAACCCACGGGTGATGTGGCTGAACTGCGACCCGACCCGGGGCGTGATGGCCGAGGAGAAGATGCACTGGGCAATCAACTACTGCCTCGACCGCGAAAAGATCGGTACGTCGGTCTGGGACGTCAAGGTGCCGCCCGCGATCTACCCGTGGGCCGACTACCCGACCAACGACAAGTGGAAAGACGACGAGCTCGCCAATAAGTACAAGTTCGAGTACAGCCTCGAGAAGGCGACCCAGCTGCTCGACGAGATCGCGCCGAAGAACGCGGCCGGCAAGCGCACGTACAAGGGCAAGGAGATCAACCTCGAGATCATCACGCCCGCGCAGGTCGACAAGGCCGAGTATGCGATCGCCAACGTGCTGAAGGCCGATCTCGCCAAGGTCGGCGTGCCCTGCACGCTGCGGAGTCTGTCCGGGAGCGTGCACGACGAGAAGTTCCAGCGCGGCGAGTACGACATCGACTCCAGCTGGGCCGGGTTCGCCATCGACCCGGAGCAGCTGTACACCGACTGGGAGAGCACCAAGGCGCAGCCGATCGGCAAGAACGCCGCCGGCAAGAACAAGATGCGCTTCCGGGACCCGGCGTTCGACGCGATCTCCCAGAAGCTGTCCGGGATGGACCCGGACAGCGAGGAAGCCAAGCCGCTGCTCAAGCAGGCGCTGGAGATCTACTTCCAGAAGCTGCCGCTGCTGCCGGTGATCCAGACCGGGTACCCGCAGTTCTTCAACACCGCGTTCTGGAAGGACTGGCCGACCGACGACAACCTGTACGAGGTGCCGCTGAACTGGTGGCCGCACTTCACGCTGGTGCTCGGCAAGATCACGGCCACCGGCCAGAAGGGACCGGCGTGACGGCGGATGCCCCGCCGGTGGTAGCAGTCGACAAGAGCCAGGACTCCGCACCTTCTCGGGGGGTGCGGGCCTGGCTGTCGCGGCATCCGCTGGCGGCGTACGCGATCCGAAGAGTCGGGATCTACTTCGTGGAGCTCTGGGGAGCGCTCACCATCGCGTTCTTCTTCTTCCGCCTGATTCCGGGCGACCCGGTCCAGACGCTGATCCAGACCCTGCAGCAGAACTACATGTACAACCAGCAGGCGAGCACCGAGCTCATCGCCCGCTACCAGCAGGAGTTCGGTCTCACCGGGAACATGTTCTCCCAGTACGTGAAGTACATGGAGAAACTCGTTCTGCACGGCGATCTCGGGCCGAGCCTGATCAACTACCCGACTCCGGCCCAGGACGTGATCCTGAGAGCGCTGCCCTGGACCATCGGTCTGCTCGGGATCTCCGCGGTGCTGTCCTGGATCCTTGGCGTGCTCCTCGGCGCGATCGCCGGCTGGCGGCGCGGGAAACTCGGTTCCGCGATCGCGACCAACCTGTCGATCGCGCTCTCCCACGTTCCGTACTTCTTCGTCGCGCTGATCCTGGTGTACATCTTCGCGTACTCGATGGGTGTGCTGCCGGCGAGATCGGCGTACGACTCCAACATCAGTCCCGGGATCACGCCCGAGTTCATCGGCAGCGTGCTCAAGTACGGGTTGCTGCCGGGGTTGTCGATCGTGGTGATCGGGACGCTCAGCTGGATCCTGTCCACCCGGATGCTGATGGTCCCGGTGCTCGGCGAGGACTACCTGGTGTACGCCGAGGCGAAGGGCCTGAAGGGCTGGCGGATCCTGACCCGGTACGCGCTGCGGAACTGCTACCTGCCGCAGATCACCGCGTTCGGCATCTCACTCGGCTTCATCTTCAACGGCAACGTGCTGGTCGAGCAGCTGTTCAACTACCCGGGTCTCGGGACCACGCTGGTCACCGCGATCCAGCAGCTCGACTTCAACACGATCCTCGGGGTCACCGATATCGCGATCTTCTCGGTGCTCACCGCCGTACTCCTCCTCGACCTCCTGCTCCCGCTGCTCGACCCGCGGGTCAAGTACTGGAAGTGATGACGATGAGAATCCTGACCGCGGTACTGCGGACGATCCGGAACAGCCGGCGCCTCGCGATCGGTCTCCTCATCCTCGGGGTGATGGTGCTGCTGGCGTTGTTCAGCCCGTTGATCGTGAACGCGATCGGGGGTGGCAAGGACCCGATCGAGGTGGCGGCGTACGAGAAATGGCTGGTGCCCGGGCCCGGCCATCTGCTGGGCACCGACCAGTTCGGCCGGGACGTGTTCGCGATGGTGGTGAAGGCGCTCTCGGTCTCCCTCCAGATCGGGGCGATCGCGGGCATCATCTCCACCGTCGTGGGGGTGATCGTGGCGTTCGTGGCCGGTTACAAGGGCGGCTGGATCGACGGCATCCTGTCGACGTTCACCGGGATCCTGCTGGTGATCCCGACGTTCCCGTTGCTGATCGCGCTCTCGGCGTACGCGAAGAACGTGACGCTGTTCCAGGTCGGCGTGATGATCTCGATCTTCGCTTGGCCGTTCGCGGCCAAGACCATCCGTTCGCAGGTGCTGAGCCTGCGGACCCGGCCGTACGTCGACCTGGCGCGGGTGAGCAAGGCCCGCGACCTGGAGATCATCGTCACCGAACTGCTGCCGAACCTGCTGCCGTTCATCGGTGTCGGGTTCGCGTCCTCGGCGCTCGGTGCGATCTTCGGACTGGTCGGCCTGGAGGTGATCGGGCTCGGGCCGGGCGGTGTCGTCGACCTCGGCCAGATCATCTTCAACGCGATCACCACCGGCGCGCTGACCCTCGGGGCGTGGCCGATGTTCGTGGTCCCGATCGTGCTGCTGACGCTGCTGTTCGCGGCGCTCAACATGGTGAACATCGGGCTGGAAGAGGTCTACAACCCGCGGCTGAGAGGAGTGGCCGGTGAGTGACTCAGTGCTGGAGATCAAGGGCCTCGAGGTCGTCTACTCCACCAACCGCGGCGACGTGAAAGCGGTCCGCGGGATCGATCTCGACGTACGGCGCGGTGAGATCCTCGGGATCGCGGGGGAGTCGGGCAGTGGGAAGAGCACGCTCGCGGTCGCGCTGCTCCGGCTCCTGAAGGCGCCGGGCAAGGTGACCGGCGGCACGGTGATGTTCCACCCGGGCGGCCGTTCCCCGGTCGACCTGCTGAAGGTGCAGGGCGAGGAACTGCGGGTCCTGCGGTGGAGCGCGCTCTCGTATCTCCCGCAGGGCTCGATGAGTTCGCTGAACCCGGTGATGCGCGTGCACGACCAGTTCAAGGACGTGATCCTGGAGCACGCGCCGGATCGCAAGAACTCCTTGCACGAGATGATCCCGCGGCTGCTCGGACAGGTCGGTCTCGAGCCGCGAGTGGCCCGGATGTACCCGCACGAGCTGTCCGGCGGGATGAAGCAGCGGGTCCTGATGGCGATTGCGGTCGCACTCGAACCCGACCTCGTGATCGCCGACGAACCGACCACCGCGCTGGACGTGACGATCCAGCGGGTCATCCTGCAGTCGCTCGCGGATCTGCGCACCGACTTCGGGGTGACGCTGATGGTGATCTCGCACGACATGGGCGTACACGCGCAGCTCGCGGACCGGGTCGCGGTGATGTACGAGGGACAGCTGGTCGAGGTCGGCGACGTACGGCAGGTCTTCAAGGACCCGCAGGACGCCTACACCCGGCAGCTGATCGAGTCGATCCCGAAGGTCGGACGGAGGGCCTCATGAAGTCTGAACTCGAACTTCGTGGCGTACAGCAACGATTCCACGCCCGTGGGGTCGCCGACGGCTACATCACCGCGGTGGACGACGTGAGCTTCAGCCTGGCCGCGTCGCCACCGCAGATCGTCAGCCTGGTCGGCCAGAGCGGCAGCGGGAAGAGCACGATCGCCCGCAACGTCCTCGGCCTGCAGAAGCCCACGGCCGGCACCGTGCTGTACGGCGGGAAGGACATCTTCAAGCTGAACCGGGCCGAGTACGACGAGTACCGGCGCGACGTCCAGCCCGTGTTCCAGGACCCGTACGCGATCTTCAACCCGTTCTACCGGGTCGACCGCGTGCTCTGGAAGGCGGTGAAGAAGTTCAAGCTCGCCTCGACCCGTGAGGCCGGGCTCGCACTGATCGAGGAGTCGCTGCGCGCGGTCCGGCTGGAACCGGAGAACGTGCTCGGGCGATACCCGCACCAGCTCTCCGGCGGTCAGCGGCAACGCATCATGCTGGCCCGCGTCCACATGCTGCGTCCGTCGTTCATCATCGCCGACGAACCGGTGTCGATGCTGGACGCCCAGGTGCGCAAGCACTTCCTGGACATCCTGCTCGACTTCCAGACCGAGCACGGGATGACAACGCTGTTCATCACCCACGACCTGTCCACGGTTTACTACCTCGGCGGTGAGGTCATGGTCATCACCAAGGGCCAGATCGTCGAGCGCGGCCCGGTCTCCACGGTGATGCACGAGCCCTCCCACCCGTACACCAAGCTCCTCCTCGACTCCATCCCCCAACCCGACCCCGACCAACGCTGGACCAGCCGGATCGCCGTCGACGAACTCGACGACCTCGAAGAAACCGACGCCCAGGCGGCCCCGGCCCCGGAGGCACCGATCCTCTAACCGGGCTTCCGGGCGCTGGTGTACAGCAGCTGGTAGAACCACGCCCGGAAGCACGGATCGACCATCAGCTCGCGGTACCGGACGAGCTCGTCCATTGTGGCCCCAGCCGCGAGCAGCAGAGGCTCGGCCTGCTGGTTCAGGTTGCGGTGCAGGAGACATCCGTCGGTGCCACCGGCGGCTGTCTGCGAGTAGTCCATCACGTCGACGTCCACCAGCCCGGCGGCGGTCATCCGCTCTGCCGTCTCGCGTGCCCAGGTCCAGCTGACCCCGCGCGCCGGGCTGACGACGTGATGGGACAGGTGCTGAATCTTCTCCCACAGGTCCCGGTCAGCCGGCTCGGGTACGGCGAGGAGTTCGAGCGGCCGGTCGGTGATGTCGCCGAGGATCAGGTGGCCGCCAGGTGCCAGGGCGTTCACCAGCCGTTGCAGGATCTGCTCGCGTTCGGGCAGGTGGAGAAGCAGCAGCCGGGCATGGATCAGGTCGAACGGCCCGTCCACCGGGAGACCGTCGCGGAGGTCGTGCTTGATCACCTGGACGCCGGGCGCGACGTCGTACAGCTGGGTCGTATCGATGTCGACGGCAACCACTTCGCGGGTGCGTGCGGCCAGCCAGTTCGCGATCGAACCGCTGCCCGCGCCGAGCTCGAGGCAGCGCTGGTCCGGTGTCAGGCCGAGCCGCTCCAGGCGCCAGGTGGTCGGGGTGTCCAGAAGCCTGCCGAGATGGTCGAGGTGATGGTGCCCGAGCTCACTGCCGGTGTCGAAGATGTAGTCGTTCATCGCTTCAGCCTGCGCGGACACAGTCGACCGGCACATCCGTGATCACCCGGATCGTGACAGCGCCCAGGCGATGATCTCGTACCGGCTGGACAGGTCGAGCTTCTGCCGGATGTGCTCGAGGTGCGACTCGACCGTACGACGGGAGATCACCAGCGCGGACGCGATCTGCTCGTTGCTGAGGCCCTGTCCGGCGAGGTCGGCGACCTCGAGCTCCCGGCTGCTGAGCGGCCTGTCGGTCGGTGTGGGCGGAGCCAGCGCCTCGGCCATCAGCTCGTCCTGGTTGAGTCGCCGGCCGGCCGCCATCAGCCGATCGGCCGTTCTGCCGCCGACCTGCTGCCGGAGCCGCTCGACGATGGCGTCACAGTGCACTGTGGTCGCGTCCGACATCCGGCCGCCGCGACGGCTCAGCGCGGCCGCGGCTCCGGCGAGCCGCAGTGAGGCCCGCACCCGCCCCTCACTGGCCGCCAGACTCATGCTGGCCCACAACCACTCCGGATCCTCGATCAGACCGGATGCTGTGCGCAGGTCGGCGACGATCGCGGTCAGCTCTTCGCGGTGGACCCGCACCTCACCGCCCTCCGCGGCGATATAGGCGACGCCGAGACGGCCGGCGAACGTCAGTGCCGCGCTACCGGTCGATCGGCCGATCTCGCGTACCTCGCGGAAACAGGGACCGGCGTCGGCCCACGCCGCCTGCTCGCAGTACGCCAGACCGAGCACGGACAGGGTCCAGCCGCGACCACGTTCATCGCCGTACTGGCGGAACTTGGCGATGCTCTGCGCACACAGGTCCACGGCGTACGGCGCTTGGCCTGTGGCGGCTGCGACGAGTGCGAGGTTGCGCAGCGCGCGGGCCGTTCCGGGCTCATCACCTCGGTGCTGATTGAGGTCGAGGCTCTCCTGGTAGGCGAGTGTGGAGGCTTGGTAGTCGCGTTGACGCCACGCCAGCCGGCCCAGCCTTGCCAGCGCGACCGCACGGAGCGCCGGATCCCCACGGTCGAGGGACTCTTCCAGCCAGGTGCGCGCGTCGTTCACGAACCCGCGGACTTCCCAGTAGTAGGCGAGGGCCGTTGACAGCCGCAACCCGGTGTCGCCGGGCTGCGATCGCGCCCAGCTCAGCGCGGCGAGGAAGTTGCCTTCGTCGCGTTGCAGGCCGATCAGGATGCGGCCCCGGTCGTTCCCGTGCAGGTCGGAGTCGCCTTGCTGTGCGACGGCCAGGAAGTGCTTCGCGTGGCGGGTCGGGATCGACGGTGCTTCGCCGAGGGCCGTCGCGGCGTACTGACGAACCGGCTCCAGCAGCCGGTAGCGGATCCCTCCGTCGGGCAGCCGATCGGTGAGCACCAGGGAATGGTCGACGAGTCCGGTGAGAGCGCGGAGCAGTTCGTCGCCGAGGTCGGCGACGTACTCCAGGGCGGCGAGATCGAAGCTGCCCGAGAACACCGCGAGCCGCTCGAACAGCAGTTGCTGTGGTGCGGACAGCAGGTGATAGCTCCAGTCGAGCGCGGCGCGCATGGTGCCGTCGGAGTCCTGCAACAGCGGGTCGAGTCGTTCGAGAATCTCGCGCGGAGACAGGACCCGGCTCCACGCGGCCGCGAGCTCGATCGCGAGCGGCAGGCCGTCGAGTTTCCGGCAGATCGCGTCGACCGTCGACTGGTCGGCGGGCGCCGCGCCGGACACCAGAGCGGCGCGGTCGGCGAACAGCCGGCTCGCCGGTGCGGGTGCGAGAGGCGGCAGCCGGAAGACCTGTTCGCCGGGCGCACCGAGCGGGACGCGGCTCGTGGCCAGGATGCGGACTGAGGGGTATGTCGCGAGAACCTGGACCGCGGCGGTTCGCGCTTCGTCGACGACGTGTTCGCAGTTGTCCAGGACGACCAGGACATCGGCGTACTCGGTGATCTCGGTGAGCAGCGCGTGTGGCGTCGTGGACACCAGCTCGACGAGTACGACGCCATCGGCGTACCGGGAGCCGATCCGCGCGGCCACCTCGCGGCTGAGCCGGGTCTTGCCGGTGCCCGGGGGACCGGCGATCGTGACCAGCCGCGAGTCGCGCAGTGCCTGCTCCAGTTGAGCGAGCTCCTCGTCGCGTCCGAAGAAGCGCGTGAGGTCGCGGGGGATGCCCGCTGTCTTTGTGCCCAGCAGGCTCCGGTGGATGGCTTGGAGCTCCGGCGCGGGATCGACTCCGAGCTCGTCAGCGAGGTGGGTGCGGAGCGCCTCGTAGTGTTCGAGCGCTTCGGCGTGCCGGCCGGCGTCGCGTAGTGCGGTCAGAAGCTTTAGCCACAACGTCTCCCGGAGCGGGTAGCGCGTCGTGAGCTTCTGGAGGTCGGCGATGTCGGCGCCGGTTCGTTGTTCCCAGGCGGTGAGGTAGCGCTCCACCAGGGCGGGCGCCTCGTGTTCCTCGAACCACCGCGAGCCCTCGAAGGGTTCACCCCGCCACAATCCCAACGCCTGCTCGAGTTTCCCGTCGTCGAGTAGCCGATGAAAGCGCAGTACGTCGACACACTCGACCGGCACGTCGAGGCGATACCCCGCCGGCTCGGTCGTCACCGCGTCGTCGCCGAGCACGCGGCGCAACCGCCCGACGTACGTCTGCAGACTGCCTCGCAGCCGCTGCGGCGGATCGTCCGCCCAGAGCGCGCGCCCCAGACCGTCGAACGAAACAGTCCGTCCGCAGTTCAACGCAAGCACCGCCAGCAACGCCCGAACCTTCCGGCCCGGAACCTGAACCACCAGCCCGTCCCGCCGGATCTCGAACGGTCCGAGCAGCCGAATGTCGAGATGTCCCATCTCACCCCCGAGAGATATGGCCACCCACTCTACCGATCCACCGGGTCCTTGGACTGACAGCAAACTGGCAGCACCCGCCCGGCGGAGGGGCCCGGACCGATGCAGGGTCAGGTACACCGCGGGAGGTGTGTACCTGACCCTGGCCGGGATCGCGGTGTTGAGTTAGGCGGTTTTGATGGCGGGGTCGCTGAGGCTGGGGGTGCCGGTTTCTACGTGGCCGGCGAAGCGGCGGAGGTAGGTGGGGTCGGTGGTGGTGATGGAGACGTCGTACCAACCGCTTGTGGTGGTGATGGTGCGGGTGGTGGTGCCCTTGAGGAGGTCGAGGGTCTGGGTGGTGCCGGCGTACGTGTTGGTGATGGTGACGCGGCGGGCGGTGTCGGAGGTGAGGGTGAGGACGACGTTGCCCGTGGCGGCCTTCTCGCGGGCGGTGATCTCCAGGCCGGTGGCGGGCTTGCCCTTGAAGGTGCGGAGGAAGCCGTTCGGGCCGTGGACCGTGAGGTCGGTGACACCGCCGGAGTAGATCGGGTTCCAGCTGTCGGCGACGGTCTTGCCGGCCTCGGTGGTGTACGTCCACGGGCCGTCGGAGCGGTTCGCGGACGTGATCAGGAACTGCGCGCCGGCCTGCGCCCCGGAGCTGAACGTCAGCCTGTACTTGCTGTCGGCAACCGCTCCGTCGACGACCGGTGCGTACGGCAACGGACGGGTACGGCGGCGCCCGCGTTCCTGCACCGGGACCTTGCCGACCGCGGGCGGCGTCGGCACGTAGTCCGGGTGCCGCTTGTTGTCCGGCGGCTCGTACGCGCTGGTGTCCGGGAGCGTGGCCGGCCGCGTCGCCGCCGTACCGAAGTCGAACGCCGACGTCAGGTCGCCACAGATCGCCCTGCGCCACGGCGAGATGTTCGGTTCGTGGACGCCGAACCGGGACTCCATGAACCGGATGATCGACGTGTGGTCGAAGACCTCGGAGCAGGTGTAGCCGCCGGTGCTCCACGGCGACACCACGAGCATCGGCACCCGCTGGCCGAGACCGTACGCGCCGTGCGCGGCCTTCGAACCGGTGTACAGATCGGGGTTCGGGTCGACCGTCGACAGACCCTGGTTGGCGTCCATCGGCGGGTACGGCGGTACGACGTGGTCGAAGAAGCCGTCGTTCTCGTCGTACGTGATGAACAGCGCCGTCTTGCTCCACACCTCGGGGTTCGCGGTGAGCGCGTCGAGGACCTGGGAGATGTACCAGGCGCCGTAGTTCGCCGGCCAGTTCGGGTGTTCGGTGAACGCCTCGGGCGCCGCGATCCAGGAGATCTTCGGCAACCGGTTCGCCTGCACGTCAGCGGTCAGCTGCGCGAACAGGCTCTCGCCGGCCTTCGCGTTCGTGCCGGTGCGGGCCTTGTCGTACAACGGGTTCCCGGGCTGTGCGGTGCGGTACTTGTTGAAGTACAGCAGCGAGTTGTCGCCGTAGTTGCCGCGGTACGCGTCGTCGATCCAGCCCCACCCGTGGTCGCCGTCCAGGCCGTCGCCGATGTCCTGGTAGACCTTCCACGAGACACCCGCCTGCTCGAGCCGTTCCGGGTACGTCGTCCAGCCGTAGCCCGCCTCGTCGTTGCCGAGCACCGGGCCGCCGCCGGCGCCGTCGTTCCCGGTGTAGCCGGTCCACATGTAGTACCGGTTCGGGTCGGTGGAACCCATGAACGAGCAGTGGTACGCGTCGCACACCGTGAACTTGTCCGCGAGCGCGTAGTGGAACGGGATGTCCTCGCGGGTCAGGTACGCCATCGTGGTCGACGTCTTCGCCGGGATCCACTGGTCGTACTTGCCGTTGTTCACCGCGAGGTGCGCGTCGGACCAGCTGTGCGCCAGGTCCTGGATGAACTGCATCCCGAGGTTGTCGGCCTCCGGCCGGAACGGCAGGATCTCCTGGCCGAGGGCACTCTTCTGGTACCACACCGGCTTGCCGCTCGGCAGCGTGACCGGTCGCGGGTCACCGAACCCGCGGACGCCGTTCAGGCTGCCGAAGTAATGGTCGAACGACCGGTTCTCCTGCATCAGGACGACGATGTGCTCGACGTCCTGGATGCTGCCGAACCGGCGGTGCGCGGGGATCGCGGCGGCCTGCTCGATACTGTTCGCCATCGCGGCGAACGCGGCCGACCCTCCGGCCATCTGCAGGAACCTGCGGCGGTTGATATCTGGCATGCGAGTCTCCTAACGGGGCGGATGGAGTCTGTGTCACCAGCACTGCGTCGCAGGCACCCTAGCCTGAACGATTAACCGACGGTAGATGAACTCTGCTGTCCACGCCGGGTGACTTTCAAACTATTCCAAGCACAACCTGGTGGCTCACTCGCCGGCCTCATCGCATGGCCGGCGAGAGCGCCGCCGCCGAGGACGATCAACGGGCTGCCGAAGACGGCAAGCACCGTGCGCCACCCACTCCACTCGCGAACGGTGGGTGGCGCCTGAACCGAGGTTGTCACGCGGTCGCCACAGACCGTGCCGGTGTCCTGATCAGCCACACGCCGAGCCAGACCATCGCCAGCCCGAGCCCGATGCCCCACGGCGGCAGCAGCGCCTGGAAGCCGAGCAGGCCGCCGATCACGATGGCCACGGAGATCGCCCGCGGGAACACACCGGCGCGCAGGCTCGCGATGCCGAACAGGGCCCAGCCGGCAGCGAAGAGCAGGTAGCTGGAGATCGCGCCGATCACGATCATGCCGCCCGGATCGAGTTCGAGGACCTGAGGTGCGTGATCGACGATGTAGGTGACGTAGAACGACTCGAACCACAGGTCGCCGCCGAGCCACATGGTGCCGACGACAGCCGCGATCATCCCGATCAGGCCTAACCGGCCGGCCTTGTGCGCCTGTCGGGCGTACGCGGCGACCGCGACCAGAACGAGCAGGCAGAAGGCGACGAAGTACACGACGCCGCTGATCCGATAGGTGAGGTTCGTCGACGTTCCCACGTGGTCGTCGACATCGACAATGGGCAGGATCACCAGTTCGACGACGATCATCAGGAGGCCTGCGGCCACGGCGAGCGGGCCGGCCATCCGTGCCAGTGACGACAGTGAGTAGTTCGGTTCGGTGGTCGTGGTGGGTCTTACCAATCCGGTCATGCTGAGCAACCTTTCAACGAGCTGGAATGTGTTCGGGCAACTGCGGAGTTCAGTCGGCGACCACCGCCTTCAGTACGTCGACCTTCGCGGCGGATCGTGCGGGGCCGATGGCCGCGAGCACGCCGGCGACGGCCGCGAGTACGACGTACAGCGTCACTTGCAGGCCGGGTACCGAGATGGACTTGATGCCCTCGTCCGCGAGCGCCTGGGAGAGCCCGATGCCCAGCCCGATACCGAGGGCTGCTCCGGCCAGTGCACCGATCAGCGAGATGACGACCGACTCCCACCGGACCATTGCCCGTACCTGAGCCCGCGTCATCCCCACGGCCCGGAGCAGTCCCAGCTCATGGGTCCGCTCGTACACCGACAGCACCAGTGTGTTGACGATGCCCAGCAGCGCGATGACGATCGCCAGCAACAGCATCACAGTGACGAAGGTGAGCAGTTGGTCGATGAAACCGCTCGCCTCCTTCTCGAATCCCTTCCGGTCGAGGACCTTGGCGTCGGGGTGGCCGGCCAGAGCGTCGGTGATGGCGCGCTGCACCGTTCCCTTGTCGGCGCCGTCCGCGAGCGTGACCAGACCGGAGGCGGTCAGTTGCCGGCCGGCGGCCGCGGTCTGTGCGGCGATGCTGATGACGTAGTCATCGCCGATCCAGCCTTTGCTGTCGTAGATGCCGACGATGCGGAAGGTGCGCTTCCCCGTCTGCGCGAACTCGCTGGGGACGACGGTGCCGACCTTCCAGCCGTGCGTGGTGGCGGCGGTCTTGGCGACCACGACACCGTCCGTGCGGAGGCCGGAGATCGAGCCGGACGACAGCCGCAGGTTCAGGCCCGCTGTCGCGGTGGCCGGGTCAACGGCCGAGTACCTCGCATCCTTGCCGTTGAAGCGGGCCCGGCCGTACCCGCTGGCCGAGACCGCGTTGACCCCGGAGACACCCTGGACGACCTTGATCACCTCGGGGCTGAAGCCCGGAGCCTGCTTACTCGAGGGTGTCACGAACAGTTCGGCGTTCGTCGAGTCTCCGACGATGTCGGTGAACGAGGCCTTCAGCGACGAGGCGAACACGCCCATGCTGACAACCAGTGTCAGGCCGACCATGAGTGCGGCCGCGGTGGACGACGTACGGCGTGGATTGCGCATCGCGTTCTGCCGGGCCAGCGCGCCGGGCAGGCCCCGAAGCCGCAGCGGCACACCGATCAGCGAGGCGAGCGGACGCGCCACGGCCGGCAGCAGCATCAGGACACCGACGACGATGGCGAGCAGGCTGGGGCCGAACAGTCTCGTGTTCAGATCGCCGTACAGTGTGGTGAACAGCCCGGCCAGGCCGACGCCGGTCACGATCATGCCGGCGATGACGCGCTTCGTCGACGGGTTGCCGGAGCCGGGTACTGCCTCGCGCAGGGCCTCGACCGGCAGCACCTTCGTGGCTCGGTACGCCGGTACGAGCGCGGCGACGACGGTCACCAGGGTGCCGACCAGTAGCGACACGACGATGGTGCGCGGCTGGACCTGCATCGACGTACTGGGCAGGCTGAAGCCGACCGCGTCCATCAGCAGGTTGAGGCCCTTGGCAACCAGCAGGCCGAGTGCGATCCCGGCCGCGGAAGCGAGCAGCCCCAGCAGGAAGGCCTCGATGATCAGGCTCTGGTTCACCTGACGCCGGGTGGCGCCGATCGCCCGCAGCAACGCGATCTCGCGGGACCGCTGGGTGATCGTCATCGTGAAGGTGTTCCAGATGATGAAGGCACCGACGAACAAGGCGATCCCGGCGAACACCAGGAACAGGATCCCGACGATCCTGAGGTCCTTGTTGATGGCATCCGCGGATTCCTTCACCACGGTCGCGCCGGTGACGGCTTCGGCGCCGTCCGGCAGTACGGCGTTGATCCGCTGCGCGAGCTCGGCCGGCTCTACGCCGTTGTCCGCGCTGACGTTGATCGCGTCGAAGTACCCGGGTGCTCCGAGCACCTGCTGTGCGGTGGCGGAGTCGAAGTAGGCGCCGGTGGTGCCGCCGAGGTTCTTCTCCTTGCCGAAGCCGACGGTCCCGACCACGGTGAAGTCCTGGGCCGGGCCCTGGAACAGGACCTTGATGGTGGAACCGACGGCGATGTGGTGCTCCTCGGCGCTGGTGGCGTCGATGGCAACCTCGCGCGGTCCCGCCGGCGCGCTGCCGCTCAAGAGTTTGACGTCGCCTCGCAGTGCGGGATCGGCGGCCAGGCTGTAGCCCATGGTCGGCGCACCGCCGCTGGTCAGCACCGCCTTGCCGCTGTTGTCGGTGAGCAAGGCGTAGCCGCTGACGGAACCTTCGGCGGTACGGACACCGTCAACCGTGCTGACGTCCTTGAGCCTCGCGGCCGGGATCGGAGCACGACTGGTGCTGATGCCCTCGCTCTGGCTGTAGGCAGCCTCGGTCCGGACGACCGCCGACGTACCGGCGGAGACCTTGCCGAACAGTTGGTCGAAGGTCACCCGCATGGTGTCGGTCAGCACGAGGGTGCCGGCCAGGAACGCGACCCCGAGTGCGATCGAGGCGATGGTCAGGACGAGCCGAACCTTGTGTGCGAGCATGCCGCGCAGAGTTGCGGTGAACATGGGTCACGCACCCAGGTGCTTCATGAAGTCGAGGACGGCGTCGGCCGTGGGCTCGAACATCTCGTCGACGACGTGGCCGTCGGCCAGGAACAGGACCCGGTCGGCGTAGCTGGCCGCGGTCGGGTCGTGGGTCACCATGACGACGGTCTGGCCGAGCTCCTTGACTGCCTTGCGCAGAAAGGTGAGCAACTCGGTGCCGGAGGCTGAGTCCAGAGCGCCGGTGGGCTCGTCGGCGAAGACGATCTGTGGACGCGAGGCGAGGGCGCGGGCCGCGGCCACCCGCTGCTGCTGTCCACCGGACAGTTCGGTGGGGCGGTGCGACAGCCGGTCGACCAGCCCGAGCTTGCCGACGATCGACTGTACCCACTCCTCGTCGGGCTTGCGGCCGGCGATGCGGATCGGCAGCACGATGTTCTCGGCGGCGGTCATGGTCGGCAGCAGGTTGAACGACTGGAAGATGAACCCGATCTGGTCGCGGCGCAGCAGCGTGAGCGCTTTGTCGTTGAGTGAGCTGACCCGGGTGTCGCCGAGGAAGACCTCGCCCGAGGTCGGCCGGTCGAGGCCGGCGAGCATGTGCAGCAGGGTCGACTTGCCCGACCCGGAAGGCCCCATGATCGCGGTGAACTGACCGGCCTGCAGGGTCACGTGCACGTCTTTGAGCGCGGCGACGGTCGCGTCGCCGGTGCCGTAGAACTTGCTGACGCCTTCGGCCCGGGCCGCGGAGGTGGTTGGAGCGATGGTGATGGCAGACATTGGTGAGCCCCCTGTTGGAGTGGCCTCCCGGAACGAGCGGCCGTGGTACCAGCAAAGGCGTTCCGGCTGTCCGTTCACATCGCGTTGAGCGCACGGCGTCCGGGGGCTGGCCGCCGCTGTGGAGCGGACGATCGTGCGGGTAACCCACCCCGAAGGGTTCGGGTACTCCCATCAGGGCAGGCGGAGGCGCAGACTGCAGAGGTGAGGGTCAGGGGGCGATGGCTGACGGGCCGTGAACGCTTCGTCGGCCTGTTGGTGCTGGGCGGGCTCGTGGTGTTCGTGGTGCTGGTGTACGTCGTCATCGTCCTCGGTGGCGGCCTCCTCATCGGTCGCACGTCCTCGCCGCACGCGGGCCTCTCGGTGCTGGCCACCGCTGTGGTAGCGCTCGCGTTCGGGCGCGTGCAGTCACGACTCGAGGTCGTGATGTCGCGGGTGGTGCACGGCGGCCGGCAATCGCCGTACGAGATCTTGAAGCGGTTCTCGCCGGCGGTGACCGAAGGCCGGGACGACCTGCCGGCGCGGATGGCCGAGATCCTCGCCGACGGCACCGGTGCGCGGTCGGCGCAGGTGTGGCTGATGGTCGACGGTCAGTTGAGGCTCGCCGCAACCTGGCCACGCGGAGACGGATCGCCCGTAGCCGGTGACGGGGGAGGCCGACGTGAGCTCGCGGTGCGACAGGCCGGGGAACTGCTCGGCGTCCTGGCCGTTCAGGAACACGAGAACGTTCCGCTCACTCCGGTCGAGGAGCGGTTGTTCGCAGGCCTGGCGGACCAGGCCGGGCTTGTCCTCCGGGGCGTCCGGCTCCGGGCCGAACTCGTGCACCGGATCGCGGAGTTGTCCAGGCTGGCGGCCGAACTGCGGACCTCCCGGCAACGCGTCGTCGATGCCCAGGACGCCGAGCGGCAACGGCTGGAGCGCGACATCCACGACGGCGCGCAACAGCATTTGGTCGCCCTCGCGGTCAACCTGAGTCTCGCCCGTACCCTGGCCGGCCGGTCACCCGAACGGGCGGATCGGCTCGTTCGGGCGCAGCGTCAGGCGGCGACCGTGACCATCGAGACGATCACCGACCTCTCCCGCGGGATCTACCCGAGCGTGCTCGTCGACGAGGGATTGGAAGCGGCACTCCGTACGGCGATCGCGCGCAGCCCGCTCCCGGTCGAGTTCCTCGTTGCCGACCTCGGCCGCTACCCGGCCGGCATCGAGGCCGCGGCGTACTTCTGTGCTCTGGAAGCGTTGCAGAACGCGGCCAAGCACTCGTCGGCGAAGACCGCTCACCTCGGCCTCACGGGCGGTCGCGGAGTCTTGGAGGTGACCGTCCAGGACGACGGTTCCGGGTTCGTGCTCGAGGCGGTGCGGGCCGGCGCGGGCCTGGTCAACATGCGTGATCGGGTCGAGTCTGCCGGTGGAACCCTGACGATAGCGACCACGCCCTCGCACGGCACGCTGATCGCCGCGAGGCTGCCAGGTGTGCGCCGGCCGGGGGGTTGAGATGCACGCGCGCGTGGTCTGGGTGTTGGCAGCGCTCACCGTGCTGTTCGCTGGGGCAGATCTCTGGGTGACCTCGTTGTACCGTCCGTTGCTGTCCGAGGAAGCCGTCGCCGTGCACGGCGTACCGTTCGTCAGCATCGCGGTCATCGGCTGCGCGGCGATGGGCGCACTGATCGTGGCCCGGTGGGCGCGGCATCCGGTCGGCTGGCTGCTGTGCCTGATCGGCTGCACCTCGTCGATCTCGTTGCTGGCGGAGGCGTACAGCGTGTGGGTGGTGACCGCCGACGGGCCTGGGTCGCGGAGCCTGGGCGGGATCGCCGGCTGGATCGCCTCCCTGCTGGGCGGACAGCTCTCACTCGCCGCGTTGGCCGTCGTGTTCCTCGTTGCGCCGGACGGACACTTGCTGTCCCGTCGATGGCGCGCCGCAGTGGTCGTCGTCCTGGTGGGCTACGGCACGTACGCCGGGATGCTGCTCACCTTGTCGCCGACCAGGTGCGACATTGACGACCACAACCTCGGCCAGCTCGGCAAGCTGCTGTCCCTGATCGGCTTGCCCTTCATCGCCGGTGGCCTGGTCGCCGCGATGGTGTCCACGGTCCTGCGGTTGCGCCGTAGCCAGGGGGAGCAGCGGCAGCAGGTGCGGTTGATCGCCGTGTCGGCGGCGCTGATCGCGCTGAGCTTCGTCTACCTGATCGTCGTCCAAACGATCAACGATGGTCATCAGACCTGGCTCGCGACTCTCCCGCTGTACATCTCCTATCCGTGCCTGCCCTTGCTGCTCGCGATCGCCGTACTGCGGTATCGGCTGTTCGAGCTCGACCTGATCATCAACCGGACCGTAGTACTTGCCTTGGGCACCATCTTTGCCGGGACCGGGTACACCGGTCTGGTGCTGGCTGTGGCGGGCCTGGTGAACCTGCGAACCAGTGGATTCTGGGTGTCCCTGCTGGCCACCGCGCTGGTCGCGCTGGCGTTCCAGCCGCTCCGTCGCTCGGTGGTCCGGTTGGCCAATCGGCTCGCGTACGGGGTACGGGCGCTGCCGTACGAGGCGCTGTCCGACTTCAGCCGTCGCCTGGCCGAGACCCCTTCGCCGGTGTCGTTGTTGTCCGCGGTCGCGGAAGCAGCCGGGCGTGCGGTGTCCGCACGATCCTCGCGCGCTGTCCTGCAGGTGCCGGGCACGGACTGGATCTCCAGGTCCTGGCCCGGCCGGTCCGATGGCCCACCGGAGTGGGAAGTGCCGGTCCGGCATGGTGATGAGACCCTCGGCAGCATCGGCGTCACCATGCCGAAGGGGCACCGGCTGCGGGCCGCGGACGAACAACTGCTCCGCGATCTGGCCGACCAAACCGCGCTGGCCTTCCGCAACGCTGCGATGGAGTCGGAGCTGGCCGCACACGTGGCTGCTCTGGATGCCACCACCGGTGCACTTGCGGAGTCACGCAGACGGCTGGTCGCGGCCGACGATGCCACCCGACGGCTGCTGGAGTCCGCGATCGCTCGCGACGTACTGTCCCA
The DNA here is from genome assembly GCF_004331375.1 of Kribbella speibonae. NCBI lineage: Bacteria > Bacillati > Actinomycetota > Actinomycetes > Propionibacteriales > Kribbellaceae > Kribbella > Kribbella speibonae. The sequence continues at coordinate 54,698 of NZ_SJKC01000008.1, read as the reverse complement.
TCTCGCGCCGATACCGGAGCGTCTGAACACCCTCCGGGTAACCGGATCGAACGCCGCCGCGGCGGTCGAGCTCGAGCGGCTCGTGACGTCGACGAATACCGCGCTCGAGTCCTTGCGTGAGCTGACCCATGGAGTCTTTCCTACCCAACTGGCGCGGTCCGGTCTGTCCCGCGCGCTCCGTTCACACCTGGCCAGGAACGGTACGGTCGCCGTCCTGCAGGTCGAGCCGTCGGCGGATCGGCGGTTCCCGGCCGGGGTCGAAGCGGCGGCCTATTTCTGCTGTGTCGAGGCGCTGCGGACCGGATCTGTCACGGCCCGGATCGACCTGGCGGTGGTCGGGGAGGACCTGGTGGTCCGGGTGCGTGGAGTTGCTCGCGGCGCTATCGACGTACAGTCCATCGTCGATCGGATCGAGGCGGTCGGTGGAACGCCGAACCTCGATGATCCGTTGCTGCTGTCGGTCAGCATCCCGGTCTAGCCGCTGTCCAGGTGGCGACGAGTTGCTCGGGGCTGAAAGCGGCCTTGGCGAGATAGGTGGCCGCCCCACAGCCGGAGATATCGAGGTCGGCGGCGGCCGAGGTCGACAGGAGTACGACGACGGGCGGCTCCTCGGCGTGGGTGATCCGCCGACTGGCCTCGATGCCGTCGATTCCCGATAGACGGACATCCATCAGCACCAGATCCGGGCGGAGCCGGGCGACGGCCTGCACGGACTCCTCACCCGACGAGCTCACCGCGACGACGACGAAGCCGTCGGTCTCCGAGACAACGGCTGCTATGGCCCGGCGAAAGGGCTCCTGATCGTCGACCACCAGAACACGTACAGCGACCACGGGCGTACCTCCTTGCGGTCAGCGTGACGCAACGAGGTGATGGCGCGGCATGGGGTTGACCGCTCGGCTGTGGTGGGGTTGTCCCCACTACCTGGTGGCCTCGAGAAACGCCAGTACGGCCATCACGCGGCGGTTCACGTCGGACTCGTCCGCCAGACCAAGCTTCTGGAAGACCGCGCTGACGTGTTTCTCAACCGCGCGCTCACTCATGAACAGCGCCTTCGAGGTGGCCGTGTTACTGCGGCCGGCCGCCATCTCCTGGAGCACTTCTCGCTCGCGCCCGGTGAGCCGGAGGAGCGGCGACTGTGCGTCGTTGACCTTCCGTGCGAGTAGTCCCTCGACGACCGTGGGGTCGAGCACGGAGCCGCCCCGCGCCACGTCGTACAGGGCCCGGACCAGGTCGTCGAGCTGGGAGACTCGCTCTTTCAACAGGTACCCGAGTCCCGCGACACCGTCCGACAACAGGTCGAAGGCGTAGTCCTCCTCGACGTACTGCGACAGGACGACGACTCCGGTGGACGGATGCTCGGCCCGGATCCGCTTGGCCGCGTCGATCCCTTCGGTCGTGAACGTCGGAGGCATCCGGATGTCGGTCAGAACTGCATCGGGCCGGTGTTCGGCAACGGCTCTCAGCAGACTTGCCGGGTCGACAACCGTCTCGATCAGGTCGATCTCGCCGGCTTCGGTGAGAAGGGCAGATATTCCCTCACGTACCAGAAAGTTGTCATCCGCGAACACAACCCGCAATACCATCTCCCCACTCTAAGCAGCACCACACACTCACAACCACAGCCCGCATCCCCAAAGTCACTACCGGGAAGCCGCCTCCACCTCCGAAGGACTTCCGGAGCCGACCGCTACGCCGCTGTGTTGTCGCTGCGTGGATTTCGGACCTCACCCCACGGGTCAGTTGGGCTCTCCGAGCCGTCCTCAACGGTGCTGCCGTTGTCTTTGCACTCCGGGCTCCGGGCACCCCAAGGGTCGAGGGCGCGACCGCTTTCCAGCGCGTCGCCCCAGGGGTTGAGGTGTGCGGTCTCCTCGGGGGTGATCCAGGGTGGATCGGTGTCTCTGGGCCAGGCGCGCGTGGGTGCCGCGTCGGGTCTGGTTGGGTCGGGCGTGGTTGTTGGTGGGCGGTATCTGCCGCGGGGGACCGGGTTTGGGTGGCCCAGATAGGGCGGGCGACGTCGACGACGCCGTTGGTGATCTGGATGTTCCAGTGGCCGGCGTGCAGGTCGCGGTGGCACCTCTTGCAGATGCCCTTGTTTTCAAGGGAATCCGGCAATCAGAGTTATCCACAGGGTGCGATTCCGTGTCCACGCGCGAGGGTGAGCATGTAGTGTTACAAGGCGGCGCTCAGCTTGTTGTTGCCCATAGCAATCAGAAGCCCGGAGGAGTTGAGAGAGGTTCCGTGGAACGTGTCTGGTACGTCGCCTACGGGTCCAACCTCGCCCTCGAACGGTTCAGCTGCTACCTGGACGGTGGCCGCCCGCGCGGCGGCGCTCGCGTCTATCCGGGGTGCCGCGATCGGACCTCACCTCAGCGGACCGCGGCAGTCACAGTGCCGGGCGGGCTGGTGTTCGCGGGTGCGTCGAAGGTGTGGGGCGGTGGCTCGGCGTTCTACAACGCAGCCGCACCCACGCAGCTCGCCGGCCGCGCCTATCTGGTCACTTTGGACCAGTTGGCCGATGTGGCAGCCCAGGAGATGTGGCGCGAGCCGGGCGGTGCCTACGCGAGGGAGCTGGCTGCTCTCCTCCCCGAGGTCGCCGAGCTCCACTCACTCGGCGCGGGCCGGTACGAGACCGTCGTACGACTGGGGGAACTGGACGGCCTGCCGATGTTCACCGTCACTCACGGCACAGTCGCCGACCTCGCTCCGGTCGCGCCTACCGCGTCGTACCTGCACTGGATCGCGACCGGTTTGATCGAGGCGCACGGCTGGGACCTGGCGCAGGTGGTCGACTACCTGCACGCGGCGCCGGGTGTCCAACTCGGTTGGACACCCGGCGCGCTGCTGTCAGCCCTTAACGGCAATGCAGGTCGCGGTGGCTGACTTGGTGGGGTCGCTTTCGGAGGTGGCGGTGAGGGTGATCTTGGCGAGAGGGCCGGTGCCGGCCTTGGTGTGGACGGGGACGGTGACCTGCTGGCCCGCGTTCGCGGTGGCGAGGGCGTTGGGCAGGGAGATCGGCCAGCCGTTGGACTTCGCGGACAGGCGGTAGACGTCGCCCTTCACGTACTGCGTGATGTCCTCCGGGCCGGACGTCGTACCGGCCTTGCCGGTGTTGGTGAGTTTGAAGTTGCACGTCTGGACGCCGCCGCGGTCCGGCTTCGCGACCGTGGGCAGCAGCCGTACGCCGCGCTTCTGCGCACCGGCGCCGTCGAGAGAACGTACGGCGACCGTGTACGAGAGCTCACGTTGAGCGTTGCGGTGCACGTTCGTGATGTAGAAGTGCAGGCGGTTCGCGGTGTCGGTGTACTCGTACTCGCTGCCGGAGTTCGTGCCGGCGTGGAACAGCGCGTCGGACAGCTGCCGGTAGTCGCCGATCGTGATCGGGACCTTCGTGCCGTCGGGCAGCACGTAGTCGGTCAGGTTGATGTCCTGCGGGTTCGCGTCGATCACCCACTCGAACGGCGCGCGGTCCTGGTTCTTGGTCTTCGCGAGCAGGACGCCGGCGTCGGGGGTGAACGAGTCGGTGCCCATCCGGTCCACGACCTCGACCGTGTAGTTCTGGTACCCGCGGCCGTCGCAGAGCGGATCCTTCGTCGCGTCGCACGGCGCGTCGAGGTCACCGGCGCCGCCGAGTTCGATGTTCACGCCGGACAGATCGCTGGCGCCCGGGTTCACGCTCCGCGCCGTCACCTGGGCGATCACCACACCTGATGTCGCGAGCGCCTCGCGGGACAGCCGCAGGACGTTCTGCTCGTCGACCATCTCGAGCTTGATCTTGTTCCGGAGCATGTGCTGCGCGCCCATCGACGCGCCGCCGGTCGCGGGAATCATCCAGCGGCTGTGCGGGCCGCCCGGGCCGTTGAAGCTGCCCCGGCTGAGCATCTCCCAGATGCCCGTGTAGGCGCGCCTGGGCGGGACGCCGTACGGGTTGTTGTAGTTGTCGCCGATACCGAGGATGTGGCTGAACTCGTGCGCGAACACCGCCATCCCGGAGCTCTCGGCCTGGGTCGACGAGCCGCCGCCGGCGTTCGGCCAGATCGACGCGCCGGCCGCCCATGACGTCCAGTCGACGTACCGGGTGTTCGACCAGTTCGGCAGCGCCGGGTCCGGCGGACCGAAGTCGTCGGTGACGTCCTCCTTGGTCGGGAACTTCATCATCCCGAACTCCTGCCAGGTGGACGACTCGTCCTGCCCGGCGCTGAGGAAGAACACGAAATCGTACCCGGCCGGTACTTCCGGACCCTGGTCGGCGACCCATGCGGCGCGGCCGTCGGTGCGGATGTCGCGGTTGCAGTTGTCGCCGGCCGGGCAGGCGGTGCCACCCTGGAACTCCATCGCGTACTCGTGCGACTTGCCCGGCATCCGGTACGGCCCGAACGCGGTGAGGTCGACGCCGTACCGGCCGCCGGAGTCCTCCATCCAGTACTCGTGCAGCGTGTGACCGTGGTTCAGCGGCTCGGGCTTGTTGAGGAAGTCGTGGTAGAAGTTCGCGACCTGCTCACGCGGTACGCCGTTCGCGGCCGCGCTCGGGTTGCCGAACACGGTCGAGCCCTTGGGCTTGGTGACCACGAAGTCCTGGTTCGGGTAGTCGAGCAGCACGAGCGCGCCCTTGAAGGTTCGCTCGGACCCCTTGACGTTCGGATCAGCCCAATTCGTGCCCGGCGGTTTGACATAGTCGTCCCACGTCATGTGGTCCGGGTTCTCCCAGTTCTGCGGGTCGATCGGGCCCGGCAACCCGCTCGACAGGGTCTTCGCGACGCGGGCGTCCGGCCCCGACTCCTGCCAGGGCTGCTTCTGCGGCCAGTGCGGGTACTGCCAGGCGTTCGCGGGGTCCGGGGGAGCACCCGGCGCGGCGAGCGCCATCGACGGCACCGAAACAACGGCCAGCACAGCGACCAGCCGCACAACACGACGAAACTTCCGTTGCTCAGACACGGGCGGGCATCCGATCAAGAGGCGGGACAACGGGACCAGCCATGAGCATGCCCCCAGAACACCCGTGACACAACCGGTCACGGCGTGCTCCCCGGACCTTCACATCAGCAAGGAGACTGTATACCGTATGCTGACTTCTTCTGGTCCTGGATGGAGGTAGCCCATGTACTCAGTCACCGATCCGGCGCGTGGGGTGTTGGTGGAGGAAGTGGCCAACTCGACGGAGGAGGAGGTGCGGGCGGCGATCGGGCGGGTGGCCGGGGCCTATCCGGGGTGGCGGGGGCGCTCGGTGGGGGAGCGGGCCGCAGTGGTGGCGCGGGCGGCGGAGTTGTTCGCGGAGCGGGCCGACGAGTTGGCCGCGATCATGACGCTCGAGATGGGCAAGCGGGTCAACGAGGGCCGCGGCGAGGTCGGGATCGTGGTCGACATCTTCCGGTACTACGCGGAGCACGGTACGGCGTTGCTCGCGGACGAGCCGATCGACCTGAAGGACGGGAAGGCCGTCATCACCAAAGGGCCGATCGGGGCGCTGCTCGGGATCATGCCGTGGAACTTCCCGTGCTACCAGGTCGCCCGGTTCGTCGCGCCGAACCTGGTGCTCGGGAACACGATCCTGCTCAAGCACGCCTCGATCTGCCCGCGGTCGGCGCGCGCGATCGAGGAGATCCTGCACGCGGCCGGCGTACCGGACGACGTCTACGTGAACACGTACGCGTCCAGCCGGCAGATCCCCGCGATCCTCGCCGACCCGCGGATCGCCGGCGTCTCGCTGACCGGCAGTGAGCAGGCCGGGATCTCGGTCGCGGCCGAGGCCGGGAAGAACCTGAAGAAGACCGTGCTCGAACTCGGCGGCTCCGACCCGCTGATCATCCTCGACACCGACGACCTGGACGAGACCGTCAACGCCACCGCGACCGCGCGGATGCGGAACTGCGGCCAGTCCTGCAACGCCCCGAAGCGGATGATCGTCTTGGCCGGCCTGTACGACGAGTACGTCGACCGGCTGACGAAACGCGTCACGGAGTACTACGTGCCCGGCGACCCGGCCGATCCCGCGACGAAGCTCCCGCCGCTCGCCTCGGCGGCTGCCGCCGACGAGGTCGCCGCCCAGGTCGCGAAGGCGGTCGACCAGGGCGCGACGCTGCGCGCGGGCGGGCACCGGATCACGCCCGGCGCCTACCTCGAAGCCACCGTCCTCACCGATGTCACGCCGGAGATGGACGCGTACTACGAAGAGATCTTCGGACCCGTCGTGATCGTCTTCAAGGCAACGGACGAGGACCACGCGGTCGCGCTCGCGAACGACACGCCGTTCGGCCTCGGCGCGTCGGTATGGGGCACCGACCCCGACCGCAACCGCCGCGTCGCCGACCGGATCGACGCCGGCATGGTCTACCTGAACCGCGCCGGCGGCTCCCAGGCCGACCTCCCGTTCGGCGGCATCAAACGCTCCGGCCTCGGCCGCGAACTCGGCCCGGCCGGCATCGAGGAGTTCATGAACAAGAAGTCCATCCGGCTGGGGTGACAGGAACCGGCCAGTGCGCCGTGCGTGGAGGTGGACGACGTCACAGTGGGTGATGACCATTCGTGACTGAGAGCGATCCAGATGACCTACCAGCAATCGCCCCCTCCACCGCAGGGCACGCCGTACCCCGGACCGGTGCCGAAGCGGCTCTGGCCGCACGACCCGTTGGCCGTTGCCCTGGGCAACGCTTCGCTGCTCGGCCTCGGCTACTTCCTGATCCGCCGCTGGATCTTCGGGCTGCTCGGCCTCGCCGGTACGGCGGCATTCCTCGTCCTCATGTACCAGCGCAAGGACCTGGCGTACCAGTTCGGCCTGCTGGGGTGGGGACTGTTGCAGGTGCTGCACGGTCTGTACCTCGCGACCCGGCCACCGGTGCGGAAGGCCAGCATTCCGAAACGGATCGTCGCCGCGATCGTGACACTCGCGGTAGTGACGTCGGCCGTGGTGCTCAAGCGCGACGCCGGCGAGGTCGCCGACGAGGTGACCGCGGCGCGGCGAGCCGGCGACTGCACAAAGGTCGTGCAAGCGCAGGACAAGGTCTGGTTCGGTGACCGTCTGGTCGCCGGGCAGGACATGGACCGCGGTGACAGCGACGTGGAGACCTGCGGCCGGATCGACACGGCGAAGGGGCAGCTCACCGCGGCCGCGGGACTGACCGACGTGGAGTCCTTGAAGCAGGCGTACGCCGTCCTCGGCCCGATCGCGTCCGACCCGCGGCAGCAGGCGACCGCGGGTGCCGTCATGGATCGGTTCGTCAAGGACCTGCAGGCGATGGAACCGTGCGGGCAGATCACGATGACCGCCTGGTTGCGGACCCGCAAGCTGTCCCGGAACCTGCTCGATCGCGCGAATGCCGTCGTACCCCGGATCGAGCCGAACGCCCTGCTGGCCTGCGCCGACGGGTACGCGTCCCGCGAGAACTGGGCGACCGCGCGGACGACGTACCAGCGGCTCGTCACGACGTACCCGAAGGCCAAGCAGGCCGCGAAGGCGCGGGCCGGGGTCGTGAAGGCCACGCTGGCGATCGAGCTGGACGCCGTCCGGAGCCTGGTGCAGGGCGGGTCGTACTGCGAGAGTCCGGCGAAGTACAGCGGCGCGAAGCCGTACCACCGCGGCTTCAATCCGGCGATCTTCCTCGGCGACGGCTCGCAGTACGCCGACCAGCTGCCGGCCGCGTGGTCGATCGACGACCCGTACCGCGCGACCATCATCGTGTGCACCGAGGCGGCGGGAATGGGCGCCGCGGTCCAGACCTGCCCGTACGTACCGGAGTCGAACCCGTACGGGGGAGAGGTCAGCTACGTGACATTCCGCAAGGTCACGGTCCCGGCGAAGGTGTACGAGCTGCGCACGGGGCGCCTGGTGCTGAACACCGTCGTGACGATGTCGGGCGAGGCCTGCCCGTACCGCCTCAACAACATCTACACGGGGGAAGAGAGCGTGACCCCGAGCGACGCCCAGGTCCAGGCGGCGTTCCGCCCCCTCGTCGTGCGCCCCTGAACGCAGGGGCGTCAGGAGTTGCCGCGGTCGCAGGCCACGCCGTCGCCGTTGCGGTCCAGCGCCGCCGAGTAGCCCGGATCGCCGCGATGTAGCGGCGCCTTGCCCGCCGCACGAGCCTCCGCACAGCTCCGGAACACGACCGTGGTGGTCGTCGGCGCGGACGTCGGCGTTGGTACGGCGGTGGTCGTCGGTGCCGGTGTTGGTACGGGCGTGGGTGTCGGAGTCGGTGTGGTCGCCTCGGACGGCGACGGTGTCCTGGACTCCGACGGTGTCGGCGTCGGCGTTCGGGCCGTGATCCGTACGGGCTGCTCGGTGCGACGGGTCGGGGCCTGTGGCGCCGGTGTCGTCACGGGCGCACTCGGCCGGAACACCGGCGCCGTACTCGTGGATTCGCTGCCGCCACCGAACGGGCTCAGCAGCACGAGCACCATCAGCGTCACGGGGACCGCGATGATCGCCGCGGCCGCCAGCGGACGTGGTCCGCCGTACCTCCCGATCGGTCCGCGCACCGTTCGTCCGTGCTTGTCGACCCAGAATCTCCATCCCGCCGGCGCGGCCGGCCACGACTTCGGCGGCTGCCACCGTCGCGGTGGTCGCCAGTCCGGAGTCGGCGGGTCGGGCCACTCCGGCGGCGTATTGAACTGCCTCACTTCCATCCTCCCAGCAGCACCCTAGCCACCCGGCCGCGAAGAGAAACCCCCACCCGCTGAATCCCTTGTATTTCATACGTTTGCCAGCCATTGAGTGCTTAGAGGGCGTCTGAGGACCCTGCGCCTACTGCGGGGCACTCGGCACGGCACCTCGCCGCACGGGTGCAAAGGCCACGATGCTCCGCATCGAGACCTTCGCCCCCGCACGCCGAGCTACCGCACCGAGCACCTCCTCGCGACGGCACAGAGTCCTCAGACGCCCTCTAAGTCTCGTTGACAGACCCAGGTAGGTGGTGTGAGGCTCAGTCCATGACGGAGACTCAGCAGGCGGCGCGGAGCCGGACCTTCACCTGGACCGACCCGGCCGAGACCGCGGCGCAGGTCGGCGGCTCGACCGGGCTGGAGATGCTGCAGGCGATGCGGGACGGGCTGATCCCGGCGCCGCCGATCCTGCAACTGGTCGGGGCGACCGGGTTCGAGGCCGAGGAGGGCAAGGTCACGGTGCTGATGCCCGCGGCCGAGTTCCACTACAACCCGCTCGGCTCCGTGCACGGCGGCGTCATCGCGACCCTGCTCGACACCGCCGCCGGCTGCACCGTCCACTCGACGCTGCCGGCCGGCGTCGGCTACACGTCACTCGACCTGATGACCCGTTTCATCAAGCCGGTCACGATCGAGTCGGGCCTGCTGCGGTGCGAGGGCGGGATCATCAGCCGCGGACGTCGTACGGCGGTCGCGGAGTCCCACCTGTACGACGAACGCGGCAAACTCCTCGCCCACGCGACGTCGACCTGCCTGATCTTCGAACTACCTCACGCCTGATCGGCGAGCAGCTTCTCCGAAGCGACCAGCCGGACGCAGGTGGCCAGGCCGGTGATCGCCGCCTCGACCTCGGGCAGCTCCGGGTACGTCGGGGCGATCCGGATGACCTGGTCGGTCGGGTCGTCGCCGTACGGGTGCGTGGCGCCGGCCGGTGTGATCGCGATGCCGGCCGCCTTCGCCTTGGCGACGACCTCGCGGGCGCAGCCCTCGGGAACCTGCAGGCTGACGAAGTACCCGCCGGCCGGTGCCGTCCAGGACGCGAGGCCGGTGCCGCCGAGCTCGGCGGTGAGGATTTTGTCGACCGCGTCGAACTTCGGCCGGATCAGGGCGGCCAACGTCCGCATGTGCGCCCGCAGACCCTCGGCGTCGCGGAGGAACTGCACGTGCCGCAGCTGGTTGATCTTGTCCGGCCCGATGCTTCGCTTGACCGTGTGGCTGAGCCACCACTCGATGTTCGCCGGCGAGGACCCGAAGAACGCGACGCCGGCGCCGGCGAAGGTGATCTTCGAGCTCGACCCGAACACGAACGCGCGGTCCGGGTTCCCGTTCTCGGCGCACAGCGCGAGGATGTCGGCGAGCTGCGCGGGGGAGTCGGTCAGGTGGTGTACGGCGTACGCGTTGTCCCAGAAGATCCGGAAGTCCGGCGCGGCGGTCTGCATCGCGGCGAGCCGTCGTACGGTCTCGTCGGAGTACACGGTGCCGTCCGGGTTGCTGTACTTCGGCACGCACCAGATGCCCTTGATCGCGGCGTCCTCCGCGACCAGCCGCTCGACGACGTCCATGTCCGGGCCCTCGGCGGTCATCGGCACCGGGATCATCCTGATCCCGTACCGCTCGCAGATCCCGAAGTGCCGGTCGTACCCCGGGACCGGGCAGAGGAACGCCAGCCCCTCCACGTCGGCCCAGCGCCGCTCGGCGCCCGGCACCTTGCCGAGCAGCGCGTACACGATCGCGTCGTGCATCAGCTCGAGGCTTGAGTTCCCGGCCGCGAGCAGCTGCTCCACCGGCACCTGAAGGTCCTCGGCGAAGATCGCCCGCACCTCCGGCAGCCCGTTGAGGCCGCCGTAGTTCCGCAGGTCCGTGCCGTCCGCGCCCACCGGGTCCCCGCTCAGCCCCAGCACGCCGTTCGCCGCGTCCAGCTGCTTGGGCGACGGCTTCCCCCGCGTCAGATCCAGCTTGAGCCCCTTGGCCACCAGCGCCTCGTAATCCAGACGCGCACGCTCAACCTGACCAGTCAGCTCATCGACACTCACGGGGGAGTCCTTTCCCAAGTACTAGGTATTGACCCCCAGCCTAGTGATGACCCGACGGAGCGCCGAAACAGGGCGGGTCAGCCGCGTCTGCACTTGGGGTAGCGAGGGTCCCACGGCATACAGGTCGGGATCCCTGGCGGCGGCTTGATGGTCGGTGGCGTCACTGGTGGGGTCGGCGGGATGACCGGTGGCGTCGGCGGCTGGGCCTTGCTGCCGTTGGAGATGTACAGCAGCACCATCGCGCCGTCGGGTGCGCCGTCCTCCTGCCGCGGGTTCGTCCAGGCGACTGTCCCGGCCGGCGCGTCCGAGTCGACCTGCGGGCCGTGACTCATCTGGACCTTGAAGCCCATCGACAGCAGCTTCGCGGCCGCGTCGGCGGGCGTCATGCCCTTCAGGTACGGCAGGTCCTTCACCTTGCCGCGGATGATGATGTCGTCCGGCTTCACGAACTTGGTGGTCGGCAGCCCCTGCAACGCACCCTGCAGCGCGGCCTCCCAGATCGGTCCGGCGGTGCCGGAACCCGAGGCGTCCTTGAGCTTCTTGCCGTTGAAGACCTGGCCGATCATGTTCTCGAGCTTCGGATCGGCGTCGGCGACCACGGAAGCCGCGGCGAGCCTCGACGAGTAGCCGGCGAACCAGACCGCCTGGTTCTCGTTGGTGGTACCGGTCTTGCCGGCCAAGTCGCTCTTGCCGAACTTCAGCTTCCCGCCGGTACCGTCCTTGGCCATCACCTGCTGCAGCACGTAGTTGACGCCGTCCGCGACACTCGGCGACAGCACCCGGTGGCAGTTCGGGCCGGGCGTCGGGATCGACTTGCCGGTCTTCAGCGAGGCGATCGACGTGACGATCTGCGGGTTGCAGTACATGCCGCGGGCGGCGAACGTCGCATACGCGTTGGACAGCATCAACGGGGTGATCAGACCGGCCGAACCGAGCGTGAACGAGACGACCTGTTCCAGCGGCTTCATGGTCTGCGCGTTGTACATGCCGAGCTTGGACGCGATGGTCGTGATCGGGCACAGACCGATCTGCTGCGACAGCTGCAGGAAGTAGGTGTTGGTCGAGGCCTTGGCCGCCTGGACCATCGACGGATCGAGGACGGTGTGCGTCGAGTTCTTCGGGTCGTACGACGGCACCGAGATCGGTCCGTTGCAGGTACTGAAGTTCTGTCCGCCCAGGCTGATCGTCTGCGGCGAGCGGATCCGGTACGTCGTCGGCACGCCCTTGCCGATCGCGGCGGCGATCGTGAACGCCTTCATCGTCGAACCGTTCTGGAACCCGCCGAACCCACCGGCGTAGGACTTCTCGACGTTGTAGTTGTACGCCGTCTGCCCCTTCTTCCCGCCGTACTTGCGGTTCTGCGCCATCGCCTTCACCAGGCCGGTGCCGGGCTCCACCAGGGTGATCGCGGCGACCACCTGGTCGTTCGCCTTCGAGTGCTTGGCGACGGCGATGTCGGCCGCGGCCTGCATCTTGCGGTCGAGCGAGGTCTTGATCACCAGGCCGGCGGTCTCGATGTAGTTCTCGCGCTCCTCCGGCGTCTTGCCGAACGCGTTGTTCGCCTTGAGCTTGGAGACGACGTACTCGCAGAAGAACGGGTACGTCGAGTTCGCGCAGCCGCTCGGGATGACGCGGACCTTCTTGGGGTCGATCACCGGCGTCTTGATCGCGTCCCGGGCCTGCTTGGCGGTGATGATGTTCAGCTCGTTCATCCGGCGCAGGACGACGTCGCGCCGGGCCTTGGCGCGCACCGGGCTGTCGATCGGGTCATACCCGGTCGGGTTCTTCACCAGGCCGGCCAGCATCGCGGCCTGCGGCAGGTTCAGCTTGGCGGCGTGCACGCCGAAGTAGTGCATCGCGGCGGCCTCGACGCCGTACGAACGGTCACCGAAGAAGGCCAGGTTCAGGTAGCGGTTCAGGATCTCGGCCTTCGGGGTCTCCTTCTCGACCGCGATCGCGTAGCGCAGCTCGGCGATCTTCCGCTCGTAGGTCTCGGCCGTGGCGTCCTTGACCTCTTCCGGCGTGCGGGCCTTGTTGATCAGGCTCAGCTTCACGTACTGCTGGGTGATGCTCGAGCCGCCCTGGGAGACCCCGCCGGACGACTGGTTGCGCAGCAGCGCGCGCAGCGTGCCCTTGAAGTCCAGTGCGCCGTGCTCGTAGAACCGGTCGTCCTCGATCGCGACGATCGCCTTCAGCATCACCGGGCTGATCGCCTTCAGCGTGACCGGGGTCCGGTTCTGCTGGTACAGCGTCGCGATGGTCTTGCCGTCCGCGGCCTGGATGATCGACTTCTGCGCCAGCGGCGCTGTCTGCAGGTCCTGGGGCAGGAACTGCACGGTGTCGTGGGCCTTGGCCGTGGTCACCCCGGCCAGCCCGGCAAAGGGGAGGGCCAGACCGGCGGTCAGTGCGCCGGCGAGCGCGCTGACCACGAGGAACACGAACACTGACCACACGACATTGGGCCGCTTGGCCCGCCGCTCGCCTCTGTGCATGGTTGGGCAGATTACGTGAGGAGAGTGCTTTCCGGGAGTCTCCTCGTTACGGAATTTACACATTAGCCCAACGATCTCACCGTCAGTAACCAAATCCTCACTACCCGACGATCATCCCACCCCCAACCAGGACCCCACACGCGGGCATGGTGCCGGCGGGGGTGCCGCCGGCCGAAGACCTGGCGGGCGATCCGCCTGGGCACGAACGAGTACCGGTTCGCGGACCGCACCGCGGATGATCCGGACAATGAAGTCAACCTCCGGCCAGGACCCCCCTCACCGTGACAACCCTCGTCTACACCTACCGCAGCGCGTCCATCACCTTGGCTGGGTGAGTACTTCTGGGAGGTTGCCGAGGATGGTGAGGCGTTTGGTGGCTCGGGTGATGGCTACGTAGAGGTCGGAGAGGCCTCGGGGGGATTCGGTGGTGATCGTGGTGGGGTCGGCGATGACTACTGCGTCGAATTCGAGGCCTTTGGACTGGGGGACGTCGAGGAGGGCGACGGTGCCGTCGAGGACGGACGGGTCGTGGCTGTGGGCAACTTCTGGGAGTACGGCGGCGAACTCGTCGTACCGGGAGGCGGGGACGATCACAGCCAGGCGGCCGTCGCCGATCGCGTGCTGCTCGAACTTGATCGCCTCCCGGAGGGCGTCTGTCAGGCAGCCTTCCGGGACCGGGTCGATGAACGGTTCGACGCTGGTCTCGCGGACCGAGGTGGGTGGTTTCAAGGTCGGGTCGATGGCGGCGAGGACGTTGGCGGCGACCGTCATGATCTCGGTCGGGGTGCGGTAGTTGACGGTCAGTTCGGCGGTGCGCCAGCGGCGGGCGGCGTACCGGTCGAGGAGTTCGGCCCAGGATCGTACGCCGGCGGCCGAACCTGTCTGCGCGATGTCGCCGACGATCGTCATCGACCGGCGCGGGCAGCGGCGCATCAGCATCCGCCAGTCCATCGCGGACAACTCCTGGGCCTCGTCGACGATGACGTGGCCGAACACCCAGTCGCGGTCGTAGGCGGCGCCCTCCGCGCTGCTCGCCGGGCGGTTGAACACGCGCGTGCGCTGGGCGATCAGATCCTTGAACTGCTCGATCTCCCACGGCTCGATCGTGATCCGTTCAGCGGTCAGCTCGATGTCGACGATGCCGCGCGCGTACTCCCGGCCAGCCTCCTCGGCAGCAGCGTCCGCGGCCGCCTGGCGCTTGCGGCCGACGACGACGTCCGCGGTCTCACCGAGCAGTTCGGCCGCTTCGTCGAGCAGTGCGACGTCTGACGGAGCCCAGTCCGCGGTGAGTGGACGCAGTACGGCGGAACGCTCGGCCGGGCTGAGATGCGGCGCGGCGGCGGCGAGCCGGTCGTCCGAGGAGAACAGCACCGAGACGAGGAGCGGCGGTGTGAGCTCGGGCCACAACCGGTCGAGGAGCTCGAGGACGCGGTCGTCGTCGAACAGTTCCTGCTGGATGTCCTCGATGTCCGCGTCGCCGACGTACTGCCGCCCGATTCGGTCGACGACCTGGTTGGTGAGGGTCTTGAGGATGCGCCGGACGAACAGCGGCCGAGCCCGGTTGTGCAGGGGCTGTGCCGCGAGCGCGCCCTGCTGGGCTTTGCGGATCGCGCTCGGCCGCAGCACGAGCTCGTCCTGGTTGACCTTCAGCCGGATCGGCTCGGCCGGGACGACCCGGAATCCGGCGATCGACTGCGCGATCACGTCGGCCATCGCCAGGTTGCCCTTGATCCGCGCAGCCTCGGCCGGCTCCGGCGCGGTCGCCGCGACGCCGGGGAACATCTCGCTGATCGTCGCGAGCACGACGTCGGTCTCGCCGAGCGAGGGGAGCACCTGGTCGATGTAGCGCAGGAATGTGCTGTTGGGTCCTACGACCAGTACGCCGCTCCGCCCGAGTTGCTCGCGATGCGTGTAGAGCAGGTACGCCGCTCTGTGCAGCGCGACGACTGTCTTTCCGGTACCCGGACCGCCCTGCACCACGAGCACTCCGGGCAGGCCGGACCGGATGATCTCGTCCTGCTCGGACTGGATCGTCGCGACGATCTCGTTCATCCGGCCGGTGCGGCTCGCACTGAGCGAGGAGAGCAGCGCCGCCTCGCCGATCAGCGTGCTGCGTTCGCCGTCGTCGATCGCGGCGGCGTCCAGGAGGTCGTCGTCGACCCCGACCACGGTGCGGCCGTGCAGCCGGATGTGCCGGCGGCGCTTGACGCCGAGCGGCTGGGCGGCGGTGGCCCGGTAGAACACCTGCGCGACCGGCGTCCGCCAGTCGATCAGCAGCGGGTTGTAGTCGTCGTCGAACAACCCGATCCGGCCGATGTGGAACCGTTCGCCCGCGGTCTCGTCGATCCGCCCGAAACACAATCCGCGTTCCACCGACGACAATTGCGAGAAACGCCCGGAGAACAGATCCGTGAACGACTCCCGCTCCGACCAGGCCTGATCCGTTCCGGTGGTTTCCTCGGCCTGCACCCGTCCCAGTTCGCCGCGTGCCTTTTCGCGCAGCACGTCGAGCCGTTCGTACATGACCGTCACTTCGCCTTGTTCTGCGGCGATCTCCTGCTCCAGCACCCCTGCCCCCGATCCCTTGCACAAACCCGGAGATTTTGATAATCTGAACCCAGAAGCCCGGAGAGGGCTTCTTTTTTGTTTTACGGCACAAACACCCCACGGTACCTTTCCGGGGCATTTCACCGCAAGAGATTCAGCGCGACCAGGCAGGCAGCGCACAGGATCGGAAAACCCTTGGCGTTGGGGCTGGGACCTTGTATTTCTTGTCCGCGCCACCCAGATCCTGTCGCGGGTGGCGGCCTGTCCGGTCGTCGCCCGGTCTGGTTTCAGGCTGGGGACTCCTACCCACCTGCAACAACCAGCAGGCTTCCCCACCTCCAGGCTCGTCCCTGATGCCAGCTCGGTGCAGGCGCCGGCGGGGTGCAGGTGGGTGGTGAGCTGTCGTGGTGGGGATAGAAGTGGTCGCTCCGTGCCACTTTGTTTCCCCGCACTAGCCGCCGCAGCTGTGCTTGGTCGGCGGTGGGGCCATCGTGCAGGTTCGGGCGTTGGATGTCAGTTTGCCGGCCAGACGACTGTGTCGAAGGTGGCGCGGGAGTTCAGGGCGCCGCCTTCGTCGAGGGTGGCGACCTTGAGTCGCGCGATGTTCCGTTCGCTGGTGCGCACGCACAGGACAGTCTTCTTCGTGAGCTGCACCTTGCTTCGGCTGCCCAGGGTGTCGACAACGTTCGAGCAGTCCTCAGGTCCTGGCAGGCCGCCGGGCTCCGTCCACTGCGCGATCAGGGTCTCGTTCCAGCCGCTCATCTCGTTGTTGAGCAGCATGTACACGTCACCCGTGTCGGAATAGCCGACGCGTTCGGGTGGCGCGGCGTCCAGATCCCGCGCCTCGGTGTCGAGCAGCATCTTCCCCTGCCAGAGCGGGCCTCCGGCAGGGCTCGCACTCGGGGACGGCGCCGACGACGGGGTCTGGCTGGGTGGTGTTGCCGGTGCCGATCCGGAGGTGCTGCCGGAAGCCGAAGGCGTCGTCACGGCACCGTCGTTCTTGTCGTCGCCAGATGAGCCGAGAACAGGCACCAGTGCCGCGATGAAAGCTGCGACGATCGTCGCCCCGGCAGCGATCCACGCGCCCTTCTGGTGCCTGTCGAACCAGCCTCCGCCGCGAGCAGTCTCGTCCGCCAACTTCCTCATCACCCCACTGTCCAGGCAGGCCCACGAGGCTAGCAGTCTGTAAGGCCACGAGTACTGCCTGGATTCAGGTGGGTCAGCGGCTGAAGCCGGCGGTTAGGCCGCTGAGGAGTTGGCGGCGGCTTACGGCGTAGAGGATGACGATGGGGAGGGTGGTCAGGACTACGGAAGCGAGGACTGCGGGGACGTTGACGCTGTACTGGCCTTGGAAGGTCCAGAGGGCTAGGGGGAGAGTTCGTTTGTCGGGGCTTTGGGTGAGGATGAGTGGGAGCAGGAAGCCGTTCCAGACGCCTAGGCCGTTGTAGATGCTGACCGTGACGAGAGCCGGACGAGTCAACGGCAGGGCGAGTTTGGTCATCATGCCCCACTCGGTCGCGCCGTCGACCCGCATCGACTCGAAGAGCTCCTTCGGTACGTCGCGGATGAAGTTCGACAGCACGAGCACCGACAGCGGGATCGCGAACGCGACCGACGGCAGGATCAGCGCCAGCAGGCTGTCGTACAGATGCATCCGGATGATCAGCAGGTAGACCGGGATGATGGTGGCCTGCAGCGGGATCGCCAGGCCCATCAGGAACAGACCGTTGACCCCGGCAAGGAACTTGCTGCCGGCGCCGCGGATGATCGCGTACGACGCCATGAACGCGATCGCCACCGCGGGCAGGATCGTGCCGATGGTGACGATCACGCTGTTCACGAAGTACCGCGGGAAGTCGGACTCGATGACCAGCTTGTAGTTGTTCGTCGTCGGCGCGGACGGCAGCGCGAACGGGTTCTGCGTGAAGTACGCGCTCTGGTCCTTGAAGCTGGTGACGACGATCCAGTAGAGCGGGACGAGCACGATCGCCAGCCAGATCCAGCCGGCCAGTCCGCCGAACCAGTTCAGCTGCAGCAGTTTGCGGCCGCGAAACGAAGGGTTGCGCGCCGGGCGCGTCGCCGTACCGCTGCTGCTGGTGGCCGTGGTCAGATCGGAGGCCATGTCACGCACCTTCCTGCTGGCTTGCGGTCGTACTGCCGCCCAGGCGGCGCAGCAGCAGTGCGAGGGCCAGGCCGAGGAGCACGATGAGGGCGGCGATCACGCTGGCCGGACCCATCTGGTTGGACATGAAGCCCCGCTTGTACATGTCGAGAGCGAGTACGCGCGTGGCGTCGCCGGGACCGCCCGCGGTGAGGACGAAGATCAGGTCGAAGAAGGTCAGCGATCCGACCACCATCAGCGTCGACGACGTGATGATCGTGTACTTCAGCTGCGGCACGGTGATGCTGAAGAACTGCCGGATCCGGCCGGCGCCGTCGATCGAGGCGGCCTCGTACATCGTGGTCGGGATCGCGCGGACGCCGCCTTGGTAGATCAGCGAGTGGAACGGGATGAACTGCCAGGACACGATGAAGATCACCACGCCGACCGCGAGGTTGCTCCGGCCGAGCCAGTCCTGGGTGAGGAAGCCGAGGTGCAGGCCCGGGCCGAGCCCGAAGTTCGGGTCGAGCAGGGCCTTGTAGGTGATCGCGATCGCGGCCGAGCTGAGCAGCAGCGGGATGAAGTAGAGCACGGCGAGGAACGCGCGGTACCGCTGCCGCCCGGCCAGGAACGTGCCGAGCAGCAGACTCATCGGCGTCTGCACCAGCCACGACAGGATCATGATCTCGAAGGTCACCAGGATGCTGCGCGGCAACTGGGAGTCGGTCAGCACCGACTTCCAGTTCGACAGGCCGGCGGCGTGGATCGCGCCGAGGCCGTCCCACTGGGTGAAGCTCAGCACGAGTACTCCGACCAGCGGGACGACCCCGAACACGGTGAAGAGGACGAGCGCGGGCAGCACCATCCAGGCAACCGGACCGCTCCGCCCGACGCCGGACGTGGGCTTGTTACGCAGACTGCCCGGCGGTACGGGCGGAGCGACTGTCACTGGCCGATCACCGCGTTCATGTTGGTGGCGAACTGCTGCGGGGAGATCGAGAGCTGGAAGAGCTTGGCGATGTTGTCGAGCAGCGTCTCGGCCTGGGTCGGGCTGAGCGCCTGGTCCCAGGACTGCGCGAAGTTCTTCGCGTTCGCGGCGGTGTCGTAGACGAAGTTCAGCCACTCGGAGTCGTTCTTGTCGGTGATCGACGAGAGCTTGTCCTTGGCGCTCTTCACTACCGGGATGTTGCCGGACTTCACCCAGGCGTCCACCGTGGCGTCGTCGAGCGTGTTGTTCGCGATGAACTTCTTCGCGGTCTCCTTCTCGCCGTCGGTCGCCTTGGACGAGATCGACATGTACTGACCCGGGTTGCCGACCGTGTCGCTCGGGTCGCCCTTACCGCCGTCGTACGGCGGGAAGTTCATGTAGCCGAGGTGCCCGCCGGTCACGAAGTCGCCACCAGACGCCTTCATGTTGCCGTAGGTCCAGGCGCCGTGCAGCATCATCGCGGCCTTGCCGGTGTAGAGCAGTGCCTGGTCGGCGTTGGAGTCGGCGGTGATCGAGGAGAAGCCCTTGATGAACCCGTTCGCCTTGATCAGGTTCTGCATCTCCTCGAGCGCCTTCAGCGCGGACGGGTCGGACCAGCCGTCCTTCTTGCCGTCGAAGATGTTCTGGAAGACCTCGGCGCCGCCGATCCGGTCGAACAGGAACTCCAGCCACATCATGTTGGTCCAGCGCGACTGCCCGCCGAGCGAGAACGGCGCGATGCCCTTCTCGTTGAACTTCGGCACCAGGGACATGATGTCCTGCCAGGACTTCGGCGGCTCGGCGCCGATCTTCTCGAACGCGCGCTTGTCGTAGAACAGCACGATCGGCGTCACGGTCTCGCCCGGCACCGCGTAGATCTTGCCGTTGACGGTCGCCGCCGTGAAGGCGGACGGGAAGATCGAGTTCTTCAGGTCGGCCTGGTCCTTGTTCAGCCAGTCGGTGAGGTCCTCGACCTGGCCGGCTTCGACGTACGCCTTCAGGCCGCCGCCGCCCCAGCCCCAGATCAGGGTCGGGCCCTGGCCGGCGCCGATGGCGGTCTTGATCTTGGCCTTGAACGCGTCGTTCTGGAACTCGGTGGTCTTGAGTTTGGTGTCCGGGTTCGCGTCGTTGAACCGCTTGACCTGCGCCTCGCGGATGCCCTGCTGCGGCTGTCCGGTGAGGAACCAGTACGTCGCCCCGCTGCCGGCGCCGCCCGCGCCGCTGGCTCCGGTGGTCGAACCGGGCGTGCTCGACGGGCCGGAACTTCCGCAGGCGGCCAGGCCGGCCGCCAGGGCACCGCCACCGACGAAACCTAGAAAGGTACGCCGGGATGTCGTCATGGGATCCACAGTGATCTCCGTACTCCGTGCTGCCCCCACAGGTTGCGGAAGCACCTGCCGATATGACTTGTTTTCGAAACATAGATTTCGTGAATGGTGCTGTCAAGACTTGAACTAACCCCACTTTGGGGTCACAGTGAGGTCACGTAATCGCCTGCTGCTACAGGGGATTGACCGACCGCTGGCCGATTGGCCGGGCTGACGGAGAGCTTCGAAAATTTTTCGATAATTCCTCACCGTTTGGAACGTTCATCAAGGGAGATTTTCTTGTCCATCTCGACTGACCGGCCCTGGCGCGACCCCGCGCTGCCCGCTGCGGAGCGCGCCGGGCTGCTGCTGGCGGCGATGACCCTGGAGGAGAAGATCGCCCAGCTCGGGAGCCGCTGGGCCGGCAACGACATGGCCGACACCGCACTGCCCGACGACGAGACGATCAACGTGGCGCCGATGGAGGACGTGTTCTCGGTCGGCGGTGCGCTGTCCCTGGAGGACGCGAGTCGCGACGGCCTCGGTCATCTCACCCGGGTGTGGGGCAGTTACCCGCAGACGGTCGAGCAGGGCGTCGCCGAGGTGATCCGGCAGCACGAGGTGGTGCTGAAGGAGTCGCGGCTCGGTGTGCCGGCGCTGGTCCACGAGGAGTGCCTGACCGGGTTCACGACGTACGGCGCGACGGTCTATCCGGCCTCGATCGCGTGGGGTGCGACGTTCGATCCGGCGCTGATCGAGCGGATGGCGGCGGCGATCGGCCGCGACATGGCGGCGGTCGGTGTGCATCAGGGACTGTCGCCGGTGCTCGACGTGGTCCGTGACTATCGCTGGGGCCGCGTCGAGGAGACGATGGGCGAAGACCCTTATCTGGTAGGGATTCTGGGGTCGGCGTACGTGCGCGGTCTGCAGAGCGCGGGCGTCGTCGCGACGCTGAAGCACTTCGCCGGGTACTCCGCGTCGCGCGCCGGACGCAACCACGGGCCGGTGTCGATGGGGCGTCGCGAGCTGCTGGACATCATCCTGCCGACGTTCGAGACCGCGATCGCGACGGCCGGCGCCGGGTCGGTGATGAGCTCGTACGCCGACCTCGACGGGCTGCCCGCGAGTGCGGATCCGTGGCTGTTCACCGACGTGCTGCGCGACGACTGGGGATTCGAGGGGACGGTCGTTTCGGACTACTGGGCGGTGCCGTTCCTGGCGTCGATGCACCGGGTGGTTGCGAACGACGCGGATGCCGGTGCGCTCGCGTTGACGGTCGGGACCGATGTGGAACTGCCGGACACGATCGGGTTCGCGGGCCTGCTGGACAAGGTGAAGGCGGGCGAGCTCTCCGAGGATCTGATCGACCGTGCGGCCCGTCGCGTGCTGCTTCAGAAGGCCGAGCTGGGCCTGCTCGACGAGGGCTGGACGCCTGAGGGGTCGGTGAAAACCAGTGGCGTGGATCTGGATTCGGCGGAGAACCGGGCGATCGCACGCGAGCTGGCCGAGAAGTCGGTGGTGCTCCTCGACGCCGGCCCCGTTCTCCCACTGAGCAAGGACGCCAGGGTCGCCGTGGTCGGTCCGTGCGCCGACGACCCGCGGACGCTGATGGGGTGTTACGCCTTCCCGAACCACGTGCTCCCGCGGTATCCCGAGCGTGGGCTGGGTGTTCAGATCGGCTCGCCATTGGATGCCTTGCGCAACGAGTTGGCGGAGGTTTCGTACGCCAAGGGGTGCGGTGTCACCGGGGACGACCGCTCCGGGTTCGCCGAGGCGGTGGCGTTGGCCGCGGACTCCGATGTCTGTGTGGCTTTCGTCGGTGACCTGTCTGGGTTGTTCGGGCACGGGACCTCTGGTGAAGGGTGTGACGCGGAGGATCTGCGGCTGCCCGGAGTGCAGGGGGAGCTGGTCGACGCGCTGCTGGAGACCGGGAAGCCGGTTGTTCTGGTGGTGGTATCCGGACGGCCGTACGCGCTCGGCGAGTATGCGGGGCGCCTCTCAGGGCTGGTGCAGGCGTTCATCCCTGGACAGGAAGGCGCGGCGGCGATCGCCGGCGTACTGACTGGGCGGATCGTGCCCAGCGGGAAGCTGCCGGTGCAGATCCCGCGGCATGTGGGTGGGCAGCCCGGTACGTACCTGCAGCCCGCGCTCGGGAGTGTCGAGAGCGCGGGGATCAGCGGGCTCGAGACCCGGCCGCTGTATCCGTTCGGGTACGGCGCCTCGTACACGGACTTCACGATCGCCGATCTCCGGTTGAGCGTGCCGGAGATCGGCACCGACGGCGAGTTCACCGCCACGGTGCGGGTGGCGAACACGGGCGACCGGGGCGGCGACGAGGTCGTGCAGCTGTACCTGCGCGACGTCGTCGCCCAGGTCGCGCGGCCGTTGACGCTGCTGACCGGGTTCGCGCGGGTGTCGCTCGAACCCGGTCAGGCGGCCGACGTCACCTTCCGGGTACACGCCGATCGCACGGCGTACACGGCGGCCGACCTGCGCCGGATCGTCGAGCCCGGGGACGTCGAGGTGATGGTGGGCACGTCGTCGCTGGACCTGCCGTGTCGTGCCATGCTGCGGATCATCGGGGATGTGAGGGTGGTCGGACACGACCGGGTCCTGACGACTCCGGTGACGGTCAGCGAGGTTGGCGGAGGAGGGTGATGATGAGATGTCGCCGGTGAAGGGTCGCGTGACCCTGGCGACCGTGGCCGGATCGGCCGGCGTCTCGGTCGCCACGGTCTCCAAGGTGCTGAACGGGCGTAGCGACGTCTCGCCGTCCACCCGCGCCCGCGTCCAGGACGTCCTCGAGAAGCACGGGTACGTCGGACGCCGCCCGGACACGGTGCACCGGGACACGATCGAGCTGTTCTACCAGGGCGTCGTCAACGCCTACTCGGTCGAGGTGATCCAGGGCGTGATCGAGGCCGGTCAGGCGGCCGGTGTCGATGTCGTGCTGACCTCGCACCCGAAGCATCCGCCGACCGCGAACGGCGGGACCCCGGGCCGGGCGGCGGGCTGGATCCGGCAGTTGACCGCCACCGGCCGCCGGGCTGCGATCGGCGTCACGAGCGAGCTGTCCGCCGCCGACCTCGCGGCGCTGGCCCGGGCCAGGTTGCCGCTGGTGGTCATCGACCCCGCGAACACCCCGGAGCCCGACGTGATCAGCGTGGGCTCGACGAACTTCGCCGGCGGGATGGCCGCGGCGCAGCACCTGTTGTCCCTCGGCCACCGCCGGATCGGGTACGTCGGGGGTCCGCCGACGTCCGGCTGCAACCAGGCCCGGCTGAGCGGCTACCGCAGCGCGATGGAGTCGGTCGGCGCCGATGTCCCGGCCGAGTACGTCTGGATGAGCGACTTCCTGTACGAGGACGGGCTGGCCGGAGGGACCAAGCTGCTCGACCTGCGGGAGCGGCCGACCGCGATCTTCGCGGGCAGCGACGAGGTCGCGCTCGGGATCCTGGAGGCGGCGCGGGCGCGCGGCCTGCGGGTACCGGAGGACCTCAGCGTGGTCGGCTTCGACGACACCGAGGTCGCCCGGCTCGCTTCGCCGCCGCTCACCACGGTCCGGCAGCCGCTGCGCGAGATGGGTGCGGTCGCCGTACGCACCGCGTTGCAGCTCGCCGCGGGGGAGCCGGTCGCTTCGCATCACGTCGAGCTGGCCACGACGTTGATCATCCGCGGCTCGGCCGCCCCGCACGGGTTGTCGTCAGTCGCCGCTTCTTGATCATTCCTTGCGGTCGGCCAGGAGATTCGTCGCGAAGACGGCGGCCGCCAGCAGGACTGCGGAGAGCAGGGCGAGGAGCGTGAGCGGTACGGCGTTCGCGCCGGCCGTCTTCTCGTCGGACAGGACGGTCATGATCGGGCGGATCGGAGAGATCCACCGGAGCAGGAGTACGGCGAGGATCGCGGCGGCCGCGGTGAGCATAGCGACGCCGATCCGCGGGATCACCAGACGTGAGCAGAGCAGGCCGATCGCGATGCCGATCATCGCCGCGCCGAGTTGCGCGGCCGCACCGACGGCGAGGTCGCCGGCGGTGACGACGTGCTTGCCGGTGACGATCGGGTAGACCAGACCGATCAGCAGCAGCGGTACGCACCAGGTGACGACCACGGCGACCGTCATCGTCAGGACGCGCAGGGAGCTGCCGATCATCACTAGCGTGATCTTCCGCTGGGTCGGGTCCTCGTGGTTGACGATGCTGACGGTGAGCCAAGTCGTGCAGACGAGCATCGCCAGCACGCAGAACGAGTACGACGACTGCAGCGGCCCGTTGTCGGACGTCGTACCGACGGCCATCGCGGCGAGGAAGATCAGCGTCGGCGGAAGGTACCGCTGGGAGAGCAGGACGCTGGTCAGCAGGTACCGGTACAGAGCGCTCACTCGGGTTTCACCTGCCGCACGCTGACGACCGACCAGCCGTGGTTCAGGGCAGTCAGCAGGGCGGCGTCGTGAGTCCCGGTCGGCAGCAGCACGATCACGCCGGCCTCGGCACGCCGTACCTCCAGGACGTCGGCGTGGTGGTCCCAGTCCAGGTCTGCGCCGGGGAGCAGGTGGAGCTCGGTGAGGGCGGTCTGTTGGCGCGGTGAGGTGAGTTTGCCGCGGTCGAGTTCGCAGACGCGGGTCGCGGTGGAGCGGACGACCTCGGCGGAGTGTTCGGTGAAGGCGACCGCGGCGCCTTGCTCCGCGGTCTCCGTCAGGAGCTCGCGGAGGGTCGAGTGGGCGGTCGCGTCGAGGCCCGCCCAGGGCTCGTCGAGGACGAGCAGCTGCGGGGGATCGAGGAGTGCCTGGGCGAGCGCGACCTTCTGTGCGTTGCCTTTCGACAGTTTCCGCATCGGGGTGTCCGCGCCGCCCGAGAGCGCGAGGCGGTCGAGCAACTCGAGAGAGCGGTCCCGCGCCGTTCTCGTACTGAGTCCACGGATCCGCCCCATATGCCGCAGGTACGCCGACGCCGACAGGCGATCGTGCGACGTGAACACATCGGGCACGTAGCTCACCACGGCGGCGTTGCGCTGCACCGTTCCCGCTGACGGTCGCGACAGGCCGACCATCAAGCGCAGCACGGTCGACTTGCCGGAGCCGTTCGCGCCGACGAGAGCCAGCAGCTCACCGGCGTTCAGGTGCAGGTCGACGTCAGCCAGGATCTCCCGCCGCCCGTACCGTTTGGAGACCTTCCGCAGCCGGACCACTTCCATGCGGCGAGCCTATCCGGGCAAGCGGTCGACTCAGGGCGACGGACACCAGCAGTGACGCGGCGGCGAAGGCAGTCATCGTGGGAGCGGCGGCCGTCAGGTCGGCCATCGCGCCGGCGAGGATCGCGGTCACGCCGAAGGTCGTCATCCGGAGCGCGGACTCCAGCCCGAGGACCTGGCCGCGCAGTTCGGGGGCGGTGAGGTCGACGAGGATCTCCTGCTGCGCGAGCGACGCGGCGTACCCGCTGCTGCCGACCGCGACCAGTACGCAGAGCACCGCCAGGGGGAGATCGAACGCGAAACCCAGGAACGGTACGGCGAGCAGGAACCGCAGCCAGCGGGCCACGGTACGGCGGCGCTGCTGGGTGAGGTAGCGGCCGACCACGAGATCGCCGGTCATCATCCCGGCGGCACCGGCCGCGAGCAGCCAGCCGGCGCGCGAACCGGCGTACGGGACGAACAGTGCCTCGCAGCCGACGATCAGGCCGTTCGGGAGGGTGAGTGCGAGGAGCAGCGGGCGCGTACGGCGTTGCGCGAGCAGCGTGCGGTTGCCGCGCCACGTTTCGGCGAGGCCGGTCCGCGCGACCCGGCGCGGTGCTCGGTCGCGGAGGCCGAAGCGGATGACCGGGATGGCGAGTGCCGCGAATCCGGTCGCGATCCAGAGCACGGTCGACGGGCTCACCGCCTGCAGGAGCACACCCGCGACACCGAAGCCGGCGATCTGCATCGCGCCGACCGACAGGTTCATCGCCGATCGGCCGAGCACGAACTGGTCCGACTGCACGACCTCGCCGAGCAGTCCCCAGCGAACGCCGGCGCCGATCGAGAGCCCGTACGCGACCGCCAGCGCCAGGACGAGTCGGAGACCCGCGGAGAGGTCGGCTGCAGCCTGGACGCCGACCGCGACCGCCGACAGCGCCGCGAGCAGCGTGAGCACCCGGCGGGGACGGGCCGTATCCGCGGCGGACATCAGGGTGGAGACGCCGAGAACCTGCGCCAGCGACGGTCCGAACATGATGGTCGCGGCGAGCAGCGCGGATCCGGTCGCGGCGTCGACCAGGATCGCCAGCGTCAGGCTGGTCATCGTCGAGGACGCGTTGCCCAGCGCGCTGCTGATCCACAGGTTCCGGAACTCGGGGTTGGCGAAGATCGCCCGGTACGTGCTCATGCTCGGAAGCATCGACCGCGGGCTCGGCGTCGCCTACAGTTTCGGGTGGAGGCGAAACGTTGTCCGAGTTCCTGGTCGATGCCGACACCCTCGCGAACGCACGGTTCGGTACGTCGCAACTCACCGAGACCGTGGCGGCCCTGAAGCTGTTGCTCCGGCCGGTCGAGCCATGGTTCCGGCCGTGGAAGGACACGCACGTGGCCTCGTTCGAAGCCGCGTTGGCGGCTGATCCGCTCTGGACAGCGCTGCTCGACAGCGCCTTCAGTTACAGCTGGGCCGCGGACTTCCTGACCGTTCCGCCGCTCGCGCCCGATCTCACGATCGAGGCCGAGCTCGCGTACCTGACGTCCTTGGACGACGACCACATCCGCGCGGACCTGAGCGTCGTACAGACGCCGTTGCCGGCGATCGTCCGCGAGACGTCCGGGCTGGCCGAGGCTGCGGCAGAACTGCTGCGGTGGGTGTGGCGGACGACGGTCGAGCCGGACTGGCCGCGGCGCTTGCGGGTATTGCAGGCCGACATCGTGTCCCGGACGTCGCGTCTCAGCGAGCAGGGGTGGTCCGGCGTACTGCGAGGGCTCGGGCCCGATGTGCGGTGGCTCGGCGACGGACGGATCAAGGTGAACCGCTGGGACTACCCGCCGACCGACGTCCGCGGGCGCGATCTGATGTTCCTCGCGGCGCACACACAACGCGTGAATGTCAGCTGGCGGCTCCCGGATCGCTTCGCCCTGACCTACCCCGTGACCGGGATCTTCGCGACCACAGCAACGCCGGACGAACCGTTGGTGCAGCTGCTCGGCCGCAACCGCGCCCGCATTCTGGCCGAGGCCGCCGAGCCGGTGAGTACGACGTTGCTCGTGGCAACCACCGGTCTGTCGCTCGCCACCGTCTCGGACCACCTGCGCGTCCTGACCGACGCCGGACTGCTCGAACGCCGCCGTTCCGGCCGTTCGGTTCTGTACTGGCAGTCCGACACCGGCCGCCGTGTCGTACGGCGACCGGCGTCGAACCGCCCCGAGCCCCGTTGAGCTCGTGCAGCCGGGCAGCTAACGGACCTGGAGCTCCGTGGAGAGCGGTAGGTCCGAAACCGACGAGCCGGCTCGGATCGTGAAGGCGCCGGGTTCGGTGGTCCATCCATCCGCCCAGTGCTCGAAGGTGTGCTCGTGCAGGCCGATC
Source organism: Kribbella speibonae (assembly GCF_004331375.1). Classification (NCBI taxonomy): domain Bacteria; kingdom Bacillati; phylum Actinomycetota; class Actinomycetes; order Propionibacteriales; family Kribbellaceae; genus Kribbella; species Kribbella speibonae. The sequence goes on along the minus strand of NZ_SJKC01000008.1, from coordinate 27,065 downwards.
GTGATCTCGCGCGCCTGACCTGCGTCGAGGCGGGCGACACCGAACCCGGCCAGCCAGCGCACCGGGCGGTCGATGGCGCTGCCGGGACGCTCGACGTACACCTGGACGACGTGCTTGCCGGCCCGGTCGCCGCTGTTGCGCACGGTCAGCGCGACGGACGAGGGGTCGTTCGCGCGCAGGTCGGACAGCTCCCAGGTGGTGTACCCGAGACCGTGACCGAACTCGTACGCCGGCTCGGTGCCCGCCTTGAGCCAGGCGCGGTACCCCATGTGGATGCCTTCGTCGTACCGCACGACGCCGTTCTCCGGGGTCACGTTGATGACCGGCACGTCCTCCTGCACACGCGGCCACGTGGTCGGGAGGCGGCCGCCCGGCTCGGTACGGCCGAGGAGAACGTCGGCGAGCGCGTCGCCGTACTCCTGACCGCCGAAGTACGTCGCGAGCACCGCGGCGACGTCGTCCCGCCAGGGGAGAAGCACCGGGGAGCCGGCGTTGACGACTACGACCGTTCGCGGGTTCGCGGCCGCGACCGCGCGGACCAGGTCGTCCTGCCGGCCCGGGAGCGCGAGCGAGGTCCGGTCGTACCCCTCGGACTCGACCTTCGAGTTGGTGCCGACAACGACCAGCGCCACGTCGGCTTCCCGGGCCGCGGCGACGGCCTCGTCGATCAGGGCCTGCGGGTCGTCGTTACCCGGCTCGACACCGACCGTGATGCTGAGCGCGTTGCTCAGGCCGCCCTCGACCTTGGGCAGGTCGAGCTCGACGCGGACGTCGACCGGCGTTCCGGCCGTGACCTCGAGCGGCGCGGAGATCGACGGCGGCGAGAGCAGCGCGGCGCCCAGGTCGTTGCCGACCGGGACCGCGGTGTCCTCGCGGAGGAGCTTGCCGTCGGCAAAGATCCTGCCGTGGCCGACCGACGCGAAACCAAGCTGAATCGCGCCGGACTCGCTCGGCGTCCAGGTGGTGCGGAACTCGAAGACCGCTGACTCGCCGATCGGCGCGTCGCCGCCGAGGTACACCAGCGCGCTGGAGAACCGGTCCTCGGCGAACAGTTCGGAACCGTCCGCGCCCAGGAACCGGACGCGGGCGCCCGGCTGACCGGACTGCGGGTTCGTCATCGTGCCGGCCGGGAGCTCGGCGACGCCTTCCTGGACGACCGCGCCGATCGAGTACGTGATCTCTGTGTTCGGGAGCGCCGCGCGCAGCCCGTCGAGCGGTGAGACGACCTTCTCCGGGATGACGGTCGCGCTACCGCCGCCCTGGGTCCGCGCGTCGCGCGCGTTGTGGCCGATGATCGCGACCTTCGTGAGCGCGCTGGAATCCCAGGGCAGCGCGCTCTGGTTGGCGAGCAGAACGGTGCCCTCGGTTGCCGCCGTTCGTGCGAAGGCCACGCCATCGACCTGCGGTGGGTCGGAGGGCTTCTCAGTGCCTTCGAGCGCGCCGACACGGGCGGCGAGCGCCAGAATGCGGCGTACCTTGCGGTCGATCGCGTCTTCCTTGACCTCACCGGACCGAACCGCCTCGACGAGCGCGTCACCCCAAGCGCCGACCGGGCCGGGCATCGCCAGGTCCTGCGAGTGCTTGGCGCTCTCCACGCTGCGGACGGCGGTCCAGTCGCTGACGACCACGCCGTCGAAACCCCAGTCGGTGTTGAGCGGGGTCTCGAGCAGGTCGTTCTCCGAGGCGGTCGCGCCGTTGATCGAGTTGTACGCGCTCATCACCAGCCACGCCTTCGACTCGGTGACCGCCTTCTCGAAGGCCAGCAGGTACACCTCGCGCAGCGTGCGCTCGTCGACCTCGACGTTCGCGGTGAAGCGGTCGGTCTCGAAGTCGTTCGCCACGTAGTGCTTCGGGGTGGCGCCGACGCCGAGCTCCTGTACGCCGGCGACGTACGCCGCGGCCAGGTCCGCGGTCAGCACCGGGTCCTCGCTGAACGCCTCGAAGTGCCGGCCGCCGAGCGGGGAACGGTGCAGGTTGATCGTCGGGCCGAGCACCACGTCGACGTTCTTGCGGCGCGCCTCGAGCGCCGACACCACGCCGTACCGGTGGGCGATGCCGACGTCCCAGGACGACGAGAGCGCCGTTGCCGACGGGAGGTTCAGGGACGGGTCGCGCTCGTCCCAGACCGCGCCGCGGACGCCGCTCGGGCCGTCGGACAGCACCATCGAACGCAGCCCGATCGCGGGCAGCGGGTGGGTGGACCAGAAGTCCTGGCCGGTCAGGATCCGGACCTTCTCCTCCAGGGAGAGGCGGCCGAGCAGGTCGTCGAAGTTCATGGCGAAAAGCGTAACCGTGAAAACCAAGTGATGCTAGGTTTTGGCCATGGCTAGTTCCCGGGGTCCTTATGCGAAGGGTGTCGCCAAGCGCGCCGAGATCCTGCGGGCCGCGCTGGAGGTGATCGCGCGGCACGGGTACCGGAAGACGTCGACGCGCGAACTCGCCGCCGCGGCCGGGCTCAGCGAGGCCGGGATGCTGCACTACTTCGGCTCGAAGGAGCAGCTGTTCGAGGCGGTGCTGCGGGCTCGTGACGAGGCGGACAGGGCCCGGTTCGAGGCCGGTGACCCGATCGACAACCTGACCGCGATCATCCGCCACAACGGGTCGGTGCCGGGTCTCGTGCAGCTGTACTCGACGTTCTCCGCCGAGGCCGGCGATCCGGAGCACGGCTCCCACGAGTACTTCGTGGAGCGGTACGCCGCGATCCGGGAGGCGCTCGCCGACGCGGTCCGCGCCCGCCAGACCGCCGGGACCCTGACCGCGGCAGCCGACCCGGAAACGATCGCGACCCTACTGATCGCCCTCTCCGACGGCCTCCAGGTCCAGTCGCAGTACGAACTCCAAGCCGACACCGCCGCCCTCTTCAGCCACCTGCTCGACCTCCTGGCCGGCACCGAGGCGTGACCTGCTCCACCGCCTAGGTTTCCGGTATGACCACGAGCGACGACGGCCCGGGCCCCTTCGACGACTTCGATGTCGTCAATGACCTGGTCGATTCCGGGTATGCCGTCGGCGAGGCGGACGACCATGACGAGGTGCTCCCGAGGATCGCCGAGCCGACGGACGGACCCTGGGTGCCCCCGACTCCGGTCGAGCGGCTGCTCTACCGGGACAAGGACGACCCGGATGTCTCCGCGTACCTGTCGATTCTCGCGACCGCCGGTGTCTACCACCCGGTGGCGATCACGCATGCCCACCCGGATCCGGAGAAGCGACGGCCGATCATCGCCGAGTTGGGCGACGGACTCCGGGCGATGTCGGTCTACACCTTGGACGTGCTGCCTCGCCCGCACCCGAAGGTGGTCTACGAGTTCACCAACCTGCGCGGCCTGCTGCGGCTGCTCGGCGACGTCGACGTACTGCTGGTCAACCCGCAGACGCCGTGTCAGAACGTGCTGCAACTCGGGGACAAGATGAAGCAGCTGATTCTCGAAATGCACGACGCGTACTGGGCGCCGGGCTACTTCTCCGGCCGCGTCATCACCCGGCAGAGCAACGCCACCGAGCCCGGCGTACTCCTGCACGGCCTGGCCTGCGGGGCGCAGCTCTGCGTCACGAACGGCCACGCCTGGAACACCACGGAGTACCACGGCAACGGCTACAGCGCGGAACTCGCACTGATCGAGGAATGGTGGGGCGTCAAGATCCGCCAGGACTGGCTGGAGATCGAGGGCCGGCTGCTCAACCGCGACGTCCACTCGTCGGAGTGGGACCACGTACTGCGAACGCGTAACGGGCTGGTCGACCACTTCGGCGGGCCGGTCGACGCGGTCGAGTGGCGCCAGTACGACGAGTCGGCGCTGCGCCAGTACGTCGCGCAGACCGGCGCTCCCGCTCAACCGGGTGCGGATCCCGAGCTCGACGAGTTCGTTGTGGCGCGCGGCGAGCTGATCACCCGGATCCTCCGCTTCGAGGAGCGCTTCCGCGAAGACGGCCTGCTCCCGGACGGCGGCTACGTACGCTCGACGGCCGCGTGGGATCTGGGGCGCGCCTCCATGATGGCCCGCTGGGGCCGGGGTACGCGCTTCTGCGCCCAGACCGAGATGTTCGATGCGCTCCGCGTCCTCAGCCAGCAGGCCCAACGGCACTACACGTCATGGGCCGAGTTCGGCGTCGGCTACATCCTCGGCCGCTGCATCCAGTTCGACGATGACAACTCCCGCAAGTGGTACACCGAGGCGCGCGAGAACCACGAGCTTCTCCTCAGCGTCGAGCACAGCCCTTGGGTCACCGTGCCGTTCCGCTAGGCCGCTTGCGGGATAGTTGAACCATGACGAAGTCTGCTGACCTGCCTGAGATCGCGGCAGGGGTGGATCGGCGTGTGCTGACCAAGGAGATCTGGCTCGTGCTGGCGCTGTCGCTCGGGGCGTCCGGGGTGGCGGCGATCATCTCGTTCACGGGGGTGCTGACGTCGTCGAAGCCGATCAGCGGGCAGACCGCGGTGATCGTCGGGTCGCGCGCGCCGGGCCGGCCGTGGCTGGACCTGGCGTGGCAGATCTTCGCGGTGGTCACCGCTCTGGTGCCGGTCGCGCTGGTCGGTCATCTGCTCGCGCGGGGCAAGGAGTCGTTCCGGACGATCGGGTTCGACCTGCGCGACAGGTTCCGCGACCTCGGGCGCGGTACGGCGATCGCGGCCGCCGTCGGGGGAGCGGGGCTGCTGTTCTACATCGGTGCACACGCGACCGGTGTGAACCTGACCGTCGACCCGTCACAGCTGCCCGACGACTGGTGGCGGATCCCGATCCTGATCGCGGTCTCGGTGCAGAACGCCGTACTCGAGGAAGTCATCGTGCTCGGGTACCTGAACCACCGGCTCGATCAGCTCGGCTGGTCGGTCCGCCGGTCGATCGCGACCAGTTCGTTGCTGCGCGGCTCGTACCACCTCTACCAGGGGCTCGGCGGGTTCGCGGGAAACGTGATCATGGGCGTGATCTTCGGCTACCTGTACCGGCGGTGGGGCCGGATCATGCCGCTCGTCGTCGCGCACACCCTGATCGACACGGCCGCCCTGATCGGGGCGACGTACCTGCTCGGCAAGGTGTCCTGGCTGCCGAGCTAGAAAGCGAGAATTTGGGCAACTGTAAAGACTGACACGTAACCGATCGGCCTCCGGACGGGTTGAGGATGACGTGACAGTCAACGGGGAAATCACGAATCCGCCGGAGATCGACGCCGGTCTCGCGGCCGCGGCACTCGCCGTGTTCGCGCACCGGCACGAGGTCGTCCACCTGCTGTACGCCGCCACGGACGAGCCGGACGCGCTCGCCCGGATCGGCGGCCTCCTGAAGGTCGACGAGGCGGCCATCGCACGTGTTCTGGACCAGCCGCTGCGCTGGATGCTGCCGCAGTTCCGCGCCGAACTGGAGACGATCGCGGCGACGCCGGGAGCGCCCGGTGCCGGGGCCAGGTCTTCTGCCGGGGCTCCGGAGGACTCGGAGAGCGCTTCGTCGGATCTCCAGCCGGCGGCCGCTTCGACCAACTGAGGCTGCGGCATCAGCCGCACGCACCGCTCCATCGGTAGGTTGGAGCGGTGCACACGTATGGGCGGGACCTTCTGGAGATCGCGGACGAACTGACCACGGCGTACGTCGAGGTGTTCACGGCACCGCCGTTCGAGCACCGCGATGCCGAGGAGACCCGGATCGCGTTCCGGAAACGGCTCGAGACGGACGTCGAACGGGACGGGTTCCAGGCGTGGACCGAGCGGTCGGAGGACGGGCGGATCGCCGGGTTCCTGACCGGGTGGACGACGCCGGCGCCGTTCCGGACCGACCGGGCGTACGGGAGCGTCCTCGACCGGATCGGCAGCGAGCAGGTCGAGGAGCTGCTGATCGGCGCGTACGAGGTCGACGAGCTCGGCGTCCTCGCACACGCCCGCGGCACCGGCCTGGCCCGCCGCCTCCTCGAAACGGCTGCCCAAGAGCACAAGCGAGCCTGGCTCCTCGCCTGGAACCAGAACCACGACGCGGTCGCGTTCTACCGCCACCTCGGCTGGCAGGAACCCGAGGTCCGAGGCCCCGAAACCGACATCATCGTCTTCGTCACGCCCTGAGCCTGGCGCTTGCGTCCGAAGAATTGAGGGGCCGGGCCCCCACTTCTTCGGACGTAAGCGCCAAGGTCAGAGGGCGAAGAGTTCTCGGGCGTTGCGGTGGGTGACTGCCTCGTGTTCCTCGGGGGTTAGGTCGGCGGCTTCGAGGGCGCCTTGGGCGATCGACGGGTCGATCAGCGTGGCGTCGGTGCCGAACATCATCCGGTCGGGGCCGATCCGGTCCAGGATCCAGCGGATCCGGTTGGCCTCGGGCGCGGACCAGCACGGCTCGAACCAGATCCGGTCGCAGCGGTCCGCCGCCTCGGGGACCCGGGGCCAGCCGTTCGCGCCCATGTGACCGGCGAGCACCCGCGCCCCCGGGACCCGGGCGGCGACGTCGGCGAGATCGACGACGGTGTCGCCCCAGGTGTGCACGAGGGTGGGCAGCCCGTACTCCGTGGTGAGCTCGATCGCCGCCTGCATCGCGGGCGACGTCATCGGCGTCCGGCTGTACTCGGTGTGGATCTTCGCGCCGACCCACCGCGTCCGCCCGTCCCCGGCGAGGAACTCGTCGAGATCCGTGCGGGCCTCGTCGAGGCGGCGCGGGTCGACGACGATCATCCCGCGCAGCCGCGGATCGGCCGGGAGCTGCTCCGCGAGCGAGCGGTTGCCGAGCGGAGCGTCGTACACGATGGCCTCGATCGCGGAGACCAGTTGGAGGTCGATGCCGAACCGGTCGAGTCCGTCGATGTTGGTGTCGATGCTCGCGACGTCCATCGAGAAGAACCACGGTCCCCAGTGGGCGTGTACGTCGATCAGCATGCGGGCTCCAGCAGGGTCGTGAGGCTGCGGCTTCCGGCCTGGGCGATCTCGTCCGCGCTGAGCTTCGACGAGAGCAGCCGGCGGATCACCGAGCGGGTCTCGTGGAACGGCGTCCGGCACCCGAGCACGAGCCGCTCGGCGCCGACCTCCGCGGCCACGATCTCCAGCGCGTCCGGTCCGGTGAGCATCCGGGTGGAGGTGTGGAACCCGGGCTCGGACCGGGCCAGCAGCACGAAGTCACCGAGGTAGTAGAAGTGCGTGTCGAGGAACACCACCCGCGCGCCGAGCCCGCGCAGTGCCGGGCCGACCTTGCGGACGTCGCCCTCGGTGAAGATCGTCAGCCCGGCGTCGACGAGCAGCTGCACGACATGACCGAAGGCCGGGTACGTCGGTTCGACACTCTGTAAGGTCGGCGCCAGCCGGACGGCCCGCGGCGGCGTGTCGCCGGCCAGCTGCCGCTCCAGTTCCTTCTCCGCGCCGAGCGGATCGCGCAGGTCGAGCACCGGGCACGTCGTCCAGCCGTTGCCATCGGCAACCTGTCGCGCCTCGTCGTTCCCGGAGGGTACGTCGAAGTGCACCGCCCGCAGCCCGGACACGACGCCGCCCGAGATCCCGCTCTCCGCGAACACCTTCGCGATGTTCTCGGGCCGGCCCCAGCGACCCGTCGTCACGTCGTGCCCGACCAGGATGTCGCAGTCGAGCAGCAGGGGAGAATCGGTCATGATGCCTTCCGGGACAGGGCTTGGTGGACCTTGCGGATCGCGGTGGCGATGTCGTCGACGTCGGACTCGGTGTAGTTCTCGTTCCAGGCGAGGACGAGCAGCCGGGAGTTGATGAGTTCCTCGGCGTTCGGGCACAGCCCGACCGGGTACGAGACGTCCTGCAGCGGGAACCCGGACTGGCCGTACGTGATCCGCTCGCGGACGGCAGGTGCGGCGTACAGCGGGCTGGTCAGGTACCCGCCGTTCGCCGGGATGCCTTCGGCGGTCAGCGCTGCGGCCCACTCCCGCATGTCGCCGGCCTCCTCGGAGATGATCAGCGGGTACTGCCAGTACACGTGGTCACCGCCGTCCGGCGGTGCCGTCACCCCGGCCAGGTCGGCGATCGCGGAGGACAGGCGCGCGGCCGCCGTACGGCGATCCAGCACGACGCTGCGGAGCTTGTTGAGCTGGGCGCGGGTGACGGAGGCGACGAGTTCGGTCATGCGGTAGTTGAGCGCGAGGAACAGGTAGGTCCGCTCGTCGGTGTCCCGCGGCCAGCCCTTGTCCGCGAACAACCGCATCCGGCGGGCGCGTTGCGCGTCGTCGGTGACCGCGAGACCGCCGTCGCCGGCGCTGATGTGCTTGGTCTGTTGCAGGCTGAAGCACCCGATGTGGCCGATCCGGCCGACGTACGTGTCGCCGACCGGCGCGAGGTACGCCTGCGCGCAGTCCTCGATCAGCAGGATCCCGTGCTGGTCGCAGAGCGCGCGCAACTCCCGGACGGCGGCCGGCTTGCCGAACAGGTGTACGACGATCACGGCCTTCGTGCGCGGCGTGATCGCGGCGGCCACGGTCTCGGGCGTCAGGTTTCCGGTGATCGGGTCGACGTCCGCGAACACCGGTACGGCGTTCTGCATCAGGATCGGGAACACGGTGCCCATGTCGCTGATCGGCGTGGTGATGATCTCGTCGCCGGGATCCGGGTTCACGGCGGAGACGGCCAGGTGCAGCGCCGCGGTTCCCGAACTGCACGCGACCGCGTGCCCGGCGCCGAGCAGCGACGCGAACTCCAGCTCGAGCGCGGGAACCTCCGTTCCCCAGGTGGCCGAGAGCATGCCGCTGCGCAGCACCCGCTCGACCGCCTTGACCTCGTCGTCGCCGAAGCGCCGGCCGCTGGCGTTCATCACTGACGGCAGCGGCTCCGTGCGGACCGGCGTACCGCCGTGACGGGCGAGCTGACTGTTCTCCATCACACAATTCCTTTGCTTAGGGCAACGGCAGTTGGACGAGATCGCGGTCGGCCAGACCCCAGACGCTGTGCCGGGCGCCACGCACCGGGGTCAGCTGCGGCACGGTGTACCACCCGTCGCCGAGCTTGTTCACGAGCAGCTTCGCACTGCTGAGGCCCGGTCCCAGCTGGTACAGGTTCCCGCCGAAGTTCGTTTCACAGTAGACGCCGGTCCGGTCAACGTGGATCTGACCGTACCCGGACAGCTTGTTCGCGCCGCGGACCACAGCGCGCGTGCGCAGGTCGTACGTGAACCAGCCGCCGCTGGTGCGCTTCAGGACGCCGTACAGGATGCCGTCGTGAACGGCGACGCTCTGGATGGAGCGCTCCCCGGCCAGCGGCTCGGCGGTCCAGAGCAGTTCGCGGCGGCACAGGTCGAATGCCGCGATCGAGGCCGAGGTTCGGGTCGGCGGAACGCCACCGCCGCCCACCACGTCCCCGCCGACGTACGCGATGCCGTCGACGATCGAGACCGACAGCAGGCCTTGATCGGGGAGCACGCCGAAGTGCACGTCGAGTTCACCGGTGCGTACGTCGAGCAGGGTCAGTGCGCCGGTCAGCTTCCCGGTGCCGGGTGCGGACGCGATCGCGAGCAGCTTCGACTTCGGGTCGTACGCGGCCTGCCACGGCCGGATCTGCTCGTGACCGATCTTGCCGAAGCTGTGCACCTCTTTGGTGCGCGGGTTGATCCGGACCACCTCGGTGCTCGGGTACAGGGCGGAGTACAGCTCGCCCTGGACCCAGTTCAGCGTCTTCGCCTCACCGGCGACCCGGAGCCGGCGGGTCACGCCGGTGTCGATCGCGTGCTCGGTGACCACCCAGTGCCCGCCGACGTACAGATGCGGGTCGCCGATCACGATCGACTGCGGCTTGTCCGGCGCGGGGGTGAACCCGGCGTCGACGAGATCGAGCAGTTCGAACTCACCGGTCGCGACGTCGAGCCACCACAGCACGCCGGACCCGGTCGCGCCGAGCAGCGTGTTCGCGTCGAGCATGACGAGACGGCGATGTTCATCCGACGGCGCGGGGGTCGCGACCGCGGTGAGGCTGGTGTCTTGCGGTCCGCACGACCAGACCGTCCCGGACGTCCGGGTCGTCAGGTACGCCGTACCGTTCGCGGCGACCGTGATCGCGTCGACGCTGGATTGGCCCTCGGGCAACGGCACAGCCCGTACGTCGCTGCCGTCGAGCGCCATGTTCAGCAACGCCCGGCTGCTGCCGACGTAGATCCGGTCGCCGGCGCCCGCGAACGGACCGAAGCTCTGTCCACGGGACGCCTCGGGCGTGAGGTCGCGGAATACCCCGGTACTCCGGTCGTACCCGACCACCTGCGACGGCGTGTAGATCCCGGCGTACACGTAGTTGCCTGCGGCCCCGACATAGCGGCCGTACTGCGCTCCGGCGACCGGGGCTCCGAGCCGTGTGGCCGCGTTGGTCGCGGGATCGATCTGCCAGACCGCGCCGTTCGGGTAGCTGACCGCGAACACCTGGCCGTCGGGTGCCGTCGTCATGTCCCAGACGAAACCGCCGGGACCAGCCAGCGCTCCTACGTGGACCACGGATCCGTCGGCCGGGTCGAAGCAGTAGACGTCGGCGGTCGGATAGAGACCGCAGTAGACCTTGCCGGCGGCAACCGTGATGCCCCAGCCGCCTTCGCCGGTCGGCAGCTCGATCGTCCTCGTCACGCGGCGAGTGGTCAGGTCGACCTCGGTCAGCCGGGGCGGCACGATGCCGCGGCTGATCACGTACGCGTGGCCGTCGAGCACCGCCATCGCGACGACCGCGGCCGTCACGACCGCGGGACCTGAGGTGGGCAAGGTGGAACCGTCGATGGGTCCGTCCTCCGCGTGAGCAGTGGTGGGGAGAGCAGTCAGCGCTCCGGTAGCCATGGCGCCGGCGAGGGCGGTACGGCGGGAGATGATCATCGGAGCCCTCTGATCCGTACGAGATCGCGGCCCTTGATCGTGTAGAGCGCCGCGCCGTCGTGCGACGTGGTGATGAGCGGGTAGCCGTAGATCTGCGAGGCGAGCCCGTCGACCACGGTGCTCACGGCCGGGGTTCCGGTGATGGTCGGCGTGATCTTGAAGACGCGTTTGCTGTCTGTCCCGTACAGGCCGGAGCGTGCGATGGTCAGTCGGCTCTGGCTGGTGCCGAGCGTGGTACCGGCGACGAGCTTTCCGGTGCGCGGGTCGAGGACGGCGAGACGGCCGTCGTCGGTGGTCACGTACAGCCGGCCACGGTAGTGCGCGACAGCGCTGTAGCTCTGTGCACCCGCAAGCGGAGCGGTCTCCCACAACACCTTGTTGCGGCGCTGGTCGAAGGCGACAACGGTTGCCTCGGGCAAAATCGGGTCGGTGCCGAGACTGTTCCGGGTCGCACCGCCGAGGTACGCGATTCCGTCCGCGGTCGTCACCGAACGGACCGACTGGTGCGGTACGACGCCGCGGTGCACCTCGAGTTGACCGGTATCCAGGTGCTGCTCGACGAGCGTGCCGTCGTACTTGCCGTAGTCGGGCTCGGTGGAGAGCAGCCACGTTTGTGAGCGGGCGTCGTACGCGGCGTCGGTCGGGCGGGTCTGCTCGTTGCCGATCCGGCCGAATTCGTGCAGGCCGGCGCCGTCCGGTTTCATCTGCCAGAGACGGGCCAGCGTGTACACGCCGAGGTACACCTGCCGGCCGACCGGCGTCATGGTCTTGGCCTCGCCGGGCAGGAAGGTCCGGGTGCTGGCGCCGGTCGCGAGGTCATGGACCTGGATGCCCGCCTTGCCGCTGACCAGCACGGACGTGGGCGTCGCGGCGATCGCCATTGGCTGCTCGGGTGCGGGTGGCAGCCCGGCCTGACCCAGGTCGGTGCCGCTGAACGTCCCGCTCGCCTCGTCGAAGTCGACGACCTGGCTGGTCAGCTCGGCCCGTAGGGTCGAACCCTCGACGAAGATCCGGTTGAAGTACGCACCGTCGTACGGCGAACCGAGGCGCGTCAGCGCGTTGTCGCGGTACCGGTAGAGCGTGCCGGACGGGCGCGTGCCGAGGTAGACGTCAGCGCCACTCAAGGTGATCGCGGTGACGTACTGGTCGCCGCCGGGCGTCTGTACCTCGACCGGGTTGCTCAGGTCCGTGGTATCGAACACGAGCATCGTGCCGGTGGGGGAGAGGCCCGCGGCGAGCTTCGTCCCGTCGAGCGCGAGCGTGGCGACGAACGTACGGTCGGCGTACTTGGCGGGCAACACGTCCCGCCGGTCGCCGGTCGCGCGGTCGATGGCGATCAGGTGCGCCTTCGTACCGACGCCGGCGTAGATCGTGGTGGCGTCGGCGGCGATGCTGCGGACGTACTGCTCACCGGCGATGGCGGCGCCGTACGACTTCGTGGCGCCGGTGGCCGGGTCGTACTCGTGCACCGCGCCGTCCGGATAGGTACCGGCGACGATCTTGCCGTCCGGGGTGGCGGCGATCGACCAGACGAACGAGCCGAACTGCGCGACCTTGGCCGCGGTGCCGGTCGTCGTGTCGACCTTGTAGATGTCACCGGGGGTGTAGAGGCCGATGTACAGGTCGGTGCCGATATGGGTCATCGCCCATGCTCCGGCGCCGGTCGGCAGGGAGAACTTGCGGTCGACGGTCTTGCCGACCGGGTCGAACGCACCGACCTGGACGGGTGAGACGCCGGAGGTGATGGTCCAGATCCGGTCGCCGACCTGCTCGGCGACGCTGGTCGAGGTCACGGCGGATGCCGGACCGAGACTGGTGACGGTCGGAGTTTCGGTCCCGACCGGAATGGAAGCGCCGGCCGACGGTGAAATGCTCACCAAACCTGCGCAGATGACCAGAGCAGCGATCAATCCCCGTGCGAATCGCTTGTCCACAAGGCCTCCCGGGACAGTACGCACCGAATTACGGTCATGGCTGAAATTAGCCGGACGTGCGTCAGCGCGTCAACCCGCTGGGAAATAATCAGAGATGAACGCGATAAACAACAAGCGGGCGGCCGCTGCCGGTGCCGAGCTGGGTGCCGGTCGCGTCCGCGAGGCCGGCGCGCTCGAGGCGATTGAGGACCCGCCGGGCGGTCCGCGGCTGGATGCCGAGGTAATCGGCCACGGAGCGCGTGGTCAGACCGTCCTCGGGAGTGGCGCGGACCAGTTCCTGGAGCCGTTCGAGCGTCGCCTTCGAGAGCCCGGCGCGTTGCGCGAGCAGCTGCAGTTTCGAGCGCTGCTGGGCCCGCGGCGGCGCGCCGCCGACCAGCACGAGATCGATGTCGTTGCGCAGCGACACGACGGCCGCCGTCCGTCCGGCGGTCTTCGCCCGGCCGAGTGCCCGGCGGGCCAGCGCCTCGGTCTCGGTTCCGGACCCGCCGATGCCGAACCCGATCCGGACCGGCCCGAACTGCTCCTTCAGCCGGGTCAGCATGCCGAGTTCGGTGAACGCCGCGGTTGCTTGTTCGAGCGGTCCGCGGGTCGCCACCACGAGCCACCGCTTGTCGTCGTACCGGATGACGCTGCCGCCGAGTGAGCCTGCTTCGCGCTGGAGAGCGCTCTCTGCGTCCGGCGACATCTCGACCAGGCCGAGCGCGATCTGCGCATCGTCACTGCGCAAAGCGTCGTGGACGAGGAGCAGTCTGTTGACCGCGGCCCGTACCGAGTGCACCGACGGAGCGAGACGCAGCGTGGTCTGCTCGGTCCGGAGCTTCTCGTACGCCGACCGCAGACAGGTGATCGTGACGGTCGCGCCGGCCTCGTGGTGGAACTCGACGATCTCGTCGAGGCTCAGACCCGGCCGGTACGGCAGAACGCGGACCCCGCGCATCGGGAGCCCGACCTCGTCGAACGTCTCCCGGACGTCGGCCTCGTCGAGGACGTCGATGCTGAGCGACGTCACGTCGTGCCCCTCGCGGAGCAGCTGGACCAGGGCGCGCATCAGCGTCGCGCCGGTGTACTCGACGTGCGCCGCCGGACGGTCCAGGAGGTCCTGCGCGGCGGCGATCTGGTACGGGACGACGCCGGTGAACAGCCACGCGTCGACGCTGCCCGGCGCGTCGGCCATCACCTTGGGGGTGTCGGTCTCCCGGCGGTACCGCAGCGGGACGACCTCGACGCCGCGCAGTCCCTTGATGATCCGGCTGGTGGAGGTGACCAGGTCCGACGGTCCTACTACTCCGATCGTCGTCACCACGCGCGGGTCCCCTCCATGGGGGTCAGTCTCACCACAACACCGCACCGCTGCAAGAACCCGCGCCGTGGTCGGCTACGTTCGCCTCATGGAGCGCGTTCTGGAGTGGATCGACGAAGGTACGGCGCTGTGCCGCGGAGCACTCGGCGACCTGGAGGCGCCGTCGTCGCTGCCGGGCTGGTCGCGGCGGCATGTCGCGGCGCACCTGTCGCTGAACGCCGAGGCGCTGGGGAACCTGGTGCACTGGGCCCGGACCGGTGAGGAACGGCCGATGTATCCGTCGGCCGAGGCGCGGAACGCGGATATCGAGCAGGCCACCGCGCGACCGGCCGACGAGCTGCGGGCCTGGTTCGACGAGTCCGCGGCCGGGCTCGCGGCGGCGATGGCGACGTTGACGGACGAGCAATGGCAGGCGCAGGTCCGCACCTCGCGCGGCGCCCCGATCCCGGCGTCCGAGATCCGGTGGATGCGGTCTCGCGAGGTCCTCATCCACGCCGTCGACTTCGGCGCCGGGCTCACGTTCGCCGATCTCCCGGCCGACTTCCTCGAGGCGCTGTGCGAAGACATCCGCACGCAGCGCGGCGACGTACCGGAGCTGCGGGGGCCGCTGCCGGAGGTCGCCGCCTATCTCGCCGGGCGGCCGTACGCCGAGGTTTTCTCCGCGGACGGGAAGCCCGCGAGCGCGTTGCCTCCGTGGCTCTGACTCATTTCACGACGCGGTAGCGGAGGTGGGTGACGTCGCGGGCGGGGAGCTGGCGGACTTGTTCGAGCTCGATGTACTCGGCCGGGAGGTTGTCGAAGAGGCGGCGGCCCTGGCCGAGGAGGACGTTGACGACATGCAGTTCGAGCTCGTCGAGGAGACCGGCGCGGAGGAGCGACTGGCCCGCGCCGGCGCCGTGGACCATGACGTCACGATCGCCGGCGGCTGCTAGCGCCTGGGCCGCGCAGTCGGCGACGTCGGTCACGTAGACGGCGCTGCCTGGCGGTTCGTCGTCGACGTGGTGGGTGAGGATGAACATCGGGACGCCGTCGTGATGGTCGCCGTTCCAGCGGCCGGCGTGCTCGTACGTACGGCGACCCGCGATCAGCGCACCGGTGGCCAGCGACTCGCGGACCACCTGCCCGCTCGGTCCGTCGGAGTTGCGGTCGTCGAGCCAGTTGAACAGGCGGAACCCGCCGACTCCCATCGGGTTCTCTGGACTGTCGTCGGGGCCGACCACGAAACCGTCGAGCGACATCGACATGTAGAGGCGGATCATCGGGAACCTCCTAGGGATTGGGGGAACTGAAACACGCCGGCAGGGTCGTACTCGGCCTTGAGGTCGCGGAGGCGTGGGTAGTTCGGGCCGTGGTAGGCGGTGCGCCAGTCGGTCAGGTCGGGGTCCGGGAAGTTGGGGTAGACGGCCCCGGAGGCGTAGGGGTGGGCGATGGACCAGGAGCGGCGTACGGCGTTCCGGTCGGGGCCCGCGTGTTCGAGGAGGAAGCGCTCTGTGCGGTGCGCGAAGGCTGTCGCGTCGACGGGGATGCGGTTGTAGGCGCCGCCCATCGGGGTGAAGTTGAGGTCGCAGCCGGTGTCGAGGAGTTGGGTGATGGCATCCGGCGGTAGCGGGGTGCGGAAGAACTCGGACTTGCTGTGGATGATGCGGGGGTCCGGATCGCCTTCGGAGAGGCTGGCCTTGAGGGCGGGCCAGGAGAGGTCGGTGCGGATGTCGATCTCGGGGGCGGTGAGGGGGCCGGGGTCGAAGGTGGTGAGGGTGGCGCCGAAGACCTGCGCGTGGGTGGCGGTGACGGTCAGGCTGGCGGTGAGGTCGTCCGGGGCGTCGGGGGCCCAGGACTGCCAGGCGGCGATCACTTCCGCGGCGTGACTGCGTGGCCAGGTGAGTTTGAAGCGGGTCGCGGTCGGTGACGGTACGGCGGCGAAGGTGAGGGATGTGACGACGCCGAACTGGCCGCCGCCGGAGCCGCGGAGGGCCCAGAACAGGTCGGGGTTCCGGTCCGCGTCACACACGAGGACGTTGCCGTCCGCAAGGACGACGGTCGCGGCGACGAGGCGATCGCAGGTCAGCCCGTACCTGCGCCCGAGCAGCCCGAGTCCGCCGCCCAACGTCAGCCCCGCGACCCCGACCGTCGGCCCACACCCCGCCGGAATCGTCAGCCCGTACTCGTGCAACCCCTGGTACACCACGGCAAGCCGAGCTCCCGCCCCGATGGTCGCCGACGCCCCGGTGACCGAGACCGATGACAGTGGGGACAGGTCGAGCATCAGGCCGGTGGTGGAGGAGCGGCCGGCGAAGCAATGGCCGCCGCCGCGCGGGGTGACGGGGAGACCGGCGGAGCGGGCGTACGAGAGTGCCTCGATCACGTCGGACGTAGAGGAGCACTGTGCGATCGCCGCGGGGCGGATGCCGTCGTACTGCGGTAGCGCCGGCTTCCGCAGTACGTCGTACAGCGGGTGGTCAGGCCCGATCAGGTCCATGGGCCGACGTTAGGACGCGGCGATCGGGTCGCGCTTGAACGAAACGGGCGTACCACTCGGCGAGGAACGGCCGGTACGACGCCGAGTGGTCGTGACCGCAGTCGCAGCGGTCGGCCTTGTCGCCGAGCAGTTCGCGCGGTGTCACGCCGGTCAGCCGTACGCATTCCCGGGTCAGATGCGCGTGGTCGGCGTACCCGGTCTCGGCCGCGAGGTCCGACAGCCCGCTCCCGAACCCGGCCTGCGCCAGCGCGAGATATCCCTGGAACCGCAGCGTCCGTTGCAACGTCTTCGGCCCCACTCCGGTCGCGGCCAGGCACCGCCGCCGCAGCTGGCTCTCCGACAGTGCCAACGAGTCCGCCAGCGGCGCGATCCCGGTCGGCTCCCAGGGCATCAACCGCCGCACCATCTCCGCCACCACCGGATCCGGCCGCAGCGGCCGCGTGGTCAGGTACCCCTGCACCGCGAGCAACGCCGCCTGCGGATCAGCCGCATCAGCGACCGCGGACCCGAGCGTGTCCGCCGCAGGACCCCACAGGTCCACGGCGCAATCGACCAGTTCGTCCGCCGGTATGCCGAGCATCGGGGTGCCCGCGCCGGGCATGAACCGCACGCCGACGATCGTCGTCCGCGGCGGGATCACCTGCAGCTGCGCCCGGGTCAGCGGCCCGATCAGCCGCGGTACGCCGCCGATCGGGCAGTGCAGTTCGACCCCGCCCGTCGGCAGATCCCGCTGCGGGTAGGGCTGCGTTCCGGTGCGCTGGATCCAGACCGTACGGACGAGACCGGCCAGTGCGGGCACCGGCGCGCTCTCGTCGTACGTCTGGTCCATGGTCTACAACTCGATATGGGAGCCGATGATGACCGTGCGGTCGCGGGGGAGACCGAAGTGTTCGGCGGCGTCTGCGGTGATGTGCGAGGTGGCGAGGAACAGTTGCTTGCGCCAGCCCGCCATCGTGGCGGCCTTGCCCCGGCGGAGCTCGATCTTGGACAGGAAGTACGACGCCTTGTCGAGGTCGAGCCGGCCTTCGGACTCGTCCGGTTCGAGCCGCGCGAGGGCAGTGGGGACGTTTGGCGACTCCATGTACCCGAACCTGATCGTGACGTGCGTGATCCCGTCGTTGCCGTACCCGAGGTCGTTCACGGTGACCCGCTGGTCGTCCGGCACCCGCGGGACCGGCTCGGTCTCGATCGCGACGATCACGACGTGCTCGTGCCGGACCTGGTTGTGCTCGACGTTCGCCCGCAGCGCGAGCGGTGCGCTGGAGCCGCCGCGGTTGAGGAAGATCGCCGTACCAGGAACCGTACGGACCGGCAGCTTGCCGGAGCTCAGCTCGTCGATGAACTCCTGCAGCGAACCCTCGGCACGCTCCCGCTCCCGGGTGACGACCTCCCGGCCGCGCTGCCAGGTCGTCATCACCGTGAAGGAGGTGAGCGCGATCAGCAGCGGCAGCCACGCGCCGTGCAGCAGCTTCGTCAGGTTGGCCGCGATGAACAGACCATCGATCAGCAGCAGCGGTACGGCGCCGGCCAGGATCAGCCACCGCGGCACGTTCCAGCGGTAGTGCGCGACGTAGAAGAACAGCAGCGTGGTGATGGTGATCGTCCCGGTCACGGTCATGCCGTACGCGTACGCCAGCGCGGCCGAACTACGGAACGCGAAGATCAGCGTCAGGACCGACACGAACAGCAGCCAGTTCACGAAGGGCACGTAGATCTGGCCGATCGTGGTCGCCGAGGTGTGCGTCACCCGGAGCCTGGGCAGGTACCCCAGCTGGGCGGCCTGGGCCATCACCGAGTAGGCCCCGGTGATCACGGCCTGGGACGCGATCACGGTCGCCGCGGTCGCGAGCAGTACCAGCGGCAACCGGCCCCAGTCCGGCACCAGCAGGAAGAACGGGCTGCTGATGTTCTCGTGGTTCTTCAGGATCAGCGCGCCCTGCCCCATGTAGCTGAGCGTGAGCGCCGGCAGCACCAGGAACAGCCAGCCGCGGCTGATCGCCTTCCGGCCGAAGTGCCCCATGTCGGCGTACAGCGCCTCGGCGCCGGTGATCGACAGCACGACCGCCGCCAGCGCGAAGAACGCGATGTGGAAATGCCCGGCCAGGAAGCTGATCGCGTACGTCGGGGAGAGCGCCTTGAGGATCT
Organism: Kribbella speibonae; assembly: GCF_004331375.1. Lineage (NCBI taxonomy): Bacteria > Bacillati > Actinomycetota > Actinomycetes > Propionibacteriales > Kribbellaceae > Kribbella > Kribbella speibonae. Next base: position 8,449 of record NZ_SJKC01000008.1, on the reverse strand, counting down.
CGGTGTGCTCGAGGATGCCGCCGATCCCGGCCGCGCCGATCACGGCGAACCACAGGATCATCACCGGCCCGAACGCCCGGCCGATGGACTCGGTCCCGCGGCGCTGGACCATGAACAGCCCGACGATGATCACCGCGGTGATCGGGACCACGTACTCGCCCAGCGACGGCTCCACGGTCTTGAGTCCCTCGACCGCGGACAGCACCGAGATCGCCGGCGTGATCATGCCGTCGCCGAAGAACAGCGACGCGCCGAACAGGCCGACCGTCGCCAGCAGCGCGGCGGCCTTCCGGCTCGGATGCGTACGGCGCCACTTGCGGAGCAGCGTGATCAGCGCCACCACGCCGCCCTCGCCGTTGTTGTCCGCGCGCATCGTGAGCAGGATGTACGTGACAGTGACGATGATCATCACCGACCAGAAGATCAGCGACACCACGCCGTACACGTTGTGGTCACTGAGCGGCACCGGGTGCGGGTCCTCGGGGTTGAAGACCGTCTGCAGGGTGTAGATCGGGCTGGTGCCGATGTCACCGAAAACGACCCCGAGCGCGCCGACCACCACCGCGAGCTTCGCGGTGTGGAGCGCCGTGTCGTGGGCCGTGCTGTGGGCGGTGGGCCGGTCGCCTTGCGGCCCGTCCGTCTCCGCCTTCTGTTCCGTCACGTCCCGGCACGATACCCGCCCGGGGAGCTAGCCCTATGCATGTCGAGCCGTCCACGGCGACTCCGACGTACCGGGTATGACAGCCGAGCGAGTACTGCGGACCTATCTCACCCTGGTCGCGGTGTCGACGGGCGCGTCGTCGATGATCTGGGGCATCAACACGCTGTTCCTGCTCGACGCCGGACTGAGCATCGGGAAGACCTTCGCCGCGAACGCGTTCTTCACCGCCGGCATGGTGCTGTTCGAGGTGCCGACCGGTGTCGTCGCGGACACGGTCGGGCGGCGTACGTCGTACCTCCTCGGCACGGCCACCCTGATCGGGACCACACTGCTCTACCTGGTGCTGTGGCGGACGCACGCGCCGTTCGTGCTCTGGGCGGTGGTGTCGATGCTGCTCGGTCTCGGGTTCACGTTCTTCAGCGGCGCGACCGAGGCCTGGCTCGTCGACGGGCTGCACGCGACCGGGTACGACGGGTCGCTGGATGCGGCGTTCGCGAAGGGGCAGGTGGCGAACGGGATCGCGATGATGGCCGGCTCGATCGGCGGGGGAGTGCTGGCCCAGCTGACGAACCTGGGTACGCCGTACGTCGCTCGCGCGTTGTTGCTGACGGCCACGTTCGTGGTCGCGTGGCGATCGATGCGGGACATCGGCTTCAGCCCTGCGCCGCGGACGTCGGTGCGGGGTGAGATGGCCGGGATCGTCCGGGCGTCGCTCCGGCACGAGCTGCTCAACCGGCGGGTCCGCTGGGTGATGCTGGCCGGACCGTTCACGGCCGGGGTCAGCGTTTACGGTTTCTACGCCGCGCAGCCGTATCTGCTGCAGCTGTACGGGCACACCGGCTCGTACGCGATCGCCGGTCTGTCGGCCGGGATCGTCGCGGGTGCGCAGATCGCCGGCGGCGCGTCCGCGTCGTACGTCTCCCGGCTGATCCACGACCGGATCGGGATCCTGATCGGAGCGATCGTCGCGTCCGGGACGGTGATCGCGGTGATGGGTGTGGTGACGTCGTTCGGGGTGGCGCTGGTGCTGCTGATGGTGTGGTGCACGCTGTTCGCGGCGATGTCGCCGGTGCGGCAGGCGTACCTGAACAGTCACATCCCGTCGGCGCAGCGGGCGACGGTCCTGTCGTGCGACAGCCTGCTCGGCTCGGCCGGCGGGGTGGTGATCCAGCCGGCGCTCGGTCGCTCCGCCGACGTCTGGGGATACGGACCGGCGTACTTGGTGGCGGCGGGGATCCAGCTGCTGGCCGTGCCGTTCCTCGGGCTGGCCCGGCGGAAATCTGTCGAGGACCCGGCAGGCGAGGCCCTAGCCTTGCGGGCGTGACAGCTCGACTGATCATCATCAACGGTGGGTCCAGTTCCGGGAAGACCGGGATCGTGCGGTGTCTGCAGGCGGTGCTGCCGGAGGCCTGGCTCGGGTTCAGTGTGGACGACTTCGTGGACGCGCTGCCCGCCGTGATGGACGGCGGGATCGAGATCGGGCCCGGCGGCGAGGTGTCGGTCGGGCCCGCGTTCCGGGAGCTGGACGCGGCCTGGACCGCCGGGATCGTGGCGATGTGCCGGGCCGGCGGGCGGGTGATCGTCGACGACGTGTTCCTCGGCGGCGCCGATTCGCAGCAGCGCTGGCTGGACGCGGCCGGAGACCTCGAGACTCTCTTCGTCGGCGTGCACTGCGATCCGGAGGTCGCCGCGGGCCGCGAACTCGCCCGCGGCGACCGCGCCCGCGGTATGGCCGAGCAGCAGGCGTACGTCGTCCACGAGGGCGTCACGTACGACGTCGAGGTGGACAGCTCGCGCGCGGAATCCGTCGACTGCGCCCGGAAGATCGCCACCTACCTCGTTCCGTAGTGGATCCGTAGCGCCCACGGATGCCCACTGCGGGCGGCCGGCGGGATCTTCGTCGTACCGAAACACGACGACGAAGGAGAAGATCATGAGTACGACGGTGACGACCCGCCGGACCATCCGTCCGCGGACCGTGGCGCTGTGGGTGGTGCAGGCGGTCCTGGCCGCGCTGTTCCTGCTGGCAGCCGTGCCGAAGCTGACCGGCGACCCGCTGATGGTCGACATGTTCGCCGAGATCGGCGCCGGGCAGTGGCTGCGGTACGTGGTCGGGACGCTCGAGGTCGCCGGGGCGATCGGTCTGCTGATCCCGCGCCTGTGCCGGCTGGCCGCGCTCGGTCTCGTCGGGCTGATGGTCGGCGCGAGTGCCACCAACCTGTTCCTGTTCGGGGCGTCGCCGGCGATCCCGCTGTGCTACCTGGCGGTCGCCGCGGCCGTGGTCTGGTTCCGCAGGCCGGCGAGGTGACCGTCGACGACGGCGAGGGCGTGCAGGGTCTGCGCGCGGTGCTCCGCGGCCACGACCGCGTCGTCCTCGCCGTCGAGGATTCGGCGTACCGCTGTCAGATGGACGGTGCGGTAGGCGGCGACGGCGAGCGCGGCGGTCAGCTGCGGTTCGGGTACGTCGGTGCGCGCCATCGCGACCGCGATCGCCTGCTCGATCTGCTCGAGGAGCTCGCGGGCGCGGGACTGGAGCGCCCGCGACTCGGCGACGACCTCCCAGAAACGGCGGAACTGCCCGCGCATCGCGGACAGCGGATGCCCCTCGTCGGCGAGCCCGACCAGCAGACTCGACAGTGCCTGGACCGCGGACGTGCCGGCCGGGCGCTCGTCGATCGCGGCCACCATCAGGGCCTCGGCCTCGGGGTACCGGTCGAACAGCAGGTCCTCCTTGCGGGCGAAGTGCGCGAACACCGTCGGCCGGGCCACGTCCGCCGCCTCGGCGACCTCCGACACCGACACCGCGTCGAACCCGCGCTCGAGGAACATCGCGGTCGCGATCTCGGAGATCCGCGCCCGGATCTCGGCCTTCTTCCGCTCCCGCCGTCCTTGCATGCCGGTAACCATACTGGATAAAAAGATGTACTGAGTATGACTTTGGTTGCTAGTCTGCTGGTCATGCTTTCTCTCGGGGTGAACTACGACACCGGCCTCCGGTACGACGGCCGCAGCACCCGTGAGCGCTTCGAGCCCGAGGAGGTGCGGCGCGACCTCACGGTGATTGCGAAGGAGTTGCACGCGCCCGCGGTCCGGGTGTCGGGAAACGATCCGGACCGGCTCGTGCTGGCGGGTGAGGCGGCGCTGGCTGCGGGCCTCGATCTGTGGTTCTCGCCGGTGCCGATGGACCTGGAGCCTGACGAGTTCATCGCCTTCCTGACCGACTGCGCCGGTCGTGCGGAGGCCCTGCGGCGGTCCGGGCGCGGTGAGGTCGTGATGGTGCTGGGATGCGAGCTTTCCGTGTTCTGCAAGGGATTCGTCCCCGGCGAGACCTCGGGGGAGCGGCTGGCCTTGATGGCCGACCCCGCGACCTGGAGCGATCCGGCCAAGCTCACCGACCTGCAGGCGGGGCTGGCCCGTTGGGGCGGCGTACAGCAGCAGATGGCGGCCTCTGCGCGCAGTGTCTTCGGCGGCCGGATCACGTACGCCGCGGGTCTGTGGGAGGACGTGAACTGGGACCTGTTCGACATCGTCAGCGTCGACGCGTACCGGGACGCGGCCAACGCGGCGACCTTCGCCGGCGAGCTGGCGGGACGGAAGAAGCGGGGCAAGCCGGTCGTCGCCACCGAGTTCGGCTGCTGTGCGTACCGGGGCGCGGCTGACCGCGGTGGAGCCGGCTGGATGATCGTGGACCGCAGCGTCGACCCGCCGGCGATCAGCGGCGCGTTCGAGCGGAACGAGGAGGAGCAAGTGGAGTACCTGTTCGAGCTCGTCGAGGAGTTCGACCGGATCGAACTGGCCGCGGCGTTCTGGTTCAGCTTCGCGGGTTTCGCGTTGCCGCACCGGCCGGACGACCCGGAGCACGACCTCGACCTCTCGTCGTACGGATTGGTCGCGGTCGACGACCACGGGCAGTGGAGGCCGAAGCCGGTGTTCGCCGCCCTGGGCAGCCTGAACGAATCGCGGAGCTGAACCCGCGGGTACATTTGGGAGCGTGCTGACAGCGAAGGGTGCGGCGACCCGGGACCGGATCGTGGCGGCGGCCGCGGCCGAGATCCGCGAGCGCGGGATCAGTTCGGTGAAGCTGGACGACATCGGCCGGCGCAGCCGGACCGGCAAGAGCCAGCTCTTCCACTACTTCCCCGACGGCAAGGAACAGTTACTGCTCGCGGTCGCCGAGCGTGAGGCCGAGCAGGTGCTCGAGGACCAGGAGCCGCACCTCGGGCAGCTGACCAGCTGGGACGCTTGGCACGACTGGCGGGACGCCGTCGTCGAGAAGTACCGGCGGCAGGGCGTGCACTGCCCGCTCGGCGTACTGATCACCGAGATCGGCCGGCACACCCCCGCCGCGCAGGCCGTGACCGCGCAGTTGCTCGCGCAGTGGCAGCACCGGCTCGAGCTCGGCATCGAGGAGATGAAGGCCGCGGGCGAGATCCGTGCCGCTGTGGATCCCGCCCGCGCCTCGGCCGCGCTGATCGCCGCGATCCAGGGCGGCGTCGCGATCCTGATGTCGTCGGGAACCTCGACGCATCTGGAGTACGCGCTCGACCTGTGCCTGGACTACCTCAGCGCCAGTTGAGCACCGGCGGCTGGTACCCAGCCGGCTTGTCCGCCACCTTCGCGCCCGGGTTGACCAACCAGCCCTGGTACTCCGGTGTGAACATCCGGTACACCGACGACGGCGGTACGGCGCTCGCCTCGTCGAGCGCGGCCCGCAACTCGTCGGGGATCTCGAAACCGAGCGCCGCGATGCTCGACTCCAACTGCTCCGGGCGGCTCGCGCCGACGATCGCGGACGCAACACCCGGCTGGGTGGCGGCCCAGTTGACCGCTACCTGCGCCATCGTCACGCCGAGCTTTTCGGCCACGTCGCGAACGGTCGTCAGCAGGTTCCAGTCCCGGTCGGACCAGGTCCGCCCGGTGGCGCCGTCACCGGTCAGACGACCTTCGCCGGCCAACTCCCGGGCGTCGTCCCGCTGGTACTTCCCGGTCAGGAACCCGCCGCCGAGCGGACTCCACGCGGTGACGCCCAGGCCGAGTTGCTGCGCGACCGGTACGTGCTCGGTCTCGATGGTCCGCTCGATCAGCGAGTACGGCAGTTGCAGGCTGACCATCGGAGTCAGCGAGTGCGCGTCAGCGAGAGTCTGCGCGCGAGCGGCGTACCAGGCGGGTACGTCGGACAGTCCGGCGTACCTGATCTTGCCGGCGCGGGTCAGGTCGTCGAGGGTTCGCAGTACCTCGTCGACGGGAGTGATGCGGTCCCAGGTGTGCAGCAGGAACAGGTCGACGTAGTCCGTGCCGAGCCGGCGCAGGGACTCGTCCAGCGCGCGGATCAGGTGCTTGCGGCTGTTGCCGCCCGCGTTCGGGTCGCCGGAGTCGACGCTGTTGGTGGCCTTCGTGGTGATCACCATTCGCTCCCGGATACCGGCCTCTGCGATCAGCCGGCCGAGGATCCGTTCGCTCTCACCCGCGGTGTAGAAGTCGGCGGTGTCGATGAAGTTGCCGCCGGCCTCGACATAGGTCCGGAAGATCGCCCGGGCCTCGTCCTCGCTCTTGCCGTACGGCGCGTGGAACCCGGCTTGCCCGAAGTTCATGGTGCCCAGGGCGAGCCGGCTGACCCGCAGCCCCGACCGCCCGAGTAGGTAGTAGTCGTCTAGTGCCATGCCGACAGCGTTGCTCGGGAAAAATGGACCGGCAAGTACAAAGTATCGGCGTGAAAGGATTTGGGTGTGCGCTTGTCTGAGGAGCAGCGGAGTGAGCTGGAGCGGTTGGCGGAGTACGTGCTGCCGGGGGAGGGATGGGCGGCGACGGCGTTTGTCGAGCGGGTGCTGACGGAGGATCGGCCGGACTGGGCCGGGCGGGTCGAGCGTGCCCTGGCGGGTTCGGGAGATGCGGATCGGGCTTGGCTGGTGCGGTTGATCGCGCAGGGGTACTACGCGGAGCCGGCGAGCTGGGCGTCGGTCGGGTGGCGGAGTGCGGAGTTTGCGCCGGTGCACACCGAGTTGCGCGTGACGCCTCGGGACGAGCTGCGGGAGCGGTACGACGTAGTGGTCGTCGGCTCGGGTGCCGGTGGGGGTGCGGCGGCTCAGGTGCTGGCGGAGTCGGGGCGGTCGGTGCTGGTCGTCGAGCTGGGCAGCTACCCGTCGACGGAGTCGCTCGCGCGCGACCACCTGCGGAATCCACGGTCGGTGGCCGGTCTGCCGGCGGTGACGGACCCGGACCCGTCGGGGCGGCCGCGGGTGTCGGTGGTGGACGGTGCGCGGAGCGAGGTGCTGCCTCCGGACGGTGGCTGGGGGAACAACGCGTTCACGGTCGGCGGCGGCACGCGGGTGTACGGCGCGCAGGCGTGGCGGTTCGTACCGCAGGACTTCCGGATGGCGACGACGTACGGCGTACCGGAGGGAAGCGCGCTCGCTGACTGGCCGATCTCGTACGACGAACTGGAGCCCTACTACTCGCTGGCGGAACAACGATTCGGGGTGAGTGGCGGTGGAGTGGACCCGTGGCACGGACCGCGGTCGATCCCGCTTCCGATGCCGCCGCTGCCGCGGACCGGTCCGGCCGACCTGTTGGCGGGAGCCGCCGAGCGGCTCGGTTGGGGAACGCTCGACGTACCGCTGCTGATCAACTCGGTCGACTATCAAGGGCGCTCGGGGTGCGTGCGGTGCGGCCTGTGCGTCGGGTTCGCCTGCCCGGTGGAGGCGAAGGGCGGTACGCACAACACCGCACTGCCCGCCGCGCTCGCGACCGGGAACTGCACGCTGGTCACCGAGACGACAGCCGAGCGTTTGGTCACCTCAGCTGGCCGGGTCGTCGGCGTCGCGCTGGTCGCCGGCGGTGGGTGGCGACGGACGGTCTTCTGTGAGGAAGTAGTAGTCGCCGCGGGTGCCTCGGAGACACCGCGGCTGCTGCTGAACAGTGCACACGGCGGCGAGCCGTACGGGATCGGCAACAACCGGGATCAGGTCGGCCGGCATCTGCAGGCGCATGTGTACGCCGGTGCGGTCGGGCTGTTCGAGGACGAGGTGGTCGATCTCGTCGGGCCCGGCGTCTCGATCGCGACCTGCGACTTCCGGCACGGGAACGACGGGATCGTCGGCGGCGGCATGCTCGCGAACGAGTTCGTGCCGACGCCGGCGTCGGTGTACGACTACCTGACCGGGGCCGGGTTGATCCCGGCGGCCGGGGCGGAGAGCGTGCGGGCGATGCGGCGCGAGGTACGGCGGATGCTGCGGGTGGTCGGCCCGATCCAGGAGGTCACGTCGGCGGACTCACGCGTCCGCGTCGATCCGTCCGTCGTCGACCGGTTCGGCAATCCGGTGGTGGTGACGAGCGGATCGATCCATCCCGAGGACCTCCGGGCCCACCGCTTCATGAGCGCCAAGGCCAAAGCCTGGCTCGAGGAAGCAGGCGCGATCCGCACGTCCGTAGGCCAGATCGGCACGGTGGGATCCGCCAGCACCGGCCAGCACCAGGCTGGGACCTGCCGGATGGGCGACGACCCGGCCCGATCGGTTACCAACCCCTTCGGTCAGGTGTGGGGCCACACCAACGTCTGGATCACCGACGCCTCCGTCCACGTCACCAACGGAGGCGTCAACCCCGTCCTCACGGTCCTGGCCGGAGCCCTCCGCATCGCGGACCACATCACCCGCGGCTGAGCTGACGCGTTATGTGACCGCTGGCGCGCTACAGAGCCTGTTGCGGAATGGGGTTTGGCTTGGGGCTGGTGCTGGGCGGGGGTGTTGCAGGGTGGGGCTCTCGGGGGCTTGCTAGGTGGTGCAGGTGCGG
>NZ_SJKC01000007.1:0-490193 GCF_004331375.1 Kribbella speibonae | reverse complement strand
CCACGATCCACCGGCCGATACGAGTTCGCCACCACCCAATCCTCAACCACCACCCACACCCCAACCCCCAGCGGCACACCCCATTCCGCAACAGGCTCTACAACCCGCCAGCGGTGAAACAACCCGTCAGCCGACGCGGGAGATGCCTACTCCGCTGCGGGCCTCGCGGCCGTACTTGGTGATTTCGGCGGGGAGGTTGAGGCGGGAGATGCCGGTCTTGTTGCGGTCGTCGTCGGTGAGGAGGCCGGCGGGGATGATCCAGACGATCTCGAACTCGAGCCCGTCGGGGTCCTTGCCGTAGAGCGACTTCGTGGTCCCGTGGTCGGAGGCGCCGACCAGGGCGTCGTGCTCGCTCAACGCGCCGGCCAGGTCCTCGAGATCGCCGAGGGTGTCCACCTCCCACGCGAGGTGGTAGAGCCCGACGGTCGTCCGTCCGGCACCCGACGGGCCGGCCTGCGACCCGATCTGGAACAGGCCGAGGTCGTGGTCGTTGCTCGACCCGGGCGCCCGCAGGAACGCCGCGCCGGGGATGGCGTCGCCGGTCTCGGTGTAGCCGAAGCCGAGGACGTCTCGGTAGAACGCGACGCTCGCCGCGACGTCGCGCACGTACAGGACCGCGTGGTTCAACCGGAAGATCGCCATACCAGCGATGTTAGTTGAAGCCTCAACTTATTTCCAGTGGCTAGCGCCGGCGGCGGGGTTTCTTCGGCCGCGCGGGCTGCCGCGAAGCCTGGGCGGCAGGCTTCTTCTGCCGTTTGGGCGTCGCCGGGCCGCGGGTGCTGTTCGCGGTCCGGCCGCGGACGATGCCGATGAAGTGCTCGACCAGTTCGCTGGTCTCGTCCTCGGGCCAGCTGAGCGCGACCTGCGATTCCGGTACGCCGGTCAGCGGGCGGTAGGTCAGGTCCTTGCGGTGGTGCAGCCGGGCGAGTGACTGCGGTACCACCAGCAGCCCGGTGCCCATGGCAACCAGCTCGATCGCGTCGCCGGTCCGCGCCGGGCGGTCGTCGATCAGCCGTCCCGGCGGGCGGTCCCAGTCCAGTACGTCGTCCTGCGGGTACAGCATCAGCTCGTCGGCGAGGTCGTCGACGGTGACCTCCTCGGCCGCGGTCATCAGGTGGTCCTTGGGTACGACGACCACCGTCTGCTCGACGTACAGCGGGATCGCGTGCAGGCCGATGCGGTCGATCGGGAGGCGCAGGAGGACGGCGTCGACCTCGGCCCGGCGTACCAGATCGGGGGCCTCGGCGGCGGAGACCTGGACGAGTTCGAGCGGGACGCGGGGGAGTCGCTCCGTCCAGATCCGAACCCATTTGGCGGGGGTCACGCCGGGGACGTAGCCCAGCCGGAATCCGGTCACGGTCGTCAGGCTACCGGGCACTAGGCTGCTGCCATGACAGCGCGTAAGTCCCAGACCATGAAGCCCGCGACGGCGGCGAAGAAGCTGGAGGTGTACCTCCAGGCGACGCCCGCGGAGTTCCAGGACGGCGTGGTCTCGCGCGAGGAACTCGACGCGCTGCAGGCGGACCCGCCCGAGTGGCTCCGGGAACTCCGCCGGAACGGGCCGCACCCGCGCTCGGTCGTGGCGGCCAGGCTCGGTGTCTCGATCAGCGGCCTGGCGCGGGCCGGGATCACCGAGGCGCTGACCACCGACGACATCGAGGCCATCCGGGACGAGAACCCGGACTGGCTGGAGCACGAACGCGCCACGCAGGCGGAGGTCCGCCGGCAAGAGGCCGAGCAGAAGAAGAAGCCGCGCCGGTAGTCGTCAGGTGATCCGGACGCGGAGGCGCCGGAAGCCTCTGCCCTTGCTCTCCATCTTCACGACCTCCATCCGGCCGATCAGGGCGGTGGACGCGACGTGGGTGCCGCCGTCGGCCTGGGTGTCGAGGCCGGCGATGTCGACGATCCGGACGATCTCGATGTCCGGCGGGAGCAGATTGGTCGCGGTCCGGATGATGTCCGGGATCGCGAACGCCTCCTCGCGCGGCAGGTTGCTCACGGTGATCCGGCGGTCGGTGCGGATCTCCGCGTTCACCGCCTCGGCGACCCGGTCCTTGAAGTCCGGCGGTACGTCGGCCAGATCGAAGTCCATCCGCGCCGACAGCGGTTCCATGTTCCCGCCCGTGACGAGCGCGCCGAAGTCGCGGAACACCACGCCGGTCAGCACATGCAGCCCGGAGTGCGTCCGCATCAGCTGAGTACGCCGTTCGTCGTCGAGCGCACCGCGGACCGCGGTCCCGGCCGGCGGCAGCGGGTCGTCCTCGTGCGGCGTCAGGTACAGGTCGTCGCCCTTGGTTGTCCCAACGATCCGGGTCCGGACGCCGCCCCACAGCAGCACGCCCTGGTCCGGCGGCTGCCCACCGCCGCCCGGGTAGAACGCGGACCGGTCGAGCACGATCCCACGCTCCGGATCCACGCCGACGACTGTCGCGTCCCACTCCCGCACCGAGGCGTCGTCGAGATCGAGCCGATGCGTGTGCCCGTGCTGCTCGCTCATGACCAGCCACTGTGCCACACGGCGCGACCTGGTTGACCTCAGCCGCCGGGACACTGTCAGGTGGGGGTGGAGATCATGCAGATCATCGAAAACAGCATCGTGGGGACCCGGTCCGCCGTACTGCGGCTGACCAGGCGCGGCGGCGGGCCCGCCATCGTGATCTTCCCGATGCTGCACGTGGCGGAACCACAGTTCTTCCGTGCGGTCGAGGCGCGCCTGCGCGAGTGCGATCTGCTGGTCGTCGAAGGAATCCAGGGTGCGTCCGCGGCCGTCGACGGCTTGACCGCGACATACCGGGTGATGCCGGTGAACGAAGAGTCCGGGCTGGTCGAGGACGACATTCCGTACGGCGATCTCGGCGTACCGTTCGTGGCTCCGGACATCTCGGGGAAGGAGTTCGAGGAAGGTTTTCAGGAACTGCCGTGGAAGGTCCGCGCGCTGACCTGGGCCTCGGTTCCGGTGGTGTCGATCGGCCAGTTCTTCACCGGCCGCCGCACGCTGCTGTCACCCGACATCGAGGTCAACGATCTCCCGACAGCGCAGGAAGAGCTGCGCAGTGCGCAGTGGGACGCCTTCTTCGATCTGGTGCTCGACCGGCGCGACGGACGGGCCGTCGCGGCGGTCGCCGAGGTCGTCCGGGAGCGTGCTGACGAGGACATCGAGATCGCGGTCGTCTACGGGGCCCGCCATGTTCCCGGGATCCTGCGCGGGCTGTACGGGCTGGGGTATCGGGTGGTCAGCGCGGACTGGTTGGTAGTGGTCAGCGCACAAGAGACGTGAAGGCGTCGAGGGCGTGGCGGATGTTCTCGACCGAGTTCGCGTACGAGAAGCGCAGGTGGCCCTCGCCGTACGCGCCGAACGACGTACCGGGCAGGCAGGCGACCCCGGCCTCGTCCAGCAAGCGGTCCGACAAGGTCGCCGCCGATACGCCGAGCTCGCTGATGTTCGGGAAGGCGTAGAACGCTCCGCCCGGCTCCACGCACGAGACGCCCGGTACGGCGTTCAGCCCGGAGACGATCACCTCACGCCGTTCGCGGAACGCCTCGAGCATCCGGTCGACGTCGTCCCACGGTCCTTCGAGGGCGGCGATCGCGGCGTGCTGGCTGAACGCCGACGTACACGACACCGAGTTGATCATCAGCCGCGTCACCGGCTCCACCAGCGGCTCCGGGAACACTCCGAAGCCCAGCCGCCAGCCGGTCATCGCGAACGTCTTCGACCAGCCGTCGAGGAGGACGGTCCGCGACGCCATCCCGTCCAGGTCGAGCACGCTGTGGTGCTCCCCGTCGTACCGCAGCGCCCAGTAGACCTCGTCGCTCAGGACGACCAGGTCGTGCTCGATCGCGATCTCGGCGATCTCGGCCAGCTGCTCGGGGGTGGAGGCGCTGCCGCACGGGTTGTGCGGTGAGTTGAGGATCAGCAGCTTGGTCCGCTCGGTGACCAGCGAGCGCAGCTCGGCGGGGTCGATGACGAACCCGTTCTCCTCGCGCAGCGGCACCGGCACCGGCTTCGCGCCGGCGAAGGCCGCGATCGACGCGTACATCGGGAATCCGGGGTCGGGGTAGAGGACCTCGTCGCCCTCCTCGCAGAGCGCCAGGATCGTGAAGAACATGATCGGCTTCGCGCCCGGCGTGATCAGCACCCGGTCGGGTGTCGTGTTCAGCCGGCCGGTGCGGTCGAGGAAGTCCGCGACCGCGGTCCGCAGCTCGGGGATACCGGGCGCCGGCACGTAGTGCGTGTAGCCCTTGTCGAGAGCCTGCTGCGCGGCCGCGATCACGTGCGGCGGCGTGTCGAAGTCCGGTTCGCCGATCTCGAGGTGCACGATCTCGCGGCCCTGCGCCTCCAGGGCCTTCGCCTTGGCGAGCACCTCGAACGCCGATTCGGTCCCCAAGCGGTCCATCCGTTGAGCAAGTTTCACGGCAACCACCCTAGTTCTGCGAGGATTGCTACGTGGCACGGGTAGCGGTTACCGGAAGCAGCGGCAAGCTGGGCAAGGCCGTCGTCGATCATCTGGCGGACCACGGGTGGGAAGTGGTCGCGCTCGACCAGGCCGCACCGGCGCGGTCGGACGTCACGTCGACGCGGCTCGATCTGACCGATTTCGGCCAGACCTACGAGGCGATCGCCGGTATCGACGACCGGCACGACGGCGTCGACGCGGTCGTGCACCTCGCCGCGATCCCGGCGCCGGGCCTGCGGCCGAACGCGGCGACGTTCCACAACAACATGACCGTCACCTACAACGTGTTCTCCGCCGCGCTGCGGGCCGGCGTCCGGAACATCGTGTGGGCGTCGAGCGAGACCGTGCTCGGCCTGCCGTTCGACGAGTTCCCGCCGTACGTGCCGGTCGACGAGGACTACCCGCCGCGGCCGAACAGCACGTACTCGCTGGTCAAGACGCTCGAGGAGGAGCTGGCCCGGCAGCTCTGCCGGTGGCACCCGGACCTGAAGCTGATCGGGCTCCGCTTCTCCAACGTGATGTACCCCGAGGACTACGCGCGGTTCCCAGCGTTCGACGCGGACGCAAACGCCCGCAAGTGGAACCTCTGGGGCTACATCGACGCCCGCGACGGCGCCCAGGCCGTCCGCAAGGCACTCGAGTACGGCGTGACCGGGACGGACGTGTTCATCGTCGCGAACGCCGACACGGTGATGTCCCGGCCGAACGAGGAGCTCCTCGCCGAGGTGTTCCCCGGCGTACCCGTGAAGCACCCGTTCGGCCCGAACGACACGTTGCTGTCGATCGAGAAGGCGCGCCGCCTGCTCGGTTACGAGCCGGAGTTCTCCTGGCGCGGCCCGAACGGGAAGAGCGAGTCCGGGTCGTAGGCCGCCCGTACCTCGGCCAGCCGCGCGAACGTGTCGGCCGGCCACGACTTCTCGTACGACCCCGGCAGCGCGAAACCGCCGGCGAAGTTCACCGTGGTCTCCTCGCACACCCACGGCTCCAGCCGCCCGAGGATCCCGTCGACCGTTGCCGGAAGCACCTTGTCGAACAGGTTCGGATCCGGTACGCCGATCAGCGTCAGCGTGCACGCCCCGCTGCGGCCGCCGACCGCGCTGCCCTCGGGGACGTCGCGTTCCGTCGCGCCGCCGAGGTGCCGCATCTCGACCGCGACCACCGGGATCTGCTGCTCCGGGCCGGCCACCTCCAGGAACGCCTGCACGAACTCGGCGTCGAGCTCGTCCAGCAGCATCCCGCGATCCCACGACGGGGTCGGGTCCTTCGGGTCGTTGTGGATCAGCGCGATATCGCTCGCCGGCATCTCGCCGACGGCGTCGATCAGCGTCGGGCCGGCGTCGCGGATCGGCTGGAAGAGCCGCTTGCCGTCGGCCGCGTCACCGACGTACGCGAACCGCACGCTCAGCACCGTCTTGCCGCGCAGCGGTTCGGGAATGAACTCGAGCGGCGGCAGCCGCAGGATCACCACCGACGAGTTCGCGCTCTCCGGCAGCGACCTCGTCCACTCGGCCCAGGTGGTCAGTGCGGACGCGATGTGTTCGGCGTCGAAGAACACCGAACCGCCGTACAGGGTGCGCAGCTCGACCAGTCCGAAGTCCATCGCGGTGACGATGCCGAAACCGCCCTTGCCGCCGCGCAACGCCCAGAACAGGTCCGGGTGCTCGGTCTCGCTCGCGGTCACCACGTCGCCGGCCGCCGTGACGACGCGGAACGACCGCGCCCAGTCGGACGAGAAGCCGTACGTCCGGGCAAGCGGGCCGAGACCGCCGCCGAGGGTGTACCCGATGCAGCCGACCGCGTCGGACGCGCCGGTGATCGGCGCCAGCCCGTACGGCGCGGCCGACGCGATCACCTCGGCCCATTGGGTGCCCGCGGCGATGTGCGCCACCTGTGCCTCGGCGTCGATGCTCACGCCGGTCATCCGCCGTGTGGTCACCACGATCCCGCCCTGCATCGGGTTCGGGATGCCGTGGCCGGTCGCGAGCACGCGGACCGGCGTACCGGTCTCGGCCGCGGCGCGGACCACCGCGACGGCGTCGTCCTCGGACATCAGCCCGACCACCACGTCCGGCGTGTGCGTCACGGCCAGGTTGAACCCGGCCAGTTCCTCGTCGTACCCCTTGTCACCCGGTGCCAGCACCGGTCCGGCGACCTCGCCCCGCAGCCGGTCGATCAACGCGTCGGTCACGTCCTTCATCCCCTCCCAGAAGCCCTGCCCTGGAGGTTTCCACACCCTGGGGTCAGGGTGGAAACACGCCTGATCGGGGGGCCGACTCGACGGTAACGGCCCTGGGCTGAAAGCCTGTGCCAGCGACACCTGTCCGCTGCGATCCAGGGGAGAGGTCTGTCCGCACAGCTCAGGGTGAGACACGGAGGCGGTCGATGTTCAAGCGTATCGCAATAGTGAACCGGGGTGAAGCCGCGATGCGGCTCATCAACGCGGTCCGCGAAGTCAACGCCGAAGGCGGTGACCCGATCGAGACCGTGGCCTTGTTCACCGACGGCGAGCGGACGGCGACCTTCGTGCGCGCGGCGGATATCACGTACCCGCTCGGGCCGGCGTCGGCCCGGCCGTACCTGGACCTCGAGGTCCTGGAGCGGGCGCTCCGCGAGACCGGGGCGGACGCCGCCTGGGTCGGCTGGGGGTTCGTCGCCGAGGACCCGGCGTTCGCGGAGCTGTGCGACCGGATCGGCGTGACCTTCATCGGCCCGTCGGCCGAGGCGATGCGCAAGCTCGGCGACAAGATCGGCTCGAAGCTGATCGCCGAGGAGGTCGGCGTCCCGGTCGCGCCGTGGAGCCGGGGCGCGGTCGAGTCGCTCGACGCCGCGCTGCAGGCGGCCGAGCGGATCGGGTACCCGTTGATGCTCAAGGCAACGGCCGGCGGCGGTGGCCGCGGGATCCGGATGGTCAGCTCCGCCGACGAGCTGGCCGACGCGTACGCGCGGACCAGTGAGGAGGCCGCGCGCGCCTTCGGCAGCGGCGTGGTGTTCCTGGAGCGCCTCGTCACCGGCGCGCGGCACGTCGAGGTCCAGGTGATCGCGGACGGCGAGGGTACGGCGTGGGCGCTCGGCGTCCGGGACTGCTCGGTGCAGCGCCGCAACCAGAAGGTGATCGAGGAGTCCGCGTCGCCGCTGCTGTCCGCGTCCCAGGTCGATGACCTGAAGGCGTCGGCCGAGCGGCTGGCGATCGCGGTCGGGTACCGGGGCGCTGCGACGGTCGAGTTCCTGTACCACCCGGGGGAGAAGTCGTTCGCGTTCCTCGAGGTGAACACCCGGCTGCAGGTCGAACACCCGATCACCGAGCTGACCACCGGGTTCGACCTGGTGAAGGCCCAGCTCCACGTCGCGTCCGGCGGCCGGCTGGACGGCGTGCGGCCGGTCGAGAGCGGGCACGCGGTCGAGGCCCGGCTGAACGCCGAGGACCCGGACCGGGACTTCGCGCCGTCGCCCGGGCGGATCGCCGTCCTCGACCTGCCCGCCGGCCCCGGCATCCGGGTCGACACCGGTGTCAGCGCCGGCGACAGCATCCCGGCGGACTTCGACTCGATGATCGCGAAGATCATCGGGTACGGACGGACCCGCGAGGAGGCGCTCGCGCGGTTGCGGCGCGCGATGCAGGCCACGACCGTGCTGATCGAAGGCGGCGCGACCAACAAGAGCTTCATCCTCGACCTGCTCGACCAGCCCGAGGTGATCGACGGCAGCGCCGACACCGGCTGGATCGACCGGGTCCGCGGCGAGGGCCGTCTGGTCTCGCACCGGCACTCCGGCATCGCCCTGGTCGCGGCCGCGATCGAGGGGTACGAGGACGCCGAGCAGGTCGAGCGCACCCGGCTGTACGAGACCGCGCACGGCGGCCGCCCGCAGGTCCAGCACGAGGTCGGTCGCGCGATCGACCTGAAGCTGCGCGGCGCGAGCTACCAGGTCACCGTGGCGCGGATCGGGCCCGAGCGGTTCCGGGTCGGTGTCGGCAACGGGCAGCTGAAGGTGGTGGACGCCGAGCTGGAGCGGCTGGACGAGTACACGAGCCGCCTGGTCGTCGGCGGGCAGCGGTTCCGCCTGGTGACCGCGACCCACGGCCCGGTGCATCTCGTCGAGGTCGACGGCGTCACCCACCGCGTGAGTCGCGACGAGGGCGGCGTACTGCGTTCGCCCGCTCCGGCGCTCGTGGTGGCGACGCCGGTGCAGACCGGTGCCGAGATCGAGGCCGGCGCTCCGGTGCTGGTGCTCGAGAGCATGAAGATGGAGACGGTGCTGTACGCGCCGTTCAAGGCGACCGTTCGCGAACTGCTGGTCTCCACGGGCAGCCAGGTCGAGACGGGCGCGCCCCTCCTCCGGCTCGAGCCCGTTGCCGACGAGACTGCGGAAGTTGCCGCTCCGGTGCAGAACGGCGTACAGCTGGATCTGCCGAACGGGTCCGGGGAGAAGTCCGCGGCCGAGCGGCTGGAGCGCGGGCTGGACGATCTGCGGAGCATGCTGCTCGGGTTCGACATCGACCCGCAGGACGAGGGCGGCATGCTGGCCGACTACCTCGCCGCCCGGTCCGAGCTCGCCCACCAACGCTCCGGGCCGCCGATCGGTCCGGAGATCGAGCTGCTGACGGTGTTCGCGGACTTCGCCGAGCTGAGCCGCAACCGGCCGGCCGGGACGGACACCACGCTCGAGAACCGGGTGCACAGCCCGCGCGAGTACTTCTACACGTACCTGCAGAGCCTGGACCCGGATCGCGGCGGCCTGCCGGGCGAGTTCCAGGCCCGGTTGACCCGCGTACTGAGCCACTACGGGGTGACCGGTCTGGAGCGGAGCCCCGAGCTGGAGGAGGCGGTCTTCCGGATCTTCCTGGCGCAGCAGCGGTCGAGTCCCGACGTACTGCTGGTGACGTCCGTGCTGCAGCGGTGGATCGCCGAGCCGCTGCCGGAGGCGCCGCTGGACGAGTGCGTGCACGAACTGCTGGACCGGCTGGTGCTGGCCACGCAGCTGCGGTTCCCGGTCGTCGGCGACCTGGCCCGGAGCGTGCGGTTCCGGTGGTTCGACCAGCCGCAGGTCGACGCCGAGCGGGCGTCGATCATCGCGGGCGTCGGGGACGAGGTCGCCGACCTGGCGACGCTGCCGGACTCGCCGGAGCGGCAGCAGCGGATCGACGCGCTGGCCGCGATCCCGGAGCCGATCGTCCGGTTCCTCGCCCAGCGGCTGGAGGGCGGCTGGGGCGAGCGCGAGCCGATGCTCGAGGTACTCGTCCGGCGGCACTACCGCGAGTACGAGCTGCACGACCTGCGCGCGTTCGCCGTCGACGGACGGCCGTTCGCGACCGCCGACTACTCGATCGACGACCGCCCGAGCCACCTCGTCACGACCGTCGGCACGGTCGCCGAGCTGGCCGATCGCGACAGCGGCCTGGTGCGCGCGCTGACCGATCGGATCGAGGCCCGGACGGCGGGCCACGAGGCTGTCGTCGAGCTCTACCTGTACGGCCCCGACCTGCCCGACTCACAGCAGGACGCCTCGGACCTGTACCGCCGGATGGTCGCCGACCTGCCGATCGCCCAGCGGGTACGCCGGATCTCGGTCGCCATCGCTCCGGGACAGGGCCGACCGGTCTCGTACTTCACGTACCGCCCGGCCGGCGGTTCGATGGCCGAGGACGACAACGTCCGCGGCGTCCACCCGATGGTCGGCCGCCGCCTGAACCTGTGGCGGCTGCGCGACTTCCGCATCACCCGCCTCGACGCGCCGGAAGACGTACTGCTCTACTACTGCGTCGCCCGCGACAACGAGGCGGACCGGCGGCTGGTCGCGCTGGCACAGGTCCGCCAGTTCGCCGTGGTCCGGGACGAGGACGGGCAGGTCACGTCGCTGCCGCACGCGGAGCGCGCGATCTCGAACTGCCTCGAGGCGATCCGCCGGGCCCGCTCCGCGCGCGGTGCGGCGGGTGCGAAGCTCGACATGAACCACGTCTGGGTGCAGATCTGGCCGGTGGTCGACGTCCAGGTCGACGAGGTGACCGCGCTGCAGCGCAACATCGCCCCGATGACCGCGGGCGCCGGGATCGAGGAGGTCCTGGTCCAGGGCGACGTCGCGGCGCCGGACGGCTCGGTCAACCCGGTCGCCGCGCGGTTCTACTACCAGCACGGCGCCGGCGTCGTCACGTCGATCGAGCAGCCGCCGACCGGGCGGTTGCTGCCGCTCGACGACTACGCGCAGAAGGTGCAGCGGTCCCGGCGGCGGAACACGATCTACCCGTACGAGGTCAGCGGCATGGTCGCCGGCCAGGGCGGCTCGTTCGTCGAGCACGACCTCGACGACGGCGGGCGCCTGGTCCCGGTGGACCGGGCGAAGGGCCTGAACAAGGCCGGCATCATCGTCGGCATCGTCACCACGCCGACGACGCGCTACCCCGAGGGCGTCACCCGGGTCGCGATGAGCGGCGACCCGACCAAGGCGCTCGGCGCGGTCGCCGAGGCGGAGTGCGCGCGGATCATCGCGGCACTCGACCTGGCCGAGCAGTTGCGGGTTCCGGTCGAGTGGTACTCGCTGTCGGCCGGCGCCCGGATCTCGATGGACTCCGGTACCGAGAACATGGACTGGGTCGCCAAGGCGCTGAAGCGGATCGTCGAGTTCACCCAGGCCGGCGGCGAGATCAACGTCGTGGTCGCGGGGATCAACGTCGGCGCGCAGCCGTACTGGAACGCCGAGGCGACCATGCTGATGCACACCAAGGGCATCCTGGTGATGACGCCGGACAGCGCGATGGTGCTGACCGGCAAGCAGACGCTGGACTTCTCCGGCAGCGTCTCGGCCGAGGACAACTTCGGCATCGGCGGCTACGACCGGGTGATGGGCCCGAACGGGCAGGCGCAGTACTGGGCGCCGGACCTGAAGGGCGCCCGCGACGTACTGATGACGCACTACGACCACACGTACGTCGCGGCGGGGGAGAGCAGTCCCCGGCGGGCGGTCACGAACGACCCGGCCGACCGCGACGTGACGCCGTACCCGCACGACGTCGAGGGCAGCGACTTCAAGACGATCGGCGAGATCTTCTCGGCGGCCACGAACCCGGACCGGAAGAAGGCGTTCGACATCCGCACGCTGATGCGGGCCGTCACCGACCAGGATCACCCGGTCCTGGAGCGCTGGGCCGGGATGGCCGACGCCGATACTGCGGTCGTGCAGGACGCGCGGCTCGGCGGCTTCCCGGTCTGCCTGGTCGGGATCGAGTCCCGGTCGGTGCCGCGGCGCGGCTTCCCGCCCACCGACGGCCCGGACACGTACACCGCCGGCACGCTGTTCCCGCGGTCGTCGAAGAAGGTCGCGCGGGCGATCAACTCGGCCAGCGGGAACCGTCCGCTGGTGGTGCTGGCGAACCTGTCCGGGTTCGACGGGTCACCGGACTCGATGCGGAACCTACAACTCGAGTACGGCGCCGAGATCGGGCGCGCGATCGTGAACTTCCGCGGGCCGATCGTGTTCTGCGTCGTGTCGCGGTACCACGGCGGCGCGTTCGTGGTGTTCTCGAAGTCGCTGAACCCGTCGATGACGGTGCTCGCGGTGGAGGGATCGTTCGCCTCGGTGCTCGGCGGCGCGCCGGCGGCCGCGGTGGTGTTCGCGGCCGAAGTGGACGCGCGGACCGCCGCGGATCCGCGGGTCGCGGCACTGGCCGAGCGGGTCGGCGAGGCCGTCGGCGCGGAGCGGGCAGCACTGGCCACGGAGCTCGCGGACGTCCGAACCGTCGTACGGGCAGAGAAACTGGGCGAGGTCGCGACCGAGTTCGACCGGGTGCACAGTATCGAGCGGGCCCGCGAGGTCGGATCCGTCGATGCCGTGATCAGTGCCCGGGAACTGCGGCCGAAGTTGATCGAGGCAATCAATTCCGGGGTACCGGGAGTTTGATCTCTCGCCTACCCTGGACGGGTGCGTACCGACAGGGGCGGTCGCAGTTGGGCTCGGTCGTTGATCACGTTCATCGGCGTGAGCGCGCTTTCTGGTGCGCTGGCGGCGGGGCTCGCGGTCCCGTTCGCCGGCTTCGCCGGGCGTGGCGCAGCTGAGGTCGCGGATACCGTTCAGAGTCTGCCGCGAGAGCTCGCGATCGATCCGGTGGCCGTTCGCAGCCGCATCCTGGCCGCGGACGGCACCCTGCTCGCGACCTTGTACGAGCAGAACCGGGTGCCGGTGCCGTTGTCCACGGTCAGCCCGATCATGCGCAAGGCGATCGTGGCGATCGAGGACTCCCGGTTCTACGACCACGGCGCGCTCGACCTGAAGGGCACGCTGCGCGCGATGGTGCGCAACCAGACCGAGGGCGAGGTGCAGCAGGGCGGGTCGAGCATCACCCAGCAGTACGTGAAGATGAGCCTGGTCGAGAAGGCGCGCACCGCCTCCGAGCGGCAGCAGGCCACCGAGGTCTCGTACGAACGCAAACTCGCCGAGCTGCGGTACGCGATCGCGGTCGAAAGCGAGCTGTCCAAGGACGAGATCCTCGAGCGGTACCTGAATCTGGCGAACTTCGGCGACGGCACGTACGGCATCCAGACCGCGGCCCAGCACTACTTCCGGACCACCGCCGACAAGCTCACGCTCCCGCAGGCCGCGCTGCTGGCCGGGCTGGTGAAGAACCCGACCGGGTACGACCCGACCAACGACCTGACCCGCGCCAAGGCCCGCCGGGACGTGGTGATCAAGCGGATGCTCGAACTCGGCGTGATCACGGTCGGCCAGGCGAACCAGGCGCTCCGGTCCCCGGTGATCGACCTCGCGAAGGTCGAGCCGGTGCCGAACGGGTGCGCCAACTCGCGGTACCCGTTCTACTGCGACTACGTGGTCTCCAAGCTGCTCGCCAACCCGGCCCTCGGCGCGACCGTCAAGGACCGCGACCACTACCTGAAGACCGGCGGCCTGCTGATCCGGACCTCGATCGACCCGAAGATCCAGGCCGCGGCGCAGGCGTCGATCGACGAGCACACGAAGCGCACCGACTCCGCGATCGCCGCGATCAGCATCGTCGAGCCCGGTACCGGCCTGGTGAAGGCGATGGTGCAGAGCCGCAAGTACGGCAACGGCAGCTACCACACGAACTACAACTACAACGTCGAGAAGTCGTACGCCGGCGGGTACGGCGGGTTCCAGAACGGCTCGACGATGAAGGCGTTCACGATCGCGGCCGCGCTGTCCAGGGGCATCCCGATGGACTACCGGATCAACTCGCCGGAGCAGATCGACCTGAGCAACAAGAAGTTCCGTACCTGCAAGGGCTGGACCCGCGACCCGAAGTACCGGCCGAAGAACTCGACGCGCAGCGGCAACCTGACGATGGTCGAGGCCGCGCGGTACTCGACCAACACGTACTTCCTGCAACTGTCGCAGCGCACCGGGCTGTGCTCGATCGCGACGATCGCGGCCAAGCTCGGGATGTACAACGCGCAGACGCTGCAGCCGCTCGACCAGGTGATCTCGATGACGCTCGGGGTCGGGTACGTGACGCCGCTGATGCTGTCGAACGCCTACGCGACGTTCGCGGCGCGCGGGAAGTACTGCGAGACGCTGGTCGTCACGTCGGTGCGGGACAAGGCCGGGCGTCCGGTCCCCGGCCCCGGCTTCAACTGCAAGCAGGTCCTGCCGCGGGCGGTCGCGGACGGCGTGAACCGGGTGCTGAGCGCAGTGATGATGCCGGGCGGGACCGGCGGCCGGCTGCGCTTCGGCACCCGCGACATGGCCGGCAAGACCGGAACCATCCAGGAGAACCTGGCCGTCTGGTACGCCGGTTACACGCCGAACCTGGCCGCGGCCGCGGTGGTCGCGGACGCGAACCTGCCGTACACCAACCTGATGTACCGCCACACCCTGGACGGCAAGGACATCGCCGACCCGACCGGCTCCGGCACCGCCGGCCCGCTCTGGCAGACCGCGATGCAAGGCGCCCTCCGCGGCCTCCCGGTCGAACGGTTCGTCGCGCCACCCAAGAAACTGATCGGCGACCCGAACCCGAAACCGGCCGACCCCGAGAAGAAGCCGAAACCCACGCCGAAACCGAAGCCGACGCCGCGCTAGAGCGGTCTGAGGTCGGCTCCCGGGACCCAGGTGATCTGCCCGTCCTGGTCCCGGAAGCGCCCCAGCCACACCCCCTTGTCCCGGATCCAGACGTCCAGCTCGCCGGTCGTCCAGGTCGCCCGCTGCACCGGCTGCGCAGGATCGACGTGCCGTACGGCGTCCGCCGCGCGAGGCCCGTGGGCGTCGTACTGCACGTCGAGATCGGCCGCGAGCTCCCGCGCCTTCCCCTCGTCGTCGATCCCTGTCGCACGCCACCCGTTGACCGCACCGTCCCAGACGCCGAACCCAGGGGATCCGTCGTCGGACGGCCGAACCGTGAACCGACCAAGCATGTTTTCAGATTATCCGGAGTCGAACACATGTTCTAGTCTTGATCGGGACGGGAGATGTGTGAGATGGATCAGTTCCGGTAGCGGAAGATGATGCGGCCCCGGTCCAGGTCGTAGGGGCTGAGTTCGACCAGGACGCGGTCCTCGAGGACGATCTTGATGTAGTTCTTGCGGATCTTGCCGCTGATGTGGGCGAGGACCTTGTGGCCGTTGCTGAGTTCGACCCGGAAGCTGGCGTTCCGGAGACACTCGACGACGATGCCCTCGACCTCGATACCGCCTGCTGCTCTGGGCATGTCAGACCGCCTTTCCCGGCCGGCGGACCAATTCCAGGGTGGTGCCCGTACGGCGCGCGCCGAGCCCCTCGAACAGCGCCAGCGCGGCCGTGTTGGTCTCGTCGACCTCCGCCGTGGCGGCTTCGAAGCCCCAGCTGTGCAGACCGTCCAGCACATGATCGAGCAGCGCCCGGCCGACGCCGTGCCGTTGCTCGGCCGCCAGTACGGCGACCAGCCCGATGCGCGGGCGCCGGGTCATCGTGGCGACCCGGACCAGTCCGACGTACCGGCCGTCCCGGACGGCGACCGTGTACTTCGACGGATCGATCGGCCTCGTACCGCCCTGCCAGGGCAGCACCTCCGCGGGCATCGTGTGCCAGCCGACAGCGGCGTCGACCTCGCCGCGAATCGCGCGGTCCAGCTCACGCAGCGGCGCCTCGTCGGCGGTCGTGATGACCACCCCCGACGGCACGGTCGCCCGGGACGGTCCGGTGGGTACCGCGAACTCGGCCTCGCGGCGCCAGGTCGCGAATCCCGCGAGTACCCAATTGGTCAGCAGATCACGGTCGGTCTCGTCGACCACCGTGTACTGGACCTGGTCGTGGGGCTGATCGGCCACCATGGCGGCGGCGAGCCGGTGGAAGACGGCATCACGCCAGGTGTCGATGCTGAGGAAGGTCCGCCCGTCGAGCCGCCGCGTCGCATGACCACGGCCGACGACCAGATCGTTCTCGATCGCGTGCCATTGGTTGTCGGCAACACGAGAGATCGTGAAACGCACAGTGTGCATAGGTGTTTCCTTTCGGGAGTCTCGTGGCGCTCCCGACGACACCTACGTCAATCGCCCGCCCGTGACCACGGGGAGGGGAGCACCCACAGCGCTACAGCGTTCATCGGGGCATCACCTCCAAGCCTGAATGTCACGGACCACGGCACCGTACCAACGGGCGGACCGCACCGGCCAGCCATTTACGTCACGCCGGTTGCCGGGCCGACTCGAAGAACGAGATCAGCTCGTCGGCGAGAGGGCTCGGGGCCACCAGCGGGGCGAAGTGGCCGGTGCCCGGCAGTTCGCGGACGTGTGCGTCGGCGACGTACCGGGCGATGTACTGTGCCGCGTCGGTGAACCAGCTGTCGAGCAGTGTCTGCCTGCCCCGGAGGAGCAGGACCGGTACGCCGATCGTCCTGAGTACCGCGGGATCGGTGGACCGGGGTCCCTCGTGGAGCGCGTCACCCTGGATGAACCGGAGCATCGCCGGGACGCAGCCTGCCCATCGCTCGACGAAGTTCGTCTCCGCCAGGGCAGTGATCTCCTCGGCGTTGCAGATCCACGGCACGAACGCGCGCATCGCGTCCACGAGCCGCCCGTCTGCGGCCGCCGTACCCATCCTCTGCGCCATGGCGAAGGTGCCGGCGCGGTCGTCTTCTCGCATCACCGACATCACACCCGGCTCGTACGCGGCCACGGCGGCGACTGCTCGGCTGTGTGTGGCCGTCCCGAGTACCCAAGCTCCGCTGCCCGACCAGCCGACCAGACAGACCGGCTCGCCGATGCTCTCCACGAAGGCGGTGACATCCTCCTCCAAGCGTGCGGGCGAGTGGTCCGGGTTGTCACCCGACAGGCCCCGGCCGCGGGTACTGGGCAGATAGCAGGTGAAGCGGTCGGTGAGATGGGGGAGGAGTGCCTCCCAGGCGAGGTCGCCGTCACCGATCCCGCCGTGGACCAGGACCAGCGCCGGCCCCCGGCCCTGTACTCGTCCGGCGATGTCAGTGCCGTCTGCGGAGACGGTTCGGTGGATTCGCTCGTCAGTCATGATGATCCCCTTCTGAACAGGTGCGTGTACGGCGACGCTAGATCGCGCGCGACCGTCCCGGCATCGGTGCGATTGACCATCTGCCGAGGGTGATCTACGCGGTTCTGCGTAGATCGACCGTCACCGACCAGCGGTCAGCCCGTGGTCGATGGCGTAGCGCGCCGCCTGGGTCCGTGAGGCGACACCGATCTTGTGGAAGGCGTTCGTCAGGTGTCGCGCGACCGTGCGGTCGCTGATGTGCAGCGCCCGGCCGATCTCCCGGTTGGAGCGGCCGTCGGCCACGAGTGACAGCACCTCGCACTCGCGGCCGGTCAATCCGTCGGGCGCGCCCAGGGCCTGGCGGTAGGCTCCCAGCCGCTCGAAGGTCGCCTCGGCCCGTGCGACCTCGGCAGCGGCAGACGTCTCGTCGCCGAGCGCCCGATAGGCGACCGCGAGCCGGACACAGACTGCGGCGGCGTCGTACGCCGCACCGAGTTCGTGCCAGCGCCGGCACGCGTCACGGAGTACCGGAAGCGCCTCCTCCGCGTGGTCCTGGGCCAGTAGCACCGCGCCGCGTGCCGCCGCCGCCATCGCCTCCAGCCCCGAGGTGCCGAAGGTCGCTGCCGTCGCGGTGAGCTCGGAGGCCGCGGACGACGCCTCCTCCAGCCGGCCCGCGGAGATCGCGATCTCAACGGCCGCGGCCCACAGCGGGGCCCGGCGCAGCGGGTCGGGGCCGGCCGCGGCCACGGCAGAGCGCACCGACGTCGCGGCGGCTGCGGGCTGGTTCTTCTGAAGCTGCAGCAGCGCGCGTCCCGGCTGCGGATCCCGCCCGCGGGCATGTGCTTCGTCGTACGCGTCGGCGGCGCTCGGATCGCCACGCAGCCGGCGTACCTCGGCCACGACGTACCAGGCCTCCGCGGCGTAGTCGATCCGGTTGGCGTCCAGGTCCGTCACGACCCGCAGCGCGGTTCGCTCGGCCTCGTCCCACTCGCCGCGGAGCAACTGGAGCTGCGCCCGGTGGACCGCGCACAAGCCCCCGAACGCGACGGCGGCGGGGAAGGTGGCCAGCCATTGCTCGGTCAGGCCGATCCAGCGGCTCATCCGGCGGATGTCGGCGACCTGGTGACAGGTCGCGACGGTGTGGCAGTAGAGAGTGCCCGACGCGAACGGGTCGAGCCGGCCGTCCAGGACGGTGATCATCGCCTCGTCGAGCAACCTCAGCCCGTCGGCCACCTGGCCGGACCTGATCAGGGCGCGGCCCTCGCCGTTCAGGCCCAGAGCCACCAGGTCTGGCTGGCCGAGCCTGCGGCCGAGGTCCTGTGTCCGGCGGGCCGCATCCGCCGCTGCCGCGGGCCGGCCTGCCTGCAGGTTCGTCTCCACCTCGGTCAGGTGCAGCAGGTAGCCGTGCACCTTGCACTCGGGTGCTCCCTGCAGCAGACGTCCGGCCCGGCCGATCCAGCCCATGCCCTGTGGCTCGTCACCACGTCCCAGGTGGAAAATGCCCAGCACCATGGCGGTCCAGGCGGCCTCGACCGGCCGGAAGGCGGCCAGGAAGGCGTCGCACGCGGCGGCGTTCAGCCGCAGGGTGTCCTCGATCCGGCCGAGCCACCAGGCGGCATCGGCGTACGCGGTGAGGTCGGTCGAGGTCAGCTGCTCGGTCGCGACCACGTCGAAGAGCGCCGCGGCGGTGGCCCAGTCCCGTGCCGTGTAGGCCTGCCGCGCCAGGGTGAGCTTGTCCGTGTGCTCGTCCACCCGTCGTGCCCCCTCGACTTACTAGCAGGCTACCTCCCGCGCAGATTTTGCGGTGTCGAACACGTGTTCTAATATGTGGTCATGGGGTACAACAACCCGCCGATCAAGTGGTCCGAGCTGGAGCGCAAGCTCTCGGACCGCTCGCGGCCGGGTAGTCATGGTGGGCGGCCGGTGACGGGGGACGGCGGTGACAGTCCGGCGTGGTCGCAGCATCGGGGGCCGTATGTGGCTTCGAAGGCCGCCCGGCCGGAGCATTCGGTGCCGTACGCCGAGCTCCACGTCCACTCGAACTTCTCCTTTCTGGACGGCGCCTCGCAGCCGGAGGATCTGGTCGAGGCGGCTGTGCGGCAAGGGCTGCACGCGCTGGCGCTGACCGATCACGACGGGTTCTACGGCGCCGCGCGGTTCGCCGAGGCCGCGGCGGCGTACTCGATGCCGACCGTGTTCGGGGCGGAGCTGTCGCTGGGGCTGACCGGCCCGCAGAACGGGGTGGCCGACCCTGAGGGCAGTCACCTGCTGGTGCTGGCCGAGGGGCAGGAGGGGTATCACGCCTTGGCCGGTGCCATCACCGAGGCGCAGCTTGCCGGCGGAGAGAAGGGGAAGCCGGTCTATGTCTTGGAGGAGTTGGCCTCGGTCGGTCGCGACTGGGTGATTCTCACCGGTTGCCGCAAGGGGCTGGTCCGGCAGGCGCTGGAGCTCGGGGGGCATGCCGACGGTCCGACGGCGGCCGGCCGCGAGCTCGACCGGCTGACCGCGCTGTTCGGCAAGGACCGGGTGGTCGTCGAGCTGATCGACCACCACGTCCCCGCCGACACCACGCGGAACCGGGTCCTGGCCGGCCTGGCCGCCGACCGCGGCCTCCCGGTAGTTGCCACGAACAACGTTCATTACGCGACCCCGGCCCAGCACAAGCTGGCGGCCGCGCTGGCCGCCGTACGGGCCCGTCGCGACCTGGACGCGATGGACGGCTGGCTGCCGTCGAGCGGGATGGCGTTTGTGCGCTCCGGGGCGGAGATGACCGCCCGCTTCCAGCGGTACGACGGGGCGGTGGCGCGCTCGGTGACGCTGGCGGACCAGCTCGCGTTCGACCTCGCCCGCGCGAAGCCGAAGCTGCCGTTGCGCGACGTACCCGACGGTCATACCCCGATGTCGTGGTTGCGGCACCTGACCTTCGAGGGCGCCGCGAAGCGGTACGGGACCCGCGAACAACGCCCGGACGCGTACGAGCGGTTGACCCGCGAGCTGGCCGTGATCGAGGAGAAGGAGTTCCCGGGGTACTTCCTGATCGTGGAGGACATCGTCCGGTTCGCGCACGACCACGGGATCCTCTGTCAGGGCAGGGGATCGGCGGCGAACTCCGCGGTCTGCTACGCGCTCGGGATCACCGCGGTGGACAGCATCCTCTACAACCTGCCGTTCGAGCGGTTCCTGGCCACCACCCGCGCCGAGGAGCCGGACATCGACGTCGACTTCGACTCCGGACGCCGCGAGGAGGTGATCCAGCACGTCTACTCCAAGTACGGCCGGCACAACGCCGCCCAGGTGGCGAACGTGATCTCGTACCGCCCGAAGTCCGCCGTCCGGGACATGGCCAAGGCGCTGGGGTACTCCGTCGGTCAGCAGGACGCGTGGTCGAAACAGGTGGACGGCTGGAGCCCGGAGATCACGTCGACCGAGCACGACATCCCGCCGCAGGTGGTGGGGATGGCGACCGAGCTGCTGAAGTTCCCGCGGCACCTGGGGATCCACTCCGGCGGGATGGTGCTGACCGAGCGCCCGGTCGGCGAGGTGGTGCCGATCGAGCACGCCCGGATGGAGAACCGCACGGTCCTGCAGTGGGACAAGGACGACTGCGCGTGGATGGGGCTGGTCAAGTTCGACCTGCTCGGGCTCGGCATG
Source organism: Kribbella speibonae (assembly GCF_004331375.1). Lineage (NCBI taxonomy): Bacteria > Bacillati > Actinomycetota > Actinomycetes > Propionibacteriales > Kribbellaceae > Kribbella > Kribbella speibonae. The sequence goes on along the minus strand of NZ_SJKC01000007.1, from coordinate 469,644 downwards.
CTGGCCGCGCTGCAGTACTGCCTGGACATGGTCCGCGAGCGGATCGGGGAGTCGTGGGAGCTGCACACGATCCCGCGGGAGGAGGCCGGGGTCTACGACCAGCTCTGCCACGCGGACTCGGTGGGGGTGTTCCAGGTGGAGTCCCGCGCGCAGATGGCAACCCTGCCGCGGCTGAAACCGCGGCGGTTCTACGACCTGGTCACCGAGATCGCGCTGATCCGGCCCGGCCCGATCCAGGGCGGCGCCGTGCATCCGTACATCCGCCGCCGGACCGGGGAGGAGCCGATCACCTACCTGCACCCGAAGCTGGAGCCGGTGCTGGAGCGGACCATGGGCGTGCCGCTGTTCCAGGAGCAGCTGATGCAGATGGCGATGGCGGTCGGCGAGATCGACGGCGACGAGGCCGACCTGCTGCGCCGCGCGATGGGGTCCAAACGCGGTATCGAGAAGATCTCGTCCCTGAAGGACAAGCTGTACGCCGGGATGGCGGGCAACGGGATCACCGGGGAGCTGGCCGACGAGATCTACGCCAAGATCGAGGCGTTCGCGAACTTCGGGTTCGCCGAGTCGCACTCGATCAGCTTCGCGCTGCTCGTCTACTCCAGCACGTGGCTGCGGCTGCACTACCCGGCCGCGTTCCTGGCCGCGCTGCTCCGGGCACAGCCGATGGGGTTCTACTCACCGCAGTCCCTGGTCGCCGACGCCCGCCGGCACGGTGTCGAGGTACGCCGTCCGCACCTGGAGCTCTCGGGGGTCGACGCGGGGCTCGAGCTGCTGGTCGAGGGGCAGGAGCTGACTGGGCCGACCGGTCTCGACGCGTGTCTGGCCGATCCGCAGCCGTTGGTGGGTCCGTTCGATCCGCGGGCGCCGTTCGACACCACGGTGCACCGGAGGGACGGGGCGTTCGCGGTCCGGCTCGGGCTGGCCGAAGTACGCACCGTGGGGGAGAAGGGCGCGAAGCTGATCGTCGAGGAGCGGGATCGGGGCGGGCCGTTCACCGAGATGGCCGACCTGGTCCGGCGTACCGGGATCACCGCGGCACAGGTCGAGGCGCTGGCGACCGCGGGGGCATTCGACTGCTTCGGGCTCGACCGGCGGCAGGCCTTGTGGGAGGCGGGCCGGGCGGCCGAGGAGCGTCCGGGCCAGCTGGCCGGGATCACCGCGGCCGGCCCGCCGCCGACGCTGCCCGGGATGAGTGACATCGAGGCCGATATGGCGGATCTGTGGTCCACCTCGATCACCACCGACAGCCATCCGATGCAACGGGTCCGCGACCGGCTCCGCGCCGACGGCATCCTGTCCGCGGCCGAACTTCGCCAGGCCCCCGACGGCGCCCGCGTCCGGGTCGCCGGGGTGGTCACCCATCGCCAGCGCCCGGCCACCGCTTCGGGTGTCACGTTCATGAACCTCGAGGACGAGACCGGTATGGCGAACATCGTCATCACCGTCGGCTGCTGGCACCGCCACGCCGCCGTGGCCCGCAACGCCGCCGCCATGATCATCCGCGGCCGCGTAGAACGCGCCGGCGAGGTAACCAACCTCTCCGCCGACCACCTCCAACGCCTCCCCCTGGCCGCCCGCACCAAGTCCCGCGACTTCCGCTGACCTCGTGACAGTACGGTCTGGGGATGGATGTTGACTGGGGTGCTGAGGTGGTTGATCAGATCGACGCGCATTGGCAGGGGCGGCTGCGGCCTCGGCTGGAGGGGCTGAGTGACGAAGAGTATTTCTGGGAGCCGGTGGCTGACTGCTGGACGGTGAGCCGGCGTGGGCAGAGTTCGGCGCCGGTGTCGTTGGGGGCCGGTGAGTTCACGATGGACTATGCCGAGCCGCCGTACGAGCTGGAGCCGGTGACGACGATTGCCTGGCGGATGGCGCACCTGATCGGTGGGCTCGCGTCGACGAACGGGAAGCAGTTCGGAGGGCCGGCGGTCGGCGAGCAGACGTACTGCTACGCGGGGACGGCCGAGCAGGCGTTGCGGCAGCTCGATGCGGAGTACGCGGTCTGGATCGACGGCGTACGCACGATGGGTACGGCGGGACTCGCGGAGCCGCAGGGGGAGCCGGCCGCGTTCGCGCACGCGCCGATGGCTAAGAAGATGTTGTACACGAATGTCGAGCTGATTCATCACGGCGCGGAGATCTGTTTGCTTCGGGATCTCTACCTGCGTGTCGGATCGGCGGCGATCGGTTCGTAGTAGGGGTGAGTGGCCGACCTACTTGAGGAGCGCGTGATGACTGCTACCTATACGTTCGACGTCTTTTCCAGCCTCGATGGGTTCGGGGCGCACAGCGGTGACTGGGGTGGGTATTGGGGGAAGCAAGGGCCGGAGTTGCTCGAGCGGCGGCTGGGTTTGTATTCGGGGGAGTTGCGGATGGTGTTCGGGGCCACCACGTACAGGGCGCATGCGGAGATGCTGGCGGCGAGTGCCGAGGGCGACGAGGCTCGGGATGCATGGGTGACGCGGATGCGGGAGTTGCCGGCGACGGTCGTGTCGAGCACGTTGCGGGAGCCGCTCGACTGGCCGGATGCGACGGTGGCGAGCGGGGATGCCGTCGAGATCGTTGCGCGGCTGAAGGAAGAGTCCGATGTGCCGTTGCGGTCGCACGGCAGCTTGTCGCTGAACCGGGCGCTGCTGGCTGCCGGGCTGGTCGATCGGGTTCAGGTGACGGTGTTTCCGGTGATCACCGGCCGGACCGGGGTGGATCCGGTGTTCGGGGGCGCGGCCGACTTCGATCTTGAGCTGCTCGAGGCCCGCACCCTCGACGGCAACACTCAGGAACTCATCTACCGCCCGACCCTCCACCGGTAGCTTCGAGGGCCCGGCGCCGGGACCAGAAGGGGTTTGGATGGGGGAGGGCGACGGCGTAGTAGTCGGCGCGGGTGGACAGGTACGTGGTGCACTCGGCGTTGCGGGTGGACTCGTACGAGGTGAGCGGGCTGCGGTCGGCGGGGTGGGTGAGCAGGTGGGCGGCTGTTGTTGCGGCGGCTTCGGCGGTACGGAGGGCTCGGGGTACGCCGCTGCCTGAGATGGGGTCGACGGCGAGCGCGGCGTCGCCGACTGCGAGCCAGGGGCGGCTGTCACCGGGCCGTACTAGGCGATGGCTGGCTGCGGAGTACACCCGCGGACCTGTCGCCGGATGTACGGCGGAGTGCAGCCGGGGACCTGGCGCCAGGCGTACGGCGGAGTTGCCGTCCGGTGTGGTTGAGCGGAGGGCGGCGTCGACGCGGAGTGCGGTTGCGGTCGCGGATGCGAGGTGGGCACGCCAGGGCCTTGGGGCCGCGAGGTTGTGGCGGCGGCAGATGTCGGCGTCGGTCATGAACATGCCGACCATCACGTTCCCGGGAAGGGGTGCGGTGTACCACCAGCCGTCGGAGACCGACTCGATCAGCAGGTACTGCTCGGCGGTGACATCCACGCCGTTCCATTGGGCCGTGATCCCGACCAGGCGGTCGAAGGCGATACGCCGCGCGCCGAGCGACCGCCCGATGGTGGCCGAGCGGCCGGTCGCGTCGATCAGGACCCGGCCCGTGAGGCGACGGCCGCCGGAGCAGGTGAGTTGCCACAGGCCGTCGTACCGGGAGCCGACAAGGGACGTGCCCAACGCGACCGCCACTCCGGCGTCGACCGCCGCGTCAAGGAGCATCCGGTCGAAGAGCCGGCGATCGACATGCCACCCGCTGGCGTAGCCGTTCTCGAGATGCGAGTGCGCGGCCGGTTCCGTGCTGCTCCAGATGCTCCGGGTGCCCCAGGACGGCAACGGGCCCAGGGCAACGAACTGCCCCCAGACCCCGAGGTCCCGCAGCAACGGCTGGATGCTGGGGGCAAGCGTTTCACCGACCCGCGGACGATCGAAGCGGCTGCGTTCGAGTAGCGCGACGGAGAACCCCGAAGCAGCCAGTCGCAGGGCGGTCGCTGCGCCGGCGGGCCCTCCGCCGGCGACAACGACGTCGTACGTCGTAGACACGATCAGCAACCGCAACCGCGCAGGCACTTGCGAAGTGCGTCGAGGTCGAACCCGAGCCGCCGCAGCCGCTCGATCAGCTTCTCGTCGATGACCCCGTCCTTGAACAGGCAGGACAACCACTCGCAGAACGAGTCACCGCCAGAAGGAGTTGGTGGGTTGTCGCCGCCGCGCCACACGGCCGCGGTGAGCGTCCGTTCCCGCGTGAACGGCCGGCCCACGCGAGTACGGCCGCGGGCGCGTACGCGGATCCGGTAGACGCCAGGCAGCGTCGTACCGAAGGTCCCCGCGAACTCCCCGGGCCCAGCCGGAGCCAGGCTCAGCGTCGCCAACGAACCATCCGGGCGCGTGACATCGGCCCAGACCGACGGATCGCCGTCGACCGGCACGCCGGACTGAGTGAGCGTGGCCCGCACAGTCACCTCGGCGCCCGGCTCGAAGGATCGCTGGTCGGCCACGGCGCGCAGCGACACGTTCGAGTAGGAGTGCACCACCAGGCTGTACGGAAGGCCACGCCGTCCCGGCTGCTGCTCGTCCCCGGCCGGTTCGTTCGCGACCGCGAAGGCGCGCTCGAACTCGAACGGGCGCCGCGTGGGTGCGGCCGGTCGCATCGGCTGGTTGGCCCGGCCGCGGAGGATCGACAGGTCGACGCCATCGGAGTCATCAGGGGTCCTCCCGGTATGCGGCCGCCCGATCGTGAGTAACGCGTGCCAGGTCCCGGCCTGGTCGAAACGGCCCGGCCGGAGCTGGACGGGCAGGGTGATCCGGTAGTACGCGACGCCGTCGCCGGTCACGTACCGCATCGCCGGCTCGGCCTGCGCCCGCCACGGTTCGATCAGGAGACCGTTGGGTGTCTGGAGCCGGAAGTCGACGGCATCCGGACGAGGCGTCAGCAGTACGACGTCCACACCCGAGTCACCGTCCGAGAGCTGGAACGGGATGCGGTGCACCGCGCCGGGACTCAGCTCGCCGTCCGGGTCGAGCACCACCTCGGCGTTGCTGATCCCGGCCAGCACCTGCAGGAAGTACTTCTGCAGCAGGAACCTGTTGTCGGTGGTGATCGCGCCCGTCACCAGCAGGTACCCGCCGTTGTTGCCGGAGATCGTCTGCAGCGCGGGCACGCTGATGTTCTGCGGCTGACCGAGTCCGACGGCGTACGTGCGCTCGTTGATCTGCGCGGCGACGTCCGAGATCATCCGCGGACTGTTCTCGATGCCGTCTGTGAGGACGACCAGCGATTTCACGTCGTACGGCGGGGCCGCGTCGAGCAGCGCGCGGCCCTCGAAGATGCCGTCGCCGATCGACGTCGCGCCCTGCGGATCGAGGCCGGTGCCGTTGATCGTGTCGTGGGTCGCGTTGCGGTTCACGTCGGACAGCCCGCCCGCGCCGAGCTCGAGGACGGACTGCAACGGCTGCGCGTCCTCGTTGTACCGGACGATGCCGACACCGTCGCCTTCGAGCATCAGGTCGACGAAGATGTTCGCCGCCTGCTGCAGCGCCACGTGTTTGCTCTGACCGTCGCCGCGGTCCTCGCTCATGCTGCCCGAGCGATCCAGTACCAGCGCGGTGGCAGCCGTCGTACGCGCGACCGTGTTGCCGGTGACTGTCACGTCCCAGGTCTGGCCGGACGCGGCCTCGCGGACCGTGAGTACTTGCGGCGGGATGGACGACGGCGCCGTGCCGGTCCGGTACACGACCCACAACCGGGCGGTCGCCACGCCGTTTGGCGCGGTCGGGCCGACGGTGACCGACGTGGTGGCGGCCACCAGTTGCGGATGCGCCGGCGCACCTCCGGGGGCGTAGTCGAGCGTGACGGCGGACCCCGGCGACAGCACCTCGAAGCTGATCGCCAGCGCGGCCTCGCGCACCATGCCCATCGGCCCCTGCGGTACGTCGATGAAACGCAGCTCGGGGGTGAGCAGCGTGATCGACGACTCGTCGCAGTGCTCGACCTCGACGTGCTCGGCGCCCTGCTCGACGACGAACCCGAGCGTGTGCCACAGCGTGACCATGTCGTCCATGCTCGTGACGTCGCGATCCCAGCGACCCGGGCTGCCGGTGTCCTGCACGATCACGTCGTTCGGCCGCGGCACCGGCCACCAGTTGTCACCGCACGCCTTGAAGTCGGCGTGCCACGGCAACGCCATCGCCTGGCTGATCGTGCCGGCGGTGGACGAGATCCGGAACGCCGCGGTGTACGTCGTCTCGATGATCGGCCGGTCGCCCGCGGACAGCCCGCCGGCCTCGATCCCGGGGAAGAACGCGCCGCCGACACAGGCCTCGAGGGCCGCGCGATCCATGCCGTCCGGGGTCAGGTCGGTCTGCGGTTCCGGTACGCCGGCCCAGTCCGCCGTGTAGTTGCCGGCCTGCCAGCGCTGCATGTGCGCGTACTGCGTCGGCGTCAGCGCGGAGTCGCTCCCGTTGAGGGCAGGCATGTCGCCGGGCGGGTCGAGTCGCGCGAAGATCGCGTCGACGAGCGGCTGCGACGTCACCGGATCCGGCCAGCTGTGCGCGCCGAAGATCCCTTCCACCCACCGCATGTCGCGGGCGCGCTGCAGGATCGGATAGACGTCGTTCGTGTACGACGTCGTGGTCGGCGCGGGTACGTGTCCGAGGTCGATCATGTGCTGCAGGACCCGGTCGTAGAGCGTGGTCACGCTGTCCTGGTGCGGCGCGAACTTCGGCGGCGCGACGATCGCCCAGGCGCCCTCGACCGACGGCGTCGAGTTGTCCGAGCGCAAGGTGATCGTCGCCGTCACCGGTCCGTCCGACACGTCGTCGTACCAGCCGGCGTTGCCCCAGAAGCTGCCGATCACGTTGCCGGCCGGTGACGCGGCGGCGCCGTGCCCGCCGAGGACGAGCAGGTGGTTGTCGTCGTCGGTGCGGATCTCACCGAGTGGCACGGTCACCGGCGGTTGTCCGGAGAAGTCGATCGTGCCGGTGTCGAGGAGCTCGCGCTGATCGGGCCCGGTGAGGGTCCGCGCGCCCGGGTCGATCGTGAGCTGACCGGCGGGCTCGCTGTTGCCGCGGTTCGGGTGCGCGGCCTTGGCGTTCACCAGGTGAACGGTCCACGAGATCTCGGCGGCCGCGTCGTCGATCTCCTCGACGTTGCCGTCGTCGTGGTGCGCGAAGATCCGGAAGCGCGCCGCCTGCCGTTTGACGCGGCACTGGGCGTCCTTGAACCCGCCCGGTGGTTCCGGTCGTTCGCCGAGGTGCTCCGGTCCGACGAAGAACTCGTCCGGACTGTTGCCGACCCGGGCGATGCCGATCGCCGGATGGATCTTGTACGTCGTGGCCATTCTTTGCTCCCCCTAGTTGGTGCGTGGACGCGGGCCGCGGTCGAGCATGCGGCGGAGACGGCGCAGGACCTGGTCGGTGAACAGGCCGGCCAGGCAGCCGGTCAGGACGAGAACGGCGACCGCGGCGCTGGACGTGGTGTCGTCGCCGATGCTGAGCAGGCCGGTGTTGACGGCGATCACCGAGACCGAACCGAGCAGGGCGGACCACAGCGGGCGCATGACGTACCAGGCGACCGGATGATCCGGTGCGGCGTTGCGAGCGAACGCCATACTCTGCTGGATCACGCTGCCGACCGCCCCGGCGGCCGCGCCGACGATCAGCAGACTCATGTTCAGCGTGATCGCGAGGTGCGCGACCGACTGGCTGACGACCTGGTGCGGTCCGGCGGTCTCCTGGGCCGCGACGAGATGCTCCGCGAGCCCGTACGCCGCGACGAGACACGGCAGGGCGATCACGGCCTCGATGATGTTGATCGCGACGATCACCCGCCGCGAGTTCCGCCGTACGCCGATGGTGGTGCGCTTGCGTTGCGGCCCGACTGTGTTGCTCATGACAGTTCCCCCCCTACACAAACGGAGGCCCCCACGCCTCCCGCCGATACATTCGGTTCGAGGAGGCGACCCGGATAGGGTCGGTTCGTCGGCGAGTTGAGGGTGGTGGGTACGTGTACGCGTGTGTCGCGCACGGTGCGGGGGATCTGCGGGTCGAGGAGCGGCCGGACGTCGAGCCGGGGGCGGGGCAGGTCGCGGTGCGGATCGCGTACGGCGGGATCTGCGGGTCGGACCTGCACTACTACCACGACGGCGGGGTGGGGGACTTCCGCATCAAGCAGCCGCTGGTGCTCGGGCACGAAGTGGTCGGGCGAGTCAGCGCCGGCGACCTTCCGGCCGGCACGCCGGTCGGGATCCACCCGGCGACGCCGTGCGGTTCCTGCCCGGAATGTCTCCAGGACCAGCGGAACATCTGTGCCTACAGCAACTATCTCGGGAGTGCGGCGCGGGACCCGCACATTCAGGGCGGGTTCGTGCAGGAGCTGATCGTCCGTGCCGACCAGGTGCGGGTGCTACCGGAGGGGCTGGCGCTGCGCACCGCCGTACTCGCGGAGCCGTTGTCGGTGGCGATTCACGCCGTACGGCAGGCCGGCGAAGGCGCCGTGGACGGGAAGCGGGTGCTCGTCACCGGCGCGGGACCGATCGGGCTGCTCGTCGTGGCGGCGTTGCGTCGGTCGGGTGCGCGAGAGGTGATCGCGACCGATCTGCAGGAGGCGCCGCTCGCACTGGCGCGTGAGGTCGGAGCGACGCACACGATCCGCGTCGGTACGGCGGACTGGCCGGACGCGATCGACGTCGCGATCGAGGCGTCGGGTACGGCGGCTGGGTTGCGGACCTGTCTGGAGCGGGTCCGCCGGGGCGGCACCGTCGTACAGGTCGGATCGTTGCCAGGAGGCGACACCGCGTTCCCGGGGAGCCTGCTGATGACCCGTGAGCTGACGCTGACCGGTGCGTTCCGGTTCGACCACGAGTTCGACACCGCGATCGCGTGGCTGGCCGGCGGGCTGCCCGTCGACCCGATCGTCACGCACACGTTCCCGCTCGACGAGGCGCGCGCCGCGTTCGACCTCGCGACCGACCGCACCGTCGCGTCGAAGGTCCTGCTGGATCTCAGCGGCGATACACCGGCCTGAGGTTGCCGTCGGGGTCGACCGATTCGAGGATCGCGCCGGTGATCGCGGCAAGCTGGGTGATCTGCTCGGGCGTGAGTACGTCGATGACGTGCTGCCGGACCGTCTCGACATGACCGGGCGCGGTCGCGCGGATCTTCTTCCAGCCGGCCGCGGTCAGCCGCGCGTTGGTGGCGCGGGCGTCCTCCGGGCAGGGGAACCGCTCGACGATCCCGCGGTCCTCGAGGCGCTTCACCACGTGTGACAGCCGGGGGAGCGTGGCGTTGGTCCGCTGCGCCAGCGCGGTCATCCGCAGTGTCCGCTTCGGCGCCTCGGACAGCATCGCCAGCACGTAGTACTCGTAATGGGTCAGCTCGGCGTCCCGTCGCAGTTGCGAGTCGAGGACACCGGGCAGCAGTTCGAGAACGGCGGCCAGCCGCACCCAGGCCGTCATCTCCGCGTCGTCCAGCCACCGTGTGCTCACGGCACCATCCTAATGGTTGTAGCTACAACCATTCTGCGCTATCGTGATGATTGAAGGTACAATCAAAAGGAGCGGGTATGACGCACGTCAGCATCATCGGCAGCGGGAACATGGGACAGGCGATCGCGGCCGTCGTCGCCAAGGGCGGCAACACCGTCGAACTGTTCAACTCCACCGACAAGGACAAGCCGGTCACCGGTGAGGTCGTGATCCTCGCGACGCCGTACCCGGCCTTCGGTCAGGTGCTCGCCGACCGGGCCGATCAGCTGGCCGGCAAGGTCGTCGTCGACATCAGCAACCCGCTGAACTTCGAGACGTTCGACTCGCTGGTGGTTCCCGCGGACGGTTCCGCGGCCGCCGAGCTGGCCGAGCAGCTCCCGGACTCCAAGGTGCTGAAGGCCTTCAACACCAACTTCGCCGCCACGGTCGCCACCGGTAAGGCCGGCGACGCGCCGACGACCGTCCTGGTCGCGGGTGACGACGCCGACGCGAAGGCGCTGCTGGTGGGCATCGTCTCCGCCGGCGGTCTGCAGGCCGTCGACGCCGGCTCGCTCAAGCGCGCCCGCGAGCTCGAAGCGGCCGGCTTCCTCCAGTTGACACTCGCCGTCGGCGAGAAGGTCGCCTGGACCGGCGGATTCAGCCTCAACTAACGCAGAAGAGCGAGGCGGACGCCGAGTCCGATGAAGATGCCGCCGGTGGCGGTGTCGATCCGGCGCCGGGCGGTACGCCGGGTGCGCAGCCAGTTCCCGATCCGCCCGGCCAGCAGGCCGACCGTCCCGTCGACCAGGAACTCCAGGACGATCAGGATCGCCCCGAGCACCACGAACTGCAGCCACACCTGACCCCGCGACGGCACCACGAACTGCGGCAGGAACGCGATCGTGAACGTGACCATCTTCGGGTTCAGCAGGTTCGTGGTCAGCCCGGCGAGGTAGGCCTTCCGCCCCGACATCGCGGCCTGGCCGGCCGGCGTCTCGTCGACGGGATCGTTGCGGTGCCGGATCATCTGCACACCGAGATAGACCAGGTACGCCGCGCCGACGATCCGCACCGTGGTGAACGCGACCGGCACCGCCGCGAACAACGCGGCCAACCCGGCCGCGGCCACCGCGACGTGCACCGCCTCACTCGTCGCGACCCCGGCCGTCGCCAGCAGCCCGGCCCGCGGCCCGCTGCGCATCCCGCAGCCGAGGATGAACAGCATGTCCGGTCCGGGCGTGACCATCGCGATCGTCGTGGTCAGCAGGAACGCGAGCAGAAGGTGCTGATCGATCGGCATCCTCCGATCGTCGCACGGGACGCCGACCACATGCTGGCAAGCGCTTACCCATGAGATCGGTTTGCTGCCAGACTGAGTGGCCATGGACGCGGCTCGGGTGATCAACGACAACGGTGCTTGGTGCTGGTTCCAGGATGAGCGGGCGGTGGTGGATCCGGACGGCGGTGTGCTTGTCGTCGGGTCGATCGCGGCGCCGGAGGGACCCGGGGGAGATGCGCGAGCCGGCAACGTCGAGTTGAGCGTGGTGGATTTGCGCACCGGCTCGGTGGAGGTCGTCGTACTGCATGAGCGGTTCGAGGCCGACGATCATGATGTGCCGGCATTGTGGCGACGCAGGGACGGGCGCTGGCTGGCCGTGTACACGAAGCACAAGACCGACGACCTGACGCGGTGGCGGGTGAGCGAGCCGGGCGATCCGCGGAAGTGGGGCCCGGAGCAGTCGTTCGACTGGAGCGAGTTCACCGGCGGTCGTGGCGTCACGTATTCGAACCTGCACGAACTCGACGGCCGGTTGTACTGCTTCGCGAGAGCGGTCAACGACGACCCGTGTGCGCTGGTGTCGGACGACGAGGGCGACACCTGGATGTACGCCGGGAAGCTCTTCACCCGCCCGAAGATCGGCTACGTCAACGGCTACACGCGCTATGTCTCCACGCCGACGCGCGTAGATCTGATCACGACGGATCACCACCCGCGCGACTACAACAACTCGATCTACCACGGGTACCTGGAGGCCGGTGCGCTGCACCGTACCGACGGGACCGTGGTGGACGACAGCGCGCTGGATGCCGACGCGCCGTCGCAGGTCGAACTGACCACGGTCCTCGCAGCCGACTCGGTCTGGGACGGCGAGCCGATGACGCACTGCTGGACCGTCGACATCCGCCGCGCCGGCGACGGCACCCTCGCGGCGATCCTGCTGGCCCGCCACGACGTACCGGAAACACCAGAAAACGCTTTCGCCCGGGACCATCCGGTGCCGGATCACCGCTTCTTCTACGCGCGCCTGGCTCCGGGCGGGACCTGGCAGGTGCAGCAACTGGCCAAGGCCGGGCACGGTCTCCTGCCGCACGAGAACGACTACACCGGCCTGGTCGCGCTCGACCCGTACGACGTCGACTCGCTCTACGTCTCCACCCCGATCGACCCCCGCGACGGGACCGCGCTGAAGCACCACGAGATCTTTCACGCTCGTACGGCGGACGGCGGGGCCACGTGGGCGTGGACGCCGGTCACCGAGAACTCGACCGCCGACAACCTCCGTCCGATCGTGGCTCCCGGCGATCCGACGCGCGTCCCGCTGCTCTGGTTCCGCGGCCACATGACCGCCTCCCAGCACTACGACTGCGAGATCGTCCTCCTCAACCGACCCAGGTAGCCCCAGCGGCGCGTCTTTGGGCTCCGGCCAACCACGGAGCGGTGACCTTGGGCGCCGGTCAACCAAATGACGGTGCTGAAAATGGTTGGTGGGTGCTCAAGGTCGCATCCAGGAGGCGGGGGTTCGGCGAGGGCGGGGCGCGGGTGAGGTGGGCGGCGCCTGGCGAGAGATGGTAACGAGCGGTACTATCTATGGGTGATGGTTCCGGTGCGGCGGTTGTGGGTGGCGGTGCTGTGTGGGTATCTGGCGTTCGGGGCCGCCTTGCAGGCGTTGCCGTCGTACGTGCCGGAGAAGTTCGGCGGCGGCGCGCTGGCGAGTGGGACCGCGGTCGGGATCGCGTTCCTCGCGACCGCGTGCGGCCGGCCGTTCGCCGGATGGCTGGCGGATGCGGGCTGGTCGCGTCCGGTGGTCGTCGCCGGGGGAGTGCTGGCCGCTCTTGGGGGCCTAGGGCAACTGTTAGCTCCGAGCCTGGGTGTGCTGATGGCGGCTCGTTTGGTGATGGGTGCGGGTGAGGCGGCGCTGTTCTCGGCCGCTCTGCCCTGGGTCCTGGCGGGGACGCGGACGGCGCAGCGCGGTCGAGTGGCGGGCTGGTTCGGCCTGTCGATGTGGGGTGGTCTGGCCGCCGGCCCATTACTGGGAACTCTCGTGGGAGATCGGGTTTGGTGGGTGGTTGTCGCGCTGTCCGCTGCGTCGGCCGCGCTGGTCTTGACGACGCGGCGTGAGCCGGGTCGGGGCGAGCGGTTGGCGCCGATCCGGGAGATGGTGCCGCGGGGAGTTCCATTGCCCGGGGCAATTATCGGGCTGGCGGCGTACTGCTACGGCACGGTGGCGGCGCTGCTCGTACTGCGGCTGCGGGCCGACGGGATCGGTGTCGACGACGTCGCGCTCGCGGTGTTCGCGGCGGCCTTCCTGGTGGTCCGGTTCGCCGGGAGTCCGCTGGTCGATCGGTACGGCGGACGCGTGGTCGCGGCCTCGACCGTCGCCGTGGAGATTGCCGCGCTGATCGGGATCGCCGAAGCGAACGGGCCGGTCGGCGCAACGATCTTCACCGCACTGGCCGGACTCGGGCTGGCGCTGGTCTACCCGGCGTGCGTCTCGATGACGCTGGATCGGGTCCGGGGTCTGCGGCCCGGGGTGTCGATGGGCGTGATGACGTCGTTCTGGGATCTCGGGGTGATGGCCGCGGGTCCGCTCGGCGGATTCGTTGCGGAACAAGCAGGTTTCCGCGCGGCGTTCCTGCTGGCGGCCGGCGCCGGCGTCGCGTGTGTCGCCGTACTGCTCAGAATGCCGCGTCGAGCAGTGTCTCCACGATGACCCGTGCCTCCGCGCCCAGCCCGGGATCCTGGTCCACCGCGCTGATCAGTGTCGCACCCTCCAGTACGACGACCAGTTGCCGCGCCGATGCTTTCGGGTCGCGCGCCTCGCTCAGCAGTCGCTCGAACAGTGAGCGGTAGAAGGCGAGATGGTCCTGCGCGAGCCGTCGCGGGGCGCCGTCCTGCCCGCGGTCCTCGGTGGCCGCGTTCATCATCGCGCAGCCGCGGAACCCGGCTTCGGCGTACCAGCTCGCGACCAGGTCGAAGACCGCGAGAACGCGCTCTCTCGCGTCTCCGCCGGCTTGCTCGACGGCCTGGTGGTGCCACGCCCGGACCCGCTGCGTGCGGTCTGTGAGAACCGCCTCGACCAGCCCTTCCTTGGAGCCGAAGTTCTTGTAGATGGTGAGTTTGGATGCCCCGGCTGCCTCGACGACCTCGTTGATCCCGGCCGCATGGATCCCGCGCCGGCCGAACACGTCCGCCGCCGCCTTCAGGATCCGGGCCTTGGTCGCCTCCGGATCCAGCCGTTCCCCTGCCTTGACCGGCATCGGGCCACCACCTCCACGGTCCACCTTACCGAGCTGGACCTACTTAAGAACGATCGGTACTATCATCTCCTATGTGGACAGCAGCGGGATACGAGGACGTCGGCGAGGCATTCGAGCGCAACTTCACCGAGCGCGGCGAGCTGGGCGCGGCGTTCGCGGCGTACCACCGGGGCGAGCTCGTGGTCGACCTGTGGGGCGGTACGGCGGACCCGGACACCGGACGGGCGTGGGATCGCGACACTGTGCATCTGATGTTCTCCGGGACCAAGGGCCTCACGAGCGCGTGCGTCCTGCTGCTGGTGCAGCGCGGCCAGGTGCGGTTGGACGATCCGGTCAGCCGCTACTGGCCCGAGTTCGGTGCCGAGGGCAAGGAACGTACGACGATCGCGGAGGTGCTGTCCCATCAGGCGCGGCTGGCGTGGGTCGAGGCCGGGTACGCCGACCTGCTCGACCACGACGCGATGGCGGCGCAGCTGGCAGCGCAGGCGCCGGCGTCCGACCCGCGCACCGGGTTCATGTATCACGCGGTGACCTGGGGCTGGCTGCTGGACGAGTTGGTACGACGGGTGGACGGGCGCACCGTGGGACAGTTCTTCGCGGACGAGTTTGCCGCACCGCTGGGGCTCGAGGTGTGGATCGGCGTACCGGAGGACCTGCACTGGCGGGTGGCGACGATGGTCGCGCCGGACGGAGTCCTCGTCGACGGGCCGTGGACCGAGTTGAACCGGCCGAATCCGTTGTGGATCCCGGGGTCGGAGAAGATCTGGAACAGTGCCGAGTACCGCACCGCTGGGCTGGCCGCGGTCGGTGGTTACGCGACGGCGCGCGGGATGGCACGGTTCTACGCGTCACTGCTTGATGCGGACGGAGTGCTGGCGCCGGAGACTGTCGCGCTGGGCCGCCGTGAGATTCGGCGGGGAACCGAGCCGACGTGGGGGAGTGAGATCAGGTACGGCGCCGGCTACGAGCTGCAGACCGGCGACGGGCGGATGGGCGATGAGGCCGACGCCTTCGGTCACGCCGGAGCCGGCGGCTCGCGACACGGCGCCTGGCCGGGTCGCGAGACCGCCTTCTCCTACCTGATGAACGAGGTGCGCGTCGGACCCGACGCGCGCTCGCTCACCCTGCTGGAAGCACTCAGCGCTCGAAGCGTTCAGCCGAGGTAGTCGCGCCACGGGCCGGTGATGGCGAACGTGATGCCCGGGGTCTGCATGTTGACGAACAGGACCTTGCCGTCGTCCGAGAACGCCGGGCCGCAGAACTCCGAGTCGTTCAGCATGTTCCGGACGATCGCGTACGTCGGGCCGCCCGGCGTCGCGCTCAGCACGTGGCTGCTCGCGCTGCCGTCCTCGGCCAGGATCAGCGAGCCCCACGGGGTCACGGTGACGTTGTCCGGGCCGTCGAAGTTGTAGTCGTCGTACTTCGCCGGGTCGCCGCTGTCCGCGATGGCGCTCTCGGGGAAGTAGGTGACGAGCTGGATCGTCTCGGCGTCGTAGTCGTAGAACCAGACCATGCCGTCGTGCGGGACCGCGTCGGCGGGCAGGTCCGCGGTACCGGACTCGGCGTACGAGTTGACGACGTACACGCCCTGCTTCGTGCCGAAGACGCCCTCGAACTTCTTGCCGCGGGTGATCTGGCCGTCGGTGAACTGCTTGCGCACCGACGTGGTGGCGCCGTCGCGGTCCGGCACCGGCACCCACTTGACCCGGAACGGGCGCAGCAGCTGGGCCGACGTCAGGTACGCGACGTCCGGGATCGGCTTGCCGTCGTCACCGAGGATCGCCAGCGCCTCGAGCGTGCCGAAGTCCTTGTTCTGCAGGTCCTGCCAGCTGCGCGAGCTGAGCCGGTAGCCGCGCGGCGCCGACCAGCGGTAGAAGGTGCCGTTCGGGCCGGAGGCGTCCTCGGACAGGTAGATGTGGGTCCGGTCCTCGTCGATCGCGAGCGCCTCGTGGGCGTACCGGCCGAGCGCCTTCAGCGGCACCGGGTGCGCGGTCTTGCCGTCGCCCCAGACCTCGAAGACGTACCCGTGGTCCTTGAGCCGGGTGGTGCCGTTGGCCTTGTTCTCGGTCTCCTCGCAGGTCATCCAGGTGCCCCACGGGGTGTGGCCGCCGGCGCAGTTCGTCAGGGTGCCGGAGATGCCGACCCACTCGCCGCGATTGCTGCCGTCGCGGCCCACCTCGATGACCGTGCAGCCGCCGGCCGCGCCGACGCCGCTGTCGTAGACGGTGCCCTCGATCGGCGCCACGCCGAGCGGTCCGTTGCTGCTGATCTCGTGGTTCTGGATCAGGCGGTAGCCGCCGTGGCTGCCGGCGAAGACCGCCATACCGTCGTGGGCGTTCGGGGTCGGCTGACCGGTCTTCAGCTTGGTCTCACCGGCCTGGGTGACGATCTTGTACTTGAACCCGGCCGGCAGGGCGAGGAGGCCCTTCGGGTCGTCCAGCAGCGGCGGGAACGGCTTGTGCTGCGGGAACGGGGAACGGTCGCCGTGCGAGGCCGGCGCGGCCTCGGCGAGCGTCGGCACGGCGCCGACGGTGGTGAAGCCGACCCCGGCGGCGCCGACGGCGGCACCTCGGAGGACGGAACGACGATCGACAGACATGGCTTACTCCTGCTGACTACGTGGACGGGACGTTGTCGCGATCCTTCACGCCGACGGCTGACGGAGGGGAAACAGAACTTGAACAAAAGATCTGCAACGAATCCTCTGGTGCGGACGTCTACTGTGGGAGGTGATCATGATGCGCAGTGTGACGACCGTGCTGGCGGCAGCCGTGCTTTTGGTTGCGTGTGGCAATGAATCCGTGACTGGAGGACAACCGTCGATGACGCCGAGCAGTACTAGCAGTAGCAGCAGCGCTTCCGAGCCGGCCGGGAGTGTGGTCGACCAAGCCAAGGCTGACCTCACCAAGCGGCTGGGGGTGGACGCGGCCGAGGTGGCCGTCGTCAGTTCCGAGGAGGTCACCTGGCCGGACGGCAGCCTCGGCTGCCCGGAGCCGGGGATGCGCTATACCCAGGCGCTGGTGCCGGGGAACCGGACGGTCCTCGAGGCCGGCGGGAAGCAGTACAGCTACCACTCCGGCGGTCACCGGGCGCCGTTCCTTTGTGAGCAGCCGCAGCCGCCCAGCCGTTGAAAACTTTCCCGATAACTGGGTGTATCAACCCGCACCGAGGGTGACTCCGCAGAAGTGGGGGGAGCCTTCGGGCCGTTGCAGGGGGGAGGGCGGCGCGGGGCACGCAAGAGGGGGAGCTGACGCGGTGCGTGAGGTCCGGGCGGTCAGGCCGGACATCCGCACCGCGTCAGCGCGTACGTTCTGGCGGGTCAGATCAGCTCTGGCCGAGTGACGCGAGTGCGTCGCCGGCGCGCAGAACGGGCCCGGTGCCCGGCTCGGGCTGCGTGAGCGCGAACGCCAGCAGCGCGTCAGCCGCCTGCTTGCCGCTCTCACCGGTGACGGACATCCGCCCGGCGATCAGACCGGCCACGAGCGGCGTCGCGAACGACGTACCGCTCCATCGCGCCATGCCCTGGAACGAACGCAGCTCGCCGGTGTTCGGCGGTTCGGTGCAGATGTAGTCGCCGGTCAGGAACGCGTTCACGAGGTGCTCGCCCGGCGCGTAGACGTCGACCCAGCCGCCGAAGTTGCTGAACGACGCCCGGTCCCGCCCGTTGTCCGCGAGCGCCCCGACGCCGACGGCCTCAGGGAACGCGGCCGGCCAGAAGTAGTCCCTGGACGACTCGTTGCCCGCCGCCGCGACCAGCGTGAGGCCGTTGACACGGTTCAGCCGGGTCTGGACGAAGACATCCAGTGCGAGCGGTGCCAGGTCGAACCGCGTCCTGGTACCTGCCGAGAGACTGATGATGTCGGGTGCCAGATCGAGGATCTCGTCCAGTGCCTGCGCGAGGTCGAACTCCCACATCGCACCGGCCGTGGTGAAGTAGCTCTTGACGACGATCTCCACGTTGCGCGCGATCGCCCGCATCACCCCGGCGATGAAGGTCCCGTGACCGGCGTACGGCCGGATGTGCCCGGCGCCGTCGAACGCGTTCTCCGGGTCGCCGGTGACCCCGGTCAGCCAGTACGCCGCCGGCGCGTCGGACCAGCCCACATCGAGTACGACGACCTTCACCCCGCGACCGTCCGCGGCGCCCGCGGACAGGAACGGCGTGGGCAGCACCGGATCCGGCGGCGTGCCCGGGGTGACCTCCTCGGGCTCGGTCGCGGGGCACGGGCTGACGCTCGGCGTGACGTAGAACAGGTGCTCCGGGGTGACGACACCGCGTCCGAGCCGCAGGTCGGCGTACTTCAGGAATCGTTGGGTGAGTGAACGATCCTCCGGTGCCTCGGGCGGCACGCGGTCCGGCAGCAGCAGCCGGGTGACACCGCCGATCCCGCCCTCGTCCGGACGGCCGCCCTGGAAGAGCTCGATCACCCGCGGGACGTCCTCGTCGCGGACCAGGACGACGCCGGTGCGGTACAGGTAGTCGGCTCCCTCGGGCCGCTTTTTCCAGTCCTCCGGGAACACCTCGACCTGACCCTCGAATCCGCGGAGAATCAGCTCGATCTGAGCAATGTACTTCGGTTCGGTCGTTTGATTTTCCATTTCCCTACATCCCCCCTGGACAGTCGAAATGCCCGATACTATTCCAGAATGCCGACGGCAGGGGGGAGTGCCGGGGCGGTAGAAAATCTACTGCCCCTCGCGTTGTCACGTCCGCACGACGCGATCGCGTCGGCGCGCTCTCTGCTGGCCGGTGCGCCGCCGGCGGTCGAGGCGTCGATCGCGCACCAGGCCTGGGGCATCGGTCTGCGGCAGCTCGGCGACGTCACCACCGCGGTCCGCCAGTTGCGGACCGCGCTGCGATTGGCGGAACGGTCCGGGCGGTCGGAGCGAGAGGCGGATGTCCTTGCCACGTTGGGCGCAACGCTCGGCCGGGCAGGGCGGAGCCGCGAGGGTCTGGCGCGGCTCGATCGTGCGGTCGACCTCAGTCGCGGAGCGCTGACCGGGCGGGTGCTGCTGCGGCGCGCCGACGTACTGCTGGTGCTCGGGCGGCATCGCGAGGCACTCGACGATCTGCGGTCGGCGATCACGCGGTTGCGGCGGTCGGGTGATCAGGTCTGGGAAGCGCGGTCGCGGAACTATCGCGGATTCATCCAGCTGGCTTTGGGCGGTACGAAGCGGGCGGACGCGGATTTCGCGGTGGCCGAGAAGTTGTATGCGGCGACCGGGCAGGAGTTCGAGTACGCCGAGGCGCGGCAGAATCGGGGTCTGGTCGCGTATGCGCGCGGCGATCTGCCGACGGCGTTGCGCTGTCTGGACGAGGCGGGCCGGCGGTTCGCCGCGGTCGGTGTGGTGTGGCCGGATCTGGCGATCGATCGGTGCGGCGTACTGCTTGCTGCCGGTCTCAGTACGGAGGCGCTGGCCGAGATGGATCAGGCGGTCGCGGCCGAGGGCGGTACGGCGACCAAACGCGGGGAACTGTTGTTCGCGGCGGCTACCGCTGCGTTGGCGGCAGGAGATCCGGCGGCGGCGCGGGAGCGGGCCGAGCGGGCGCGACGGTTGTTCTCGGCGCAGCGGCGGGAGTGGTGGTCGGTGCGTTCGTCGATGGTGCTGCTGGAGGCGCGGTATCAGTCGGGGGAACGTGGGGAGCGGTTGCTTCGGCGCGTGAGTGCGGTGGCGGGGCGGTTGGATGCTCTGGGTGCTTCTGAGGCGTCGGCTGCGCATTTGCTGGCGGGGCGGTTGGCGTTGGACGTTGGGCGGGCTCGGGCGGCTGATCGGCAGTTGGAGTTGGCCGGGCGGCACAGTAAGGACGCGCCGCCGATCGCCCGGAGTGCGGCGTGGTTGGGGAAGGCTTTGCGGGCTGATGCGCGGGGCGACGTTCGGGGGATGTTGTCGGCGTGCGGTCGTGGGCTGGATGCGTTGGACGAGCATCGGCTGGCGATGGGTGCGACCGAGCTGCGGGCGTTGGCGACGGGGCACGGGGCTGAGCTGGCTGAGTTGGCGTTGCGGGACGCTCTGCGGCGGGACGATCCGCGGCGGTTGCTGAGCTGGGGTGAGCGGTGGCGGGCGACGGCACTCGGGGTGCCGCCAGTGCGACCACCGGACGACGAGCAACTCGCCGGCGAACTCGCGGCGCTGCGCGACGTCGTACGACGGCTCGACGCGTCCCCCGACCCGTCCCTGGAGAAGGAACGCCGACGCCTGGAGAAGACAGTCCGCGACCGCGCCCTCCGCGCCGCGGCCGGCCCAGGGGGCGGCACCGCTGGTGCTTGGCGCTTCGACGTGGACGAGCTGGTGGAGGCGTTGGGGGAGACCGTGCTCGTGGAGCTGGTCGGGGTGGGTGGTGTGTTGTATGCGGTGGTGGTGCGGGACGGACGGATCACGAAGCACGAGGTGGGTCCGCTGGCTGCTGCAGCACTTGAGATCGAGCGATCCCGCTTCCGCCTCCGCCGTCTCGCCCACGCTCGCCCGCACACCCCCTCGGGGCATTTGGGGCCGTCGCTGGATGTGTTGGGGGCGCGGTTGGGGGACGCGATTCTTGGGTCTGCACAGGACCTGCTCGGGGATCGGCCCGTTGTGATGGTGCCGCCGGGGAGGTTGCAGGCGTTGCCGTGGGGGCTGGTGCCGGAGTTGGTCGATCGGCCGGTGAACGTGGTGCCGTCGGCGGCGGTCTGGTTGCGGGCGCGGCGGGTGCGGCCACCAGCAGATCGTCGTGTCGTGCTGGTGCTCGGGCCGGGTCTGTCCGCGGGTCGCGCCGAGGTCATGCAGCTGGCGAAGCAGTACCCGGACGCGACCGTGCTCGCGGACGGCGACGCGACCGCGGAGAAGGTACTGCGGGCACTCGACGGCGCCTGGATCGCGCATATCGCGGCGCACGGCACGTTCCGCGCGGACAGTCCGCTGTTCTCGTCGTTGCGGCTCGACGACGGACCGCTGACCGTGTACGACTTCGAGCGGCTGCGCAGAGCGCCGTACCGAATGGTGTTGTCGAGCTGCGACTCCGGACTGGCGAAGCCGGTCGGCGCGGACGAGCTGCTCGGGTTGAGCAGCAGCCTGATCCCGTTGGGCGCGGCGGGCATCCTGGCGAGCGTCGTACCGGTGAACGACCCGGCAACCGCGCCCTTGATGCTCGCGACGCACGAGAACCTGCAGGCTGGCCAGTCGCTTGCGGCGGCGTTCGCCGCGGCTCGTGTGGGGACGCGAGGTGATCCGGTGGCCGATGCGGCGGGTCGTTCGTTCGTCGCACTCGGGGCTTGATGTATCAGCGGTCGTCCGGATCGCTCTGTACCAGTAGAGAGGTACGGCGGTCCGGTGAGGAAGGGGGACGGCGTGCGGGATGATCCGACAGTCGTCGACCTGGTCACCAGGGCCAGGGACGGCGACAAGGGTGCATGGGACGAGTTGGTGGAGCGGTACGCGCCGCTCGTCTATTCGGTGTGCCGGCGGTGCCGCCTGGCGCAGCCGGATATCGACGACGTCGGGCAGAGCGTGTGGCTGCGGCTGGTCGAGCACCTGCCCGGTCTGCGGGAGCCGGCCGCGTTACCGGGCTGGATCGCGACCACGACCCAGCGCGAGTGCTTTCGGCTGATCCGCGCGAGCAGCCGGGTCGAGCCGGTGGACTTCGTGCAGGCACCCGATGTCCCCGAGCAGGCGATCGCCGAGGAAGAAGTACTTCGGCACGAACGCAAGACCATCCTGCGCACCGCCTTCGCGGAACTCTCGCGGCGCTGCCAGGTCCTGCTCGCACTGCTGATGCAGGACCCGCCGGCGCCGTACGACGAGATCAGCCGGCGGCTGCAGGTGCCGGTCGGCAGCATCGGCCCGAACCGGGCCCGGTGCCTGACCCGGCTACGACAAACTCCCGCGCTGGCACGGCTGGCGGCGGACGGACCCGATGACAGGACGAGGGGGTGAGAGAACCGTGATGGATCCGGACTGGCACGACGACGAGAAGTTGATCGAAGCCCTGCGGGACGCGCTGGCGTCCGCGGACGAAGTTCCGTCCGCCTTCGTCGAAGCCGGCAAGGCGGCGTTCGCATGGCGGACCATCGACGCCGAACTGGCGGCGCTCACCTACGACTCCGCGCAGGATCCGATCGACGCGCTGGCGATCCGGTCGGAGAGCGCGATCTTGCGGTCGCTCACGTTCGCGTCGGACGGCTGGACGGTCGAGCTCGAGCTGACACCGACCGCGGTCCTGGGCCAGCTCGACCCGCCTGAGGTCGGCACGGTCACGGCCCGCGGCGACGGCGGCAAGCTGGCCGAGACAGAGATCGACGAACTCGGGTTCTTCGTGCTCGGCCCGCCGCCGAACATTCCCTACCGCTTGGTGTGCACGACGCAATCCGGTACGACGATCCTCACCGGCTGGGTCACGCCCTAGGCCGCGAACACCTGGGAGTCGTCCGCGAACGCCTTGAATTCCAGGGCGTTTCCGGCCGGGTCGAGGAAGAACATCGTCCACTGCTCACCGGTCTGGCCCTGGAACCGTACGTACGGCTCGATCACGAACTCGGTGCCGGCCGCCTGCAACCGCGCGGCGAAGGCCTGGAACTCGTCGACGGTCAGGATCAGCCCGAAGTGCGGCACCGGTACGTCGTGCCCGTCGACCGGGTTGTGGATGCGCTTCGTCTTCTCCGGCGCGACGTGGGTGACGAACTGGTGGCCGCGCAGATTCCAGTCGATCCACGTGTCGGAGCTGCGGCCCTGTTCGAGGCCGAGCACCTCGCCGTAGAAGTGCCGGGCCGCGTCCAGGTCGTCGACCGGCATCGCGAGATGGAACCGGGGGATGGGCGAGTCGAGAACAGTCATAGTTCCATTCAAGCAGTCGTTTCGTCCCGCTGCTCGACCTCGACGTGCGGGCGAGACTGCCAGAGCGCCCACTCCGCGCTGACATCTCCGGCGGTCCGTAGCAGCAACGGGAGGTGGTCGTGCAGGAGCGTGTCGACGGATGTCTCGGCGGCGTGCACGGTGACGTTCATCGCGGCCCGGACCGTCCCGGTGCCGTCGCGTACCGGCGCGGCGACCGAGCGGACGCCCGGCGCGAGCTCTTCGTCGGCCAGCGCCCAGCCGCGCGCCCGGATCTCGGTCAGCTCGTCACGCAGCTGGTCCGGAGTGCGGCCGATGTACGGCGGAAGTCCGGCGCGGCTCGGCTGCGCGAGTACGTCGGCCAGCGCATCGGGGGAGAGCGCCGAGAGCAGGACCTTGCCCTGCGAGGTCTGCGCGGCCGGGAACCTGGTGCCGATGTCGACGCGCAAGGCGATCAGCTTCGGCACCGACACGCGGGCGACGTACACGATGTCGGAGCCGTCGAGCTGCGCCATCGACGACGACTCGCCGGTGCGGGCGACCAGGGTCTCGAGGTGTGGTTTCGCGATGTCCCACAGGCCGAGCGAACCGACGTACGCCATGCCGAGCGTCAGCACCTTGGGCGTCAGCTGGAACGAGCCGCCGGTGGTGCGGACGAAGCCGAGTTCCTCCAGCGTCAGCAGCAGCCGGCGCGCGGTCGGCCGGGCCAGGCCGGCGGCGGCCGCGACCTCGGTGAGCGACATCGTGCGGTGGTCCACGTCGAAGCAGGCGAGCACGTCCAGCCCACGCGCCAGCGCCTCGACGAAATCCGGACCCGCGCCACGGCCTGCCATCTGCTGATCCTCCCGATCGGGTTACGACTCACCGAAGATGGTGCCACGCGCCTCTCGGGTCGAGTCGGACTTGTAGGCCGTGTACTGGTACGGGTTGTCGAACACCTCGCCCTCCGGCAGTTCCGGGTTCATCCCGCTCCGCCAGGCATCCTCGCCGAGCGCCGACCGCAGGTGGTCGACGGTCGCCTCGACCTCACGCCGTACGGCGGGCAGGTCGCAACCCACCAACTGGTGGTCCTGTTTCACGACGCGGCCGTCGACGATCACGGTGTGGACGTCGCCGCGCTGCGCTTGGAACGCCACCTGGCCGTACGGGTTGATCAGCGGGAACGACACCGGCGACGCGTCGTTCTTGATCAGGATCACATCGGCCTTCTTACCCGGTTCGAGGCTGCCGAGGTCGTCGCGGCCGAGTGCGCGGGCGCCGCCGCGGGTGGCCCAGTCGACGACATGCTCGGCCCGCAGATGGCTGTGCGTCACGGTCTCGCCCTTCATGTGCGCCTCGAGGTGCTCACGCGCCCGGTCCGCGCCGAGGGTGGTCCGCATCGCGCTGAACAGGTCACCGCTCCACCACACGCTGGTGTCCATCGACAGCGACACCGGAATGTTGTGCCGGCGTACCTGCCAGGTGGGCGGGTAGCCCTGCCCGGCGCTCTGCTCGGACTCGGTGGAGACCGAGATCGAGCCGCCGGTCGCGGCGATCCGCTGGTACGAGTCCGTGGTCAGCGTGGCGGCGTGGACGTAGATGTTCTGCGGCGTCATGAAGCCGTTCTCGTGCATCAGCTTGATGCCGTTGTCGTTGGTCGCACCCCAGACGCCGGCGTGGGTGGTGACGCCGAGCCCCAGTTCGCGCGCGACCTCGAACGCGGCCCGCTCCGGGAAGGCCGGGTCACCGGTCACGTCGAACGCCAGCTGCAGACCGAGCTGCCCGTCGTCCCGCAACCGCTCCAGGAACGCGCGCACCGACGGATCCGCGGACCACTCCCAGGGCCCGGCCTGGATGTTGCCGTAGGCAAGGACAAACCGCCCGGGTACGGCGCGCAACGCGTCCGCGGCCGCCTCGGCGTGCTCGACGCTCTGCAGCCCGTGTGACCAGTCGACCGTGGTGGTGACGCCGGCCTCGAGCGACTCCCACGCGGACGTCAGGTTGCCCGCGTGGATGTCCTCCGGCCGGAAGATCTTGCCGTGCTCCAGGTAGTACCAGACGAAGTACTGCGTGAGCGTCCAGTCGGCGCCGTACGCGCGCATCGCGGTCTGCCACATGTGCCGGTGCGTGTCGATCATGCCCGGCATCACGATCCCGCCGGACGCGTCGACGACCTGGGCGCCCTCGGGGACGTCGAGCCGTTGGCCTGATTGCCCGACGGCCGCGATCCGGTCGCCGTCGACCAGGACGTCGCCGTCCTGTACCACCGTGTGCTGGTCGTCCATCGTCAGCACGGTCCCGCCCCGCAACAGCACTGTGGTCATCGATGCCTCCAAGAAGTGCCCGGACATACGTCCGTATGACGGTCAACGGGGCGGTCAGGCTCATACTCTGAGCGCCGGTGAGCGCTGTCAAGAGGCTGTTGACAGGTCGTACGAGGAGATTGAAACTGATGCGGACAGCTGTCCGTAGATCTGGGAGGTCGTGTGAAGGGTCCGCTGTCCGGGCTGCTGGTGGCCGACTTCTCGCGGATCCTGGCCGGTCCGTACGCGACCATGCTGCTCGCCGACCTCGGGGCCGACGTGGTCAAGGTCGAGTCTCCCGGCGGTGACGACACCCGGTCCTGGCAGCCGCCGGTCCGCGACGGCGTCTCGACGTACTACCTCGCGGTGAACCGGAACAAGCGGTCGATCGCGCTCGATCTGAAGGACCCCTCGGACCTCGCGGCGGCGCAGGAACTGGCGCGTCGCGCCGACGTGCTGCTGGAGAACTTCCGGCCGGGCGGGCTGGCGCGCTTCGGGCTCGACTACGCAACCGTTGCCGAGGGCAACCCCAGACTGATCTACGCGTCGATCAGCGGCTTCGGGTCCGGGCCGGGCGGCGCCGAGCTGCCCGGGTACGACCTGATCGTGCAGGCGATCTCCGGGCTGATGAGCCTGACCGGCGATCCTTCCGGTGAGCCGTATCGGGCGGGGATCTCGGTGTTCGACGTGATGGCCGGACTGCACGCGACGATCGGGGTGCTGTCCGCCCTCAATCTGCGCCACGAGACCGGGCGCGGCCAGCACGTCGAGGTGAACCTGCTGTCGTCGGCGCTGTCCGGTCTGGTGAACCAGTCGAGCGCGTACGTCGCGGGCGGCGTCGTACCGCTGCGGATGGGGAACAGCCACCCGAGCCTGTTCCCGTACGAGCCGCTGCCGTGCGCGGACGGGGAGCTGATCATCACGGCCGGGAACAACGGGCAGTTCCGCAAGCTGGTCGAGGTCCTCGGCGTACCGGAGCTGGCCGACGATCCGCGGTTCGATCGGAACGAGAAGCGGACCGCTCATCGTGACGAGCTGCGGCCGTTGCTCGTGGCGCGGTTGACGACGCGGACGAAGCTGGAGTGGTTCCGGGACATCATCGCGGCCGGGGTGCCGTGCGGGCCGATCAACACCGTCGACGGCGGCGTGGCGTTCGCCGAGGACATCGGGCTGGACCCGGTGGTGACGGTCGGCGGCATCCCGACGGTCCGCAACCCGATCACGTTCTCCGGCAGCGCGGCGTCGTACCGGCTGCCGCCGCCCGCGCTGGACGAACACGGCGACGAACTGAGGAAGTGGCTGACGGAATGAGCACGCAATTTCCCACCTCGCTCGGTACGTCGACCGCCGACGAGATCCGCCTGCTCGGGCAGGATCTGACCGCGGACCTGATGGGCAAGGTGGGCTTCGGCGAACTCGCGTTCTGGCTGGTCGCGCTGCGCCGGCCGACGCTGTCGGAGACCCGGGTGTTCGAGGCGGTCCTGGTCGCCCTGGCCGATCACGGGTTCACGCCGACCGCGATCGCCGCCCGGCTCACGTACCTGTCAGCCCCGGACTCACTCCAGGGCGCCCTCGCCGCCGGCCTCCTGGGCGGTGGCTCGCGCTTCCTCGGCGTCACCGAAGACTGTGGAATGTTCCTGCACGAGGCTCTTGACGGACGGGAGCTGCCGACTGATGACGCCGGGTGGGACGAGTTCGCGCTCGACGTCGTACGCGGGGTTCAAGGCAGGTACATCCCGGGGCTCGGTCATCCGGTGCACAAGGTGCAGGATCCGCGGACGCCGGTGCTGATCGGGATTGCTCGCGAGGAAGGGCTGGAAGGACCGCATCTGAAGCTGTTCCAGGCGATCGGCCGGGTGCACGAGCAGGTTCTCGGGCGGAAGCTGCCGCTGAACGGGGCCGGTGTCTGCGGTGCCGCGCTGGCCGATCTCGGGCTGCCGGTCGAGCTGTTGCGTGGATTCGCCTTGCTGGCCAGGGCCGCCGGGCTGCTCGGCCAGATCGCCGAGGAACACCGCCGGCCGATCGGCATGGACGCCTACCTGACCGTCGATCGCAACGCCGTGTACGTCGATCCGGAAACCTGAAGGAGCAGCGCATGGCCACAGTCGCCGCGGTGATCGCCTCCACACATCATCCGTTCTACTACCGGGCCAGTACCGCGACAGGCGCCGACCGCCCGCCGTTCGCCGACGCGTGGGTGGCGAAGATCGAGGCCTTCCGGGAGACCCTGACGAAGGCGCGGCCGGACATCCTGGTGATGGTCGGCAGCGACCACTTCCACCAGCTGTGGCTGGACAACATGCCGCAGTTCCTGGTCGGCAAGGCGCCGTACTTCGACGCGAACTGGTACAACGAGGAACGCGAGTTCGGGTTGCCGCGGATGCGGCTGGCCGGCGACGAGCAGCTCGCCGGGCACATCCTGCGGAACGGGCTGGACGCCGGCTTCGACCTTGCCTTCAGCAACGAACTGCGGATCGACCACAGCATCACCTGCCCGATCATCACGCTCCGCCCAGAGGCGGACCTGCCGATCGTGCCGATCTACACCAACATCTTCGCGCCGCCGTTGCCGCGCCCCGGACGGTTCGTCGAACTCGGCCGGACGATCCGGCAACTGGTCGAGTCGTGGCCGATCGACAAGCGGGTCGCGATCATCGGCACCGGGCATCTGTCGCTGGAACTCGGCGGGCCGCGGCAGTTCGGCGCGCACGGCCCGGACCCGGAGTTCGACCGTAAGGCGGTGGACTGGATCGCGAGCGGCGACCTCGAGGGCTGCCTGGCGGAGGTGACGCTCGACAGCCTGCATCTGCCCGGCAACGCGACGCACGGCTTCATGGACTTCATGCTGATGATGGGCGTCGCCGGCGCCGGAGCGAAGGCCGATCACGTGGACTCGCTCGACCTGTTCCACACGATGGAGGCGTATTTCACCTGGTACCCGAACGGAGTGCCGGCATGAGCAAGTACCTGTTGAACAAGTTCCTCTACACCGTCGACCGGGATCCTTCGCTTGTCGAGCGGTACCGCTCGGACGCGGCCGGGACGGTCAGCTGGTGGGAGCAGGAGATGGCGAACCAGGTGTTGAACTGCGCGGTGGCGGAGAAGTCCACCTGGCTGGAGTTCACCGAGGAGGAGCGGCGCGCGTTGCGGGAGCACGATCATGTGGCGTTGTTCGGGCTGGGTGCGCATCCGTTCCTGACGCTGACGTTGTTCATCGCGATGTTCGAGCGCGACCACGGGCCGCTCGAGTACCAGAAGGCGTACGGGCGGGCGCTGCAGCACCACGCGCTACCGTATCCGGACATCGCTACCTGAGGAGACCGCGTGCGAGCCGCTGTCCTGCACACTCACGGCGAGCCGCCGTCCCACGCCGAACACCCCGATCCCGTGGTCGGCGACGGAGTCTCGGTCGTCCGCGTTACCGCAGCCCCGATCGTGCCGCTCGACCTGCTGTGCGCTTCCGGTACGTCGTACTTCGGCCCGCCGGCGCTCCCGTACGTACCAGGTGTGCAAGGCGTCGGCGTGGTGGAGGAGTCCGCGACCGTTGCCCCCGGCACGCGAGTGTTCTTCGCGACCTCGGCCGGAATGGCGGCGGGCGACGGGAGTTTCGCGGAGCGGGCCGCCGTACCCGACGCCGATCTGATCGTGCTGGAGGCGCCGGTGCGAGACGCCGCGGTCGCCGCGATCGGACTGTCCGGGGTGGCCGGGTGGATGATGCTGACGTGGCGGGCGCGGATGCAGGTGGGCGAGCGGGTGCTCGTGCTGGGAGGTGGCGGCGCGGTCGGGCAGGTGGCGATCGGGGCGGCGCGGGTGCTCGGCGCATCGCAGGTTGTCGCCGTCGTACGGTCGGATGCGTCGCGCGAGCGGGCGCTGTCGGCCGGTGCCGACGAGGTGGTTGCTCTGAGCACCGATGTTGACGAGTTGACGGGCCGGCTGGGTGCGCCGACGTACGACGTGGTGGTCGACTCGGTCTTCGGGGTCGCCGCGACGGCAGCCTCGCGGGTGCTCGCTCCGGGCGGCCGGCTGGTAAACCTCGGTGGATCGTCGAACGATGAGGCGGTGTTCTCGTCGGCGGTGCTGCGGAGCAAGTCGGCGAGCATCCTCGGGTACACGAACAACGCCCTCACCGCGGATCAACGCCGCGACGCGCTGACCGCCGTACTCCAGCACGCAGCCACCGGCGAGATCACCGTCGCCTACGAAACGGTGACCCTCGCCGAAGTGGCGAGCGCTTGGAACCGCCAGACGACCGGCAACACGCCCGGCCGTCTGGTCCTGACCTTGTCCTGAAACGTCAGAGGATGGTGGTGATCAGGCCGTAGGCCCGCGCATCTTCGGCGGTGAGCACCCGGCCTGTTTCCAGGTCGGCGGTGACCTCGTCGGCTGGGCGGCTGGTTGCCTGAGCGATGAGGTCGCGGAGCCGGGCGGACTGCTGGTCGTGTGCTTCGGAGAGCGCGGCCAGCTCGTTGACGGTGCCCTCGGCGGTGAAGCGGGGTGCGGACAGGACGAACGTCGTGTGGTGGTGGGCCTCACGTCGCTCGGCGGCGGCGAGTACGGCGATCGCGGGGCCGCGGACCGTGCCGCGGGCGATGGCGTGGACGGGGGCGCTGATCAGGTCGATCGCGGCGGCGACGGACAGGGCAGCCTCCAGCTCGGAGTCGGTCGACGACAGGTGCAACTTGACCGGGTCGTTGCCCTGGGCATTCAGCAGGAGGAGCTGCGACGCGATGTGGTTCGCGAGGGAGTCGTCGAGGCGTCCGCCGATCAGGATCACCCGCTCCGCCAGCAGCCGGTCGGCCAGCTCGCGTTCGAGCGTGATCGACGTCGGCTCGTACCAGGACGGCAGAATCGGCTGCGGCGCCGGCCGCTCAGGCACCCCCGGCCGCGGCACCCCGGGAATCTCAGGCCAGGGCCGCCCCGGAATCCCAGGCCCGGGCTGAGTTGAGGCGGTCGGGTGTTGTTCGACGTACATGTGTGTCCTCCTTCGACACCTCCACCCTGAGGCAGTGGGGGACTGGGGAGAAGGCCGTTCCGCTGTCAGCAGACGGGGAGCTTGGCGATCGCGGTGAGCAGCCGGTCCCAGAAGGCGTCCTGGTCGAGGCCGACGGCGATCCGAGCGTTCGGCGGGCGACCGGTGTAACCGTCCAGGTCCACGACCGTCGCACCGGCGGTCCACTCGCCGGCTGTTTCGATCACCAGATTGGCCTCGACGCACCGGACGATCGCGGGATCGATCACCCGCGCCACCGCGACCGGATCGTGCAGCGGCGGCGCGGCGAACCCGAACAGCTCCCGGTACGTCGACGCGAAGAACGTCATCCACTCGCCGCAGATCCGCGCCAGCGGCGTCCCGATCCGGTCGAGCCGCGCGAGGACGTCGTCGGTCACCAGCGCCTGATGCGTCACGTTCAGCCCGCACATCGTGAACGGCGCCCCGGACCGGACCACCACGTCCGCCGCTTCCGGATCGACGTACGCGTTCGCCTCCGCGAGCGGTGCGATGTTGCCGCGCTCGGTGGATCCGCCCATCCAGACGATCTCGGTGATGTTCGCGGCCAGACCGGGCTCCTCTGTGAGCAGACGTGCGATATTCGTCAACGCCCCGGTCGCGACGACGGTGGCTTGCCGAGTTCGCAGTACGTCGACCAGCAGCTCATGAGCCGACGAAGCAGACTCCGGGACCGACGGCTCGCCCGTGAAGTGCGGGCCGTCGAGTCCAGTACTGCCGTGGACGTCGTCGGCGATGCGCAACCGGCGTACCAACGGCCTGTCGGCGCCCCGCGCTACGGGGATGTCTGGCGCGCCCGCGAGTGAGAGGACGCGGCGCGCGTTCACGGTGCACTTGTCGACGGTTTGGTTGCCCGCGACGGTCGTCACGGCGAGCAGGTCGACGGCCGGATCGGCGACCGCGAGCAGGATCGCCAGCGCGTCGTCGTGGCCCGGATCGCAGTCGAGGAGGAGAGGCGTGGCCATGCGCCAGGATATGCAGCACGGAGTTGTTGCTGGGTCCGTGGGGGAACAGGTCCTATGTTGGCTTCATGAGCGAGAAGGAGCCGCCGGCGAAGGACGAGTCCAGCGCCGACCGGGGTCAGGGTGGGGACCAGGGGGACCGGAAGAACGACGGATCGCAGCGGCCGCACAAGCCGTGGCGGACCGAGGGGCTGCCGGCCGGGCACGGTGACGACGACAAGCCTCGCCGGCCGCGGTGGTGGAAGTGGGCCGCGTGGATCGTCGGCGGGTACCTGGTGCTGTTCCTGCTCACCACGATGCAGGACCAGATGTCCGGAGGCGAGCAGACCATCGCCTACACCGACTTCACCGTGCAGGTGCAGAAGCAGAACGTCGCCGAGATCTTCGCCCGGGGCGACACCATCGAGGGCCGGTTGAAGCAGGCCGCGGAGGTGCCGGGCAAGAGCGGGTCGACGTACACGAAGTTCACCACCGAGCGGCCGACGTTCGCCAACGACAACTTGTACGGCGACCTGCAGAAGGGCGGCGCCACGGTCCGGGCCACCCCGGTGGTCGCGCAGCGTGGCGTGCTCGTCAACCTGCTGATCTCGCTCGGCCCGTTCATCCTGATCGCCGCGTTCTACTTCTGGCTGTTCCGGCGGAGCCGGGCGGGCGGTGGTCTTGGCGGGCTGCTCGGCGGCGGCGCCGGCCGGCAGAAGAAGCCGGTCGACCCGAGCACGGTGCGGGTGACCTTTGCCGATGTCGCGGGGATCGACGAGGTCGAGTCCGAGATCGAGGAGGTCGTCGACTACCTGAAGGACCCGGAGAAGTACCGGCGGCTCGGGGCGCGGGCGCCGAAGGGCGTGCTGCTGGCCGGCGCGCCCGGGACCGGGAAGACGCTGCTCGCACGGGCGACCGCGGGGGAGGCCGGAGTGCCGTTCTTCTCCGCGAGCGCCTCGGAGTTCATCGAGATGATCGTGGGCGTCGGCGCGAGCCGGGTGCGGGAGCTGTTCGGCGAGGCGCGGAAGGTGGCGCCGGCGATCATCTTCATCGACGAGATCGACACCATCGGGCGCGCCCGCGGCGGCGCCCGGTCGGTCGGCGGGCACGACGAGGGCGAGCAGACGCTGAACCAGATCCTCACCGAGATGGACGGGTTCTCCGGGACCGAGGGCGTCGTGGTACTCGCGGCCACGAACCGTGCCGACGTCCTCGATCCGGCGCTGCTGCGGCCCGGCCGGTTCGACCGGACGATCACGGTGCACGCGCCGGACCAGCCTGGGCGGGAGGCGATCCTGAAGGTGCACGCGCGCGGCAAGCCGCTCGCGCCGGACGCCGATCTGGCCGCGCTGTCCCGGTCCACGCCCGGGATGACCGGCGCCGATCTCGCCAACCTGCTGAACGAGGCGGCGCTCGCCGCGGCCCGGCAGGGCGAGTCGCAGATCAGCCACCGCGACCTGACCGACGCGCTGGAGAAGGTCCAGCTCGGGACCGCGCGGAACGTGGTCATGCCGGAGGAGGAGCGCCGGCGCACGGCGTACCACGAAGGCGGGCACGCGTTGCTCGGGATGATCCAGAAGGGCGCGGACCCGGTGCGGAAGGTGTCGATCATTCCGCGCGGGCGGGCGCTCGGGGTGACGCTGTCGACGCCGGAGTCCGACCGGTACGGGTACGACGTGGACTATCTCCGCGGGCGGATCATCGGGGCGCTCGGCGGGATGGCGGCCGAGCAGGAGGTCCTCGGGGTCGTGACCACGGGCGCCGAGAGCGACCTGGAGACGGCGACCCGGATCGCCCGGTCGATGGTCGGGCGGTGGGGGATGTCGGACGCCATCGGTCCGGTGTCGATCCTTCCGGCCGAGGGTGACGCCCGTACGGCGGGAGTGTCGGACGAACTGCTCAACACTGTCGACGAGGAGGTACGCCGCCTGATCGAGCAGTGCTACGCCGAGGCCCGCCGCCTGCTCCGCGAGAACCGCCCCAAACTCGACTCGATCGCCGACCAGCTCCTCGAACACGAAACCCTCGACGAAGCCGACGCCTACGCCGCAGCCGGCATCACCCACACAACCCGCCCCAACCGCACCCCCGAACCCCAACCCACCCCGCGCGACGGCGCCTAGCCCTCTGCCTCTGGCGGGTGGTTGTTGCCCGGGTGGTTGACGGTGCAGTCAATCGTTCACCTGGGGGTTGCTTGGTGACTACCGGGTGCGGGGTGTGTGTTACCTGGGCGTTGGAAGAGTCCGGCGCGGTTGCGTGTGTGCGTGTCTTGGGGGACCGTGAGCATTCGGAGCGTTGACGCTTGGGCAGGTTCTGGGCGCTGGGGCCGGTGGCCTTGGTCCTGTCGGTGGTCGGGGTACTTCCCGCGGTGGCGCATCCGTTCGGCGATCCGCAGACGGTCGCGATTACCGCTGACGGCGCGGTCGTGCATGTCCGCTGGAAGGTCGGCGGGCTCGACGATCTGACGGTGCTCGGGGTCGCGCTCGGGGTGCTGCCGCAGGACCGGGTGATGCTGGACGGCGCTGTGATCTATCAGCCCGCCGACGCGGTCGCGATGGGTCCGTCCCCGAAGCTCGCCGACTACCTGCTGCGTCAGATCACGGTCGCCAACCACGGGAGGAACTGCCAGGGCGCAGTACAGCCCACCGCGGACCTCGCGAAGGTTGGTGTATCCATCGACTACACCTGTCCCGCGGCGGTCGGCGAAGTCTCGGTGACGGTGAAGACGCTCACCGATCTCAACCCGGCGTACAAAACGCTGGCGACCGGTCCCAACGGGGCGCGGGCGGTGTACGGCGACGGGAGCGACCGGCACGACTGGACGCTGGGCGCCGTCGAGGAGCAGCACCTCGGCCGGAGCGCCGCGATCCAGGTCGGGGCGATCGGCGGTGCTGTGCTGCTGGCGGTGGCCGGCGTGTTCGGCGTACGGCGGTGGCGGCGGTCATGAGCCTTGCGGGGCAGCTGGAAGGGTTCGTGCATTCGCCGGGGGTGCCGCCGGTCGCGTTCGTGCTGGCGTTCGCGGCGGGGGCGGGGCATGCGGTCATGCCTGGGCACGGGAAGAGTCTTGCGGCGGCGTACCTGGTGGGGGAACGCGGTCGGGTCCGGGACGCTGCTTGGCTGGGTGGTTCGGTCGCTGTCATGCACACGTTGTCGGTGCTGGTGATCGGTGTGGCGTGGACGTTCCTTTCGCTGTCGGATGTGCTGCGGCTGGAGCAGTTGACCACCGGTCTGCAGTTGGTCGGCGGGTTGCTGGTGATCGCCACCGGCCTCTGGCTCCTCAGACGCCACAGAAACCAACGCGGCCACGGCCACGGGCACGGGCACGGCCACGGGCATGGCCACGGGCATGGGCATGGGCACTCTCGGCCGGGGTTGGTGTTGCTGGGGATCTCCGGTGGGCTGACGCCTTCGCCGTCGGCGTTTCTCGTGCTGGTGGCCGGGCTGTTCCTCGGGCGGGCCGGCTTCGCGCTCCTCCTCGTGATCACGTTCGGGATCGGCATGGCCGTCGTCCTGTTCGGCGTCGGCCTGCTGGCCGTTGCCGGAAGCAACGTCGTGGTCCGCGGCGGCCGCTCCCACCATCTCTTGCACACCGTCGCGCGCTTCGCACCCCTGGTCGCCGCGACCGGCATCACCCTGGCCGGCGTCGCCATGACCGCGTACGCCGCCACCCACCTAGCGACCCGTCGGTAAATCCGCCACCAAAGGAGTCCCCCTGCCATGCCCCACCACTTCAGACGGTTGAGAGCGGCCTCGGTGATGCTCGCGGCCGCCCTCGTCGCCGGTTCCGGCGCCGCGATCGTCTCCACCACGTCAGGTGCGGAGGCCGCGGCCGCGGCCGAGTCGACCGGCTCCCCGACTCTCAACCTCCGCGACGGCCAGACCCTCGAAGGTACGACGACCGTCGTCGCCGAGCCGTCCGCCGAGAACGACTCGGTCGTCGCGCTCAAGGTCGACGGTCAGCAGGTCGACGCCGCCACCACCGCCGGTACGGCGCACTTCGCATTCGACATGGGCGGGAACGGCACGGAAGCGCGCTACCACAACTACCTCACCGTCAACGGCCGCACCGAGAAGGTCTTCTTCCCGGACATCCCCGGCGGCCAGGCCGGTCGACTGGATCTCCCGGGCGAGTGGCTGCACACCGGCGCCAACACGGTCACGGTGCACGCCGGGGCGGCCTGGGTCGACACGACCAACACCGCCGCGGTCGGCTACGAGGTTCTCCCGTACGGCGAGGGCGGCCGCTGCCCGAACTACGACGACTTCCCGCTCAGCAGCATCAGCCTGAGCCTGCTGGGCAGCGCGATCGACGGCGAGCAGAACGAGTTCAGCTACAGCTTCGGTGACGGCACCTGCGGCAGCTCGAAGCACCTGCTGACCCAGGACCTGACCTTCATCGTCACCGGCGAGCCAGGCAGTACGGCGGGACTCCGCAAGGATCTCGACACCACCCAGCTGAGCAACGGCGAGCACACGATCGCCGCGACGACCGCGTCCGGTGCGACGGCGACCGCGACGATCCAGGTCAACAACGCTCCGGCCGGTGCCCCGAAGGTCACGCCCGCCGACGGCACCGTGATCAAGGGCGAGCAGCCGGTGATCGCCGCCGTACCGTCAGGCTCCGGTGTGACGGCGCTGGCGATCGACGGCAGCCCGGCGCAGAACGACGAGACGCTGGCCGCGGGTACGGCGACGTTCGGCGTGACCGTCGAGGCGGGGAACTCCGCGGAGGCGAAGTACCACAACTACTTGCTGGTCAACGGCAACCGTGTAGATCTCGGTGGCGACTACGGCGTGACCGCTGCGGAGGCCGCCACGGTCAAGCTCCCGCAGCGGTTCCTGAAGGCCGGCGACAACGTGGTCCAGGTCGGGACCGGTGACTACAACGGCACGCTGAACGGCGCGACCTGCGCGAACCACGACGACTTCAAGATCAGCGCTCCGACCCTCACCGCCGCGGGCACCATCACCCGCGGTACGACGTACCTGCTGACGACGACGGGGTCGACGACCACGAAGACCGAGACCAGCGACGCGATCATCGCGCTCGGCGACGGGACCTGCGGCCCGAACAAGGAGGCCGAGTTCCACTTCACGATCGCGGACGCGCCGACGACCCGGACGGTCGACACGCTCGGCTCCGGCGTTGACGCGCACCTGAAGGTGTTCGTCGGCGGCAACGGGGCCGACAACGGGTTCGACAACAAGGTGCTGATCAACGGGATCCCGCTGGACCTCGGCGTCTGGGAGAAGGAGACCGCCGACCTGACGTTCCCGAACGAGTGGCTGGTGCCGGGGACGAACGTGCTCGAGTTCGTGGCCGGCAGCGACCACGGCAGCGCGAAGCCGGGCGGTTGCGACAACTACGACGACTTCACGTTGCGCGACTTCGAGCTCGTGCCGAACGCCGCCAAGGCGACGTTGCTGTCGCGTGAGGTTGCCGAGAGCAACGTGACGATCGGCGGTGCGACGTACCCGGCCGGCACCCCGGTGACCGTCTACATCGGCGACGGCAGCTGCCGCAGCAGCCACAACGCCGAACTGCGCAAGACGATCCTGTTCGACGTCACCGCCCAGGACGGGTCGCCGCTCACGGGGCTCGGGCGCCGGGCCGATGTCGACACCACCACGATCGCGGACGGCGCGCACTCGATCGAGGCGGTCGCCGGCGACAAGACCGCGACCCGCCGCTTCACCGTCGACAACTCGGCGCCGACCGTCGGCAGCAGCGTCCCGGCCGAGGGCCAGCGCATCACCTCGACGGTCGCCCTGATGGTCGACGTCGAGGACGCGACCGGTCTTGCCGGTGCGCCGCTGATCACCATCGACAGCAAGCCGGTGCAGCAGGGCGACCAGATCGGTCACGGTCTGCCCGCCGGTGCCCATACCATCGCGGTCACGGCCTCCGACACCCTCGGTAACACGGCCACCCGCGAGATCCACTTCACCAGCGCGAGCATCCCCGACGTACCGAGCGATCTCGCCGCGACAGTGACGGGCGTCAACGAGCAGACGGCGACACTGTCCGCCAAGATCCCCGGCGAGGATGGGGTACCCCTGACGGCCACGTTCACGAAGGCGTCTGTGGTCACCCCGGTCCTGGGCTATCAGGGCGAGGCTGCAGCGGTACCGGATTCGCTGGACGTCGCGCACGACAAAACCGTCGACGTCAATTCGCTCAAGCCGTTGGACGGGAAGACGATCGACACGGCCTCCAGCCGGGACGTGGTGTTCCAGCGGTACGACCTGAAGGCCGGCGCGGGCAGCACGCTGCGCTGGGAAGGCACGATCGACCCGAAGCGGGTAGCAGCGTTGCGGGTCTGGGATCCGGCCGGTCAGAAATGGGTCGTGCTGACCAGTGGGCGTGGCGTTGCGGGGGAGACCGCGGTGCTCACCGCACAGGTCGGAGCGCAGTACGTCGACGCAGGCGTCGTCCACGTGCTGGTGACGGGGGAGGACCCGTTCGCGGATGATCTGTCGCCGCGGGACGCGTCCGCGCAGAACGACAAGGATCACTTCGAGGACCCCGCGTCGTACGACTTCTCGATCGCGCACTTCACCGACACGCAGTACCTCACCGAGGGCGCGGCCGGCGGGACGTACGACGACTGGGACGGCGTCAAGGAACCCAGCGACGTGATGACCGCCGAGGAGCAGGCGATCTGGGCTGCGGCGTACCGCAACGAGGTGCAGTGGATCGCCGACAACAGCGCGGGCCGCAAGATCCAGTACGCCGCGCACACCGGCGACATCATCGAGAACGACTACTACGACCCGCTCGCGAAGAACCCGGACGGCACGCTGCAGAAGCCGGGGCTGAACGAGGAGGTCGAGAAGGAGCTCGCGCTCGCGTCGAGCTACCAGGCGATCCTGGACAAGAAGGGCGTCGTCAACCAGGTCATCGCCGGTAACCACGACAACCAGCTGGGTGCGGAGACCGGCCCGGAGTCGCGGTTCAGCAAGACCTTCAGCGCGGAGCGGTACCAGGAGGTCGCGAAGGGCTGGCCGGCCGGTTCCGAGTACCACGCCTGGGACGAAAAGGTGAACCCGGACGGTTCGATCACGCCGGGCAAGGACAACCAGAACAACTACGTGCTGTTCTCGGCCGGCGGCCTGGACTTCGTCGCGGTCGGTCTGTCGTACGGCGTGACGCCTGCCGAAGCCAACTGGGCGGACTCGATCTTCAAGCGGTACAAGGACCGCAACGGGATCCTGCTGTCGCACGACTACCTGCGTCCGTCCACCAACCCGGACGGCCGCGGCGCCGCGTTCTCGTCACCGGACGGTTCACCCCTGTACAAGCAGGTCGTCGAGGCGAACCCGAACGTGTTCCTGGTGCTGGCCGGACACGAGCACGGCGTCGGCACCAACCTGAAGTCGAAGATCGGCGTCACCGTCGCGCACGACGTGGTCGAGCTGCTCGCGGACTACCAGTTCTACACGGTCCCCGCGGGCGAGCTGTGGCCCGGTCAGGTCGATGCCGCGGGCAACATCGACGTCAACGGCGACGGTACGCCGGACCACAAGGCGACCGACCGGCTGCAGTTCGGTGCGAGCTTCCTGCGCCTGCTGCAGTTCGACGTCGACCGGGCCGAGTTGCACATCGACACGTACTCGCCGTTCCTGAACAACTTCGGCGCGACCGAGTACGACATCCGCCAGGACGGCAGCCAGACGAAGCCGCGGTACAACGGCGCCGAGGACAACCTCACGCTGCCGGTCGACCTGAGCACGCGGAAGACGTCGTTCAGCACGGACTCGCTGGCGGCCTATGTGCCGGGCGGTGTGGTCGGCACGGACACCGTGACCGCCAACAGCACGGCGACCGCGACGTGGAACGGGCTGACGCCGGCGACGTCGTACGGCTGGATCGTCACCGCTCGCAGCGCGGACGACGGTACGGCGGTCGCGCAGCCGGCCGTGTTCCGGACCCGCAAGGGGCAGCCGACGGTGACGGCACCGGCCGTGTCGACGCCGTGGGGTACGGCGGCGAAGGTGACCGTCAACGTCACCGCCGGAACCCTGCCGGTCGACGGCACTGTCGAACTGCGTGAGGGCACGAAGGTTCGCGGCACCGCACCGGTGTCCGGCGGGAAGGCGACGTTCACTCTCCCGGTCGGCCTGGCCGCGGGGGCGCACACGCTGACGGCGTCGTACTCGGGCAGCGACACGTTCGAGCCGGTGCAGGGATCGGTGAGTGTCTCCGTCGTTCTGCCGCCGGCGTGGAACTCGAAGACGCTGTACAAGGGCGGCGCCAAGGTCTCGTACCAGGGCAAGCCCTACCTGGCCGCGTGGGCGAGCATCCGCCAGGCGCCGGGTGATCCGTACGGCGCCTGGCAGGAGCTCGCGATGACCGAAGACGGTACGACGGTGTGGACCGCGTCCCGGATCTTCGAGAAGGGTGACGTGGTGCTCTACAAGGACAAGCGGTATCAGGCCAAGTGGTGGACCCGGAACCAGGCTCCGGGCGCACCGTACGGGCCGTGGACGCTTATCCGATAGTCACGGTCTGCTGCAGATCGTTGTAACCGGTGCTCGACTGCCAGGTGCCGACGTTGGCCAGGCGGATCGAGTACTCGGGGCGAGAGGACAGGAGCGGGTCCGGCAGGTTCAGCAGTACGCGGTACTTGCCGGGGACGGGCGGTGCGGCGACCTTCCAGTTGAGGTTGGTCGTCGTACCGCTTCCCCAACGACGCGGGTCGGCCGGGACATTGATCTTGAACGTGTGCTTGGCGTTCTGGAAGATCAGCTGGACCTGGTGCGGGTTGTACGGCGCGGCCCAGCCGTCGTTGCGTACCTGCAGAGCGACCTCGACCTTGCCGCGCCGGCTCGTGACCGTGCTCTCGGTGAGCGCGAACCGGTAGCCGAGCTTCTGCTTCGCGACCTCGATGTTGGTGCCCCAGCTGCCGAGCACGTCCTTGTTGTAGTCGGTGTTCAGGTACGAGAAATGCAGCCGGGCCATCTCCGCCGAGGCCGACTCCCACTCCGAGCGCGGCGGGTTCACCGCGCAGGTCTCGCCACCCTCCGGCACATAGTTGGTGTCCTGGGCAACGAAATCCTTGTCCAGCTCGACCGGGTCGCTGAGATACGTCCCGAAGTCGTCGGGGCTGGCCAGGAAGCAGTCGTTGTGATGCCCGATCCGGGCCAGCGGCGAACCGTCGTACGCCTGCTCCGCGGTCAGCGCACCCTCGGTCCCGGTCGGTACGTCGTACATCCGTTGCTTCATGTACGGCGTCCGCACCTGGATCATCCGGTCCTTCGGGAGGGCCCTGAGCAGGGCATCGGTGACCGCCTTGCGGTCGGCCCAGTTCTGGTCCGAGACCTGGCTCGGGTCCTGCGGGTTGCTGAAGTGGTCGGTGTAGTAGCCCTCGCCCCAGAGGCCGACGAAGCCGGACTGGACGAGCTCGATCACGTCGGCGTTCTGCCGCAGTACCGGTGTGAGTTGCTGGATGTGCTTCACGACCCGGGCGACCGGCGCGTCGCCGTACGGCGTCGGCGGTGGCCAGCCGGCTCCGGGCAGCGCGTACGCGAACCGGACGATCACCTTGACGCCGGCCGCGCGGGCGGTCCGGAAGTCGGCGCGCACCAGGTCGAGGTACTGCTTGTCGATCACGTCCCGGCTCGCGAACTTCTCCAGGTAGAACACGCGGAGGATCTGCGTGATGTGCTCCTGGGTCCTGAAGTTCCGCAAGGTGGTGACGTCGAGTGGGACGTAGCCGGTGTCGTCGGCCTTGTAGTGCGTCTCGGTGTGGTGATAGAAGCCGCGCTCAGGGTTGGCGAACACCTCGTCGCTGGTCGTGTAGGTGCGGGTCGTCGCCGGGGCTTCGTGCGCCATGGCTGCCTGGGTCGGCAGCAACAAACCGATCGCTGCGAGGGCTGTGAGAAGCCGTCTCATCTGAATCTCCTAGCTGACAGTGAGTGTGTGCAGGAGCGAGTTCATCCCGGTCGCCGCGTCCCACGTGCCTTGGTTCGCTAGACGGATCGAGTACTCGGGGCGAGTGGACAGGAGCGGATCCGGCAGGTTCAGCAACAGGGCGTACGAGCCGGCCGGAAGACTGCTGGGCACGGTGAGGGTCTGCGACACCGTGGTCGACGTACCCGCGGTCCAGCGGCGTGCGTCGGAGGAGATCGGGAGCTTGTAGGTGATGCCGGTGGAGGTGTTCCGCAGCACCAGCTCGAGGTTGCGCGGGTTGAACGGCGTGGCGTAGCCGTCGTTGTGGACGGTGAAACTGATCGGCAGGCTGCCGCCGGGCGAGGCGGTGCTCGGGTAGGTGCCGGACTCCAGGCGGAAGCGGTAGCCGAGGTTCTTGGTGACCGTGGTCAGGCAGCCGCCGCTGTTCCACGAGGTGAGGACGTTGGGCTCGTAGTCGGTGTTGAGGTACGACCAGTGGAACTGCGCGAGTTCAGCGGTCGCGGTCGGGCAGTTCGAGCGTGGTGCGTTCACACCACAGGTCTCGCCGCCCATCGCGACGTACGTCGTCTCCGCCTGCAGGTACGGGTACTCGACGGAGGGGTTCTCGTACGTGCCGAAGTCGTCGGCGCTGGCGAGGAAGCAGTCGTTGTGGTGACCGATCCGGGACAGGCTCGATCCGTTGTAGGCGTCACCGGGCTGGACCGGGGTGGTCGAGTACATGGTCCGCTTGAACTTCGGCGTACGGAGCTGAATCATCCGCGTGGACGGCACGACGCTCAGGAGCTTGTCGGTGACGGCCTTGCGGTTCGCCCAGTCCGTGGCGGACACGACGCCGGCGTTGCCGAAGTTCTGCGTGTAGTACCACTCACCCCAGGCGCCGATCAGACCGGTCTGGACGACGGCGATCACGTCCTTGCCTGCATTCAGGTACGGCGCCAACTGGTCGAGATGTGCCAGGACACGGTCCTTCGTGGCGTCGTCGCCTGTGGTGGAGGTGGTGTACGCGAGGCGGAGGATCATCTTGAGACCGGCCGCGCGGACCGTTGCGAGTTGCTGCTGCAACTGGTCGAGAGCCGCTTGGGCGATCGGGCCGTTCTTGTACTCGGCGAGGTAGAAGACGCACATCACCAGGGAGATGCCCTGGCTGGTGCGGTAGCTCTCCAGGGTGGCCTGGGAGAAGTCGGCTTTGTCGCAGTCACCCGTGTGGTGGTAGAAGCCGCGCTCCGGGTTGGCGAAGTTCTCCGTCGACGGGGTGTAGGTCACGCCGCCGCTGCCGCCGGTGTAGGTCTGTGTGTACTTCGTGGACGTCTCGAGCGGTGCCTCCGCCTGGAAGATCAGGTCGGCGTCGTTCGGTGTGGCGGTCTCGCCGAGGTCGGCGCGGTCGACCGTCCACTGGGCTACGCCGCCGGTGTTGGTGAAGGTGGCCGCGCGGACGAGCGTCCAGCTCCAGCCGGTGCCGGTGTGCTGGTAGAGGCTGCCGTTCTCGAGGAGGTAGTCGGCGCCGGTGCCCGCCTGGGCGAAACCGGTCGCGGGGTTGCGGTCCGTGTCGACGTACACGCGGAGGAACTGCGGGGTGCCGGTGTAGGAGAAGCGGTAGGTGACGGTCGTGGCGGTGTTGGTCGCGGTGGCGCCGCTGATCGTCGCGTGGGCAGGGGAGGACAGGACCGCGGCGAGCAGTGCGCCGGCGGCGGCGATGGCGGTGAACAGACGGTACGGACGCATCACGATGCTTCCTCTCGCTGGGCGGGGCGATGGGGATAATCATGGAGTCCAGGAAAATTATGTCAAGGTCTGAGGCCGGTGGTGATCGTCGACTCGACCTCGTCGAGCGCCAGCCGGACGGCGCCGAGCGCCACCCCTTCGTCGGCGAACGCCGACACCCGGATCTCCGGCGTCCGCAGGCACCAGCGGTCCAGCTCCCGCCGCAACGGCTCCACCATCACGTCCGCGGACCGCGAAAACCCGCCCCCGATCACCACCAACTGCGGATCCAACGTCAGCACCAACGCCGACGCCCCCACCGCCAGATCCCGCACATAGCCCTCAACTGCTCCCAACGCCCCCTGATCACCCGCCCGAGCCGCCACAAACACCCGCTCGAACCCGTCCATCGCACTCGCTGTGTCCTGGAGCCAGGTGATGAGGTGCTCGGGGGCTTGTTGCCAGCCGGCGGCTGGGAGGGCGCCGATCTCGCCGGACCAGTTGGCGAAGCCGCGGTGGAGTTTGCCGTCGATGATCAAGCCGGCGCCTGTACGCACACCGGCGAGCAGGAACACCACGTCCTTCGCGTAGCGCGCGACCCCACGCCAGGTCTCCGCGAGCGCCGCGAGCTTGCAGTCGTTCTCCACCCGCACCGGCCCCGGCACAAGCCGCCGTACATGGGCCCCCAGGTCGACCCCGGTCCACTCCGGCAGCGAATCGGACAGCATCACCTTCCCGGTCCCGTCCACCAGCCCGGTCGTAGCAACCCCCGTCGCCCAAATCTGCCCACCCGAGGTCCCGGCCAGCGCCCTCGCCACGCAGCGGTCGAGGGCTGCGAGGCGTTCCCGGCGGCCGGCGTCGGCGGGGATTTCGATGCGGCTCTGGTTCAGGACCTCGCCGTCCAGGTCGGTGACCAGGGCGAGTGCCTTGTGCCCGCCGATGTCGATCCCGAGCAACCGCCCGGCCCCGGCGTTGAACCGGTACCGCCGAGCGGGCCGCCCGACCGACCCGGACGCGGGTGCCACCTCGGTCAGCCAGCCGCGCCCGAGCAGGTCCCGCGCCACGTCCTCGGTCGAAGCGCGCGACAGCCGTGTTCGCTTCGACAGTTCGGTGAGCGTCAGCGGCTGATCACCGCGCAACTCCCGCAGTACGGCGGACGCGTTGAGCTGCCGCAACCGCGAGAGGTCCCCGCCGGCGGGCTGTTCACTCATCGCGACCCTCCACGTATCCCTGGACTCCTGGATAACTATAAGCATCCCGTTTGCACGCGAGTCTCACCGTGTGAACGGGCGCGCCGGAAGTCTGTTGCACT
The DNA here is from genome assembly GCF_004331375.1 of Kribbella speibonae. Lineage (NCBI taxonomy): Bacteria > Bacillati > Actinomycetota > Actinomycetes > Propionibacteriales > Kribbellaceae > Kribbella > Kribbella speibonae. Next base: position 425,754 of record NZ_SJKC01000007.1, on the reverse strand, counting down.
CTCCTGACAACGTTGTACCGTGATCTGCCGACGGTCGATCCGAAACGTTTCCGAAGGTTTCCACTGAGGAGGACCAGCGTGTCCAACCCGCTGAAGATCGCGACGCTCAGCTTCTGGCACGTCCATGCCGGCGACTACTCCAGGCAGGCCCAGGCGCATCCGGGGACGGACCTGGTGGCCGTCTGGGACGATGACGCCGAGCGGGGCCAGGCCGGTGCCGACCAGTTCGGCGTGGAGTTCACCGGCGACCTTGACGCCCTGCTCGCGCGGGACGACCTGGACGGTGTGGTGATCACGACGCCGACCGACGTCCACCGCGACATCATGGTCAAGGCCGCGCAGGCCGGAAAGCACATCTACACAGAGAAAGTGCTCGCCCCGACGGTCGCCGAGGCCGAGGAGATCGTGGCCGCCACCGACGCGGCCGGCGTGAAGCTGACGGTCTCGCTGCCGCGGCTCGCGCACGGGTACACGACCGCCATCCAGGAGGTGCTGGACAAGGGCACGCTCGGGCGGCTGACCTACGGCCGGGTCCGCCTGTCGCACGACGGCGCGATCGCGCGCGACGGCAAGGACGGCTGGCTCCCGCAGCGGTTCTTCGAGCCGAAGGCCGCGATCGGCGGGGCGCTCACCGACCTGGGCTGCCACCCGGTGTACCTGATCCAGCTCTTCCTCGGCGCGACGCCGGAGACCGTGAGCGCGACGTACCGCTCGGTCGCGGATCGCGGTCTGGAAGACAACGCTGTCGTGGTGGCGGGGTACGGCGACCAGAAGATCGGGGTGATCGAGGCGGGGTTCGCGAGCAGCAACCCGTTCACGATCGAGCTGTTCGGGACCGAGGGCACGCTCACGTACACCGACGCCGGCAACCTGCTGACCGTGAACGGCGAGCAGTTGCCGGTGCCCGAGCACTCGCCGGATCCGTTCGCGCAGTGGGTCGATCACATCACCAACGGGACCCGGGCCGACGAGAACATCGAACGCGCGGTCGAGTTGACCCGTCTGGTGGTCGCGGCGAACGCGGCGGCCGAGTCCAACCGAGTGATTTCCTACAGCTGAGAGGACGTCCCGATGATCAAGGTCGGTCTGATCGGCGCCGGGGGAATCGCTTCGGCGCACATCAAGGGGTACACGCAGCACGCGGACCGGATCGGTGTCACCGCGGTCGCGGACGCGGTGGAGGAGACGGCGAAGAAGCGGGGCGCGGAGCTGGGCGCCGCGGCGTACACGAACTATCGCGAGATGCTCGCGAACGAGGAGCTGGACGCGGTCGACATCTGTCTGCCGCACCACCTGCACCGGGACGCGATCGTCGCGGCCGCCGAGGCGGGTAAGCACATCCTGTGCGAGAAGCCGCTGTGCCTGTCCGCCGAGGAGGCAGCGGATGTCCGCAAGGCGGTGACCGAGAACGGCGTGACGCTGATGTGCGCGCACAACCAGTTGTTCATGCCGGCGGTCGCGAAGGCCCGGGAGCTGCTGCAGGCCGGGACGATCGGCACGGTGTACGAGGTCCGGACGACGGACAGCTTCTACAACGACTTCGACCCGAGCTCGATGGGCTGGCGGGCGAGCAGCAAGACCAGTGGCGGTGGCGAGCTCATCGACACCGGGTACCACCCCACCTATCTGATGCTGCACCTCGCCGGCGGGCTGCCGGTGGAGGCGACCGCGATGCTGTCCACGCACCGGTTGAAGTTCATGGAGGGCGAGGACTCCGCACAGGTCCTGATCAGGTTCGACAACGGCGTCGTCGGCCAGCTGGTGACCAGTTGGGCCTACCAGCCGGCCGTCGGCACCGAGCGGTTCTCGGCCGTCGGTGAGCTCGGCTCGCTGACCAGCGACGGTACGACGCTGTCGTACAGCCTCCGGTCGGGTGAGACCGAGACCTTCGAGTTCGAACCGGTCGACACGTTCGTCGCCGAGATCGGCCACTTCGCCGACTCGCTCGCCGGCAAGACGCGCCCGCTGCACACCGAGGAGGAAGGCATCGCCGTCCTAGGCATCCTCCTCGCCGCGTACGAAGGCTCCCGCTCGAAAACCATCGCCTCCGTCCTGAAGGTCTGATCCATCGCTTGCGTCCGAAGAAGTGGGGTCCATAGGCCACACTTCTTCGGACGTTAGCTCTAGAAGTAGAAGCCCGCGGCGAGGTCGGACAGGAGGTCCGGGTGGGTGGGCTGCCAGTTGAGCAGCTCGCTCGTCCGGGCCGCGGACGTCGGGATGTCCATGGCCGCGAACCGCGCGAGGAAGCCCAGGTACTGCGGCGCCTCCTCGACCGTGACCGAGCGCGCCGGAACGTCGAGCTTGCGACCGATCACCTCGGCGATCGTGCGGAACTCGATGCCCTCGTCCTGGATCGCGTGCAGGCGGCTGCCCGCCGGGGCCGACTCGAGCGCCAGGCGATAGAGCCGGGCCGCGTCGAGTGTGTGCACCGCCGACCAGCGGTTCGTCCCGTCGCCGATGTACGCCGCGAATCCGTTCTGGCGCGCGAAGGCGATCAGCGACGGCGCGAATCCCTGGTGGTCGAGCCGGCTGTGGGTGATCGGCGGGAGCCGCAGTACTGAGGTGCGCACGCCCTTGGCGGCCAGGTCGACGACGTAGTTCTCGGCGTCGATGCGGTAGCCGCCGTTCGGGTCGTAATCGTCCTCGGTCGCCACGCGGCCCTGGACCACGCCGGCGAGCATGCCCGTGCCCGACGTACTGACGAGTGGTTTGCCGGTGCCGGCGAGAGCGTCGCCGATGGTGTGCAGCGCGGCGAGATCGGACTCTGCCGCACCGGCCAGATCGCCCGCCTGCATGGCGTCGTGCCGGAAGGCGAGGTGCACGACGCCGTCCGCGGCGGCCGCTGCCGCACGGAGCCGATTGAGATCGTCCAGGTCGCCGCGGACGGCCTCAGCGCCCCACGCGGTCAGCCGTTGCGCCGACTCGTCGGAGCGGGCCAGCCCGAGGACCTGGTGACCGTTGTGCAGGAGCTCCGGGACGAGGGCCGAGCCGACGTGTCCGGACGCTCCGGTGATGAAGACGCGCATGAAGGTACCTTTCGAGTGATGTCATTGACTGACATCACCGATGCTACACCTCTGATGTCACTCGATGACATCGGTTAGGATCGACCCTATGGGACGGTGGGAGCCGGACGCGGCCGGGCGGCTGCGGGAGGCGGCGATGGCGCTGTACGCCGAGCGCGGGTACGACGGCACGACCGTCGCCGAGATCGCCGACCGGGCCGGGGTCACCGCGCGGACCTTCTTCCGGCACTTCGCGGACAAGCGTGAGGTGCTGTTCGCCGGATCCGAGCAGCTCGAGCGGCACATGGTCGAGGCGCTGGCCGCAGCGCCGCCGGATGCGTCCCCGATGGAGGCGGTGACCGCGGCGGTCCTCGCCACGGCCGAGTTCTTCGACGACATCCGCCGGGACTACTCCCGCCGGCGCGCTGCCGTCATCACGTCGACGCCGGAGCTGCGCGAGCGTGAGCTGATCAAGATGGCCACGCTGACGACAGCTCTCACCGACGGCCTGCTCGCCCGCGGCGTCGCCCCGGATGTCGCCGCGCTGGCGGCCGAGACCGGCGTCGCGGTGTTCCGGGTCTCGTTCGAGCGCTGGATCGCCGCGCCGGACGACGTACCGATCGCCGACGTGATCCAGGCGACTCTGAAGAATCTCGCAACCCTGACCGCCTGACCCGTCACAAGACGGGTGGGTGCTCTGTCTTATCTGGTGACAGCTCAAGACAAGCAAAGGGGTTCTGCGATGAAGATCGTCGTGATCGGCGGCACCGGACTGATCGGTACGAAGCTGGCGGCGCTGCTCAGCGGGCACGGGCACGAGGTGGTCCCGGCCGCACCGAGCACCGGCGTCAACACGATCACCGGTGAAGGGCTGGCTGACGTGCTGAAGGGCGCCGACGTGGTCGTCGACGTGGCGAACTCGCCGTCGTTCGAGGCCGGACCGGTGATGGAGTTCTTCACGACCTCGACCCGGAACGTGCTCCAGGCCGAGGACAAGGCCGGCGTCCGGCACCACGTCGGGATCTCGATCGTCGGCACCGAGCGGATGCCGGACAACCACTACTTCGCGGCGAAGATCGCCCAGGAGGAGCTGATCAAGGCCTCCGGGATCCCGTACTCGCTGGTGCACTCGACCCAGTTCTTCGAGTTCGTCGCGCCGACCGCCGACGAGGGCACCTGGGACGACGGCAAGGTGCACATCGCCCCGGTCGCGTGGCAGCCGATCGCCAGTGACGACGTCGCGAAGATCCTCGGCCGGACCGCGGTCGGCGAGCCGCTGAACGCGCGGATCGACATCGCCGGGCCGGACGAGGTCCGGATGGACGAGTTCTTCCGGAAGGCGCTCGCGGAGCGCGGTGACACCCGCGAGGTGGTGTCCGACGTGCACGCCCGGTACTTCGGCTCCGAGCTCAGCGAGCGCAGCCTGGTCCCCGTCGGCGAGGCCACCCTCGGCGAGGTGCACTACGACGAGTGGTACGCCGCACAGGCCAGGCGATGACGATGGGTATGGACGATCCGTTCCTGCGCGCACTTGACGCCGAGGTCGAGGCGGACATCCAGCTGAACGCGGCCGGTACGCCGCCCGCGGACGAGCCGCCGAGCGAGTGGCTGCTCGATCCGTACGAGGTTCAGGCGGAGGCCGCCGATCTGAACAGCTTGCACAGCGCGATCGAGGCGCTGGAGACGGACTCGGAGTCGTAACATCCAGCTGATGACTGATGAGCTCGAGGAAGCGGTCGCGGTCTTCGACGCGGTGCGGCCGCGGCTGATGGGGATCGCGTACCGGATGCTGGGCAGCCACACCGAGGCCGAGGATCTCGTCCAGGAGGTGTGGCTGCGCTGGCAGGCCGCGGACCGCAGTGCGGTCCAGAGCCCGGTTGCGTACCTCTCGACGGCGGTGACCAGGCTCGCGATCAATGCGAGCCAGTCGGCGCGTGCCCGCCGGGAGACGTACATCGGGCCGTGGCTGCCCGAGCCGGTCGACACCAGCGCCGACCCGTACCTCGGCGCCGAGCGCGGGGAGGCGCTGAGCTTCGCGGTGCTCCTCGTGCTCGAACGGCTGTCGCCCACCGAGCGCGCGGCGTACATCCTGCGGGAGGCGTTCGACTACCCGTACGACGAGTTGGCCGCGATGCTGCAGTCGACCGAGGCGGCGGTGCGTCAGCTCGTCAGCCGGGCGCGCAAACGGATCCGGGCGGAACGCCGTACCGAGGTCAGCGGGAGCGAGCAGAAGACGTTGCTGTCGGCCTTCATCGCGGCGGCCCGGTCGGGTGACGTCGCCGTTCTCGAGGAGTTGCTGGCGAAGGACGCGATCAGCTACTCCGACGGCAACGGCGCGCGGCAGGTGTCGAAGTTCCCGGTGGTCGGGTACGAGCGCGTGGCGAAGTACTACCGGGCCTTCCACGAGCACTTCTGGATCGGCGTCGAGGTCGAGTTCGGTACGGCGAACGGCCGCGCCGTCGCGATGCTGCGCCGCGACGGCGGCGACGTGTTCGCGGTCTGCACCGTGACAGCGTCGGACGAGGGGATCGACGAAGTGCTATGGCAGATGAACCCGGCCAAGCTGACCGCGATCGCTTGAGCGGGAGGTGCCTGTGTTCGAGCGAGGCGATCACGCCGTCGTGCACCGGTTCGCGACGGCCTGCCGGGCCGGCAGTGGTGGCGCTCTCCGGAGCCTGCTGGCTGCGGAGGTCGTTGCGATCACCGACGGCGGCGGGCAGGTACCGGCCCGGCTGGAGCCGGTCCGCGGGCCGGCTCAGGTCGCGCGGTGCCTGACCGACCTGCTGCGGCCGGAGCTGGCGCTGACGGTCGAGGCGGTGAACGGCGAGCCGGGCGTCGTACTGCGCGACACCGGGCAGGTGGTCGCAGTGGTCAGCGTACGGGTGACCAGCGCGAAGGTCGCCGCCGTCTGGATCGTCCTGAACCCGGACAAGCTCCGGCACTGGCGCGCTCGGGAATGAACCCCGGTCGGTCTGGTGTTGACGTGTCAACCTAGACTTGGTGCAGCTGAGCGGACAGGAGAGTGCGGAGATGGCCGAGTTGGCCTTTGGATTGGACACGTTCGGGGACATCCCGGTGGACGACAGCGGCGCGCCGGTGACGGCCGCGGCGGCGATCCGGCAGGTCGTGGACGAGGCCGTCCTGGCCGACCAGATCGGGGTGGACGCGATCGCGCTCGGCGAGCACCACCGGCCGGAGTTCTCGATCTCGTCCCCGGAGACGGTGCTGGCCGGTATCGCGACCCGGACCTCGAACATCAAGCTCGGGTCCGGCGTGACGGTGCTGAGTTCGGACGACCCGGTGCGGGTGTTCCAGCGGTTCTCGACGGTCGACGCGTTGTCGAACGGGCGCGCCGAGGTGATCCTCGGGCGCGGATCGTTCACCGAGTCGTTCCCGCTGTTCGGGTACGACCTGGCCGACTACGACGTACTGTTCGAGGAGAAGCTGCAGCTGTTCGTGCAGTTGCTCGACGAGAAGCCGGTGACCTGGGAAGGCACCGTGCGGGCCGCGCTCGACGACATCGAGGTCTACCCGAAGACCGAGTCCGGCCGGCTGAACACGTGGGTCGGCGTCGGGGGATCGCCGCAGTCCGTCGTGCGTACGGCGTACTACGGGTTGCCGCTGATGCTCGCGATCATCGGCGGGTCGCCGGAGCGGTTCGCGCCGTACATCGATCTGTACAAGCGGGCGGCGCAGCAGTTCGGGACCGTCGCGCATCCGGTCGGGATGCACTCACCGGGGTTCGTCGCGGAGACCGACGAGCAGGCGAAGGAGATCTACTACGCGCCGTACAAGGTGATGCGCGACCGGATCGGGGCGTTGCGCGGCTGGCCGCCGCTGAAGCGCGAGGAGTTCGAGTCCGAGGTGCTGCACGGGTCCATGTACGTCGGTTCGCCGGAGACCGTGGCGCGCCGGATCGCGGACGCGGTACAGGCGCTCGGGGTGGAGCGGTTCGACCTGATCTACTCGGGTGGTCCGCTGCCGACCAGCGCGCGGCTGAAGGCGGTCGAGCTGTACGGCACGAAGGTCATCCCGCTGGTCCGCGAGATCCTGGCGTCGTGATGAGGACGATCGGAATTCTTGGTGCAGGGAAGGTCGGGACCGTACTGGCGCGGCTGGCCGTCGCAGCGGGGTACCGCGTGCTGATTGCCGGTTCGGGTGACGTCTCGAAGATCGCCCTGACCGTCGAGGTCCTCACACCCGGAGCCGTGGCCACCACTGCCGCGGAAGCTGCTGCCGATGCGGATGTGGTGATCCTTGCGCTGCCGCTGGGCAAGCACCCGACCGTTCCGGTCGACGCGCTCCGCGGCAAGCTGGTCATCGACGCGATGAACTACTGGTGGGAGGTCGACGGCATCCGCGACGACCTCACCGACCCGCGGACGTCGTCGTCGGAGATCGTTCAGGAGTTCCTTCCGGAGTCCCGCGTCGTGAAGGCCTTCAACCACATGGGTTACCACGACCTCGACGAGGGTGCGCGTCCCGCCGGAGCGCCCGGCCGTAAGGCGATCGCCGTCGCGGGGGACCCTTCCGACGCAGGGCAGGTGTCCCGGATCGTCGACGCGCTCGGGTTCGACCCCGTCCTCGCCGGACCGCTTGCCGAGGGCAAGCGTCTCGAACCGGGGACGGAGCCTTTCGGTGCCAACGTGGACGCTGATGAGCTGCGGGCGATGCTCGCACGGTTCCCGGATACCCTGCGCGGGCAGGAGATCCAGCAGGCTCGGGCCTCCTAGCTCACCAGCTGGAGGGAATCCTCCTGGTTGCGTCGGCTCGCGGCTCGCTCGGCGCCGATGCCGGCGGCGATCACGGCCGCGATGCCGAACGCCTGGAGCGCCGTGGGGGACTGGTGGAGCAGCAGCCAGCCGATCAGCAGGGCCAGCGCCGGCTCCAGGCTCATCAACGTGCCGAAGACGCCTGCATCCAGCCGCCGCAGTGCCAGGTACTCCAGGCTGAACGGGACGACCGGCAGCAGAAGCGCCAGGCCGAAGCCGATCGCCACCAGCTCCCAGGTCATGACCGGGATCGTGGCAGGGCCCGCGACGGCAGTCGCCACCACCGCGGCGACCGGAAGTGAGACACCCATCCCCTGAAGCCCGGTGACGTTGCTGCCCACATGCTGCGTGAGGACGATGTACGCCGCCCAGCACGCAGCGGCACCGAGCGCGAACAGTACGCCGGGACCGTCGACTGCCCCGTGCCACGGCTGCGTCAGGAGCAGTACGCCGGCGAACGCCAACGCCGGCCAGATCAGTCGCCCGCGGCTGCGCAGTACGGCGACCGACAGCGGACCGAGGAACTCGAGCGCACTCGCCGTACCGAGTGGCAGGCGCGCCGCGGCGGCCATGAACAGCAAGGTCACGCCCGCGGTCGCGACACCGAGACCGACCGCGGCCAGGAACGCGTTGCGATCGAACGAACTCGGCCGCGGACGGAACAGCACCAGCACGATCAGGCCCGCACACACCAGCCGCAGCCAGGCAGCGCCCTCCGGCCCGACCCGGTCGAACAGCCCGACCGAAGCGGCCAGTCCCAGCTGGACCATCGTCATCGACAGGACCGCGAAGGCGATCCCGGTCTCCCGTGTGCGCATGCCCTCCAGTGAAGCTCGCCGTTCCGTTCGCGTCCACGTGAGAATCCTGGACATATCGTTCATGATTGATGAATGGACGTACGCCGTCTCGAACTCCTGCTCACCCTGTCCCGGCTCGGCTCGATGCACGCCGTCTCGGAGGTCCTCGGCGTCACCACGTCCACCGTCTCGCAGCAGATCGCGGCACTCGCCAAGGAAGTGGGTACGCCGCTGCTCGAGCCCGACGGCCGCCGCGTCCGACTCACCCCGGCAGGACGGCGGCTCGCCAATCACGCCGTACAGATCCTTGCCGCCCACGAGGCCGCCCGCGCCGACCTCGACCCCTCGGCCGAACCAGCCGGAACCGTCCGCGTCGCCGCCTTCCACACCGCCATCAGCGACACCCTGCTACCCGTCGTCCACCAACTACCGCCCGCGGTCCGCCTGGAAATCCAGGAACAGGAACCACCCGACGCCGTCGCGATGCTGGAGCGCGACCAGGTCGACGTGGCGCTGACGTACGACTACAACCTCGCACCCGCGACCCTCGACGCGTCCCTCGAAGCGACCCCACTCTGGGAATCGAGCTGGAGCCTGGCCGTGCCGTCCCGCTCCCGGCGCGTCCGAGGTACGGCGGTCGACGTCATCGCCCCCTTCGCCGACACCGACTGGATCGTGAACTCCCGCCACACCGCCGACGAGAAGGTAGTCCGCACCCTCGCCGCCCTGGCCGGTTTCCACCCCCGAATCACCCAACGCGCCGACAGCCTCCAACTCGTCCAGGAAATGATCACCGCCGGCCTAGGCATCGCCCTGATGCCCGCCACCTACCCGAAAACCACAGGCATCTCGCTGCGCCGCCTCCGCGACCCCGAGCCGCGCATGCGCGCCTACGCCCTCACCCGCCGCGGCCGCACCAACTGGCCGCCGCTGTCCCTTCTCCAGGGCCTCCTGTTGGCCCATAGTCAGTGAGCTCACGCGCCGAAGAACTGGGCGACCATTTCGGCGCGGCTGGTGACGTCTAGTTTGGCGAAGATTCGGCGCATGTGGGTCGAGACGGTCCATGGGCTGATTTCCAGGGAGCTGGCGATCGCGCGGTTTGTGGAGCCGTCCGCGACCAGGCGGGCGATCTGGAGTTCGCGGGGGCTGAGCGTGTGCCGGGGGACCTGGGACGAGACCACCAGGACGCACCGGACGTTGTCGTGTTCGAGCATCACCGACACACCGCTGTCGGTGGTCGTCGTCTCGACGGCGTACAGCTCGACGTGATCGAGCATCGCCTGCAAGGCGGCCACGATGCAGGCCCGCAGAGCTCCGTCGTCGGTCGCGTCCCCCGGACCCGTGTCGCGCGCCGGCGGCGAATGCGCGTAGGTTCCGGAGTCCCGGATCGACGCAGGTGTGACGGTAGCGGTCATCGTTCCTCCCCCTCGAGCTGCACCGGCCGTTCGCCGCAAGGAAACCGCCGGATCTCTCCATGGTGATCCCTTCGCCGCGATACCGGTACCGGGTCGCCTCGAATCGGCCGGGTCAATGTCCACAGCAATGTCGCGGACATCCGCACTGCGGCCGCCCATCCGGCGATGTCGAGCGTCTCGTCGGGCCCGTGCGCGTTCCCTCCCGGAGGCCCGAATCCCAGTAACAGCGGGCGAATCCGCAACGCGCGGGCCAGTACGCCGACCGCCGGGATCGTGCCGCCGGACCGGACATAGACCGGTGGGCGGCCGTGTACCGCGACGCAGGCTGCATCAACCGCTTGACGTACGAGGCGATCCGGCGTCAGGTCGAGCGCCGGTGTTCCACGGGTGAAGTGCAGTTGTACGCGCGCACCTCGCGGACCACATCGCAGGAGCAGACCGCGCGCACGACGTACGACGTCGGCTGGATCGGAGTGTGGTGGCAGCCGCAGGTCGAGTACGGCGGACGCTTGCGACGGCAGCGATGCGCCGCCGGTGCCGGCGACGAGTCGGGTGACGCCGATCGATCCGTGCAGGGTGATCCGTTCGTCCAGGTCCGCGCCGAGTGTCGCGCGACCGCGGGCGGATCGTCTGACGGCGGTGTCGGTCCGCACGACAGCAGTGGATGAGATCGGTACGGACGTGACGAAGAGTTGGTCGCGCAGTGTCCGCAGCGCGTCGGCGAGGACGAGGCTGGGGTCGACCACCGCGCCGCCGAGTCGGCCGGCGTGTACCGCCGTACCGCCGGTGTCGACCGTCAGCGTGGCCGCGAGCCGACCACGCTGGCTGATCGTCACGGTCGGCGTGCCGTCGTCGTACCGCTCGGTGTCGGAGACGATCACCGCCATCGGCCGGAGCTGCCGCGCGATCTCGTCGATGACACCGGCGAACCCGGTGCTGCCGACCTCCTCGGCGCCCTCGGCGATCACGATCACCTCGGCCGGAAGCAAACCCGGCCAGGCGTCCAACGCACACAGGTGCGCGAACAGCTGACCCTTGTCGTCGTTGGCGCCGCGCGCGTAGATAACCCCGTCACGAATCACCGGACGGAACGGGTGCGACGACCATCCAGGTCCAGCCGGCTGTACGTCGTAGTGCCCGTAGATCACCACCTGCCGGGCACCCGGTGCGGCGGGCCAGCGCGCGACGACGACATCTCGTCCTTGGGGCGTCGGCCGCAGATCCACCATCGCGCCACGCGCACGCTGCCAGGACGCGAGCCAGCGTGCCGCCCGGCGAACGTCCGCCGTACGGCGTGGATCCGCGCTGACCGAGGGGATGGCGAGCCAGTCCAGGAGATCGGTCAGGCGTCGTGCCTGCCGCTGCTCGGCAGCGGCAAGCACCTTCGGCAGGATCATCGCTCAATCACGAACGCGTCCGGGCCGGCACACCGCCCTGGCCGCCGCGATACGTACCGAGGCCGCCGCGTTGCGGGTAGATCGGTCCGCCGGGCCGGGCGGCCGGCATCTGGGACGGTGAGCGTTCGCTGTACCGCGCGGCGATACCGGCCTGCCCCAGCTGCTCCCACGGCATGACGCGATCGGTTCCGGTACGCCGGGCGAGGCTCATCGCCTGCGCCGACGTCAGCCACTCCTCGGCCGGTTCGGCGATCTCCATCAGCAGCGTCTCGAACTGACCGCGCCCGGTCTCCATCACGTGATTGCCGGACAGCCAGCGCAGTACCTCGCGGCCGTTCACGGCCATCCGCTGCCGCGGACTGCTCTGCAGGCGTACGTCGAAGTACCTGATCAGGACCTCGTCCACGACGTCCCACGCGTTCGCGGCGCCGAACAGATCCTTGACGTCCTCGGAGCCGAGGATCGCGAAACACTCCTCGAGCAGGTTCATGACCTCGACCCGGAGAACGTTCAGGTGACCGTACGAGGTGAACTTCAGGTTGTTCCGCAGATCGAGGCCGGCCCGGCGCACGACCGCGATCGAGCCGAAGCTCGGATCGAGCGCACGTTCTCTGATGACGTCACTTATACGTTTGTCTCTCCAGAACAGCGTGACCTGGTTGACGAAATGCGAGAACAGCATGTGGAAGTCCGTGTTCGGCCGGCTCTGCCCGGCGCCGAGACCGCGCCCGTAGCCGAGCACCCGGCGGTACGCCGCTGTCCGGTCCTTGGCGGTGTAGCGCAGCACATCGCGACGGTCGAACTGGTAGAGCCGGTACGCGCCCTCGCCACCCGACAGCCGGATCGCGCCACCCTCGAACAGCTGCTTGAGCCGCTGCACGACCTTGAAGACGCCGATCCGCTCGTGCTGGTAGATGTAGTACAGATCGCCGACCGCGACGACCCGCTCGGAGTTGACGTTCTCGTCGTACTCCGCGACACCCTGCGAAACCTTGACGTCGCCGAACTTCTGCGCCGCATCAGGCCCGACACCGACCAGCTGGGCCAGCCCCCGATCCGGCGGCTGCGGCCCCGCGGCATCCGCCTCCCGCGCAGCCGTCACCAGCTCGTCAAGCTGCCGATTGATCTCCTCCGCCAACGCCGGATTGGAAACCAAACTCCCCGACAACCGCTCAGCCACCTGACTCCGCAGAGCCTGCATCCGATCCAGCAAGTTCTGATAATCCCGCTCGGACAGCATGTCAGCGCTCCTCTCCGTGCGTGCCGGATGGGCCGTCGTTCCGCGAGGCCAGGAGCGTGATCAGCAGCCCCTGGACCTCAGGTTCGTTTCTGATCTGATGGACGCGGGTTTCGAGGTCGCCCATCTGCCGCGCGGTGAGCCGGCGCACCGCCTCCAGACGCGCTTCGGCCTCGGGCGACAGACGAACCCGGCGTCCGGTGCCGCTCTGCCCATCGGGTGCGTTCGCAGACGTCGCAGCCTCCGTGCCATGGCCGTTGGGTGACAGGTCCGCGTCGTCCTCGTCCTCGATCCAGTCCCGTGGGAACTCGAACTCGTCGGCGTCGTCGACCTGCGGCGGGATCGGGGCGGCCGGCGACTGCGGGGCGAACCGCTGGTTCGACGGGATGCTGCCCCAGGCGTCCGGTACGTCGTCGACGATCGTGCCGTCGAGGTCGTCCGCCCGCCGCAGCTTCGGCCAAGTGGTGACAGCGGGCCCTGCGACGACGCGGCCGAGCTCACCGTCCAGCACCGCGATCGGGACCGCACTCGCCGCGATCAGCAGGCCGCCGGGGTTGCCGTTGACGAGCCGTTGCACATCCTCCGGCAGTTCGTTGATCTGGAAGATGGCTGACAGGTGGTCGTCGTCCGCGCTCGCACTGCCCTGCAGCGGGAGCAGGAAATCGTCCAGCGATGTGCCGTCCCCGACGACCAGAGCCGGGACATAGGTCGGCTGCAGGTTCAGGCCTCGTACTTCGACCCGCACGAACTCCGGCCGGGCTTGGAACCGGGCCACCGACAGATCCAGCAGGACCGCGCCGGCGTACCGGCCGATGCGCAGGGCCTTCGCGGTCAGGTTCTCCACCAGGCCGCAGAGCGCGGAGGCAGCGATCTTGACGCGTCCGGAGTACATGCCAGGGGGGAGCGGCGTGTAGCAGCCGAGTGGAATGCAGCTGGTCCGGTTGCGCGAGCCGCAGTGGCAGCCGTTCGCACAACCCGGCCCGGCGCACGGGACGAGGCGCTGCACGAGCTCGCTCCGGAGTGTGAGCATGAGCTCCTTCACAGTCGGCGTGAACGTCGACACGAGCCCGTCGCGACCGGTGTCGCGGATGATGTTCGGGCCGTCCTGGGTGACGAAGACGCGCAGCCACTGCACGAGGTCGTCGAGGGTCAGGCCGTTCGTGCGGTCGAGCACCACCGTCTGCCGCTCCGCACCGGACACCAGGACCGAGTCGAGGACGGCTTCGAACTCGTCGACCTGCTCGGCGGTCGCGGCGAGCAGGCGGCTGATCTGGACCAGGTCGGTGCCGAGGAATCCCGCGCCGTTGCCGAGCGTGAAGCCGATCCGGCGGTTCGTCCACGAGTTCTGCAGGTCGACGACCAGATCGACGAGGGTCCAGAAGCTGGTCCGCTGCTTCTCCTCGTCGACTGTGTTGACGTGGTTGTCGTCGAGACCGAAGCGGTCCCGGAGTGCACCGAGCTGGCCGGGAATGGTGTCCGGGTCGGTCCCCGGCGACACCGCCGGCACGGTCGGCACCTGGCCGTTCGCGACACCCCGCGATCCATTCCGCCAGGCAACGCGGTTGGCGTCGTCGTCCCTGAGCACACCGAGCGGGACGCCGGCGGAGGGCTCCGCCGACGGGTCGAAACCGGTCAGCACGCTGAAGGTGGAGTCGACCAGCGCTACCCGCGGGCCGCCTTCGCGGCCGAACTCGGTGACGATTCGGCGGACCGAGTCGCGGACCAGGGTTCGGTAGGCCTCGCAGTCCTGGGGGTCGGCGTCGGTGCGGAGGGGTTTGAGGCTCTCGAGCATCGTGGTGATCTGGGCGTGGGCGGCCTTCGCGCGTAGGTACAGGGAGGCTTGGCCGCCGGTTACGCCGCCGAGGTCGGCTTGGACGGCGACGCCGCGGGGGACGTACTTCGCGACCACGTGGTCCTCGAAGGTCGACAGTTCGAAGGAGGCCGAGAGGGCGGCAGTGAAGGCCTGGGGGTCCTGGACGCGGGGGCGCCAGCCCAGGACGTCGCGGATGGCGGCGCTCACCGTCGGGGCCTGGTCGCCGGTGCCGGAGCTGGTCGCTGGGCGGCCGACCGAGTCCGTGGTCATCAGCGGGAAGGCCTGGTCGACCTCGACGACCGGGAGTCCTGGCTGCAAGTTGTCTGTGGTCACGACGACCTCCTGGTATTCGTCCCGGCTCCCGTCAGGGACAGCCCGGTGACGAGCTCATGCCACGCGTCGGCGATCGCGTGATCGGCGGCGGCGAGCGGTTCTTCACAGCGTTCTAGGCTTTGTTCGACGCACGACCACCAGGACGGCCAGAGGCCACCCCGGCGTCTGGTGGAGCCGCGCAGTCGTGAGACTGCGTCGTGGGCGCGTAGGTCGCGCCAGTAGATGAGGCTTGCTTCCCGCAGCAGCCGGTCGACGGCCGGCAGTTCGACTTCCGCCGAGGTGTCCCCGGCGCCGGTTGCTTCGGCCAGGCGGGCTTGGAGTTCGACGGTGAGTTGGGCGATGTGTTCGGCGGCGGCTAGGTCGCTTTCGAGTGGCTGGTCGTCGTTGGCAGTCAGGACGAGTTCGGCGACCGCGAGCCACAGTGCGTGCAGTGCCTCGTGCATCGCCGTACGGCGGTCTGCGATGGTCATGGCCGTCACCGCCTGGCCAGTTGGATGTAGAAGTTGCGCATCAACAGGTCCGGGGCTGCGCGGTGCTGGTCGAGGGCGGAGCGGACCGCGCCGATCAGGAAGCGTTCGGGGACGACACCGGGGTCGACGCCCTTGGCGAGCCGGGCGCCGGCCTCGTCGATCATCGCCTGGTGCCGCGGCTCGAAGAAGATCACCTCGCGCAGCGACTTGTTGCCAAGGCCTTTGAAGCGGGTTTCGCAGACGGCGTCGACGACCGCGGGGATCGCGGTCCGGGCGGTGGCCAGCAGCTTGGGCGGCATCGTCGACTCGCGCGGCGCCGGGTAGAGCTGCGTCCAGGCGCGGCTGAACTCCGCGGCCCGTTCCGGGAATCCCATCCGGCGCAACAGCTCGCAGGACAGGAACGTCCGCAGGTACGGCGTCGGGTGCACCGACCGTGGCGTGTACCCGAAGCTCTGCGCCGGTGCCCGCCCGATCACGTCCATCAACGACGCAACGAACGCCTCGCCGCCCAGCAAGCAGCCGACCATGTCGCCGAAGATCTCCCGGTTCCACCGGACCCAGATCGCAACGATCGGTGCTGGTACGCCGGCCGCGCGCAGCCGGCGCTCGATCGACGCGGGGACGGCCTGCTCGAGTTGCAGCTCGTTCTGCAGGTTGTGCGACACCTCGTGCAGGATCGCGCCGATGGTCCACGGGTTCACGAGCCGGTGGTACGGCAACTGCACCAGCGGGAACGGGTTCAGTTGCCGCCCGAGCCGGCGCAGCGGGATGCCGCGCCGGAACGTCGCCGGCGAGAACCCGGTGCGCATGTAGCAGAACGGCGGCGGCGCGGGAATGGAGCGCTCGTTGCCGAGGTGCATGAACACGTGCTGGTAGCAGTCGAGGGTGATCCGGTCGCAGGCGTCCAGCCATTCGCCGAACGCGCTCTGCCGTTGCCCGAACAGCTCGAAGTAGAAGTCCCACACCCGTTCCGTCGCGCGGACCAGGTCGTGCGCCTGCGTCTTCAGGTCGAGCGCGAGTCCGACCCGGTGCGGCGACGGCTGGGTCTGGGCGGCGTCGGCGGCGCGGTCGAGCCGCTCGACGATGGTGGTGAGCGGGCCGCGAAGCGTTGCCAGCAAGGCGTTCACGGCCTGTACGTGTCCTTCGCTCGGCCGCGCGGGTTGCCCGCCGAACTCGTCGCGCCGGAAATCGCGGAGCGCTGTCACGTGCCGCCGTACGTTCAGTGCCTGGCCCGAGAGGTACGCCGGGAGCACGTCACGCCGGCCACGCGCCGCAGCGGGGCGGGCGATGGGCGTCGCGGTCGCCTCACCTTCGAACCAGGGCAGCGACGGCAGCCATGACAGCCAGGAGGACGTCGGCGCCGGAGCTGATGGCGCGGGTGTAGTCGGTGGTGTGGTCGGGGCGGGTGGCGGGGGAGTGGTGCCCCCGAGCGCCGCGATCCGGGTGCGGAACGCGGCCATGTCGAAGTTCGGGTCGATCTTGCGGCCTGGCGGATCGGCGACTTCCTTGTGGCCGAGTACGACGTTCGTGCTGAGCCCGAAGTGGTCGATGAGCACCCGGCACAGCTGGGCGAATGCCTCCACCTGCACCTCGGGCCAGGTCGCGTCGGTACCGGTCGCCTCGGCCTCGATCCCGATCGAGTGGCTGTTGCCCCACGACGGATCCCGGACGGTGCCGGCGTGGTTGCACCGGCCGGCCGCGATCACGTACACCTTGCCCGACCTCGACAGGCCGAAGTGCGACAACGGCCCGCTCAGGTCCGGCCGCCCGTTGATCAGGGTGTCCAGCGACGGCATGTCCGCGGTCCGGTTCAGCGTCGCCGTGTGGTGGCAGACCACCGCGCGGACATCGCTCATCTCGCCCCGCCCGCGGGTCTGCCAGCCGGGTACCTCGATGACCTCGAGGCTGGTCTTACGGGCGACGCCCGCGAGATCCGTCAGATACGGCATCGTCCCTCCCCACCAAGGCCTTGGACCGGTCAGCGGCGGGCCCGGCGTCGCCGCACGGGCCGCGCAGTCCCGTTCGCGCCGCGGACCCGGCGGGCGCCGGCAGGTGTTCCGGCCGCTGTTCCAGCCGATGTCCGGCGACGGCGGTAGCGGCGGTCGAACGTGTTCACCGCACGCATCGCGCGGTTGCGTTCGGGCGCGCGGCGGAACATCCGGCCCGCGATCCGGGTCATCGTCGAGATCGCCGTCTCGGGGGAGACCGGGCGTCCGGACGAGGCCTGGTCCGCGAGGCTCTGCGCGGTGCGCTGCAGGATGACGGGCATCGCCGTCACGTACTTGCGGGTCGCCGGGTTCCGCCGCAGCCGCCGGCCGAGTGCCGACGTACCGCGGATCAATGCCGGCGCGTTGCGGGCCAAGACTCCCGCGGCGCGCGGGATCAGCTTGGACGCAAGCGGAACGAGCGCGCCGAGGAACGCCTCGGCCTCGGCCTCGCTGGACGTCGACGCCGCCTTCGAGGACAGGTGCGCCATCAGCTCGGCGTCCGGGTAGATCCGCCGGACCGGGTTGACGAACGCCTCGTCCTCGTACTCCTCCTCGGCCTCGTCCTCGGTTTCCGCTTCGGCCTCGAACTCGAACTCGGCTTCGTACTCGCCGTCGCCGCCGAGCAGCCCGCCCAGGGCCTTGCCGATGCCGCCGAGACCGCCGATCGCGCCGAGGAAGTCCTCGTCCTCGTCTTCGGCCTCGAATTCGAGCTCGTCCTCCAGTTCGGTCTCGAGCTCGAGTTCGTCCTCGAACTCGTCCTCCATCTCGAACTCGCCCTGGATGTCGGGGTAGCTGCGATTCAGCGCGGATGCCATGGTCGTTGTCCCTCCCACTCGGGTTGCTACGTGCTGGCTCGTGCTCAACGGCGGGAGCGGCCGCCGGCGCTGGTCGGACGTCCTGCGGGTACGGCGCCGCGCGGCACCTTCACGTCGCTGACCACGCGGACCACCCGGGCGGGCCGGCCGCCCTTCGGCGGGATCCGCACTGGGGTCGTGATCCGCACAAGTCCCGGACGCGGCCGTGGCACTCGTCCGGTGCCGACGGTCCGGTTACGAAGCGGCTGACGGCGTACGGTCAGCCCGCGCGCTCGTCCTGAACCGGTACGGCGCGGCCGACCGTTCGCACGTGCCCGGCCGTACCCGCGCTGCCCACGGCGCCCGCGGTAACGCCGACGGCTCCGGCTGAGTCCGCGCGCGTGCCTCCGCAGTACTGCCTGCCGCACGCGACCCGGCGTCAGCGCCTGGGTGGTCGCGGCGCCCATCACCTGACCGAGCTCGACCGGGCCGACCGGCTCACCGTTGGCGATCCGCCGCGCGACGGTCCGGGCCGCGCCGTCGGCGATCCCCGGTACCAGCCGCACCGCGGGCCGGGTGTTCCGGTTGCCGTGCAGCATCCGGGTGATCGTGGACGCGCCGCGCAGCAGGTACGGCAGCAACCGCTCCAGCTCACGCCGGTCGTCCGCGTTGATTCCGGCGTACGCCGCCGCGCCGCCGAGGGCCTCCGCCTCGGCCTCGGACTCGGTGGCTGCTGCCTGCGCCGCGAGGTACTCGCCGAACGCCTGCGAGGGCGCGAGCGGCGTCGACGCCATCTCCTCGAACTCGGCCTCGACCTCCTCCTCGAACTCACCCTCGAGCTGTGAGGTGACGGCCCGGGCGACGGCCCCGGCGGCCGGGCCGCCGATCGCGGTCGCGACCAACGGGCCGGCGGTCTTGGCGAGCGTGCGGAGGAACGGCGCGGCCTTCTTGAAGGCGCCTTTCAGCCGCCCCAAGAACTCTTCGGCCTCGAACTCCTCCTCGCCCTCGTCCTCCCACTCGTACTCCCCGTCACCACCGCCGCCGAGCAGGCCGCCGGCGACCTTGGCGATCGGGCCGAGCAGACCGAGGAACGCCTCGTCCTCGTACTCGTCCTCGCCTTCGTCCTCCCACTCCTCCTCGCCGAGCAGTCCGCCGATCGCGTTGACCACTCCGCCGAGACCGGGGAGGAAGTCCTCGTCCTCCCACTCCTCCTCGAACTCGGACTCGCCCTCGATCTCGTCTTCCCACTCGGCTTCGTCCTCGGTCTCGTACTCCGACTCCCACTCGGACTCGTACTCGACCTCGTCCTCGAAATCCGTGGCCCGACGCGCCATGGTGGCCCTCCTCGCTCGGCCGGGACAGCTTGCCGTTCCATGGCAGCCCGGATCGGGCCGGCGGGTCAGTCACCTCTCGGGGTGACGCACAACGGTGTTCCACCACCCGTGCGACCCGAACCGAAGTACCTCATCCGCGTGACGCGGCGCTCCTCACTCGACCAGCTTGCCGTCGGTTTCGACGTGGCGCATCAGTGGCCGGAGCTCGTCGGGGATCGCTGGGATCGGCTCCTTCTCGATTGCGTCCGGACCGGACCAGACGAGGTTGACCTGGAGGGATTCGTCGAGTTCCGGGAAGTCCGAGCGGTTGTGGCAGCCGCGCGTCTCCCGCCGTACCAGGGCCGCGTCGAGGGTTGCCCGGGCTGCCAGCGCCGACGCCTTCAGGTCGAACGCGTGGGCGAGGTCCTGGAAGCCGGCGATGTCCGGATGGACGCCGACCTGCGTGATCCGTTCCTCGACCTCGGTCAGTTCCGCGATCCCGGCTCGCAGCCCGTCCTCGTCGCGAACGACACCGGCCCGCGCCGTCATCGTGTCGCGGAGCGCGCGCTGCAGGGCGCGGACGTTCTCCGGACCGTCGTTCGTCAGCAGCTGGTCGATCTCCGCGCGCGCCTCGCCGACCACGTCGGCCGAACGCCGCTGGGCCTCGCGGCCGATCGAGTACTTCGCGGCTTCCTCGGCGACGATCCGGCCGAAGACCAGCAGCTCGATCAGCGAGTTGCCGCCGAGCCGGTTCGCGCCGTGCAGCCCGCTCGCGGCCTCGCCGATCGCCCACAGACCGTCGACGCCGGTGCCGTGGTCCTCGGGACGCACCCAGACGCCGCCCATCGAGTAGTGCGCGGTCGGCGCGATCTCGATCGGCTGCTTGGTGATGTCGAGCATCTGCAGTTCGAGCAGCGTCTGGTACACCCGCGGCAGCCGCCGCATGATCGTCTCGCGGGGGAGGTGTGACACGTCCAGCCAGACACCGCCGTTCGGCGTACCGCGACCCTGGGCGATCTCGGTGTACTCCGCGAGCGCGACCCGGTCCCGGGTGGACAGCTCCATCCGCTCGGCGTCGTACCGGGCCATGAACCGCTCGCCGAGCGCGTTGCGCAGCTGGCCGCCCTCACCACGCGCCGCCTCGGAGACGAGCGTGCCCGCCGCGTTCTCGGGTTCGATCAGCCCGGACGGGTGGAACTGGACGAGCTCGGGGTCGCGCAGCTTCCCGCCCGCGAGGACAGCGAGCCGGAACGCGTCGCCGGTGTTCTCGTCGCGACGGGATGACGTACGGCGCCAGATCCGGGTGTGACCGCCCGCGGCCAGGATCACCGCGTCGGCGTGGATCACGTAGCGCCGGCCGGTCGTCAGGTCGAAACCGTAGGCGCCGAAGACCGCGTTGTCCTTCACCAGGATCCGGGTCACGTACACCGTGTCCAGGATCGGTACGCCGAGCTGGACCGCCCGGTTGATCAACGTGCGCTGGATCTCCAGCCCGGTGTAGTCGCCGGCGAACGCGGTCCGGCGGTACGTGTGCGCGCCGAAGAACCGCTGCGAGATGCGGCCGTCGGCCTCGCGCGCGAACGGCATACCCCACCGCTCGAGGTCCTCGATCCCGCGCGCGGCGCCCTGGGCGACGATCTGCACGGTGACCGGGTTCGCGAGCAGGTAGCTCTCCTGGAGCGTGTCGGCCGCGTGCTGCTGCCAGGTGTCCTGGTCGTCCATGGTGGCGAGCGCCGCGTTGATACCGCCGGCGGCCAGCGAGGTGTGCGCGTCGGAGCGCGGGCGTTTGCCGAGAGCAAGGACGTCCACCCCCTGTTCGGCCAGCTCGATCGCCGCCCGGAGCCCGGCGCCCCCGGTCCCGATCACCAGGACCGACGTGGCGATCTGCTGCTCGGCGATACTCATCTGTTCTCCTTCGCTGGCTGTGAACGTCTCACCTACTAGGACACCGCAGCGTCCCGAGGTGTGACTGTCTCGCCGGTCACAACCTCGCTGTCTGTCCGGTCTCACTCGGTAGACCTGAGGAAAGGAGACCCTCATGAGTGAGAATCCGGTCGTCGTCCTGGTGCACGGCGCGTTCGCCGAGTCGGCCAGCTGGAACGGCGTCGTCGAACGGCTGCAGGCACGGTCGATCGAAACGGTCGCGGTGGCCAACCCGCTGCGCAGCCTCGAAGGTGACGCGCAGTACGTCCGCGACGTCATCGCCGGTATCGGGAAGCCTGTGGTCCTGGTCGCGCATTCGTACGGCGGCATGGTGATCACGCAGGCCGCGGCCGAGAACGACGCGGTCACTGCGCTCGTCTACGTCTGCGCCTTCGCACCGGACCACGGCGAGAACGCGTTCCAGTTGTCACTGCAGTTCCCGGGCAGCACGCTCGGCGACGCGCTGAACGCGTACCCGGTCAGCACCGGCGGCAACGAGCTGGCGATCCGCAAGGACGTGTTCCGTCAGCAGTTCTGCGCCGACGTACCCGCCGATCAGGCCGCGCTGATGGCCGCGACCCAGCGTCCGGCCACCGAGGCCGCACTGACCGGCGTTCTGCCCACCTCGACACCGGCGTGGAAGACGATCCCGTCCTGGTTCGTGTTCAGCGACCAGGACCTGAACATCCCGGTGGCGCTGCACCGGTTCTTCGCCGAGCGGGCGGGCGCGAAGGACACACGCGAGATCGCCGGCGCCTCGCACGCCCTCAGCGTCTCGCAGCCGGAAGCGGTCACCACCACGATCCTGGAGGCCATGGGCGCCTGACCACGCACCAGACCACGCACCCGACCACGGGGTTTCCAGGGCGCGAACCCCGTGGTCGGCGGCCGACGCTGAAGGTGTTCCCCAGCGTCAGGAGGCCGGATCGTGAGTACGGCGGGGTTGGACGAGTTCCTGCAGGCACGGCCGCGGTTGTTCCGGATCGCGTTCCGGATCGCCGGCGATCGGCACGACGCGGAGGAACTGGTCCAAGATGTCTGGGTGCGCTGGCAGCGGACGGACCGGTCGGCGGTCGCGGATCCGCAGGCGTTTCTCGCGACGGTGGCGTCGCGGCTCGCGATCAATCTCGTGCAGTCGGCGCACCGGCGGCACGAGACGGCAGTCGGTCCGTGGCTGCCGGACGAGCGGGCCGCGGCCGGGCCTGATCCGCAGGTGAACGCCGAGAACCAGGAGGCGTATGCGCGCGCCGTACAGCTGCTGACCGATCGTCTCTCGCCGGCCGAGCGGGCGACGTACGTACTGCGGGAAGGCTTCGGCTACCCCTACCGCCAGATCGCGGAGACGCTCCGGATCGGTACGCCGAACGCACGGCAACTCGTCAAGCGGGCACGCAACCGGCTGGCCCAGGCGGTCTGATCGCAGTTCCGTTACCGAACGGTCCTGTACCCGTATCACTGTTCCCACGTAGCCTCTGTCGAGGGGGTGGGAGCGATGCGCGGCACAGCGCCGGAGCTGCGGGGGCGACGGGCGGAATGCGGACGCCTGGACCATGTCGTGGCTGGTGTGCGCTCCGGCACGGGGCAGGTGCTGATCGTCCGCGGCGAGGCCGGAATCGGGAAGTCGGCGCTGCTCGAGTACCTCGTCGGACGGGCCGAGGGCTGTCGCGTCGCGCGCGCGTCCGGTGTCGAGTCGGAGATGGAACTCCCGTTCGCCGGCTTGCACCAGTTGTGCCTCCCGTTGCTGGACCTCCGCGACCGGTTGCCGGGTCCGCAACGCGCGGCGCTGGAGGTCGCGTTCGGTGTGAGTGGCGGTGGTCCGCCGGATCGGTTCCTGATCGGTGCGGCGACGCTGAGTCTGCTGTCGGCGGCTGCGGATCTGGAGCCGCTGCTGTGCGTCGTCGACGACGCACAATGGCTGGACCAGGCGTCGATCCAGACGCTGACCTTCGTCGGGCGCCGGCTGTTCGCCGACCGCATCGGCGTGGTGTTCTCGCTGCGCGAGCCGGTGACGGGGCCGGACTGGCGCGGGTTCCCGGAGCTACCGATCGGCGGTCTCGCCGACGAGTACGCCGGTTCGCTGCTGGACTCCGTCGTACCGGGACGGCTGGACGGTCACGTCCGCGACCGGATCGTGGCCGAGACCCGTGGCAACCCGCTCGCGTTGATCGAGTTGCCGCGCGGACTGACCGCAGTGCAACTGGCCGGCGGATTCGAGCGGCCGGACGCCCGGCCGCTGGCCAGCCAGATCGAGCAGAACTTCGCGCGCCGGGTGACGGCCCTGCCGCCGGACACACAGCGACTGCTGCTGACCGCGGCCGCCGAGCCCGTCGGCGACGTACCGCTGCTGGTTCGTGCCTTGACCGTTCTCGACGTGCCGATGAGTACGGCGGCCCCGGCGGAAGCAGCCGGGTTGATCGATATCGCTGCTCGCGTTCGGTTCCGGCACCCGCTCGTCCGGTCGGCGACGTACCGGGCCGCGGATCCGGCCGATCGGCGCGCCGTCCACCAGGCGCTGGCCGCGGCGATCGACCCACAGCTCGATCCCGATCGCCGCGCCTGGCACCGGGCCCAGGGCGCCGACGGTCCGGACGAAGCCGTTGCCGCCGAGCTGGTGAGTTCGGCCGGCCGGGCGCAACGCCGGGGCGGTATGGCGGCCTCCGCCGCCTTCCTGCAGCGCGCGACGGAGCTGACGCCGGACCCGGCCACGCGCTCGATCCGCGCGCTCGCCGCTGCGCAGGCGAGCCTCGCGGCGGGCGCCTTCGATACCGCGGTGCGGCTGCTCAACACGGCCGGCGAAGGACCCGTGAACGGTCTGCACCAGGCGCACGTGAACCTGATGCGCGCGCAGCTGACGTTCGCCTCCGGCCACAGCGTCGAAGCTCCACCGCTGCTCCTCGAAGCGGCCCGGCGGCTCGAACCGCTCGACCTCGGCCTCGCGCGTGACACCTATCTGAGCGCCCTCGCTGCCGCCCAGTTCGCCGGGCGATTCGGCCAGGACACCGGGATCGCGTACATCGCCCGCGCCGCGCAGACCGTGCCGCGACTCGAGGAACCACGCAAGCACGACGTGCTCTACGACGCGGTCACCACCCTGTTCGCCGACGGCGCCGCGCCCGCGGTGCCACCGGCGCGCAGGGCGATGCATGCCTTCAGCACCGGGCCGGATGCGGACCTTCCGTGGCTCTGGCAGGCGGCGTCGCTGGCCGTCAACCTGTGGGACGAAGAGAACTGGGACCGCCTCACCGCCCGGCTGGAGCGGATCGCCAGGGACGCCGGAAACCTCAACGAGCTGCCGCTGGTCCTGCACCACCGCGCCGTGCTGTACACCCTGATCGGCGAGTTCTCGACCGTCGCCGCGATGCTCGCCGAGATCAAGACGATCGGTGACGCGACCGGTGTCGGCCTGGGACCGTACGGCGACATCTTCCTGGCCGCGTTCCGTGGCCGGCACGACCACGCGCAGCCGTTGATCGCCACCAGCCTCGAGGAATCCCTGAGCCGAGGCGAAGGCGGTGCGGTATCGAACGCGCACCTGACCAAGGCGATCCTGCTCAACGGGCTCGCGCAGTACCCGACGGCGTTGGAGTCCGCGCTGGCCGCCACGGCGTACCCGGAGGAGCGTGGCGTGTCGGTCCTGGCGCTGGCCGAGGTGATCGAGGCGGCGGCCCGTGCCGGCCGGCCCTACGCGGCGGCCGAGGCGCACGAACGGCTCCGCGACTCCGCGGAGCCGAACGGGACCGATTGGGGTCTCGGGATCCTGGCCCGGGCGACCGGTTTGCGGTCGACGGGCAGTGCGGCGGAGACGGCGTACCAGGAGGGGATCCAGCGACTCAGCCGGACGCGGGTGCGGATGGATCTGGCCCGGACGCATCTGGTGTACGGCGAGTGGCTGCGCCGCGAAGGGCGTCGTCAGGACGCGCGCGGGCAGCTGCGGATGGGGTACAAGTTGTTCTCGGCGGCGGGCGCGGGCGCCTTCGGGGAGCGCGCGGCCCGGGAGCTCGCGGCCACGGGCGAGGTGGTGGACGAGCGTCGTACCGCGGACAGTTCGGGCCGGGACTCGTTGACCGCGCAGGAGGCGCACATCGCCGAGCTGGCCGGCGCGGGGCTGACCAACGCCGAGATCGGTGCGCAGATGTTCCTCAGTCAGCACACTGTCGAGTGGCATCTGCGGAAGGTCTTCGCCAAGCTGGGCATCACGTCCCGGAAACAGCTTCGCCGCTAGCGATGTCACATCCGTCCGGGCCGAGGTGTCTTACTTTCGAGAGTCGACGGACGGAGAGTGCAGTGCGCAGGATCTTGGTGGTGGGCGGCGGGTATGCCGGGTTCTACACGGCGTGGAGGCTGGAGAAGAAGCTGCGGCGCGGTGAGGCCGAGGTGATCGTCGTCGACCCGCGGCCGTACATGACGTACCAGCCGTTCCTGCCCGAGGTGGTCGCCGGCTCCGTGGAGGCCCGGCACGCGGCGGTGTCGCTGCGCCGGAACCTGAAGCACACGAAGCTCGTGGCCGGCATGGTCACCGGTATCTCGCACGCGGACAAGACGGTGACGATCCACCCGGCCGACGGGCCCGACTACCAGTTGACGTACGACGTGATCGCGGTGACCGCCGGTGCGGTGACGCGGACGTTCGACGTACCTGGCGTGGCCGAGCGGGCGATCGGGATGAAGCACGTCGAGGAAGCCGTGGCGATCCGCGACCGGTTGTTCACCGCCTTCGACGAGGCGGCCGGGCTGGAACCGGGGCCGCGGCGGCGCAAGCTGCTGACCGTCACGTTCGTGGGCGGCGGATTCTCCGGCGTCGAAGGGTTCGCCGAGCTGCTGTCGCTGGCCCGGTCGCTGCTGAAGAAGTACCCGGAGCTGTCCGAGGACGATCTCGCGTTCCACCTGGTCGAGGCGACCGGGCGGATCCTGCCCGAGGTGACGGACAAGCCCGGCGAGTGGGTGGTGAAGATGCTCGAGAAGCGCGGCGCGGCCGTGCACCTGAACACCTTTATGCAGTCGGCCGACGACGGGCACGTGGTGCTGTCGGACGGGACGGAGTTCGACTCGGAGCTGATCGTGTGGACCGCGGGCAACGCCGCGACCCGGCTGCTGCGCAACCACACCGATCTGCCGCACAACGAGCGCGGGCTGGTCCAGGTGCGGGCGGATCTGCGGATCGGCACCGAGACCGAGGTGATCCCGGACGCGTGGGCCGCAGGCGACGACGCAGCGGTCCCGGATCTCGCCTCAGGCAAGGGCTACACCGTCCCCAACGCGCAGAACGCCGTACGGCAGGGCAAGGTGCTGGCGAAGAACCTGCTGCGTTCGCTGCGTGGGCGGGCACCGAAGAACTACGTGCACCACAGCCTCGGCGTGATCGCGACGCTCGGTCTCGGGAGCGGGATCTTCCAGTACAAGCGGCTCGTGATCAAGGGTCTGCTGGCCTGGCTGATGCACCGCGGCTACCACGTGCTCGCGGTCCCGACGTGGGACCGGAAGATGCGGGTGCTGTCGATCTGGCTGGTGGCGTTCTTCTACGGCCGCGACATCGTGTCGCTGGCGTCCGTGCAGAGCCCGCGCGAGGCGTTCGCGAGCGAAGCCAAGAAGACCGAGGCGGCCGTGCGGGTCAGCTGATGCAGGGTCAGCTGATGCGGGCCAGGCGACCGTCCTGCTGGACCCGGATCGTCGTCTTGCGGGTGCCGACGGTCAGGTCGACGAAGAACATGCCGCTGACGGTTCGGGTCTTGTAGGTGACGGCCTCGGTCGAGCCGGCCGGGACGATCGCGGACAGGATGGTCGCGGTCGTCCCGTTGCGGTTGAACTTGACCACGGGCGCCGGCTGGCGGTGGAAGATGTCGGGGTAGTACCAGCCCTGGACCGGGTCCTGCTGCCCCTGGACGACGGTGAGGCCGTCGGCGGCCGGCTGCTGCTGGTATGGGATCTGCAGCAGGTACGTCTTGGACTTGGTGCCGCTGGCGACGGCGGTCGTCGGCGACTGGACCGTCACCTTCTGATCGGGTGCGAGGTGCCACAGCGTCTCGTACCGCTGCGTGTCGGTCGCCTGGCCGCGGTCGAGCGTGATGATCAGGTCGGGGTCTTTGAGCACGAGTACGTCGCGTTTCCGGGTCACGCCCGGCGCCGGGGAATCAGCGAGCGAGTACGACTCCCAGGTCGGTGTGATCGACGCGCGGACCAGCTGCGTCGCCACGCTCGCGGTGTCCGCCGACGGGATGGTCATCACGTTGTGCGCGGCCTGACTCTTCGACCATGCCTGCCATTTGTCGAGCTGGTACCCGGAGTGCCCGGGGTCGATCAGCACGTCCCGTCCGTGCGACGCGTAGGTGATCGACATGTGGTCGTCATGACCGTGCAGCGTCCGCGCGGCGCCGTACCGGATGCTGTACGTCGACTCCTGCGTGAACGGCCGCGTCTCGCCCCACCCGGTCCGGCCGAAGACGTAGCCGGCGTCGAAGACCGCGACCCGCTTGGACGGCCTCGTCCCCTTCTTCCCGAGCGACGCGACGTAGTCGAGCGCGGTCCCAGCCGCACCGACCGGCTTCTGCCGTACGGCGTCCCCGACCTGCGGCAGCTCACCCGTGGACTTGGTCGCGAGCGCCAGCCATTCCGACAGGGCGGCCCGCCGCTGGGCGATCACCGGTCCGGGGTTCGACCCGCACCGCTGCAGGGCGGTCGTCGCGCGGCCCCACAACAGGTAGTTGAACATCGCGTACCCGACCGACTGCTCGTTCGTGGAGCCCTGTGTGTCGATCGCCTTCGTGATCGCCTCGGACAGCCGATTCACGGCCAGGGCCTTCAGCTCCGGCCGCTTCAGCGTGCACCCGACGCCGAACAGGGCGATGCTCTCGTCGGTCCCGTGGTTCGACGGGCCGCTCCAGTTCACGATCATGAACTGGGCGTGGTCGATCAGCGCTGTGTCGAGCCAGGCGTACTGGGTGGGCAGCTTGGTGACCTTCAGGGCGGTGAGGACGGCCTGGCGGGCGCACAGCAGCACGTTGGTCCGGTGCATCGTGGCCTCCCACGCACCGACATCGCCCTTCCAGGTGTACGGATTGTCCTGCACCCAGTCGTGGATGATCGCCATCGAGTGGTTCAGCGCCTTACGGTCGCCCTTCGCGCCCGCCTCGATGCCCTTGCCCAGCCAGCGCAGCGAGTGCAGCCACATGTACCAGCTCGGCTTCTGATACGGGTTCGACCGCCAGTTGATGTCGCCGTTCCCGTTGCCGACCTTGTACGGCGGGTCGTCGCCCCAGGAGAACGTGTCGGTCATCAGCATCGGCAGCGGAAGCTGGATACCGCTGTAACCGGGGCACTCGTACGTGCCGGTGTTCACGACCGGGGTCGACGGCGGGGGAGTGGCCGGGGTGTCGACGCCCGGCAGTGGCTCTTCGCTCGAGGTCGAGTCCGGGACGCTCGGTTTCGGGGTGGGGCGCGGGCTGGGGGCCGACGGCGTCGGCGATCCGGTGGCGACCGGCGCCGTACCATGGTCGCGGGCACCTGGCATCAGCACGAAGACGGCACCGGCAAAGGCGAGACCGCAGACCAGCACGCAGACAAGCGTCAGCGCGACGGTCCTGCCCCACCGCCTCGTCGGCTGCGACACTCGCCCCCCTCTCCAACCACTAGACGCTCCGCATCACCCGATTCGTTGCGTCCAGCTACTGAGAGGAAAGGTACCTGCAAGGGTGAGGAGCCTTCATCCCGCCGAGGGTACGAGGGCCCGGGTGCGGCGGCCGAAGGCGGTGACGCAGAGGCCGGCGATGCTCGCGGCGGCGGCGACGAGCGCGCAGGTGACGAAACCGCCGGCGAGGTCGTGCGCGGTGCCGAGGAGCGGGCCGAACGTCGCGACGCCGATCGCCGCGCCGATCTGCCGGGACGTGTTGAACGCGGCCGAGGCGGCGCCGTGCAGGCCGGGTTCGACCGCGGCGATGGACTGGGCGGTCATGGTCGGAACGAGCAGACCGGAGCTGAACCCCATCGGGATCAGCGCGAGCACCATCGGCCAGACCGCGGACGACGTACTGGCCCAGGCGAGTGCCAGCAGCGCCAGCGTCAGGACCGCCTGCCCGATCGCGAGCACCGCCGGCCGGCCGAGGCGGCGGGTGAGTGGCGCGGAGCCGAGGTTGGCGATCGAGATCAGGCCGGTCAACGGCAGGAACAGCAGCCCGGTGACGAGTGCGCTGAGATGGCGGCCCTGCTGGAGCAGCAGGCTCATCGAGAACAGCACGCCGTAGAAGGCGAAGTTCAGCAGCGTTCCTTGCAGCGCGGCGGTCGCGAAGCCGCGTTCGGCGTACAGCTTGAGTGGAAGCAGCGGCGCCCGGACGGAACGCTCGACCACGACGAAGGCGACGAGGCCGGCGACGGTCAGCGCGACCGCGCCGAGCACCGCGGGATCACGCCAGCCGCGCGTCGGCGCCTCGATCAACGCGAACACCAGCCCCCCGATGAACGTAGTTGCTGTTGCCATACCGGCCAGGTCGAGTCGCCGGGTACGCCTCACGACAGCCGGCATCGAGCGCAGGGCCCAGAGCGCGGCCGGGATGCCGATCACCACGTTGACCGCGAAGACGGCGCGCCAGTTCGCGAGCGCGACGAGACCGCCGCCGAGCAGCGGACCGGCCGCCATCCCGGCGCCGCCGGCCGCGGCCCACCAGCTGACCAGGCGATGGCGCGCGTGTTCGTCGGTCGCGGACGCGGTCGCGAGGACGAGCGCGCTGGGGAGCAGGAGCGCGGAGCCCGCGCCCTGGACGAGCCGGGCGAGGTTCAGCATCAGCATCGAGCCGGCCACCGCGCAGACCGCCGACGACAGTGTGAACACGAGCAGTCCGGTGAGGAACGCGCGCTTCGCGCCGAGCGTGTCGGCGATCGCGCCGGCGCCGAGCATCAGCGCGGCGAACGACAAGGTGTAGGCGTTCAGCGACCACTCGAGCTCGGCGCGGGACGCGTTCAGGTGGGTCGCGAGTTGGGCGAGGGTGACGTTCACGATCGTGCTGTCGACGAAGACCATGAACGAGGCGATCAGCGCGAGCGCGACGACCGACCGGCGGTGCTCCAGAGGCATACCGCCCACCCTACGTCGCTGTTCGATGTACGTCGAACAATATCTCGGTCGGCGGGACCCGTTGACCTCCCGGCGGCGGCTGGCTACGGTGCTGGAAATCGATTTCTCCCGCTCCGCCTCGCTTAGGAGAACGCGAATGACGACGCATGAACTGCCGCCCGGTTGTGCGAATCGATCCTGTGCCGGTGACTGCCCCCGGGCCCACCTGAGCCGCCGGACCTTCATCTCCCTGAGTGCTGCCGCGGTGGGTGCTCTGGCTCTCCCGGGGCAGGCGCTGGCAGCGCTGGCGGCGCCGCCAGAGCGCGATCCGGCGGTGCTGTTCGAGCGCGGTACGCCGACGACGTACACCGGTGCCGCGCTGCCCAGGATCGGGATGCCGGTCGGCGGCGGGACGACGGGGCAGGTGTACCTGGCCGGCGACGGGCGGCTGTGGGCCTGGGACATCTTCAACCCGTCCTCGTTCCCGCTCGGCGGCGCGGACTTCTCGGGGCACAACTACGCCGACCCGCTGTCCGCGGATCAGCCCGGCGCATCGCAGTTCGGCCAGGGATTCGCGCTCCGTACGACGACCCGCGGCCGGACCACGACGCGGACGGTCGACGCGGCGGGGTTCGAGGACGTCCGGTTCACCGGTTCGTACCCGATCGGGCGAGTCGCGTACGCCGACCCGGGCAGCCCGGTGTCGGTGCGGTTGGAGGCCTTCTCGCCGTTCGTGCCGCTGGCCACGCTGGACTCGACGCTGCCCACGACGATCATGGCGTTCACGCTGCGGAATACTTCCTCGGCGTCGGTGCGCGCGACGCTGCTCGGGTACGCCGAGAACCCGGTCTGCATCGACAGCCGGCTCCGGCAGCCCACGACGCTGCAGGCACGCGCCTTCACCGGCGGGATCCAGTTCGGGGCGATCGACGACACCGGCGCGGAGCAGGGCGACATCCTGTTCGAGGACTGGGAGAAGGACACGTACGACGGCTGGACCGTCACCGGGGACGCGTTCGGTGCGGGCCCGGTGCGGCCCCTCGACGTACCGAATCTGATGAAACGGTTCGGCGACCTGAACGTGTCGGGGACGCGGTTCGTCACGTCGTACGACTTCCGCGGCGGTGCGAACGACGGGTCGACCGGGAAGCTGACGAGCCAGGAGTTCACGATCGAGCGCCGGTACGTCGCGGTCGGCGTGAGCGGCGGCCGTCATCCCGGCGAGACGTGCGTGAACGTTGTCGTCGACGGGCAGGTCGTGGCGTCGGCGACCGGTGACGAGAGCGAGCCGCTGGTCGCGCAGATGCTGGATGTCGGCGCGTTCGCCGGGAGGATTGCTCACATCGAGATTGTTGACAATCAGACCGGCGGTTGGGGGCACGTCAGTTGCGACGCGATCGTGTTCACGGATCGGCCGGACATCGTGTTCGAGACCTGGGAGCAGCCGACGTACGACGGTTGGACCGTGACGGGTGACGCCTTCGGTGCGGGCCCGGTGACCGCGGCCGAGACGCCGGACGGGTTCCGGCGGCCGTTCGGGGTGCGCACCGAACTGAACGTGAGCGGGCGGTTCGTCACGTCGTACAACTTCCGCGAGACCGGTGACCCGGATCGGTTCACCGGCTCGCTGACCAGCCGCGACTTCGTGATCGAGCGGCGGTTCGTCACGGCGTGGGTCGGCGGCGGGCATCACAAGGGGGAGACGTGTCTGAACGTCGTGGTCGACGGGAAGGTCGTGGCTTCGGCGACGGGGACCGATATCGAGCCGCTGACCGCGGTGTCGATGGATGTCGGCCAGTACGCCGGTCGGAATGCACGCATTCAGATTGTTGACAATCACACGGGCGGCTGGGGGCATGTCAACGTCGACCGGATCCTGTTCAGCGACCGCCCGATCCGCCGCCAGCCGGTCGCGGACCGCCCCGACGGCGGCACCTTCGCGCTCGCCGCACTCACCCCCGCTGTGGTTGCGCGGCCGTCGATTGCGGACTGGTCGTCGGTGGATGCGCTCTTCGACTCGGCCGACGGGCCCGCCGATGCGGACGGGCCGCAGGCCGGAACCGTAGCGGTGAGTGTGACGTTGGCGCCGGGGGAGTCGCGGACGATCCGCTTCGCCTACGGCTGGTTCTTCCCGAACCCCGAGCGCGAGCTCTTCTCGGAGCTTGTCGGCGCCTCAACCTTCCGCCGGCACTACGCGACCCGCTTCACGAACGCACGCCAGGTCGTCGAGTACGTCGCCAACCACGCAGACCGTCTCGAGCGCGACACCAAGCTGTGGGTGAAGACCTGGTACGAAGACTCGTCCCTGCCGTACTGGTTCCTCGAACGAACCCTCGCAACAGCGTCCACCATCGCCACAAGTACCTGCTACCGCTGGGACGACGGCCGCTTCTACGCCTGGGAGGGCACGTACTGCTGCGCCGGCACCTGCGAGCACGTGTGGAACTACGCGCAGGCGATCGGCCGCCTGTTCCCCGACCTGGAACGCGACACCCGCGAGCGCGTCGACCTCGGCATCGCGTTCCGGCCGAGCGGCGAGATCGGCAACCGCGGCGAGGCCGGCGACGCGTCGACCTCGTTCGCCGACGGGCAGACCGGGACGATCCTGCGGATCTACCGCGAACACCAGATGAGCAAGGACTCGACGTTCCTGCGCCGGGTCTGGCCCCGCGTGCGCACGGCGGTCGAGTTCTTGATCACGCACCGGGACGGGCCGGACGAGGACGGGATCTTCCGCGGCAGTCAATGGAACACGCTCGACACCGAGTGGTTCGGCGAGGTGCCGTGGATCAGCGGCCTGTACGTCGCCGCGCTCCGGGCCGCCGCCGCGATGGCGGGTGAGGTCGGCGACGGTGCCGGCGCTGCCAGGTACGCGGCGATCGCCGATCGCGGGTCGGCGTACCTGGCCGAGACACTATGGAACGAGGAGTACGGGTACTACGTGCAGAAGGTCGATCCGGCGCATCCGACCGCCGAGAACAGCAACCGCGGGTTGTTCATCGACCAGATGTACGGGCAGACGTACGCGGCGCAGCTCGGGCTACCGCGGGTGTTCCCGGCCGACCAGGCGCGGACGGCGCTCGGGCGGTTGTACGAGACGAACTTCCGGGCGGATCCCGGGACGTACCGGCCGCCGGGGATCGGGGTCGGGCGGGTGTACACGACCGAGGGGGAGAGCGGCGTGATCATGGCGACCTGGCCGCACGGCGGGTCGGCCGAGACACGCGGCCTGATGTACTTCAACGAGGTGTGGACCGGGCAGGAGTACCAGTTCGCCGCACACCTGTTCTCCGAGGGCATGACCGCGGAGGCCCTGGCCGTCACCCGCGCCATGTACGAACGCTACTCGGCCGAGAAACGCAACCCCTACAACGAGATCGAAGCCAGCGACCACTACGCCCGCGCCATGATGAGCTACGGCACCTACCTGGCCGCCTGCGGCTACGAACACCATGGCCCCAAGGGCCACCTCGGCTTCGCTCCCCGCATCCACCCCGAAAACTTCCGCACCGCCTTCACCACCGCCGAAGGCTGGGGCCTGTACCGCCAACGCCGGACCCCCGCCGCCCTCACCGCATCAATCGAACTCCGCTACGGCCGCCTGACCCTCACCACCCTCACCTTCGAAACCACCAAGCCGGCACACCAGGCCGAGGTCCGCGTCGGCCACAACCGCCTCCCCGCCAAGGTAGTTGCCACCGGCAACCGAGCCGTAGTCACCCTGACCCGCCCGACAACCCTCACACCCGGCCAGACCCTGGACACAACGCTCAGGTAGTCCCGCGGGCATTCTTTGTGCACCAGATCCGCACAACAACAGCCTCAACGTACGGATCTGGTGCACAAAGACGGCCCATCAGTTCGTGTCGGGGTCCGCGACGTGGCAGGCGGCTTGGTGGTTTTGGCCGAGGACGCGGAGCACGGGTGTCTCGGAGTGGCAGCGGTCGACGGCGAGGGGGCAGCGCCAGCGGAAGCGGCAGCCGGGGGTGGGGTCGATGACCTTGGGGGGTTCGCCGGTGTCGCCTTCGATGCCGGTGCTGAGCGGGGCTCGCGGGTCGGGGACGGCGCCGAGGAGGAGGTCCGTGTAGGGGTGTTTGGGGTTCTGGAGGACCGACTCGGTGGGGCCGGTTTCGACGACGTGGCCGGCGTACATGATCATCAGGCGGTCGGCGACGTACCGGGCCGAGGCGATGTCGTGGGTGATGTAGAGGAACGACACGCCCTGCGTCTCGCGCAGTTCCGCCATCAGGTTCAGCAGCCCGATCCGGATCGACACGTCCAGCATCGACACCGGTTCGTCGGCGAGAATCAGTTTCGGCTTGTGCGCGAGCGCCTGCGCGAACCCGATCCGTTGCCGTTGGCCACCACTCAGCTCGTACGGGTACCGGTTCATGATGTCACCCGCCGGCGACAACCCGACCGCCTCGATGACCCGCTCCGCCTCCTCGAACCGCTCGGCCCGCGAAAGCTCCGGCCGGTGCAGCTTCAGCGACCGCAGCACGCCGTGCGACACCCGGAACGCCGGGTTCAGCGAGCTGAACGGATCCTGGAACACCATCGGTACGTCGCCGCGGTACGCCAGCTGGTCCTTCCGGGAGCGGTACGTCGACGTCGCCCGCCCCTGGTAGAAGATCTCGCCGCTCGTCGGCTTGTAGACGCCCGCCAGCAGCCGCGCGATCGTACTCTTGCCGCTCCCGCTCTCGCCGGCCAGTGCGACGATCTCCTGCTTGCCGATCGTGAAGTTCACCTCGTCGACCGCGTGCAGCATCTGCCGCCCGAATCCGCGCCCGACCCGGAAGTGCCGGGTCAGTTCCCTTGCCTCGAGCAACGGTGCGGCCGCGGACTCGGTCGCGCCTGCTTCGGTCACGTCCGTCGACGTCATGATGTGCGCTCCTGGACCGGTTCCTTGACATGCAACAGGCAGCGGGCCTGGACGGCGCCCACCTGGTAGAGCTCCGGCTCGATCTTCGGGCAGTCCTCGAACGCCTTCGGGCAGCGCGGCTGGAACCGGCAGCCCGGCGGCGGTGAGGCCAGGTTCGGCGGAGTTCCCGGGATCCCCGTCAGCGGAACCTTCGGCCCGCGGATCGACGGGAACGCGTCCAGCAGCCCGGCGCTGTACGGGTGCTGCGGTGCGTCGAACACCGCGCGCGTGTCGCCGAACTCGACGACCTGTCCGGCGTACATCACCACCAGCTTGTCCGAGAAGTGACTGACCAGTGACATGTCGTGCGTGACGAAGATGACCGCGAACCCGAGCTGCTTCTGCAGCTCCTTGATCTGCACCATCAGCGACCGTTGCGCGACCACGTCGAGCGCGGACGTCGGCTCGTCCATGATGATCAGGTCCGGTGTGAACAGCAGCGCCATCGCGATCATCGCGCGCTGCCGCATCCCGCCGCTGAGCTGGTGCGGGTAGCTGTTCAGGTGGATCGGGTCGATCCCGACCAGCCGCAGTACCTCGGCCGGCCGTTCGTCGGCGACCGGCTCGTCGTGCGCCATGATCGTGTCCCGGAACTGCGCGCCGATGCTCTTCACCGGGTTGAGCGCGTTCATCGCGCTCTGCATCACGACCGAGAAGTCGCGCCAGCGCAACGCCGACAGCTTCTTCTCGCTCATCGTCACCAGGTCCTGGCCCTGGAACCGCACGCTCCCGCCGGTGATCGCGGCCGGCGAGCTGAGCAGCTGCGCGATCGCGAACAGCAGCGTCGACTTGCCGCACCCGGACTCGCCGACGACGCCGACGAACTCACCGGCGTGGACGTCGAGATCCACGTGGTCGACCGCGACGACCGGCCGATCGCCGGTGTCGTACTCGACGGTGAGGTCGCGGACCTCAAGAAGCTGATCTGGCACGTCGCCTCCGAACCGGCCGCAGCGCGGGGTTGCTGATCTCGTCGAACGCGTAGTTGAGCAGGGCGAACGACACACCGAGCAGCGCGACCGCGAGACCCGGGGAGAGCGCCCACGCGGGCAGGCCGTTCACCAGGGCGCCCTGGTTCTGCGCCCAGTAGAGCATCGTGCCCCAGCTGAGTGAGCTGGGATCGCCGAGCCCGAGGAACTGCAGGCCGGCGGCGGTGAGCACGGAGTACAGCGCAGCACCGAGGAAGTTCGCCACGATCAGCGAGATCATCGTCGGCAGCACCTCGACGACGATGATGTACGAGCGTCGCTCGCCACGGACCCGCGCCGACTCGAGGAAGTCCCGGTTCCGCAGCGACAACGCCTGCGCCCGCATCTGCCGGGCGCCGTACGACCAGCCGGTGAGGATCAGCACGATGATGATCACGGTCAGGTTGCCCTTACCGGCGTACGTAGCCAGCACGATGATCAGCGGGAACGTCGGGAGCACCAGGAAGATGTCCGTCAGCATCGACAGCCCGTCGTCCGCGAGCCCGCCGAGGTACGCCGCCGAGACGCCGATGATCACCGACAGGATCGTCGCGCCGAGACCGGCGACGACCGCGATCACCAGCGACTCGCGGGTGCTGTAGATCAGCTGTGCGTACACGTCCTGCCCGAGGCCCGTCGTACCGAGCCAATGTGCGCCCGACGGTTTCTGCAGCGGCAGGTCGCCGATCGCCTGCGGATCGTGGTGCGCGCCCGGGACGAACAGCCCCGGGACCAGGGCGAGCAGGATGAACAGGAACAACAGTGCGGCGCCGACCATGGCCTTGCGGTTGCGCAGGATGGCCCGGAACAGTCCACCCCGCGGCCGTCGGGTGGCACTCGCGACCGGAGCAGACGCACCGGCAACAACAGCACTCATCGCTTACCCCTTCGTCCGGGCGCGTGGGTCGAGCAGGAACACCGCGAAGTCGCAGAGCAGGACACAGATCAGCACCGCCAGCGTCACCAGCAGGAACAGGGCCTGCAGCAACGGATAGTCGGTGCTCACCGTGGCGTTGTAGAACATGTAGCCGAGACCCGGGTAGTTGAAGACGTACTCGACCAGGATCGTTCCGGAGATCACGAAACCGAGCGACATCGCGAACCCGGACAGGTTCGGCAGGAACGCGTTCCGGCCGGCGTACCCGAACATGATCTTGCGGCCCGGGATGCCCTTCGCGCGGGCCATCCGGACGTAGTCCTCGGCCAGCGTGGTCACCATGTTGTTCCGCATTGTCAGGATCCATCCGCCGACCGCGGTCACCAGGATCGTGCTCGCAGGCAGGATGCCGTGCTTGATGACGCTCCAGATGAACTCGCCGGTGAACGCCGGCGTCAGGCCCTGGTCGTAGTTGAAGTCGTTCGGCAGCACCGGATCGCTGCCGATCGCGAACAACGAGATCAGCAGCAGCGCCACCCAGAAGTACGGCAGCGCCGAGGTGACGATGAACACCGGCGGCACGATCCCGTCGATCAGGCCGCCGCGCCGCCAGCCCGCCACCGTGCCGATCAGCGTGCCGAGGACGAACGCGAGCACGGTCGAGATGCCGACCAGCCCGAGTGTCCACGGCAACGCGTCGCCGATCAGCGTCGTCACCGGTGAGCCGAGACTGCTGCCGATCGAGACACCCCAGTGCCCGGTGACCATCGACCTCAGGTACTCGACGTACTGCAGCATCAGGTTCTGGCCCGGGTCGAAGCCGAACTCGGCCAGCACCGTCCGCAACTGCTCCGGCGTCACCACCGCGCCGCCCTTGCTCAAACGTTGCCGCAAGGCTTCCTCGGGGCTGCCCGGCATCATCCGCGGGATGAAGAAGTTCAGCGTCATCGCCGCCCACAGCGTGAGCACGAAGAACCCGAGACGTCGTATCAGGTATCGCACTCCTACCAGCTCCTCGCGCTCACGCTCGGTCTCCTACTTCTGGGCGGACTTCGAGTACAGGTTGGTCAGCACCTGACCGACGTCGGGGATGTTGTACGGCGCCGGCTGCGCGTACGGGTCGTCCTGCGTCGGCCAGCCCTCGAGGTCCTTGGTGTTGTACTGGTACCAGTCGACCGACTCGGTGGTCGGGATGAGCGGTACGTCCTTGATCATGTACGACGAGATCTGCTTGATCAGCTTGACCTGCGTGTCCGGGTCCGCGGCGGCGTACTGGTCGAACAGCTTGTCCACCTCGGGGTTCTGGTACCGCGAGTAGTTGCTGTTCGCCTGCTTGCCGATCGGCGCGGTGTTCTTCGAGTACAGCAGCTGCCGCAGCTCGTAGTACGGCGTCGGTCCGCCGGACAGGCTGGAGTACGCGAGGTCGTAGTCGCCGGTGTACAGCTTCTGGTTGTACGACTGCTGCTGCAGGTCCTGGACCGTCAGCTCGATGCCGACCTTCGCGAGCTGCTGCTTCACGACCGCCAGCGACGCGTCCCAGTCGGTGTAGCCGGTGACCGTGATGACGTTCAGCTTCAACGGGTTCGACTCGGAGTACCCGGCGGTCTGCAGGAGCTGCTTCGCCTTGTCCAGGTTCGGCTTGTCGTACCCCGCCGCGGTCAGCGCGTCCTTGTCGAAGTACTTGTCGAACGTCGGTGTCACCACACCGGTCTGGTTCGCGGCCGGCTGATATCCGCTCTCACCGATCTTGGAGATCTGCTCCCGGTCGAGCGCGTACGCGATCGCCTGCCGGACCTCGAGCTTGCTGGTCGCCGGACGCGACGGGTCGTTGTTCGGGACCAGCGCGACGTTCGCGGTCGGCGGGAACCAGTAGTTGTTCTCCGGCGACTTGGACTTGTAGAAGTTGTCGATGTTCGGGATGTACTGGCC
This sequence comes from Kribbella speibonae, assembly GCF_004331375.1. NCBI lineage: Bacteria > Bacillati > Actinomycetota > Actinomycetes > Propionibacteriales > Kribbellaceae > Kribbella > Kribbella speibonae. The sequence goes on along the minus strand of NZ_SJKC01000007.1, from coordinate 386,762 downwards.
GCCCCACTGCGCCTTGCCGCTGGCCAGGTCGAGGTTGGCTGGGTTGTTGTCCAGGTACGCCGGGTACTGGACCTTCTCGACGTACGGCTTGCCCGGCTGCCAGTAGTTGCCGTTGGCGACGTACGAGATGTTGTTGCCGGTGCACGACTCGACCGTGAACGGTCCGGTGCCGATCGGTTTGGTGTTCGTCCAGGTGGCCGGCTTGGACGCGGCCTCGCCGGTCGACCAGATGTGCTTCGGCACGATGCCGACCTGGTTGGCGAAGTTGAAGAAGTACGGCTCGGCCGCGGCCTTGAACTTCAGCGTGACCTTGTTGCCGGCCGCGGTGACGCTGGTCAGGCCGGCGCCGGTCCACAGCGAGTAGAGGTCGAGAGCCGGCTGCTCCTTCATCCGCGTGAACGTGTAGACGACGTCGTCGGCGCTGAACGGCTGCCCGTCGCTCCACTTCACGCCGTCGCGGATGGTGAAGACGATCGAGTCCTTCTTCGGCGACCACGCGAACCCGGTGGCCAGCATCGGCGTGGTGGCGCCCGCCTTCAGCACGTTCACGAATGTCAGCGGCTCGTAGACGAACCCGAGTGCGACCTGGTTGACCGCCGGGTTGAACGGGTTGAACTGGCACGGCCAGGTCTGCCCGCCGACGTTGGCGATCGTGACGGTGCCGCCCTTCTTGTACTGCCCGGTGCCCCCGCCGCCGCTGCTGGCCGACGACGACGGGTTGGACGATGCCGCGTCCCCGATCGGCTTGTCCCCACCGCCGCATCCGGCGGTCAGTGCGCCGACCGCCAGGGCGGCGACGGCGATGCGTGTGATGCCCCTCATCGTCTTCTGCCTTTCGCTACTGGAAATCCTGCTCATGCGAATGCTTCGGCGCCGAGGTCGACTCCTGCGGCCTCGACACCGAGGGCGAGCGCCCCGATCAGCGGTGCGTCCGTGGGAAACCGTGCCACCGAGAGCTCCGGCGGAAACGGGACGGCCGCGTCGAGGGCGCGACGCAGGCCGGGTTCGAGCTGGTCCCAGGACCGGACCAGCCCGCCGCCGACGACGATCCGGGACGGATCGAGGGCGATGGCGAGGTTGGCGAGGTGCGCGGCCAGTTCCCGGACGAACTCGTCGGTGAGGACGGCGGCGGCCGGGTCGGTCCGCGCCATCGTGAAGACGTCGGCGGCCGTGACCGGTCGCCCGAGCCGGGCGGTCCCGGTGGTCTCGAGCGCCTGGCCGCTGACGACGTGTTCCAGGATCGTGCGCCGGTCACCGTCGACGTACACGTCGGCGGTGGAGCGCAGGTTGTAGCCGATCTCTCCGGACGCGCCGTGCGCGCCGGTGATCACGGTGCCACCGGCAACGATCGCGACCGCGAGACCGGTGCCGAGATTGACGTAGAGCCCCGGGTCGCACCCGGTCAGCGCACCCCAGCGCAGCTCGGCTTCCGCGGCCGCCTTGACGTCGGTCGCAAGCCGCACCGGTACGTCGGGGAACGCCTCCCGGATCAAGCGCCCGAAGGGGAGTTCACCCCAGCCGGGAAAGGTCGGAGCCAGTTCCACGCGGTCGTCGTACGGGATGCCGAGCGTCGCCGCGCCGACGCCCGCCAGTTCGTGATCGGGCGCGACTTCCGCGAGGAGTTCGCGCGCCGCGGTGAGGCAGCGGCTCATCGCCTCACCGGCACCGGAGCCGGCCCGGCTCTCGAGGGTCGTCGCGCCGAGGCGGCGACCGGACAGGTCCGCGACGGCGACGGCGATCTTCGTCCCGCCGAAGTCCAGCCCGAGGACGGCCGGTGTCGAAACCACGGGGTGGCACCTCCTCGCGCCGACCAATAGAATCGATAGGAAACTAACTTAACAACCATCGGACCACAAGGGATTGCCGAGACTTCCCGGGAGTTGGTGGCCGAGTTGTTAGCAGCGAGGGGGGTCGACGTGACGGTGATCGCCGGAGGCGCACGCCCGCAGCTCATCCGCGAGATCAACGAACAGGTGCTGCTCGATCACATCCGGCGGTCCGGTCCGATCTCTCGTACCGAGCTCGCCGGACTCACCGGTCTGTCGAAGCCGACCGTGTCCACTGCGCTGAGTTCGCTCGAACGGACCGGCCTGGTGCACGTAACGGGACAGCGCACCGGCGTACCCGGTCCTGCGGCCAGTCTGTACGAGGTGCGGCCCGAGGCGGGTTTCGTACTCGGGCTGGACGTCGGGCGGGAGTACCTGCGCGGCGGGATCGCGGATCTCGCGGGGACGGTGCGCTCGCGGTTGAGTGTGCGGACCAAGGCGGGTGACGCGATGGCCCGCATTCAGGAACTCGTGGACCTGACGGCGACGCTCGCGGCCGAGGCCGGTATCGAGGTCACGCAACTCACCCAGACCGTGCTCGGCAGCCCCGGCGTCTACGATCCCCGGCTCGATGCGCTGACGCTGACCGGTCGGCTGTCCGGCTGGGACTCGCCGGCGACACTGGCCGCGCTGCGGGAGCGTTTTGGCCCGACCCTGATGATCGAGAACGACGTGGACGCCGCGGCGATCGCGGAGCGGGCCCACGGGCACGGCCGCGACGTCGACAGCTTCGCGTTCGTGTCGGTCGGCACAGGTATCGGTATGGGGCTGGTGCTCGACGGCAAGCTGCGGCACGGATCGCACGGTGTGGCGGGGGAGATCGGGTACCTGCCGTTCACGGAGGGCAGCGGCAGCGATCCGCGGGACGCGCGGAAGCGTGGCGGGTTCGATGCTTCGGCATCGGCGGCAGCCGTCGTACGGGCGGCGCGACGGGCCGGTGTTCGTGGGGCGTCGACGGCGGAGAAGGTCTTCGCCGCCGCGGCCCAGGGTGACGCCGTCGCCGCCGCGGTCGTGGCCGAGGAGGCACTGCTCGTCGCCAAGGCGGTGTGCACGGTGATCACCGTCGTGGATCCCGAGCTGGTGGTGCTGGGCGGCGGTATCGGGCAGGCGCCGGGCTTCCTCGAGGCCGTCACCAAACAACTGCGTCAGCTCGCCCCGGTGATGCCCGAGGTGAAGGCGAGCGTGCTCGGCACCGAGACAGTGGTGGCGGGCTGCCTCGCCGCGGGACTCGATCGGGCCTGGCAGACACTCGTCGGAAACTCGGTCGGCTAACCGGACGGAAACCGTCCGCAATGGCTACTAGGGTGCGAGCCATGGCTATCGCAATGTACCCAGCGTTCGTCCTGGACTGCCCGGACGCGGCCCGGCTCGCCCAGTTCTACGGTGAACTGCTCGGCTGGAAGGTCGAGTCCCGCGAAGGATGGGCGGAGATCCGCCCGGAGGACGGCAGCGGCTGCATCGGGTTCCAGCAGGTCGAGAACTTCAAGGCGCCGACCTGGCCGACCCAGGACGTGCCGCAGCAGATGCACCTCGACGTCATGGTCCGCGACCTCGACGAGTCGGAGCCGGAGGTGCTGGCGATCGGCGCGACCAAGCCCGACCACCAGCCCGGTACGTCGTTCCGCGTGTTTCTGGACCCGGCAGGGCATCCGTTCTGTCTCTGTATAGATTGAGAGGGTGACGAGCTGGCGGGAGGAGCGACGGCAGGCGGCGGTCGAGCATGCGGCCGCCCTGGAGCGTAAGAAGGCATCCGAGAGCGCTCAGGCGCGGGAGTTACTGGCCGGCTTCATCGCGACCCTGAAGGAGCGCGGCGTCGAGCCCGAGCCGCTGCGTGCCCAGGTGATCGGGTCGAACGCCAGCTACCGCACCGAGCTCACCGGGTGGTACCTGCGCCGCAACCGCTCGCTCGCCGTGGACGTCGACGGGAACTTCTACATCCTCGGCGTACCCGCCAGCCTCAAGTCGCGGGTCGCCGGTGTCCGGGTGCTCCCGTCCGATCCGCCGCTCGTCGTCGGTCAGGGCGCCCGCGACGGCGAGTCGATGCCGCTGGCCGAGCTGCTACGCCTTCGGCTCGAGTCCTAGAACACTCGCGATCAGTGCCGTACCGGGCGCTGTCCGGCCGCCGGGGCCGGGGGACGGCGCGACGTCGTCCATGTCCAGCTGCTCGCCGCATTCCGAACAGCAGACCGTCGGGGTCGTGAGCTTGCCGCACGCGGTGTGCGTGAACCGGATCGGCTGGCCGGCCGGGGGAGTCGCCCAGCGGTCGCCCCAGGCGGTCAGCGCCATCAGGATCGGCACGAGTTCCTGCCCCGCGTCGGTCAGCTCGTAGCTGTAGCGCACCGGGTTCTGCTGGTACGGCGTACGTCGTACCAGGCCGCCGTCGACGAGCGTGGTGAGCCGGTCGGTGAGCAGGTTGCGGGAGATCCCGAGGTCGGTCACGAACTGGTCGAAACGGTTCAGGCCGAGGTAGAGATCGCGCAGCACCAAGGGCGTCCACCAGTCGCCGATCAGCTCCAGGGACTGGGCGAGCGAGCAGTGCATCGAGGCGAAGCTGGTGTTCCGCATGCCCGCATCATAGTCAGTTGCAGCATTGAACTCACTGCGCCTAGGCTGCCGGTATGGGCATTTACCACCGGATCGTCGCGCGGCAGGTGCGGAACGCGTTCACGCAGATCAGTGCGGGGAACTGGGAGGCGATGGTGGCCGGGATGGCGCCGTCGTTCACGTACCGGTTCTACGGAGATCACGCGCTCGGCGGCGAGCGGCGTACGCACGAGGCCTTGCGGCGCTGGTGGGAGCGTTGCTTCCGGCTGCTGCCCGGGACCCAGTTCGAGGTCCAGGACGTGCTGGTCGCGGGCTGGCCCTGGAACACGCAGGTCGCGACAGCGGTCATCGTGCACGTGAACGTCGTGGACGGGTCGACGTACGAGAACGTCGTGCATCAGTTCCTGCGGATCAAGTGGGGCAAGATCACCGAGGTCCGCACCCTCGAGGACACCGCGGTCCTCCAGCGAACCCTCGACCGCCTCGCCGCGGCCGGCTACCCCGAGGCCCACGCGGAACCCATTGTCGGGTGATGTAACGGTCAGGCCCGGAAACTCGGGTGCGTTTTGTCGGTGGGCCCGACTACGGTCGGTTGGGTGCTGACGCTGCTACGGTACGGAGTGCGGGTTGCGCCTGGAGGCACCCTTCTGACGATGGGTCTTGCCGTCCTCGGTTCGGTGCTGGGGATGGCGGTCACGTTGCTGACCGGTCAGGTCGTCGGGGCGGTTCCAGGGGTGATCGACGGCGGCCCGGACGCGATGCCGATCGGTGAGTTCGGTTGGCTGCTGGGCGGCCTGCTCGCGGTCTTCGTGATCGACAGCCTGACCCCGGCGCTGCATCAGGTCGCGTCGCTGGTGATGGACGCCGGCGTGGTCCGCGCGATCGGTACCGGCATCACCCAGCCGCTGCTCAAGCCGCGCCGGATCGAGCACCTCGAAGACTCCGAAGTACTCGACGTCCAGGAGCGAGCGAAGGGCCAGGGCGGTTTCCATCTCGCGCAGGGGCTCGGGCAGCTGCCGTGGCTGATCGCGAGCCGGGTGACGCTGGTCGGTTCCGCGGTGATCGTCGGCGCGATGTTCGCGTGGTGGGTGGCCGCGATGCTGGTCGCGGTCACGATCCTCCTGGAGTGGTACGGCGGTCGCCTGATCGAGCGTGAGGTCGACGTCTGGTGGGGCAACACGGAGGAGCAGCGCCGGGCGCACTACCTCTTCAATCTGGGCATGCGGGACGCGCCGAAGGAACTGCGCGTGTTCGGTCTGCACCGGTGGCTCGTCGAGCGGTACGTCGGCGACTGGACGGCCGGCTACCGCCCGGTGTGGGCGCGCCGCAAACGGAACGCGAAGTGGTCGCTGCTGATCGGTGGCGTCCATCTGATCGCGAACGGCGTCGCGATCCTCGCCGTCGGTCGCGCCGCCTACAACGGCACGCTGCCGCTCACGCAGGTCGCGACCACGTTGCCGGCGATCCTCGCGATCGGTCAGGCGAACAACGGGTACGGCGTCGCGCAGGTACGGCGCGGACTCTCGGCGTACCGCGCGATGCGGGACCTCCCGGCGACGATCGCCGAACGGCACCCGGAGCCGGTGGTGAGCACGAAGCACCGGATCGAGACGATGCCGGCCCGCGAGATCCGGTTCGAGAAGGTGAGCTTCCACTACCCGGGCTCCGACCTCGCCGTACTCCGCGACCTCGACCTCACGATCCGCGCGCACGAAGCGCTCGCGCTGGTCGGCGTCAACGGCGCCGGCAAGTCCACGCTGGTGAAGCTGCTCGGCGGCGCGTACCGGCCGACGAGCGGCCGGATCCTCGTCGACGGTGTCGATCTCGCGGATCTGGACCTGGCCGCGTGGCAGCGGCGGGTGGCGGCGATCGTGCAGGACTTCCTGCGGTTCCCGTTGTCGGTGACGGACAACGTCGTGTTCGGCGCGGTCGAGCGCGCGGGTGACGAGCTCACACTCGCTAGAGTCGCGCGCGAGTCCGGGATCGACGAGGTGGTGCGCCGCCTGCCGAAAGGCTGGGACACCGTGCTGGACAAGACGTTCGACGGCGGCGTCGACCTGTCCGGCGGCGAGTGGCAGCGGGTCGCGCTGGCCCGGGCGTTGTTCGCGGTGCACGCGGGCGCGGGTGTCCTGGTGCTGGACGAGCCGGCCGCCGCGCTCGACGTACGCGCCGAGGCGGAGCTGGTCGAACGCTATCTGGAGCTGACCTCCGGTGTGGCGTCGCTGATCATCTCGCACCGGTTCTCGGTGGTGCGCAACGCGGACCGGATCTGCGTGCTGTCCGACGGCCGGATCGTCGAGGACGGCACGCACGAGGAGCTGCTCGCCCACGACGGCGAGTACGCCGGGATGTTCCGGCTCCAGGCCGAGCGCTATGTCACGGGGACGGAGCCAGTCGATGCGTAGCCTGCGGATCCTGTGGTTGTGGCTGTCCACGTCGTTCCGGGCCGCGCCCGGTCTGATGGCGATCTCGACCGTGCTGGTCGCGGCGCGCGCGATCACGGCACCGACCCAGACGTATGGCGTGAGCCGGCTCGTCGACGGGATCGCCTCGGACCGGTCGAGCACGATCGCGCTGGGGATCGCGATCATCGTCGGCGGCCTCGCGGTGTCGTTCCTCGCCGACGGACTCGGGTGGCCGTTGCAGGACACCGCGCAGGAGCGGATGGCCGGCCGCGTGCACGCGGACCTGCTGGACGTGACGACCGGGATCCCCGGGTTGTCGCACCACGAGCGTCCTGACGTCGCCGACCGGCTCGAGCTGGTGCGCGAGAAGGCGTGGCGGATGGGTGTCGGCGCCGAGGTGCTGTTGTGGGCGTTCGGGACGGTGACCAACACCATCACGGTCCTCACGCTGCTCGGGTCGGTGCATCCGGTGCTGCTCCTGCTGCCGTTGCTGGGCGGTGCGCGGATCTGGTCGGCGTACCTGAGCAGCACGCGGCAGAGCAAGGCGTGGGAGGACTCGATGCCGCAGGAGCGGCTCGTCGACAAGCTGATCGAGATGGCGAAGGACCCGCGGACCGGTCTGGAGCTGCGGGTGTTCGGGCTCGGAAAGGTGTTGCTGGACAAGATCTTCGCGTTGCAGACGCAGCGGTTCGACCGCCGGGTCGAGGCGGCCCGCTGGGGTGGCAAGGTGGACGGCTCGGTGCGGCTCGCGTTCGGTCTCGCGTACGCCGCGGCGATCGTCTGGGTCGTGGTCCGCGCCCGGCACGGGCAGGCCTCGGCGGGCGACGTCGTCCTCGTCCTGCTGCTCGCGCCGCAGGTCGATCAGATGACCGGCGGTATCGCGCAGAACGTGTACTGGGTCGGTGAGGTCATGCGGAGCTTCGGCCGGTACGACTGGCTGCGCGAGTACGCGAAGCAGAACTCGTGGCGCTCCAGCGTCGCGGCGGCGCCCGACCGGATCACGACCGGTATCGAGTTGCGGAACGTCGGATTCTCCTATCCTGGTTCGGATTCCGCGGTCCTCAGCGACCTGAACCTGACTGTTCCGGCCGGTTCGGCGGTCGCGCTGGTGGGGGAGAACGGCGCAGGTAAGACCACGCTGGTCAAACTGCTCGCCCGGATGTACGACCCGACGACCGGCAAGATCCTCGTCGACGGTGTAGACCTGGCGACGGTGCGGCCGGACGCGTGGCGGTCGCAGCTGTCGGCGGGGTTCCAGGATTTCGTGAAGTTCGAGTTCACCGCGCGGGAGGTCGTCGGGATCGGCGACATCGAGCGGGCCGCGGACGAGGACGCGGTCCGGACAGCCGTCGTACGCGGCGATGCCGAGTCGGTGATCGCGGGGCTGCCGCGCGGGCTGGATTCTCAACTGGGCAAGAAGTTCACCGACGGCGTCGAGCTGTCCGGCGGGCAGTGGCAGCGGCTCGCACTGGCCCGGGCGTTCATGCGCGAACGCCCGCTGCTCCTGCTGCTCGACGAGCCCACGGCGGCCCTCGATCCGGAGGCCGAGCACCGCCTCTACGAGCAGTACGCGTCCGCCGCGAAGATCGCCGCCGCCGAGACCGGCGGCATCACCGTGCTGGTTTCGCACCGCTTCTCCACCGTCCGCATGGCCGACCTCATCGTGGTCATGCACAACGGCCGCGTCGAAGAGGTAGGCACCCACGAGAACCTCCTCACCGCCGGCGGCCGCTACGCCGAACTCTTCGAACTCCAGGCCCGGGCCTACCGCTGACGGTCACAGGAGAGGTGCCTGTGCTGTCTCAACAGGTATGAACCAGCGCATCGACACAATTGACAGCCTTCACGAACACCTGCAGTGGGCGATCGAGCTCGAGCACGCCACGCTCCCGCCGTACCTGTGTGCCCTGTACTCGCTGGACCCGGAGCGGAATCCGGACGCGGTTGAGGTGGTGAGCAGTGTGTTCGTCGAGGAGATGATCCATCTCTCGCTCGCGTGCAACCTGCTGAACGCCGTCGGTGGTGGGCCGCGCCTGGACGCCCCGGAGCTGCTGCCGGGGTATCCGCGCCAACTGCCGCACGGCGCGATCGATCTGGAGCTCCTGCCGTTCGGGCCGGACGCGCTCGAGATGTTCCTGCGGCTCGAGCTGCCCGAGGCGCCGACTGCGGTCGCCGAGTCCGACCACTACGAGACGATCGGCCAGTTCTACGACGCGATCGAGGAGGGACTCCGCTATCTCGCGGAGACACTCGGCGAGGACAAGCTGTTCTCCGGTGACCCCAAGCGCCAGGTGACCGCGGGCCCGTTCCACCACAGTGCCGGAGCGGTGCAGCCGGTCACCAATCTGGAGTCCGCGCTCGACGCACTGGAGGAGATCGTCGAGCAGGGTGAGGGCACGGCGCGCGGCGAGGTCTGGGACGGTGACCGCGACATCTTCCACCCGGACCGCGACGAGGTCGCGCACTACTACCGCTTCCAGGAGCTGAAGCTCGGCCGCCGCTACCAGCGCGGCGACACCCCGCAGTCCGGTCCGACGGGCGAGCCCGTGACCGTCGATCTGGCCGGCGTCTCACCGATGCAGCCGAACCCGCGCCGCTCCACCGATCCACAGATCCGTGCCGCGCAGGAGGAGTTCGACGCTACCTACTGCACGCTGCTTTTCCTGCTGGAGCGGGCGTTCACCGGCGAACCCGCGCTGATCCGCGACGCGACCCGCGCGATGTTCGGGCTGAAGTCCGAGGTCCTGAAGCTGATGCGGCTGAGCGAGGACGAGAACACCACCGCCGGGCCGACCTTCCAGTACGTCGAACCCGGGCAGCGCGACTGAGAAGGTCCTGAGAGCTGAACTGAAAGGAGTTCACCCCAGTTCGCCAATAGTTAACCTTCGGTCTTCACTCCTAGGTACATTGCTTCCTAATGTATTAACCATGGACGCACCGCCCTCTGTCCGTGCCCGCGGCATCACCAAGTACTTCGGTGAGGTCGTCGCACTCGACAGCGTCGACCTCGACGTCGCACCCGGCCAGGTCCACGGCCTGGTGGGACCCAATGGAGCCGGCAAGACCACGCTCCTCGGACTGCTGCTCGGTCTCGCCGTTCCCGACCGCGGCGACCTGGAGATTCTCGGTACGCCGGTCGGGCGCGCCCTCGCCGTACCCGACGGTGTCGCCGGCTTCGTCGACGGCCCCGGCCTGTACCCGTCGATGACCGCCAAGCAGAACCTGGCCGCCCTGGCCCGGCTGCGTGGTGATCGCACGACGAGCATCGACGACGCGATCGACCAGGTCGGCCTGACCGATGTGGCCGACGACCGGGTTCGCGGGTTCTCGCTCGGCATGCGTCAGCGCCTCGGTCTCGCCGCGGCCCTGCTCACCAAGCCGCGGCTGCTGATCCTCGACGAACCGTCGAACGGTCTCGACCCGGCCGGGAAGAAGCACGTGTACGGCGTCCTCACCCGGCTGGCCGCGGACGGTACGGCGGTGATGCTGTCGAGCCACCGGATGGACGACGTCGAAGCGCTCTGCTCCGAGGTGACGATCCTGTCGACCGGACGCGTCGCGTTCTCGGGCCCGATCAGCAAGCTGGCCTCGGAGGACAGCGAACTCGACTACCGCGTCCGCACCTCCGACCCGGCCGCTGCTCGTCGCATCGCCCGCGAGACCAAGGGCATCCGGCTGCGCGATCAGGAGCCGGACGGCGTCGAGCTGCTGGTGATCTCGTCGGCGGTGCCGGCGCTGGACGAGTTTGTGAAGCGGCTGGTCCGCGACGACATCGCCGTCCGCGAACTCGCACCGGTGGTGTCGCCGCTCGAAGCCGCCTTCATCGCCCTCACCGAGCAGCAGGAGACCAACTGATGACGGCCACCGTGGCTGCGCCCGAGACCCAAGACAGCCCGGTCGTCCGCCGGGTGCCGATCGTTCGCGGGTATCGCTTCGAGCTCGTCAAACTGCTCACGCAGTGGCGGGTCCGGGTACTGATCGTCGCGTGCTGTCTGGCGCCCGCTCTCTTCGTCGCCGTCGTGAGCCAGCAGGCCTCGCTGCCGGTCGACACGCTGTTCGGTCGCTGGATGCATGCCACCGGATGGGCCGGCCCGCTGGTCCTGCTGGGTTTCTCCGGTTCCTGGGCGTTGCCGCTCCTGACATCGCTGATCGCCGGTGACGTCTTCGCGGCCGAGGACCGCCTCGGCACCTGGCGCCATCTGCTGGTGGCGGTCCGGTCGCCGCGCCGGATCTTCGTCGCGAAGGCGCTGTCCAGCCTGACCGTGATCCTGGTCCTGGTGATCGGCCTGGTCGTGTCGAGCACGATCAGCGGGCTGCTGGTCGTCGGCAACCGGCAGCTGATCGGTCTCGACGGTCACCTGCTCGCACCGGGCAGCGCGGCCGGCACCGTCTTCCTCGCGTGGCTGTGCGCCCTCGCGCCGACGCTCGCGCTCGCCGCGATCGGACTGCTGGGTTCGGTCGCGCTCGGTCGATCGCCGATGGGACTGTTGCTCCCGGCGGTCGTCGCGCTCGCGATGCAGATAGTTCAGCAACTGCCGGTCCCGGTCGCCTTCCGTCTCGCGCTTCCCGGTTACGCGTTCATCAGCTGGAACGGCCTCTTCACCCAGCCGGCGCAGCTCGGCCCGCTGCTGATCGGCGTGATCGTCAGCCTGGTCTGGGCCGTCGTCGCGACCGGCCTCGCGTACGTGATCTTCGTACGCCGTGACTTCACCAACCCGACCGACGACGGGACCGGACGTCTCGCGTTGACGGCCGGCCTGCTGCCCCTCGTCGTACTGCTCGGGGTCACCACGGCGGCCGTCGCTCCGGTGACCGGCTTCGGGTCGGGGATCGATCAGGACAAGGTGCAGCGGGCGCTCGCGGTCGAGTTCGCGCACCTCTACCGGCTGCAGACCAAGCAGCTGAACCGTGCCGACGTGACCGAGGAACAACTGCAGAGCGCCGCCGAGTGCACCAAGGGCGGCGACCAGGTCGCCGCACGCGGACCCGGCAACGACTGGCGCTGCGTCGTGAGCTGGCACATCCCCGGAGTGCAAGCGGCCGGTTCGGCGATCTACCAACTCGACATCAACCCACTCGGTCGGTACGTCGCCGACGGGGACGGACCGAAAGAAGTTAACGGCTTCTTCCTGGTCCGCACCCCGTCCGGGGACGAACCGAACCCCCTGTGGCAGTTCGACGGCAATATCGAACTGCTACCTGCCAACTGAAGCCCCAACCGAAGGGACAACTCCCATGCAGGTAACACGCCATCGCAGGCGTGACGACGAGGGCTCGCCAAGTCCCCTCCGGCGGAGAGTACCACTGGTCACGGCCGGGGCTGCGGCCGTTGCGGTGGCTCTGGCGGGCACCGCCGTCGCCTCGACGACCGGCTTCGGTCACGACCAGGTCGGGCAGGTCACCGACAAGGGTGAGGTGATCTCGTCCGACCAGTACATCAAGCCGATCGGCGACCGTCTCGTCCTCCAGAAGGGCAAGATCATGTCGTCCACGGTCAGCCCGGACGGCAGCCACCTGGCGGCTTCCGTGACCGACGGCGGGATGGCGCTCGCGATCATCGACCTGAAGAACTGGAAGGTCCAGCAGTACGTCGGCAACAACGCCGCCGCGGATCTCAAGATCCCCGGCAACGACGTCGGCCAGGAAGGTCCGACGTACTCGCCGGACGGTTCGCAGGTCTGGCTGGGGCAGACCGACGGCTACCGGAAGTTCAGCGTGAATTCGGACGGATCGCTCGCGAACCCGACGTTCGTGGCGATCCCCGCCGACGGCGACAAGCACTCACTGGCGGCCGAGGCAGTGTTCTCCGCGGACAGCTCCACCGTGTACTCCGCGGTCAACGGCCAGAACCGGGTCGTCGCGATCGACACCGCGACCGGGGCGATCAAGCAGAGCTGGGCGACCGGCAACGCGCCCCGCGACCTGGTTGTCGTCGGCAACAAGCTGTACGTGAGCAACGAGGGCGGGCGGACCGCGCGACCGGGTGACCCGACGATCAACTCGTACGGCACCCAGGTGGTCGCGAACCAGAACGCGATCACCACGACCGGTACGGTCAGCGTGATCGACCTGGCGAACCCGGCCGCGGCCGTCGGCAGCATCGATGTCGGTCTGCACCCGACCGCGCTGTACGCGAAGTACGGCGTCGTGTTCGTCACCAACACCGCCACCAACAGCGTGTCCGTCATCGACACCAAGCGCGGCAAGGTCGTCCAGACGATCGCCACACAGCCGTGGCCGGAGGCCTCCGTGGGCTACGAGCCGGACGGCGTGACGCTGACCGACGACGGCCACTTGCTGGTGTCGCTAGGCCGCGCGAACGCGGTCGCGGTCTACAAGTACCGCAATCCGCTCGAGCCGGTCAGCTATGTCGGCCTGCTGCCGACGGACTACTTCCCGGCGGAAGTCGCGCAGGTGGGCAAGGACATCGTGGTGTCCAACACCCGAGGCATCGACGCGCGCCGCGAGACGACGGCCGCCGGACGCGGCACGCACGACACCACGTCGAGCCTGACCAAGTTCCAGTTGCCCGACGACCACGCGATCAAGAAGTACACGCAGACGGTCTTCGACCAGAACGGCTGGACGAAGGGCTCCGCCCAGGTCGCCACGGACGCGGGCCGGCGCAAGCCGGTGCCGGTCCCGGCGAAGCTCGGCGACCCGTCGACGATCAAGCACGTCTTCCTGATAGTCAAGGAGAACCGGACCTACGACCAGCTGTACGGCGACATCCCCGAGGGCAACGGCGACCCGGCGCTGGCGCAGTACGGCGAGAACGTCACGCCGAACCAGCACGCGCTGGCCAAGCAGTTCGGGCTGTACGACAACACCTACGACATCGGCACGAACTCCGCCGAGGGGCACAACTGGCTGATGCAGGCCGACAACCCGGAGTACACCGAGTCCTCGGCCGGTGAGTACCTGCGCAGCTACGACACCGAGAACGATGCCCTCGGCCACCAGAAGAGCGGTTTCCTCTGGACCGGTGTGCAGGCGGCCGGCAAGTCGGTGAAGAACTTCGGCGAGTTCCTGTCGATCGAGCAGAAGCCCGCCGACGGCACCTGGCAGAACTACTACTGCGACACCAAGAACATCATCGCGACCGGGGCGGACCCGAAGTACCCGATCACGATCGGGTCGGCGATCCCGTCCTTGAACAACGTGTCGGTGCAGGGCTTCCCGCAGTTCGACACCAGCGTCCCGGACATCTACAAGACCGAGATCTGGCGCAAGGACTTTCTGAAAAACGGCCCCGCGAACCTGAACATGTTCTGGCTCTCCAACGACCACACCGGTGGTCCTGCCAACGGTCCGGCGCAGGTCGCCGACAACGACCTGGCCACCGGCCGGATCGTCGACCAGATCACCCACAGCAAGTACTGGAAGGACTCGGCGATCTTCGTCGTCGAGGACGACTCGCAGGCCGGTCTCGACCACGTCGACGGTCACCGGGCGCCGATCCAGATCATCAGCCCGTACGCGCAGCACGGTGCGGTGGACAGCCACTACTACACGCAGATCACGATGATCCGGACGATCGAGCAGATCCTCGGGATGAAGCCGATGAACCAGAAGGACACCGCGGCCACCCCGATGTACGGCGCGTTCACCAGCAAGCCGAACTACACGCCGTTCACCGCGCTCCCGAACCGGGTGCCGCTGACCGACGGCCTGAAGACCCCGCCGTCCTGCGGTCTCGATGTGCCGGCGGCGCAGAACCCGGCGGTCGCGGCGGCGCCGACGGTGACCGTCCCGGCCGGTATGGAGTCGATGGCGGCACAGTGGTCGGCGTGGAAGGACCAGCAGCGGACCACCGGCCCGAACGCTCGCGCCGACTTCGCGAACCCGGCCCAGATGAACCACTACAACTGGTACGAGGCGCACAACTGGTCCCTGCCGTACCCCGGCGAGACCCAGATCGTCGCACCGCAGAACGTTCCGGGTGCGGTGATCCCGGCCGCCGAGAACGACGGCTGACACCTTCGACCGGTAGAAAGAGCGCATGCCTGAACGACCGTCGCGGGCGTCGGCCCGGATCGAGCAACCCGCCGATCCGGCCGACGTTCGCGCGGTCGGTTACGGCCCGGACGACGTACCGGTGGTGCCGGAGAAGTACGCCGGCCTGCCGGTGCACAAGGAACAGTCCGGGCGAGCCGGCCACTGGAACGCCGACCTGATGAAGCCCGAGCCGTCGGCCGTGTACGTCGTCGACGACCGCTACCTGTACGCGACCGACAAGTCCGGCCGGGTGACGCACGCGGAAGGCTGGCTCGGCTGGCTGCCGGCGGAGGAGAACGACGAGCGCCGCAACCTGACCGCGCAACGAGAGGCCGGCGAGCCCGACCGGCAACCGACCGACGACGGCGGTCACCTGTTCGCGACGGTGTTCGACGGCCCGGGCGAGTCGATCAACGTCACCGCCCAGTCGCAGGAGCAGAACCGCGCGCAGGCCGGAAGCAAGAACTGGCGTGCGATGGAGCAGACCTGGCAGGCGATGCGTGCCTCCGGCATCCAGGTGCACGCCGCCATCGACGTCCGGCACGCGAACCGTACGACGGATCGCCCGTCGTCCCGCACCGTCGTGGACCGGCACGACGGCAAGCACTCCCCGCGGCGTATCTTCAGGGAAACAAAACCCCGGGAGCGTGGATGAGCGAGATCGGCGTCATCGACACGATCGCCCGTGCCCTGGTCGCGGACCTGCCGGCCGGGTGGCGTGAGGTCAGTGCGGTCTACCGGGCGACGACGTCGTACGCCGAATTGGACGGCGAGGTCGACGGCGCGCAACTGGATCCGTTGCCGGACGGGCTCGAGGATCACTTCGAGGAGTTGCGGCGGGAGATGTACCAGCCGGGCAAGGGGACCTGGCTGACGGCGAAGGTGACGGTGACGTCGGCCGGGCACTTCGCGACGGACTTCGACTACGACAGCAAGCCGGAGTGGTCGATCCCTGTCGACGCAACGATCTACGCGGCGGACCTGGCCGCGTTTCCCCGGGACGCCGAGCACACGCCCGACTGGCTGCAGTAATTCGGTGGCAGCCCACCGGACCGGGTGGTAGCGTCGCCGGTCTGTCTTTTCGGGATCGAATCGAACCGGATGGATCTGCTCCGGGGCGGGACCCAGCTCACGATTCGAGGGCTCTTCGACAATGGTCGAACCGGAAGTAGCAACCGAGCGCGCCTATCTCTCCACCGCCCGCACCGCGCTCCGCGGGATGTACGCCGAGGTCGTGGACCGTGAGGTCCAGAAAATCGGCGGCGAGGACAACGACGAACGCTTCACCAACGAAGCCAACCAGCGGGCCAAGGAGATGCGCACCCACGCGCTCCTCGACCTGCCCGACGTACCACTGTTCTTCGGCCGGCTCGACTACGAGCACGGCACCATCGAGGACCTGGACCAGATCTATATCGGCCGCCGGCACGTCCACGACGGCACCGGGGTACCGCTGGTGATCGACTGGCGCGCACCGGTGTCGGTGCCGTTCTACCGGGCGACCCACAGCGACCGGCAGCACGTGCTGATGCGCCGCCGGTACGGCTTCTCCGACCACGCGGAGCTGACCGGTTTCGAGGACGAGCCGCTGACCGGGGTCGTCGAGTCCGACCACGCGGACGCGTTCCTGCGGTCCGAGATCGAACGGCCGCGGACCGGCCCGATGCGCGACATCGTGGCCACGATCCAGCCGGAACAGGACGACCTGGTCCGTGCGCCGCTGCACCCGAGCGTCTGCGTGCAGGGCGCGCCCGGCACCGGCAAGACCGCTGTCGGTCTGCACCGCGTCGCGTACCTGCTCTACACCGAACGCGAACGCCTCGGCCGGGGCGGCGTCGTGATCGTCGGACCGAACCGCTCCTTCCTGTCGTACATCCGCAAGGTGCTGCCCGCGCTGGGCGAGGTCGACGTCCGGCAGATCACGATCGACGAGCTGCTCACGCGGCCTGCCGCGGCCGCCGACCCGACGGACGCCGAGCGGCTGAAGGGCGACGCGCGGATGGCCGACGTACTGCGCCGCGCGTTGTGGTCGTACGTCGGTACGCCGACCGAGGGAGTCCTGTACAGCAAGGGATCCCGGCGTTACCGGGTGCACGACTACGAGGTCGTCGACATCGTGTCGGACCTGCGCGAGTCGACCCGGTACGCGCCCGGGAGGAACGCGCTCGCACAGCGGATCGCGCATGTCGTGCTGGTCCGGATGGAGGAGCGGGCCGAGTCGCCGGACGACCGGGTGCAGAACGCGGTCGCACGGTCGAAGCCGGTGAAGGACGTCCTCGACTCGGTCTGGCCGCGGGTCGCCCCCGAGCAGGTGCTGCACCGGCTCTTCTCGGACGCGGACTTCCTGGCCGCCGCGGCCCCGGACCTGACCGGCGACGACCGTACGGCGTTGC
Source organism: Kribbella speibonae (assembly GCF_004331375.1). NCBI lineage: Bacteria > Bacillati > Actinomycetota > Actinomycetes > Propionibacteriales > Kribbellaceae > Kribbella > Kribbella speibonae. The sequence continues at coordinate 369,596 of NZ_SJKC01000007.1, read as the reverse complement.
TCTGGCCGAAACCGCCGCGCTCGTGGAAGTCGGCGAAGTGGTCGTTCGCGGACACCGTCCTGCTCGACGAGCTCGAGGACCTGATCGAGCGGCGGACCGGCTCGCTCGGGCATCTCGTCCTGGACGAGGCGCAGGACCTGTCGGCGATGCAGTTGCGGGCGCTCGGCCGGCGCTGCCGGACGGGATCGGCCACGGTGCTCGGCGATCTCGCGCAGGCGACGACGCCGTGGGCCGCTGGGTCGTGGGATCGCGTGCTCGGGCATCTCGACAAGGGCGACGGGGTCGTGGCCGAGCTCGACCGCGGGTTCCGGGTGCCGGAGCAGATCATCAGGTTCGCGGCGAAGCTGCTGCCCGAGATCGCGCCGACGCTCGGCGTACCGACTGGCGTCCGGACGGTCGCCGACGCGCTGAGCATCGTCTCGGCCAGCGAGGCCACGCTCGCGGACGAGGTGGTGGCGGGCTGCCGGGCCGCGCTGGCCGGTGAAGGATCGGTTGCACTGATCGCCGCCGACGATCAGGTCGGCCGGCTGCGGGACGCGCTGGCAGCCGCGGGGCTGGAGGTCGCGCTGATCGGCGAGACCGAGGACGAAATCGACACCGTGCGCCTGGTGTGCGTGCCGGCCACGCTCGCCAAGGGTCTGGAGTTCGACGCGGTCGTGGTCGCCGAGCCCGCCCACATCGTCGCCGCAGAGCCGCGCGGTCTGCACCGGCTGTACGTCGTCCTCACCCGAGCGGTCAGCCGCCTGCAGATCATCCACGCCGAACCACTGCCAGGCGCCTTGGCCTGATCGCGGCGCTATCGTCCGGTGTGCACGCAGCCGGATCGGGGAGGCGCAAGTGAGCGGTTTGATCGTCCTGATGGTGATCGCCGTGCTGCTGGTCGTGGCGGCGATCGTGTGGGGGATCGTCGCGCTCGTCCGCCGCCAGCAGTACATCGGGTCGATCCGGCAGCGGGGCTGGAGTTTCGTCGACAGCCCGGCGTTCGACGCGGTGGCCCGGCTGAGCAATCCGCCGTTCGGCGTCGGGTTCCTGCGCAAACCCGACGACCAGATCACCGGGCTGACCACGGCCGGCCGTCCGTTCCAGGTGATCGAGTACAAGTCGACGTACTGGTCGGGCTGGGTGGGCATGGTGACGTTGGCGCGGCGGCTCCCCGAACTGTGGATCACCGGCGGCGAGACGGCACCGCGGTACGGCGTACTCGCGCACGGCGTACTCGCTCCGGCGCAGCTCGGGCCGGGCTGGCAGGTCGGCGCGATGGACCCAGCGTTCGCGCAGGAGGTGATGACGTCCGGGCTGTGCACGCAGCTGAACGTGCTGGCAGCCGGGCAGCCGGGCGTGAATCTCGGCGTCGACGGCGACCAGATCGTCGTCCTGAATCCGCCCCGCAAGGAGCTCGATCAGCTCGGCCCGTGGCTGGAGCAGCTCGGCGCGATCGCGGCGGCGATCGACGCGACGCCGCTCGACCACTGGATCCAGCCGGAGCCGGAGCCGCGGCTGAGGTTCTACCACCACCCGGACTGGTACTGGATCGGCGTCGACGACAACCTGCTGCAGTACACGCCGGTCCGCCGTGGCGGGTACGGTCACCGCACCGACGAGGTGATCCGCGGGCGGGACGGCGACGGGCCTCCCTTCGTAGCGTTCAAGCATCACTGGAAGACCTCGCACACTGAGTCGTACACCGACAGCAACGGCAACTCGCAGACGCGGACCGTGGTCGAGAACCACTCGGAGCCGATCCTCGGCTTCCAGCTGCCGGCCCGGATGCCGCAGCTCAGCGTCGGGCCGAAGGGTTTCCGCGACGGCATCAGCTTCGAGAGCGCGGCCTTCAACGACCGGTTCGCGGTGCACTCGGCGGACACGAAGTTCGCGTACGACGTGATGCATCCGCGCCAGATGGAGTACCTGATGGCGACGCCGGGCGCGCCGTTCCGGATCGTCGAGGACTGGGTCTGGTTCACGCCGGGGGAGCACAGCCAGCCCGCGATCGCCTTCTGCGCGGCGTACCTGCGCGGCTTCCTGGGCTGGGTCCCGCGGTTCGTCTGGCGCAACCTCGGCCTGCCGGACACGCCGTACCCAACCCTCGAGACAACCGTCGGGTAGGGAATGCGGTTGCCGCTCACGTGGTTGAGTGTGACCGTGTTGAGTCAACGAACCGTCGTCATCTTCGGCGCCAGCGGCGACCTGAGCTCCCGGTTGCTGCTGCCCGGCCTGGGCAGTCTGCTCGCCGGCCCGCGCGCCTCCGCCGTGCGGATCATCGGCACCGGCCGGTCGCCGCTCGCGGCGGACGACTGGACGGACCGCGTCCGGACGGCCTTCGCCTCGCAAGGGGAGATCGGTCCGGTTGCGGCGGAGACCCTCGCGACCACGCAGTACGTCGCCGGTGACCCGACGGACCCCGCGCACCTGCGGGCGCTCCTCGAGCTCGCCGGTCCGGCGCCGGTGCTGTACTTCTCGCTGCCGCCGGCCGTGGCAACCGCGATCGTCGAGACGCTCCAGCGGGTCGAGCTCCCGGAGGGCACCGAGCTGGCGTTCGAGAAGCCGTTCGGTACCGACGCCGCGTCCGCGGCCGCGCTGAACAAGCTGGTCGGGTCGCTCGTGCCCGAGGAGAACGTGCATCGCGTCGACCACTTCCTCGGTCGGACCGCCGTCCTGAACCTGATCGGCCTGCGGTTCGCGAACCGGCTGTTCGAGCCGGTCTGGAACGCCGAACACATCGAGAGTGTCGAGATCGTGTACGACGAGACGCTCGGCCTGGAGGGTCGCGCGCAGTACTACGACAACGCGGGCGCGCTGGTGGACATGATCCAGAGTCACCTGCTGCTCGTCCTCGCCCTGCTCGCGATGGACGCACCGGCCACGATGGACGCGGTCGAGGTGCGCAGCGAGATGGCTCGGGCGCTGCGCAGTACGCGCCTGTACCGGGGCTCCGGGATCGAGGCGAGCCGGCGGGCGCGGTACACGGCGGGTGTCGCGGGCGGTCGCGTTGTTCCGGCGTACGCCGGTGAATCGGGAGTGGACCCGGAGCGGGAGACCGAGACGCTGGCCGAGGTGACGGTCGAGGTGGGTACCAACCGGTGGGCGGGTGTGCCGTTCACGCTGCGGTCGGGGAAGGCGCTGGGGACCGCGCGCAAGGAGATCGTGATCAAGTTCAAGCCGCTGCGGCACCTGCCGTCCGGGCTGCATGGCGGGCGCGATGGCGAGACCTTGCGGATCGGGCTGAACCCGGGTGAGTTGTCGCTGTCTGTTCCGGCGCTCGGCGTCGACGGGCCGTACACGATGGGTCAGGTGTTCTTGGACGCGACGCTGCCGTCGGCGTCGGTGCTCCCGTACGGCGAGGTGCTGAACGGGATCCTGCGGGGTGATCCGCTGCTCTCGGTGCGTGGAGACGTGGCTGAGCGCTGCTGGGAGATCGTCGAGCCGGTGGTTGCGGCGTGGAAGGCTGACGAGGTGCCGCTGGAGGAGTACGAGGCGGGGTCCGACGGGCCTGCGGAGTGGCAGGACCCCCGGGAGTCCGCTGCCTGAAACCAGGGACTCTCCCTGGGGCGACCGGTGGTCCCGAGCTGAAGAGTGGTGCCGACAACGAACCACTCTCCAGACGAGGTCCCCGAATCGTGAAAATCCCCCGCCGCCCGCTACTCGCCGCAACTGCGGCGGCCGCCGCGCTGTCGGCCGCCACCGCCCTGACAATCTCCACCAGCGGCCTCCCCACAGCCGACGCGACCACCACCGCAACCACGGCGACCTCCGCCGGGGGTCCTCTTGTTGTGACGGGTGATGGGGTTGTCCGGGGGGTGAGTGTTGATGGCACGTACTCGTTCCGGGGGTTGCCGTTTGCTGCGGCTCCTACGGGCAACCTCCGGTGGCGGGCGCCGCAGCCTGCCGCGAGTTGGCGGGGTGTGCGGGACGCGACGGCGTACGGACCGGGCTGTCCGCAGGCGCCGAGCGTGGTGACACCTGCTCAACTGTCCGAGGACTGCCTGTTCCTCAACGTCTCCACGCCTGCACTGAGGGCGGTGGCGAAGAAGCCTGTCGTGGTGTGGATCCACGGCGGCGGACTGACCGCGGACACCGGGGCCAACTACGACGGCACCAAGCTCGCGAAGGCCGGTGCGGTCGTCGTGACCGTCAACTACCGGCTAGGAGCCCTGGGATTCCTCGCCCACCCGGCGCTGGCATCGAGGGGAGCGGCCGGCAACTACGGCCTGATGGACCAGCAGGCCGCCCTCCGCTGGGTACAGCGCAACATCGCCCAGTTCGGCGGCGACCCGCACAACGTCACGATCGCCGGTGAGTCGGCGGGCGGCCTGTCGGTGCTCGCCCACGTCACCTCGCGCAGCTCCAAGGGACTGTTCCAGCGAGCCATCGTCGAGAGCGGCGCGTTTGCACTGGAGCAGGAGCCGCGGGCGAAGGCGGAGACGTCCGGCAAGGAGTTCGCGACGAAGGTCGGCTGCGCGGACCAGTCCGCGGAGTGCCTGCGGAACGTTCCGGTGCAGACTCTCGTAGACAACGTCGACTCAGCGAGTGCCACGATCCCCGGCGTGATCGACGGAGCAGTGCTGAAGGAATCGATCGGTACGGCGCTCGCTGCCGGCCGCTTCAACCACGTGACGATCCTCAACGGCAGCAACCACGACGAAGAGGCGCTCTTCACCCTCGGCGGCCGAGTCGTCAGCCGCGGCTACAACGTCCCCTACACCACCCCGGTCACAGCAGCGAACTACGAGACCAACATCGCCACCGCGCTCCGGGTATCACCCACCCAAGCCGCAACCATCGCCGCCGACTACCCCCTCACCGCCTACCCGACACCCGACAAGGCATTCGGCACGTTGGTCGGCGACGCGACCTTCGCCTGCGGCGCGGCCCAGGTGAACACGTGGGCTGCCCGCCGAGTCCCGACGTACGGCTATGAGTTCAACGACGACACCGCGCCGTTCCTCTTCGCCCCGCCCGGCCTGCTCTCGGTCGCGACGCACGGCTCCGAGATGTGGTACCTGTTCGACCTCCCGAACGCTCCCTTCCCGGTCCCGCTGAACGCCGAGCAGACCGCACTGGCCGACTCGATGCGTGCCGCCTGGGTCAACTTCGCGAAGACCGGCAACCCGTCGACGCACGCCGTCAACTGGCCCCGGTACGGACACACCGGCAAGGTCCTGTCGCTGGAGCTCCCGGCAGCACAGGTCTCGACGGACTTCGCGGCCCGTCATCACTGCACCACTTTCGCACAGAATCTTGACAAGGTTAAGTAATAGTTCCAATATCCTATCCGATTCGGTTCTCTCGATGAATTTCTCTGGGAAGAGGTCACCGCCATGACCAGATCCGTTCGGAGCAGGGTGTTGCGGGCCGCGCTTGCGGGGCTCGTGGTCGCCGGGCTGCTGCCGGCAGGTTTGAGTACGTCGACAGCAGCACCAGCCACCACGAGCGTGACCGCGGCGACCGAGATGCCCGGTCCCGCGGGCGACAAGGCCGCCCGGCCCTACATGGGCTGGAGCAGCTACAGCATGCAGGTCTACAACCCGAACGGCGGCAGCTGGATCACGGCGGATCAGCTGATCGCCCAGTCCGACGCGATGCACGCGAAGCTGCAGCCGTACGGGTACGAGTACATCAACATCGACGCCGGCTGGAACGACGGTATCGACGCGTACGGCCGGCCGACGCCGAGCAAGAAGCTCTACCCGAACGGCCTGCAGGCGGTCATCGACCACATCCACGCCAACGGCCAGAAGGTCGGCCTCTACACGATCCCCGGGATCAGCAAGGCCGTCATCGACGCGAAGCTGCCGATCTACGGCGCCCCGGGCTGCACGACCGGCGACCTGCCGGTGCTGCCGCTGCAGAAGGGCGACTACTGGGGGATCGGTTACCGCATCGACTTCTCGAAGCCGTGCGCGCAGAAGTACGTCGACTCGATCGCGGACCTGTTCGGCTCCTGGGGCCTGGACTTCCTCAAGTTCGACAGCGTCACCCCGGGTTCGGGGATCAGCGACCTGTCGCTGGATGCCCGCGACGACGTGAAGGCCTGGTCGCAGGCCCTGAAGCGGCACAACATCTGGTTCGAGCTGTCCTGGGCGCTGGACATCAACTACGCCGACTACTGGAAGCAGTACGCGAACGGCTGGCGCGTCGACTGGGACGTCGAGTGCTACTGCACGGGGACGGCGCTGACCGCCTGGCCGAACATCAACCGGTTGTTCCCGAAGCTTGCCGAATGGTGGCGGCACGCGGGACCGGGCGGCTGGAACGACCTCGACTCGCTCGACGTCGGCAACGGCCAGATGGACGGTATGACCAAGGACGAACGGCGTACGGCGGCAACGCTCTGGGCAGTGTCCGCGGCCCCGATGTACGTCGGCAACGACATGACCAAGCTGGACTCGTACGGGCTCGAACTGCTGACCAACCGTGAGGTGATCGCGGTCAACCAGGCCGGCCGCCCGGCGCACCCGCTGTCCATGAAGACGAACCGGCAGACGTGGTTCGCGCTGAACCCGGACAGCTCGTACACCGTTGCCCTGTTCAACCTCGGCCAGACCGACGCGGACATGACGGTGAACTTCGCCGACCTCGGCCTGAACGGCGCCGGCAAGGTCCGTGACCTGTGGGCGCGCAAGGATCTCGGCACGTTCGCGTCCGGCTTCACCGCCAAGGACGTCCCGATCCACGGGGTCCGGCTGCTGAAGGTCACGCCGCAGAAGAACTCGGCGATCAGCGTCAACGACGACGACCAGCGCGTGGCGTACGACGGCGCGTGGGAGCGCAACAAGAACTACGAAGTACCCGCGGTCTCGCAGGCGCTGACCGTCGGCGTCACTGAGTCCTCGGCGAAGGCCGCCGACCTTCCGACGCGGACCGTCGAGGTCAACAACAACAGCCCGGAGATCGTCTACTCCGGCAACTGGAACTACAGCTCGGGGCGTGGTCTCGGCGACTATCAGGACGACGTGCAATGGACCGAGGGGAACGGCGACTCGTTCTCGTACAGCTTCGTCGGCACCGGCGTCGACTACGTGACCGAGACCGATCCGGGGCAGGGTGACGTCGACATCTACATCGACGGCGAGTTCAAGCAGACCGTGAGTACGTACATGGATCCGGCGGAAGGGCACAACAAACCGCAGCAGGTCGTCTACAGCGTCTCGGATCTGCCGAACGGCAGCCACACGATCCGCGCCGTGAAGAAGTCCGGCCAGTTCATGCTGCTCGACAAGCTGAACATCCGGCAGGAGAGCCTGCTGAACCCGGACACCGCGACGTTCGACAAGAACGCGCCGGCCGATGTCAGCGTGCAGCTCGGACGCGACCCGGGCGAGCTGGACGGGATCGCGAAGGCCGGCCAGGACCTGGTGAAGGGCACGGACTACACGGTCAGCGGTAACACCGTGACGATCAGCAAGTCCTACCTGGCGAACCTGCCGGTCGGGAACACGGCGCTCGACGTCAGGTTCCGCGGCGACTACCGCGACGACATCCACGCCACCAAGGCCGACGGTGCGTCGGTCAGCCTCACGTTCACCGGGACCGGCGTCGAGTGGAGTACGGCGCTCGCACCGGATCAGGGCGACGCGGACGTGTACGTCGACGGCAAGCTCGTACGCCGGGTGAACCTGCACAACGACACCCGGGTGACGAACCGGACGGTGTTCACCGCGACCGGGCTGCGGAACGCGCAACACGTCGTACGCATCGTCAAGGTGAACGGCGACGTACTCCGCAGCGACACCATCCGCTACTCCATCGCCAAGTAATACAAGTCTTTCGGCGGGTGGTGGTCCTTCGAGGCCGCCACCCGCTGTTGTGTCGCCGGGGTCACAGAAACCGGGTAGCTCTGACTGACTGATCAGTCAGTTACTTTGTTAGGCTTGCCTCTGGGGGATCGAGCGCGCATCCCTGTCGGATGAATGAGGTGCCGCCTATGTGGTTGAGCGATGTGACCGTTTCACGCCGGCGCGGCCGCCGCCGGGAGGACTCCAGGCTGGCCGACCACGTCGATCGGCTGGGCGAGGAGCACCCGCCGATCCCGCTCGGCAGTGTCGACTACTCGATGAAGAAGCCCAGCCTGCTGGCCGAGCGGTTCGGGCCGGTGCTGGCCTACATGACCCGGGTCGAGCTCGAGGTCGAGCGCAACGTGCTGGAACTGAACATCCTGCTGCCCGATCCGCCCGAGGTCGACCGGCACTTCTACGCCGACGTATGGATGCCGCAGGAGACCCGCCACGGGCAGATCCTCGACAAGCTGCAGGAGCTGCTCGGCGTCGAACCGCACGAACCGAACCTGACCGACGTCTCGTTCAGCCTGAAGTTCCTCGGCGCGCTCGGCCGGGTGCCCGGTGTGCAGGACATCAGCCGGATGCTCTACTACCTGACCGGGCTGGCCACCGAGCGTTCCGCGGTGCTTGCCTACAACAAGCTTCACGCCGGGCTGGTCGAGCTCGGTGAGCGGGCCGTCGCGGCCACGGTGGTCGCGCCGATCCGCCGCCAGGAGCCCGGGCACTTCGCGTACTACCAGATGGCCGCGCAGCAGCTGTGGGATCAGCTGTCGGGATGGCAGAAGTCGCTGACGCGCGGCCTGCGGAAGCGTACGTTCGAAGTGGTCGGCGCCTACAACAAGCGTCAGGTGACCGAGTTCGGGGACGTGATGGACAAGCTGAACATCAGTGACGGCGGTGAGGCGGAGCTGCGCGAGTACGCGCGGCAGGTCGGGCGAGCGGAGTACGAGTTGATGTTCGCGCAGCGGCAGGGTATGCGAGTACCGGACTATGTCTTCAAGGCCCTCAAGCGAGCCGCTGTGCTCGCCGCTGAACGGAAAGGTGAAGTCTGGCCCGCCGCCCAACCGGCAGGCACATGACCGCACAAGCGCATACGCGCCACGCCACGCGACCGTCCAAACGGCAGTTGATCATCGAGACCGCCGAGCGGCTGTTCGCCGAGCACGGGTATGACGCAACGTCGACGGCCAGGATCGCGACCGAGGCCGGCGTACCGTCCGGGCTGGTGTTCTACCACTTCGCGACCAAGCTGGACCTGTTGCTCGCGGTGGTGCAGGAGCGCCCGGCACCCCGTGAGGTCCTGCGGTCCACAGCACGCGGCCGGACAGTACGGCGGCGGTTGCGCGCGATCGTGGCGACGATGGCCGAGGAGCTGGAGCATGACCGGGCGGCCCGGATCATCGTGTTCCGGGAGGCGCAAGGGAGACCGGAGATCGCGTCCCGGGCCGCCGAGTTGTTCGCGGAGGCGACCGAGACCGTGGCCTGCGTCCTGACCGGCGCCGACGACGTGGTGGCGGATCCGGCCCGGGTGCAGGCGGCCGCGGAACTGGTGGTCAGCCGGGTGTTCCTCGACACGGTCGCGCTCGGGCAGGCCGAGACGGCCACCCATCGGCATGCCGAGATGATCGACCTGATCGCCGAGTCGCTGACCGGCGGCGTGCGCGCCGAGTAACAAGCGCGCACGCCTCCTCGGTTCGTCAGGCCCAGGGGTCGAAGGGGATCCCGGACGGCTTGGACGCGTTCAGCAGGTTGCGGAACCGGTCGTCCTTGTCGGTGATCTTGATCGTCGCGGACCCGAAGTCCGCGGTCATCAGCGTGTCGCGTAACGACGTACTGGGGTAGCCGTTCCAGTCGACGAGCGGCGGGTAGCGCCAGTTGTGGTAGTGGTTCTCCGGCGGTTCGTCGTTGCTGTTGGCAAGCCGGAAGAAGTGCGTACTGGCGCCGTCCTTGTGGTAGACGACCTTCGGGTGCGAACCGTCGAACCGCACCTGTGAACGGGGGTACGTGACCTGGCTGGAGTGCTGCGTCGTGGTCACGTAGTCGACCTGGTTCGTCGACTGGTTCACCCAGGAGATGACGTGCTCCCAGTCGTGCCGGTGGCCGCCGAGGCTGCTGCCCGGGAGAGCCTGGTCCTTCTCGAAGTAGCTGGCGTACACGATCGCGCACCAGCCGTTGTTGCACTTCGACCGCGCGTAGGTCTGGGAGTTGTCCAGGTCGGACTGGTCGCGGCAGTTGCCGTTCACGGCGCCGGTCGGGTTGAGGCCCGGGTTGAGGGTGCCGTCGGCGCCGATGGCGGGCGTGGCGTAGCAGCCGTCGGTGTCGTAGTCGTACGCCGGCGAGAACGACTGCTCGTACCCGCCGGCGTTCTGCGGCAGGGCCGGCGGCGGAGCGGCGTACGCCACCGCGGCCGAGGTGATCATCAGGGCGGCGGTGCCGAGGACGACACCTAGCGTCCGGCGGAAGGATTTGGGTGGGGCGGAGTCCTGCATGGAGCGCTCCTTCGAAACTTAATTCAGGGCGGAAAGGAACGACACGAGGATGGCAGGAAATCACCACTTCCGCCTAGACGTCAGATGACTAGAGTGGGAACGGACACCTGCCGCGGTGGGGAGACCGTGAGGAACGGCAGGTGCCTGGGAGGAACACGTGCCTGCTGAGGAACAGGCGGAGCTCCGGCCTTCGCCGCCCGCACTGCCCGACGGATCGATGCCGACGTACGACGCTCACCCGCTGCCAGGAACCGCCGACGGTCAGTCACTGGCCGGCCCGTTCGGCTGGGGCCCGGACCTTGACCGCCTGGACCACCTGGCCCGCACCGACTCCGGTCCACCGACCGAGAGCCCCCTGCTGGTCGTTGCCTTGATCATCGTCGCCGGCGTCGCGCTGTCCGTCCTCGTCGCAGCGATCTCCGTACGCGTGTAGGGGCACTAACGCCGGGTACCGGTTGCTCCTACAGCAAGGGATGGAGACGACGATGGACAACAAGGACAAGCTCCAGAACGCGGCCGAGTCCGCCAAGGGCAAGGCGAAGGAAGCAGTCGGCGACGCGACCGACAACGAGGACCTGCAGGCCGAAGGGCGGGCCGAGAAGACGAAGGCCGACCTGAAGCAGGCCGGCGAGAAGGTCAAGGACGCCTTCAAGGACTGAAGCGGCTAGCGGCTCTGGTGGTTCTCACGGTTGCCGAGGACGACGAAACCGACGATCGCCAGGCTGGTCAGGCCCGCCGGGATGAAGAACACGTGCGGCAGGCCGATCGCGGCCACGCCGACGCCGCCGATGGTGCCGCCGATGGCCGAACCGAGCGGGATCGCGCCGAGGAAGACTCCGGACGCGATCCCGACGCCTTCGGGGTAGAGCCGTTGGGCGATCGAGACGCCGAGCGCGCCGACGCACGCCCACAACCCGGCCGTCAGCGCCTGGCCGACGAACAGCCCGACGACCGACGTACTGAGTGCGTAGGCGAGGTTGCCGGCCAGGCCGAGTACGGCGCCCGCTGTCATCGCGCGGATCGCGCCGTACCGGTCGGCGAGTCGTGCGACGACCGGGAGCAGGAGCAGTTCGAGGAGCGGCTGGATGCCGATGACGACGCCACGCAGCGAGTCCGACACATGCAGCTGCTCGGCCATGTAGATCGGGAGATAGCCGAACTTGATGGTGTCGCCGGTCATCGCCAGCACGCACACCGCGGTGAAGACCAGCAGCGGCATCATGTGGTCGATCCGCCGGCGCCCTGCTGCGTGGTGTGTGGGCGTGTCGGTGCGCGGACCGTCGTACCGCTCGACGCGCTGCCGGCCGAGCGGGATCACTTGGGCGAACACGCAGACAGCTGTGGCGATCAGTAGCGCTCGCAGCCCGAAGACGCCGCCGAACCAGCTGCCGAACACCGGACCGAGAATCCAGCCCGTCGTGAATGCCATCCGGACGGTCGCGACGACCCGGTTCTCGGCGCGGGTCGGGTGCCGGCTCAGCTCGTCACGGCACGCCGCGAACAGTTGCGCCATCGACCCGCCGGCGACGCTCAACGCCAGCGCGCTGATCACGAACGGCATCCAGACCGCGGTCGCCCCCGCCATCGCGAGCCATCCCACCGCGCCGACCACCGAGCAGATCCGGAACCACAGCAGCCGATCCTGACTCCGGTCCGACCACCGCCCGACCAGGAACCCGGCGAGCGGCGCGGCCAAATTCGTCACGTAATACAGCCCGGCCACCGGCAGCGGCGTCTGCAACTCCCGCACCAGAAACAACGTCAACTGCGGCGTAGCCGCCGACACCCCCACCCCGGCCACCAGCAACGACAAAAACGCCGACCGATAGAACCGAGACCGAAACACAACCCCCAGAGCGGACTCCGACCGGTCCAGCATCCACCCCTCCACAGAAACCCCGACCAACCAACGATAGCCGTCACGACGTACTCGCCGATTGCGCCATCCACTGCTTGGATGACCGGATGCCGATCCTCTTCGTAGACCTGGAAACCACGAGCGTCCGGGAACCTTGGCTTCCGGGCGGCCGGCAGATCTGGCAGCTGGCAGTCATCCGCCGTGAGGACGATGGCCGGGAGACGGCGTACAACCGGTTCGTCCGGCTGGAGGAGCTCGACCTGGCGTCCGCGACCGAGCAGGCGCTGGAGATCAGCCGGTTCCATCGGCACCCGGCGTTGAACGGAGTCGCGCAGCAGGTTTGCAGCGGTCGGGAGATTGCGGAACTGATGGTCGAGCTGACCGTCGACCAGCCGTTGTGGGTAGGGGCCGCGCCGTGGATGGACGCGACCGACGTGCTGTACCTGATGCAGCTCAACGGATTGGTCGCGGCGGACGCGGCGGATGTGCCGTGGGACTTTCGGCTGGTGTGTGTGATCAGCCAACTGCTGGGGCGGACGAATCTGCCGCCGACCGCGGACGTCGGCGAGATGTCGGCGGCCGTCGGGGTGGATCAGTCTGCGTACGCGATTCACGACGCGCTCGCGGACACCTACTTCGTGCGAGATGTCTTCGACGCGCTGCGCGTGACAGCCGGTTAGGGTCTCGGTATGGAGCTGCGTGCGTTGCCTGCTGCCGGGTCTTGGACGCATGGGGGTGCTCGGGTTGGGTTTGAGGTGTTGTTTGTGGGGGACGGGCGGTTGCGGGGGCGTACGGCGGCTCGGGAGGGGGAAGCGAGCTGGTATGTGGGGTATGAGGTTGTTGCCGGGGGTGACTGGGCTACGGAGTCTGTGGTGGCGGTGAGCTCGACGGTTGCGGGGGAGCGTGAGGTGGTGCTGGAGCGTGGGCCGGGGGATCGGTGGACCGTGGATGGTGTTGTGCGGCCGGAGCTCGATGGGTGTCGGGATGTGGACTTCGAGTCGTCGGCCGTCACGAACACGTTGCCTGTGCATCGGATCCCGTTCGTTCCCGGTACGACGTTCGACGTGCCGGCGGCTTTCGTGCAGGCTGACGATCTGAGTGTCATCCGGCTCGAGCAGCGCTACACGCTGATCAGCTCGGACGAGGACCGGCACGTGTTCCACTACGAGTCGGCGACGTTCGACTTCGAGTGTGAGCTGACGTTCGACGCTTCGGGTCTGGTGCTCGACTACCCGGGGATCGCTGTCCGCGATCGCTGATCAGCTCCAGATCGCCTGGCTGACGGCTGCTCCGAGGAACACACTGCCCAGGCCGGCCACGATGCTCGCGGTGACGTTGGCGACCGCGAGGAACCGCGCGCGGTCCTCGTACAGCCGGATCGTCTCGTACGAGAACGTGGAGTACGTCGTCAGCGCTCCGCAGAACCCGGTGCCGACGACCAGCTGCAGGTTGTGCGGTAGAGCGGAGGACGCGCCGACCAGGAAACCCAGGATCAGCGAGCCCACGACGTTCACGCTGAACGTGCCCCACGGGAACAGCGAGTCGTGCCGGGCCTGCACGGCGCGGTCGGCGACGTACCGCAGCGGCGCCCCGATCAGACCGCCGGCGATCACCAGCAACAGCCGGGTCATCGCGTTCTCCAGCTGATCAGCGCCCGCGTCGCGCTCACGGTCGCCCGGACCGCGAGCAACGCGCCGACGACGGTCCCGGCGAGATAGAGCAACGCGATCCCGGCGTTCCCCCCGGTGACGAGCCGCTGGATGTCGACGGCGTACGTCGAGAACGTGGTGAACCCACCCAGTACGCCGGTGCCGAGCAACGGCCGGAGGAGCCGGTGCCGGGGGAGAACGTCGGTGACCACGACCATCAGGATCCCGATCAGGCCGCAACCCACCACGTTGATGACCAGCGTGCTCATCGGGAAACCGCCCGGCGGGGTCGGCCAGCCGAGCCCGACCAGGTACCTCGCGGCGGCCCCGATCGCACCGCCCACGGCGATAGCGCCGAGAACCACCGGGTCGTGCGCCCGCTGCGCCCGCCCGTCGACCCGCAGGTCGACATCAGAATCGACCGGCCCCCTGGGCAAGGAATTCACATCAACCTCCTACCTGGAACGGCCTCGCGGCGCGGCGCCGCGAGGTTCCTCAGGTAGGGACTGTTGGCCGCCGAAGGCGACAGTTGGATCCGGCGAGCCCCACCGCCGGTCAAACTCCGAACAGCATAGCTGCCCCCGCCCAGATCGAACGAAGCTTGGGCGGGAACTGCGGAGCGACCTCAGGCATGCCGCGCCGTGGTTCGGCGGGGTACGAGGGTGGGGGAGAGGTTGAGACGGACCGACGGCTTGGTGCGGTCTGCGATGCGGTCCAGCAGCAGGCGTGCGGCTTCGGCTCCGATCTGGTGTCCGGCTTGGTCGACGCTCGTGAGTGATACGGGTCCGAGCGCCGCGAAGGTGGTGTTGTCGTAGCCGGCGAGGGACACATCGTCCGGGACCGAGACGCCGGCTTCGGTGAAGGCCTCGAGGACGCCCATCGCGACCACGTCGGCGCCGGCGAAGACGGCTGTGGGCAGTTGCGGCCGGGCGAGGAGCTGTCGCGCGCCGAGATAGCCGCCTTCCTGGGTGTACGTCGTGGACACGATGTCGATCTCGTCGGCCAGGCCGTGGGCCTGCATCGCCCGTTTGTAGCCCTCGGCCCGGATGGCGTTGGGCATCTCGGCCAGGCGGTCGGGGTCGGTCTCGGCGTGCTCGATATGGGTGATCCGGCGGTGCCCGAGGCCCACGAGGTGATCGACGACGAGGGCGGCGCCCGCGAGGTCGTCGTCGGAAACGCTGTCGTACGCGGGCGAATGCCCGTGCCGGCCGACCACGACCGTGGGCACGGTCCGCGCGACGTGCTCGAGATGCGTGCGCGGCGACACCGGTGCGACCAGGACGAGCGCGTCCATCCCGCGATCGATCATCGCCTCGGTGACCCGCGCCTCCGCGGGCTCGTTGTTGCAACCGCCCGGCCCGAGCAGGACCTGGTACGGCGTGGTGCTGAGCGCTTCGGTGAGTCCGTCGACGATCTCGGGGAAGAACGGGTTGCGGATGTCCGGGAGCATCACGCCGATGGTGTAGGTCTGTCCGCGCAGACCGCGGGCCGCGGCGAACGGCCGGTAGCCGAGCTCGTCGATGGCCTGCTGGACCTTGGCGCGCATGGCCGGGCTGGCGCCGTAGGCGTTGCGCAGCACCTTGGAGACGGCGGTCGTCGAGACCTGCGCGTGCTGGGCGACATCGACGATGGTGACCCGTCGTGGCGGTGTCGGCGACTCCATGGATGCATCCTCCCACGCAGATCACAGCTGAGAAACGTTACCCAGAGCGTAGACCGTTGAGTTCTTGACGTCTTTCCGAACCCGACCCTACAGTCGGGACAACTTCTTGGGGAACGTTACCCAAATGCTGTGAAACGTTTCATGGAAGCGAGATCCGTTGTGACCTCTGCAGTGACCGACAAGCGGGCTACCGCGCCGCCGTGGTGGTTCGCGCTGCCGGCCATGGTGCTGTTCGCGTTCGTGGTGCTGGTTCCGAGCGTGCGGGGTGTGTACTACGCCTTCACGGACTGGGACGGGCTCGATCCGGCGTACTCCTTCGTCGGCCTGGACAACTTCGCCGCGATGTTCCGGGACCCGGACGCACTGCAGGCGATCTGGCACACGCTGTTGATCGCGGTGTCGATCACGATCATCCAGAACGGGTTCGGCCTGCTGCTGGCGCTGGGCGTGAACAGTGCGATCAAGTCCCGCAACGTGCTGCGGGTGTTCCTGTTCGCGCCCGCGGTCGTCACGCCGATCGTCACGGCGTACCTGTGGCGCAATCTGCTGGGGCCGGACGGCGCGGTGAACAGCCTGCTGGGCGCGGTCGGGCTGAGCGGCTGGCAGCAGGACTGGCTCGGTAGTCCCAGTGTGGCGTTGTGGTCGATCGTCGGGGTCATCGTGTGGCAGTTCGCCGGGTACTCGATGGTGATCTTCCTGGCGGGCCTGCAGTCCATCCCGAAGGAGATCTACGAGGCCGCGGATATCGACGGCGCCGGACAGGTACGGCGCTTCTGGTCGGTCGTCCGTCCGCTGCTCGCGCCGGCCTTCACCATCAACCTGATGCTGTCGATCATCGGCGGGATCAAGCTGTTCGACCAGGTCTATGCGCTGACCGGCGGCGGTCCCGGTCATGCCACCGACACGTTGTCGACGCTGATCTACAAGGACGCGTTCACGTTGGGCGAGTTCGGCTACAGCATCGCGCTCGCGGTCGTGCTGACGATCATCGTCGCCTTCGCCTCCACCAGCCAGTACGTCGTGCTGGCCAGGAACGAGAGGGCCGCCTCGTGATCCGGTACCGCCGTCGGACGTTCGGCCTGGAACTGGTGATGATCGGAGTCGCCCTGGCGGTCGGGTTCCCGCTGTACGTGCTGGTCAACCTCGCGGTCCGGGCGCCGTCCGACACGTCGTCACCGCTGCGTCCGACCACCTCGCCGACCCTGCACAACTTCGCCGAGGCGTGGCAGCGGGGCGCGCTGGGCGGAGCACTCCTCAACAGCGTCCTGGTGACTGTTGCGAGTGTGGTGATCGTGCTGGCGGTGTCGTCGTTCGCCGCCTACCCGCTGGCTCGTGCAACGGCTCGGTGGTCACGTGGGATGTTCCTGCTGATCATGCTGGGCCTGGCGCTGCCGTTCCAGCTGGCCGCGTTGCCGCTCTACCAGACCATGCGCGACCTGGGCCTGCTCGGTACGCCGTGGGCGCTGATCCTGTTCTACTCGGGCCTTCAGGTGCCGTTCACCACCTTCCTCTACCTCGGCTTCTTGCGCGCGCTGCCACGCGACTTCGAGGACGCCGCTCTGATCGACGGCTGCACGCCGGCGCAAGGCTTCCGGTACGTCGTGTTCCCGATGCTCAAGCCGATCACCGTGACAGCCCTGGTGCTGAACGCCGTGGCCGTCTGGAACGACTTCTTCACTCCGCTGCTGTATTTGAGCGGCAGCGGGCAGCAGACGATGCCGGTCGCGATCGCCGGGTTCGTCGGCCAGTACGTGACGGACTGGAACCTGGTCTTCGCCGCCCTGGCCATCAGCATCGTGCCGATCCTGGCCGTCTACTTCGCACTCCAGCGCAGCATCATCAACGGCTTCGCCGGCGGACTCAAGGGCTGACACCTACACCATTGCGGGAGACAACATGAGAAGCATCAAACCGGCCGCCCTGATCGCCGCAGTCGCGGCAGCGGGTCTGCTCGCCGCCTGCAGCGGTGGCACGAACGCGGGTGACAACGGCAGCGGCAGCACGCCATCGGGCGTCCTGACTCTGGCCTCGGTCGACCAAGGCTCGATCGAGGATGTCGTCAAGGCGTTCGAGGCGGCCAACCCCGGTGTCGACGTACGCTTCACCACCAGCGGCGCCGATCAGTACCAGCAACAGATCCGTACCCAGCTGTCGTCGGGCACCGCGCCCGATGTGATGACGGTGTGGCCGGGTAACGGCAACCCCGGAGCAACCTACGTCCTCGCCAAGCCGGGATACCTGATGGACCTGTCCGATCAGCCCTGGGCCGCCAAGTTGCCCCCGGCAATGAAGAGCGTCGCGCAGTACGACGGGAAGACCTACACCGGCGTGTTCGGGCAGAACGGGATCGGCGCGGTCTACAACGAGGACGCCCTGACGAAGGCCGGGCTGACCGCGCCGGGGACGTGGAGCGAGCTGCTGAACTTCTGCAAGGCGGCCGCGAGCAAAGGCACGCCGGCGTTCGCCCTGGGAAACCAGGACAATTGGGTGACCCAGATCGTGCTGTACGCCCTCGTCGCCACCGCCGTCTACGGGCCGGATCGCGACTTCGACCAGAAGATGCAGGCCGGCCAGGCCACGTTCGCGGACTCCAACTGGAAGGTCGCGATGGACAAGTACCTGCAGATGGACAAGGCCGGCTGCTTCCAGAAAAATCCGCTCGGCACCAGCTACGAGGCCAGCCAGACACTTGCCGCCACCGGCAAGACCCTCGGCATCATTCAGGGCAACTGGGTGATCGCCCTGCTGAAGGGGAAGAACCCGGCCGGCAAGTTCACGCTGAAGACGCTGCCCGCGACCGACAACCCCGCCGAGTTCGTGATGCCGGCCGCGGCCGGTGCCGGGTACGGAGTCAACGCCAAGGCCAAGAACAAGGACCTCGCGCTGAAGTTCGTCAACTTCGTCATGTCACCCGAGGGCATGAACCTGTTCGTCAAGAAGCAGGGCGGCCTGCCCTCGCTTCCCGACACCGGCTTCACCCCGGACCCGTCGCTGGCCGAGCTCTCGAAGTACATCACCGACAACAAGACCGTGCCGTTCATGGACCAGCTCTGGCCCAACCCCAAGGTGCAGCAAACGATGCTGAGCGGACTCCAGGAGATCTTCAGCGGCCAGTCGACACCGGACAAGGTGCTGAAGACAATGGACGCCGACTACAAGGCCAGCTCGTGAGTCACGGCACGCGGTAGCCCGCGGCGCGGAAGAGTTCGTACCACTCCGCGCGCGTCAGCGGTACGTCGGAACCTTGGGCGGCGCCGGCGACGCGTGCGGGGGTGGTCGTTCCGAGGACGACCTGCATCTGCGCCGGATGCCTGGTGATCCAGGCGGTCGCGATCGCGATCGGCGGTACGTCGTACTGCGCGGCGAGGCGGTCGATCACGGCATTCAGCTCGGGGTACTCCGCGGCGCCGAGGAACGTGCCGGTGAAGAATCCCGCCTGGAACGGCGACCAGGCCTGGATCGTGACACGGTTGATCCGGCAGTAGTCGAGGACGCCGCCGCCGTCGAGTACGACGGACTGGTCGACGCCGGCCATGTTCGCGGCGACGCCCTGCGCGATGATCGGTGCGTGGGTGATCGACAGCTGCAGCTGGTTGACCACGAGCGGCTGCTGTACGGCGGTCTTCAGGAGTTCGATCTGGAGCGGGGTGTGGTTGGAGACCCCGAAAGCGCGGACCTTGCCGGCTGTGTGCAGGTCGTCGAACGCGCGCGCGACCTCCTCGGGCTCGACGAGCGCGTCGGGGCGGTGGATGAGCAGTACGTCGACGTAGTCGGTACGCAGGGCTCGCAGTGAGGTGTCGACCGACGCGACGAGGTGCTCGTAGGAGGAGTCGTATCCGGCGTCCGGATCGATGCCTGCCTTCGTCTGGATCGTGATCTCGGCGCGCTCGGTCGCAGTGAGCTGGAGCGCCTCGGCGAAACGCTCCTCGGACCGATGCATCGCACCGCCGTACACCGGCGCGTGATCGAAGAAGTCGATCCCGGCCGCCCGCGCGGTACCGACCAGCGTCCGGATCTCGTCGTCGGTCTTGTCCCCGATCCGCATCAGCCCGAGCACGATGCTGGGGACGGACAGACCGGTGCTGCCGAGGGGAACGCGCTGCATCGCAGATCCTTTCGCGGGGGCGCTATACGAGCGCGTCGTCACGGGCTGACGGATCAGAATACGTCTGGGCCGAGGTGCTTGGTGATCCACCGGGCGGAGAGTTGGGTGGACTTCAGGTTCGTCTCGGCTTCTGGTACGTCGACTTCGACGATCAGCCAGCCGTCGAAGGTGTCCGGGAGGGTGGCGACGGCGGCCAGGAGGTCGACGTCGCCGCGGCCGGGTTCGGTCCAGACGGTGTGTTTGTGGACGGTGGCGTCGAAGTAGTTCGCGTCGGCGTCCTTGGCGGCCTGGGCCTGGTCGAGGTGGACGTCCTTGAGATGGACGGCGGCGATGCGGCCGGCGTACTCCGCCATGAGGGTTGCCGGCGTGGTGCCGGCCCAGGCGAGATGCCCGGTGTCGGGGCCGAAGGACAGGATCGATGACGGGACGGCGTCGAGGACCGCGCGGATCTCCGGTTCGATCTCGATGGGGCTGCCGACGTGGGGATGCAGGGCAGGCGTGACGCCTTCGGCCTTGATCGCCTCGGCGGTTGCGCCGATGACGTCGATGACCTTCGGCAGGTGCGGGTCGCCGTACCCGATGGCTGGGTGGGCGATGCGGTCGGGGGTGAGTCCGGTGGCCAGGAAAACCTCGGTGTTGCCGAGTTCGGCCTGGACGGCGGCGTGCCGTTTCGCGGCTTCGGCGACTTCGCCGGGAGGTGCGGTGGCGTCGGCGGAGAAGTAGCCGGGGGCGGGCGTCAGGCCGTGCTGCGTCAGCAGGGCGCGGTAGCCGGCGGCGTCGAGACCGGCGGGCGGGTCCGCGTGAATGCCGCGGAACGGGGTGGTCGCGATCTCGGCGAAGGCGCCCTGCAGGATCGGGACGCTGAGATCGAAGCCTGCGGGAGTCAGGACCCAGGGGAGGGGGTTCAGACCGACACGGAACTTTGTCACGAGTTGGCTCCTTTGGAAGAGGGTGCGGTTCAGAGTTGCTTGAGGGCGAGGTTGCGCCAGCGGCAGCGGGCGCCGCGGCCCCAGCGGGCCTCGCCGAAGCGCGGGTCGTTGTCGTGGACCTCCAGGGCGATGTGGCCGCTTCGACCCAGTGCGTGAGCGACGGCGTCGGCGTCGTACCGCGGATGTTCCATCGTGGCGAGGTCGATCTCTGCGACGAACACGTCGTTGACCCAGGTGGTGATGGTCGGTTGCGCGCCGACACAACGGATGCGGAGATGGTTCCAGCCGGCGGGTCGCCAGCTGTCCAGGAACTCCTGTGGGTCGCCGCGCCGGGTGAGCAGGGCGGGCTTGTCGGGTGTCATCGGTTCAGTGGAGGTGGTGGGGTCTTCGATGCGGAGGGCAGTGACGTTGCCGTCGGCATCGAGTTCGGCGTCGAGGACGTACGGTACGGCGTGGAATCCGCCGGTGCCGTTGCCGAAGAACCCGCCGATGGATCCCGACCTGCGGTGGTCGACGAGCACCTGGAAGCCGGCCCAGGTGTCCGGACGGCGCCTGACCATCACGCCGGTGTCCGCGGGCCAGTCCGGCTTCGTCTCCAGCACCAGCTCGAAGTCGCCGAAGGCCTGCTCGGTGACCAGGTATCCGCCGTACCCGGGCGTCGACGGGTCCTGGAAGCCTTCGATCGCGCCGTCGACCACCTCCCAGCGGGCGGGGTGCGCGGCGGCTTGTTCCTCGTAGTCCGGGACGAGGTCGCGGACGGCCGGTCCGCCGGGCCACATCGTGTCGTAGGTGCGTGGTACGGCGTACCAGCCGTTGAGGGTCTTGCCGTCGAAGAGGTCGACGAAGCCGTTCATGGGGTCCTTTCTCACCGGCCGGCGAGGGCGCCGCCGATGCCGCCGATGCTGAAGTACTTGTTCAGGGCCGCGAAGATGATTGCTGGTGGCAACAGCATGACGACGGACAGGGACATCACGGCGCCCCAGTCGACGGCGTTCTGCTGGAAGAAGGTCTGCAAGCCGATCGGGAGGGTGAAGATCGAGCTCGAGCGCAGGAAGACGAGCGCGACCAGGTAGTCGTTCCAGGCGAGCAGGAACGCGAAGATCGCGGTCGACAGGACGCCGGGCAGCGAGTTCCGCAGCACGATCTTCACGAAGGACCCGAACACCGAGCAGCCGTCGACCCAGGCCGCTTCTTCGAGGGCGTGCGGGATCGAGTCGAAGTATGCCGCCATCATCCAGGTCGCCACCGACATCGTGCTGCCGACGTACACGATCACCAGGCCGATCAGGTTGTCGGTGAGCCCCAGCCGGGCGAACAGCACGAACAGCGGGATGATCGCGGTGATGACCGGCAACGACTGGATCACGAACAGCAGCAGCGACAGACCCGAGACCGCCTTGCTGCGCCCGCGGGACAGGACGTAACCGGCCGGCGCGGCGACGATCACCGACACCAGGACGGTGGCCAGCGTGACCCCGAGGCTGTTGCCGAGCCAGATCCGGACGTCGGTGTTCGCGAACACGGTGCGGAAATTGTCGAGTGTCAACAATCCACCCGACCCGGACGGCCGCAGCGACAGCAGGAGCGTGGCCAGCACCGGGACCAGGACGACGAGTGTGATGACGACCAGGACGGCGAAACGCCACCATTGGCCGCGGGTGCCAGGCTCGTGGGAGGCGATCGAGCTCATGCGATGTCCACCTTTCGGATCTGCCGGTAGAGCGCGGTGGAGACGATCACGAGAACGAGGGTCATCAGGAAGGCGATGGCCACCCCGGGGCCGGTCTGCAGGTCCTGGAAGACCGTCCGGTACGCCAGCACGACCAGCGAGGAGGTCGCGTCGACCGGCCCGCCACCGGTGAGCAGGTAGATGGTGGGGAAGTCGTTGACGCAGAAGATCGTCATCAGGATCCAGCTGATGTACGTCGATCGCGAGATCAGCGGGAGCGTGATGTGGACGAACTGCTGCCGTCGTGACGCGCCGTCGATCCCGGCGGCCTCGTAGACCGTGGTGTCGACCGCGGCGAGCGCGGCCGACGTCATCAGCATCATGAACGGGAAGCTGACCCACACCTTGAACACGCACACCGTCACGGCCGCCAGCGTGGGGTCGGCGAGGAAGTTGACCTCGCCGAAACCGAGCTGCGCGGCGAGCGACGGGATCGGGCTGGTCGGTGTCGCGACCAGCCAGTTCCAGGCGGTGGAGGACACGACGATCGGCACGACCCAGGGCAGCATCAGCAGCACCTTGAACGCCGCCCGGCCGGGGATCTTCGTGCGCAGCAGGAGCGCCAGACCCAGGCCGGCCAGCCAGCTGCCGAAGACACCGACAACGGTGAAGACCAGCGTGAACCGGGCGGCGCTCCAGAACCGAGGGCTGGTCAGCACGTCCGCATAGTTGCCGAGGCCAACGAAATTCCCGGCGACGATCAGCGTGCCGTCGCGCACCGACTGCGACGCCGCGACCACGAGGGGGTAGGCGTTGATCAGCAGCAGGAGCACGACGCACGGGGCGACCAGCATGCTCATCGTGACCGCCGTACGGCTCAACCGGAAGCCGCGCCCCGGCGCCACCGAACTCGAGGCTCGCGGGATCGACTCCGTGGTCATCGTTTGACGACTCCCTCGAGCCCGCGCTGCAACGTCGTGAGCGCGGTCTTGGGGTCGGTCTGACCCTGCAGCATGGTCTGGGCGAACTTCGCGAGCGCCTGACCACCGTCGACCGCGGCCAGCGCTGCGAACGACGCCGTCTTCTTCGCGGCGTAGGTCTTGCAGACCGGGATCCACTTCTCGACGATCGCGACCTGGTTCGGGTCCTTGGTGTAGTAGTCCGCACTCGCGATCGACTTCAGCACCGGCACGGCCACGCCGACCGGGCTCTCCCAGTACTTGTGGATCTGGCCGAAGTAGTACGTGAGGAACGCCTCCGAGGCCTCCTGCGACGGCGTGTTCGTGTACATCATCAGATTGTTGACGAAGTACAACCCGGCGATCGTGCCGCTCGGGCTCTTCAGCGGACTCGCGACGAACAGGTTCTTGCCGGTCTTGGGCGCCTGGGCCGCGAGGCCGGGGGAGTGGATGCCGAGACCGGCCTTCCCGCTGTCCCACTGGGTGCGCAGGTTCTCGATCGTGTAGGACACCGCGCCCTTGTCGATGATGCCTTCGCCGGCGAGCTGCTGGACGAAGGTCATCGCCTCGATGTTGGCGTCGGTGACGCAGTCCGGCTTGCCGTCCGGGTCGAAGAGGCCGCCGCCGTTGTTGACCATCATCGCGACCATCGTGTGCGCGCCGAGGTTGTTGTCCGCCCCGGATCCGGTGGCGAAACCGGAGACCCCGATCTTCTTCAGCGCCTGACCGGCGGTGAGCAGTTCGTCCCAGGTGGTCGGGATCTTCGTACCGGCCTGGTCGAGCAGCGCCTTGTTGTACCAGAGCGGCCGGACGTCGGTCTGCCACGGTACGGCGACGTAGCCCTTGTCGGTCTTCATCGTGTCCAGCACGCCGGGCAGGAAGTCGTCGTACATCCCGTCCTTCTTCATCGCCTCGACGAAGTTGTCGGCGTACGCGATCGCGCCCTGCTCGGCGAACTGGAACGCCTGGAACCCGGCGCCGGAGCTGACCGCGGGACCGGTCTTCGAGGCGATCGCCGACGAGAAGGTCTGGTAGAAGCCGTTCCACTGGATGATCTGGTACGACGCCTTGCCGAACCCCTGCGCCGGCGCGTACCCGGACACGAGCTGCTTGCCCAGCGTGTTGTACGTCGGTGCTCCCCACGGCATGTCCCAGAACTTGAGCTCCCCGGACGCGTCGCCGGCCTTGCTCGCGCCGCTGTTGCCGGACACGTTGCACGCGCTCAGAGCGGCTACACCGGCGAGTCCCAGGAACCCCCGACGGGTGACCCTTCCTTGATTCATGACTGGATTCATGACTGCGCTCCTTCCGCGGCCGCCAGGGCGGCCAACGTCACCTGCACGTCGTCGTAGAGGTGATTCAGATCGGTGGATCGATCGGCCGGAGCGGTGTCGTGCAGACGCCGCAGCGTCGCGCGATGGCCGGTCTCGTAGCTGGTTGGTGCGAGTACCGCGCCGTCGGGTCCGACCGTGATCAGGCGGGCGGGCTGTGCCGTGTCGCCGGACGGAATCTGAAGCTCGACGCTTCCGTCGGAGGTCAGCAGACGAACGCAGGCCGAGGTGGGCACGGCGGAGGTGCAGACGATGCTGAAGTCGACTCTGACGCCGTCCTCGGTCGACCCCTCGGCATGCAGCGCATGAACCGATCGATGCTGAACGGTCAGCCGCCGAACCGGGCCGCGGAGCGCGCGGATCAGTGACAGCTCGGCCAGCAGAGCGCGAGTGAGATCGGCATCGGGTGCCACGATGATCCGGCACTCGATGCGGTTGCCTTCGGCAGCACGGAACCTCGGCGTGGCGAGACCGATCACCGGGTTCGAGGCCCACGGCGAATCGACGATGACTGGCGCCGTCAGCAGGTCGGCGAACTCGGCCGGCCCGGGGTCGACGACGACAACGGCGTCCGTACCTGAGTCCAGCGCGCGCCGGACTTCTGCCGGCCATTCGCCGGCACCGTCGACGACACTCACGTGCCCGGGCTCCGGGAAGGACAGCGGTAGCGTCGCGAGGGCGGCGGTCACGCTCATGCGGCGGCCTCCGTCCGGTCGGCCGAGCGGACCGCCTCGGCCGCGGCGTCGGCCACCGCGACCGTGAACCGGAGGTCGTCGACCAGCCCGTCGAGGTCGGGCGGCGACACCTCTCCGCGCACGACGGCCGCGAGCTCGAGCCACTCTGCCTCGTAACCGTTGGTCTCGCGAGGCCCGAACACCTGTGCCGTCTCGGCAGTCGTCAGGGTGCTGACGGCCGAGCCCGCATGCACGTACGACGGCGTGAACTCGGTGTGCAGCACCTGGTCGTCGGCGTACGCCTCGAGCACCCAGCGCGGCTGCCAGGTCTGGGACATCACCGCATGCAGCTCCACAAATTTGCCACCGGCAACCATCAGGATCCGGTAGCCGAACGGCGTCAGCAGCGTCGCGCTGATCACGCGGAGGTCGCCGTACCGAGGAAGCAGGGTTCGGATCAACGGCAGGTCGTGGACCGCCAGCCCCATCACGCCGGCGTGCACCAGGCCCGCGCGGATGCCCACGTCGGACAGGTCCATGGCCGGAAAGGCGGGGCGACTGGTGACCTCGGTCGCCAGGTCCTCGAACCGCGCGTTCGGTGGAAGGACGACCGACGACCGGATCGTGTGGCAGGTGGCCGGGAGGTCGCCCCAGTGCGCGACCGCGGCGCGCCAGCCCGGATCGTAGACGTGCATCGAGCCGACCAGGACGGGTACGCCGGTCTCCGCCGAGGCGGTGGCGATCGCGGCGGCCTCGTCCGCGGACATCGCCAGCGGCTTCTCACAGAGCACCGCCTTCTTCCCGGACCGGCAGGCGGCGATCACCTGCTCTGCGTGGAATCCGTGCGGACTGCAGATCGCCACCACGTCGACCAGCGGATCGCCGAGGAGCGCGTCGAGCGAAGTCGAGTACGCCGTACCCGCGGGCTGCGCGACGGCCGCCGCCACACCGGCGTCGACGTCATTGAGATGACGGACGGTGAAGTGGTCGGTGAGCCGGGCCAGGGTCGGCAGGTGGATCGCCTGCGTCACCGGGCCGGAACCCAGGAAACCGACACCGAGAGTGGACTGCATACGTGGCTCCTCACCAGGGGCGAAACCAGATCAGTCGTTCAGATTTCGGCAAACGTAAACGCCTGGTAAGGTTTCGTCAAGAGTTCGGTGACTTGATCGGGGAGGGCCTGTGGCAGGCGAGACGACACCGGCGGTCCGCGGCCCGTACCGCAGGGGTATCGAGCGTCGCGAGCGCATCGTCAGCACCGCGTCCGAAGTCTTCGGTGAACTCGGGTACGTCGGCGGTTCGCTGCGCAACATCGCCGAACGCGTCGGCGCCTCGCCGGCGACCCTGATCCAGTACTTCGGCAGCAAGGAAGGTCTGCTCGCCGCGGTACTGGAGGATTGGACGGCGCAGACCGGGCGGTCCACGCTGCCCGACAGCACCCGCGGACTCGCGTACTTCCGCCAGATGCGCGACCTGATGGAGTTTCACGTCCATCACCGCGGTCTGCTGGAGCTGTTCATCACGATCGCCGCGGAGGCGACGAACCCCAGCCATCCGGCGCGCGAGTTCATCCAGCAGCGGTACGTCAACGGGCTCGAACTGTGGAGCGGCAAGTTGCGTGAGGCGGTCGAGGACGGCGAGATCCCGGCCCTGACCGACGATCAGATCGAAGCCGACATCCGGATCCTCGTCGCCGTCCTCGACGGGCTGGAACTGCAGTGGTTACTGGGCGCGGACATCGACCTGCCGGGCCTGGTGGCAACCCACGTCGACCAGGCGATCACCCGCTGGCGAACCGGCCCAGCGAGCCCTGCCTGACACAAGGAAGCGACCCGGACCTGGGAGGTCCGGGTCGCTTCGGTGTGTTGCTAGCCGCCGTTCAGTACGTCGTACTTCGGTGCGATGCGGAAGTACTGCGGGTCGGAGAAGGTCAGCGGGACCTTGCCCAGGCTCTTGATCGCGGTGCTCGTGCCGTTGGCGTGGCCAACGGCGTACAGGTAGCCGGACTTGGTTTCCTTGTCGATGCCGAGCAGCAGCGTGCCGTTCGCGCCGCACTTGGTCGCGATCAGCTGCTCGAAGCCCTGCCAGGTCGAGCCGCGGACGACTCGGCTGGTCGGGCCGGCGTTCTCCTTGGTCGGCCAGGTGACCGTGACCAGCGTGCCGCCCCGGGTGTTCGCCAGGAAGGTCTCCGAGGTCGCGGTGCGGCCGATCAGCGCGATGCCCTTGACGGTGCTGAGGCCGCCGGCGCCGGCCGTGATGCGCCAGCCCTTGCCGTCGGACAACCAGCGCTGTGTGACGCCGTCGGCGCGCTGGCCGTAGAGCAGCGTGCGGGCCGGGCTCCCGGCGTACACCGACTGCTCGATCCAGCGGTACCCGGACCAGCCCGCGCCGATCCGGAGGTTGTTGTGCGGGTAGTGCGGGTCGAGCTGGCTCTGGCCGTCGACGACGAACGAGCTCGAGTAGAGCGCGCCGCCCATGACGGTGAGCCCGGACCGCGCCTCGCCGTTGGCGCCGACCGGTGAACCGACGAACGTGCTGATCTTCTGGACCTGGTTGGCACCGAACACGCCGGCCGTCCCCCGGACCCCGCCGATGGTGATCGGCGCGGTGGCGTTGACCATCCGGCTGGTGAACGCGCCGGTCGACGTCACCGACCCGAGCCGTAGCGCGCACGCCGCGGTGGTCGCGGTCGTGCTGCCGGACGTGGACTGTGCGGCCTGGGCCGACGGCACCATGGCCGCCCCGAGGCCCAACGCGAGCGCGCCGGCCGAGGCCAGACCTACGGTCTTACGAAACATCTGGATCGTCCTCCCCTTGAGCGGAGGCACCCCAGCCTCCGTCGTACCGCGTTGGAGTCCGGCCGCCGCCGAAAAGTTGCCGGTCGTGTTGGAGCAAAATTCCGGCCGGATCCGGGACTAAGGTGGGCGCTGACCGGGGGACGGGAAGGTGCGTATGTCGAAGCCGAAGGTGCTCGCGGCCGGGCCGGCGCTGATCCGGGCCGCGACCGCCGTGACCGAGGTGTACGAGCGGATCAGCGCGGACCTCGGGCTGACCATGCAGCAGGCGCGGTTGCTGTTCATCCTGCACCGGCAGCCGACGAACATGCTCGGGCTCGGTTCGGCGCTGCGGCTGACGAAGTCGACGATGACCGGTGTGGTGGCCCGGATGGAGACGGCGGGGCTGGTCGTGCGGGTGCCGGACGAGGCCGACCGGCGGAACTTCGTGGTGACGCCGACGGACCACGGCGCCGAGGTCGCGGAGGAGTTCGAGCGCCGGCTGCGGACCGAGGTACGGCGGATGCTGCAGGTGCTCGATCCGGCCGAGCGGGAGACGCTGGGCGCGCTCCTGACGACGGTCATCGCGGGCCACGAGGACGCCTGACGGTACGAGTTTCGGACTGATTTCGCCGAGGACCTGGTCATCGGCGGCGGTGTCGGCTACCTTCGAATTAGTACGAGATACGTACCGATAACGGAGGTGTCCGATGGCGTCCGTCAATGTGCAGCACCCGGTGGCGGTCGGTCGTCGCCGGCTCGTCGTCCTGGCCGCGGCCGCAGTAGTTGCTGTCGTGCTCAACTATCTGGTCGCGTTCGGAGCTGTCGCACTCGGCGCGGACGAGTCCTTCCGGCCGCTGACCGCGCCGGTCTTCATGCCGTTCACACTGATCGGCCTCGCGGCAGGCTTCGCCGGATGGACGGCCGTCGTACGCCGCTCCGCGCGCCCGGCAGCCGTTCTGCGCGTGCTGGTTCCCGTTGTCCTCGTGCTGTCGATGATCCCGGACCTGTTGCTCCTGGCCACCAAGTTCATCCCGGACACCTCGGGCACCGCGGTCGCGGGCCTGATGGTCATGCATGTGGTCGTGACGGCGGTCGGCGTACCTGCCTACCGGCTGGCCCGGCCCGAGAATGTAAGGGCTATGTGACGTCCATGACAGCGCTTGGGAGGCTCAGTCGACCGTGCTTCCTGGTAGACACGGGAGTGAGGACGTGTCGCCGACAGGGAAGCGGATGCGATGGTGATGGCGTGGCGGTTCGGTGCCGTTGACGTCGATGCCGTCATGTCGGTACTCCGTGACGCGGAAACCTTCGCGCAGTGGATGGTCGCCGTACCGCCGGAGCTGCGCGCCGGGCTCAACTGGCCGCAGGTGGGAAGCGTCATCCTGCGCGACGACGGGCGTGAGCCGCGCGCCCGGCACGCCCACAACCGGCAGCTGCTCGTCGCGGTCGTCGAGCGCTGGCGGCCCGACAGCGAACTCGTCGTACGACTGCGCAGTGGACTCGGCGGTTGGGTCGAGGTCGCGGTCAAGGTGCAAGCGCGCCCCGGCGGTTCGCTGATCGAGGTTCGCTCCGAACCGCTCACCGCCACGGCCCGTTTGCGCTACACCGGCACGGCCCGCGGCCGCGCCGAGGAACGCTGCGCCCAGGTCGCCGAGAACCTCATCGCCTTGGCGACCGTGGATGAACCCGAAGACTAGACCGGCTCCAGCACGATCCGTCCGAAGACCTCACCGTCCTGCATCTTCTGATGCGCCAGTACGGCGTCGTCCAGCGGCAGCTGCTCATGGATCACCAATGGCATCAGGCCGTCCGCCGCGGCGGCGAACTGCTCGGCTCTGACCGTACGGCGCTCCGCGGGCGACACCGTGTCTGCGCTGAAGGTTGCGAAGGACAAGGACTTGCGGAAGTTGGCCATCAACGCCATACCCAGATCGCCTGGTGGTGGGCCGGCGATCGCACCGACCGCGACGAGCCGGCCGTTCGGTCGCAACTTGTCGAGGAACACCGGCAGGTGCGGGCCGGCAACCACGTCGATGATCACGTTGTACGCCGGGGGAGCGGTGGCATCGCCCGCCCCGGACCGGTCCAGAACGTGCGTCGCGCCGACCTCGCGCAACAGTTCACCACGTGCCGCCGAGGAGGTGGTGACCGCGATCGCCGATGCGCCGCCCTGTGCCGCCAGGTGGACCGCGAGGATGCCGATACTTCCGGCGGCGCCACGCACCAGCACGGATTCGCCGGAGCTGAAGTGCGCGTGTTTCAAGCCGAAGTGCGCCACGACGCCGGAGCTCCCGAGCGTCACCGAACCCGCGGCGGACAAGCCGGTCGGCAGCGGTACGACGTCCTCGACGGCAGCGATCGCCTGCTCGGCGTACCCGCCGCCAAGACCCGTGAACGCCCAGACTCGTTGGCCGATCCAGGAAGTGTCCGTGTCGTGGCCGACGGCGATCACCGTTCCGGCGACCTCCGATCCGGGGACGAGACCTTCGCGGAAACCCCACGCAGCAAGGGAACCGCTGCGAATCAGCGCGTCGACACCTCCGACCCCGATCGCCTCGACCGCGACCAGCACCTCACCCGCCCTGGGCTCCGGTGCCGGTACGTCGACGACGCTCAGCCCTTCGGGACCGCCGAACGCCTTGACCACCACTGCTTTCACCTGCCGTCTCCTCTCGACTTGATCCGAGATTAAGTGGACGCACCCGTCCGGTTGGCTAGAGTGAGAGAGGTGAAGGATGGATTGCCTCAGAAACTGCGCGCCGACGCGGAGGACAACCGTGAGCGGATCCTGACCTCGGCCCGGGCCTTGTTCGCGAGTGATGGGCTGACCGTGCCGATGCGCGAGATTGCCCGGCACGCGGGGGTCGGTCCCGCGACGCTGTACCGGCGTTATCCGACCAAGCAGGCGCTGGCGACCGCGGCGTTCGCCGAACAGGTCCGTGCCTGTGAGGCGATCGTCGAAGAGGGGCTTGCGGCAACGGATCCGTGGCGCGGGTTCTGTCTGGTGATCGAGCGGATCTGCGAGCTGCACGTCCGCAATCGCGGGTTCACGGACGCGTTTCTGGCGACGTACCCCGAGGCGGTCGACAGTTCGGCGAGTCGGGAGCTGACGTTGAAGTCCGTGGCGACCCTGGCCCGGCGGGCGAAGGCCCGCGGGCAACTCCGGCGGGACTTCGAGCTGAGCGACCTCGTCATCATGCTCACCGCGCACCGGGGCCTACAGGCGTCGACGCCGGCCCGGCGCCTGGCCGCCTCACGCCGATTCGCGGCACTGACGGTCCAGGCCTTCAGCGCCTGACTTCCCGCGGTCCTCGAGTCGTGGATCTCGGCGGCCGAACGCAGCCCGGATCCACGACTCGACGTTCCCATGGCCAGCCAAACGCCACGACTCGGCGCGGCCCTGGCCCAAGCAGACACCGTCGGCCGGATAGCTCAGTCCGCGCAGCGCCGGCAGCACAGCCGGGGTTATCCCCTCGCGTGCAGGGTTCTCCCCTCGCGTACCAGCAGAGAACCCCTAACAAGAGGGGTTATCGGCTCTTGCGACTGATGTGTTCGTCGACCTGCAGCTCGACAGGTAGAGCACCAGTGAGACACCGTACGCGCGACCGCCATCACGCTCAGGTGCACTACCCAGCTGACCGACACCTCCTGTCGACCTGCCGATGCGCCGACCCCGCTGGAGGATTTCTGGCGCCCCGACGACGGTGGGGAGTGGGGACAGGTACTGGTGTCACCCCTCGTTCGTCCGACGGTGGCCGAAAACGCGTGAGGCGGTCGTGGGGTGTACCCACGACCGCCTCGGAGTGCGTGCGTTCGATCAGCCCTGGTTGTCGGGGATGTCGTCGTTCTGGCCGTCCAGTCCGTCGAGCTGGTCCTTGGCCGCGCCGACGCCCTGGTCGATCTTGTCGCCGTACTGGCCGCCGGTCTTCTCGTCGACGAAGTCGCCGGCCTTGTCCAGGCCGTCGGCGACCTTGTCACCGTGACCGTCGACCAGGTCGGCCGCCTTGTCCTTCAGGCCCTCGGCCGCGTCCTTGATGTTGTCGAATACGCCCATGTTCGTGCTCCCCGCTCAGTTTCCGTAGGTGCTGTTGTCGTTGCTGTCGCCGTCGTTCGAGGAGCCGTAGCCACCCTCCGACGAACGCTCGTCCCCGTCACCGGAGCCGTACTCGTTGCTCGACTCCTCGCGCTGGCCGTACTCGCTGCCGCTGTTGGAATCGTCGCCCGAGCCGTAGTTGCTGCCGGACTCTTCGCGCTGACCGTAGTCGCTGCCCGACTCCTCGCGCTGGCCGTAGTCGCCGCCGGATTCCCCTCCGCTGGAATCCTGCCCGAAGTCGTTGCCGCCGCTGTTCGAGTCGTCGCCGGAGCCGTAGCTGTTGCCGGAATCCTCCCGACCGCCCTGCTCGCCGTACTGGCTCTCGCCACTCTGGCTGTCGCCGTACTGGCTGTCGTTGCTCTGCTCGTCGTAAGGATTGCTCATGCGATATCTCCCCGTGAGATATGAGTTGTCAACCGCCCGGTGCCGAACGAATCCGTACGACGGGGCGGTCGTGAGCCGGATGGCACGCGCCCTTTCCTACCGGAACGTAGGATGCGGCGCAAGGACTCCGTCGCGTGTTTCGCGTGCCTTCACGAACCGGTCACTCGAGCACCCGGTCGATGATCCTGCGCAGCCGGTTGGTCGCGCGGAACTGCAGTTGTTTGACGGCTCCGTCGGTGCGATCCATCGCGGCGGCGGTCTCACTGATCGACAGCCCCGCGAAGAATCGCAGGAGTAAGCACTCGCGCTGGTCGTCCGGCAGCCGCGTGAGAGCGCTTCGCAGCGACGCCTCACTCACCGAGGCCAGTGCGGCCTGCTCGGGTCCGATGGATTCGTCGACCTGCGGGTCGACCTCGTCGGTGACGATCGCCAGCCGGCTCCAGCCGGAGCGGTGGTGGTCGATCACCACGTTCCGGGCGATGGTGACCAGCCAGGCCGCGAAGTTCAGGTGCGCCCGCGGCCGGCGGGCGATCGCGCGGAACGCCCGCAGGAACGTTTCGCTGGTCAGATCCTCGGCCGCACTGCGGGACGAGGTCTTGCTGTAGGTGTACCGGTAGATGGACGGCAGGTACCGATCGTAGAGCCGGCCGAAGGCGGCTCCGTCACCCGCTTGCGCGAGCCGGATCAGTTCGTCCTCGTCGTCGAGATCGCCGGTTACTGCGACAGTTGCGGCGGTGTGTATGGACATGTGTGAGTTACGCACCGCCTGGTGCGAAGTTGTTGATGGCCATGCGCTTCCTAAGCCCCGTTCTCAGTCAGCTACGCGGTGAACATCACGAAAAGGTTACCGAAAGTCGCCCACCGTGTCACCACCTATCCGCTGAGTGGTGGAAAACAGCGCGAAGTAGGGTGTGGCAGCTATGGAGAACGTCGACCTCAGACCGGCCGCGGCCGACGACGACGAGTTCTTGTACGACTTGCATCGCCGCGCCTTGGGCGAGGTCATCGAAGCGACCTGGGGTCCGTGGGACGACGACGTACAGCGGGAGTTCCACCGGAACTGGTTCGTGCCGGAGGCCGTCGAGATCGTCCTGGTCGGGGGCCGGCGGGCCGGAATGGTGCAGGCGGCAATGACCGATGCCGCGACGTTCTACGTCTCCCGGATCGAGATCGCACCCGAGATGCAGGGGAGCGGCGTCGGCACGGCGGTGTTGCGCGGTCTCCTCGATCGCGCCCGGGCGTCAGGCGCGCACGTCGTCGAATTGCACGTGCTGCAACGGAATCGCGCGCGTGATCTGTACGAACGCCTCGGCTTTCAGGTGGTCGGCGTGGAGCCTCCCAAGCTTCGGATGCGCTTGGTTCTGTGAGGTGCGGCCGGAAGCTGCAGCGGGCGTGACCGTGTGTTGGCGGGCGGTGCAAGATGGGGCGCATGGATCTGTCTCTCGCCACGTCGTACGACGCCTCTCCGGAGGAAGTGTTCGCGATGATCACCGACGTCACCTTCCAGGAGCAGGTGTTCCAGCGGCTGCAGGCGCAGTCCTACGACGTCGTGGTGGGCGATGACGGTGACGACCTCGCGGTTCAGCTGCACTGGCAGACGCAGGTCTCCGACGTACCAGTGGTGGCGCGCAGGTTCGTCGGGAACACGCTGGAACTCGAGCAGTCCAAGGTCTGGCATCGCCCCGACGCCGACGGCGCGCGGCTGGCCGAGGTCCGTGGAGCGCTGACCGGTGTGCCGGTGAAGCTGACCGGTACGACGCGGATCGTGCCGGAAGGGCGCGGGACCACGCAGGCGTTCGATCTGCACGTGATCGCGTCCGTCCCGGTCGTCGGCACCCGCCTCGAGCTGCTGGTCGCGGAGGCGGTCCGGGTCCGGCTGGAGAAGAAGTTCGAGGTCGCGTGGTCGTGGCTTGACGGCGCTCTCTGATGCGTCAGCCGCGCCAGTTCCAGGTGGTGATTGCCGTGCGCATCAGTTGGGCGGCGGTGGTCAGGTTGGCGTCGGCGCTCCAGAGCAGCGAGAGGGTACGGCGGCACTCGGGGTGGTCGACCGGGATGGCGGCGACGGGGTAGCTGGGTATCGAGCGGCGGGCGAAGTCGGGGTTGAAGCCGATGCCGAGGCCCGCGCGGATCAGCTCCTGGATCGCTGCGGCCTCGTCGCTCTCGCAGACGATCCGCGGCGTCACGCCGGTGTCGGCGAACAACCGCTCGAGAAGCCGGCGTTGCCAATGGCCCCTGCTGGCGATCACGAACGGCTCGTCGACGAGATCCTCGACCGTCACCGACGGACGGCCGGCCAGCGGATGGTCGACGTGCGTCACGACACGGACGGCTTCGTCGAGCAGGACCGCTGATTCCAGGCCCGCGCTCGGCACCGGCTGGGACGCGACGCAGAGGTCGATGTCCTGGGCGCGCAGTCGTCGCGGCATCTCGTCGGCGGACATCTGCTGGAGTGTGATCTCGATGGCCGGGTGCTCGCGTTTGAAGCCGGCGACCGACTCGGTCAGGGCGAGGAACGTCTCGGCGGCGAGTCGCACACTGCCCGAACCCTGCACGGTCGCTTCGGCGACGGCGCGTCGTCCGGCGTCCAGTTCGCCGAGTGCGCGTTCGGCGTACCCGCGGAAGAGGACGCCGGCGGGGTTCAGCCGGAGCCGGGCGGCCCGGTCGAACAGCGGCGTACCGAGTTCGTTCTCCAGGCGGGCGATCGTGCGGCTCAGCGACGGCTGCGCGACGTGGAGTTCGTCGGCGGCGCGGCTGAGGTGTTCGAGGCGGGCGACGACGACGAACTGGCGGAGCATGGTCAGGTCCATCATGACTCTTCCGTCATAACGAGATAGCGATATTGGTCTTGGACGCTCATAACCTCTGAATCATAGTGTCGCCAGCATGGTCAGTGGTTGGGTGTTGCGGGGCGTCGCCAGTGCGCATCTGGTGGCGATTGTCGGTCAGCCGGTGTTCGCCGGGGTCTATTTGAGTGGTGACTTCGACGGGCTGCGCATGCACGTGGTCGGCGCGGACATCGTCACCTCTCTTGGATATCTGCAGGTGATCGCAGCGGTGGTGGTGTGGGTGCGACTGCGGCAGGTCTGGCCGTTCGTCGCGTCGCTGGGGGTGGTGGTGGCCGAGACGGTCCAGTACTTCGCGGGACAGGACGGGGCGTTGTGGTTGCACCTCCCGTTGGGCGTGATGACGGTGGCGGCCGTTGTCCTGCTGTTCATCGGGGTCTGGCGGCGGCCCGTCGTACGGCGGGAGGTTGCGCATGCGTGAGCGGATGAGTCGGCGTCAGGTGCTGGGGATCGGGGGAGCGCTCGGAGTGGTGGCGCTCGGTGGGTTGTCGAGTGCCGCCGCACTGTCGCGGCGTCCGGCGTCGACTGGTGCCGTGTTGCGCAGCGCCGTACCGTTGCCGCCTGCGTTTCAGGTGCCGTTGCCGCTTCCGCCGGTGGTGTCCGGCGCTGCGATCGAGATCGTGCAGCGGGAAGTCACGGCGGAGATCCTGCCTGGTGTGCCGACCCGGTTGTGGACGTACGGCGGGACGTTCCCGGGGCCGACGATCGAGTCGCGTCGAGGACAGGCGGTCACGGTTGCCCATCGCAACGAGTTGCCGGTGCCGACCGTCGTGCACCTGCATGGCGGGCGGACACCGGCGGAGTCGGACGGATACCCGACCGACCTCGTGCTGCCCGCCGGATGGGGGCACATGAACCACGGGATGCACGATCCGCGGGCGGTGACCAGCGAGGTCACGCGGTCGTACACGTTCCCGCTGGATCAGCGGCCGACGATGCTCTGGTACCACGATCACCGGATGGACTTCACCGCGCCGGCGATCTGGCGCGGGCTGGCCGGGATGCACATCGTCCGTGACTCGACCGAGGAGTCGCTGGGGCTGCCGTCGCGCGAGCTGCCGCTGATGATCGCGGACCGGGCCTTCGCCGCCGACGGATCGTTGGCGTATCCCTCGATCGACCCGACCCTGCAGAGTCAGCCCGGTGTCCAGAAGCCTTATTTTGCTGGGGTTCTGGGTGATGTGATCCTGGTCAACGGCGCGCCCTGGCCGATGCACGAGGTCGACGGCGCGCGGTACCGGCTACGGATCCTGAACGCGTCGAATGCACGGCACTACGACCTCGAAGCGGTCCTCGACGACGGCCGCCGCCTCGACCTCGTGCAGATCGGCGCCGATCAAGGGCTGCTCCGTACGTCGGTGGTGCATCGCAACCTGCCGATCGCACCGGCCGAGCGGTACGACGTGATCGTGGATTTCGCCGACGTGCCGATCGGGAGCCGCGTGCGGATCATGAACCGGTTGGGTTCCGGGCGTACACGGGAGGTGATGGCGTTCAGCGTCGTACGGAAGGCGGCGGACAGCAGCCGGATCCCGGAGGTGCTGTCCGACGATCTCCCGCAATGGCAGCGGTCGGAGGCTGTCCGGGTGCGGGACTTCTCCTTCCGTGCCGGGCAGATGGGCGACGGTCATGGCTGGCTGATCGGCGGGCAGCCGTTCGCGCCGGATCGCACGGACGTCACCACGCGGCTCGGCGACGTGGAGATCTGGCGGTTGGTCGCCGACGTCCACCACCCCGTCCACCTGCACCTCGTCGGCTTCCGGGTGCTGTCACGCGGCGGGCGCGCCCCCTTGCCGCACGACGCGGGTCTCAAGGACACCGTGTCGCTGCGGCCGGGGGAGTCCGCCGAGATCATCACCCGCTTCGACGGCTACCGCGGGCGCTACCTCTTCCACTGCCACAACGCCGAACACGAGGACATGGGCATGATGGCCAACCTCGAAATCACCTGATCCCCGAGGTTATTCGCGCCAACCGGTGAGGTCGACGGACTTGCCGGTGTCCACGCGGAACGCGAGTTTGACGGTGGTTTCGGTGTCGGGCGCGAGATCGAGTTTCCAGGTGACGACGCCCAGGTCGGTGGTTTCGGCCGGTTCGGGGTCGGCGGTCAGCCGCTTGACGGTGATCTCGTGGTCGCGGGCGACCGGGAACTGGTCGAGCACCGTGATCCGGGCGGTCCGCGGCGTGTGGTTCTCGATCTTCGTCTCGTACTCGACCTGCCGCCGGCGCGTCGACCCGAGCGTCGCCTTCGTCGCGTCCCGCCGTACCAGCTTCCGCTCGACCCGGATGCGGTCGTCCAGGCCGAGGGCGAGCTCGACGTCCTCGCCGGCCGCCCACAACGGCAGTGCGGCCGAGCCGACGAAGTCCGCCTCGTGGAAGACCGCGGCCTTCCCGGCGGGGAGCGTGTGGACGGACGAGTTCACCACGGTGGCCCGCAGATGGACGTCGGTCGATCGCACCGGCGCCGTGATGTAGTCCAGGTCGGCGTCGAGTTCGATCGCGGCGATCGTCGCGCGGTGCGTCGCGCCGTCGGCCGGTACGGCGACGGGCCGCGGCGGGGTGTACGTCGCCGCGGTCACGCCTTGTTCGACGGTTGCGTCGAGGTCCGCGAAGTCGGCGCGCTGGAGGCCCTCGGCGAACGCGGACTGCGGTGTCACCGTGCCGCGGTACGGCGCGGCGGCGGGCGCTGCGACCGGCATCGGCGGGTGGGGGTGGGCGCGATCGAGGTACCAGGCGTCGAGCTCGGGTACCTTCGCGGTCACGGTCGGCCGGGCCGTTGACAAGGTGAGGTCGCACTCGGGCCAGTCCTCGCCGGTGTACTGCGTGATCAGCCCGTACCAGCTCAACGTCAGCCGATCACCCGTGAGACGGACGTCGTACGAGCTGGTCCATCCCGCGGCGGGCACGATGTACGAGAGTTCGATCTCGACCTCGACCTCGGCCTCGGACTCCAGCGCCAGCGAGACGGCCGCGGTCAGCCGGTCCGGCGCTCGCTTCTCCTTGAGCGCAGCGAGCCGGCGGTCGACCGCGGCAAGCCGCTCCTCCACCTCACGTCGTTGCACAGTCAGCTCCCGACGCGTCGCCCGTACGGCGGACAACCGGCCCGCGAGCGACTCCGTGAAACCACCGAGCTCGGCCCCCTGATCGCCCGAGGCCAGCGTGCGCGCGAAACTCCCACCGGCGCGCTTCGCCAGCTGTCCGAGGAACGTCTCGAGCTGCACCTGTACGTCGTCCGCGTCACCAAGTGCCGCGATCTCGTCCTGCGCCGCGCGCTGGGCCCGCTTGAGCTCGGCGACCGTCTCGTCCGGTGCCTGCGGGTGATACCGCGTCGCAACGTCAACCCCGAGAACTGTCGCCGGCCCTCGTCCCGACACCCGGACCGAGTCCTGCTCCAGCAACAGCGGGAGCGGCTCGACGTACACCACCTGATCCCCGCCCGGCACCGTGATCCGCCCGCGGCGGGTGACCCGCGCCCGATCCGGATAGACGGTCACAGCGACAACCGGCGCCTCCACCACAAGCTCACTCATGTCCCGACAGTAAGCCAGCGGAAGGGTCGGGTGATTAGCGTTAAAAGTTCTGTGCGGGCATCAGGCCTTGACGGGTCGTGCTCCGACTCAGTAGCTTGCAGGCGTTGTTTTTAACGTTAATATCCGGGAGGTCGAGATGGCGCCGGTGCCGCATGGGCATGTGACGCTCGCGCAGGTCGCGCAGCGGGCCGGGGTGTCGGCGCAGTCGGTGTCGAACGCGCTGAACAACCCGGATCGGCTCGCGCCCGAGACCCGGAAGCGGATCCTGGCCGCTGTCGAGGAGCTGGGCTACGAACCGAACCTCTCGGCCCGCGCGCTCCGCAACCGGAGCTCGTCGCTGATCGCCTTCAAGATGCGCCCGTCCCGCCCGGACAAGGCCTCGCTCCTGATGGACGACTTTCTGTACGTACTGAACGCGGCCGCCGTCGAGGCCGGCTACCACCTCATCCTGTGCCACGCCGAGGACGGCCCGGCCGGCGAGATCAAGGCGTACCGGGATCTGCTGAAGAA
Source organism: Kribbella speibonae (assembly GCF_004331375.1). NCBI lineage: Bacteria > Bacillati > Actinomycetota > Actinomycetes > Propionibacteriales > Kribbellaceae > Kribbella > Kribbella speibonae. The sequence goes on along the minus strand of NZ_SJKC01000007.1, from coordinate 330,355 downwards.
GACCTCGATCGACGCTTTCGTCCTGGCCGAGACGCATCACAACGACGACCGGGTCGCCGCGCTGCGCTCCTGGGGCGTGCCGTTCGCCTCGTTTGGGCGCTCCTGGGACGGCGACGACAGCCTGGCGTGGGTCGACGTCGACGGCCGCGCCGGCACCCGTGCCGCGACCGACCACGTGGCGGCGCAAGGACACACGCGGATCGGTCACCTCGGTTGGCTCGCGGAGTCCGAGCTCGGTCAGGACCGCCGCGCAGGATGGCTCGACGCCTGTCGCGAGCGGAAACTCGAGACCGACCTGCAGGCCGCGGTCGTGGACTCGCTCGAAGCCGGTTGTCAGGCCGCCCACCGGATGCTCGACGCCTCGCGGCCCGCGACCGCGCTGGTCTGCGCCTCCGACACCCTCGCGCTCGGCGTCATGCGGGCGCTGCACGAACGAGGTCTGCGCCCCGGGGTCGATGTCGCGATCACCGGGTACGACGACTCGCCGACCGCCGCCCTGGTGAGTCCGGGACTGACCACCCTGCGCCAGCCGATCGACGAGGTCGGACGGCAGCTGATCCAGGCCATCGACAACCTGATGGCCGGCGACCCCCGTACGCCGCAACACGTCCTGCTCGCACCGGAACTGGTGGTCCGCGGATCCAGCCTGCCCGGACCCCGGCCGCGTACCTCCTGAAGGGACCACAGATGAGGCACGGAACCAGACTGCTAGCGGTGCTAGGCGCCGTAGCGCTCGTGGTGACCGCAGTAATCTCCGCCCCGGCCGCACCAGCGGCCGCCCCGCCCGCCAATCCGTTCGTGGTGAACGTCGAGAACCTCCCGAACGGCCGCGGAGTCGGCGGTGCGATGGATCTGACGTCGTACGGCGACCTGGACTGGGTCCACGTCACGGGTACGGGCATCGACCGCAAGGCCGGCGTACCGCAGACGCTCACGGTCGACGACCTGAACCCCGACGGCGGACGGACCACCCTCGACGACAGCCCGATCTCGTTCGGATGGTCCGACGGCGCATCCCCGGCCGCGGGGATCACTACGGGAGGCGTGTTCAACTACGACACGACGACCGTGGGCGACACGACGGCCCATGACGCCGGCTACCGGATCACTGTTCCGGCCGCGGACTCGCCACGACGACTGGTGTTCGTGGGTGGGATCTGGCAGGCCACCGGAACCGTCACGGTCGCGGCGGTCGACGGCAGCGGTACGGCGTACTCCACGCAGATCAACGCGAGCGGTACGGCGGCCGCCAAGCGCTACACCGTGACGATCCGCGCCGGAGAGGGCGTCGTCGTGACGGGCAGGTTCGCGAGCAAACTCCAGGCGGCAGGCAACCTGTCCCTGTCGGCTGCGACACTGTCGACGCTCGGGTCGGGTCTCACGGCGACCGCGGTCCCGCCCTCGATGAACCTGACGGCTGAGGGCGTCGACGACTGGTTGCACCTGGACGGATCGACGATCAACCGTCGCGCCGGCGTTCCGGACCCGACGCCACGGCTCGCGGTCGCGAACCGGCAGCCGGGAGGCGCGATCGGGGCGCAGAACGACAACCCGGTGAGCTATTCGTGGACGAACGGTACGCCGACCGCGTCCGAGCCGGGCACACGGCACGGCGGGATCTTCTTCGCCGACGGCGCCAACACCGACGTCGACCTCACCGCGCCGTACGGGTACGACCTCACGGTCCCGGCGGCAGCGGAACGTCGTACGCTGCGCTTCGTCTCCGGGGTCTGGCGGGCCTCGGCGAAGATCTCGGTCTCCGTCAACGGAGCGCCGGCCTTCACGAACACAGATCTGGTCAGCACCGATCCGTCGGTCACCCGGTTGTTCGAACTCGACCTGAAGGCCGGCGAGTCCGCTCAGATCAGTGCGCAGCTCACTCGCAAGACGCATGCCTCCGGCAACGTCACGTTGGCCGGCGCGGTGCTGACGTCGGCGAGCAATGACCGGCAGCTGATCCAGAACACGCTCGCCGAGGCGGCAGCGGCTGATGTGTACGCCGCTAGCGCCGCGGCGCAACGTCAACTGGACAACGAGATCGCGGCGGCGACGGCGACGCTCGGCAGCGCGTCGCAGGACCAGCTGCGACTGGCGTACGTGTTCCTCCAGGCGGCGCTCGACGAGGCGCTGGCGTCCGCGGCGAACGCGCAGTACACGTCGGTGACGAACCCGGGTCTGACCTCGTCGTTCGGTTGGGAGGGTGATCTGAACGCGCCGATCGCCTTCATCGACGGCAGCTACCGGCTGCGCAGCCGGGGCGACGCGATGATCACGTTCGGGGTGCCGAACGTCCCGGGGAAGATCAAGTGGTCCAACGCGGAGGGGTACCTGCCCGCGTTTGTCAGCGAGTACTCGAAGGACGGGCTCGGGATCAAGGTCGAGAACTTCGCCGACCTGGTCGTTGTCGGCGGCAACCGGTTCGAGGTCGCGTACTCGCGGATGACGGTCACCAACACCACCGCCTCGGCCGCCCGCCTGCCGCGGGTGTCGAGTCTGCTGACGGCTTTGAACGATGCGGGTACGATGGTCGGCGCCGGGCAGACCGTCGTACGCGACTATGCGGTGGCTGCCGATCGGTTCGGCGGCACGTACGACTGGCCGACCGCGGTGCAGCTGCAGCAGCTCGGTGGGTTCGATCAGCACTACCGGCACATGCGCCAGTACTGGAACAACCGGCTGTCGGCGATCGCGAACATCACGGACCTGCCGGACAAACGATTGATCAACGCGTACAAGGCCGGCTACATCTACACGCTGATCATCCGGGACGACATCAACGGCGCGAAGGAACTGCACGTCGGCGAGAACGGGTACGACGAGATGTTCGACCACGACACGATCGGCATCGTGTCGACGCTGCTGACGCTCGGCGACTTCACCTACGCTCGCGACTACCTGTCGACGCTGCCGGCGCAACTGCAGTACGACGACGCGAAGTGGAAGTACAGCTGGCCGTACGCCCTGTACCTGCAGCGCACCGGCGACAAGGACTTCATCCGCAGCCGGTTCGAGACGATCAAGAAGAACACCCACACGATCGAGACCGACCGGATCGACGGCGGCACCGGGATCATCAAGCAGACCGACGCGATCGACTCCCACGGGTACTGGACGATCGACAACTGGTCCGCGCTGACCGGCCTCACGACGTACCGCTATCTCGCCACGGCACTGGGGGAGACCGCGGAGGCCACGTGGGCGCAGGCGGAGTACGACGACCTGCTGAAGGTGGCGACCGCACGGATCGATCAGACGATGAAGCAGTACGGGCTGGACTACATCCCGATCTCGATGGTCGAACCGAACGAGACCGGTCCGCGGAAGGATCCGCGGGACGCCAACTGGGCCTCGATGTTCCTGTTCGGGCGGTGGGCCTGGGACGGGTACCTGTTCGGCGCCGCGCAGAGCGGGACGATGTTCGACAAGATCGACGACACGTACACGCACGGGTTCGAGCGGCGCAAGGACGTCTCGGACACGATCTACAACTTCGGCGGGTATCCGCACGGGTACTTCTCGAGCGCGTACAACGCCGGGTACGGCAGCGCCGCGCTGCGGGGCGAGGAGTACCGCGATCTGGGGATCAAGTCGTACCAGTACATGATCGACAAGACGATGAGCGGGCCGTTCGGGTGGTGGGAAGGCGTCGACTACCCGAGCGCCGACTCGCCGTGGAACATCGACCACGCCCGCGGCGGCGGGGGATCGAACCAGCACATGTGGGGCCAGTCGACCGCGACCAAGGTCCTGTTCGACTCGCTGATCGCGGAGAGGTCCGACGGCACGGTGATCATCGGGCGCGGCGTCCCGAACGAGTGGATCCGCACCCGGCAGAAGATCGGCCTGGAGAGCTACCCGGTCACCAACGGCGGCCGCGTCGGTTACCAGCTCACGACCGCCGGCAAAACCGTGACACTCCAACTCACCGGCGACACCTCCCGGCCGACCGGCTACAGCCTCGAACTCCCGGCCCTCCGCAACAACATCGCCCACGTCACCGCCAAGGGCGCAACCATCAACCAAACTGCAGGCACCATCCACCTCCCGCGCGGCACCACCCGCGTGACAGTAGTCCTCCGCCACACCCTGTAGGACCCGTCCGCTGGCGGGTTATGTGTTAACCCGCCAGCGCGGCGAATCAGAAGGTGAGGTGGATGGGGGTTCCGGCGGGGACACCCGGGTGGTGGAGCCAGAGGATGCCATTGTCGTAGTGCGTGGTTGCGCCGGTGACATTGGTGGGCTCGGAGGGGACGCGTACGGCGGTGGTTACCTGTACTCCCGCGGGTGCCTCGCAGGTGAAGGTGATGGTGGATTTGTCTTGGTGCCAGTCGACTACGCGGCCGGCGGAAGCCAACACGGGTTCGTTGTCGTACGTGAGGTCGCGGAGCCAGGTCAGTTCGCCAGGGCCGAGTTCGCGGCGCGTGACGACAGGCAGTTGCGGGTCGAGGAGGTCGAGATAGGTGCCTTCGACAACATGTGAGCCGCCGGCCTCCTCCAGTACGGCGCCGATGAGGTAGGGGCCGCGCTGCACCGACAGCCAGTTGGTCGACTCCCAGGTGCCGCCGGCCAGCTCTCGGATCGCCGCGACCAGCTCGGCAGCGCGCTCGGGTGATTCGGTGAAGTCCGCCGGGCGGGACGGGAGGAACCGGACCCGTCCCTGACCGATCGGCTGCACACCGTCGTGCTTGCGATCCGCCCCGAGTGCCTCCGCCAGATGGTCGGCGCAGGTGTCGTACCGGCCCGTCCACCAGGAGCGGATCTCGTGGTACGGGTCAGCGCCGTCGCCGACGTACAGCAGGCTGCCGCCGCGGTTGACCCACCCGGCCAGCGCGTAATGGATGCCCGGGGCAAGAGGTTTCTGGAACTCGTAGCTCAGGACGAGTACGTCGACGTCGTCCAGCGCGTCGGGGGTGTCGATCACGTTCTCGAGCTGGACCGGGCAGACCCGCTGACCGTCGTACAGCGGCGGCAACGCGAGACCGTAGAAGTCGGAGAAGTGCAGTTGCTCGCGACCCTCGAGTGCCAACGCGTCCTGCAGACCGTCGTAATGCCCGCTCTCGCCACCAGGTGCCCAGCGCTGGAACATGGCTGTGTCCGAGAGCGCGATCCCGATCCGCGGGCCTTCCTGAGCCCACTGCACCTCGGGCTGGTCGAGGTCGCGCAGGCTGTTCATCGCGATCAGGTAGCTGGTGGCGGTGTCGGGCGGGATGAGTTCGCGTTCGGTGGATCCTTCCCGCAGGTACGGGCGGTTGAAGATCCGGTGCGGCCACGGCGCCACCTCGTAGCGCGCGACACCCGGGTGCAGCAGCGACGCGATGAGGGTGCGCTGCCAGTTGGCGAGGTAGTCCTCCCAGGTACGGTCCGGGTGGTCCTCGATCGGGTCGTGCAGGAACCACATCCGCCGGTCCGTACCGCGGGTGAGGTCCTGCGCGATGCCGTACTCCAGGTACGCCGTCTCGAACGTGCGCTCGGCGACCTTCCCGGCGTACACGTTGGGCGTGCGGGACGTACCGGTCCACACCTGCGCGATCGCTCCGTCGATCGAGGGCAGGGTCCGCAGGCGGGACTCGGGACTGATGATCTGCCACTGCGTGTAGTTCAGAAGGCTGTGCGTCGGCACGTAGAAACGCACCTGCCGACCTTGCTGGAGAGCCTCGTCGCGCAGCACGGAGGTGACGCGGTCGAGGCTGCGCGAGAGCAGGTGCTGCTTGAGCTGCCCGGAACGGAAGTGCGCTTCGGGCGTGCTGTGCGGAGGCTGCCACGGCTCGTTGAAGAAGGCCTGCCACTCGCGCTTGAACGACTCCGAGTAGCCGGCACGCGCCCAGAACTCCGGCTCCTCGAGATGGATGCCCTCGACCCCGAGTTCGATGATCGGGCGGAGCTTCTGCACCAGGTACTCGGTGAACGTGAAGGTCGGGACCATGTACGGGATGTCGGTGCTCTCCCCGTGCAGGATCGGCGACCCGTCACCCGCGGTCTGCGCGTCGTCCCAATGGCCGGAGCCGTCCCATCTCCCGTCGAGGTAGTCCTGGTACGTACCCCACGAGATCCCGGTCATCAGATGCACGCGATACCCGGCGTCACGCCAGCGCGCGATCCGCTGCGGTGTCGTCTCGTTGAGCCCGTACACCATCACGAAGTCGGTACGGAGGTCGATTGATTCGTCGTACGGCGCCTGCTCCTGAAAGCCTGTCAGCTCGCCGTCTTTACCGGTGCTGTTCGCCATACGTCCACCCTCTCCGGTCCGCGACACCGTACGCCAGGGTGGCGTCAGGAATCGGACAGTCAGCGGGGGAGCAGGTCGGCCGCCTGGAGCTGCTGCCAGATCTCGGACTGGTCGACGACCTCGACGCCGAGTTTCTCGGCCTTGGTGAGTTTGGACGCGCCGACGTCTGCCCCGGTGATGAGCAGGTCGGTGCTGGCCGAGACCGACGAGGCGATGGTCGCGCCGGCCTTCTCGCAGAGTCGCTGGAACGCGGGTCTCGCCACCTTCTCGCCGGAGCGGGGATCGCTGATGGATCCCGTGACGACAACCGTCTTCCCGGCCAGCGGCGCGCCGGCGACGACGACCGGCGGCAGGTCCTCCTCGCGGACGTCGAGTGAGACGCCGGCCGCCCGGAGCCGTTCGAGCTCGGGCCGGAGGCGGGTCAGGTGCTCGATCAGCGACGCGGCGACCTTCGGGCCGATGTCCTCCACGGCGACCAGCCCGTCCTCGCCCGCGTCGGCGACCGCCTCCAGGGAGCCGAAGCCGGCTCGGCACAGCCTGGCCGCAGTCCCTTCGGATGCCATCGGGATCGCGAGGCCGATCAGTGCACGGCGCAGGCCGACCTGCCGGCTCGTGTTGATCGAGTCGATCATCCGGGCGGCCGAGACCTCGCCGATGCGGTCGAACTCCAGCAGTCCCTCGGCGGTCAGCTGGTAGAAGTCCGACGGGTTCTCCAGGATCCCCGCCTCGGCCAGGCGCTCGATCCAGACTCCGCCGATCGCGTCGATATCGGCCGCGGCGCGGGAGGCCCAGTGGATCAGCCGCCGTACGGTCTGGGCCGGGCAGGCGACGTTGGTGCAGAACAGTTCGCGGCTGTTGCCCTGCTCGGTCAGCGGCTGCTCGCACGACGGGCAGGTGCTCGGCGGCACGATGTCGCGCTCCTCGCCGGTGCGCTTCGACGCATCGAGGACGCCGGCCACGAACGGGATCACGTCACCGGCCCGGCGCACCAGGACGGTGTCGCCGATCTTGATACCGCGGGCCTTGATCACCTCCTGGTTCGCGAGGGTCGCTCGCGTGACCGTCGTACCGCCGACGAAGACAGGCTCGAGCCAGGCGACCGGGGCGATCTTGCCGGTCTTGCCGACGTCCCAGACCACGTCGGCGAGCACCGTGGTCTTCTCCTCGGCCGCGAACTTGAACGCCAGCGCGCCCCGCGGCGAACTCGACCGCGTGCCGGCCGCGGCGAACGCGTCCCGGTCGGCGAGCCGCAGGACCGCACCGTCGAGGTCGTAGTCGAGCTCGTTGCGGCGCTGCTCGATACTCGTGATGACCTCCTGCGCGGCCGCGGCGTCGTCGCAGTGCACCATGTCGGCGACGGTGAAGCCCATCTCCTTCAGCGCGCGCTCGAGGTCGGTGGCGGCGTCGGTCTCGCTGAGCAGGTCGAAGGCCAGGAACTGCAGCCGGCGCTCGGCGACCGTTGCCGGGTCCTTCGCGCGCAGCGTGCCGGCCGCGGCGTTGCGCGGGTTGATCAGCGGTTTGTCGGCGTGCGCGGCGTTGTACGCGGCGAAGGTCGAGCGCAACATCACGGCCTCGCCGCGGACCTCGACGCGGTCCGTCACGTCGAGCTTGGCCGGCACGCCGTCCGTCAGCGCCTTCACCAGCGGCGTCACGTCGTCGCCGGTCGTCCCGTCACCACGGGTGATCGCCCGCGCCAGGCGGCCGTTCTCGTAGACGAGGGCCAGGGACAGGCCGTCCAGCTTCGGCATGACGACCACCGACTGGCCGGGGAAGCGGCCGAAGAAGGCTTCGACCTGCTCCGGACGGGTCGCCTTCTCCAGCGACAGCATCGGCCGGGAGTGCCGGATCGGCGCGTGCAGCACGGCGGGCGCGCCCACCTGCTCCAACGGGTTCGGGTCGGGCGCGAGCTCCGGGTTGGCCTCGACGAGCGATCGCAGTTCGTCCTCGATCGCGTCGTACTCCGCGTCGGCGACCGTCGGCGTACCGCGGTAGTAGGCGTCCCGCAGCGCGACGATGCGATCGGCAAGTTCCTGGATCCGCTCCCCAATGTCCACGCCAGGACACTACCCAAGCACTCGGACAATCCGCGCGATCTACTCGATGACGGCGTCCTTGTCGGCGAGGTGGGTTACTTCGCGTTTGCGGGGGAGCATGAGTGCCGGGACCAAGGTGAGGAGCACCAGCGCCCACGCGACCCAGTAGGTGTGCGCGAACGACGAGGCAGCGTCGGCCAGCCCGCGTGCGATCGCGGCCGGGTCGAGGTGCAGCGCAGCGACGTTCTCCGGGCGGGTGTTGGACAGGATCGCCGCCTGCGTCTCGCGGAGCCCGTCGCCCAAGCCCGGGATCTGGTTCGTCCCGGGGATGATCGGCGAATCGTTGAGCTGGTTGGTGAGGATGACCGACATGGTCGCGACGCCGACCGACGACGCGATCTGCTGGCTGATGTTGAGCAGTGTCGAGCCGCGCGCGACCTGCGGCCCGGACAGCGTCCGCAGCGCGGTCGTGAACAGCGGCATCATCGTGCCGCCCATCCCGAAACCCATCACGACCAGCATCGCGATGATCGCGACGTACGGCGTGGTCTCGGTGACCTGGGTCAGCCCGAACATGCCGATCACGATCCCCGCGAGCCCGAACGGCACGATCCGGCCCACCGGGATCTTGTCCACCAGCCGTCCCGCGATCGGCATCGTCACCATCGCGCCGAGCCCCTGCGGTGCCACCAGCAGGCCGGCGTGCAGCGTCGACTCGCCGCGGACCTGCTGGAAGTACGTCGGCACCAGCAGCAGCCCGCCGAAGAACGCGGCCGCGAACAGGAACATCGTGATGATCGAGATCGTCAGGTTGCGGTCGCGGAACAGCCGGAGGTCGAGCAGCGGGTGCTGCGGCCGGAACGAGTGCCAGACGAACGCCGCCATCAGCGCGACGCCGATCAGGATCGAGACCCAGACCCGCGGCGCTGTGAAGTCACCGCCCTCCGCGGGCAGCGACGAGACGCCGAACAGGAACAGCGCGAGACCCGGCGACATCAGCACGACGCCGAGGAGGTCGAGCGACTCCGTGCGCTCCGCCGTGTCCGGGGCCAGCGCGCGCCAGGCGTAGACCAGCGCGATCACGCCGAGCGGCACGTTGATCAGGAAGATCCAGTGCCAGCTGGCCACCTGGATCAGCCAGCCGCCCAGGATCGGGCCGAGGATCGGGCCGAGCAGCATCGGTACGCCGAGGATGGCCATCAGCCGGCCCATCCGGTGCGGCCCCGCGGCCCGGGTCATGATCGTCATCCCGAGCGGCATCAGCATGCCGCCGCCGAGCCCCTGCAGCACCCGGAACCCGATCAGCATGTTGATGCTGGTCGCGGTCGCGCACAGCGCGGATCCGGCGGTGAACAGGAAGATCGCCATCATGTACAGCCGCTTCGTCCCGAACCGGTCGGCGGCCCACCCGGTCAGCGGGATCACGGTCGCGAGCGCGAGCGTGTACGCCGTGACCGTCCAGGCGACCGTCGAGTAGGAGACCGGACTCTCGGGCGAACCGAACTCGTCCTGGAAGGTCGGCAGCGCGACGTTCACCACGGTGATGTCGAGAATCGACATGATCGCACCCAGCACCACGACACCGGCGATCTTCAGCACCGCGGCGTCGATGTGATCGGGATACTCGGTAGCGCGCTCGCTCACAGTCAGTCCCCCCTCGGCCCAAAACACCCTGTGCAGACCCTACGCCCAAAACCCCACCCAAAAGCTAGCCCCACACCCCCACCCCACACACCCCGTCGCCACCAGACGACACACCGTGCCCAATTAGTTGCCCCGGAGATCGATCCAGTAGTGGCGCACTGTGTGGTTGCCAGTACGCCGTACCTGATCGAGCATCCCGCCGTGGCGCTCGATCGTCCTGACGGACGCGACATTGCCGGCCAGACAGACGAGCATGACCCGCTCCATACCCCGGCCGCGCGCGAGCTCGAGCATCTCGCCCAACGCCCACGTCGCGAGCCCCCGGCCACGCGCGGACGGCCGGATGCCGTAGCCGATGTGCCCGGAGATCTCGTTCAGCTCGTGCCGCAGCGCGATACCACCCTGCACCTGCCCGCCCTCAACGATCCAGCGGAGGGTGCCGCGGTCGGACCCAGCCGTCAGCCGGGCGACCCATGCCGCGAAACCCTCGGGCGACTCGACCTCGTCGGAGGCCGCCAGCCCGAACCCATCCTCGTGGAGTCCCGCGCCCCATTCCGCGTGCGCCTCCAGCCACCGCTCGTGAAGATGCACGGTAGGCGGGATCAACTGGCGGTCCATGCGCCGGAGCTTACGTTCACGGGATGTCTCGTTCGGTGAGATCCGCCGGGGTTTGTCTAGTGGGACAGTAGAGTTTGGGGTGGATCGCGTTCCCGGGGGATTTGTTGCCATCGGCCCCGTTCACCAGGCGGGACCGCGGGTGCCGGGGCGCGGTCCGCCGCAGCGCGGGGCGTTGCACAGGATGTGGGGGGATTGCACCTGCTATTGCCTGTTCACCGCCCCCACCACGCGGGCGCACCCTCGTGACCTGGCCGCTTCCGTAGGATCGTGGTTGTGACCCGGCGACAGGAGGAGCCGACGGTCGGGTTCGGTGTGTTGTTGCGCCGGTTGCGGCAGGAGGCGGGGGTTACCCAGCGCGATCTCGCCGGGCGGGCTGGTGTCAGCATTGCGGCGGTTCGCGATCTGGAGCAGGGCAGGACGCGGAGCCCGAAGGACAGCTCGATCGAGGCGCTCGCGGAGGCGCTGGAGCTGACCGGCCCGGACATCGCGAGCCTTCAGGCCGCGGCGAGGACGCACCGCGCGGTCGCCGTCCCCAGCGCAGCCGGACCGGTGTACGTCGGCGTACTCGGCCCTCTCGAAGTCCGCACCGGCGACCTCGCGGTGCCGGTCAACTCGACCCCGCAGCGAACCCTGCTGGCACGTCTCGCCCTCACCGCCGGTACGACGGTCACGCAGGACGAACTGATCGATCTCCTCTGGCCACGCGGCGTACCGGACAACGCCGTGAACCTGCTGCAGACCCGCGTCGCCAGGCTACGGCGACTGCTCGAAACAGACCGGCCGGCGGACTCCGTCATCGTCGGCGGCCGCACCGGCTATCGACTGGCGCTCGATGACCTCGACCTCGTGCGGTTCCGCGAGCTCACAGCCGAGGCCGCACGCGCCGAGCCGGAGGTCGCGCTCGCCATGCTGTCGAGCGCCGTGGAGCTGTGGCGCGGTGACACCGACGTGGACGCGATCGCCCAGAGCCCTCTCTACACGGCCGTCGTGAACGAGTACGCCGCCGCCGTCCGGGCCCTGGCCGCGCTCGCACGTGACCTCGGCCAACCGGAGCGGGCACTCGAGCCGCTGCGCGGGCTGGCTGTACGGCACGAGTTCGACGAACCGTTGCACGTCGAGCTGATCCAGACACTGGCCGCGGCGGGGCGGCAGGTCGAGGCGCTGGCGGCGTACGACCGGATCCGGACCGCGCTCGTTGAGCAACTGGGCATCGACCCGGGGGAGCGGCTCCGCGCGGTTCACCTGGAGGTGCTGCGTCAGCAGACCGGTTCTCCGGCCGAGCCATCTGAGCGCGTGGTCGTCCAGCAGGCGCCGTCCGCACCACCGGACTTCGTCGGGCGGACGGCGGAGTTGGACACGATCCGTACGGCGCTCGCGGGGTCGGCCGGGGTGTCGTCGCGGGCTGTGCTGATCAACGGCATCGCCGGCGTCGGGAAGACCGCGTTGGCCCTGACTGCCGCGCACCAGCTCCGCGAGCAGTACCCGGACGGTCAGCTGTACGCCGACCTGCGCGGCAGCGACACGTCGACGCCCGCCCCGGTTCAAGTACTCGGCCGGTTTCTGCGCGCCCTCGGCGTACCTGGTCGTCGGATCGGCACGGACGAGGCCGAGGCGGCTGCTCTGTTGCGCAGCGAGCTCGCCGACCGGCGGATGCTGGTTCTGCTCGACAACGCGCAGGATGCGGCCCAGGTACGGCCGCTGCTGCCAGGGGCGGGCCGCAGCGACGTGATCGTCACCAGCCGGCGGCGGATGCCGGATCTGCTGGCAGCGGGTGTTGTCAGTTTGGAGCCGCTGCCGCAGGAGGACGCCGTGCGGCTGATCGCCTCCACAGCGCGGACACCTGGGCTCGATGCCGACGGCAACGGTGTCCGTGCGCTCGTCGAGGCGTGCGCCCGGCTCCCGCTTGCTCTGCGGATCGCGGGTGCGCGGCTTGCGACCCGGCAGGAATGGACGGTCGCCGATCTGGCCGATCGCCTCGACGACGGCAACCGCCGGCTGACCGAACTCAGCCTCGGTGAGTCCAGCGTGCTGAACAGCTTCCAGCTCAGCTACGCGGATCTGAGCGCGGACGCCCAGCGCGCGTTTCGCCTGTGCAGCCTGCATCCCGGTGACGACTTCAGCGCCGACAGCACGGCGATCCTGCTCCGTACGTCGACAGCCGAGGCCGACCGCGTACTGGAGTCGTTGCTCGAGGCGAACATGCTCCTCCAGCACTCGAAGGACCGCTACCGGTTCCACGACCTGCTCGGCCTGTACTCGCGCCGCCTGCTCGCCGAGGACCCCGAGCGCGAGTCCGCGCGGACACGCCTCCACACCTGGTACGCCGAGGCCGTGGCTGCCGCAATCGACTGGGCCTATCCGCAGCTCCTGCGCCTCGATGTGCACGGCGAAGCGGACTGGTACTTCGGCTCCGAGGACGAGGCGCTCGCCTGGCTGGATCACGAACTGCCCGCTTTGCTGGCTGTGGTGCAGAGTGAGGGGGAGCTGGCGTGGCGGATCGTGGACCAGCTCCGCGGGTACTTCCTCCTGCGCCGGGACGCAGACGGGTGGCTTCCCGCGGCGCAGGCCGGGCTGGACGCCGCGACCGCGGCCGACGATGACCGCGTGACCGTTGCCATGCTGATCAACCGGGCCCAGGCGTTCGGGGCGGTCGGACGGGACGCGGACGCACTGTCCGACTGCCTGGCCGCGTCGGCCCTCGCGGTCGGTGCCGGGTGGAACGAGGCCGCGGCGTACCTGGCCCATCAGATCGGGTGGCTGCAACTCGAGCGCGGCATGCTCGTCGACGCCGAGCTCTGGATGCACCGCGCGACGGAGCTGACCGCCGATGACCAGCACGGCCACATCCGCGCCATCGTGGTCAACGGACTCGGGATGATCCGGCTTCACCAAGGTGAACTCGCCGACGCGGCGGACCTGTTCGCGGCCGCGCTGAAGATCAACGAGACCGGGCGGGAGACGTCGGCGCTCGCGAACCGCGGCAACCTGGCGAGCGCATTGCGGCAGCTCGGCGAGGTCGATCGTGCGGCCGGGCTGCTCGATGAGGTCCTCACGTCGTACCGGCGTCGCTCGCACGTCCGCGGGGAGTTGTCGACGCTGGACGAGCTGGCGCGTTTGTACAGCCAGCGCGGCGACGGGACGACAGCGTTGCGTACGGCGTTGCGCGCGCACCAGCTCGCACTTGTCGTCCGCGATCGCAAGGCCCAGGCGCAGACCGCGTCGGCGGTTGCCGAGGCGCACCTCGCGCTGGGCGATGCCGCCGCGGCTATTGACTGGATCGAGGACTGCCTGACGATTGCCCGCGCGACGTACCCGTTCCTCGAGACCTACGCGCTGCTGACCCTTTCAACCGCCCAGACCTTCGCCGGCAACCCGGCGGCAGCCGCCGAGACCGCTGCTCGAGCCGCTTCGATCGCTGAGACCCACGGCTTCAACCTACTCAAAGCCCAAGCCACATCAGCGCTTGTGTCTGATGTACGTCGGGAGCGCCAGCCATAGCGTCACGAACCAGAGCAGTACGCCGCCTACTGTCGCGATGGCGGCGGGGCGACTGAGAACGACATCGAGGGCGATCAGTACGCCGCCGCACATCGAGACGATCAGGAACGCCATACCGGCCTGCGCCAGGCGGTCCGTGATGGTGACCAGGCGGTCACGCAACTGGTGGCCGAACAGCACCCGGTGCAGGGCGACCGGCGCCAGGAGAAGTCCGACCGCGAGCGCCGCCGCGATCAGCGTGCAGGCGTACACCGTGTGTGTGAAACCGTCCGCTGCGTGGAACTGGTTCTGGAACGCGATCCCCAGCAGGAAGGCGAACAGGATCTGTGTGCCGGTCTGCACCAGCCGCAGCTCCTGCAGCAACTCGTTCCAGTGCCGATCGAGGCGCTCACCGGAGCTCTCGTCGTCACGCTCGTACCCCTCCGCCATCGACCAGCCTTTCGTCGTACGTCGTGCTCCGGGTACCCATCGGGTGTTCTGATCAAGCGTTCGCGACGCGCGATCAACCGCCGAGCGGCTCTGGGCGTGAGGCTGGTGTGGTGACTTCTACGTTTGAAACGCCCGCTACACGCCCGGCCCGGTCCGGGGCGCGGTCCGGGCTGGTGTCGTTGCTCGCTCTCGATCTGGGGATCTGCCTGCTGGTGGCGAGCGAGTTCCTGCCGGCCAGCGTGCTGCCGCGGATGGCGGCCGACCTGGGTGTCTCCGAGGGGACCGCTGGACTGGCAGTTGCCGCCACCGCGATCGCAGGTGCGGTGACCGCGCCCTCGATCGCGATGGTCCTGCCGCGCGCCGATCGACGGCTGGTGCTGATCGGGCTGCTCGCTGTCGCCGCGGTGTCCGATCTGGCAGTGGCGTTGGCGCCCGGGTTCGCGGTCGTGCTTCTGAGTCGCCTGGTCCTCGGCGTCGCGATCGCGGGCTACTGGTAGTTCGCGTTCGGCGCCGGTGTCCAAGCACTCCCGGGCCGAGAACGGTTGGTCTCGACCAGCTTGTCGATCGGAGTGAGCGTCGCGACGATCGTGGCCGTGCCGCTCGCCTCCATCGGCGCGGACACCGCCGGCTGGCGTGTCGTCTTCGGGGTGGCAGCCGCGTTGACCGTCCTGAGCCTGCTGTTCCTGGTCCTCGTGTTCCCGTCGGTTCCGGCGCACCCGGCGGCCGGCCTGGCCATGATGCGGAGCGCGCTGCGCAACCCGCTGCTGATCGCGGGCCTGGTCATGATCGTTTTCGCCGCGCTCGCCAACTTCGTCGCTTACCCGTACATCCGGCTGGCGATCATGCGCGTGGCGCCGGATGGTTCTGCATGGCTGCTGCTGGTCTGGGGCCTCGGCGGACTCGTTGGCAACGTCGCCGCCGGCGCCTTGTCGTCACGGTTGCGGATCGCTTCCGCCGCGGCGCCGTTGTTGCTGTCCGCGGGCCTGGCCGTGACCGGCTACGCCGTCGGCGTGCCGATGCTGGTGGCCGGCGTGATCGTCTGGGGCCTCGCGTTCAGCATGCTGCCGGTCGTGACGCAGCTGTGGGTCGCTGGTGCCGAACGCGAACACACCGAGTCGGCCATGAGTCTGCAGGTCACGGCCTTCCAGACGGCGATCACCATCGGGTCAGCTGTCGGCGGGGTGTTCGTCGACGGTCACGGCGTCGCGGCGACGCTCGTTCTCGGCGCAGCGTGCGCGGTCGTCAGCGGGATCGGGTTCGCGGCGCTGCGCAATCCCGGTGTGTGAAGGGTGCTGGCCCTCCACGACTGCGGTGAGAGTCCGTGCTCGGCGGCGAATGCCCGACTGAAGGCAGCGATCGATCCGTAGCCGCAGCGGGACGCGACGGCCTCGACCGGGAGACTGCGATCGGACAGCAGCTCCCGGGCGGCGCCCATGCGGACCTCTCGCAGCATCCGGACCGGGCTGCGGCCGAGGGCCTTCTGGAAACGTGCGCTGAGCGCGGACCGGGACAGGTGCACCAGACTTGCGAGCGACTCGACGCTCCACTTGTTCGCCGGGTCCGCGATCACCGCTTCGAGCACGCGACTCACCAGCGGGTCGGTGTGGGACTCGGCACCTTGGTCCGCGAGCCGGGAGTCCGTCATCGCGGCGCCGACGAGGTTGCCGTAGCCGTCGGCGAAGACCGACGCTCGGCAGGCGCCGTCGAGCGGGCAGGCCCGGACCAGCTCGGCGACGCCCGGATGCCGGGTGTCGAACCCTCGGATCACGAGCGGACTCGGCAGGGGGTGCGCCGCGACAATCACCCGGAGATCCGCCACCGCAAGCTCCGCAGGCTCGGTCGTGGTCACTGCGAAGCCGGTGCGGTCGTCGAGCCAGGCAGCGTCACCGGCGCCGAGGATCGTCGTACCAGCAGCTGTCCCGAGTTCCGCCGTACCGCTCAGGACCAGGAACCACAACGGTCCGGGCGACGTCAGCGGTGCGCCTGCCAGGAGCGCTCGGTGGGTCAGTTCGGTGACGTCGTGACGGGATCCGGCCATGAACGGGGAAACGGTGTGAGTCACTCGGCATATTCCCGGGCCGGGAGGATGACCGGTGTTGTGGTGTGGGGGTGTGGCCAGACCTCGATCTGGTGGCGGTACACCTCGGTGAGGAGGCCGGCGGTCAGGGTTGGGGCCGGTGAGCCGTAGGCGGCGAGGGATCCGCGGGACAGTACGGCGACCTGGTCGGCGTACCCCGCGGCGAGGTTGAGGTCGTGCAGTACGACGACCACGGCGTCGCCGGCTGCGGCGCGGTCGCGGGCGAGTTGGAGGACGGTTTCTTGGTGATGCAGGTCGAGAGCGGCTGTCGGCTCGTCGAGGAGGAGTAACTGACACCGCTGGGCGAGCGCCCGCGCGAGTGATACGCGCGCCCGTTCTCCACCGGACAGGGAGCTGAAGACGCGGTCGGTGAACGCGCCGACATCCGCGATGCCGATCGACTCCTGGATCGCTCGATCGTCGTCCGCCGCGCGGTCGGTTCCGTACCAGGGGGAGCGGCCCATCGCGACGATCTGCCCGACCGTGAACGGGAACGAGATGGTTGCCTGCTGCATCATGACCGCGCGGCGCATGGCCTGCTCGGCCGCTGACCAATGCCGCAATGGTTGCCGGTCGAGCAGCACGTCACCGCGATCCGGTGCGTGGTCCCCGGTGAGTACGCCGAGCAGGGTGGACTTGCCCGCGCCGTTCGGTCCGACCAGCGCCAGTACTTCGCCGGTCCGGACCTCGAGCGTCACGTCGGCGAGGATCGGTGCGGCACCGAAGCTCAGGTGGACGCCGCGCACCTCGGCGATCGTCGTACCGGGCTCCAGCCGTTGCGGCAGCCGGTGTCTCATGCCCAGCCTCCTTGACGGCTCCGGGTGCGGCGAAGGAGCCAGAAGAAGAACGGGGCGCCGACCAGCGACGTGATCATGCCGATCGGCAGGTCGGCGTTCCGGATCAGCGTCCGCGCCAGCAGGTCCGCGAGAATCACCAGCACGGCGCCGCCGAGAGCGCTCGCCGGGATCAGCAGCCGATGCCCGGGCCCGGCGATCATCCGGATCAGGTGCGGTACGACGAGACCGACGAAACCGATGATCCCGGAGAACGCGACACTCGCGCCGACGAGCAGCGCGACGACCACGATCGCGGTCAGCCGGAGCCGCTCGACGTCGACGCCGAGATGTGCCGCCGACTGATCGCCGAGCGCGAGCAGGTCGAGCCGGCGCGCGAGCGCGAGCGCCGCGACCACCCCGGCGACAGTGAACGGTGCGACCGCCGACACGGCCTGCCAGGTCGCGCCGTTCAGGCTGCCGAGCTGCCAGAACACGAGCTGTTCCCGCGCGCTCGTGTTCGCCATGAACGTCGCGAACGAGATGAGCGTAAACGTGAGCGAGTTGACAGCGATCCCCGTCAGGACGAGCGTGACGACCTCGGTACGGCGACCCGCCCGGGAGAGCGTGTGGACGAGCAGTGTCGTCGCGAGACCGGTCACGAACGCGGCGACCGCGGTCGTCCAGTTGCCGAGCACCGTCGTACCCGTGACGATCACCAGGCTCGCGCCGACCGCGGCGCCGGACGAGACGCCGACCACCGAGGGCTCCGCGAGGGGATTGCCGAAGACGCCCTGCATGAGCGCGCCCGCGGTGGCGAGCGAGGCGCCGACAAGCACGGCGAGAGCGACCCGCGGGAAGCGGACCTTCCACAGCGCGTTGTCGCCCTGCGGGTGCTCCGGCATCGGGAACAGGTCCACATGCACCCGGTGCAGGAGCGAGCCGATGATCTCGGCGGGCGGGATGTGCAGCTGGCCGATGCCGGCGGCAACGATCCCCAGCACGACGAGAGCCGCGATCAGCGAGCCGAGCAGGACCGTCCTCCGGGACCGCGACGAGCCGGCGCTGGGACGTCTCACGGCGTGTAAACGGCCTTGGCCAGCGCGGCGACCGTGCGGCCGGTGCGCGGGCCGAAGCCGAGCAGTTCGGTGTCGTTCATGTCGATGATCCGGCGGTGCTGACCGGCGGGGGTCTGCGCGATGCCCGGCAGTTTCACCAGCCCGTCCACGCCCTTCACCGACTTCAGGCCCTCGGTCATCACCAGGATCACGTCCGGCTGGGCCCGGATCAGCGCCTCGCTGGTCAGCGGTACGAACGGTTTGTCCAGGCCGATGTCGGTCCCGGTGTCGACCCCGCCGATGGCCGCGATCATCGCGTCCGCGCCGGATCCCGGACCGCTCATCAGGTAGACGCCGGCCGTGCCGCGCACGTACAGGAACGTCATCCGCAACGGCTTCGCGGCCTGGGGTGCGAGCTCGAGCGACTTCACGATCTCGGCCCGGGTACGGTCCACCAGTTCCTCGCCGCGGTCCGGCACGCCGAGGGCCGCGGCGACCGCGCGGATCTGGCTCGGCATCCCGTCCATGGTCCGGGCGTCGTCGAAGAAGATCACCGGTACGCCGGACGCGCGCAACTGCTCGAGCACCTCGGGCGGGCCGATGCTCTTGTCGGTCAGCACCACGGTCGGGTCGAGGGCGAGGATCGCCTCGGCGTTGAGATCGTGGGCGGTCGGTGTGACCTTGGGCAGGTTCAGCGCCTCGGGAAAACCGGTGGAGGTGTCCCGGCCGACGACCTTGTCGCCGAGTCCGAGGCTGAACACGATCTCCGACAGCGTCCCGTACAGGTCGACCGGGATGATCCGACTGACGTCCTGTACCTGGACCTGCTTGCCGTCGCAGGACTTCACGTCGACCGGGAGTTTCGGGTCGCCGCTCGCTGCCACCGCGTGGATCGAGTGGTCGGTGAGCTTCGCGGTCGCGGGGCCGGTGAACGTGTGCGGGTCGATGCTTCCGGTGGTCGTCGAGGTTGCCTTGGGCAATGGTTTGCCGTCGGCGTCGGTGGTGACCGCGAAGCCCTTCACCGGCGGCCGGCAGGCGTCGACCACGCCCGGAGCGCTCGCCTGGGAGGTGGCCGGACCGGCGCAGCCGACCGTGACGAGCAACAGGAGGACGAGGAGTGCCGCCGTACGGGAAGTGCGCGAGAACGCTGCGAGGTTCACGACGCGACTCGAGGGTAGTTCGGCAGCACCTGGTCGGCGAGCGAGGCGAGGACCTCGACGTTGAGACGGTAGGCGACCAGGACCTCGTCGAGGATCCGCTCCTGCTCGTCCGCGGTGAACGGCGCCTCGTCGAGCAGCGTGCGGTACCGGTCCTTGAACGGCTTCGGCGAGATGCCCTCGAATACGTAGAAGCGCACGCCCTCGCCGCCCGGCGTCAGTCCGTACTCCGTGGCGATCAGCCGGCCGATCGCCTGGCCGCCGGACAGGTCCCCGAGGTAGCGGACGTAGTGATGGGCGACGAATCCGCCCGGCCAGGCGGCGAGCTCCGCGAGGCGTTCGGCGTACCGCAACGTGGCCTCGGTCGGCTCGCCGATCTGGATCCCTCGTGAGTGCAGGTACGCGAGGTCGGAGCGGAGGGCGTCGTGGCGATCGAGCTCGGGGAGCACGAACGGTCCGGCGACCGGATCGCCGGCGAACCCGTGCGCGAGACGCTCCAGCGACTCGTAGATCACCGCGTGCTGCGCGACCAGGACGGCGTACGCCGTGAGGTCGAGGCGGCCCTTGGTGAGAGCGGCGAGGTACGAACTGCCTTCTGCTTCCCCGTGCATGCGCAGGCTCCGTTCCCGGAGCAGTTGCGAGAACGGCGGCTGAGCGGTGGCCGGCGGGACCGATTGTGGCGTCACGAGAGTTAGGTTAGCCTAACCAACTATTAGTTAGGTGAGGCTAACTCGTGTTGCCGTGTCGTCGAGGCTCGCAACGCGGCTGGGGAGGAGCAGGGTGAAGCGGCGCTGGATCGTCGGAACCGCCGGAGTTGTGGGGGCGTTGGTGCTGGCCGGGTGGCCGCTCGGCGCGCAGGCGGCCACCGGACCGCAGGGGCAGGAGGTGACCGCCTCCCAGAGCAGCGGGCTGAACCCGGCCGGTACGGCGGTGACCGTGCGCGGCACAGGATTCGACCTGAACAAGGGGATCTATGTCGTGTTCTGCGTGAACAAGGGCGCGGGGCAGATGCCGACGCCGTGTCTCGGCGGGGTGGACATGAAGGGCGACTCGGGGTCGTCGGCGTGGATCTCGTCGAATCCGCCGTCGTACGGCGAAGGGCTCGCGAAACCGTTCACCGAGGTGAATGGGAAGGGGTCCTTCGAGGTGCGGCTGCAGGTGAAGTCGAAGGATCAGTTCACGAACTGCCTGGACAAGAAGGTCGCTCCGCTGGGGTGTGTGATCGGTACTCGGGCGGATCACACGCGGACGGCTGATCGGAGCGCGGACGTGCTGATTCCGGTGACGTTTGCCGGGAGTAGCAGTACGCCGTCGGCGACGCCCAGCAGCTCTGCGCCGACGAGCTCGCGGCCCAGTAGTCCGGTGGCTAGTTCTAGTAGCAGTGCACCGTCGACGGAGGGCGCCCCGGAGAAGAAGTCGGGGAGTTTGGCGAGTACTGGTGGGGTCGCGTTCGGGATCTTGGGGGCGGCCGTGGGTCTGCTGGGTGGTGGTGCCGCGCTGGTGATCGCCGGCCGGCGTCGGCAGGCGACGAAGAAGGAGATGCAGGCATGATCCGCCGCCTCGGAATTCTGATCGCGTCGGTGGTGACGCTGGCCGCTTCGGGTGTCGTCCCCGCGTCGGCCGACGAGACACCGTTGCCGACAACAACCACCCCGAAGATCGAGGTGTCGAAGACCACCGGGGTGGTTGCGGGGGAGGAGTTGGTGGTCAAGGGGTCTGGGTTCGACCCAGCGGCGAACGTGTCGACGCGGGTCCCGGTGACGCCGGGGCAGCCGGCCGGGGTGTACGTCGTGTTCGGCTCGTTCGCCGACGTGTGGCAGCCCTCGACCGGTGCCGACGCCTCCACCCGGACGCTGATCGACACCAAGTGGGCGGTGCCGCAACCGTCGTACGACCAGGTGCAGACCGACTATCCGCTGCAGAAGCCGAAGATGGTCCTGCTGAACCCGGACGGCACGTTCGAGGTGAAGGTCAAGACCAAGGTCGTCGCGGAGAACCCGCGCAACTACGGCGTCTACACCTACCCTGGCGGCGGCGCGGTGAACCCGGCGCACGAACTCGGCGTCAAGGTGACCTTCCAAGGTGACGAGAACAACGACCAGCCGCCGCCGGAAGGCATGCTGGACTGGGGGCTCAAGGCGTCGTTCCGCAGCTACATCGAAGGCAACATCGCGCACGGCTCGATCACGATGCTGACTCCGGCGATCCGCAACACCAACGGCACGTTCCGGTTCGCCGAGGGCGCCGGTACGGCGACCCAGGTCGGCTTCGCCGGAGGTGTCTACTTCAAGGGGCACGAGACCCAACCCGGGAACCCGCTGCTCGAGGTGACGGTGCGCGACATCCGCGTCGCCCTCAACGGCAGTACCGGCAAGCTCATCGCCGACGTCGTCAGCAAGGCTCTCGACACCGGTCAACTCACCACGTACGACGACCTCGAACTGGCCGACGTGGACTTCGCGACCCATCCGGTGGTCGTCGAGAACGGTGTCGCGCACGTCGTCGGCGCCCCGGCCAAGCTGACCGAAGCCGGCGTTCCCGCCTTCGCCGGCTTCTACAGCGCGGGTACGGCGCTGGACCCGATCAGCTTCTCCGTGAAGCTGACGAGCCCGCCGACGTGGCAGCCGAAGCTGGAGGTGCTGGGCCCGGACGGTCAGCCGCTGAGCGTCGTACCGGCGGCGGGTGTGACTGCGACTGTCCGCGGTACTGGGTTCGACCCGGCAGCCAACCTGTCGACGCGTCCGCCGGTGACGCCGGGGCAGCCTGCCGGGGTGTATGTGGTGTTCGGCAGCTTCGACGAAACGTGGCGGCCGTCGGACGGTGCGCCGGCGGGTGCGCGCCGGGTGCTGGATCAGAAGTGGGCGTTGCCCGACGCGTCGCGGCCGTCCCAGGATCCGGCGTACGTCACGCTGACACCGGAGGGCGCCTTCGAGACCACGCTGACCGTCAAGCCGGCCGACGGCGCGTCGGGAACGTACGGCGTTGCGACGTACGCCGCCGGTGGTGCCGCGCCGAATGCCGCGCAGGAACTGCTGACGCCGGTTGTCTTCGGCACCGCCGATACGCCGACCTTGACCGTCGAGCCGCGCACCGACCTGACGGACGGCCAGAGCGTCACGGTCAAGGGCTCGGGGTATGCACCGAACCGCGCGCTGTACGTCGCTCAGACGCCGCAGGGCGCTTCGGGTACGTCGAACCCGTCGCCGTTCTCCGGAGCGCAGCGGGTCGTCACGTCGGCGACCGGTACGTTCGAGACGTCGGTGGTGACGTCGGTGACGTTCACGAACGAAGGCGCCGACGTCGACTGCAAGGCTGCCGCTTGTTACATCGCGAGCTTCAGTTCGCCGCTCGCCGCGGACAATGAACCGGTTGACCTGCGCGACGATCGGTCACAGGACGCGTTCCAGGCGATCACCTTCAAGGCGGCCGGTCCGCAGCCGGTGCTGCCCGCGGTGACCAAGGAGCCGGCGGCCGCGTCGGTTGTTGCTGGCGGCAACGTCGAGTTCACCGCCGAAGCCACGGGTACGCCGGAGCCGTCGGTGCAGTGGGAACGGAGCACCGACGAGGGCAAGACATGGACGCCCGTCGCATCGGAGTCGGCTGTGACCAGGACGCTGCGGCTGGCCGCGGTGCAGGCGACCGACAACGGGTCCCGGTTCCGGGCAGTGTTCAGCAACACGGCCGGGTCGGCGACCTCGAACCCTGCGACGTTGACGGTCAGCGCTGCCGACCCGAAGGTGTCGGTCGAGCCGGCGACGGTGAAGCAGGGTGGAGAACTGGTTGTCTCGGGCACCGGATTCCCTATTGGTCAGAAGGTGACCGCGACCGTTGACGGTGCGGCGCCGCCGGGCGCTGCGACGTACAGCTTCAGCAACACGCACGGGCAGACGGTCACGGTCAGCGCGGCGGACGGGAAGTCCCTGTCCGTTGCTGGAGGCAAGTTGGTGATCGTCGACGGTGCGGAAATCGCGGTCAAGGTCAGCGGTCTGACGAACAGCAAGGAGAACACCGCGGCGGCGCCGAGCGGGTTCTACGTGCTGACCGCGGTCGACAACGGGCCGGGGCAGCAGGCATCGCCGGCGATCGGCGGCGTGGACATGAGCGGCGAGACCGGGCAGTCGCAGTGGATCACCAACTACCCGTACGCCGGGTCGGAGAACATCGTCGTACCGATCGGGAACGATCTGGTCGCGCGGACGACGGTGAAGGTGGCGTCGAAGGACGATCTGACCGACTGTTCGACGGCGTCGAACGGGTGTGTGCTGTACCTGCGCGCGGACCATCGGGCGACGGCGAACCGGGCGTTCGACGTTCGGGTGCCGCTGGAGTTCAAGGCGGCTGGGACGTTGGCGGCCGGTAGCCCGGCGCTGGGGGAGCAGGTGGCGGATGCGAGTGGCAAGGTCCGATTCACCTGGACGGTGCCGAGTGACTTCGCCGTCGGAAAGCACGTGGTGACGATGGCCGGGCCGGAAGGCGTGACCGCCTCAGCCAGCTTCTCGGTGGCCGCGGCGGGATCACCCACGCCTACGCCTACTCCCACTCCCACTGTGACTCCGACTCCGACCCAGAGCACGTCGACGACCCCAACCAGCGACCCGTCGACCTCCAACGCGTCGGACTCGGAGGCGCAGACCAGGGCCACCGGGGCGCTCGCGAGCACAGGTGGTGCGGCGCTGTGGCTGCCGATTGGCGGTGCCGTACTCCTGCTGGCCGGGCTGCTGATCACCCTCGCCACCCGAAGGAAGAAGAAGGCATGAGTGATCCGTTCGCGCCCGAGATCGTGGCGGCAGTACTCAAGCACATGAACACCGACCACGCCGACCACTCGCTGGGCATCGTGCACACCCTCGGCGGGCGGCCGGACGCGACCGCGGTCGAGCTGACCGAGCTCGACCCGGACGGTGCCGTCTTCACCGCGGAGGTTGCTGACGGCAACCGGGTGCAGGTCCGGGTGCCGTGGTCGGAGACGATCACCGAGCGGCCGCAGTTCCGCGCGGAGTTCGCTCGCATGCACCGCGAGGCGGCCCGTGCCGCCCACGAGCGATCCGGATCGGAGACGAGGTGACTGCCATGGTCGCGATCAGTTGGTGACAGGTACGGCGCAGCGGACCGGCCGGCGTTCGCTCCGGGTCGCCGGAATCGTTCTGCTGCTGGCCGGCCTGGGCCTCCTCGGCTGGGTCGGCTGGCAGTACGTCGGGACCGGTGTGGTCGCGAACCGGCAGATGGACAAGGCGGAGGGCGCGCTCCGGGACGAGTGGAAGACGCCCGCGGCGGTGAAGCCGTCGACGGGCAAGCCGTTCGTACTGATCCGGATCCCGAAGTTCGGGGCGGACTGGGAGAAGCCGGTCGTGGAGGGTGTCGACGCCGGTGACCTGGCTCGTGGGATCGGGCACTATCCGCACACGCAGTTGCCCGGTCAGCCCGGGAACTTCGCGATCGCTGGGCACCGGGTCACGCACGGTTCGCCGTTCCGCAAGCTTCTCGAGCTGCGCGCCGGCGACCAGGTGGTCGTCGAGACCGCGGAGGCTGTCTACACCTACGAGCTGGACGGTTCACCCCGCGACCTGACCGTCAAGCCGACCGACACCTGGGTCCTCGACCCGGTCCCCGGCAAGAGCCAAACGCCCACGCGCTCGATCATCACCCTGACCACTTGCCAGGACCTGTTCCACTCCCAAGACCGCTCCGTCGCCTTCGGCCACCTCGTACGAACCACCAACAAGTCGTGAGCCCGGCCGGACTGGCGTAACGTTTCCAGGTGAGGGATCCGCAGCAATCCATCACCGAGGGACGCCGCCCATGCTGAGAGTTCTTCTGGTCGTGATCTGCCTTGCCGGACTCGTGGTGCCGGCCGAGGCAGCGACAACTGCCGCGTCGGACCCGGCGCGCGCCGAGTTGCGCGGCATCGTCCAGAACGTCGCCGGCGCCACAGGCAAGCGGTACGGCGTGAAGGACGACGCCGGTCACGTGATGGACACCGTGAAGATCATCCAGGACTCGACCGGCGGATACCTCGCGGTCTCCCACCACCTCGCCGGCGACGGGCACTTCCGGGTGAACCTCGCCACGTCGTCGGACCTGCTCACCTGGCACTGGGTCCGCGAACTGGCCGGGAGCAACACCGGCCCGGCATCACAGCCGACGATCTTCCAGGTCTCGAACGACGGCTTCGTCCTCGCCTGGGAACAGGAACAGCCCGGCGGCGGCAACAACCACCTCGCCTTCCGGTACTTCGCGAACCGCACCGATCTCCTCGCGGGCCAGGTCAGCCGCGCGTACGACGCACCTCGCCGGCTCTCGTCGTGCGCGGAGGGTACGCCGAACATCTACAGCGTCACGCTGGCGCCCGACATCGACCACTCGACGATCGATGTCGGCGGCCACTACTGGTGGAACTGCGACCGCGACCGCCAGCAACGCGGAACGCTCACCAACTTCTCCTCGTGGTCCACCACGGCCCAATCGAACGTCGACAACGCACTCCTCTACTGGGGCGTCAACGGCAACATCGGCGACCGTGACAACACGACGTTCCGCGGCTACAGCTTCGGGCTGATCGAAGGGCAGTACACCAAGGGCGACTTCGGTTCCTGGCGCACCTTCGTGTACGACTACCAGACCGGCAACGCCGACCGTACGACGATCGCCACCGACGGCGGCAGCACCGCGTTCGCCAACCCGACCATCACCAACCTCACGGCCCCGAACGGGCAGCCTGCGTTGGTGATGACGCTCTTCATCCCGAGCGAAGGCGCCGCGTCCGGCGAGTCGGGCGAGTTGATCTATTACAAGACCTACTGAGCGAGCGCGACGGCGATTCGGGCCGCGACGGCTGCGTTGTTCGCGGCGAGCGCGAGGTTGGCCGGGATGCTGTCCCCGTCCGTTTCCTTCTCGATCCTCGCGAGCACGTACGGCGTGACAGCGGGACCGACAACCCCCGCTTGTGTGCTCGCCTCCAACGCGGCCGTGAGTACGGCGTCGATCCGCGCTGCCGGGATCTCGTCGTCCACGGGGATCGGGACCGTCAGCAGTACTCCGGTCGCCGGTCGCGCGCGGAAACGGAGTACGTCGCAGACCACTCGCTCGTCGTCGACGCGATGCGGGACCGGCAGGCCGCTCGACCGGGTGTAGAAGGCAGGGAACCAGTCGTGCTGCCAGCCCAGGACGGGTACGCCGGCGGTCTCGAGGTACTCGAGTGTTCGCGGCAGGTCGAGGAAGGCCTTGGCGCCCGCGCAAACGGTGATGACCGGGTGGTTGGCGATCGCATCGAGGTCAGCAGACACGTCTCCGGTGTGCTCTGATCCGCGGTGGACGCCGCCGATGCCGCCGGTCGCGAACACCGAGATGCCCGCCACGTGCGCCAGCGCGACAGTCGCCGAGACCGTGGTGACGCCGACCTCCCATCCCTGGGCCAGCGCTACGGCGAGATCGCGCTCGGCGACCTTGCGGGTGCCCTGCAGCACTCGCTTCTCCTCGTCCGGTGAGAGACCGAGCTGGGCCTGACCGTCGAGGATCGCGGCGACGGCCGGTACGGCGCCGTTGTCGCGTACTGCCTGTTTGCAGAGTTCGAGCGCGTCGGCATTCGCGGGGGCGGGCAGTCCGAGGTTGGAGAAGATCGTCGACTCGAGAGCGACGACCGCGCGGTGCTCGGCCAGGGCCTGCGCCACGTCGTCGGACAGGATGGGCTCAATCACGCGCGGATCCGTTCTCGTCGGTCTTGGAGAGCGTGGCACCGGGTTCGCTGAGAACCCGTCCGGCAAGGGTATGACCCGCCTCTACTGCCTCGACGGTGTCGGCGTTCTCGAGTACGGCGGACAGGAAACCTGCCGCGAAGGCATCGCCTGCACCGGTCGTGTCCCGCACCTCGTCGACCGGCGGCACTGGGACGGTTGTTGTGGCGTTGGCGTGGATCTCTGTGGGCTCGGTGCCGTTCTTGACGATCGCCGTCGTACTGGGGGTTGCGAGATCGCGGAGGGAACCGACGTCGGCTTCGATGCCGTTGGCAAAGAGGTAGGTCGGTCGGAGGGCTCGGATCAGGTCGCGGAACGGCGCGGGACCGATCGCGCCGATGAGTGCGATCGAGGATGCGTCGATGGTGAGGATCGCGCCTTCCGCGTGGGCGAGGTCGGAGGCGCGGCGGAGGACGGACAATGAGGGGCCGACGAGCGAGTAGGCCGAGAGGTGGACGGCGCCGGCGCCGGACAACCAGTGGTCCGGTACGTCGGCCAACTCGCCCGCGGCTGCCCGGTCCGGGTACATGGTGCGTTCCCCGGACGGGTCCACGACGATGACGATGGTGCCGGTCCGCCCGCGCCGCTGCACCTTCGCGTCAACCCCGTCCTCGGTCAGATCCCGCACCAGAGCCGCGCCGACTGCGTCCTCTCCAACCCGCCCAACGAACCGCACCGCCACCCCAAGACGCCCAGCAAACGCCGCAACGTTGGCCGCCGCCCCACCCCGAGTCCGGCAAACCCGCGCCGGATTATCAGTCCCCACCCGAGCCGTCCCCACAGCCCAAACCACCACATCCTCAACAAGATCCCCAACACACACGAGCCCACCCCAACCAACCACCCACATCACCTCCTGCGCGACAAGACAGCATTACGTCGGCAGGTTAGCGAGTAGCTCGTTGAGGAGGGTCTGGCCGAAGGGCCAGTCGCCCAGGTTGCTGGTGGAGTTGAGGTGGCCGGCGTTGTCTATGAGGTGGCAGTCGGCCTTCCAGGCGTTGGCGAAGGTGGTTGCTCGGGCTGTGGTGCAGTACGGGTCGTTCGTGCTGGCGATCAGCAGGGACGGGCAGGGGAGTGGTTGGGTTGCGACGGTCTGGAAGGTGCCCGCGCGGTCGCTCGGGAAGTCGGCAGCCTGAGTGTCCGGAGGCGCCACCAGCAACGCAGCAGTGGCTGACCCTCCAGCGGCGAACCAAGCGGCGGCGGCCCAGCAACCGAGGCTGTGCGCCACCAGCACCACGTCATCATCGCGACCAAGAGCATCGTCGTACGCACGCTGCACCGCCCTGACCCAGTCGTCCAGCTCGGGCTCGCTCCACGACGCCGGAACGATCCGTACGGCGCTGTCGCCCCAGGACTGCTCCCATCGGCTCTGCCAATGCACATCGTCGGACCCGTCGATGCCCGGGAGGATGACGAACGCTGTCACTGCTGACCTCGCTTTCACTTGCGCAACCCACGACCGTGGGAGGCTTGAGGCCCTGAGTCTGATCGAATCACCAGGCACTCGACACCGTGGCAAGTGATCACAAAGATATTGGCGGCGACAACCATGGAATCACTCGACGACATCGACCGGCGGATCCTCGCCCTGCTGCAGGCCGAGGGCCGGCTGACCGGTGCCGAGCTCGGCCGCCGGGTCGGACTGTCCCAGCCGGCCGCGAGCGCACGGGTCCAGCGGCTCGAGAAGACCGGCGTCATCACCGGGTACCGGGCGATCGTCGACCCGGCCAAGCTCGGGCTCGGGATCACCGCCCACATCAGGCTGCGCACCTCGCACGCACAACTCGAACAGGCTCTGGCGCTGGCCGCGAGGACCCCCGACATCACCGCGATCCGCCGGGTCACCGGCGAGGACTGCCTGCTCTGCGACGTGCACTGCTCCGACGCGCGACGCCTCGAGACCATCATCGACAGCCTCGCCCGCTTCGGCCCGGTGACCACGGCCCTGGTCTTGCACGACTACTCGGCACGCCCGCTGACCCCGGTTCCGGAATAGGCCCACCGCGAGACGACGGTTGTGCGTTGATGCTCGAATCTGCATCATTGATTCCACAATTACGCACAGGTGCCGGGTTGGAAGGAGTGGTCCGCAGTGACCGCCAAGTGGGAGTTCGTGCTCTGCGACGCGCTGGCGAAGGTGCACCCGGTGCGGGACCCGCGCCCGGTGTCGGCCGAGACCCGGTTCCAGGCCTTCCTCGGTGAGCCCGCGTCGTTCCAGCTCGCGTACCGGCCTCCACTCGAGTCGAAGTTCCGCGACGCGCGCCCGCTGCAGGTGCGGGTGGAGGGTTCGGCGGCCGACCTGGTCGCCGTAGCGAGCGTGGACCTTGTGCCTTGCACGTTCGTCGCGCTCCCGGGTCACGACGACGGATACGAGTTCGACGAGCCCGGCCTGTACCCAGATGTGCTGCGCCCGGTGTCGAACGGTGAAGCTCCGGTGCGGTTCGGCAGTTGGAGTGCGCTGTGGTTCGACGTCACCACGGCCGATCCGGCGCGCGCCGGCGTACACTCACTCACGATCGTGGTGAGCGCGCCCGACGGCTCCGAGTTGCATCGTGCGCCGGTCACCGTCGAGATCACGGGGATCGAGCTGCCGCCGCTCGACATCGTGTCGAGTCACTGGATGCATCTCGACTCGCTCGCGGATCACTACGGCGTCGAGGTGTTCAGCGAAGAGCACTGGACGATCGTCGAGCGCTTCATGGCGTCCGCCGTCGAGATGGGTGCGACGTCGCTGCTCGCGCCGGTATGGACGCCGCCGCTCGACACCGCGGTCGACACGTATCGCACCGTCGTACAGCTGATCGACATCACGCGGACCGACGACGGGTACGCGTTCGGGTTCGACCGGCTGCGGCGCTGGCTGGAGGTGTGCCGGCGTACCGGGATCACCGGGGTCGAGGTCGCGCACCTGTTCACGCAGTGGGGTGCGAAGGCGACGCCCGGGATCGTGGTCGGCGGGGAGCGGGCCTTCGGGTGGGACGTGCCCGCGACCGACGGACGGTACCGGGAGTTGCTGGAAGCGCTGCTGCCTTCGCTGCAGGCCGTGCTCGACGAGGAATGGGACCGCGACCACGTCGTCTTTCACATCTCCGACGAGCCGTCCGGGGAGGACGGGCTCGCGACCTACCTTGCCGCGAAGGCTGTCGTCGCCGATCTCCTGAAGGGCTGGACGGTCGTCGACGCACTGAGCGAGCACTCGTTCTACACTTCGGGCGCCGTTGAGGTTCCGGTTGTCGCGACCGATCATGTGGAGCCGTTCCTGGCCGAGCGGCCGGAGCGTCTGTGGGTGTACTACTGCGTCAGCCAGGACCGCGACGTCGCCAACCGGTTCATCGGGATGCCGTCGGCGCGGAACCGGGCGATCGGGCACCAATTGTTCGCAGCTGGTGTGGACGGGTTCCTGCACTGGGGCTTCAACTTCTGGTACACCCAGTACTCGATCCGGCGGGTGGACCCGTTCGCGGACACGTCGGCCGGTGGCGCGTTCCCGTCCGGCGACCCCTTCATCGTCTACCCCGGCCCGGACGGTACGCCGTGGCCGTCACTCCGCCACCGCGTCTTCGCCCAGGCAATGTGGGACCACCGCGCCCTCCAGGCAGTACGCACCACCCACGGCAACACAGCAGCCCTAGACCTCATCGACCCCGACCGAACCCTCCACTTCAACCGCCCAGTCCTCGACCCGACCCACTACTACACAACCCGCCAACACATCACCACCGCACTGACTAGCGGTAGCCGCGTTTGAGGAGGTACTTGGCTCCGGCTTCGTAGCCTTTCGGGGTGAGGAGTTCGAAGTCGAAGGCGTCGGCGAGGCGGCTGGTGGTGTTGAATGCGGCGCACACCGCGAGGGCGTCCTTGACCTGCTGAGGCGAGACGCCGGCGGCCAGGACTTCGCGTACGTCGTCTGCGTCGACGCGGCCGTCGCGGATCAGCTTGGCGAGCAGGCGCAGCGTGGCCCGGAGCGGCTCGTCGATCGACGCCGACTCGGGGTCGTCCAGGATCGCCGCC
The DNA here is from genome assembly GCF_004331375.1 of Kribbella speibonae. Taxonomy (NCBI): domain Bacteria; kingdom Bacillati; phylum Actinomycetota; class Actinomycetes; order Propionibacteriales; family Kribbellaceae; genus Kribbella; species Kribbella speibonae. The sequence goes on along the minus strand of NZ_SJKC01000007.1, from coordinate 299,101 downwards.
ACTCGCGGACCGTCCTGATAGGCGAGGCTCGCGGTCGCGGTGTGGGCACCGATACAGAACGCGGACTGGTTCAGCTTGGCCACGTACGCCGCCATGAGCTCGCGGTCGCCGACGGACCAGTCGGACGGCCCGCGCAGTGCCTCGTGGGTGAACTCCTTGGCCGGGTTGCCGTAGAAGTCGGACCGGTAGAAGGTCAGCTTGGCGGCGTCCGGGAGCGGCTGCCCGGAGAACAGCCGGATCATCGCGAACATCAGCTTCGTTCCAGGCCGGTAGCCGTGGTTGAGGATGTCAGGACGCATGGCCCGGCGCCTCCTCGGAGATCGCATCGGCGAGGGCCGCGAGCCCGGCTTCGTACAGGCGGGTCGAGTGCCCGACCGCGGCGCAGATCACCAGCTCGAACACCTCGTCCTCGGTGCAGCCCGCAACCGCCAGGTCCGTCTCGTCGACGCGGACCGGCGTACGGGTGATCTTGCCGATCAGCGTGCTGACCGGCGGGACGAGGCCCTCGTCGTCGAACGCACGCTTCCGCTGCTCGGCAGATGCTCTGCCGTCGCCCGTCAAGATCCGCTCCACGAGCGCGCGGTGTGCCGCTCGTTTGGCGTCGTCTGCAGTGTCGTTTTCGGGCACCGTGCCGTCACCTCCTCGGCGGACTCGGCCGTCCGCCCTCAGATGTATGACGATCAGCGCACCACGAGATACGACAAACGCGCTACTTCGTGACGAGCGAGCGGAGCAGGAAGCCGACGTTGGCCGGACGTTCGGCCAGGCGGCGCATGAAGTACCCGTACCAGTCGTCGCCGTACGGGACGTAGATGCGTACCCGGGAGCCCTGCGAGCGGAGCTGCTCCTGTGCGCTGGGCCGGATGCCGTAGAGCATCTGGAACTCGAAGTCGTCCTGTCCCTTGCCGTGCTGCGTCGCCAGCGCCTGGGCGATCGAGATCATCCGGGGGTCGTGGCTGCCGATCATCGGGTAGCCGAGACCGGCCATCAGGATGCCGAGGCAGCGGGCGTACGCGCGGTCGACGTCGCTCTTCGCCGGGTGGGCGACCGACTTCGGTTCGGCGTACGCGCCCTTGACCAGGCGGACCCGCGACCCGGTGGTGGCGAGGTCACGGCAGTCGGCCTCGGTGCGGTACAGCATCGCCTGCAGCGCGACGCCGACCGTCGGGTGGTCCTTGCGCAGTTCGGCCAGGATGCTCAGCGTGGAGTCGACCGTGGTGTGGTCCTCCATGTCGAGGGTGACGGTCATGCCGGCGTCGGCGGCCGCTGCGCAGATCGCGGCGGCGTTGTCGGCGGCCAGCGCCTCGCCGTCGCCGGGCAGCGCCTGACCCATCGCCGAGAGCTTGAGCGACGCCTCGGCCCTGGTCGCGAGTCCCTGGTCGGCCAGTTGCTTGATCAGCGTGAGGTACGCGTCCCGGGTGGCTTCGGCCTGCGCCCGGTCGAGCGTGTCCTCGCCGAGGTGGTCGAGGGTCACGGCGAAGCCGCCGGAGGTCAGGCGGCGGGTGGTGTCGACGGCGGCGTGCACGTCGTCGCCGGCGATGAAGCGTGTGACGACCTTGCGCGTCACCGGGGATTTGGTGACAACGGCCCGGACGCGACGGCTGCGGGATGCGGCAAGCAGAGCGGTACCAAGCACGGCGGACTCCTCCTGGTCAGGATGTGAGTGCACTGTAAGGACCGGTCCGCCCCGCGGGCGTTATCCAGGTGACAGATCCGCCGACGCAGAACGTCATACAGATGTCTAAGCTGGGTGCATGGACCTCGACGACCTGATCGGCGCGATCTCGGACGCGTTCGGTACGCCGGCGGTGCTCGAGGACCGCGACTTCAACCTGATCGCGTTCAACACGCAGCCCGACGAGATCGACGCGGTGCGGGCCGGGTCGATCCTGCGGCGGCGTTCGACGGCGGACGTCCGGACCTGGTTCGAGCAGTTCGGCATCGCGACCGCCGACGGACCGGTCCGTACACCCTCCGAGCCGGGCCTCGGCATCCTCCCGCGGCTGTGCCTGCCCGTCCGGTGGAACGGCGTGACCTACGGCTACTTCTGGCTGCTCGACCCCGGCGGCGGATTGGGTACGCCGGCACAACTCGAGGCGGCCGCCGCGATCGCGCGGGACGCGGGTGCGCTGCTCGCGCAACGGGCCCGGGGGAGTCGCGACGCATCGCTCCTGCTCACCAACCTGCTCGCGCCGGACGACGCCGTCTCGGCGCGAGCCGTCGAAGAGCTCGACAGCCGGGGGCTCGTCCAGCGGACGGCGTACGTCGTGGTCGTCCACGCCGAGCAGCCGTCGCGCGAGGTCGTGCCGCTCAACCTCTGGTCGCTGCCGCGGCATGTGCTCGCGACGTCGGGGGAGGGCTTCACGACCTTGCTCGTCGACCTCGCGAACGAGCGGATGATGTTGATCGACCAGGCGATCGACAGGCTCCGCCAGTTGCACGCCCAACGCCTCGGCGATCAGGCTGCGGCGCGCCTGCTCGTCGGAGTCGGCGAGCCGCAGCGCGGTGTCGCCCACGCGCGGACCAGTCACGAACAGGCTCGCCGCGCCACCAAGATCCTGGCCGCCGTGCCGCGTCTCGGCGCGGTCGCTCATTGGTCCCAGCTCGGCGTCCACCGACTGATCTCGTGCGGTCCACGGTCGGCCCTGGTGGACGCCGTACTCGATCCGCGGGCGCAGCGATTGCTCGACGAGGGCGGCGACCTGGTCCGGACGGCGCAGGTCTTCCTGGACCGGGCCGGCAACATCCAGGAATTGGCCACGGAGCTGGCGATCCACCGTCAGACGGCGTACTACCGGCTCCGCCGGATCGAGACCATCACCGGCTTCGACCTGCGCAGCGGCGAGGATCGCCTCACGCTCCATCTCGCCCTGACAATGGCTCCACTGCTCCAGCCATCTCAAGGAGGACCACGTGCTGGTCAATGACCGCAGCTCCGTTCCAGGCACGCTCATCGTCACCAACGCGACCGTGTTCGACGGTGAGAATGCCGAGCTCGTCGACGGGCCGGTCGCGGTTCGGGACGGACGGATCGTCGCGGTCGGGGATACCGCGGACCTCGAGGACGGTGCCGTGGTGGTCGACGCGAAGGGCGGCACCGTGCTGCCCGGGCTGATCGACGCGCATTGTCATCCGTACGGCATCAGTCTGGACATGGTCGACATCGAGGCGAGCCCGCTGAGCTATGTCGCGATCGTCGCGGCCGGCCGGTTGCGCAACTCCTTGCGGCGCGGGTTCACGACGATCCGCGATGTCGCCGGCGGTGAGGCCGGGCTGGCGAAGGCGATCGCCGAAGGCCGGCTGGAGGCACCGCGGTACCTGTTCACCGGGCCGGCGTTGAGCCAGACCGGTGGCCACGGCGACGCGCGTCCGGCGCACTGGGACACCTGTCCTTGCCACAGTCACACGACCGAAGTCGTCGACGGGGTGGACCCGCTGCGCCGCGCCGTCCGCGAGCGTTTCCGGCAGGGCGCGCACGCGATCAAGATCATGACGTCGGGCGGCGTCGTCTCGCTGACCGACCCGATCCGGATCCCGCAGTACTCCGAGGACGAGATCCGCGCCGTGACGGCCGAGGCGGCCCGGCGGGGGAGTTACGTCGCGGCGCATTCGTACTCGCCGGAAGCGATCGTGCACTCGGTGCGGAACGGCGTACGGTCGATCGAGCACGGCAACCTGCTCGACACCGCCTCGGCCGCGGCGATGGCCGAGCACGGGGCGTTCCTGATTCCGACGCTGGCGGCGTACGACGCGATGGACCGGCGCGGCGAGGCGATCGGGATGGCCGCGGTGCAACTGGCCAAGAACCGGGAGGTGCTCGACGCCGGCCGGCAGGCGATCGAGCTCGCCGTGGCCGCGAAGGTGCCGGTAGGGTTCGGCACCGATCTGATGGGCGGGCTGGAAGAGGAGCAGCTCAACGGCTTGCGGCTGCAGAGCGAGGTGCTCGGGATCCTCGGCACGCTGCGCTGCGCGACCTCGGTGAACGCTCGCCTGCTCGGGCTCGAGGATCTCGGCGTGGTCCGGCCCGGCGCGATCGCGGACCTTCTCGTAGTCTCGGGCAACCCGTTGGAGCAGCCCGAATGCCTCTGGGATCCGGCGGCCGAACGCATCGTCATCCAGAGCGGACGAGTCGTTTAGGAGATCCATGGCGGACAGCATCAGGTTCATCGACCGGGCAGCCCTCGAGCGCACGCTCAGCTGGACGCAGGCGATCGACGCGCTCGACAACGCGCTGGTGTCCGGCGCCGCGCCCGGGAACACGCCGCCGCGGACGTTCGTGGAGATGTCGGGCGGGCAACTGATCCTGATGCCCGGCGAGGTCGGGCCGCAGGTCGGGGTGAAGGTCGTGTCGGTCAGTCCCGGCAACGCCGCCCGCGGTCTGCCCCGGATCCAGGGCGTCCACATCGCCTTCGACGGGCCGACGCTGCGGCCGGTCGCTGTGATCGACGCCGAGTCGCTGACGTTGCGCCGTACGGCGAGTGTGTCGGCGCTCGCCGTACGCCGGTTGTCGACCGCGGACTCGAACTCGTTGCTGGTGTTCGGGACGGGGCCTCAGGCATCGAGTCATGCACTGGCGATCAACGCGGTCCGCCCGCTGAAGCAGGTCGTCGTCGTCGGCCGCCGGGTGGAGGCGGTCGCCACGCTAGTCGACTCGCTTGAAGGAGAAGGTCTCCCAGCTCGGGCCGGAACTCCGGAGGACGTCGCGAACGTCGACCTGGTCGCCTGCTGTACGACGGCGACGGAGCCGCTGTTCGACTCAAATCTGCTCCGGCCGGAAGCGACCGTGGTCGCCGTCGGGTCGCACGAGCCAGCGGTCCGCGAAGTCGACACGAACCTCGTCCGCCGCGCCACCGTCGTGGTCGAGTCGCGCGGTTCCGCACTCGGGCAGGCCGGTGACATCATCCTCGCCATCGCCGACGGCGTCCCCGAAAACCACGCGATCACAGCCGACCTCCACGAACTCGCCACCGGTCGCCTCGCCATCACCGCCGGCGCACCGCGCCTCTTCAAGAGCGTCGGCGAGGCCTGGTGCGACGTCGTCACCGCCACCGCGGCCCTCCACGCCATCTCGTCAGATGGCATGCGATAGCCCCAATTCGCTGTCGAGGCGGCGCAGGGCTGCGGAGAAGCGGCCGCTGGCTTGGAGTTGCGCGGTGCCGGTGCTGTAGTCGGTCACTTGTTGCCACTCGTCACCTGTCACGTAGTAGACGTGCGGACTCACCGGCCCCGGCGAGTCGCCGAAGAAGCAATTGGCGAGCTCGGTCAGCATGCCGAAGGCCGGGACCACCGTCTCATCTCGCATCACGTGAACGAGCAGCATGTCGCGCGCCGGCAAGGCCACGAGGCAACCGAACGGGGGATCCTCGACGTGCAGCGACTCGCGCAGCACGGTGTCGAGGACGAGTGCCCGGGATGCGGTGAACATGCCGCCGGTGAGCATGGCGATCTCTGCTCCGTTCGCACCGGGCTGTCGCACGAGCTCGACCTTGTCCTCGAGACGGCGCAGGTTCGCCAGGCCCATCCGGGTGATGTCCTCCCACGGCGCGCCGAGGCTGTCGAGGTCGAAGTGCATCGCGACGGCTCGCCCGGTGTAGGTCGCCGGCGCGATGACGACGCCTGGCACGAACTCCGGGACCTTGCCGGTCCAGTCGGGCTCGATCGTGGCCGCGCAGACCAGCCGAAGGTACAGCTCGTTCTCCAGGTCTTCCGGGACCGTCGGCCGTTCGCCCAGAGCGAGCATCTGGTCGAAGTGCGCGGCCACCGCCGATCGCCATTGCTGTCGTGGCAGCTCGCCGACGGTGCGCGCGAGATTCGCGAGTCCGGCGGTCGGGGCGTCGCCTGCCGGACCGGTGTCGCCTCCGATCGGCAGCAGTGCGCCCGCGCCGTCGTACCGCATCGAGAATCCGCGTTCCGTGACCGCGGCCTCGGCCAGCCGGACCAACCGCTCGGCCTGCGGCACGGTCAGCGGTGTCAGCACCGGGTGCGGCTGATCTGCGCCGCCGCCGTTGTGTGGTCTGCCGCCTCGACGGCCGCCTCTGTCCTTGTGAGCACTCATCGAGCACCTCCTTTGCCCAAGAACATATGGACTTCGGGGCAGCGAATCGGCCGGTCTTCGCGATCTGTGGATAACTCTCGCCGGGTGAGCTGAAGAAACCTCATGTTGACTCGGTGTCACGGGTTGACTACCGCGAGGTAACAACGTTAGCGTCGATTTCGGCAGCTGCTGCGACTCAACCGCCCCCCACTCTGGAGGTCGCAATGCATTTGCGTCGATCACTCCTGTCCGCCCTGGTCGTTGCCTCGACCATCGGATTCGGCGTCGCTCCGGCGTACGCCGGAGCGACCGGCTCCGGCACCATCACGTTCGAGGGCCAGTCGTGTGACTTCACCTTTACCTACGCGGGCGGCCCGCCGCCTGCCGCTGTCGAGATCCAGTCCATCGATATCGCCGACGGCTGCGCCGCTGACGGTACGGCGTCCGGAACCGTCACGTTCGGCCCGGATGACGCGGCGACGCTCACGCTGAATGTTGCCGTGAGCAAGCCACTCAGCTGCGGGTATTCCGGCTCGTTGACCGGAACGTATGCGGGTAACGCCGCCACGTTCCCGGAGCAGGACGTCCCGAAGGAGAGCGGCAGCATCCTCTGCCCGAACCCGGCGAGCATCGCCGTCCAGGCCACTCTCTGACCGCATGACCGCTCCACAGGCTCTGCATCCCAGGGCCTGTGGAGCGGCGGCCCGCGCAGATCTCCTCCCCGATTTCACCGATTGTCACGACTTGATGGCTTACTGTGACAGGAGGGTTTCAATTCATCGGAGGTCACCAAGGAGGCAGTCGTGGAATCACCAAGTCCTGCGGCTCGGATCGGTGCGGAGTTTCTCGGAACGTTTTGGCTCGTCTTCGGCGGCTGCGGTGCGGCCGTCCTGGCTGGTGTCGTACTCAACCCGGACAAGGTCTCGGTCGGCATCGGCTACCTCGGCGTGGCGCTCGCCTTCGGCCTGACCGTGCTGACCATGGCGTACGCCGTCGGCCACGTGTCCGGTGGTCACTTCAACCCGGCCGTGACGATCGGCCTGGCCGTTGCCAAGCGCATCGAGTGGAAATGGGTTCCGACGTACATCGTCACCCAGGTCGTCGCCGGTACGGCGGCCGGAGCGATCCTGCTGGCCGTTGCCAGCGGCAAGGACGGTTTCAGCGCCACCGACAGCGGCTTCGCCAGCAACGGGTACGGCGACCGGTCGCCTGGCGGGTACTCGCTGCTGGCCTGCGCGATCGTCGAGATCGTGCTGACAGCCTTCTTCCTGTACGTGATCCTCGGCGCCACCGACGACCGGGCGCCCAAGGGGTTCGCACCGATCTCCATCGGTCTCGCGCTCACGCTGATCCATCTGGTTGGCATTCCGGTCACGAATACGTCGGTCAACCCGGCGCGATCGCTCGGTGTCGCCTGGTTCGCGGGCGGTTCGGCCCTCGGCCAGGTCTGGCTGTTCATCGTCGCCCCGATCGTCGGCGCCGCGATCGCGGGCATCAGCTACGCCGCCATCACCGGCGCCCGCGGCCCGAAGGTCGACGAGGGGGTCGCCAACAACCCGTAGCAGCCGTGTCTGTGCGGCTGGGATGGGCGGCGGGGTAGGGTTTCGCTCTCATGTCTCCCACTCGAACTCGTCGTCCACGCCCAGCTGACATGGCCGTTCCCGTGGGGGCGCGCACCGTGTTCACCGACGGTGCGTGCTCCCGTAATCCTGGACCTGGCGGCTGGGCCTGGGCGCTGTCGAAGACCGTGTACGCGGCCGGCCACGAGGCCGTTTCCACGAACCAGCGGATGGAGATCCGGGCCGCCCTCGAAGCCGTCCGGGCGAACGACGGTCCGCTCCTGGTCGTGTCGGATTCGACGTACGTCGTCAACTGCTTCCGCGACGGGTGGCACCGAGGGTGGCTCGAGCGAGGCTGGCTCACGTCGGCGAAGAAGCCGGTCGCCAACCGGGACCTGTGGGAGCCCTTAGTGGAGCTGGTGACCGAGCGCGGGGATGTCGCCTTCCAATGGGTCAAGGGCCACTCCGGCCACGAAATGAACGACTTCGTGGACGCCCTGGCCGTCGCCGCCTGCTTCCCACAGCACTGACCCAGCGCACACGGGCCGAGGCCATCACTCCGGAAGCAGAACCTCGACCTGGTCTCGGATCTCCTGGACGACATCGTCGACGGGGTTGGCGATGTTGATCGTCGACGCCATGCTGAGGAACATGATCGCGGAGACGATGTGCGCGAGGGTCGCGGCGTCGGCGGCGCTGCGGTCGTCGCGCTGGAGCACGTCGGCGATCGCCTTCTCGGTCTGGACGGTAAGGACGAGCGCGTCGCGGTGGTGGGGCTCTTCGGGGTCGCCAAAGACGATCTCACGCAGGTAGGTGCGCCCGTTGTCGATCTGTTTGCGGTTGCACTCCACGACCGGGCGGATGATCGCCATCACCGCGTCGAGCACGTCGGGGATACGCTCAGCCGCCGACGTACCTTCGGCGAGCGCGTCGGCGTACGTCGAGTTCTGTACGAGCAGGAGGAGTTCGCCCTTGGTCTTGGCGTAGAGGAACAGCGTGCCCGCACCGATGTCGGCCTTCTCCGCGATCTCCTGGGTCGTGACCTCGTCGACTCCGCGCTCAGCGAAGAGCTCTCGGGCGGCGGCGGTGATGCGGTCGAGCTTCTCCTGCTTGTTCCGCTCGCGCCGTCCGACTCGTTGGGAGGCGAGTGGCATGGCTGCCTTCCTTGTCTGCTGTGTGGGCTCCGGCTGTGTAGTTTGCAGGCGTTCATTCTCCCATGGGCGGCTATTGCTCGTAGTGCGGCAGGACGGTGCCGTTCTTGACGTAGGTGAGGGCCGCGTCGACGTCGTACGCATGGATCGCCGCGGCGAGCGGTGCCAGCTGGTTGGACAGTTCCGCCGGCACGTTGCTGGTGAAGAAGGCATCGCGTGCTGCGGTGTCGGTGAACCCGAGGATGAGGGACGCGTGGAACTGCTGGTCGTGGGGGTTGTCGTGGGCGACGTTCGGGGTGTCCCAGAGTTTTTCGATCCAGGGCAGGAAAGTCTGCGTACGAAGCTCTTTGAGCATCCCCGTGGCGGCGAGTGCTGGAACGAGCTGCTCCTTGATGAACCTCCGGAACTCGCCGGCTCCCACCCCGTCCCTGCGGCGGAGGTAGACCATCGCACCGGCACCGACTGCCTCACCAGCGCCCGCGACGTCGTACCAGCGGGACGAGCTCGGCGGGCCTGCGTAGAGGAGAGTACGGCGGAACACGTTGATCTCGTCCTTGTAGGCGAGCTGTGTCTGCTTGCGTCCCAGTAGCGGGGAGAGCGCCGAGCGGAAGGTGACTTCCGCGACGCCGTCGATCTTCCGGTCGACGGGGATCGACGTCTCTGTCCCGTTGATCGCCGGCCACCGGCCCGGGTTGTCCTCCGCAAGGTGGATCTGCCGGTACTCCTCCAAGCCCGGGGTGGCGGAGATGATTTTCGAGTGCGGGCCCTTCCAGTAGTCCATGCCGGTCTGGCGAGGCTGGTCGGTGCGCACCCAGAGTGGAATCGAGGAGGTGAGGTGCTTCTTCACGCCCGGTTTCGCGGTAGTCATCATGAGAGGAAGTCGACGGCGACGGGGGCGAACTTGTCGTGGAACTGGAAGATGCCGCCGTGACCGGAGTCGGGGTAGATGATCAGCTCGGAGCCCTTGATGCGCCGGTGCAGGTCCTCTGAGAGCACCGAGGGGACCATGCGGTCGTTGTCTCCGTTGGCGATCAGGGTGGGCTGGGTGATCTTCGACAGGTCGGCGGGAGCGGAGCGTCCCCACCTCTTGATGGCCTTGAGTTGTGTCTGGAACGCCTTGGTTTTGATCTCCGCATCGCGGTCGACGGTGCGCTCCTTGAGCCGGTTGACGAACGCGCGGGCAGCGGGCTTTCCCGTGGCGTTGCGGTTGAAGAACAGGAATTCTTTCGGGTCCGACCGGGTCAGAGTCGCCCGCAGGATGTCGTAGTACGTGGTGCCGGCGACCTTGTCGATGTCCTTGCCACCCGCTGGGCCGGTGCCGGTGAGGACGAGCTTGCGGACGAGCTCGGGGTGTTTGACCACGAGGGCCTGGGCGACCATGCCGCCGAGGGAGAAGGAGAAGACGTCGATCTTGTCGAAGCCGAGCGCCGTGATGAACGTGTAGGCGTCGTCGGCCATCGCCTCGACGCTGTCGGGGACGCGCCCGGTGGAGGCGCCGACGCCGCGGTTGTCGAAGGCGATGACGTGGCGCTCCGCAGCGATGGGGTCGATGATCCGGGGGTCCCAGTTGTCGAGGGTCGCGGCGAGGTGGACGAAGAAGACGACAGGGATCCCGCCCTTCGGTCCCAGCTCGCGGTAGGCGTAGGTGACGCCGCCGGCGTCGACGGTGCGGGCGGGCGCGTCCTTGTAGGCGGTGATGGCGGTACTCATGGTTGATTCTCCTGGTTCGTAGTGGGTTGTCAGGGCCGGCTGATCACGGCTTTGCCGCGAATGCCGCCCTTGTCGAGCGACCGCACTGCCTGCGCGGTCTGGTCGAAGTCGAAGACCCGTCCGACGACGGGCCGCAGCGCGCCGCTGTCCACGAGGGCGGAGATCTGGCGAAGCTGATCACCGCTGGCGCGCATGAAGAGGAACTCGTACGTCACGCCGAGGTGCCGGGCCTGGCGGCGGATGCGGGCGCTGAGGGCGGTCATCACCAGCCGGAGCAGCGGGTTCGCGCCGAGCTCGCGGGCGAACGCGGCGTCGGGCGGGCCGGCGATCCCGATCGCCTTGCCGCCGGGGCGCAGGACGCGGAGCGACTTCTCGAGGTTCTTCCCGCCGAGGCTGTCGAGCACCAGGTCGTACCCTTCGACGAGCTGCTCGAAGTCCTGGCCGCGGTAGTCGATCACGAAGTCCGCCCCGAGTTCGCGCACGAAGTCGGCGTTGCCGGCGCTGACCGTGGTGGCGACCGTGGCGCCGAGGTATTTGGCGAGCTGGATCGCGATCGTTCCCACGCCCCCTGCGCCGGCGTGGATCAGGACCCGTTGCCCCGGCCGGAGGTTGCCTCGCTCGACGAGTGCCTGCCACGCGGTCAACGCCACCAGTGGCAGCGACGCCGCTTCCTCGGGGCTGACCGATGCGGGCTTGAACGCAAGGTCGGCCTCGGCAACCGCGATGCGCTCGGCGAAGGTTCCGATGCGATCTTTGTCCGGCCGGCCGAAGACCTCGTCGCCGGGCCTGAATCCCCGCACTTTCGCGCCGACACCGAGCACCGTCCCGGCGACGTCGTTGCCGAGGATCTGCGGCAGCTTGTACGGGAGGATCTGCCGGAACTCGCCCGCCCGGATCTTCTCGTCGAGCACGTTGAGCCCGGCAGCCCGAACCTGCACGAGGACGTCGTGGTCTCCGACCACGGGCTCGGGGACCTCCGCTTCCTGCAGCGGTCCCTTGTACTGCTTGACGACGAACGCACGCACGGCGACTTCCCCTTCTGATGACCTGCTCCGGCAATGAATCTGAGCTGCCTCAATAATGAGGCGACTCAGTTAAGTTGTCAAGCGAGCCCGTGGGGAGACGGCTGAACCCCGGCGTCCGCGGTGGGACGGACGCCGGGGTTCGGTGACGCCGGGGTGGTCAGAGGATGCTGAAGCCGATGACGTTCGCCGCGAGGCGACCGGTGTTGACCTTGTCGTTGCCGGTGCGGGTGTCGACTGTCAGTTGGTCGGTCGGTTCCGCGTCGGAGAGGCGGACGTCCGCGCTCAGGCCCGCGACGCGTACGTTCCCGTTGGAGCCGGAGACCCGGATGCGGTCCTTGCCGGGTGTGCCGGTGACGGTGATCGCGTCGGCTGCCGAGTCGCCGCCGCTCGCGTTGAGCTGCGCGCCGAGATCGACGTCGACCTTGCGGACGTCGGTACGGCGCAGATCGTCGACGGTGACCGTGTCCGCGCCGCCGAGGGTGTTGAGCTTGATCCGTTCGACGTTGTCGGTGTCCATCACGATGTTGCCGACGTCCCGGGTGAACCGCAGCCGCGGACCGTTGGCGGCGGCAACGAACTTCTCCGCGGCGGCCGCACCGTTGAACACCATCGTGTCCTGGCTGCGACCGCCCTCGATCACGTCACTGCCGTCTCCCGGATCCCACGTGAACGTGTCGTTTCCGCTGCCGAGCAACGCTGTGTCGCTGCCGCGGTTCCCGTCGACGGAGTCGTTGCCGGCGCCGGTACGGAACAGCTCGTTGCCGCTGCCACCGAATGCCCGGTCGTTGCCGGACCCGGTGTCGACGATCGTGAACGGCTGCGCTTCGGCGCCGTAGTCGATCCGTACGACGTCGTTGCCGCCACGGCTGCTGACGTTGATCTGGCCGAAGTCACTGCGCTTCACGGAGCGCTTCGTACCGTCCCCGAGGTCTACCTCGACCACCGAGGTATCCGCGGCCGGCACGCTGAGCGTGATGGTGTCGGCGCGGTTCGTGCCGGTGACGATCAGCTGGCCGGCCTCGATGACGACGCGGTTCGTGGGTGCCGCGGACGCCGTACCGGCCACGCCGAGGGCGACGCCCGTGGTGACTGTCGCGACGGCTGCCGCGGTGATGCCTCGCCGGAGTCGTCGTGTCGCACTGGTCATGATGTGGTCCCTCCCTGGTCGTCACGGCTGCCTTCGTCGATGCCGTGCTCGGTGTGTTTGGGGCCTACACGGTCGCCACCGTCAACCGGTTCACAGCAATTTCCCATCAATCTAGTTGCCTAGGGCATCTATAAACGAGGGGTGAACCGGATCTGCCGGACGTACGTGTAACGTGCGTGTGCAGGAGGCGCAGATGAAGGAACTGGTCGGGCGGGTCGCGCTCGGGGTCGCGAGCTTCTCGTTCGCGCCCAGGGATCGCTCCGCCGATCTCGCGACGATCCGAACCGGTATCGCGGCGGGTACGGCGATCCTCGACACCGCGCGCGCGTACGCCCACGTCGATGCGCCGCTGTACGGCGAGCAACTGGCCGCCGAGGCCGCTCGGGGGACGGGTGTGATCGCCGGAACCAAAGGTGGTCACTCGCGAACGGGCGAGTCCACCTGGGACGCCGACATCAGCCGGCAGCGGATCCGGTCCGACGTCGAGACGAGCCTCCGGGTGTTCGGTGGTGAGCGTCTCGATCTGTACTACCTCCATCGAGTCGATCTCGCCGAACAGCCCGTGGAGGAAGGCGTGTCAGCTCTCGCGGAGCTGCGCGACGAAGGCAAGCTGGCCCGGGTCGGTCTGTCGAACGTCACGGTCGCCGACCTCGAGCGCGCGGCCGCGGTCACGCGGATCGACGCCGTACAGAATCACCACAGTGCCATCGGACGCGAGTCCCGCGACGTACTCGCGTGGTGTGAGGTCAACGAGGTCGCGTTCTTCGCCTACTCGCCCCTCCGCCCATCGGCCCCAGCCCCGTCACCACACCTCGCAGCCCTGGCCGGCGAACGCGGTGTCTCGGTGCAGCGGCTCCAGCTACGTGCCCTGCTGGCGTCATCGCCCGTACTATCCGTCGTCTCCGGCGCAACGCGCCCAGAAACCGTCCTCGACTCCCTCGCCGCAGAATCCGACCCCTGGGACAGGCCCCTCGCAACCGCCTACACCGCCGACCTCAGCTGACGAGCCTGACCTCTTGAATCAGCCCGCCCACGGCGATTACCCTCTGTATGCAGCTGATTGCACTCAGCAGGTCGCGGCGCAGGGGGTGGGACCGTGGCGAAAAGGCGGAGAGGTACCAAGGCGGGTGACCTGCTGGTTCTGCTGTGGGTCGTGGTGCTGGGGGTTCTCGGCTATCCGCCTCATGAACACCTGGTCGCGTGGATCGTGCTCGTGCCTACGGTTGCGCTGTTCTGGATCGCCTTTCTGATGCCGACGAAGTGCGCCTACAGGCCTTGCGGCCGTGGAGTCAGAGGCAAGTTGCGCGGCTGCCGGGACCACGCTCGCCGGCGGCGTGACGCGCTGCTCGCTCGGCACCGGGCGAGCTAGCATGCTGGGTCATGCGGACCTGGGGCGACGAGGACATTCAGGATCAGGCCGGGCGGACCGTCGTGATCACCGGCGCGAACTCGGGGTTGGGTTTGCGTGCGGCGACGGTGCTCGCGGCCAAGGGAGCGCGGGTGATTCTTGCCTGCCGGTCTCAGGAGCGGGGTGAGCGGGCCGCGGCGGCGGTGGGCGGTGAGCTCGTGCTGATGGATCTCGCCGACCTGGGCTCGGTGCGCAAGGCCGCGGCGGATCTTCGGGAGCGTACGGGCGACCGCGTCGACCTGCTGATCGACAACGCGGGCATCCCGGCGGGCAAGTTCCGGCGTACCGTCGACGGGCACGAGTCGATCCTCGCCACCAACTATCTGGGGCACGCCGCGTTGACGTGGCTGCTGATGCCGGCGCTGCGGGCCGGGGACTCGGCCCGGGTGGTCACCGTGTCCAGCATGGCTCAGCGCGGCAAGGGTTTCGACGTCGAGGATCCCAACTTCGAGCATCGTCGGTTCCGGATGGCTCACGCCTATTCGCAGTCCAAGCTGGCTGGGCTGATGTTCGCGCTGGAGCTTCAGAAACGCTTGTCTGCCGAAGGATCCTCGGTGATCAGCGTCGCCGCGCACCCCGGGTTCACCGCTACGGAGATCGGGGCCGCGGGCGCCCGCAACCAAGGGCTCGGGGCGCTCGCGCGGCCGCTCAACGCGTTGACGAAGGCGCTGTCGCAGTCCGTGTCCGAGGGCACTCTGCCGATCCTGTACGCAGCGACCGCACCCGAGGTGCAGGGCGGTGACTACTACGGGCCGCGGAAGTTCGGCGAGTTCTTCGGAGGGGTCGGGCCGGCCCGAATCGACGTACGGGCGCAGGATCAGACGGTGCGTGCGCGCCTGTGGGAGCGCACGGCCGAGCTGACCGGCGTCCGGCCAGACCCCTCGTGACAGTGAAGTGGGTTAGTGGGCGGTCAGTTCGGGGGAGTGCCGGAGCATCCGGAGGGCGCGCATCCGCATCGGGCCGATACTGCCGATCGGGAGGTTCAGCTTCTCGGCGATCTCCAGGTACGACGGGCAGCTGTCCGACATCAGCAGCCTGATCAGGCTCTGGTAGCGACTGGGCAGCCGGGACAGCGCTCGCTCCGTGGAAGGCTCGTACTCGCCGTCGGCCGGGTAGACGTCGACAACAGCGGCGCGCTGGCCGTCGCTGTGCTCCGTCGTCGGATCGGCGTACAGCAGGTACCGCTTCCGGCTGATCGCCACCCGCAGACCTTCCCGGCGGGCCGTGGCGGCCAGCCAGGCGGGAAGGCACTCTGGGTCGCGGATCTGACGCCCGTGCTGCCACAGCCGCAGCCACGTGAGCTGAGCGGCGTCGGCGGCGTCACTGTGGCTGAGGCCGACACCGCGAGCGGTGTGCAGAAGGAGCGAACCGTACCGCGTTTCCAGCTCCTTCCAGGCTGACCAGTCCGAGCCGAGTGCACGGCTGAGAACATCCGCGATCGAGGGACCCGACTCGGTGTGGTCGCGGTTCCCCTCGAGCGGCCGTGCGGTTCTGCGTAGCGAGATCGTCGACACGCTCCACGTCCTTTCGCTGATTCGCGCAGGTGGCGACAAGACGTGCGGGAGCACAGGAGGATCGGCCGACGGCCCTGTGCTCACCCCACACCCCCCGTGTGGTCGTCGTCAGTGCTGCCTTCGTCGCCTATTCGATCACCGAGGCCGTCACGAAGCCGTAGTCGATTCGTCACGAAATCGTGCTTGTGGCGTCACCGTTCGCATACGCATTTGCCGGCGACCGGCCGGAGGGGGTCCGGTGCAGCAGCGACGGGCCGAGCAGCCGCAGCAGCGGCGCGGCCATCATCGTGGTGACCAGCGCCATCATCACCATCACCGTGAAGGCGCTGTGGTTGATGATTCCGGCGCCGAGCCCGGCGGACAGGACGACGATCTCCGTGATCCCGCGCGCGTTCATCAGGACGCCCAGGCCGGCCGCGGAGCGCACGGGCAGACCGCCGGCCAGGGCGACCGGGACGGCGCCGGCGAGCTTGCCGATGACCGCCACGGCCAGCAGGAGCGCGCCGGCGACGAGCACCTGCGGCTGGGAGACCGCTGCGTTCACGTCGGTTTGCAGGCCGATGGACGCGAAGAAGACCGGCACCAGCAGAGTGCGGTTGAGCTTGCCGATCTGGTGCGCGACGTCCGCCACGGGCAGGCTGGCCTTCGGCAGTACGAGGCCGGCCAGGAAGCCGCCGAAGATTGCGTGGACGCCGATCCGGTCGGTGGCTGCGGCGAGGCCGAGGATCAGGGCGAGTACGAGGAGCACCAGGATCGGCGTGGGCACTGCGGCGGCGTACCGGAGGGACAGGCGGAGCAGTAGTGGCCGGAGGATCAGTAGGGCAACGGCTCCCAGGAGAACGGTCAGGCCTAGTGCGAGCAGAGCATCGCCAGGACCGCTCGAGCGGATCATCGCCATCGTGATCGCTAGCGCGCACCAGGCGAGTACGTCCGCGGCGGCGGCGCAGAGCATGGCCAGTGATCCGAGCCGGGTGCCCTGCAGTCCACAGTCCTGAACGATCCGTGCCAGGACGGGGAACGCGGTGATGCTGAGCGCTGTACCGATGAAGACGGCGAACGGCAGCCTGTCCACCGTGGGACCGGCCAGCGTCGAGTAGAGCGGGATCGCCGTGAGGAGTCCGAGGGCGAACGGAACCGCCATGATCGCGACGCTGGCGCTCGCGATCGCGCCCCGGTCGCGGCCGATCCGGCCGAAGTCGGCGCCGACGGCGAACATGAAGACGGTCAGCCCGGCCTGGGCCAGCAGACCGAGATTCGGCCGTACCTCGGCCGGCAGGACGGCGTCGAACAGCCATGGCGTCACCGATCCGATCACCGACGGCCCGAGCACCAGCCCGGCGATGATCTCGCCGACCACGGCGGGCTGCCCGATCATCCGGGCGAGCCGGCCGCACAGGGTCGCCAGCGCGCAGACGGCGGCGATCGCCAGCAGCAGCCGCCACATCAGCTGCGCCGAGGTCGGTCCGGCGGCCGCGGGTACGGCGGTTGCCGCGGCCGTCTGCTCCGGCCGCAGCCAGCCGGCGGCGTACCCCACGACGGCCAGGGCGACCGCGCCGGCTATCAGCAAAGCCGCGACCACCGTTGCGTGGCGAGGCTTTGGAAACAACGACATGTCAGGCAGGCACTGCGCCGTCGGCGGGAACCGGGACGGCGGTACGACGGTCCGCCCCGGATGGACGCTCCGCGGTGGACGGGTGCTCTGCGGTGGACAGGTGTTCCGCGATCGGCCGGTGTACGCCGTTGACTCGTTTGACGGACCGGTGCCCGAGGATGTCCTGGGCGATGTCCGCGGCCCGGTTGCCGAGCACGCTGAGCAGTGAGTCGGCGATCCCGTGCGTCGCCTCGTTGACGCCTTGCAGGTAGCAGGCCGCGTCCGACGGTTCGCCGAGCTCCAGACGGTACTGCCGGTTGACCTCGATCCGGTCGAGCCCGATCGCCGCGCCGAGCCCGCGGATCAGCCTGGGCATCTCGCGGACGAATCCGGTGCCGAGGAAGACCAGATCCCGGCGGAGCTCGTCGACCGCGCCGGTCTTGCGGTCGGTGAGCTCGAGGACGATGTCGTCCCCGTCGGTCCGGGCGCCGGTGATGTCGGTCATCGGCACCAGCCGCCGCCGCTCGACGCCGCTCAGCCGATCCAGGTACAGGCTGGTGTAGAGCTCCTGCAGGAGGTCGCTCTCGACGCCGGAGTAGTTGGTCAGGTGCATCTCCTGCAGGATCTGCTTCTTGCCCTCCGGCAGCGCCTCGAAGAACTTGTCGATGTACGACGGGTAGTACAGCTCGTTGGTGAACTTGTTCGTGTCGTACGCGCGCAGCCCGATCGATCGCATCACCCAGCTCACGTCGCTGTTCGGCAGATCGTGCTGCGTCGCCCGGAACATCTCGGCCGCACTCTGCGCCGCGCCGATGACCGCGACCCGGTAGTGCTGATCCTTGTCCAGCTCCGCGACCCGGCTGCGGTACCGGGTGCTGTGGATCAGCCGGTCGGCGGGCAGGTGGCTCAGCTCCGGCGGGATGTACGGGTCGCGTCCCGCGCCGATGACCAGGTAGCGGCTGGAGATCGTGCTGCCGTCGGCGAGCCGGGTCAGCCATCCGGTCAGGCTGCCGGCGGAGTCCCGCACAGGTTCGACCGACGTACAGTCGCAGCCGAGCCGGAGCTGCACCTTCCGCAGCGATTCCGAGACCCACTGGAGATAACCGGAGACCTCGACGCGGTACGGCGTGAAGCTGCCCATGTTGATGAAGTCGTCGAGCCGGCCGACGCTGCGCAGGTAGTTCAGGAAGGTGAACTTGCTGCGCGGGTTCCGCAACGTCACCAGGTCCTTGGCGAAGGCGACCTGGCTCTTCGTCCAGGGCAGCAGCAGGCCGCGTTGCCACTCGACCGTCGGTCCGCGTTCGATGACGAGCGAGCGCTCCGCCAGGCCGTCGGCGCCGAGTTCTTCCAGCGCGACCGCGAGAGCGAGGTTGGCCGGCCCGGCGCCGATCGCGAGCAGTTCGACGTCGTGGTTGGTCATAGCAACTCCAAAGGGTCGTGGCTCACCAGGGCCGTCCGGAATACTCGGGCTCGTTCAGCGCGTCGTACTTCAGGTGGACCAGCTCCGCGGCGGCGGTCAGCCGGTCGGCGCAGGTGGCGAGATCGTCCGCGCTGCAGACGACGTACGCGTGCCGGCCGATGTGCGCCCGCGGTGGGAGCCGGACGCTCGCTCCGGGGCCGACCATCGGATGTGCTTCCACCAGGCCCGGCGCCGATCCGGGTTCCGGGACTGTGATCTCCACGACGCGGCAGTCCTCGGGCGGATAGCAGAACCGGATGCCGACGCAGGTCCGATGATCCGGTTCCAGCTGGGGACGGAGGCCGCGCGCGACGTCGACCAGGACCGCACCGGGGTCGATACCGGTCGCCAGCTTGCCCAGGTACGGGATGAGGTCGCCGCCGAGCCTGCCGTTGATCTCGATCACCACCGGTCCACGCGAGGTGAACCGGATCTCGGTGTGCGTGATGCCGTACGGCGCACCGATCGCCTCATGCGCCGCGCGGAGCAGCTCGCGCAACTCGGGATCCTCCAGCAGCGGATCCGCCCCGTCGACGAGATGGCCGACCTCCTCGAAGTACGGCGGTTCGCCGAGCTGCTTGTGGGCGATGCAGAACGGCAAGTACTCGCCTGCCACCACGGCACCGTCGACGCTGATCTCCGGACCGTCGACCATCTCCTCGATCAGCGCTCCGCCGTGATATTCGGCCGGACCGTTACGGCTGGAGCTGTCGGCGCGGTCGAACGCGTCGGCGATTCCGGCCGGATCGCTCACCACAGCGACGCCGATGCTCGCCGCCATACCGCGTGGCTTGACCACGACCGGATAGCCGATGTCCGCGGCCGCGACGGCAGCCTCCGCGGCCGTTGTGACCACCGCGAAGCTCGGCTGCGGCAGTCCGGCGGCGGTGAGCGCCTGCCTGGTCCGCGCCTTGTCGCGACAACCTTGCGCGCCCTGTGCGGTCAGACCCGGCAGCCCGAGTCGCTCCGCCACCAGAGCGGTCGCGATCACCGAGGGTTCGTCGTATGTGCAGACTCCGCGGACCTCGTGCGTACGGGCGACGGCCTCGGCGGCCGCGAGCAGACCGGCGTGGTCGAGCACCAGCCCGGCGCCTTCGAGCGGGACGACCACGGAGCTTCCGGCGAGGTACGGCGTCTGCCAGGTCGCCGGCTCGTTGTCGATCAGCCAGAGCCCGCTGCGCGCGGCCGCACCTCGGACCAGGTACTCGCGGTACGGCTGGAAACCGCTGCCCAACTGCAGCACGACACCGTTGTCGTCGTTCACGCAAGCCTCCCGGAAGCCGTCACTGACGAACGAGAGGGGCTGATCCGGTGTGGGTGATACACCTACCGCGATCGCAAGTGCGGGATATCCGTCGCGCTAACGGCTTGTACTCAAACAGGTGACGGCTCTACCTTCACGTGAGGTAGCTCGGTAACAACCTCACGAGAAGTCGCGATACCTGCATGACAGGGCCCGCCCGCCCGAGACTTCTCGCAGCATGTTCCGAGCTGGGCGGGTCTAGAGGATTCCTACCCAGTGGGGGGAGATCGATAGATGCGCGCTAAGCCCCTAGCGGCAGATGATTCTGATCCGGAGGTCGCGCCGGCCGGCATTCACCGGCAAGTGCGGCTCCGCATGCTCGACGGCTTCTGGGTTGTCGACGGTCAACAGACCTTGTCGATCCCGCTCAGTGCGCGCCGCGTGGTGGCGTTCGTCGCACTGCGCGGGCGTTCCAGTCGCGCCGAGGTGGCCGGAACGCTGTGGCCGGAGGTCTCGGACTCGAAGGCCCAGGCCTGTCTGCGGACGGCGCTGTGGCGGCTTCGCCAGCTGAGTCCGCGGCCGCTCATCACCGGTGACGAGACGCTGCGCGTCGACGAGTCCGTCGACGTCGACGTGAACAGACTGATCACCGCCATTCGCCGGGTGATCAACGACGGCGAGTGCGGTGCCGACCAAGGGCTCCTGCCGACGCTCGCCGCGATGGGGGAGCTGCTGCCCGGCTGGTACGACGACTGGGTCCTGCTGGGGCGGGAACGCCTGCGCCAGTTGCAGTTGCACGCGCTCGAGCTGACGGCGCAGCAGCTGACCTGTTCGGGCCGGTACGCCGAGGCGATCGAGGCGGCGATGGCCGCCGTACGGCTGGAACCGTTGCGGGAGAGCGCGACGCGGGTGCTGATCGAGGTTCATCTCGCCGAGGACAACGTGGTCGAGGCGATCCGCCGGCTCGAGTTCTTCCAGCGCAGCCTGGCCAGTGAGATCGGTGTCGAACCCACTGCGGAGCTGGTGGACCTGGTACGCCGGCGGCAGGTCGGAGCCGATCCGCGCAGGTCGGTGGCGGACGTCCTCAAGCTGGACCGGAGCCGAGCCCTGTCGCCCAGGACGACGCTGGCGTAGGACTCCAGAGATCTTCCGGACCGAGTGCCCGCACGTGGTACTTGCCGAGAGCGCTGACGAGGAACTGCAACTCCAGTGCGAGGCACTCGACGAGGTTGACGAGACCGTGCTCGGGATCGGTGTCCACCGCGATGAGCGCGGCCCGGCCCAGCCCGGCCGCGTTCGCGCCGAGCGCCAGGCACTTGGCGATCCGCGCACCCTCCCACATCCGGCCGGAGACCAGCAGGCACGACTGGTCGGAAGGCGCTCGGTCCTGCCCGATCCGCAGCAGGCACTCGCCCAACGGCAGCCCGACCTGGCTGAGGAAGGCCAGCGGCGCCCAGCCGGTACCCGCTTCGGCGCCGTCGACGGACACTGCGTCGGCACCGGCCGCCCAGGCCACCTGCGCGGCCGCCGAAACGTCCCGCGCCGGTGGCAGTTTCACCCATACCTTGGCGCGTGGATAGTTGTTGCGCATCAGGCGGATCTGTTGCCGCAGGATCTCTTCGGTGAAGGTGCCGGGGCTGCTGCTGCGCAGGACGCGGTCGCCGCCGAAGACCGGGTCGATGAGGTACGCATCGGCCAGTCGCTCGGCGGCCTCCGCACCGATCAGAGTCATCCCGCCCAGCCCGGGTTTGGCGCCCTGCCCGACCTTGAGCTCGAACGCGAGCCGCCCGGACTCCAGCAGCGGCAGAGCATTCGGATCGCTGTACACGAGGTTCCACACCTCGGCGTCGGCGTCCTCGGTGCTCTGCTGGACGACGATGCCGCCGTACCCTTCCAGCGCCTCGGCCTGGTACGCGCGGATCCGGCCGAGCAGCGAGCGCTCAGCGTCGGCCTCGAGCCGCCCGTAGCTGTTGACCGGCATCACGTTCTCGCCGATCACCATCGGGATACCGAGGCGTCCGGCCTGGCGTCCGGCGGCCAGGCCGAGTGCGACGCTCGCCGCCTCCGTCGAGCCGAACGCCGAGACGTACGCCGGTAGCGCGGACCGGAACCCGCCGATCGTCGTCTCCAGCCGTACGTCGCGGTACACCGGCTCGCGTCCCAGCTCGATGAGTTGGGCCAGCCGCTGCGGTACGAAGACCGGCGGCACCAGGCGTAGACGGTCGAGGTGATCGTCCGTCGTACTTGGACGGTCGGCGCCGAACAACGCGTGCCCGTAGTCGTCTGGGGACGGGAACGCGTCGGCGGCACCGGTCCGCGCGCGGCGGCGGATCGCTGCTTCGGGGAAACCTTCGGCGTACAGGACGCCCTCCTTCGGTCGGCTTCTGACCGGAAGAGGCGTGGTGGGTCCGGTGAAAATACGGCCCGTATCACTGGGCGTCGTACCGCCCCTCTCCAAGGTAGGGAGCGTCTGCTCGAGGGGGAGTAGCAATGAAGTCCACGCGTGCATTCACGATATTGATCAGCCTGACGCTAGGCGTCGGCCAGTTGACGACCGGTGGCGCGGTCGCTGCCGATCCGTGCGGCCTGCCACGAGGTGTGCTGAAGGCGAGCGACCTGTCTGGTCGCTCCGCGATCGAGTGCGGAGCCGTCGGCCGGATCGTCGACGCCGGGGACGGCGTTCCGCTCCAGGTGCAACCGCCTGGCAGCAGCGTCACCTTGGACATGCTGTATCCGGACGGAGCCCGGACGTACAGCCTGACCACCGACGACAAGGGAGTGGTGACCGCCGGCGTGCAGGTTGTACGGGACCGTTTCCCGGACTTGCCCGGTCCGACAGCCTGCGAGCGCGACACCTACACCCTCCGCTCGTACAGGTGGTACCGGCCATGGTTGTTCCGGACGACGAAGGGAACGGCTCTCACCAACGGCAGTCAGGCCGACTTCGACGCGGCTGCCCGCAGGTCCGTGGTCAACATGACCCGAGGTCGCAACACCTGCGGCATGCGAGGCGACACCGGCGCATCCGGCGCCCTGGTCGGCCACACCGCCGTCCGCGGCAACTTCGTCTACGCGGACGGTCAAACGACGTGCGGCGCATCCGACGGCCACAACGTGATCGACGCGGGGGACCTGCCCGGGGGCTTCCTCGAGGCGACGCTGGCCTGGACCTGCACCTGGGCCGAGACCCGCCACGGCGTCACGCAAGCCGTCTCGGCAGACATCCGCATGAACAGCGCCGACTACAAGTGGACGTACGACCCCACCCGCGATCCGGCGTGTGTCCCGGCGCAGCCACCGGAACAGGACCGGTGGCGGTACGACGTGGAGTCGGTGCTGACCCACGAGATGGGTCACGTCTACGGACTCGTCAACCTGAGCGCCGACGAGGACCTGAACCTCACGATGTACCCCGGCGTACGACGCTGCACCGGACACGTGCGTACCTTGGGCCGTGGCGACGTACTCGGCATGCGGGCGCTCTACGGGCGTCGGTGAGTCAACCGTAGATAGAGCAGTGCGGCCACGCTGACGAGCGCCGGCCAGAGCAGGTACACACCGGCCATCAGGAGCAGGACCACGACAGCCCCTTGGGCGACCAGTGCGGCTAGACGGGCACGGCTGCGTCGCGGCAGCAACTTGACTGCCGCGGCGACGCCGACGGCGTACACGGTCACGAACAGCCCGGTGGTGAGCAGAACCAGCGACTCTGGCTCGAGTCCTGCCGCCACGACAACCACGGCAGTCAGCATCGACATCGCGCTGAGTACGGCGAGACTCCGGCGTGGCACCACGCCGGCAGAACTGCCACGGGCCAGCCAGGCAGGAAGAGCTCCGTCGCGGGCCAGGGCTGCGCCGAGCTTGGACGCGCCCGCGTAGTACGCGTTCATCGCACCGAAGGTCAGCAGGAGCGCTGCCGCCGCGGCAAGTACTCGGGCGTTGCCGCCCAGGCCGATCGCGAGCAGATCGCCAAGTGGCGCGTCGGTGTCGGCGGCTCGCGGGCCCAGCACCGTGATGGTGGCGAAGGCGACACTGAGGTAGATCACGCCGACCACGATCACCGCGACGGCAGTGGCCCGCGGTACGTCGCGGGCCGGGCGGCGGAACTCCGCGGTGAGATAGGTGACCGTTTCCCAGCCCACGAAGCTCCAGACCAGGAGCGCGGCGGCAGGGCCGATCGCCTGCCAGCCGTGCGGCGCGAACGGCTGCAGGTTGGACAGGTCGGCGTGCGGCAGCGAGAGCGCGACCGCGAGACCGAGGAAGAGCGTCAGCAGACCGGCGAGGCCCATCTGGACCCGGCCGGTCACCTCGATCCCGAAGGCGTTCGCCGCCGGCACGATCGCCAGAAGCGCCAGCATGGTTGCGAAGACGGCGCCCCGTCCGCCGCCGAGCGCGGATTCGACGTACCCGCCCGCCCACAGCGCGGCGGCGGGACCGCCGACCGGGACGGACAGGTAAAAACACCAGCCGACGATCGCTGCGGCGCGCTCGCCGAAGGCCAGTCGCGCGTACGTCGCGATACCGCCCGAGTCCGGGTAGCGCGCGCCGAGCGCCGCGAAGGTCGCTGCCAGCGGAGCGGACACCACGGCCAGGCCCAGCCACGCCAGTAGCGACGCGGGGCCGGCCACATCGGCGGCGAGCGCCGGCAACGCGATGACACCGGTCGCCAGTACGGCTCCGATGTACAACGCCGTACCTTGCCCGAGGCTCAGCCGACCCGATGCGGTTTCTGTCACGCGGGACATCTTCGCTGGAACCGGCGGTCAGGGTGAAGCGATGCCGGGAACCTTCGGAAAGGCGCTGGCCTGCCAGACCGAGTCCAGCCCGGCGACGTACCGGGTGAACCGCTCGAGGCCGAGTCCGAACCCGGCGCTCGGCGGTACGCCGTCCCGCAGCATCTGCAGGTACCACGCGTACTTCGCCGGGTTCTCCGCCGTCTCCCGCATCCGCGCGATGATCGTGGCGTAGTCCTGCTCGCGTTCGCTGCCGCTGCACAGTTCGCCGTACCCCTCGGCGGCGATCAGGTCGAAGTTCCGCAGCATGCCGGGCTGGTCCTTGGACTCCCGGTCGTAGAAGCCGCGCGATCCCTTCGGGTAGTCGGTGACGAAGAACGGCCTGCTCGCCTTCGCCGACAGCTTCGCCTCGCCCTCCCAGTCGAGCTCGGCGTCGGGGCTCTGGTCGTGACCGGTCGCCCGCAGGTCGGCGACCGCGTCGGCGTGCGTACGGCGCCCGAACGGGGCGCTCAGCAACTCGGCGAACCCCGAGGTGTCCCGGCCGAGGGATTCGAATTCGTGGGGGAGCTCCGCGAGCACCTGCTGTACGACGTGACGCACCAGGTCCTCGGCGATCGCCATGGCGTCGTCCCGGGACGCGTCCGCCATCTCGATGTCGATCTGGTGGAACTCGGCCAGGTGCCTGCTGGTCGACGCGGTCTCGAGCGGTTCGAGCCGGATGTTCGGCGCGATGAAGAAGATCTTCCCGAACGACGTCAGAGCCGCTTGTTTGTAAAGGATCGCGCTGGTCATCAACTTGTAGCGGTGCCCGTAGTAGTCCACGTCGACCTGCTTGGCGCCGCGCGCGCCGGGGTCGGTGACCGGGCCGATCACCGGCGGCAGCAACTCGATGAACCCGCGGTCGACGAGCAGGTCGCGGGCCGCGGCGAGCATCCGGTGCTGGATCCTGAGGACCGACCGGGTGACCGGTGAGGTCAGGTGCTCACGCGGGCCGGCTGGCAGCAGGGCTTCGGTCTCCGGGATCCGGGTCTCGGTCATCTGGTGCACTCCCTACTGATTCGGCTAATGAGTCGGCGTGGTACTCCTGCTCGAGGCTCGCGTTGTCGAACCTGCGCTCGACGTACGACAGTGACGCCAGCAGGCCGGCCGCGGTCGGCCTCGCCGAGCTGGTCTGGCCGACGACACTGCGGATCGGCAACGACCCGATCGACGACCATTGCAGCCGCCCGGCGCTGTCGAGGTAGCTGCGGGCCCGGCCGGCGTTGTCAGGGTGGAGGCAGTACGGCACATCGAGGTAGCCGCGCCGGAACGCGGTGGCCAGGGCTGCGCCGAGATCCGGACCGAGGTCGAGCACCGCCTCGATCAAGGCGCTCGCCTCGGCGTGGATGCCGGTGTCGCCGGTGTCGCCGACGATCGTGAGGCAACTGTCCGCGGCCAGCGCCGCGGTCTCCAGCGCGGCGATGTTCTCGGCGAACGTCGGAATTCGGTAGCCCTCGGCAACGGTCTTCACGATCAGCCGCGCCGCGCCGGCCCGGACCGCGAGCCGGGCCGCTTCCTCCAGGAGCCCGGTGGCGCCGGCGGGCGTCCGCGGATACACGCCCATGTAGGTGTAGACGACGATGTGCCAGTCGACGTCCGGCAGCCACTGCGTGGCCAGCCGGCGCAACGCTAGCAGCGCTTCGGTGTCCTGATCGGGGTTGGTCTGCTGGGCGTAGCTCAGCGAGACGCTGCGGATCCCGTGCTGCCGGAAGAACAGGCATTCGAGCACGCTCAACGCGACCAGGAGGCCTGGCGGGCACAGCTGACCCATCATGCAGCCGCCGAAGCTTTCGACGTGCGGTTCGGCTCCGGTCGCCCTGACCTCGGCCAGCAGGTCGCAGCTGCGGGCCCAGTTCGGAATCGAGTCCTCCAGCGGCATCCGGCTGTACGGCAGGCAGTACGACACCGGCCCGCCTTCGGTCGCGTGCAGTCCGGCCTGGATCAGCGCGGCCACGATCGGCTCGGGACACGGCGAACCATGCCGGATCTGCACCGGGAACTCGGGCCCGGCGACACCGTCCAGCACCGCGCGGGTGACGGCCGGGTCGTGCGCGACGATGGGGTAGCCGTTCAGCTCGATCCCGGCTGCGAGCGCGGCGCGCGCGTTCACGTTGTCGCCCATCCGGGTGTAGCTGTCGAGCGTGATCGTGCCGACCGCGGTCGCTGTCGCCTTCCGGGTGGCCACGAGCCCGGTGCGCATCGCGGCGGGATCGCTGACGCCCATCCGCGGTTGCACCACGAGCGTGCCGGCTCGATGCGCCCGGGCGACGAAGTCACCGAACGAGCCGGTCTCCGGGACGCTCACGAAGCCTGGCCGATGGCGAGCCTGCCGACGTACGACTGGAAGGCGGTCAGACCGGTGCCGTCCTCGAAGACCGCGCCGTACCCTGCCGCGGTCAGCTGCGCCCGGCTGCGGTCGCAGCCCGGCCCGGCGATTCCCAGCTTGCCGCCGATCACCATCGGGGTGCCGGCCAGCTCCGCGCGGCTCCGGACCTGACGGATCAGCCGCAACCCGTCGTGGAAGCCGTGACCGTTGACACTGCTGACCACGATCAGATCCGGTCGCAGGCGCAGACACTCGGAGATCATCAGCTCGTCCGGAACGCAGGCGCCGAGGTTGTGCACCTGATGGCCGAGCTCCTCGAGAACCAGTTGCAGAACGACCAGATTCCAGGTGTGCGAGTCCGACGACACGCTGGTCAGGACAACGGACAAACCGTCGGCGCTGACCTCCAAGCCTTCGGCGTGATTCATGACAAGCAGAGTGCGGACCGGCGGTGGCCTGATACATCCGGCTACATCGGGCCGATCAGCCGGGCGCGATCTCATCGAGCTCCGACAGTCCGGTCGCGGCGTGCGGACCGTACCGTTCCCAGCGTTCGTGCAAACGGATCCGGCCGTCCGGCAGCATCTCCGGTGTGCTCTCGCAGTGCCCTGCGACCAGTGCGCCGTCGGCGAGCACCATGGTGTAGCTGAACTCCAGTGTGTCGTCCGGCCGGCACACGCCGGTGAGCGAACCACGGCGTACACGACCTCCGCTGAAGTCTGCCCAGAGCAGGTCGCCGCTCTGCCGGTACGACGCCACCGTGACATCGCCGTTCGCTCCGGCTGGGGAGAATTTCCTGCCGTCGTAGTCGATCATCGGCGACCTGCCGGACCGTGCAGCTCCAACACGCAGCACTTCACCCCGCCACCGGCCCGTAGCAGCTCGGAGACATCCATGCCGATCGGCACGAAGCCTGCTTCCCGCAGCTTCGCGACCAGATCGGTCGAACCAGCCGGCATCAGGACGTGGAGGCCGTCGGACACCGCGTTGAGGGCGAACACACCGGCGTCCTCGGCGGTTGCGATGATCGCGGACGGGAAGAGTTCGCGCAGGATCGCCTGACTTCCCGAAGTGAACGCGCCCGGGTAGTACATCACCGTCTCGTCGTCCAGCACGGCCAATGCGGTGTCCAGGTGGTAGTACCTGTCATCGACGAGGGTCAGCCCGATCACCGGCCGGTCGAAATACTGCTCGCTCTCGAGATGAGCACGGCGGTCGGTGCGGAACCCACTGCCGGCCAGCAACCAGGGCCCCGCGGACAGGTAGTCGCCTTCGCCCTCGTTCGCCGTCGAGGCCTGCTGGACGTGCAGACCGCGCTCGGCGAACCAGTCCAGGTACGCCGCCGACTCGGCGTCCCGCTCGGTATGGCGGAAGCGGGCCACGAGCGCGCGGTCGCCCCAGACGGTGGCGCCGTTCGCGGCGAACACCATGTCCGGCAGCCCGGGCACCGGCGGGATCACGTCCACGGCGTGCCCGAGGTCGACCAGCTGGTCGTGGATCCGCTGCCACTGCGCCGCCGCGATCGGCTGGTCGGTCGGCTTGGCGGGGTTCATCCACGGGTTGATCGAGTAGACGACGTCGAAGTGGGCGGGCGGGCACATCAGGTACCGGCGCCGGGTGCTCCGCCGGATCGCGGCGTTGGACAGAGCGTCAGACGGTACGGCGGTGGTGGTCGGCGTACCGACCTCGGAGATGAGTTCCATGCCGACAAGAGGGCGCGGGGGCCGCGATCAGATACCCGCACCGGCCGGTGTATTTCCGGGCGCCGATTCAGGTCTCTGACCGAGCAGGAGCGCTCTGTTCCGTCTTGACCCCGGAGGTCCCGAATATGCTGACCGGCCTGAGCCGAGCTGAACTCACTGCCCAGTACCTGGACGAGATCAAGCGCCGCGGGATCTCCGCCGCCGAACTCGTGAGCACCCACCCCGAGTCGATCGGCCTGCAGTCGGTGTACGGCGGCCGGTACCTGGCGCGGCCGCTGTTCCTCGGCGCCGACGAGTGCGACCAGCTGGCGAACGACATCCTGACAATGCACGCTGCCCTGACCAGCCTGCCCGACAAGTTGTACGGCGGTGACCTGGCGGCGTTCGCGCGGTCGGTCGGAATGACCGACGTCCAGGTCTCGGCCGTCCTGCGCAGCCGCGGCACGACCGTGACGAAGCAGAGCCGCGCCGACCTGTACCTGGACGAGAGCGGGTTCAAGCTGCTCGAGTTCAACATGGGCAGCGCGCTCGGCGGCATCGACCAGTCCGACATGGCACGGGCCCTGCTGTCGCAGCCGATCCTGGAGGAGTTCGCACAGACGCACCGCCTGAGCTACGTGGACACGATGCGCGAACAGGTCAACAACATGTTCGTCGAGAGCGGGTTCTCCTACGACTCCCGGCCGGTACTGGCGACCGTCGACTGGCCGAGCAGCTACGAGACGCTCGAGCCGTACATGCGGCACTTCGCGACACGCCTGCAGGACATGGGAATCGACGCCCACGTCGGCCACATCGGGCAGCTCGAGGTCCGCGACGGCGGCGTCTGGCTCGGCGACCTGAAGGTCGACATCATCCAGCGTCTGTTCATGCTGGAGGATCTGCTGGAGTACCCGGACGCGTCGGCGATGATGGATCCGGTCCTGGACGCCGCCGCCCGCGGCGAGGTGAAGATCTTCACGCCGCTGGACGCCGAGATGTTCGCCAGCAAGGGCGCGCTCGCGGTGCTGTCCGACGAGGCGAACCGCCAGTACTTCGACCAGCAGACGCTGACGAGCCTCGACCGGATCCTGCCCTGGACCCGGATGGTGCGTCCGGGGCCGGTGACGTTGGAGGACGGCACGCAGGTCGAGCTGCTCGACTACGTCCTCGGGCATCAGGCAGACCTGGTCCTCAAGCCGACGTCGCGGCACAGCGGGGAAGGCGTGCTGCTCGGCTGGCGTGCAGACACCGACGGGGAGCTGTGGGAGGAACGGGTCCGGGAGGCGCTCGACGGGCCGTGGGTCGTCCAACGCCGGATCCGGCCGGTGCCGGAGCTGTTCCCGATGCAGGACGGCGACCCGGCGCCGTGGATCGTGAACTGGGGTGTCTACACCGTCGTCAACGGGTTCGGCGGTGTGTACGCGCGAGCCATGTCTGTCGAGTCCGACGTCGAGGTGGTCCGGCTGGACGCCGGCGCGTCGGTCGGCTGCTGCCTGCATGCTCTGCCGGAGAACTCCGACGTCGAGCCGGGGACCGCACTTCCAGTTCGCAAGAGCTGACGAAAGGGGGCCGGTGCGACGCACCGGCCCCCTTTCAGAACTTCAGATTTCTCAGGTTGCCGCTTCGGGGTTGGCACCAGGCGCCGCCTCGGTCTCCTCAGCCTTGGTGGTCGCGGCGTCGGCCGGCTGTTCGTCGGGGCGGCGCATGCCGATCCGCGCGCAGACGGCGGACAGGACGGCCACCCCGGCCGCCCACAGCCAGAACGTCTGGCCGACGTGCTCCCACAGCCACACGCCGACCGCCGGACCGATCGCGTTTCCGAGACCGAAGACGCTCAGCATGGCACCGGAGTACCGGCCGCGCAGGTGCGGCGGCGCGACCATCCCCGGGTACGCGAACGTGGTCGGTGCACCGATGATCTCCGACGTCGTCCAGATCAGGGTGCCGATGACCAGCAGGACCGGGACCAGTGCGATCGCGTAGACGCCGTACCCGACCGCGACGAGGCCGAATCCCGCGATCGCGGTCAGCCGCAGCGGCCAGGTCTGCACGTACTTGGTCGCCGGGACTTCGCAGACCGCGACCACGATGGCGTTCGCGGAGACGATCACGCTGTACCACCACAGGCTGAGGCCGTCGTTCACGATCGCCAGCGGAAGCACCGCGATGTACTGGCAGTAGACGATCGTCACCAGGAACACGGCGGCCAGGTAGAAGTCGTACCGCCAGTCCGCCAGCACCGCGCGGTAGCCCTGCTTCGGCTCCGCGGCCTTGGCGGCGCTCGCGGCCTCGTCCGGCGCGGCCTTGCCGGGCAGGAACTTCCAGGCGATCGCGCTGTAGAGCACAGCCGCGAACGCCTCGGCCCAGAACAGCAGGTCGTACGAGACCGACACCAGCGCGACGCCGACGATCGGCGTCACCGCCGTACCGAGGTTGATGGCCAGCCGGTACATCGCCATCGTCATCACCAGCTGACCCGGCTTGGTCAGCTCGGCCAGCATCGCCTGGGCGGCCGGCCGGTTCAGCTGGCTGACGGTACTGACCGTGATGATCGCCAGGAGGATCACCCAGTACACGTTGATGTAGAGGATGGAGACGATCAGCGCGGCCGAGCCCAGCATGCTGATCAGCGTCGCGGCCCGGGCACTCAGCCGATCGGTCAGCCAGCCGCCGATGAACGCTCCCAGCACATGGCCGGCGCCGTAGATGCCGAGTGCGAGACCCGCCTGGCCGGCCGTGAACCCGCGGTGGGTCATGAACAGCACCAGGAAGATCTGCAGGAAGGCGCCCAGCCGGTTGACGAAAACTCCGAACAGCAGCGCCTTCGACGTGATCGACGTCTGGCGCCAGGTAGCGATGGCACCCAGGCCGGCGCCTGGCTGCTCGGCCGAACCCGGTTCGCGGTCGACTTCTTCGCTCATCAGCCACTCCACCCCTCTGTGCGTTCGACCCTGCACGTTATCGGTTGGAGCGCCGTACGGACAGCCCTCAAAGGCAACAAAACAAGGCGTATCAGGGCGGGCCCGCGGGCGCCTCTGATGAATGACGGCGACGCGTAACGGAAGCGTACGTGCGCCCCTGTCGACATGCCTGCAGCCAGGAGGATCGGACCTATGACAACCGAAATGACGGAGGCCCTCCCAAGGATCCCGGACGACTTCATGCAGAGGCCGTACGAGATCCTCGAGCCGTACCGGAAGGCCGGCCGGGTGCATCACGTGGTGTTCCCGCACGGTGCCGACGTCTGGCTGGTGACCCGGTACGCCGACGTACGGGCGCTGCTGCAGGATCCCCGGGTGAGCAAGGACGGCACGCGGATGAACGAGATGTTCGCCCGCCACACCGGGACCTATGTGGAGGACGAGAAACCCGACGTCGGCTTCGACGACGAGCTGTCCCAGCACATGCTGAACAGCGACCCGCCCCGGCACACGCGGTTGCGGTCGCTGGTGAGCAAGGCGTTCACGCTGCGCCGGATGGACGAGTTCCGGCCGCGGATCGAGCAGCTGGTCGACGACTACCTGTCCAAGCTCGAGGGCCGCGACGACGTCGACCTGGTCACCGAGTACGCGCAGCCGCTGCCGATCAACCTGATCTGCGACGTGCTCGGAATCCCGTTCGAGGACCGTGAGCGGTTCCAGCAGTGGGCCGTCGAACTGGTCGGCGCCGGGCACCCGCCGGAGGTGGTCGAGGAGGCCTCGAAGAACGTGCTCGCGTACGGGCACGAGATCATCGCGATGAAGCGCAAGAACCCGGCCGACGACATGGTCAGCGCGATGCTCGAAGGCAGCCCGAACGGCGACCGGCTGAGCGACGACGAACTCGTCGCGATGATCTTCCTGTACACCGTGGCCGGCCACATCACGTCGCAGCACACGCTCTCGAACGGGATCCTCAGCCTGCTCACCAACCCCGACGCGATGGCGCGGCTGCGCGGCGACCTGGAGATCATGCCGCAGGCGATCGACGAGCTGATGCGGTACGACGGCGGCGTCGGCGTGGCGACGTTCCGGTTCACAGCCGAGGACATCGAGATCGGCGACGTCGTCGTCCCGAAGAACAACATCCTCGCGCTGTCGATCCTGTCCGCGCACCGCGACGACGAACAGTTCCCGAACGCGAACACCCTCGACCTCGACCGCCGCCCCAACGGAGTCCTCGGCTTCGGCCACGGCCCCCACTTCTGCATCGGCCAGCCCCTGGCCAAGATGCAGACGAACATCGCCCTGACCCGCCTCCTGGAACGCTTCCCGCACCTCCACATGACCGCCGACCCCAGCTACCTCGAATGGGAACCCAGCACCCTCCTCCGAGGCATGCACCACCTACCAGCCTCAACCCTCCCCCCAAAACCCTAGACAAAGAAAGAACAGAACAAAGAAGAAATTAAGAGTGGCGGCCGGCTTGGACAGCCGGCCGCCACTCTCAAATAGAGACGAGAAAGAACAGAGAAGAAGAGATTTAGAGTGGTGGCTGGCTTGAGCGGTCAACTGGAGACTTGATTGATCTGTGGAGCCAGCTGTGGATGCGCGAGCAACTACACTCGTGCTCGCCGTGACGAGATCACCGAGTTCATGCGTCGGCGCGAAGCTCCCATGGACCGCTCGCCGGAACGTAATTGCCGCTGAGTGCAAACTTCCTTCCGGACACCCGCCGGCATCATGCGACAACCGGAGCAGCGAAGCTGGGGTAGGGAGGATTTTCTACCCGATTCGGCACATAATTCTCCCCAGGCTTGGTCCTTCCAGCCGGCCGGTCGACTGGACGCGCATAACCGCAGGCGCCAAGCAGGCTTCAGCCCAGCTGAAGCCTCCTCTGTATCTTGTTCTTCTTTCTTCCGTTTCTTGCATGTGAAGGCCTTCAGAGGCAGAGATTTAGGGTGGTGGATGGCTTGACGGTCGTCCGGACATACTTCCGGTCGACCGCCGAAGCGGGCCGCCACCCTAAATTTCTCTTCTCTGTTTTCTGTTCTTTCTTTGATTTCTTCCCTCAAGGTGGTTACTTCTCGACGTAGTACCAGTCTTCGGGGGTGATTAGGCCGTAGGGGTTTACCGGCTCGATGCCTTGGAGGTTTTTGGCTACTTCGAACATTCGGTTGGGGAAGCCGGGGGACCAGATGGTGGGGACTTGGGCGGCTATGTAGTCCTGGTAGGCGTACATGGCTTCTGGGTCGTCGCTGTGGACTGTGCGGTCGATGAGCTCGTCGGCTTTCGGGTCGCTGTAGTCGCCGAAGTTGCTGCCGCCGCCGGTGCGGAAGAGCATCTCGCCGGTGAGGTGGCCGTAGAAGGACCAGCCGCCGTTCCAGGTGTTGATCTCCCACAGCCGCTTGCTCGGGACGTCGGGGCTGTGGTCCTCGGCCACCATCACAGACCCGTAGACCGGCTCCAGCTTGAGCTCGATCCCGGCCTTCGCCGCATCCTCCCGGTACATCTCCAGCAGGCGGGTCAGCGCGGCCTTGCCCTCGACGTACCGGATCGTGAAGGACATCTCGTCGCTGATGTCGACGCCGTCGCCGGAGCAACCGGCCACGTCACCCGGCTGGACGCAGCGGGCCGGCAGTGTGCTGGTGTCCCACCCGTGCGCCTCGAGCAGCTCGCGCGCGGCGTCGACGTCGAACGGCATCGGGTCCTTGCGCTGCTTCGGCGACACGTGCGGGTTGGCCGGCGACGGCGGTACCGGCCCGTCCATCCGGTACGCGTTGCCGTGGTAGATCTCCCGGATCGCGCGATCCTGGTCCAGGCACATCTGCAGCGCCTGCCGGACGTACATGTGCTTGTAGATCCGCGCCGCGGTGGAGTCGTTGTCGAAGTTGAACGGCATGTAGCGCACCACGAACACGTCCTGCGGCACCAGCCGGTACGAGTCCGCGAGCGGGTCCTCGCCGTCGTCGGTGAGCCCCATCCCGAACGGGAGGTACCCGATCTGGATCCCGTCCGGTGCGTCCGGTCCGGCCAGCAGGCGCTCGTACATCAGCTCGTCGGTGTCGTTCTGCACCTGCCGGAACTCGTCCAGGTGCGGCTTGTTCGGCCCGGAGTACTTGTCGTTCGGGACGAACGTGACGACGCCGTCGACGGTGTAGCTCTTCAACCGCCACGGGCCGTTGACGACGCTCCACACCGGGCTCTCGGCCCAGCCGCCCCGGAAGTGGTTCGCCTCGACCGTCCACTCGCCGTTCTGCGCCACCAGGTAGTCGTAGACGGCAGGGATGTCAGCCACGTCGTACGACGCTCGCGCCGGCCCGCTCGCGGTGCGGTCCCAGGCCTTCGGCATCGGCGTGATGAGCGACAGCTGGTTCATCTCCACCCAGGTCTTGGAGTACACCTCGTCGAACGTGAACCGAACCTTGTCCTCGGCAACCTTCTCGTACGACGACAGGTTGTCCGGGAAGTAGCCGGGTACGTAGTAGCCGAGCCGGTCGCCCTTGACCGCCATCATGTTCACCCAGAACATCACGTTGTCGGCGCAGATCGGCTCACCGTTCGACCACTGCCAAGGCTTGAGCGTGACCGTGACACTCAGCCCGTCCTCGCTCCACTCCGGCGGGTAGGCGAGGCTCAGGTCGGGGTTCACCTCCGGTCTGCCCTCGCAGCCGAGCCAGTACAGCGGGCGGAACATCAGCACCTGGAACTCGTACAGGTTGCGGATGCCGATCCGTTCCCGCGGCGTGAACGGGAAGATGGCGGCCGGCGGGAAGCCGGGGTTGCAGGCCCAGGTGACGGTGCCACCCTCGACCCTGGCTTTCCGTCGGCCGTCCTCGGACGGCTGCTCGGACTGCTGTTCGGACAACACCGTGGACATCCAGGTCACCTCTCGTGAGTTGAATCAGGCCGTGAGCCGGGGCGCCGGTGCGGCCAGCTGTACGTCGATCTGCGCGGCGAACTCGTACGCCGTCCGGATCGCTTCGTCGAAGGTCGCTCCGCTGGTGCAGAGGAAACCGAGGATGTTGTTGCCGTCCGGAGGCCGCCGGACGACGTCGCCCGGTTGGGCCGTGATCTTGAGGAAGAACACCCGGTCGGACTCGGCGACCGCGGCCGGTACGGTGATTCGCTCGATCTGGCCCGGTCCGCCGATCAGGCAGGTACCGGCCAGATGCACGCCGGTCGGGTGATAGTGCTGGACGTCGGGCTTGGTGCCGGCGGCGACGGCCATGGTCGCGCGGATCGGGCAGTAGCCGGTGCTGAGCCGGGCGAAGTAGTCGAGCCCGCCCCCGCCCGGCCGGACCGCGATCTCCAGCAGGTGCGGCTTGCCCTGATGGAACCGGACCTCGGCGTGCATGACGCTGCGCCGCAACCCCTGTGCGTGCGCGGCCGTGGTGACCACCTCATGGACGGCGGCCAGTTGATCCGCGTCGAGCGTGGTCGGGGCGCGGTGTGCGTCGTCATCGAACGTGTTGCCCTCGATCGTGATCCGGTCGACGATCGAACCGAGGTACACCTCGTCGTCCCAGGCGAGCGCCTCGATCTGCAGCTCCCGGCCGTCCAGGAACGACTCGACGAGCAACCCGTACGGGCCGAGGTCGACCCCTTCGGCCTCCATCCGGAACCACGACATGCCCGCCATCCCGTCGAGCGCCTGCGGGAACCGGGTCCGGAGCTCGGCGGGGTCGTCGATCTTGAACACGAAGTTGCTCGCGGCACCTAAGGTCGGTTTGAGGATGACCGGGTACCCGAACTCCTCCGCGGCGGCGAGCGCTGCGGTGAGATCAGGCGCCAGCCGGAACCTGGGCACCGGCGCACCGCCGCGCTCCTGGGCCTCGCGCATCAGAAGCTTGTTGCGGCTGATCCTGGCCGCGTCCAGGCCGACCCCCGGCAGCCCGAGCGCTTCCGCTACCGCGGCCACCGTCAGTACGCCGGACTCGGAGAACGTGAGGACGCCGTGGAACTGCTCGGTGGCGTGCCACGCGCGGGCCGTCGCGATGATGTCGTCGATGTGCCGGGAGCCGGCGATCCGGTAGCGGTCAGCCGGCCAGTAGTCCGGTTCGCCGAGGCCGTTGAGAACGAACAAGGTGCCGCCGAACTCTTCGATCTGGCGGTAGCGGGACTGGTAGTAGCGCGCGTTCTGGACGGCTTCAAGCGCAAGTAGCTTCACGGTTTCTACTCCTTACCGGCCGCGGCGAGGAAGCGCGGCCGGTCGACCGCGTCCAGTCCGGTGGGGCGCGGGGTCGAGCCGACGGCGCGATCGGCGATCGCGCGGGCGATCTGCGGTGCGAACTTGAACGACATTCCGCCGCACGCGGCGTACGCCCAGACCGCGCCCGCGCCGTACGACGCCAGCAGCGGCCCGCCGCGGGTCCGCTCGGACAGGTAGAACCCGTCGAAACAGTCGACCACCGCCGCCGGATCGAACCCTGGGAGTACGTCGGTGAACACGCCGATGAGATGTTCGCGCCAGCGCTCGGGAGTGGCGCGATCGGTCATGGCCGCCGCCGGCCGGCACGCGCTGGCCGCGCTGAGCCGCAGCGATGCGTCCGAATGGGCCGGCGCGGGCATCAACCACGCATCGCCTGCCGGACCGAGCCCGAGGACCGCGGGCATCCCGGCCGACTGAGGCCGGTAAGACAGCACGCTCTGCCGATACAGCGTCAGATCGGCGGCGACGGCCGCGGGCACCAGCTCGCGGGACCACGGCCCGGTCGCCACGATCACTCGGTCGGCGGTACGGGTCGTGCCGTCTGCGAACCGGATGACCCCACCGGCGTCATGCTGGGTCACCTCAACGACCCGCTGGTGCGGGTGCAGCTGGACCTGCGGCCGGTTTCCCAGCCAGCGCGCCACCGCGACCAAGGCGTGATCGGCCAGGACGACCCCGGCCGTGGCCTCCAGGACGGCTCCGGATCCGGGCGGGAACCGGATCCACGGATACCGTCCGGTGAGATCGGCCGGCGACAATCCCCAGGCTCTCGCACCGGCCGTGGTGAGGACGGCGAGCTCGGCTGCCACGTTCTGTTCGGGCATGGCAGTGAGCGCCCCGGCCGGGTGGTAGAAGCGCGAGCCGACCACGCTCTCGACCTCCAACCAGCCGGCATGCGCCTGGGCTGCCGCCGCCGTCAACGCGGGCTCGCCGCGATGGAGGGCGCGGACCACCCGCAGCCGGTCGTTGGAGGTGGCGGTAGGCGATGGAATCGGGCCGGCGTCGACGAGGTCCACCCGGCTGACGCCGGGCGCGCGGACACATTCGACGGCGGTGAGCAGGCCGACCACGCCACCACCGACCACGGTGATGCGCATCTGGGATCACCCGGCGGCCACGTCGGCCGCCAGCAAGGGAGGCGCGAACGGGGTGACCTCGGCGACGTCGAAAGCTCCCGCGACCAGGGTCCCGCTCTCCGGTGAGTCGTCGAAGACGCCGGCTTCGCGAGCCGCGGCGGCGAGGTCGATGAGGAGGGGAGAGGCCAGCGCGAGCAGCGCCTTCACCTCGCAGAACAGGTCTCCCCAGGCCTCGGGCTGCTCGTCGAGACCTTGGCTGTCGAGGGTCGTCGCCTGCCGCCGCAACCGGTCGATCTGGATCAGCACGGTGTCCGCCGAACGGTTCAGGTTGAACGTCGGCATCTCGTACCCGAGGTCGAACCGCTCGAGCATCAGCGCCACCCGCTGACGACCCGCGTCCGAGACCGGGAGCCGGCTGCTGTCGGCGCCGGCGTTCGCCATCGCCTTGGCGAGGATGCCGGCCAGCTGGTTCCACGGGCCGACCAGCCGGTCCGCGGCCATCGTGTCGAGACCCGCCCGGCTGAAGGTGGACCGCTGGTACTCCGGTGCGGTGAGCGCCAGGTACAGCCGGGCGATGTCGCGCGGTACCTCCTCGAGCAGCTCCTCGGGGGTCAGGACATGTCCCTTGCTGGTCGAGAACTTCGAGCTCTCCAGCTCGTAGAACTCGTTGTTGATGATCGACTCCGGCCAGACGTACTTGTCGCCGTGCGCCATCAGCATCGCGATGTGCGGCAGACAGAAGTAGTACGCGTTGTCGAAGCCGAGGAAGTGCACGATCCGCAGGTCCTCGGCCTTACGCCACAACTCACCCGGGACGGTGTC
This sequence comes from Kribbella speibonae, assembly GCF_004331375.1. Lineage (NCBI taxonomy): Bacteria > Bacillati > Actinomycetota > Actinomycetes > Propionibacteriales > Kribbellaceae > Kribbella > Kribbella speibonae. Next base: position 260,449 of record NZ_SJKC01000007.1, on the reverse strand, counting down.
GCGGCCGAGCTTCGCGGCGGCGTACGACGTGGTGAACATGCCGGCCGGGATCAGTTCGAGCCACGCGTTCAGCACCTGCCCCGGGACCTCCGGGAACTGGGCGTCGATACCCCAGGTCAGCGGGAACGTGATCGGCACGTCCTGCAGCGGCCGGGACAGCAGCTCGGCGATCATCTGCCGGACATGCGGCCTGCGGTGCTCCTTGAGCTTCTCGTGGTACGTCGTCAGCCGCTCGCGGTACTCCTCCAGCGGCAGCACCATGATGGTGGCCTCGCGGTACGTGAGCTTGTCGTCCGGGTTGATCGTCGAATGCGGGTTGAGCAGCTGGTCGAAGTTGTTCGGGTGGCAGCACGTCTCGCACAACCCGCCGCGGCTGGACGTCAGGCAGACCGGGCAGTCGCCCTCGATCAGGCCCTCGACCATGAACTCGCCGGTCCGTTCCAGGTACGGCAACCGGACGGTCTTCAACCGGAACACACCGGCGGCGTGCAGGGCACTGAAGTACTGCAGCACTGTGGCGCGGTAGGTCTGGTCGAACGGGCCGAACCCGTCGATCGAGATGCCGATCGCGCTCAAAGCACCTTGGATCTTGGCCGTCGACTCCTTGCACAGCTGCTCGGGCGTGATACCCGCCCGGCCGGCCGACGCCACGACGTACGTCTGACTGTCGTCGGTCTCGGAGGTGAAGATGACGTTCCGCCCACGGGCCCGCTGGTACCGGGCGTAGACATCGCCGGCCAGGTACGGCCCGGCGATGTGGCCGAGGTGCATGCCGCCGTTCGGTGTCGGGTTCGGACCGAGGACGAGGACGGGACGGTCGTCGTCGGACGGCAGCACTTGGGTCATTGGACGGCTCCTACTCGTTCGGCGGTCTCGATGGCCTCGGCGGCTTCGGCGTTCTCGTCGGCGTTCGCCGCGGCCTCGGCAGCGAGCGTCTCGGTGTCGGATCCGGCGTACTCGGCGAGGAACCGGTGGGCCATCTCCGGGTCCCACCAGATGCTGCAGAAGACGAAGTCCTCGTCGGTGAGGTTGTGCACCCGGTGCAGCTGGCCGGGCGTGAAGTACGCGACGTCACCGGCCCGGAACGGCTGCCGCTCACCGCCGCACTCGACCTCGCACTCCCCGGCGACGGCGACGAAGATCTCCTGCTCGTGGTGGGTGTGCAGCTTGGACACCGTCCCCGCCCGGCAGACCGCGTAGCTGGTCTCGAACGGCGCATTCAGTACTGGCCACGGCTGCAGGCGCTGGGTGTCCACGCCGTACTCGTGCAGCAGGTTGTCGCGATCCAGCCGGGAGATGTGTACGACCATGACTACCGTCCCGAAATCTGCTCGAAGGTGTTCGGACCGTCCTTGGAGTGCCGGGTCTCGATGACCGCCTTGTGCGGATCGCCCGCCAGGATCAGGTCGATGACCGGCGTACCGCCGCCGGCGCTCTGCACGGACCGGCTGTAGAGCACCCGCAACTGGCTCGGTGTGAGTCCGCTGATCCGCTCCAGTTCCGCATCCAGCGTGGGATCGTCGGCCGCACCGGCCAGCAGGCTGTGGATGTCGCTGGTCCGCGTGGACAGGGCCGGGTACTCGCGATCCAGGAACTGCTGGAGCCCGGCGCCTTGTCCGGCGAAGGGGGAGTAGGTCATGCAGACCAGGTGCTCCTCGGTGAGCCCGAACGTCGTCAGCGCGTACTCCTCGGCGGCCCGCCGCATCCGCACCGGTGCGTCCGGACCGTCGTACCGGGCGCGCATGATCTCGACCAGTTCACCCGGGATGTCCTTCTTGCGCATCAGGCCGAGCGCGAACTCGACGTACTCGGCCAGACCCTCGTCGTACGAACGCTGGAACAGGCGCTCGGCCTTGAGACCGCGTAGATGCGCCATCAGCGCGGGGTTCGCGCAGTCGGACTCGGTGAAGCTGAACGCGAGATCATCGAACTCGAAACCCAGGAAGCCGGTCAGCAGGTCGAAATGGTCACCGGCCGCGTAGGCGGTCTCGCCGTAGACGGTGAAGAACCGCAGCCGATCCGGTACGTCGACGCTGACCCGGCGCTCGGTGATCGCGGCGGTGTCGTTCGCGCCGTGGATGTCGGCGAAGTACGACTGCGAGATGTCGTCGAGCCGGCCGAGCACCCGCCCGAACCCGTTCCCGCTGGACCGTGGCGGCCCGGTCCGCAGACCCCGCGCGAGCCGCCCGACCCAGAAGCTGTACTGACGCTGCTCCTGCGGCGAGTCGCCGGTGATCAGCACATCGGCGCCGTCGCCGTACGCCGCCGCCAGCCCGAACGCGTTGAAAACGCTGAGATTGCAGGAGTTGCAGAACGTCGGCCGGCCGTCGGCGAACGTCCGATGACCCGTCATCAGGATGTCGAGCCGATTACGCCGTACGACGTGGTCGCGCTGCGGGGAGTCGACGTCGAACTCGCTGATCTCGTCACCGTCCACGAGCAGCAGCTCGCAGTCCGGATCGTCGGTCAGCCCCAGCGCCTGGTACTCGCGGTCGATGTTCTCCAGCACCGCGCGCGGCATCCCCGCGTGCCGATTGGTCGCCACCCGCATCCGGAACGTCCGGCCGTGGACCCGGTCCAGGATCAGCTGCATCGCCCGGACGAAGGCCAGCATGTACGCGCTGTCCTTGCCGCCGCCGAACGCCACCAGGACGAGGTTGCGCTCCAGCTCCTGCCGGTGCGGCAGCTCGTCCAGAAGCCGTCCGCTGCAGCGCAGCGCTTCGGCCATGAGTCCGGGCGGCATCGCCGAACGCAGGCCGGCGAACGTCCGTTCCCGGGCCAGTGCCACACCGTCGGCCGGGCGGTCCAGTTCGAGTGTCGTCATCCGGTTCTCCTTGCGGGGCTGCCTTTTCTCATGGGCTCTTCCCACCCGTTAGAGCCCGGCCGGCTCCTCGGCTGATACAGCCGTCACCGGGATTCGGCCCCGATGCGCGACGATGTCCCGGCAGATCTCCTCGGCCCGCTGCGCCAGCACACTGAGCAGCGAGTCCGAGATCCCGTGCGTCTCTTCGTTGACGCCTTGCAGATAGCACGCCGCGGTGCTGTCGCTGCCCATCTCCAGTCGGTACTGACGGGACACCTCGACCTGCTCCAGGCCGAGGTCGTTCGCGAGGTCGCGGACCAGCCGCGGCATCCGGGTGTCGAACCCGGTGCCGAGGAACACCAGATCGCGGCGCAGCTCGGTGACCGCTCCGGTCCGCCGATCGGTCAGCTCCAGGACAACTTCGTCGCCGGCCTCATGCGCTGACGTGATGTCCACCATCGTGACGAGTCGCCGATCGGTGCGCTCCTGGAAGCGGTCGAGGTACAGGTCGGCGTACAGGTGCTCGAGCATCGGGGGAGTGACGACCGAGTAGTTGGTCCGGTACAGCTCCCGGAGGATCTGCTCGCGGGCCGCCGGCCGGGCGTCGTAGAACTCGTCGACGAACGACGGGTAGTACATCTCGTTGGTGAACTTGCTCGACTGGTCCGAGCTCAGCCCGATGGACCGCATCAGCCAGCTGATGTCGCTGTCGGGCAGATCGTCGCGGAGTGCGCGGAACATCTCGGCGGCACTCTGCGAACTGCCCACCACGGCCACCCGGTACGGCAGCTCGCCATCCAGTTCGGCCACCCGGTGGCGGTACTGCGTGCTGTGGATGATCCGGTCGCGGGACACGCCGGCCAGCTCCGGCGGGATGTTCGGTTCGCGGCTCCCGCCGTACACCAGGTACCTGCTGAGGATCGTCGTACCGTCGGCCAGGCTCGTGACCCAGCCCGTCACCGACCCGGCGTCGTCCCGTCGCGGCCGTACGGCGGCTGCCTCACAGCCGAGCCGGATGCGGACCTGGGTGAGCGAGTCCGCGACCCAGCGCAGGTACTCCGCGAACTCGACGCGGTACGGCGTGAACGTGCTCATGTTGACGAACTCGTCGAGCCGATCCGTCTCGAACAGGTGGTTCAGGAACGAGAACCGGCTGCACGGGTCCCGCTGCGTGACCAGATCCTTGAGGAACGACACCTGGCTCGTCGCCCACGGCATCAACATGCCCGGCTGCCACTCGATCGCCGGGTTCCGGTCGATCAGCAAGGTGCTCGCCGCGACCTCCGGCGCCAACTCCTCGAGTGCCACCGCCAGCCCGAGATTCGACGGCCCGGCCCCGACCGCCAGCAGCTCGACTTCCACCACATCCGTGTCTTCAGACATGCACACCCTCGCCTCCGGTCGCACCACCTTCCCTTCGAGAGCCCTCGGGCACCCACCGGTGATACAGACGACCGTCAGACGTGGGGGAGGCGGCGGCTGTCGATCAGTTGCTGGGCGACCTCGCGGAGCTTGGTGTTGGTGTCCTGGGAGTAGCGGCGGAGGACCTCGAAGGCGCGGTCGCTGTCCAGGTCGTAGCGCTCCATCAGGATCCCCATCGCCTGGCCGACCAGCTTCCGGGCATCGACGGCGACCATCAGGTTCTCCTCGCGGCGCGCGGTCGCGACGGCCACCGCCGCGTGCCGGGCGAGGATATGAGCGATGGCCTCCTCGTCCACCCCGAAGGCTTCGGGGCGACGGCTGTAGAGACCCAGGACGCCGACGGCGCCGAACCCGGTCCACAGCGGAACGTCGAGAACACTGCGAACCCCGAGCTCGAGAACCTTCTTGGTCCACTCCGGCCAGCGGGTCTCCTCGACGAGATCCGGGATCGAGACCGTGGCGCGGTCGCGCATGCACTCCGCCAACGGTCCCTCGTCGCCGGCGAGCTGGAACCGATAGATCTCGGCGACGGCCGGATCGGTGACGGCGGGCACCTCCGGGGGCCCGCCTGCGGTGTGCAGCGCGACGCCGGCGTACTCGCAGTTCAGCGCCTTCAGCGCGAACTCGACCAGCGCCTCGACGGTCTCGTCCACGCCCGACGCGTCATGCATCTCCAGAGCGAGCCGCGAGAAGCCGTCAGCGGCCGATCCAAGGTCCGTCACCTGCCCATCATGCACTGCGCCGGGCGAGGAACGCAGCAGCCCGGCGTCGGGGTCACTTGATGCCCGCGAGGCGGACGCCGTTGACGATGTAACGCTGGAAGATGAGCACGAGCAGGATCGTCGGCAGCGCGGCCAGGGTCGATCCGGCCATCAGCAGGCCCCACTCGTTACCGCGCGCCGAGCGGAACGTCGCGAGGTACTGCATGATCTGGGTCAGGTCGGGGTTCGACACGACCAGCACCGGCCAGACGTAGGAGTTCCAGTACCCGAGGAACGAGGCGATGCCGACGACGACGAACGGCCCGAGCGACTGCGGGACGAAGATCTGCAGGAAGATTTGCCACCGGGTCGCGCCGTCGATGAGCGCGGCCTCCTCCACGGCGGCCGGCATGTTCAGATAGAACTGCCGCAGGAAGAACATCTGCCCGCTCGCCGCGACACCGGGAATGATCAGTACGGCGAGGGTGTCGAGCATCCCGAGCTTGCTGACGACGACGAACGACGTCAGCAGGATCGCCATCGCCGGGACGAACATCGGCGTGATGCAGACCAGCCACCACAGCCGCTTCCCGGCGAACTCGAGCCGGGCGAACGCGTACGCCGCCATCGAGTTCACGACCAGGCTCGCCACGGTGAAGATCACGGCGCCGATGAACGTGATCACCATCGCCCGGACGAACGCCGGGTCCGCGAGGATCAGGCGGTAGTTGTCGAGCCGCCAGACATCGGGGAAGAACTGGAACGGGGTGCGCAGTACCTCGTTCTGGCCCTTGAACCCGGAGATCGCCATCCACGCGAGCGGAAACAGCGAGGTCACGGCGATCCCGGCGACCAGCAGGTAGGACAGGAGCCGGCGTGGGGCGTACCACGAGCGGTTCATCGATGGGTCCTTTCGGTGACGCCGACTCAGGCGTCCGACGACTTCTCGGAGCTGACGACCCGGAAGATGATGAGCGAGATGGTGCCGATGACGAGGAACAGCAGCAGCGCCGCGGTCAGCGAGTAGCTCGTCGCGTACGGCGTGGCGTCGCGGAAGCTGTTGAAGATGTAGAGGTTCGGCGTGTTCGTCGCGTTGACCGGGCCGCCGTTCGTCATCACGAGCGGAAGCTGGAACTCCTGGATCGTCAGCGTCAGCCCGGAGACGAGCAGGAACAGGATGACGTTGCGCAGCGACGGGACGGTGATGTAGCGGGTGCGCTGCCAGAAGTTCGCGCCGTCGAGCCTGGCCGACTCGAAGTAGCTGTCCGGGATGTCGAGGATGCCGGCGAGCATGATCAGCGTCGACACGCCGAAGCCGAGCCAGATCGCGGGGATCGCCACGGCCGGCAGCGCGGTCGACGCCGTGTTGAGCCACGCGAGCGGACCCTGGCCGAACAGCCCGATGAACCAGTTCGCGAAGCCTTCGTCCTGGTAGATGAACACGAAGATGATCGCCGCGACGACGCTCGAGACGACCGCCGGCACGTAGACGGTCGTCTTCATGAACGCCGCCATCCGCTTCGACAGCGTCGCGATGAAGCTCGCGAAGAGCAGTGCGAGCACCAGGATCGTTGGCACCACCATCAGCGCGAACTTGAGACCGACCCAGAGCGACTCGTAGAACTCCGGGTCGGTCAGCACGTACTTGTAGAAGTCGAACCCGACGAACTCGGCGTCCTTGTAGAAGCTCATCTCGAAGAAGCTGAGATAGAACGCGTAGACGAGCGGCCAGATGACGAAGATGCCGAGCAGGACGACCATCGGCGTGATCATCAGGTACGCCGTGAGATGGGCCCGCAGGTGCCGCGGTACCTGTTCGGTGATCTTCCGGGGACGCCGGCGCCGGCGCGACGACGTACCGCCCGGGCCGGTCGGGTCACCGGCCCGGGTCATCGGCTGGGCCGGCGTGTCGATCATGGACATACTGTGTCAGCCCTTCGGTGCCGTGCCCTTGAGGCGCTGCTGCTTGATGACGCGGTCGATCGCGTCGCTCGCCTTCTGCGTCGCCGCCGGGATGTCGGACTTGCCCTTCATGACGGACTCGATCGCGGTCGCAAAGGCCAGCGAGATGTCGAACGGGTACGCCGGCTCGGCCTTGCCGGTCGCGACCACCTTGTCGCTGATGATCTTCATGAACGGGTCGGCGGTGGCCGCCGGGTCACTGGCGAGCGCCTGGTCGACCGACGTACGGACGGTGTACTTCGAGAAGCCGCTCTGCCGGAAGAAGTCGGCCATGATCGCCGGGTCGCCCGCGAGCAGGTACTCGATGAACTTCGCCGCCGCTTCCTTGTGCTTGGACTTGGCGTCGACCGTCAGCGTCCAGCCGCCGAGCGTCGCGGTCGGCTTGCTCGGATCGCCGTCCACGGACGGGAAGGGCGCGACCGCGGTGTTCTTGATCATCGCTGGGAAGCTCTGCTTGAGCTGGCCGACCGCCCACGAGCCGTTCGCCATCATCGCGACCTGACCCTGACCGTACGGCGTCGCGTCGGGGTACCCGACCTTCGGCTGCTGCGGGATCCAGCCCTTCTGGAACAGGGTCTGGTAGAACTCGAAGAGCTTCGTGTAGCAGGGGTCCTTCGCGTTCGCGGCGGACCAGTCGTCGTTGATCGGCAGGTGGCCGCACGCGTTGTACTGCAGGCCCCAGCTGGACCAGCCGAGGTCCGGCGCGACGGAGGCGATCGACATCCCCTTGACGGTGCCCTTCGTCAGCTTCTCGGCCCAGGTGAGCAGCTCGTCCCAGGTCTTGGGCGGCGTGTTCGGGTCGAGACCGGCGGCCTTCGCGAGATCGGTGCGGTAGTACAGGACGGTCGACGGTTCCACGAGCATCGGGTACGCGTAGTGCTTGCCGCCGACCTGGACGAAGCCGGAGACGTTCTGCTTGATGTCGCTCCACGCCTTGTCCGGCAGCATCCCGTCGAGCTCGGCGAACTGGCCGTTCGCGACGCCGGCGGGGATGCCGCCGTAGTTCGTCGTCGCGACATCGGGTTGAGTGCCGGCGGCCTGCGCGGCCTTGAGCTTCTGTTGCCACGTGTCCCCGGGGACGACCTGGTACTTGACCTTCACGTCGGTCTGCGACGCGTTGAACTTGTCGACGTACGTCTTGAACCACTTCTGCTGGTACGGCTCGAACTGCGACTGCCAGAAGGTGATCTCGGCCGGTCCGCCGTTGCCCCCGGAGCTGCCCGGGGTGCCGGAATTCGAGCTGCAGCCCGCGAGGGCGATCAACGCGGCCACGGCTGCTGCTGCGACGATCCTGAGTCTCCGTTGACGCATGTCGATGCTCCCTTGACGCCTAGTTCCTGCAACGCTGCTCACGCGAGGGAGTGTTGCAGAAATCGATTTCCCAGACAATGGTCTGGGGGCTGGTTATGAAGAAGTTGCAGAAGGCACTGGATCCGGACCGTGTCCCTACTGTGAGTCACCAGGTTTGTCCGGGGAAGGCGCGGGCACCGAAGAGGTCTGCACGGGGATTCAACCTGCCGGGCCGAAACCCGGCTCTGGAAAGGGGAAGGACCATGGAATTCATTCTGTGGATCATCGCCGTGATCCTCGTCATCTCCGGGATCGTGTCGCTGTTCCGTGGCCAGATGATGTGGGGCGCCGCACTGATCGTGCTCGGCCTGCTGGTCGGCCCAGGTGGCGTCAGCCTCTTCACCTGACGCCCGTCGTCGCCCCACGCTGCCACTGCGTGGGGCGACGTTTAGGGTTCGTGGTGTGTACAGCAGCGTGTCTTTGCCGGTGGAGGCCACAGAGTCGGCTCCCGCTCTGCGTCTTCGTCCGTGGCGTGCGGCGGATATCGACCAACTGATCGAGATTTGCCGAGATCCGGATCTGCGGCGCTACACGAGTGCTTCCGTGGACAGCACTGCGGACGGTGTGCGGTGGATGGAGACACAGGACTCGGGGTGGGCGGCCGGGCAGCGGTTCAGTTTCGCCGTGGTCGACGACGAGCGCGTGCTCGGCAACGTCGTACTGAAGGAGTTCGCCGACGGCGGGGCGACGGCCGAGGTGGGCTATTGGATCGCGGCGTGGGCTCGCGGGCAGGGCCTGGCGCCGCGTGCGCTCGACGTACTCATGCAGTGGGCGGGGGACACGTTCGTGGCGCTCGAACGGCTTGCCCTGATTCATCAGGTGGACAACGTCGCCTCGTGCAGAGTCGCGCAGAAGTGCGGCTTCGCCTGGGAGCAGACACTGACACCCGCCCCGCCGAGATTCCCCCTCGAAGGACACCTCCACGTACGCCGTCGGTGAGCAGGTGTCAGCGTGAATCTTCGAGGGGGAGGGGTGGGAGGGCGGCGGCTGGCGTGTTGGACCAGAGGGATTCGCGGCGCTTGGCGTACGGGCCGCCGAGCAGGTGGAGCAGGACGAAGCGGGGTGCGGCGGGGAGGACGGTGATGATGCGGGCGCGGTCCTCGGGGGTCGCGTTGTCGAGGACCCAGTGGCCTTCCATCGCCAGGTGCATCAGGGGTTTGCCCCGGACGAACGCGCGATGGCCCAGGTCATGCCACTCGTCGTACGACAGGAGTTTCGCGACGACCGGCATCATCTCCTGCTCCTCGCGCGCAAGGTGGGGGAGTAGCACGGCCTGCAAACGGGCCAGCCGGTCGAGCAGTTCGGATGCGGGCATGGTGCCCGCGCCGAACGGGTCGCCGGCGTCCTCGACGTCCCGCATCGGCTGGGCGATACTTCGGTGGTCGGCGTCCATCTGGTCGAGCAACGCCCCGGCCGCCGGGTCGCGCCGCCGGATCTCCGGCCAGACGTGTTCGTCCTCGCCGTGGTGATGCCGGTGCAAGGTGTGCATCAGCCAGACCACGTGCTCACCGATCGCCTGCCGGCGCGCTTCGGTGAGCAACTCGGGGTCGGAGGCAACGATCCGAACGCGTTCGAGGTCGCGGCGCAGCGCCGAGTGCACGATCCGCATGTCGTCGATATCAGCTGGTCGATCCTTCATGTCCCCCTACTCTCCTGAGTTCGACCGGCCTCGACAAGAGTGTCGGACCCGCGACATAGTCACTGAATGCGATCGGTCAGGTATCTCGTCCCGCTGACCCTGGTCGGCTCAACGGGGGTCGGCGCGGTCATGTGGAAGTCGACGGGTGACTGGCGCTGGGTGGTCACGGGTTTGCTGGTCGCCCTGATGTTGCTGGCCCTGGCAGGCGGCGTGGCGGCATTCTTGGGGACAGATGATCTGGACGTGGGCCCAGGATTCGTGCTGATCCTCGTGGTCCTGTTCGGCCTCGGCCCACTGGCCGCGCTGATGCTGTGGACGTGGACCGGTCAAGCGGAGTGGGCTTTGGGCCTACTTCTCCCGGTGCTCGGTGTGATCGTCTTCGGGACCCTGGCCGGCTAGGGGTGTCCATTCCGGGGGTCGTGACGCTGCGGGCGTACCAGCGGGCCTGGTTGCGGTCGGATGTGGTCGCGGGGCTGACGGTGGCCGCGTACTTCGTTCCGCAGGTGATGGCGTACGCGCAGCTTGCCGGTCTGCCGGCGGTGACCGGGTTGTGGGTCGCGCTCGGACCGCTGGTGCTGTACTTCCTGCTCGGATCGTCGCGGCTGATGTCGCTCGGGCCGGAGTCCACGACCGCGCTGCTGACCGCGACCGCGATCGGTCCGCTGGCCGCCGGTGATCCGGCTCGCTTCGCGGCGTTGGCCGCCGTACTGGCGCTGCTGGTCGGTGCGATCTGTGTGATCGGCTGGGTGGCCCGGTTGGGGTTTCTCGCGGACCTCCTGTCCAAGCCGGTACTGATCGGCTACCTGACCGGGATCGCCGTCATCATGATCGCCGGTCAGCTCGGACGACTGACCGGCGCTCCGGTCGACGGCGACAGGCCATCGGCCGAGATCGTGTCCGCGATCCAGCTGATCGGCCAGTGGCAGGCTGCCCCCGTGGTCATGTCGGTGACCGCGCTGGCGTCGCTGTTGGCGCTCGCCAAGTGGACGCCGCGTCTTCCGGGACCGCTGGTCGTTGTCGCGATGGCCTCGGCGGTCACCTGGGCTGCCGGTTTGGGCGACAGGGGAGTGGCGACGGTCGGGTCAGTGCCCAGCGGCTTGCCGGTTCCGCATCTCCCGGCGTTGTCGGTCCACGACATCGGCCTGCTGGCGCTGCCCGCTCTGGGCGTCGCGCTCGTTGGCTACACCGACACCGTCCTCACCGGTCGCGCCTTCGCAGGCCGCGGCGGCGGGCGCATCGAGCCGGGCCGGGAGCTGCTCGTGCTCGGGCTGGCCAATCTGTCGGCGGGCCTGCTGCGCGGCTTTCCGATCAGCAGCAGCGGCAGCCGGACGGCTCTGGCGGAGGCGTCCGGCGCGAAGAGCCAGGTGTACTCGCTGGTGGCGGCGGCGACGATCGTGGCGACCTTGCTGTTCGCCGGACCGCTGCTTGCCACGTTCCCGATCCCCGCGCTCGGTGCGTTGGTCGCGTACGCCGCGCTGCGGTTGATCGAACTCGGCGAATTCCGCCGGATCGCGGCGTTCCGGCGTACCGAGTTGTTGCTGGCGCTGGCCACGACGGTCGGCGTGATCGCGCTCGACGTCCTGTACGGCGTACTCGTCGCGGTCGCCCTGTCGGTGCTCGACGTACTACGCCGGGTCGCCCGCCCGCATGACGGCGTACTGGGGTATGTCCCGGGGATCGCGGGGATGCACGACATCGACGACTACCCCGACGCGCGCCCTGTCCCCGGGCTGGTCGTCTACCGGTACGACTCGCCGCTGTTCTTCGCGAACGCCGAGGACTTCCACCGGCGCGCCCTGGCCGCCGTCGACGACGCGCCCACCCCGGTCCGGTGGCTCCTGCTGAACGCCGAGGCCAACGTCGAGATCGACATCACCGCCATCGACGCCCTGGACGCCCTCCGCGAAGAACTGGAGGCCCGCGGCATCGTCCTCGCCCTGGCCCGCGTCAAACAAGACCTCCGCGACGACCTCGAAGCCGCCGGCTTCCTGGACCGCCTCGGCCCCGGCCGCCTCTTCTACACCCTCCCCACCGCAGTCGAAGCCTTCCACAGGGACTCAAGCGGACGGCAGGGTGGGGGTCCTCAGGCCTAGCCACTGCTCGGCGTCCCAGGCTTCGAAGCGTTCTGCTTCGGTGAAGCCCAGTTTTGCTGCCAGCCGCATCGAGCCGGCGTTGGCGGATTGAGTGGTGAGCACGATCGGCTTGCCGGGGAACGTGTCGTCGAACCAGGCGAGTGCCGCCGCGCAGGCCTCGGCGGCGTACCCGAGGCCCCACGCTCGCGGCAGGAACAGGTAGCCGAGATCCGCTTTCCCCGCGGCCGCGGGGCGACGGTGCTCCGTTGCTGTCCTGACCAGGACCTGGCCGATCATCGCCCCGTCCAGCTCGACGACGAAGCTTCCCGGCCACTGCTCCGGCACCTCTGGCAGCGTGCGCTCGAGCTCGTCACGAGGGTGGGGGCCGCCGAGGTACGTGTGCACCTCTGGCGACGCCAGCAGCTCGACGAATGTCGCGCGGTCGCGGGCCTCGGGCGCACGGAGTACGAGCCTCGCGGTCTTGATCGGCTCCGGCGGCCAAGCGACATCCCTCAGCTGTGACATGCGCGCAGGCTAACAGCCGGGTCTGATGGAATGGGTGGATGACTAGGACAGATTCACGGCGACCGGTGTTGCGGTTCGAGGACTCGGACAGGCAGGCGTTGTTCGGGGCGACGTACGAGGCGGCGCTCGAGAATCTGCTGGGGGTCAACACGGTTCCGTACGGCGAGGTTCATGCCCGGAGCGGGTTGATGGATCCGGCGGTGGGGATGGTGCGGGCCGGTGGGGGCTATGAGCAGCCGTGGACGCGGGACGCGACCATCAACAGCTGGAACGCGACGAGTCTGCTGGCGCCGGCGCTGGCGGCGAACACCCTGTGGGCGGTCGTCGAGAAAGATGCCGCAGGCAAGCTACAGGTGCAGCAGGACAGCCAGCAGTGGGATCAGGTGGTGTGGACCGTCGGAGCCTGGCACCACTATCTGGTGACCGGCGATCGCGAGTTCCTGCGGACCGCGTACGAGGTCGTCACGAACACCCTCGCCCTCCGCGAGCAGGCCACGGTCTTCGGCTACGACGCGCGGTACGGCCTCTTCACCGGTCCGTCGTTCTTCAACGACGGCGTCTCCGGCTTCCCGGCGCCGACGCCAGCCGACGGCGAGGCGCGGGGGAGCGAGAGTACGTCGTACGCGGATGTCGTCTCGGGCATGTACCTGAGCACCAACGCGCTGTATTACGCGGCCTACACCTGTGCGGCGGAGATGGCGGTGAAGCTCGGGCTGCCGAGCGACGCCAGCGACAAGGCGAAGGCGATCAGACAGGCCATCAACAAGCACTTCTGGAACCCGCAGAGCGGAACGTACAACTACGAGCTGCGGGCGGACGGTACGCCGGGCGCGTACCAGGAAGGCACCGGGCTCGCGTTCACGCTGCTCTTCGGGATCGCCGACGAGGCCCAAGCCAAGCAGCTGATCTCGGCCGCGCACCGGATGACGTGGGGAATGCCCGACACCTATCCGCACTGGGACAGGTACTCGAGCGCCGAACCTGGACGGCACAACGCGATCGTCTGGCCGCTCGTGCAAGGGCTCTGGGCGAAGGCCCTCGCCGAGCGCGGTGATCAGGACGGTTTCGCCACTGAGACCACTCTGCTCGCGAAGCTGGTCAGGGACAGCGGCGGCTTCTGGGAGATCTACAACGGAGACACCGGTGCCGTCGACGGTGGCTACCAGGCCGGGTACGGCGTACTGAAACACCACTGGGACTCGCAGCCCGACCAGACCTGGTCCGCGACGGCGTTCATCGACATGATGCACACCGGCCTGTTCGGCCTGCGGTTCGACGACGACGGCCTCACCTTCGCGCCGACCTTGCCCGCGGGCTGGGGCGACGTCACACTCAGCGGCCTCCGCTACCGCGACGCCCGCCTGACCGTGAAACTCCACGGCTCGGGCACCGTCATCCGCTCCTTCGAGCTCGACGGCCGCCCGACCCCGGACCACGGCGTACCGGCCTCCCCGCACGGAGACCACACGATCGAGATCCAGCTGGGACACTGATCCGCGCCGCCGCCACGCCAGATCGGCACGGAACCCGTGCACAAAGACAGGCATCAGGCCATCTTTGGGAACCCACCAACCGTTTTCACCACCCCCACGTGGTTGGTGGCTTCTCAAGGTTGGGGCCATCCCTCTTCGGCATCGGCGTACGGGCCACTGATCGGCATCGACGATATGCTCGGCGGCCCGAACGGAAGAACGCCGGCGAGACTGGGGGAGTGTCTGGTGACCGAACCGCCTGAGCAGGGTTCCGGCTCGACGGTGCTGGTGGTGACCGCGATGCGGCTGTCGAAGACGGCCCGGGCGGAACTCAGCGAGCTGCTTGGTCCGGGCTACACGGTCGTCGACCTGAGGTCCGCACCCAGTACGGCGAACATCGTGCTCGCGCCGGTCTCGAGCCCCATGGCCGTTGCCATTCTGCGGGGCGAGTTTCCACAGGCGCGCATCCTGTTCACCGAGCTGCAGGACGACGAGCGTGGCATCAGCCTCGCCGGTCCGCTGTCGAGAATCGTTGCCCAGGCTCCCGACGGCTACTTCGTCGCCCACTCGCTTGAGGCACTAGGCCCAGTCGTCCAATCCGAAGCCAGACTCCAACTGGCCGGCAGCACCGGGCGCACACCACTCACACTGTCGCTAACCACAGGTCTCCCTCTACAGGCACCTGACCTGCACCCGCTCGACGAGACGGAGGCAGCCGGTTCTCCTGTGCAAGAGGCGACTGACACGCGAGCCGAGGCCACCGTCCGCTGGATCGACCGAGCGAAGTCCGACTCCACCCCACCAGGGCAGTGGTTGGACCTCGAACCCATCGACGCCCTCGTCACCCATCTGGTCGGAACAGACGAACCCCGCCGCGACGTCCTGTGGGCGGCGCTGACCGCCGAGTGCGTCGTCCGGCTCGCCGACGACCTGCCCGAAGACCTCCTCGTCGACATCGCCGGCCTGGAGCCGACGATCCGCGCCGAGTTACAGATCCGGATCGCCAGCGAACAGATTCCCCAGACGACCTGGCCGTAGCGCCCGCTGGTCTAGACCCCTTGAGCGGTGATGATGGGCGACGTGCTGAAAAGCGAACGTTGGTTTTCCTGGGGTTGGCTGTTCGTCGTGGTCGCAGTGCTGGCCGCCGGCGGCTACATCTGGTGGTCCAAGCAGGACCACCGCGAACGGGCCGACGCCGGGCGGATCGTGAGCGCGGGCCCGGTCGAGGGCGGAGAAGAGACCGAGGTGATGACCCCGGCCGGCAAGGTGACCGTGCGGATCGGTGACCGGGTCAGCGAGCTGCCGGACGGTGACGACGGACTGCCCAACCAGCTCCGGGCGCCCCGGAAGGGCAGCTTCGTCGGTGTCAGCATCGACGCCGAGGCCGGGGCGCTCACGGTGCTGCGCACGAACACGACCACCGAGATCAAGCTGCCCGAGTTCACGTTGGTCGTCGAAGGACACCGGTACTCGCTCAACGCCCTACGACCCGCCCGGGTGAACTCGACCACCACGATGAGCGGCGCCAGGTCCGGCTACCTCGCCGTCGCCGGGACGACGGGGACCGCGCAGCTCGAGGTCGTGCACGACGGCGAGCGCGGCCTGTTCGGGATCTGGGGTGGCGCGACCGATCCGGGACGGTTCGCGAGCCTGAGGGCCCAGGCGTTTCCGGTAGCGGAGGCGTCCTGCGGGATCCCGAAGGTGTCGGTCGCCTTCGCATTGAGTGATCTGGAGCGGTCTTGCAGCGTCGGCGCCGTGCGAACGCAGTACGTCGCCGGTCTCGGGTGGTCGGCACCAGGCACGGACTGGCTGGCCGTCCGCGTTCGCCTGTCTGTCCCCGTCGTCCACGCAGGCAAAAGCAACCACTGGGACACGTACGAGCCGACCGGGCAGCCGGCCATCGCCTACACGTTCGGTCAAGAGAAGAAACCGGCCGTGTCGACCTTCGGAACCGGCTCGACCCCGATTCTGTTCGCCCCGGTCACCGAGCACTCGACCACCACCCTCGGCATCGGCCTGCGGTACGACGCGAAGAAGGACGGATTCAGCTCGCGGATCTCCGGCCCCGGGACCATCAAGCTCACCTCGACCTGGACGATCCCGATCTAGCCGGAGGTTTAGCCGCGGTACGACGCGGGATGGTGGTGGTGACGCCAGATCCGGAAGCGTTTCCACCACCATGAGGAAGAGGGCAGAGTGATGCTCGATCCTGTTGTCGGTAAAGGTCAGCTGACCGAGACCGACCGCTTCATCTTCGAGTCGTGGGGCTACTTCGTGATCCCCGACGTCCTGTCGAAGGACGAGGCCGCCGAGGCGTACGACGTGTCGCGGCGGCTGCACCAGGACCGTGATCGCGAGTTCGGGCAGATCGGCCGGACGTACGAGAACGAGCCGGTGCTCGAGCGGCTCATCGATCATCCGGACGTGCTGCCGAAGGTGCAGGGTCTGCTCGGCGATCGGTTCGTACTGCAGGCCGGCTGGAACACCATGCAGCCGGCGCACGCGGGGAACGGCCGTTGGCACCAGGACGGATCGTCCGCGTTCGACTTCAAGGACCTGGGCTACCCGGTTCCGTTGCTTCAGCTCCGTGTGTCGTTCCTGCTGACGGATCAGACGGTGCCGGGTATGGGCAACATGGAGCTGATTCCCGGCAGCCACCGCTCGCGGGTCGGTCTGCCTGACGCGGTCCGTGAGCCGAACGACGACATCGCGATCGGTCATGTCGTGTGCGCCGAGGCCGGGGCCGCCCTGGTGTTCCACAACGGCGTCTGGCATCGGACCTTCCGCCACGACGGCGACCAGGACCGCTACACGACGCACTACGTCTACAGCCCGCCGTGGGTCCGCCCGGCCGACCGCTTCGGCAACGATCCCGAGTTCCTCGAACGCACCACACCCCTGCGCCGCGCACTGATGGGCGAGTTCGCACGCCCCGACGCCCCGTTCGGCGCCAACTACGAGCCGCTGCCCATCTGACGCGCTACCAGGGTTCGGTGTCGGTGCCGGTGGCCGCGATCCAGAGGGCGTGGAACGCGGAGCTGGCCTGACCGTTGAAGTCGTCGTCCGGCAGTGCCGGGATCAGGTTCAGGACCGCACCGAGATGACCGCACTCCGCGGCCTGCCGGACGAGCAACTGGGTCGGGTGCTCACGCCTGGCCCGCGGCGTCTTCAGCACGGTGCCGTACTCGTCCACCAGCCCCGAGATCTCGGCCGGGCTCGGTCGGGGACCGCGGTCGCGTGCGGCGGCCTCGGCCCTCGCCAGAAGGTCCTCCCACGCGTACCCGTCGCCGAAGACCCGTGCCCAGTCCCGCACGAGATCCGGACGCCCCAGGCTCGCCAGCACCTCCACGCCTTCCCAGCCGTCGAACCAGCCCTCTTCCAGGTGCCCGAGGTACTCCTGTGAACCGTCCTCGGCGTAGGACACGTAGTCCGTCCCGGATGTGCTCTTCAGCGTGAACAGCTCGCGCACGAGGTCGTCGCGTCCCGTTCGCACCAGGTACGCCAGGAACGGTGTGGAGTAGAACGTCGACGGCGTGGTGGTGACGCCCTGCCAGACGGCGCGGGCGTCGTCGACACGGCCGCATTCGATCAGCGCCCAGGCAACGGCCAGCCGATGCTCGCCCGGATTGGTCTCGGGCTCGATCGCGGCTCGCGCGCGGGCGAACCACGCGTCACCGCGGGCAGCATCACCGAGCGCGGTGTACGCGCCCCCGAGCGACGACGCGAGGAACGCCACGTTGTACTCGTTCAGTACGGCGTCGACATCGGCGTCCGTGATGGTGAAGACGGCCCGGGCCTCGTCGAGTCGCCCCGCAGCGGCGAGGATCAGCGCGACATCCGCCGTACCGCGGAGCTGCTCGGCCGGAGTGGGAACGGCCGCCAGCAGCTCCATCGCGCCACGTGCTTCACCGCGGCGTGCGCGCAGTCGAGCCGCATACCGGAGGCTCTCGCTCACATGGTGATCCCAGCCCGTATGCAACCGCCGGACGGACTCCAGTGCGACCTGGAACAGGTCATCCACGGTCGCTGTGTTCGGCGGCGGCCACGTCTCGGCGGGCGCGGGCTCGGGTGCGCTCAGGAACGGTTCGAGGTAATCGTCGTACGGCGGTCCGAGGCGTGCGGCGGCGGTCGCGGCGTCCGGGACGATGTCCAGCTCGCCCCACCACGTCGGCCAGGCGTACCGGCGGTCGACCACCCAGGCGAGCAACTCGTCCAGGTCGTCGCGCCGGTCCTCGGGAGCGATCACCAGTCCCGGCGCGAACGCCGCCGCCCAGGTGTCCTCGTCCAGCACGAACGACGGATCGCCGTGGTCCTCGTACTGCAGGTCGGCGCCGATGTCCTCACCGTCGAGCTCGAGCGGACGTGCGGCGTACGGCTCGCGCAGGAACTGGTACTCGCCGAGCACGTCGCCGGTGGAGGCCTCGATGAAGCGCAGCCTGGTTCGGCCGGCCGCGACGATCACGCCGTCCGCACCCCAGAGCACACCGGCGATGTCCTCCGGTACGTCGAAGGTGTCCACGGCCTCCGGGTAGGCCCCGGGCGACCAGATCTCGATCTGATCGGCCGAGGTGAGGCAGGCCGCGAACTCGCCGTCCGGCGACCAGGCCCAGGCCGTGACATCGGGAAGCTCCCAGTCCGGTTCCTTCGGGGCCACGTGGAGATGGTGACTGCGCCCGTCGGGGTCGTGGACTACCACGCGAGGGAAGTGGTGCTCGGTCAGGACGACGGCGAGCCGGCCACCGGCGCCCCAGGAGAGATGAGCCCCGGGCAGTCCCGGAAGCTCGCCCACCAGCCCACCCGTCTGGGCGTCGGCGATCAGCAGCCGCCCGTCCAGATGAACCGCCAGCAGTCGCTCGTCAAGGCTCCAGGCCGGGGCCTGGCCATGCGTCTCCGCACCTTCGAGCCACACCACCTGACCGCTCCGTACGTCGATCGACGCCGCCCACTGACGTCGGCTGTACCCGTAGATCCGCGACCCGTCCCGTGACCAGAAGACCTGCTCGAAGAAGAGCTCGTTCTCGCCGAGCCGTGCCTTGACCGCCGGCGGCAGGGTCTCGGCCAGCCACGCCGGCTGCGGCCCGTTCTCGTCGTTCGCGTTGTAGAAGAACTCTTTCTGTTCGAGCGGAGCGATGCAGCCATGCACCTCGCGCGGCGCCCGCATCCCGATGTAGGCGTGCTTCCCGTCGGGCGCGAACGCGAACTCCGGCGGGCGCGAACCGCCGTCGGTCACCGAGGCGTCGCCGATCGGATCCTCGCCGTACGGGCCGAACGGGTCCCACAACCCCACCATGTTCGTGTTGAACGCCAGCGCGACCCGCTGCCCGTCGGGCGACCACTGAATGCTGCGCGCGTACCCGGGCCAGCCGACGCCGCCGGGAACTCCGTCCAGTTTGTTGACGCAGCGCGCGGTGTCGAGCTCCCAGACCTGCAGTACGCCGCCGCGTTCGTAGTCGTCGCCGCACCACGAGCCGACCGCGACGTAGCGCCCGCAGGGGCTCAGGGCCAACGCGTCGATCTCGACCAGGTGACCGTCGGGGTGGCGGAGTACCGCACCCATCGACCTGATCCGTTCGGTCGCGAACCGGTGCGCGTCCGTCACGCCGTACTCCTGCTGAAGCTCGGCGAGGACCGTGCGCAGTGGAGGCAGATCACGAGACGGCTCGAACGCAGACCAGTCGGCGTTCTGCAGTGCCGTCAGGAACTGGTCAGGACCGTCCGCGGGCGGAGGGAGCTCGGCAAACCCAGGCAGCGAATTGTGCACCGCGGCACCCTAGGCCAAGACCGGTCCAGGGCTTGCCGCGAGTGGCGGTCGGTTAGCGTCGGGGCGTGCTGTTGCCTGAGTCGTCGGTGCCGGGGGCTGATCTGCCCGTCCGGGCGGTCCTGCCTGCCACGGTCGATGCGGTACGTTCGCGCGGTACGGCGGTGGTGGTCGCGCCGCCGGGATCGGGCAAGACCTCGTTGTTGCCGCTGGCCTTGGGTGACGCGCTCGAAGGCACGATCCTCGTCGCCGAGCCGCGGCGAATGGCGACGCGCGCGGCCGCCGCGCGACTGGCGACGCTGGTCGGCGAACCGCTCGGTCAGCGGATCGGCTACGCGATGCGCGGCGAAAAGAGCGGCGGTAAAGGACTCCGGGTCGAGGTGGTGACGACCGGTCTCCTCGTCCGGCGGCTGCAGCAGAACCCAGAGCTGCCGGGAGTCGCCGCGGTCGTGATCGACGAATGCCACGAGCGGCATCTCGACGCCGATCTGTTGCTCGCGTTCTGCGTCGACATCCGGGCGAATCTTCGGGACGACCTGGCGATCGTCGCGACCTCGGCCACGGCGGACACGGTCCGGCTGAGTGGCGCGTTGGGCGTGGGTGGTCCGGCGCCGGTGATCACCGCGTCTGCCGCGCTGTACGACGTGGCGGTCGAGTGGGCCCCACCGCCCGTCCCGGTGCCGCTGCTTCCTGGCGGGCGGGTCGACCCGCGGTTGCTGGATCACGTCGCAGCCGTCGTACGGCGTGCTCTGTCCGAGAACGATGGTGATGTCCTGGTGTTCGTGCCGGGGGAGGCCGAGATCAACGGGGTGACTCGGCGGTTGGCCGGTGAGAATGTGCTGCCGTTGTTCGGCCGTCAGTCCAGGGCTGAACAGGACCGGGCGCTGGCGCCGGGCGCCACTCGCCGGATCGTGGTGACTACGTCGGTTGCGGAGAGTTCGCTGACTGTGCCAGGGGTCAGGGTGGTGGTGGACTCAGGGCTGGCCCGGGAGCCGCGGATGGATCAGTCCCGTGGCCTTGGTGCGTTGGTCACGTGCCGGGTTTCGAGGTCGTCGGCTGAGCAGCGGGCGGGTCGCGCTGGGCGGGAGGCGCCCGGCCGGGTGTATCGGTGCTGGTCTGCCACCGATCATGTCCATCTCGACGATCATCCGGCGCCGGAGATCGCCATCGCGGACTTGGCCTCCTTTGCGCTCGATCTGGCTGCGTGGGGTGCGCCTGGTGGGGCCGGTCTGACGTTGCTGGAGGCGCCGCCGGTGGTGGCGATGACGGCGGCTACCGAGTTGCTGCGCCGTCTTGATGCGGTGGATGACAGCGGCCGGATCACCGAGCGGGGACGGCGGATGGCGGCGATCGGGGCGCATCCTCGGTTGGCCCGGGCGTTGCTGGACGGTACGCCGCGGGTCGGCGCCGACCGGGCACGCGAGGTCGTCGCGATGCTCTCGGACGACTCCGGCCGTGACTTCGGCGACGACCTCCCGGCCCGCTGGCGAGCCCTCCGCCGCGGCGACAACCGCGCCGCCACAACCCGCTGGCAAGAAGAAAAGACCCGCCTGACGCGGGTTGCCCCCACAGACAGCCCAGCACACGAACATCCGGTTGTGGCTGAGGATCTTGTGGTTGGGGTTGTGGTGGGGCTGGCCTATCCGGAGCGGATTGGGCGGGTGCGGGGCGCGGAGTCGGCGACGTACCAGATGTCTGGTGGGACGGGGGCCGTGCTGGATCCGCAGTCGGCGCTGCGGAGCACGAGCTGGCTGGCGATCGCGGCTGCGGACCGGGCGCCGGGGCGGGCCGACGCGAGGATCCGTTCCGCGGCCCCGATCGACGAGCAGACTGCGCGAGACATCGCCGGCGACCTCGTCTCGACCACTGACCAGATCCGCTGGGACGACGGCCGGATCGTGACCCGGCGCATCGAGGCCCTCGGCGCCATCGTCCTCAACGACACCCCGCTCGCAAAGCCCGACCCCGTACTCGTCCAAGCAGCCGTCCGCGACGGCCTCCGCCGCAGCGGCCTGTCCGTCCTGCGCTGGTCGGACGCCGCTCTCGCCCTCCGCGAGCGCCTAGCCTTCTGCCACGCCCACCTCGGCGCTCCGTGGCCCGCCGTCGACGACGAGGCCCTCCTGGCACACATTGACGACTGGCTGGGCACCGAGCTCGCCTCGGTGCGTACCTCCCGCGACCTCGCCCACCTCGACATAACCTCGGCCCTCCGCCGCCTACTGCCATGGCCAGCAGCATCCCGCTTCGCCGAACTCGCACCCGAACGACTCAAGGTCCCGTCAGGCTCCGAAGTACGACTCAAGTACGACGGCATCGAACCACCGGTGCTCGCGGTCAAGCTGCAGGAAGTCTTCGGCTGGACCGCCACCCCAGCCGTCGCCGACGGCCGCGTCCCGGTCGTGCTCCACCTACTCTCACCCGCCCGACGCCCAGTCGCGATCACCAGCGACCTGGCCTCCTTCTGGAAACAGGGATACCCCCAGGTCCGAGCCGACCTACGAGCCCGCTACCCCCGCCACCCCTGGCCAGAAGACCCCCTCACCGCCCCGCCAACCAAACGCACCAAACCCCGCCACTGAAGCCGGTAGGGTCGGACGGGAGGAGGTTCGATGCGTGGTATCGGCGGGAGTGCGCGGCATGCGGCGTACGAGTTCGGAGGGCTGACCGTTGTCGCGCTGCTGGACGGCTACATCGATCTGCCGCCGTCGAGGCTGCGGGACGAGCGTGGCGGCGTACTCAGCCCGCTGCCGGGAGAGGTACCGCTCGTCGACGGTCGTCTGAGGTTGTCGGTCAACGCGTTCCTCGTGGACGACGGGGAACGTCGGGTGCTGGTCGACACGGGCGCCTCGAACAGCTGGGATCCGACGATGGGTGAGCTTCCCGAGGGTATGCGGGTGGCCGGCATCGACCGTGAGTCGATCACCGACGTGGCGATCACCCACACGCATGTGGACCATGTGAACGGCCTCGTCGCTGCTGACGGGTCCGACGCGTTCCCGCTTCTCGAGCGGATCTTCGTCGGTGCGGGAGACGTCCGCAGGTTCGACGGGAATCTTGCCCGCTTCCGGGATCGTGTGGTTCCGGTCGCCGAGGAGCTGGCGGTGACTCCGTGGATGACCGCGCTTCCGACCGTCGGGCACACGCCCGGGCACACGACGTACGACGTTCGGGACGGCGACGGCCATCTGCTGATCTGGGGCGACACGATTCACGTACCGTCCTTGCAGTTCGCCCATCCGGAAGTCTGCTGGGAGCTGGATGACGACCAGACGCTGGCGCGGGCCGGCCGGGCTGCACTTCTGGACCGGCTGACTCGCCCGCGACACTTCGTTGCCGGCGCCCATCTGGACTGGCCGGGGATCGGACGCGTTACGCAGGACGGCTTGGGCTACGCGGTGGAGTATCTGAGCTGTCCTACCGTCTGAGCTCGAGTGGATCAGGAGGGACCGACCCAACTCTGGTTGCGGGTTCCGACGCAGTCGTAGATCTGGAGTTGGCGGCCGTTGGTGAAGACGGCTTCGGGGAGGTCCAGACATCGTCCGGAGACCTCGTTGACGAGTGTGCCGAAGTTGCCTTGGTGCCACTTCTGGTTGCCGCCGCCGGAGCAGGACGCGACGTTCACCAAGGTCAGGTTCGCCGTCTGGCCGGACGGTACCTCCAGACAGACGCCTCCGGTTGTCAGCTCGCCGGAGCTGTTGAGAACCCAGGTCTGGTTGGAGTTCGCGAGGCAGGTCCACAGCTGAACCTTGCCGCTGGCAACATCGCGGTCGACACAGAACTCCTGGCGCGTGGTCGACGCGATGGCGCTGGCGGGAGCGGTGCCTGCGGGACCGGGCGTCCACGTCGAGCCGATGGGGGAGAAGCTGAGCGAGGTCAGGGTGACCGCGCCACCGACGGCGTACAGGTGGAGCCCGAGGCTTGCGGGGGACGAGTCGAAGGCGACGTTGTCGCTCACGACCGTCTTGCCGTTGTTGCCGAAGACCTCCAGCTGCCCGCGATCCACAAGGATCCGGATCGTGACCTGGTTCGAGATCGGAGGCATCGAGGCGCCGTACAGGGTCTGCCCCGCCACGCCGTACGCGACGGTGCGATCGCTCGATCCGTCCGAGCGCGCGTGCACGCGGAATCCGAACTCCGATGCGGTCACGCCGGTCAGGTCGAACTGTGCGTTGATCTCGTACGTGTCGGCCGAGATGTCGCTGAGCGGATCGGTCGCCGGATCCGTCGTGATTGTGCGTGATCCCCAGGTCTGCGTCGACGTACGGATGGTCGAGATCTCGCTGACCGGGTTGCGGGTCAGGCGGATGCCCTCCGGGTAGGTCTGCAGGGCGAGCTCGACCGGGAACGACGCGTTGCCGGTCCAGGTCACGCCGGCGTTGCTCGGCTGCCAGGCCAGTTGCACGACGCGGCCGTTCGGCAATTGGTTGAAGGTCTGAGGCGCGTACCAGGTGGAGGGCGGGAACGCTGCGCCGGAGACTC
Organism: Kribbella speibonae; assembly: GCF_004331375.1. NCBI lineage: Bacteria > Bacillati > Actinomycetota > Actinomycetes > Propionibacteriales > Kribbellaceae > Kribbella > Kribbella speibonae. Next base: position 236,266 of record NZ_SJKC01000007.1, on the reverse strand, counting down.
CCCACTCCATCCGCTGCGGAGTCGCCCACTCCGAGACGAAGACACCGTTCGCGTCGAGCGAGCCGATGACGTATTCACCGCTGGCGTCCTGGAGAACCCACTTGGAACCACCGTCCAGCGGTAGCTGGTACAGGTCGGGACATTCGACGAACCAACTGGCCGAGTAGGCGCCGCGGTAGGTCCAATCGAGCAGATTCGTCGAGGTGTAGAAGGCGGCGCCGGTCCCGGCCCGGAACGTGACGAGGACCCAGCGGTTGTGTTGCGGATCCCATTGCACCTTGGGATCGCGGCTCTCGACCGGATCGGTGATGACCTTCGCGCCGCCGTTGTACATCTGGAACGTCTTCGCCCCGTCGGTCGAGTACGCGATGCTCACGCCGTCGGTGTTGGTGAACAGCAGGATCGGATCGTCGGTCCCGGTCTTCAGCCCGGTCACGTTGTTCACGTCGACCCAGCCCGATCCCGACCACAGGTTGCCGGTGTGCACACCCGGTTCGAGGGCGATCGGTTGCTGCGTCCAATGCAACAGGTCCGTACTCGTCGCGTGTCCCCAGTGCACGGCCGCGTCCCAGCCGAGCCCGTGCGGATTGTGCTGGAAGAACAGGTGGTACACGCCGCGGTAGTACAGCGGAGCGTTGACGTCGTTCATGAATCCGTTCTGCGGGCTGAAGTGGAACTGATCGCGGAACGGTTCGGTGTAGTCGGTGGCGGCGTACGGGTACTCCGGATAGTCCGACGGTGACCCGGCAACTGACGGGACCGCTGTGAGACAAGTGAGCGCCAGCACCCAGGCCAGGAACGACGCGACCCGGCTCACGGCGTGGCCCGGAACCCGTACGTCGCTCCGCTCAGCGCCTGGAACTCCGCCGCGCTGCCGCAGTCGAGGACCTTCGTGTTCACAGTCGATCCGTCGAGGACGACGGTGCGTACGGCGACGTTCGCGGCCGTGTGGTTGGTGGCGACGTAGTTGTTGCTCCCCGACTTCACCAGGACGATCGTCGGGGTCGCTCCGGACGGCGTGATGTTCGCGGCCGGGACGTCGAACGAGAAGTGATTGCCGACCACGGTGTTGCCGCTGCCGTTGACCTGCACGAGCCCGAAGAGATCGTCGAGCCCGTTGCTGTAGCCGGTCATCGCGGGGAACGATTCGGGGACGCGGAGGAAGTGGTTCGATCCGATCAGGTTGTTGTGGCAGGCGCCTTCGAGCTGGATCATCCCGGCGTAGAAGGCGTGCAGGCGATTCGCGGTGATCGTGTTGTTCGTGCTGTTCTTCAGGTGCACCGAGCTCTTGCCGCGCGGGAAGATGTTGTTCCCGGAGACGATCAGGCCGAAGTGGTTCTCGGCGAAGATCGAGAAGCCGACGTAGCCGGCGCCGATCAGGTTGTCGTTGACCAGGCAGGCCTGACCGGAGCTGACGAGCTCGATGCAGCTGCCGTTCTCGCAGAGGAAGTTGTCCTGGATGTGCAGCGCGTCGGCGTCCGTGATCACGATCCCGCGCTCCAGGTAGACCATCCCCAGACCGCGGATCCGCAGCGAGTCGGTGGCGGTGGCCGACCGGATGCCGATCTTGCCGTTGAGGTAGCTGTTCTGGTTCGGCGTGAACGAGACACCGTCCAGGCAGAAGTCGAGCAACTCGATCGAGCTGAGCCGCGGATCGCCACTGCGGCTGATCAGGATCGCCTCGGCGTTCCCGTCGGTGTTCTCGACCCGGATCCGGCTGCCACCCGGCCAGATCTCGTGCCAGCTGGAGGTGTTGCCGGAGTTGTACCGGATGCTCGACGAAGTGAAGCCGTGCCCGGATCCCTTGATCTGCAGGTAGCTGATGTCGATCACGATGCGCGTCTTGAGCGAGTAGTCGCCTGGCGGGATGTAGATCACCGCGCCGGGCTTGGAGGCCTGCGTCGGCTGGTTCGTCTTGACGTCGGCGATGATGCTGTTCACGATCGCGCCGATATCGGTGTAGGCGGTCGTCGAGGGGCTGCTCGGGATGGTCCAGGTGGTGACGTCGTAGATCGTCGAGGGCATTCGTCGTCTCCTTCGGTGGGTGCGAGCTGGGTTCGGTCAGAGGACGCCGAGGAGCGTGTTGTGCGGTCGCGACGGCGGGTCGGCGGTGACGGCGGCAGCGGCCGGCGTACTCGTCCGTTGGAGGTAGCCCGCGGCGCTCACGGCGACCGCGGCGGCCAGGAAGACCCGGCGCGACAGGGGAGTGGAGGAGTTCATGGCGGCTCCTTCTCGAGAGTTGCCAAAAGGTTTTGGCTCGGCGGAACTGATCCGAAGTTAGGACCGCGGCCAGGCGGCGGCAAGATCGCCGCGGCTGCCAAAAGTTTTGGCAGCTGTTTGGCGGATGTTTGGCGTTGACCGACCGGCCCCGGCGGACCAACACTGCAGCCAAGACGTTTTGCCAAAACGTTTAACCACAAGCCTGGAACGGAGCAGGAGTATGAAGCTTCGCAGCACGAGCGGTCGCCTCCGGATCGCGATGACCGGTATCGCCGTCGCGACGAGCGTGATCCTGGCCGTCGCCGGATGCGGTGCCGGCGGCAGCTCGGAAGGTGCCGCCGGCAAGCTCACCGTCCTGGTGGAGGGTGGCGGAAAGGCCGAGCTCCAGCCGATCGCCGATCTCTACCAAAAGGACACCGGGACGACGGTCGAACTCGTCGAACTGCCGTACGACGGTCTCTACGACCGGATCCAGACCGAGCTCGGCTCGGGCAAGACGTCGTTCGATGTCGCGGCGCTCGACGCCATCTGGCTGAGCGCGTTCTCGGCCGGCGTCTCGCCACTCGACGACCTGTTCACCGACGACGTGAAGAGCGATCTGTTCCCGGGCCTGGTGGCCGAGGCACAGGTCGGCGGCTCGTACGTCGGCATGCCGGTCTGGACGAACTCCGAGATTCTCTACTACCGGACCGACCTGTTCGGTGACCCGAAGGAGAAGGCGGCCTTCCAGGCGAAGTACGGGTACGCGCTCGTACCGCCGACCACCTGGAAGCAGTACAAGGACGTGGCCGAGTTCTTCACCCGCGACACGAACCGCGACGGCCAGACCGATCTGTACGGCACCGATGTGAAGGGTGCGGTCGAGACCGAGTGGCTGGCCACGGTGTCGCAGACCGGCGAGAAGACGATGGTGCTCGATCCGAAGAGCGGCGACGTCACCATCGATGACGCCGATCACCTGGCAGCGTTGAACTTCTACACCAGTTTGTTGCCCTACGCACCGCCCGGCGCCGCGCAGCTCGACTGGGCCGGCGCGCAGAACCTGTTCTACCAAGGCAAGCTCGCGATGATGCGCTTCTGGGGACACGCGTACACCCAGACCCCGGCCAACGCCGCGGTGAAAGGCAAGATCGGTGTCGCGCCGATGATCGCGGGGCCCGGCGGTATCGCCGGCGTACCGGGCGCCTGGTACCTGTCGGTGCCCAAGGCAACCGAGAAGCAGGCCGAGGCCAAGAAGTTCATCACCTTCGCGTACGAGCACAACGACCTCTCGATCAAGACGTCGCTGGGCCTGGTCTCCCGGATCTCGGCGTTCGAGTCGCAGGCCGGCGTCGCCGGACACGAGAACTACCCGGCCATCCTCACGACGCTGAAATCTCCCGCGACGATCGCGCGGCCGGCCACACCGAAGTGGCAGGAGATCGTGACCTCGGTGCTGACGCCGATGCTGCAGAAGGCGGTCGCCAAGGGTGCGGACAACGCCGCACTGCTGAAACAGGCGAAGGTCCAGATCCAGGCCATCGTCAAGTAAGGACCCACCTGTGCGCCTCACCGACCGCCGGTTCGCCCTCGCACTGATCGCGCCGGCCGCCCTGTTCCTCGCCGCCTTCGTGGCGTGGCCACTGCTCAGATTCGTCACGAACGCGTTCTACGAGATCTCGCCGATCGCCGGCGGCCCGCGGCGGTTCGTGGGTTTCGACAACTTCGTGACCGCGTTCGCCGCGCCGGCGTTCCAGGGCGCCGCGCTGCGGACGATCGTCTACACGCTGATCGTGGTCGCGCTCGAATTCACCCTCGGGCTTGCCGTGGCGCTGGTCTTCGCAGCGCTCGGCAGCCGGTCGGCGGTGTTCCGGACCGTGTTCATGTACCCGCTGATGGTCGCCCCGGTGGTCGCCGGCCTGCTGTGGCGATTCCTGCTGATCGACAACTTCGGCATCCTCAACGAACTGCTCCGCCGGGCCGGCCTGCTGCACAGCACGGACCAGATCGCCTGGCTGAGCAATCCGAAGATCGCACTGTTCTCGGTGGCCCTGCCGGACATCTGGCTGACGACGTCGTTCATCACGCTCGTCCTCTTCGCGGGGCTGCAGAACGTGCCCGGTGACGTCATCGAGGCCGCCCGGATCGACGGCGTACGGTTCCCGACGCTGCTGTTCCGGATCATCCTGCCGTTGCTGCGACCGGTGATCGCGGTGGCGCTCATCGTTCGCGGCATCGACGCGGCCCGCGCGTTCGACATCATCCTGATCCAGACGAACGGCGGGCCACAGGACAGTACGACGACACTCAGCCTGCTGATCTACCGCACGATGACGCGCAACGGCGATCCCGGCCTGGCCAGTGCGATGGGCACCGTCTACCTGATCGGGATGCTCGTGGTCGCGGCGGTCGCGATCTTCGCCATCTGGCGGCCCGGGGGTGATGAGGCGTGAACGGCCTCGAGACCCGTCGCCGTCCGGCGCGCGTCATCCTGTGGATCGCACTGGCCGCCGTTCTGGTGCTGTACGGATTCCCGTTCGTCTACCTGCTCCTGACCTCGTTCAAGACACCGCTCGACGCGATCGCCGTACCGCCTCAGGTGTTGCCGTCGCAGTGGACGCTCGACAACTACGTCGCCGCGCTCAGCAAGGAAGGCGTCGTACCGGCGCTGATCAACAGCGTCGCGACCGCGGTGCTCAGTACGGCGTTCTCACTCGCGCTCGGCGTACCGGCGGCGTACGCGATCACGCGCTACCGCACGCCGAGCGGGCGGGTCTTCGTGATCGCGGCGCTGGTCACCCGGATGGTGCCGACGATCGCGGTCGGGGCGCCGCTGGTCGAGACGATGCGGCGGCTCGGTATCTCGGACACCACGATCGGGCTGGCGATCGCGCACACCACGATCTCGCTGCCGCTGACGATCTGGCTGATGTCGAGCTTCTTCGAGGCGGTCCCGGTCGAGCTGGAAGAGGCCGCGAAGGTCGACGGCAGCGATCGGCTGCAGGCGTTCCGGCACGTCGTCCTGCCGGTGGTGTCCGGCGGCTTGGCGGTGACGGCCATCTTCGCGTTCCTCGCGTCCTGGAACGAGTTCCTGTTCGCCTTGCTGCTCACGTCGGTGCGGGCCCAGACCACGCCGATCGTGATCGCCAACTTCCAGACCCAGTTCGGCCTCGACTGGGGCGGAATGACCGCGCTCTCGGCGGTCTACTCCGTGCCCGTCATCCTGCTCACTCTCGCGCTCCAGCGGCACATCGTCGCCGGGCTGACCCTCGGCGCCGTCAAGGGCTGATCCGACTCATCTACGGAGAAGATATGGAATTCTGGCAACCCAACAGCCCGCTCGGCGGCCTCGCCCACGTGAAGTCCGGCCGGTCGCGACGCGAGTCGAGCTGGGACCGCAGCGGCGGCAACCGGGACTTCGCGGTGGTACCCGCGGGGGAGACCTTCGTGATCGCCGACATCACCGGCGCCGGGCGGATCGAGCACATCTGGCTCACGACCCGCTGCTACTCGGAGAAGTACCTGCGCAAACTGGTGATCGAGATGTTCTGGGACGGCGAGGAGAACCCGAGTGTTCGGGCGCCGCTCGGCGACTTCTTCGGGGTCGGGCACGCGGTCGCGAAGCACTACATCTCCCTCCCGCTGAACGCCGTGTTCGGTCCGCGACGTGGTCCGAAGGGGCCGTTCGCGGCCGCGATGAACAGCTACTTCCCGATGCCGTTCGGCAGTCACGCGCGGATCCAGATCCGCAACGAGAGCGATCAGCCGATCGAGAACCTCTTCTACTACGTCGACTACGAACTCAGCGCGGAGCCGATCCCGGACGACGTCGCGCGGTTCCACGCGTACTACCGCCAGGAGAAGCCGACGACCGCCGTACGGCACACCACCGATCTCGAGAACCCGGCGCCGTGGGACCTGCCGGGGACGAACCTGACCGGCGACGACAACTACGTGATCCTCGATGCGACCGGCACGGGGCACTACGTTGGCTGTGTGCTCAGCATCGACAACTTCGACGCCTCCAACCAGGTGTTCACCTGGCCGGGTGAGGGCGACGACATGTTCTTCATCGACGGGGAGGTGTGGCCGCCGTCCTTGCACGGGACCGGTACGGAGGACTACTTCGGCGCCGCCTGGGGATTCCCGAGCGGTGAGTACGCCGGTCCGTACCACGGCATCACGCTCGGCGCGAGCCCACAGGAGCACTTCGGGCTGTGGAGCATGTTCCGCTGGCACATCGAGGACCCGGTCCGGTTCGAGAAGAGCCTGCGGGTGTCGATCGAGCACGGCCACGCCAACGATCAGGGGAACGACTACTCGAGCGTCGCCTACTGGTACCAGCTGGGCGATCACGCGCCGCACGCCGAACTGCCACCGGTCGAGGAGCGGCTACCGCGACGATGGCCGGAACACGGGCTGTGGGACGAGTAAATGCCTGACGAGGACGCGGTCGTGCCGAAGGTGGGCATCCGGGATGTCGCGCGCGCCGCGGGCGTGTCGGTCACGACGGTTTCGCATGTGCTGAACGAGACGCCGCACACGCGTACGAGTGAGGCGACCCGGGACCGGGTGCGATCGGTCGCCCGGGACCTGGGGTACACGCCGAACCGGCTCGCCCGCGGGCTGCGGACTCGTGCGTCGGACATGATCGGCCTGCTCACCGAGGAGATCGCGACCACCCCGCACGCCGGCCGGATCATCCTCGGCGCGCAGGAGGAAGCGAGCCGGCACAACCTCACGCTCGCGATCATCAACTCGCATCTCGACGCCGGCGCGGACGCCCGCCGCGCCGACGCGCGGGCGCTGATCGAGCGTCAGGTGGACGGCATCATCTACGCCACGGTCTTCCACCACGAGGTGTCGGTACCGCGCGAGCTGCGCGCGGTACCGGCCGTGCTGATAGGAGCACTGGACCGGCAAGGCGTCGTACCCGCCGTACTGCCGGACGAGGCCAGTGGGGCCGCGGATCTCGTGGCCCTGCTGGCCGACGCCGGGCATCGGCGCATCGCGTTCGCGGACTCGAGTATCGAGGTTCCGGCCACCAAGGGCCGCCTGGTCGGGTACCTCCGCGGACTCGAGCAGGCGGGCATCCCGCGTGACGACCAGCTGATCGCATCCGGGGTATCGGAGGCCGGCGGCGGCTACACGGCCAGCCTCGAACTGCTAGACCGCGACGATCGGCCGACGGCGATCTTCTGTTACAACGACCGGATGGCGATGGGCGCGTATCGCGCGGCGCAGGAGCTCGGCCTGCGAGTTCCCAACGACGTGTCGATCGTCGGCTTCGACGACCAGGCACCGATCGCGGCCAGCGTCCACCCGGCCCTCACCACCGTCGCCCTGCCGCACTACGAGATGGGCGCTTGGGCGGTGGCCACCTTGACGCGCCTCATCCAGAGCAGCAGTACGTCGTGGTACCGCTCGACCCACCCGACCTGGTTGCCCTGCCCGGTCGTCATTCGGGAGTCAGTTGCCCAGAACAACCGTTGAAGGGTGCTTGGATGGATCTGCATCTGAATCTGAACCATGACGGCGGGTTGGCCGAGCAGATCTACACCCAACTGAGCCAGCAGATCGCGAGCGGTGCCTTGCGCGAAGGCACGGTGTTGCCGTCGTCGCGTGAGCTGGCCGGGCGGTTGGCGGTGTCGCGGGCGACGGTGGTCACGGCGTACGAGCGGCTGGCCGCGCACGGGTTGATTCGTTCGCGCGCCGGGATCGGCACGATGGTGAGTGCGCGTCGCGGATCGGCTCCGGTTGTGCCGGTCGAGTCGCCGTTGCGGCCGCGGGCGGTGTGGGCGGCCGAACAGTTCGACGTACCCGATCCGGCGATGCCGGCTGCCGAGTTCAACTTCGCGCCGGGCGTCCCGATGCCTGCGGACTTTCCCTTCGCGCAGTGGCGGGCGTTGCTCAGTGATCAGCTCCGGACCAGCACCGAGGCGGGCTACGCCGATCCGGCGGGATCCGGACGGTTGCGCGACGCGCTCGCTCGCCATCTGGGGGTGAGTCGGGGCGTGCGGGTCGAGGCCGGGCAGTTGGTGATCACGACGGGTGCGCAGCAAGCGTTCGATATCGCCGCGCGGGTGCTGCTCGAACCGGGCGATACGGTGGCCGTCGAGGATCCCGGCTATCGGCCCGCGTACCGCGGGTTCCTTGCGTACGGCGCCCGTGTCGTGGGGGTGCCGGTCGATGCGGAGGGGCTGGTGGTCGCCCGGATTCCGCCGGAGACGCGACTGGTGTACGTGACACCGTCCCACCAGTTCCCGCTCGGCATGCCGATGTCGGAATCCCGCCGTACCGAACTGCTGGCCTGGGCCGCGCGGCACGATGCGGCGATCGTCGAGGACGACTACGACTCGGAGTTTCGCTTCACCGGCCGACCGCTCACCCCGTTGCAGGCAACGGACACCGAGGGCCGCGTCCTGTACGTCGGGTCCTTCTCCAAAACGCTGCTGCCGGCGCTGCGGGTCGGATTTCTCGGCGTGCCCTGGACGCTGGCCGAGGCCGCGCGGCGCGCGAAGTTCGCCGCTGACTACGGCACCGCGGGACATCTGCAGGCCGCGCTCGCGGAGTTCATCGAAGCGGGTGACCTGGCGCGCCACCTCCGGCGCATGCGGCGTACGTACGAGCGCCGCCACGACGTGCTGATGAGCGAACTGCATGATCAATTCGGCGGCGTGCTCGAGCCGATCGGCTCCAGCGGCGGAACGCACACGGCCGCGCTCCTCACGCCCGGAAACACGGATGACCTGGCCCTGACCGACCGTGCTCGCGCGGAGGGAGTGCTGGTGGGTGCGCTCTCGCGCTGGGGACTCGAACGCCCCGGCCCGAACGGCTTCGTCTTCGGGTACGGCGCCATCCCGGCCGACCGGATCCGGGACGGTCTCGCCGCGCTGCGTCGCGTTATCTGATCGAGATTGGACTGGCGCAGAACGCGCCGAACCGGCCCGTCCGCCGAAGAGTCTCCGGTCCTACGCTGCGGCGAACATCCACGACAGGAGGCACGATGAGATCCTTGCGCGTCATCGCGTTCGCCGTCGCCAGTGTGGTGACGGTGGCCGGCTCGTCCTTCGCGTACGCCCGCCCGCACTGCCAGCCGGTCGAGGCGACGATCATCGACCGGGTCGTCGACGTCGGCTGCCCGACGGGCGTCCCGGTGTGCGTCGCCGGCACGTTCCGCGGCAAGCACGGCTTCAACGGGACGGACGTGTTCGTGCTCGGCTCTCGGGGCGTGCCGCCCGCGACCGCGCCCGCGTACCGCCCGGTCAGCGGGACGATCACGCTCACGTTCGACGACGGGTCGACGCTCACCGCGCTCGAGACCAGCATCGGCAACGTCGACACCACCACGGGCGAGGGCCACGCCGGCGGCACCCAGGAATTCACCGGCGGCACCGGCCGCTACGCCGGCGCAACCGGCTACGCCTACCTCAGCCAGCACTGGGAGACCGACCACTTCGTCACCCACATCGAGGGCGAGGTCTGCCGCCCGAGAAGCTAGAACAACTGGCGGCCTGCCGCGGCAGTGCACCCCAACCGGGTCCGCTGAACAGGCTATTCCCTCTCCGCCGCCACCAGAACCTGTTCAACCCGGTGGCGGTGCCACGACTGAGCAACTTTCATCGGCGCGGCAGCATCGAGCTGGGTAACGACAATGCTGGCATGGAGCCCGCAACCTGGGGGGTCAGGTCACGAGAGGCTGCGACATGCACGGTAAGGAAAGGTTCGTCCGTCGAAGTTCGGTAGTACTCAGCGCGGCTGCACTGCTGGCCGCCGGATTGTTTCCCGGAGCCGCGGACGCTGTAACGACAACCGCCGGGGCTGCAACCGCCGGCAAATGCACGATGGATCTGGGGTCGGTCACGGCCGGAGGTGATCACAGGTCGCAGCGCATCACTGCCACCTCGCCTCCGACGAGAACGAACGACCGTGTGGTGGCACCCGGTCTGTTCGACGCACCGGTGCGGCTCAGCGGTTCGGCGTTCGCCGTGCCGGACTCGGGCGGAGATGATGTGGTCGAGAGCCAGGTGATCATCGGCGCGGCTCTTTTCCGCAGCGTCTACACGTTCATCGAGGGCAGACTCGATACGGCCTCGATCCGCCTCCTGCCGGACAACCTCGGCGACTACAGCGACATCGTCGCGTTGGAGGAGGTCCGCTATCGGGAGGGCACCGTCCCGCGAACCACGACGTACGGGCTCCGGAGCGACGGTCTGCTGCTCAGATGGACCACCAGCAGCGCGGGTCGAGACATCACCGGCGTAGCCCCGGGCTTCGCGTCGGTGAAGGCGATGGTGCCGATCAGCAAGACCCGGACCTACGACACGTTCCTCGCGAACACCCGGGGCGGCGCGCTCTACACGATTCACATCCCGACGACGTCACCGATGAAACCGGTGGTCAAACCGGTACGCACCCGTACCTGGCAGGGCTTCGAGTTCCTGCTCGCGCGCAAGTGCGGCCAGCAGGGCACCTTGCTGCTCGGCATCGACAAGGACACCCAGTCGGCCCATCTGTACGCCGTCGGACACGCCAATGGCACCGCGACGGTCATCCAGGGCCTCGGCAAGGTTCCTGGCACCTTCAGCGACCCGGCCTACTTCCGCTGGGTCCCGCCCATCGACCCACTCGTGGGCGAGTAGGCGCTTGCACCACCACTGCCGACGAGGCAACGGCGCGCATCCCGGTGAGGATGCGCGCCGTTCGCCGATCAGGCCTTCTTCGCGAGACCTGCCATCAGGATCCGCTGATACGCCGCGAGGTCCTCCGCGGCCGGTACGTCGGCGTCCGGGTCCTCCGGGAACCAACGGGCCAGGAAGTCCAGGCCAGGTGCAACCAGCGGCATCCCGAGGAAGTGCTGGGTGATGCGCTCCGGGGTCCGGATCCAGCCGTTGCCGAGGCTCTCGAGGCCGGCCCGCTCCATCTGCTTCTGCAGCGGCTCGCCCGTGTCGACGAAGTCGGTGATGAACAGGTAGCTGCCCGGGGCCAGCGCGTCCATGATCGTGCGGACCCACTCGTCGGGCTTCTCGTCGTCGTGGAAGTGCATGTGCAGCCCGACGACCATCAGCGCGATCGGCCGCGAGAAGTCCAGGTGGTTCCTGATCTCCTCGTTGTCGAGGATGGACTGCGGCTCACGCAGGTCGGCGGTGACGACGATCGTGCTGTTGTTGGTGGCCAGCAGCGCCCGGCCGTGGGCGAGCACGATCGGGTCGTTGTCGACGTAGGCGGCCTTCGCGTCAGGGTTGATCTCCTGCGCCGCCTGGTGGGTGTTCTTCTGCGTCGGCAGGCCACTGCCGATGTCGAGGAACTGGTCGATCCCCGCCGTACGCACGAGGTAGTGGACCCCTCGGACCAGGGCCTCACGGTTCTCGATCGCACAGCGCCCGGCGTCCGGCACGTACTTCAAGTACAGTGCGGCGCCCTCGCGGTCGGCTGCGAAGTTGTCCTTACCACCGAGCAGAGCGTCGTAGACGCGGGCGATGGTCGGCTGGGAAGTGTCGAAACCCGGATCGTAATCCGAGCCGTCTGATGGGGCCATTGGCGCAGCCTTCATGTCGGGAAAGGAACCACTCGTCATCCTAGGGGAGCCCGAAGTCAATTGACACCCGGGTGCGGCCTGTCGGAGATACCTGATTCCTCAACGGATAAAGGTGTTCGAGGAACCCAGGTTCTGACATATCGACACCACATTTCGAAACCCCTCCGACGCTAACCTCTGAGCTTTTCTCCGATCGCCTCCTGGCTGGTCTCCGGATCGTCGGTGTGATCGACGCCCGCCTCTTCGAGAAGGGCGAGTGCGGTCTGCCAGTGCTGCCTGGCGCGCGCCTGATCCCCGAGGACGGCGTACGCCGCAGCGAGGCCGTCCTCGGCCCGCGCCAGATCGGGGCGCAGCCAACTCCGCTCGGCCAGGAGACGGGCCTGCCGGTGGTGCTCGATCGCGGAATGGCCGTCGCCGAGGTCGACAGAGGCGCGTCCCAGTCCCTGGTGCGCCTCGTACTGCCAGTTCTCGCTCCCGATCCGGAGCGCTACCTCGAGTACCTCGCGATAGGAGTCCAGGGCGGCCGACGGGTCGCCGCTGCGGCGTACGGCGTTGCCCAGGTTGTACATGCCGGCCAGCTCGCCGATCGGCAGACCTTCCTGGCGCGACAGTTCGACAGCACGACGGAACCCGTCCACAGCGGCGGCCGTTCGTCCGAGTTCCGCATCGGCCCGGCCCCGGCCGACCAAGGCGTCGACCTCCCGTGCCCGGTAGCCAACTCGCCGGGCCATGGCCAGTGCCTGGTCGAAGTGCGTAACGGCCGATTGATAGGCGCCCTCGCTCAACCGGGCATGAGCGATCGTGGAATGTGACTCGAGTTGGCCCAGGTCGTCCCCGACGTCCTCGGCCAGCCGCAGCGCACGGGCGAGATGCTCATCGGGATCCACGGAGCTTCCGCCGTACTGCACCGTCGCGGCGAGCCCGAAGTGCGCCTCGACCTCGACCAGAGTCAGTCCTTCCGCCGTGGCGAGAGAAAGCGCCCGGGCGAAATGGGCGGCGGCTGCCGGGTAGTCGTACTGGCGTCGCAGCACCCGGCCGAGGTCTCCGTGTGCGCGGGCCACGGCGGCCCGATCCCCGAGCTCTTCCGCGGCCTGCAGCGCGGACCGGTGCAGAACCTCGGCCTCGCGGAGCAGGTTGCGCATGATCAGTCGCCGGTGCACGACACCGGCCAAGTCGACGACATACCGCGGCATTTCAAGTTCGCCGGCTGTCTGGGCAATCGCCAGCAGGTTCGGCAGTTCGGTGTCGAGCCATCCATTCGCCTCGTCGACAGTCCAGTTGGGTTTCACGACGTACGGCGGATCCGGGCGCCGGCTGCGGGTGTAGGGATGCGCCAGATCCATCGCAGCGCTGGCCCATGCGCAGTAGTGGTCGAACAGTCTGATCAGCGCGTCCGATCGGTCCTGCGCGGTCTCGGTGGAACCGGCGTACCAGGCGGCGTGGGTTCTGGTGAGGTCGTGCATGCTGTACCGCCCGGCCGGCCCCTCGCTGAGCAGGTGCAGGTCCTGGAGGGTCTCCAACGCCGACCGGGTTGCGACTTCATTGGTGCCGAACAGCGCTGCGGCTGCGCCGAGATCGATATCCGGGCCGGGGATCACACCGGTCAGCCGGTACGCCCGCCTGGTCGGCTCGTCCAGTGCGGCGTACGACAGGTCGAGGGCGGCGGACACTCCGAGGGTTTCGTCGTCGAGCCGGTCCAGTACGGCGCCTCGCTGGTCCTGCAACCGCAGTACCAGTTCGGCGAGCTGCCATGAGGGCCGGGTGCGCAGCCGGGCGGCGGCGATCCGGAGCGCGAGCGGCAGACAGCCGCACAGCTCGACCACCTCGGTCAGCCGGTCGAGATCGCTCGCGGGCAGTCCAAGGGACTCCGAGGCGCGGGTGAAGAGGTCGATGGCCGCCGATTGCGGCAGCGTGCCGAGTCGGATGGTGGCGCCGCGGTCGAGGCTCGCGAGCGTGTTTCGGCTGGTGGTGAGAACCTGGCAGGCCGGATTGGCCGGCAGCAGGGGAGCGACCTGACTCGCGCGGGCCACGTTGTCGTAGACGAAGAGCAGCCGCCGATCGGCGATCAGGCTGCGGAACAGGCTCGCGCGTTCCTCGACGTCGACCGGGAACTGGTCACCCGGCACGCCCAGCGCCCGCAGCATGCGGGCCAGCGCCTCGTCCGGTTCGAGCGGCCGGGTGCGGTCGCTGAAGCCGTGCAGGTCGATGAAGATCTGGCCGTCGGGAAAGTCCGGCGCGAGCATGCGGCCCGCCTCGACCGCGAAGGCCGTTTTGCCGACGCCTGCCATGCCTTCGACGGCGATGACGGCCCGGCCCTCCGCGACGTGCTCGGACAGGGCGGCCAGTTCCGCCTCGCGGCCGACGAAATGCGACGGTGCGGGCGGCAGTTGATGCGGCCGATCGGAGGTCGGCAGGGCAGGTCCGCGCGCGGCAGCTGCCATCTCGAGCGACTCGTCGTCGGTCAGCCCGAGAACCTCCGCGACCTGCCGAAGCGAGCTGCCGCGCGGGCGGGCGGACTGGCCGGTCTCCCAGCGCCGCAAGGTCCGTGGATCGACGCCGGCACGCTCAGCGAGCTCTTCCTGCGTGAGTAGCGCGCGCTCGCGCCATCCGCGCAGCAGTTCACCGAAGGTCGACGGTCCAGGTTCGGTCACTCCTGCCTCCTCGTCGAAGTTTAGGCGGCGAGGGGCGCGACAGGCGTGGCTGCTGCCGGACGTACGGAAGTGTCCGCCAAATGTCCGGTCGACGACCTGGGATCGGTGTGTGCACCAGGCGAAGAGTTGATCGGGACGGAAGGAACGCACTCATGGTTTCTCTACCGATGGGTACTTCGGCCCACACCCACCGCTGGACGACGAGGTCACGGCACCGAACCAGCCAAGGCGTGGTCGCGTACGGCCACTGTGCCTGCGGCCGGTGGCGCGTCGACCGTGCCACGACAGCCCAGGTCGAGCAGACACTGGCCGTCACGTCGGCCGCCCCAACTGAAGGAATCCCGTGACGAGGTTCGACTACATCATCGCCGGAGCAGGCTCAGCTGGATGTGTGCTCGCCAACCGCCTGTCCGCGAATCCAGGCGTCAGCGTGCTGCTGGTCGAGGCAGGCGGTCAGGACACCACCCCGCTCATCGCCATGCCCGGAGGCGCGACCGAGCTGATGGGCGATCCGGCGTACGCATGGCACTACCCCACGCGGCCGTTCGGACCGTCGCAGCAGGTCGAGTACTGGGTGCGCGGCAAGACGCTCGGCGGGTCCAGTTCGGTCAACGGTATGACGTACAACCGCGGCAACCGCGCGGACTACGACGAGCTCGAGAGTCGTGGCAACCCTGGATGGGGCTGGGACGACATGCTGCCGGTCTTCCGGACGATCGAGGACAACGCGTTGGGCGCCTCCGACGTCCGTGGCGCCGGCGGCCCACTGCACGTCTCGACGGTCGATGCGGCCGAGCCGTTGCTCGAGGACGCCATCGGCGCTGGCACCGCGCTCGGCTGGCGACGGACGCGCGACTTCAACGAGTCCGACGAGGAGCGGCTCGGCTACACGATGGCGACGATCCGCGACGGCCGGCGCTCCAGCGCAGCCAGTGCGTTCCTGCACCCGGTGATGGACCGTCCAAACTTGACGGTTGCTGTGCACACGGTCGTCGATCGCGTCCTGCTCGAGGGCGGCCGCGCTGTCGGCGTACAGGGGCGTCAGAACGGCCAGGCGTTCGAGGCCCGGGCGGCGCGCGAGGTGATCCTCGCAACGGGAGCGATCGTCACACCCAAGATCCTCCAGCTCTCCGGTATCGGTCCCGCGGACACGCTGCGGTCGGCGGGCGTCGACGTGGCGGTGGACAGCCCGTACGTCGGTGGTCGGCTGCACGAGCATCGAGCGTTCCGGCTGCAGTTCCGGCTCACGGAAGACCTTGGTTACAACAAGGTTCTCGGTACTCAGACCGGCCAGCAGGCCGCGGCAGCGGAGTACGGTGCGAGCCGCGGCGGGGTGCTCGCGCGGCCGCCGTTCGACATCGTCGGGTTCTTCAAGACCCGCCCTGACCTCGAGCGTCCCGACGCGCAGTTCCAGCTGGCGTCGTTCTCGATCCAGCAGCTCGAACCCGCCAAGCCCCTCGAGCTCGAGCGGGAGCCGGGCATGATGTGCGTCGCCTATGCCCTCCGACCGGACAGCGAGGGCAGCATCCGCATCACCTCGGCGGATCCCGACGCAGCACTCGACATCGATCCCAACTACCTCGCCACCGAGCACGACCGTACGACATCGGTCGGACTCGTCCGCGGGCTACGCCGCCTGTTCGGCACCGAGCCGCTCGCGAACCGGATCCAGCACGAGACGGTTCCCGGGCCCGGCGTCCAAGGGGATCAGGAAATCATCGACGCCGGGCTGGACCTCGGCGGTTGTGGCTATCACACGGTCGGAACGTGCGCGATGGGGCCGAATGACGACGACGTGGTCGACCCCGAGCTGCGCGTGCGAGGCGTCACGGGTCTGCGCGTGGTGGATGCCTCCGTCCTGCCGACCATGGTCTCCGGCAACCTCAACGGCCCGGTCACCGCGGTCGCCTGGCGAGCGGCCGACCTCATCCTCGCAGGCTGACTCAAGCTTTGTACGACGTACTCAGGAGAACTCATGCACACGGTTTCACCCCTGCCCTTGATGCAACTGTCCATCGGTTTCTGGTCGTTCAAGGCGCTCGCGACCGCGGACGAACTGGGCCTGTTCGCCCGTCTGTCCGGCACAGACGGGCGTACGGTCGATGAACTGGCCAAGCTGCTGGATCTCGACCAGCGACCCACCGAGATGCTGGTGACCGCGTGTGCGTCTCTCGGCTTGCTCGAGCGACGGGACGGCCGCTACGTCAACAGTGAGCTCGCTGAAGCGTTCCTTGTCCCCGGCAAGGATCACCACTTCGGCGGCTGGGTGCAGATGCTGGACCGCAGGCTCTACCCGGCGTGGGGCAAACTGACCGACGCCGTGCGAACCAACCGGCCGACGAGCTGGAACCCCGACGAGCAGCCGCACTTGTTCGCCAGCGAGGATCCCGAGTTGCTGGCCCTGTTCTGGGAGGCGATGCATTCGCTGTCGACGCTCACCGCGCGCGAACTCGGCGTACACGTCGATCTTTCTGACTCGACCGCTCTGCTGGACGTCGGCGGCGGCTCCGGCGCGTACGACATCGAGTTGTGCCGGCGCTACCCGAACCTGCGCGCCACGGTGTTCGATCTACCGCCGGTCTGCGACATCGCGGCGGGGAAACTCAAGGCAGCAGGCTACGAGGACCGCATCACGGTCGCGCCGGGCGACTTCCTCACCGATCCCGAACTCCCAGCCGGCCACGACGTCGTACTGCTGTCGATGATCATGCACGACTGGGCACCGGAACAGAACCTGGAGATCCTGCGCAAATGCTTCGCGGCCTTACCGTCCGGCGGCCGGATCGTGATCAGCGAACTACTCGTCAACGACGAGAAAACCGGCCCACCCGCCGCCACCCTGATGAGCCTGAACATGCTCGTGGAAACGGTAGGCGGCCGAAACTACACCGCAGCAGAATACGAACACTGGCTACGCACCGCCGGCTTCCAAAACCCCCAAACCACAACCTTCGAAGCCCCCGGCGCCAACGGCGCAGTAACCGCCCAAAAACCTTAGCCACGCCAGCCGGACACTCCGTCCGCTACTACGGGACGCCTTTCTGGAGCCTTTGCGGCGACGTGCGCGGAGTGATGGACTTGGCTGACATGTGTGCGGTCGAGACGGGTGGAGTTGGCGTGATGCAGGCTGTTCCTGAGGCGCTGATGGCGGAGGTTCGTGACCGGTACGGTGTCGTAGCCGAGCACGCCGAGGTGATCGGCGGCGGGACTGCGAGCAAGCTGTGGCGTCTTGATTCGGTGCCGTCTGTGGTGGTCCGGCTATCGCGGTACTACGGGCTGCCGGAGCAGCAATGGTCGTGCAGGGTTGCCGCCGAGTTCGCTGGCAAGGTCCCGGAGGTGATCGCGCCACTAGTGGCGGGTGATGGTGCCGCGGTGTTCCTCTGGCAAGGCTGGCCGATCACCGTCTGGCCGTTCGTGACAGGTGCGCCGCTGGACAGACAGAAGCCTGTTGAGCGTCGGCGGGCCGCTCGTCTGTTGGCGCGGCTGCACGCTTCTGCGCGCGTCTTCCCGAGCCTGGGCGAGGGCGTACCGCCAGAGGTTGAGGACTCCGAGGCTGAGCGGCTCTTTCCCGATTGTGAGCTGGATCAGTGGCTGCGGTGGTGGGCCGGCCACAACGGCGACGAGCCGGTCGGGTGGATGCATCGGGACTTCTTTCCGGGCAACGTGCTGTGCCGAGACGGTCGCATCGTCGGCGTGGTTGATTGGGACGAGGTTGAATGGGGCCCACTGATCAACGAACTGGCATGGTCGGTCTGGGAATTCGGCAAGTCTCCCGCCGGCGATGCGTTGGACCTGGACCACGCGCAGGAGTTCCTGACCGAGTACCAGCAGGCCGGCGGCCCGGTCCGCACATCGACCGCCCTAATCCCGCTGATTCGAGCACGCCTCCGCAGCGGTATCGCGTTCTGGCGACGAGTCCATGCCGCCGACCCCGCCGAAGACCAGGCAATGACCACAGCCTTCGAGACCCTGCGCCACGTTCGACTGGATCCGACCGTGGTTCCGGGAATGTGAGGTGGTCAGCAGGGGACGATCCACCAGGCTCCGCCGAAGGACGTGGTGCCTTCGTGGTAGGCCTCCATCGTCGTGGCGATGAGGTGTTCGGCCAGACCCGCCGTGAGGTCCTCAGCCACCGCCGCACCTCGCTGCGATCCTGCCCGCATTGACATCGGGCGCGCCCGACGAAGTCGCGGCGTCACGGTTCGGTCTCTCGCCCCGCACCTACAGCCGGCGCGTCGCGGAGTTGCTCAAGATCCTAGGAGTGCACAGCCGTTTCCAGGCCGGCGCAGAGGCCCTTAGCAGAGGCTGGCTCTAACCCCGGCCGCTCGGCGGCTCAGCAGCGTGGCGTGCGGTGGAGTTGTACGGCGTACTTTGTTGTGACTGACCTGTTGGCGGATGTCACGGTGATGATCGTGCGGTCGGCGGTGGTGGTGATGGTTGTTGTTGCGCCGGGGATTGACGGGGTGCCGGTGATGCGTGGGGCGCGGCAGGGCCAGTCGAGCATGTAGGTCTTGGTGGCTGGGTCGAAGCCGTCGATGGGGCTGCCGTTGGCGGTGATTCGGGTGAGGGTCGCGATGCTGGCGGCGGTGGCGTCGGAGTAGTTGGTGACGGTGAGAGTGCCGTCCGGGTTGAGGCGGTATGTGGCGGTCATCGCCTTCGAGAGGTTGACGCGCATCCAGCTGGACTGGTCGTCGGCGGTGCGGTCGAGGCCGGTGCCGGAGTCCAGGGCGGTCTGCTGCAGGATCTGCGTTCGCTGCTCGTCGGTCAGTTCGGGGAACGTCGTGGTCAGGAGTTCGGCCGCCTCAGCGGGGACGATCTCGGGTTGGCCGGCGGAGGTGACGCGGGGGAAGCCGTAGTCGAGGCGGTAGGTGTAGAGCTGGGTTGCGGCAGGGTCGGTCAGGCCCGCGTAGGGGTCGCCGGCGCACAGCTTGATGGTGGTGTACCCGGCGGCCTCACACTTGGAGGAGAGGACCGTTTCGAGTTCCTTGTGGGCTAGCTCGAGTGCGGGCGCGAAGGCCGGGTCTGCCCAGCGGTGGGCGACGACGGATTGCGCGATCATTCGGCCGCCCATGACGTCGAGCGGGTAGTGGAAGCCGTTGACGATGCGGTTGTTGCCGTACTCCGAGGATCGCGCGAGGATCGTCGGCGCCATCTCCGGCAGCAGGGTCGCCAGCGTGGTGCCCTCGACATAGCCGCCGTACGTGTGGCCGCTCGGGAACGACGGGCTGGTGGTGTAGCCGTCGTACCCGCCGGCGGGAGAGTCCATGATCAGGCCGCCGTTGCTGGCCAGGCCGAGCCGCAGGAACGGCCGGTCGTAGGCCCAGATGCCCTTGGCGGCGTCGGCGCCGGGGATGTTCTGGCCGACGCGGTCGAGGACGGCCTTGGTCTGCGGGAGTTCTCCGGCGGCGAGTGCCTGCGCGTAGATCGGGCCGAGCCGGGAGCCCAGCGCGTCGGTCCCGGTCTCCCGCAGGGAGTGGTCCGCGTCGGTCTGGGCGCGGTTCATCTCTGCGGTGGTGGCGGCGTTGTTGATCGCCAGGGCGGTCTTGTCGTTGATGGACACGACCTGGTCGCGATCAACCTTGGTGTTGGCGCCCTTCACACTGGCAGGCAGGCCGGGGAAGGCGCCGAGCAGCTCGTTGAGGTACTGGTCGCTCGGCCACGCGTCCGATGGGAAGCCGTCCGCCAGGTTCACGCCGGCCGAGGTGGCGGTCGCGGGAGCAGCAGCTACGGAAGCGGCCCTGTACGGCGCTGTCCACGCCGACGCCGGTGACGTGCCAAGAGCGTTCACCGCGCTCACCGCGGCGACGTACGTCTGACCCGGCTTGAGCCCGCTGAACGTCGCCACATGCTGCGCCGGGTCGTCGACGCGCAGCAGGTGGCCGTCGGCCAGGCGTACGACGTACCCGGTCAGGGGACTGCCGCCGTCGTCGGCCGGCGCTTGCCAGCTCACCGTGAGCGCCGAATCCTGTCCGCCCGCGGACACGTTGAGCGGGACTGATGGCGCGGTCTTCGCCTTGACGCGCAGGCCGTCGATCGCGGTCTGGAGGCGCTGCAACTGCTGGGTGAGGGCCGCGTCGGTGGCGGTCTTGTCCGCCAGCACCTGGTTGGCCTGGGCGATCGCATTCTGCAGGGTCTGCCAGGACGCGTCGGTGTAGCGCTGGTTCGTGCGCGACTGCGCGTCGGCGACCAGGTTCTCGAGCTGCCGCCGGACCTTCGGCACCAGTTGGCCGGCAGCGAGCAGCAGGCTCCGCGTCTGCGCGTCGACCATGCTCTGTGTAGCGGCGTCGTCGGCCAGCAGGACCTTGGCGGCCGCGAGCTCGCGCCGGTACGCCGCCGCGTCGATCACGGGGTACCTGTCGAGACCGGGTACGTCGGTCGCGATCGCCTGCTCCAGCTTCGACTTGTCGACGGTCTCGGGAGCTTGCTCGGTGCTGAACGTGTACTTGTCGAGGTTCGCGACGTACGGCAAGGCCGCACTCGTCGTGGCGCGCATGACCACGGACAGCCGGTGGTTTCCGGTCACAGCGGTCGGAATCTTGGTTGTTGCCAGACCGGAGGTGTTCCAGTTGGCCGCGGTGGCGGGCAGCGCGACGGTGGCGATCGGGTTGCTCGGATGGGCCGGGTCGGCGGCGTCGAGGTAGAACTCCAGGCGCGGGTTGCCGCCGACGCGACCGGAGTTTCCGGCGTAGTGCACGCTGACCTGGTTCCGGCCGGTGACGCCGAAGTCGACGGTGCCGTAGTCGATCCAGGCGCCGTCATAGGTGCCACCAACGTTGGCGACCGGGCCGTCGTCCCAGTTGCTGTTCTCGACCTTGAGCGGATCGCCGCTGGTGGACTGCCAGGTCTCGGCCTGTACGTCGAGCGTGTTCTGGACCGCCCGCGTGAACGTGAAGTTGTCGAGGTTGGCGACGTACGGATGACTGGCATCGGTGGTCGACCGGTTGACGATCGTCACCCGGTGGCTGCCGGTCAGCGCCTTGGGCAGCGCGATGCTCGTCGCGCCGTCGGCGGCCCAGTTGTCGCCCGTAGCCGCCAGCGGGACCGTCACGAACGGCGTACCTGGGTTCGCGGGGTCGGCCGCGTCGAGGTAGACGTCGAGGCGCGAGTTCGTCCCGCAGCGGGCGGTGTTGTTCACGTAGTGCACCGACAGGTCGGTGACCGGCGTCGTACCGAAGTCGACCGTGCGGTAGTCCAGCCAGCTGTCGTTGTTGACTCCGCCGACGTCGACGACGTTACCTGAGCTCCAGGTGCTGGTCTCGTTCTTGAGGTTGCCGCCGCTGTTGCTGCTCCAGCTCTCGGCTTCGAGGACGTACGGCGCGTTCGGGTCCGACTGCAGCGACTGGGTGAACTGGAACCAGTCGAAGTTCGACACCCACTGCTCGCCCGGCGGCGTACTGAACGTGAAGCTGACCGTCTTCGCGTCGACGAGCTCCGCCGCGTCGGTCAGGTTGACGACGATCGTCTGGTAGTTGCCCCAGCCCCCGGTGCCGGGCAGATCCGCTTGACCGATCACCGGACCGGACTGGTTGCCGGCGTGCACCTGCAGACGGGCCGGTGTGGTGCTGGGATCGCGGGAGCTGGCGTAGCGCACCAGCAAGTACTTCGGAGTCGTGCCGGTGAAGTCGAGGTCGAGATAGCGGATCCAGGATCCGTCCGTTACGCCGCCCAGGTTGCCGGCCGACATGTAGGCCTGGTTGTTCAGCGGAGGTCCTGACCACTCGTCGCTCTGCTCGGCCTGAAGAACCCGGTAGCCGCCTTCGTTGAGCGTCAGAGTGTCAGCGGCGCTCTGCAGGTACTCCTTCGCGGCGCGTAGGTCAGCTCCTGCCGCGGCCGGATCGTCGAGCACGGCCCTGGCGCGGGCGAGGGCGGCGGTGAACGCGCGGTACGACGTCACCGAGTAGTTCCCCTGCCGCTCGAGCAACCCTTCGCCCACGAGCGCTTGCATTGCCGCGCGGTCGGCGGCGGCGACCGAGAGCGTGATCGGCGACGTGGCCGAAACGCCGTGCCCCGTGATCTGCCGGACCTTCACACCGCCGCGGAACGCCGCGTCGGTGAACTCGATCCAGACCTGCGCCTCGGTGCTGACCCGCCCGCTCAGCCCGAGTGCCACGGTCGACGCGCCGGTCACTGTCACGGATGCTTTGGTCCCGTCGGGCAGACCGATCACGCGGGCGCTTCCTTGCCTCAGCAGGTCGGTGCCGACACGGGCCGCGAGCTTCACCCTGCGGTCGAACGTCAGCTTGACCCCGCCCGCGAGTTTGCCGTCCGCCCCCGCGGCAACCGTGGTGCGGTCAGCCGTCACCTGGTAGGTCTGCGGCTTGCCGGTCGCCGGGTTGCTGAGCGAGTACGCCGGCGCGGAGTCGGATCCCCAGGTGCTCGGCCGGGCGCCCATGCTGAAGTCGAGGGACCCGCCGCCGGTGATGGTGGAGAAGTCGATCCAGGTGTTGTGGAACCCGCGGCCGTTGAGCTTGGCCGACTGTACGTAGAAGTTGTCGGGCGTCACGTTGGCGGCCGACACGGTGAAGTTGCGCCCGCTGGGGTACGCGATCGTCGCCGAGTCGAAGAACGGCGTACCGATCTGGTACTGCGACGACCCCGCGGTGACCGGGAACATGCCCAGCGCGGCGGCGACGAACATCGTCGACATGGTTCCCGCGTCGTTGTCCATCGTGGGCAGGAAGCCCTCCGGCGCCAGTTGATAGACCTTGGTCTTGACCGGAGGGGTGAACTCGCCGTTGCCCGACGGCGGATTGTTGCCGTCGGTCTGCCCGGTGGCGATGTAGCGGTTCCAGGTCTGCTTGGTGTAGATCGCGCGGACCCATTTCTGCGTCAGTGCGGGCTCGTTGACGTAGTTGAACAGGTACGGCGCCTGCAGGTCGATCTCGTTCGCGTTCGAGTGCAGCATCGCCCGCCCGTTGTCCGGCTCGTCCTCACCGAACAGCTCACGGAGCGCGAGCTCGGTCGCGTGCTGACCGCCGGTCGCCTTGATCAGGCCGGCCATGTCGTACGCCGGGTACCAGTTGTACTGCCACAACGTGCCCTGGTAGAGGTTCGCGGCCTGGAACTGCTCGTAGTCGACGTTCGTCCAGTTGCCACTGCTGTCGCGCGGAGTCAGCAGACCGACCTTGGTGCCGTCGGCGGCCGTCCATGCGCCCGGTTTGTACTGGTTTGCCAGTGGAAGCAGTGCCTGCTTGCGCAGCGTTGCGGCGTCGTTGGTGCGTCCAACGGCGTCGGCGATGATCGCGAGCGCCCACTGGTCGTACCCGCGCTGTGCCATGTCGCCCGGGCGATCCGCGATGAAGCCTTGCCGCAGCTGCTGACCCGTGTAGTAGCCGGTGAGATCCCGCAGCACCGGGTACGCCTGCGCCAGCCGGGAGAAGCCGGTGTACCCCTTCGACAGTGCGTCCGCGACGATGACGGCGGAGCGCTCGTACCGGACGTTGGGCACGCCCTGGGTCGGGGCGAAGACGTCGGAGCTGCCTGTGGTCGCTTGGTCGGCCATCCGCGTGATGAGCGACTGGATGATGTCCTTGTAGATATCGGGAGCGACGTACGCGATCACGGAGTACTTGCGGAAGTCGTCCCACGACGACCAGCCGTCGTAGTACGTGTAGTTGTCGACCTTGTGCACCGAGCCGTCGACGCCCCGGTAGGTCCCCGACGTACTGGTGGCGTTGATCGGGAGCGCGAACATGCGATACAGGTGCGTGTAGAAGAGCTTGCGGAGGTCCCCGGTCGGGTCGCTGCGGTCGGACGCGGTGATGTTGACCCGCTGCAGCATCCGGTTCCAGGCCTGCCCGGTGTCCTGGCGTACTTGGTCGAAGGTCTTGCTGCCGAGCTCCGCTGCCTGATCGACCTTGGCCTGCTCGGTGCTGATCGGTGACAGTGTGACGCGCAGCCCGACGGTTTGGTCCGCTTGGTCGAACGTCAGTACGGCGCCCGTGTCGCGACCGCGACGGGTGGCTGTGTCGGCGAGCGTCGTACCGTCGGCCCAGGTCTGCTTCTTGACGACCTTCTGCTCGGTCTCCGCGTAGTAGTACAGCTTGTACGTCGCACCGTTGAAGAAGCCCGTGAACGACCCGGCGAGCACGAGCCGTCCGTCGCCGAGTGGTGTCGTGGTCAGGTCGGAGGCGTTGCGCTGGGTGAAGTTGTTCGCGAGGTCGATCACCAGCGACGGGGTCTGGCCGGCCGGGAACGTGTACCGGTGCAGGGCCGTCCGCGTGGTGGCGGTCATTTCGGCAGCGATCTTCCCGTCCGGGTGGGTGATCGCGCCGTCCTTGCCGGCGATGGCGCCGAGGCCGACCTGGTAGTAGCCCGGCGAGGCGTGCTCGTCGTCGTGGGTGAACGGGTGCGCGTACGACGCGACGCTCGGGCGCGCGTCGTACGCCACGGAGGTCGGCACGACCAAGAAGTCGCCGCCGGCACCCGACCCGCCGACGCCGTCGAGGTTGGTCTGGGTGAAACCGTTGATGTTCGTCTGCGCGTAGTCGTAACCGGAATGGCTCCGGCCCGGCGAGGTCATCGGGTTCACCTTTACCAGGCTGTTCGGAGCCTGGGCCCCGGGCAGGTCGTTGCCGTGGTCGCCGGAGGTCGAGACGAACGGGTCGACCAGGGAGGTGAGGTCCGGGGTGGTGCCCGATGGCTGCGCCGCGGCGTGCGGTTGTTCGACCGCGACGATGCTCGCCAGTATGAGCAGGAAGGCGAGCAAGAGAGCCGTCGCGGTTCGGATGCGTGCGACGGGCTGGCGGGAGGCGGCGCAGACGGGAGACATGTCACTCCGAGCAGAGAGCGGAACAGCCAAACGGCAGAACACTAGGTACGGCGGTTCCCTCCGCGCCACCCCATCGTCACCTGTTAATGCAGAGTTCCTCCAATACCCAGGGCGCTAGGCACTGAGGTCGGCTGAGGCGCGCCCTGAACTGGAGCTGGATCGGACCGCGGCGGCCAGTGCGACAGCGGTCAGCGCGACGAGCGCTGACGCCGCGAAGGCGGTCGTGTAGCCGGATTCGGTCGGGGCAGTGGTACCGGGCTTCGCGCTGCCGGCGACGATGGACACGGCGATCGCGCTGCCGATCGCACCACCGACGGTGCGCAGGATGGTGTTGATCCCAGTCGCTGTGCCGGTGTCCTGGACGGCGGCGGCGTCGACAACGAGTGATCCGAGACTTCCGAACGCGAATCCGTAGGCCAGACCGAGTACAGCTCCGCTGAGGGCGACTGTCATCGGCTGATCGTGGAGGAACGCGAGTCCTGCAAGGCCGACGGCCGCCAGCATCGCACCGACCTGGAACACCGCACGCGCGCCGATCCCACGGGCCAGCCGGGGCGTCAGCGGGGCTGCGATCACCATGAAGAGCCCGATCGGTGCGATCAGTAGGCCGCTGCGGGACGGGCTGTACCCGAAGCCGTAGCCGAGGTGCGCAGGCGTCTGCGCGAACAACGGCAGCAGGGTGACCGCGGCGAACATGCCGACGCCGATCACAACGGTCACCGCGTTGATCGCCAGGAGCTGCCGGCCGACGAGGAGGCGCAGGTCGACAAGCGGTGCGGCGGCTCGTTGTTCCACGAGAACGAAGAGTGCACCGAGGACGACCGCCGCGCAGGCGAGACCCAGGACGGGGAGCGATGACCAACCCCAGGTGCGTCCCTGACTGACCGCGAGAAGGAGCGCGACCAACGTCGCGGCGAGCAGAACGCCGCCGAGAAGGTCTGGGCGAGCTGTTCGGGATGCGGTTGGACGGGGCGCAGGCAGGAGCAGGGTGCCGATCAATGCGACGACGGCCAGCCCGGCAACCAGCCAGAACACGGCCGCCAGGTTGCTCGCGTCGACCAAGGGGCCGGCTGCGACCATTCCCGCCGCTCCGCCGACACCGAACATGGCGCTGAGTCCCGCGACGACGCCCGGGAGTCGGCGACTCGGTACCAGCTGCCGGGCCAGGCCGAACGTACAAGGGAAGACTCCGCCGGCGAGTCCTTGCAGAACGCGGCCGGAGAGCGCGCCGGCGTACCAGCCGTGGTCCGTGCTGATGGCGGCAACCACGCTACCGGCCAACAGCAGCAGGAGCCCGACGAGGATCAGCCGATGGTGGCCGTACTGATCGCCGAGGCGGCCGGCGATCGGGGTGGTGACGGCGGACGCGAGCATGAAGGCGGTGAGCAACCAGGTCGCCCCGACGGCGTCGACCTGCAGGTCGTGTGCGAACAGGGACAACACACCGACGACGACTGTCTGCGCGAGCGCGACGGCGAGCGCGGCGACCAGAACAACTGGCGGGACCACGGCCGCGGTTCGGCTCGTCGCTTCGCCGTTCGGGCCACGGAGTCCGAGCTTGCGAGCGAGGAGCAGAGCCGTGGCTGCGAGCGCTGCGGCGATCCACATCACGCATCACCGACAGACTTCAGCGCGTCGTCCATGGGTGTTCGGGCGGTCTGCTGCACGGGGGTCTCCTCCCAGTCGATGACTCAACTTAGGGGAGCCTAACCTATTTATGACCAGTGGTCACTAATGGGTGTCCACCCGGCGGTGCTGGGTACCTGCCAGGTGTAAGGAAGAGAGGGTGAGAAAGTCGTGAGGTTCATGACGTGGAACGTCTGGGGACGGTTCGGTGGCGAGTGGGTGCGGCGGCAGCGTGCGATCGCCGATACGGTCCGGGCGCAACGGCCGGAGTTCGTCGCACTGCAGGAGACCTGGCGTACGGACGGGCAGTCGCAGACCGATCTGCTCGGGTTCGAACTGGGGATGACGCCGGTGTTCGCGCCGTCCCGGATGCCGCGGGATCCGAACCCCGAGGTACACCTGGGACTGGGGATCCTGAGCCGCTTTCCGCTGCGGCAGGTCGAGCAGCACAGTCTGTCGGCCGGTACTGTCGCGCTCCGGGCGGAGATCCGCCTGGGCACGCACAGTCTGCACTTCATCACGAGCTGCCTGGACTGGGAAGAGAACCACGAACGTGAGCGCTTCACGCAGGCCGAATCACTGGCCGCACTCGTGTCCGAGCTCAGGGCCGGCGGCGACGAGGTGGTCGTAGCGGGCGATCTGAACACGCCACCCGACCGGCCCGAGCTGAAGCCACTGCTCGAAGTACTAGACGACTGCTGGCAGCCGAACGGGTACGACGGCGCGACGTACAGCTCGCGCAACCCGTACCTGGGTCACGGCGAGTGGCTCGAGGACCACCGCATCGACTACATCCTGGCCAACGACAGGCTGCCCTCACGCGGATCCCGCCTGGTCGGACTCGACGAAGACCACGGCCGCCCTCCGTCGGACCACTACGCGGTCGTCACCGACGTACTGGTCGGCTGAGCGTTCGGTTGATGTGTAGCTATTCGCGGGGGAGTTGCTCGTCCGGGTCCTCGTCCGGTTCGGGCTCGGGCTCGGGGTTCGGCGTCAGGTCGGGGTCGTCGCCGCCTGGGCGATCCGGGTCGGGGAGCGGGGGTACCGGGCCTGGAGGTGTGGGAATGGTAGTCATGTCTGCCTCCTTGCGAGCCAACGTGATCACAGACCGGTGCCCGCGGCACCCATCGTTCATTCGCGCACGCGCTGCTCGGTGCCTGTTTGCGGAGCGGGTACCGGGCTCGTACGACTATCGGATCCGGGGATGTGAGTATGTCGAGGCGGCTGTGGACAGGGTGCGGGGTGATGCTCGTGCTGCTGCTCGGCGGTTGCGGGAATCCGGACCAGCAGCTGCGTGATGCCGCTGCGCAGGCCGCTCGCGAGGCGGCGTCGGACGTCGGTACGGCGGCATTGGCCGTCGAGCAGTTGCGGGCGTCCCGGGTGTGGCCGCAGGCGGCCGGGCAGCTAGTCGCCGACGCCGAGAAGGGCGTCGAACGGGCGGTCGGATCGTTCGCGGCGCAGCAGCCGTCAACGGATGCGTCGCGGCGCGTCTACGCGGACGTCACCAGGGCGCTCGGCGACGCCCAGCAAGCTGTCACGGCGACCCGCATTGCCCTCGGCAACGATGACCTCGCGGCCGCGGCGCGCGAACTCGGCGTACTGCGGCGGACAGGCGTGGAGCTGAGCCGGATCGCGGCGTCGTCCGGATGAAGAAGCTCCTCGGCGTCACGCTCGGAATCCTGACCGCGATCGGCGGGTTCGTCGATATCGGCGACCTGGTGACCAACGCCCTGGTCGGCGCCCGGTTCGGGATGCGGATGGCCTGGGTCGTGGTGGTCGGCGTGGTCGGCATCTGCCTGTACGCCGAGATGTCCGGGCGGATCGTGGCGCTGTCGGGCCGGCCGGTGTTCGACCTGATTCGCGAACGACTCGGTCCGCGGACCGGGATGGTCACGCTGATCGCGTCGTTCCTGGTCACGTTGCTGACGCTGATCGCGGAGATCGGCGGTGTCGCGCTGGCGTTCGAGCTGGCCAGCGGCGTGAACTACCTGCTCTGGATGCCGCTGGCGGCACTCGCGGTCTGGCTGGTGATCTGGCGGGTGAAGTTCTCCCGGCTGGAGCAGGTGTTCGGTCTGCTGGGGTTGCTGCTGATCGCGTTCGCGGTCGCACTGTTCAAGCTCGGGCCGGACTGGGGGCAGCTGCTGCACCAGGCGAGGTCTCCGCGTCCGTCGGGCCACGAGACGTGGGCGACGTACGCGTACTACGGGATCGCATTGTTCGGCGCCGCGATGACGCCGTACGAGGTCTTCTTCTTCTCGTCCGGAGGGGTCGAGGAGAAGTGGACCCGTCGGGATCTGCGCACGGCACGGACCAATGTCTTCGTGGGGTTCCCGTTGGGTGGGCTGTTGTCGCTGGCCATCGCCGGATGTGCGGCCGTGGTCTACCTGCCGGCCGGCATCGAGGTGTCGACCCTGGGCCAAGTGACCCTGCCCGCGGCCGTTGCCTTGGGCAAGCTCGGGCTGGCGGTCGTGCTCATCGGGGTGTTCGCGGCGACCTTCGGCGCGGCACTGGAGACGGCGTTGTCCTGCGGTTACACGATCGCGCAGTACCGCGGCTGGCAGTGGGGGAAGTTCGTCCGGCCGCGGGACGCGTCGCGCTTCCACGTGGTGATGATCGTCTGCATGATCCTGGCGGTCCTGACCCTGCTGACCGGTGTCGATCCGGTGCTGGTGACGGAGTACTCCGTGGTGTTCGCGGCGATGGCGCTGCCGTTGACCTATCTGCCGATCCTGATCATCGCCAATGATCCGGACTATGTCGGCCGGCAGACGAACGGGCGGATCCGGAACTTCCTCGGTCTGCTGTACCTGACCCTCCTGGTGATCGCCTCGGTCGCCGCCATTCCCTTGATGATCGCGACGAAAGCAGGGCAATGACCATGTCCGGACGGGTTCTGCACGCACAGCTCCACCTCCTCGACCGGCAGCTGATCGACCACGCCACCGGCCGGCTGCTGGGCAAGGTCGACGACGTCGAACTCGACCTGGACGCGGATCCGCCGGTGGTCGCCGCGCTGATCTCGGGCCGCGAACGGATCCCTGCCGGGCAGGTCGCGGATATCGACACCGCGGTCCGGATCGTCAACCGCGACCTCGACCTCGAACACCACGACGACTGGACCGAGCAGCACATCATCGACAAGATCCCAGGAGCCGGCGATGCGACTGAATGACCTGCTCGGCCGTCGCGTGGTCGACCGCGACGGCGACGACATCGGCGGCGTCGCCGACGTACGGCTGGTACAGGACGGCCCCTTGCTGCCGTCGATGCAGAGCGCCCTGCGGATCGACGGCCTGATCGTGGTCGAACACCACGCCACCAGACTCTTCGGCTACGAGCGCCACGTCGGACCGGCCCTCCTCCGCTGGCTGGTCCACCGCCGCCTCGGCGACGTCAGGTACCTACCATGGCAAGAAATCGAGCAAATCACAGACCAAGCGGTCACCACCCGCTCTCCCCGAACCAACCTGAAACCACTACACCAAATGCCCCGCTACTGAAACACCTCGCTCCGTCGCCCGGGCAGTCAGGTGGACGATGAGTAGGACGCCTTGTCAGCGGGCACCGGCCGTTTCATGACCGAGAACCCAGGTGAGTACCAGGAGCCCGGCGAACGTGCCGACGACTATCGTCCGACGATCGACGAGTTGAC
Source organism: Kribbella speibonae (assembly GCF_004331375.1). NCBI lineage: Bacteria > Bacillati > Actinomycetota > Actinomycetes > Propionibacteriales > Kribbellaceae > Kribbella > Kribbella speibonae. Next base: position 205,829 of record NZ_SJKC01000007.1, on the reverse strand, counting down.
CCGAGCGCGATGGTGGTGACTCCGTGGACGACAACGTGCGCACGTCTGCCGACCCGTCCGAGAGCGAGATCGTCGACTCGGCCGGGGAGACGCTCCGGGTCGACGAGGAATCCGACGGCGACAAGGTCCTGCCATCGGCGGAACAGAACGAGTCCGGCGAGCCTCGCTGACCAGCAGCCGCACGCGTAGCGCCCCACGACGTACGACGTTGCGCCGCGGCTAACGGGCGGACGGTTCGTACTCACGTCGGTAGCGGTAGGAGTTGTGTTCCGCGATCGTTCCGTCGGGGTCGGTGATGATGTGGTCGACGCCGTACCAGCAGGCCACGATCGCACCTTGGCTGGTTTGGCGTTGTCTTCCGCCGCCGGCCGCGAAGGGTATCTCGCTGTTGCGCCAGCGGGTCTTCCAGATTCCGTTTTCGCAATAGGTCTCGATGTCGTCAACGGCCATGGTGAACGCCTCCGCAGGCTGAACCTTGATGGGTCTGGGCTGGGCCGGGATGATGCGGCGGCCCGCCTGGTCGAGGGGGTGACTCGGCGGGCGGCCGCATCGTCGGTCAGGAGTTCTCTCGAGTGTCTTTGTGTTCACCTCCTTCACACGCAGGGATCGAGATCTGTCAGCAGCTTCGGCGCCGCGGAGGGCCGCGGGCACGGCCATCAGGCCGCCGCGGCAGCAGCCGCCCGGGGCCTGCCGCGCCCCGGCGCGCCCGTCGCGACGGTGGCCGTGCCGTCTGCCCACCGCCGGGTGGACAGGGCTTGTCGAGCGGCGGCTCGCTCGGCGACTCCCAGCAGGCAGCGATCAAGGCGTCGAACTCTGCGTGTACCAGCTCGTCGTCGGCGAGCATCAGGTCGAGGAACGCCTCGTCGAGTTGCTGTGTGTCCACCGTCATCGATCTCACTCCGTCGACAACAACAAGCCCTGTCACCGGCGCCCGGTCAGGCGTTGATCTCCTTGCGATCGCCGTCGGTGCTCGCGATCGAGATCTTGCGGGGCTTGGCCTGTTCGGCGATCGGGATCCTCAGCGTCAGTACGCCGCCCTCGTAGCGAGCCACGATCCGGTCGGCGTCCAGCGTGTCACCCAGGAACAGTTGCCGGGAGAACACCCCGAGTGGGCGCTCGGCAACCTGCATCTCCACGTCCTCACCGAGCTCGAGCGGCCTGCGCTCGGCCTTCACGGTGAGTACGTTGCGTTCGACGTCCAGCTCGATCGCGTCCGGTGAGACACCGGGAAGATCGAACGAAACGACGTACTGATCGCCTTGCCGGTAGGCGTCCATCGGCATCGCGGTCGGCCGGGACCAGGTGCCCGGCGCCTGGCTCCCGAGCACCTGCTGGGCCAGCCGGTCGAACTCCCGGAACGGGTCTGTGCGCATCAACATCGTCTGCACCTCCTGTGGCCTCAAGTCAACTGTGGTGTCAATACGCACTTCTGATATAACATGTCATCGAAGCGATGACAAGTAGGAATGTCGTCCAATCGCTGACATCGAGATGAGGTGATGGAGTGGCTGCCGACAACCGAACCGACGATGCGCGGTCTCCGGTCGCGGCCGCGCTCGCCGCCGTGGAACAGGTTGTTCGGCAGCTCGACGAAGTCCCGGAGCCCGGCGTCGGCTCGGCGGACGTTCTCGCCGCGCTGGCCGAACTGCGGTCCCTGCAAGATCGGCTCGCGACCTGGGAGCCGCTACTCATCAGTGCGGCGCGCGAACAAGGCATCAGCTGGGCCGACCTTGCGCCGGCGCTCGGCGTTGCCAGCCGCCAGGCCGCCGAGCGACGCTACCTGCGACTCAACCCCCACAGCACCGACCATGCCGACATGACGGGCGAACAGCGAGTGCAGGCAGCTCGCGACCGCCGCGCCGGTGAACGCGCTGTCACACACTGGGCCCGGGACAACGCGGCCCAGTTGCGTCGGCTCGCCGCGCAGATCACAGCGCTCGACGACCTCGACGCCGCCACCCAGGAAAGTGTCGATCGCCTGATGCACGCGCTCGGCGACAACGACACCGCGACGTTGCTCGCGCCGTTGGCCGAGGCCGGAGCCCAGCTCGAGAACAGCAACCCCGCCTTGGCCGGGCAGGTCGCCGACATCAACCTGACCACCGACCAGCTACGCGACGAACACAGGACCCGAGCGCAGTAACCCCAACGGCCGCAGTCCACCGGCTTCCCGGCCGTCGTCGCCGGTGTGCCGGCCTCAGAGTTGTCCCGCAGAACTGTGATTTCTCCGTGCGGGGAGGCGAGGACGCGGGTACCGGTGGAGTCGTGAACGATGACAAGCTCCTGGCCGTGGCTCAGAGTCTGATGACGACGCTGACTCCGGGCGACCTCGACCACACGCTCAGTCGCATCACGGCTGCGGCGGTCGAAGCGCTGCCGGAGACCGATTACGCGAGCATCACGATCCTGCATGCCGACGGGCGGCTCGAGACGGTCGCGCCGACGAACGACGTGTTGTGGGGCGTCGATGCGGCGCAGTACGAGTTGCGCGAAGGGCCGTGCTACCAGGCAGCCGCGGATGCGGTGCACGTCGTGTCGCCCGATCTTGCCCGGGACGAACGCTTTCCGCGGTACGCCGTGAGCGCGGTCGCCGCAGGTCTCCGCGCGCAGGCCGGGATCCGGCTCTTCGACGCTCCGAAGTCCCGAGGGGCTCTCAACCTGTACGCCGAGACCGTCGGCGCCTTCAGCGATCTGGGGGCGCTCGGAGAACTGTTCCGGCACCAGGCCGCGATGGCGATCGACTACGCCCGCGAGATCCATGATCTGCGCGAAGCGGTCCAGACCCGGACCATGATCGGTACGGCGGTCGGCATCGTGATGGAGCGCTACCACCTGACCGACGACCGCGCTTTCGCCTTCCTCACCCGCCTGTCCCAGGACGGCAACATCAAACTCCGAGAGATCGCCCGACGCCTGATCGCCGCCACCCAGGGATGACGCGTGCAGGTGTGAAGTTCGGCTGTGCGGGAACTGCGGGGGCAGGTCAGTCGCCGGGCTCGAGATCGGGGGGCTGACCAGGCCGCGCGCGTTCTGGAACCAGCGCGCGCGACCGCCTGCACCTGAACGACGCGAGCCACGGTTTTCCAGGCGTGACTCGTGGGATAGTTGCCCGCGATGACGATCTTTACGTTTCATCTTGCGGAGGTTCCGCCGGCCGTGACAGCCGGGGCTTTGTGGAAGGCGCCGGCACCCGCGGACGGGTTGTGGTATGCCGAGTGTCTGGCGTTGATGCGGCTCGGGGCGCCGACTGTTTCGCCTGCTCGTATGCAGTTGCGGCGGATGGCGATGTTTGCGCGGTGGGAGGACGAGGCGGCGGTTGAGGCCTTCCTGGCGGAGAACTCATTGGGTAGGCAGTTGGCGGCGGGATGGCATGTGCGCATGCAGTTCCTGCGTCGCTGGTCGCGGCTTGCGGCGTTGCCTGACCTCCCCGCGCGAGCGGGCGAGTGGGACGCTGCCGAACCTGTCGTGGCGGTCACGCTGGCACGGATGCGCCTTCTGGAGGTGCCGAGGTTTCTCAAGTGGGGCAAGCCCGTGGAGCGGCTGGTTCGCGACCATCCGGGGACAACGCTGGCGCTGGCCGCGATGCGCCCGCCCCGGACGATCTCCACGTTCTCGGTCTGGCGGTCCGTGCGGGAGATGGAGGAGATGGTGCACGGCCACAGCACGGTGCCGGAACCCGATCGTCATGCCGCCGCGATGGTCGAACGCCGACGCAGGGACTTCCACCACGAGTTCGCCACCCTGCGGTTCCGGCCGCTGTCGGAGCACGGCTCGTGGCAGGGGAGGAGCGGGATCGTTCCCCGGTAGAGGGCCGCGGTGAAATCCGGTGGTCCGGTCTCGCCGGTCGCCTTACGCTTGGCTGGAACTGCTTTGACGAGTGAGGGGAGCCCGGCCGTGCGTTACCGCATCGCTGCGCGCGTTCCCCGGTCACGGTACGACGTGATCCTGGTGTCTTCGTGTGTCAGGTGCCGACTGCGCGGTCGGCTCCTGTCCCTGACGAACTGACCGAGCCTGTCCTGCAGGCGGCTGCATTCTGAGCAGCCGCCGGATCGTGGTACGCCGCTTCGTCCGGGAATCGCGCTGTCCTGATCCGGATCCTCCGAAAGGCCATCGGCCATGCGTACGAACCTCGACCACCGTCAACAGAACCTGTCCGGCCTGCGCAACGTCGGCATTCTCGCCCATGTCGATGCGGGCAAGACCACCGTCACCGAACGGATCCTGTATCTCACCGGCACCACTCACAAGCGCGGTGAGGTCCACGACGGCACGACCGTCACCGACTTCGACTCCCAAGAACGCGATCGCGGGATCACGATCTTCGCCGCGGCGGTGAGCTGCGACTGGGACGGGCACTCGATCAACCTGATCGACACCCCGGGCCACGTCGACTTCTCCGACGAGGTGGAGCGCTCGCTGCGGGTGCTCGACGGCGCTGTCGCGCTGTTCGACGCCGTCGCGGGTGTCGAACCGCAGAGCGAGTCGGTCTGGCGGCAGGCCGACCGGCACGGGGTGCCGCGGATCGCGTTCGTCAATAAGATGGACCGTCCGGGCGCTGACCTCGACGCAGCGGTGGCCTCGATCCGCGAGCGGTTGCACGTGACCCCGCTGGTGGTCCAGATGCCGATCGGGACGGAGGCCGAGTTCAGCGGAGTGATCGACCTGATCACGATGCGGGCGTATGTCTGGAGGGACGACACCTTTGCGGAGCGCGTGGTACCCGAAGCCCTTCGGGAACAGGCGATCCGACGACGCCGGCTGCTCGAGGAGGCCGTCGCCGAGCTGCACCCGGTTGCGCTGGACGAGTTCTCGGCGCGGTCAACGGTCTCGGCGGAGACGCTGGCTGCGGCGCTGCGGGACCTGACGCGGTCCGGTACCGGCGTGGTGGTGCTGTGCGGGTCGGCGTACCGCAACCGCGGGATCGAGCCGCTGCTGGACGCTGTCGTCGCCTATCTGCCTTCGCCCCAGGAAGTGCCCCCGGTGCGCGGCCTGTCGGACGGCGCCGTACAGGAGCGTGTCGCCGACCCGACGGCACCGTTCGCGGCGCTGGTGTTCAAGGTGAACTCGACCGCCACTGGACGGCTCACGTATCTGCGGGTGTATTCGGGAACGATTCGGAAGGGAGAAACAGTCGTGGACGCGGGCGCGGGACGCACTGAGCGGATCAGCCGGATTCTGCGTGTGCAGGCTGACCAGCACGCGGAGGTCCAGCAGGCGTTCGCCGGCGACATCGTCGCGGTCGTCGGGCCGAAGTCGGCACGAAGCGGCGCTACCCTGTGCGCGCCGGCGGCACCGTTGGTTCTCGAACCTCCAGCCGTGGCGGACCCGGTCGTCTCCGTGGCGGTCGAGGCCCGCAGGAGCGCCGACACCGACCGGCTGGCGTCGGCGCTGGCGCGACTGGTCGACGAGGACCTCTCGCTGACGGTCCGGACCGATTCCGAGACCGGTCAGACGCTGTTGTCGGGCATGGGTGAGCTGCACCTCGAGGTTGCGGTGGAGAAGGTACGTCGCGCTCACGGGCTGGAGGTCGGTGTCGGCCGGCCGCAGGTGACCTACCGCGAGACGGTCGCGCGCGGCGTGTCCGGGCTGGTGTACCGGCACGTCAAGCAGGACGGCGGGGCAGGTCAGTTCGCCCAGATCACCCTCGATGTGGAACCGTTGGAGGTGACCGACAGCTCGGAGGTGTTCGCGTTCCGGTCGGTCGTCGTCGGTGGACGGGTGCCGCAGGAGTATGTCCGCGCAGTCGAAGCCGGCTGCCGGGATGCTCTGGCTGACGGGCCACTCGGCGGGCACCGGGTGACCGGTGTGCGGGTCACGCTGACGGATGGGGCCACCCATTCGAAGGACTCCTCGGAGCTGGCGTTCCGTACGGCCGGCCGGCTCGGGCTGCGTGAAGCGTTGCGTGCCAGTGCGATGGTGCTCCTGGAACCGGTCGCCGAGGTCACGGCGACAGTGCCTGAGGATGCCATGGGCGGCGTACTCGGGGACCTCGCGGCACGACGTGGCCGGATCACGGGTACGACGGCGCGGCCGGGCAGCATGGTGATCGTCGCCACCGTCCCGCTGGCCGAGTTGTTCGGTTATGCAACGCAGTTGCGCAGCCGGACGCAAGGCCGGGGAACGTTCACCACCCGAACCACCGGCTACGCCCCGGCACCAGCCACGAGGTCCGAGGAGTAGCCCCAAATGAGCAGCCCCGCCCGCCCGCGGGCGGGGCTGCTCAGTCCCAACAGCGGCCAGCGTTGGCGGCTTGTTTGCTGAGCGGTCACTGAGACGTTGCCGGAGTCGCGTGGGATGAGACCTCATGCGACGTCTGCTGGTGCTCACCGGGCTTACGGTCCTGTTGTTCCTGACTGGTGCCTCGTCTGCCTCGGCCCACGTCATCGCGTCGACCGGCTACTCGAGCGTCCACCAAGAGGGCAACCGGGTGACCTGGCTCCTCAGCCTCGAGTACGACGTACTCTCGCGCGCCATCGCCCTAGGCGGACCGGCGAGCGACGACGGGCAACGGTCGCAGGCCCTGGACACCGCGAAGAACGAGATCGGTGAGTACCTGCACGACCGTGTGATCGTCTCGGTCGACGGTGCGGCCTGTGAGCCCGCGCTCGAGACGACTGCCGTCGGTACACGCGCCACGAAGGCGTACGCCGACCTGGGCCTTGTCTTCGAATGCCCCGGCTCGACCGGCGCCTTCAGCCTGAGGTACGACGTGTTCGCGGCCGAGGAAGCAGTCGCCGACGACCACACCAACCTCGTCGAGTACGGCTTCGGGGACGGCTCCGGCCGGACGGTGTTCGACAGGTCGCACCACGACTTCAGAGTCGGCGACAACACCGTGGCCAGCTCCAGCCTGCAGTTCGGGAAGATGGGCGTCGAGCACATCCTGCTCGGCCTCGATCATGTGCTGTTCGTGGTCGCGCTGATCCTCGGCGCGGCGAACCTGCGCGGCCTGGTGCAGGTCATCTCGATGTTCACCGTGGCGCACAGCGTCACCCTTGTCTCCACCCTGCTGGGCGGCGTGTCCGTGCCGGCGGTGATCGTCGAGCCGCTGATCGCGCTGTCGATCGCGTTCGTCGCGGTCGAGAATCTGCTCGGCTCCACCCGCCATCGACTCCCGGTGGTCTTCGGTTTCGGTCTTCTGCACGGCCTCGGCTTCGCCGGGTCGCTGCGGATCACCGATCGGGTCAGTCCGGAACTCCTCGTGTCCCTGCTGAGCTTCAACGTCGGCATCGAGGTCGGCCAGGCGCTCCTGCTCCTCGCCGTGTTCCCTCTGGTTCTGCTGATCCGCCGGACCCGCGTCGCGGTTCCGGTTGTCCGCTCGGCGACCGGGGTCGTCGCCGTCTTCGGCCTTTACTGGTTCGTAGAAAGGTTCTTTCTCGCATGATTCGCCTGACCCGCTCGTCTCGCGATCAGACAACCAAGTGGCACAAGCTTCTGTACGGCGTGACCGGCGGCCTGGCCGTACTGGTGATCGCCGTACCGCTCACCGGCGTGGTCGCGGACGCCGTTGACGGGCCCAGCGCCACCATCACCGGCACGGTCTTCGAGGACCGGGACGCCGACAACCGGATCGACGCCGGTGAGGCAGGCCTCGCCGGCGTCGCCGTGTCCGACGGTCAGCAGATCGTCACCACCGACGCGCAAGGCCGCTACACGTTCACCACGAACGTCGAGCGCCGCGACGTCGACCTGGTCTTCGTCACCCAGCCGGCCGGGTACGACGTCGGTACCGACGACAACATGACGCCCGAGTTCTTCCGCAACCTCGGGCAGCTCGCCGACGGCGACACCAAGGAAGCCAACTTCGGCCTCCGCAAGAACAAGAAGTCGGCGAACGGCGGGTTCACCTTCGGCAACGTCGCCGACCCGCACGTGAACGCCCAGCTGCCGGAGCAGATCACCGAGATCAACTCCACCAAGCAGGATCTCGCCTTCATCCAGGTCAGCGGTGACCTGACGAACAACGCGACCGACGCGGAGTTCGAGACCTACAAGCGCGGGACCGCGAACTCGAAGGTCCCGGTCTGGCCGGCCGTCGGCAACCACGAGTACTCGGCGGGTACGACGTACGCGATCCGGATCAACAACTACCGCAAGCACGTCGGCCCGGAGTGGTACTCGTTCGACTACAGCGACCGGCATTTCCTGGTCCTGGAGAACAACGGCGCCGCGCCGTTCGCCGAGCAGCTGGAGTGGGTGAAGGCCGACCTCGCGAAGAACATGCGGCCGGGCAAGCACCTCGTCGTACTGACTCATCAGCCGATGAACGTGCCGTTCGGTTCGCCGTCGGTGTACGACGAGTACGGCAAGGTGCTCGAGCAGTACGGCGCCGAGCTGATCCTGGTCGGCCACGAGCACTCCAACGACGTGGAGGTCAAGAGCGACTTCGCCGGTACCGCGAAGCACATCCAGACGGTGTCGAGTTCGTACACGATCGACAACGCGCCGCGCGGGTTCCGGTTCGTGCACATGAACAACAAGGCCTTCGACAACCCGTTCCGGATCTACGGCGCGGAGAAGGACCTGACCGTCGTCTCGCCGGCACAGGGCAGCGCGATCCCGCTCGACCGGTTCCCCGGCATCCAGGTGAACGCGTACGACACCACCGATCAGCCGGTCCGGGTCCGCTACAAGCTCGACAAGAGCGACTGGCGCTCACTGCAGTCGACCGGCGAGTTCACCTGGTACGCCGATCTTCCGCGCGGAGTCCGCACCGGCAAGCACCGGATCGTCGTGGAGGCCGCGGACAAGACGGGCGCGACCTGGACACGGACCTCCGACTTCACCTTCACCGGTGAGAAGGCAGTCCAGCCGGTCGCCGGAGCGAACTGGTCGCAGCACCACGGCGACGCCATGCACAGTGGTGTCGCGACGGACGCGATCGCGGCGGGGCAGCGCCTGGCCTGGTCGTACCGGACGAAGGGCACCTTCGTCACCGGCTCGCCGGTGATCGTCAACGGCGTCGTGTACGCCGGAACGCGGGACGAGAACGGTGACGGGACCAGCGCCGTACACGCCGTCTCGCTGGCGACCGGCAAGAAGCTGTGGAGCTACAGCGTGCCGTCGTCGGTTCATGGCAGCGTCGCGGTCTCGGACGGTCTCGTCTACGTCCCGACGTTGCGCGGCTCGCTGTTCGCGGTGGACGCCGAGACCGGCAAGCTGAAGTGGCGCAACGACCCAGGGCCGGCGCCGGAAGGCAACAACCAGCGCACCTACGGCTACTACGGCGTGACTGTTGCTGACGGCAAGGTGCTGTTCCCGTATCAGACCCGCTTCGGTGAGGCGGCCACCGGTCTGCTGCTCGCGCTGGACGCGAAGACCGGTCAGCGGGTGTGGGCGTCGCCGATGGCCGGCAACACGATGAGCGACGGTACGCCGGCGGTCGCGGACGGCCGCGTCTACGTCGGCAACCAGGACGGCAGCGTGGTCATCGCCTACGACCTGAAGACCGGCGCCAAACTCTGGCAGGGCACCGACACCCTCGGCGGCTGGCAGGACGGCATCCCGTCCGCGGCCGACGGCAAGGTCTACATGGGCTCGAACAACGGCATCGTCGCCCGGGACGGCGCGACCGGCGCGGTGTTGTGGTCGTACACCAGTTCGCACCCGTCACTGGTGAGCAGCGGCGCGACCCCGTCCGCGGCGGCGATCAAGGGCAACACGGTCTACATGTCCTTCCCGAGCGGCGCGGTCACCGCGCTGAACGCGACGACAGGTGCGGTGATCTGGGACCAGTTGCTGCCGGGTTCGCAGTACCGGGGTGGCTCCTTCACCTCGCCGGCGCTGTCCGGGACCACGCTGTTCGTCGGCGCCAACAGTGGTGGGTTCTACGCGCTGGACGCGCGGACCGGTCAGCCGCTGTGGTCGCAGGACATCGGTACCTGGGTGTCGGCGGGTCCGGCGGTCAGCGGTAACACCGTGGTCACGGGTGCGTTCGACGGCAACCTGTACGCGTTCACACCAGGTGGGCCCGTCGCCAAGCCGTGGCCGCTGGTGTCCGGCAAGGTCACCAACAAGACCACTGGCGCAGCAGTTGCCAACGGGACCGTGCTGGTCGTCCAGGACGGTACGGCGGTCGGCCGTACGACGACCGATGCCGCTGGCAACTACCAGATCGGTCTGCCGAAGGGCGCGGGTACGTACACCGTGCAGGTCGCCCAGCTCGGGTACGCGACCGCGGCGCGCGCTGTCGAAGCGGGGGAGAGCGGCACGTATCAGGCCGACCTGGAGGTGTCGCCGGTCAACGTCGACGCGAGCATCGGCAAGCGGCTGCCGAGCGGGCTGGTCGAGGGCGGTGTGGGTGACATCGTGATCGAGAACAAGCACCTTGCGATGGCGATCGCGAAGGTGTTCCAGGACCCGCAGATGACACCGTCCACGCCCGGCAAGGTCGTCGACATGGCGATCACCGGACAGCCCGACCAGTTGGACTGGATCAATCTGCCGTATGTCAGCACCACCGAGCCGACGGGCGGCAGCGCCTGGCAACAGTTGCAGGTTCGGTCGACCGACGTACGGATCGTCGAGAACACCGGCGACCGGGCGGTCGTCCAGGCCACCGGGACCTCGGCGGAGAACCCGAACCTCAAGGTGGTCACGACGTACACCGCGACCGCGGACGAGCAGTTCATCACCGCGGCGACGACCTTCACCAACGCGACCGGTGCGCCGCTGACGGTGTGGGCCGGCGACGCGCTCGACCACGACGGCGCGGGCTCTCGCTCGGCCGTCTCGGGTAATGCGCCCGTCACCAGTGGCGGTCCGTTCGCCCAGACTCCGGACGCCAAGCGCTGGATCGGCCAGTCCGGAACGGGCACCGACAACCAGACCTACGGCCTCGTCTACGGCACCGCGAGTGGTCCCTTTACCGGGTACTCGCAGTCGATCTGGACCATGTCGAAGTTCAAGCTCGACCTCCCGGTTGACGGTTCCCACACCATCACCCGGCGGATCGTCGCAGCCTCGAACGGCGGAGCAACCGACAAGTTCGCCGTACTGAACCAGTTCGCGTTCTGAGCTGAACCGAACGGCACACCCGGCGCGCACCCCGGCGCCGGGTGTGCCACGTCATCTCCGAGCCCCGTAGTCCGGGACCTGGATCTCGGTGCCGCCCTGTAGTGCGGACTCGTGGGCGCAGATGCCTGGTGCGGTCCAGGTCGCTGCGGTCCGTGCATCTACCCGGGGCTGCCGGTCTTCGACGATGCTCGACACGAACTCGTGCACCAGGTGCGGATGCGACCCGCCGTGTCCGCCGTTCGTGAACTTTCGCAGCTCGGCCGGAAGCAGCTCCGGTGCGCCGGCCGGCTCCACGTCGATCTCGCTGACGGCCCGTCCGCGCTGGTTCTGCGTCAACGGCGCCATCCGGAACTCCTTCATCGGTCCGCCCTCGAGCTGCGGCCACTCCAGTGCGCCTTCGTCGCCGTACACCGAGAATCCTTCGAGGTAGCTGCGGCCGAGCTGGAAGAACGACATCGTCACGTTCGCGACCAGGTCGTCGCCGGCGAGCTTGAACAGTGCGGCCTCGGTGCCGAAGCCTTCACCGGCGACGCCGATGTGGTCCGGGGTGAGCCGGCTGGAGCCCACGCAGCGGACAGACTCGACGCGGGTGCCGGCCAACGCGAGCGCGGGGGAGAGGGCGTGCGTGACGTAGTGCATCGGCGGGTAACCGCGCCAGTAGTCCGGAAACCCGTCGAGGTTCTGCAGATGGTCACCCTTGAAGTACGTGAGCCGGCCGAGCTTCCCGGTGTCCAGCAACTGCGCGGCGTGGAAGAACTCGCGGGAGTACACCGCGGTCTCCATCATCATGTAGTTGCGCTGGGCATCTTCCTGGGCCGAGATCAACGCATCGAGGTCGGCCAGCGTCGTCGCCATGGGCACCGCGGACGCGCAGTGCCGGCCGGACTTGAGAACCTGCTGGACCTGCTCGGCGTGGAAGCGCACCGGCGTGAGCAGATGAACCGCGTCCCAGCCGGGCGCCGCCAACGCTTCGTCCAGACTCGCGAAGCGCTCGGTGATCCCGAGCCGGTCCGCGACTGCCGCCGTCCGTGCGGGGTCCGTGTCGACGACGGCGACCCGGCCCACATCGGGGTGGGCCTGGTAGATCGGGGCGAAGTCCGCTCCGAAGCCGAGGCCGACGACGATCACGTCGATGCTCATATCAACCTTTCAGTCCGGTCAGCGCGATCAGGCGAGGGTGATGACTACTTTGCCGAGGGCCTGGCCCGCGCCGACTCGGGCGAGCGCGGCGGGGACCTCGTCGAGGGTGAACGTGCTGTCGATGTGGATGGTTAGCTGGCCGGTCGCGCAGAGGTCGGCGAGTGGCTCGAAATGAGCTGGGCCTTCTTTGACGGCGAGTACGCCGATGGTGCGTCCGGTCAGGCGGCCGATCAGCCAGCCCCCGGTGAGGAGTCGGAGCAACGTCGGCACCGACCCGCCCACGCAGCGGTAAGTGCCGCCGCGTGCCAGCGAACGGCGGTAGGCGAAGACCGACCGGTGTGCGACCAGGTCCAGGATCACGTCGTACGGACGGGAGGTGCGGGTGAAGTCGTGGCGCTGGTAGTCGATCACGTCGTCGGCGCCGACCGATCGCATGAAGTCGAGCTTGGCGGCGTTGTCGACGCCGGTGACATGCGCGCCGAGCCGTTTGGCGAGCTGAATCGCGAACGAACCTGAGCCGCCGCCGGCGCCGTTGATCAGGATCCGACGGTCAACTGCGGCGCCCTTGGTGCCCTGGAGCGCGATCGCTCCCGCCTGCGGGATGGTGGAGGCCTCCGCGAAGGTGAGCTCGGCAGGTTTGTGCGCCAGCGCGTGCTCCGGCGCGACGGCGTACTCCGCGAAACCACCCTTCAGCGCGAGGTTGTCGCCGTACACCTCGTCGCCGGGCCGGAACCGGGTGACGCCCTCGCCCACCTCGTCCACCACGCCGGCGATATCCGATCCGAGCGTACGGCGCGCGGGTGCCCGCAGTCCGCCGATCCGCGCGTAGGCAGGCGAGCCGCGCAGGCATTCCCAGTCGCTCAGGTTGAGAGAGGTCGCGACGATCCTGACCCGCACCTGACCGGCGGCGGGCGAGGGCATCGGAACATCCTCGACCCGCAGCACGCCGGGCCCTCCGTGCCGGTCGTACACAACCGCCTTCACGCCCGCAACATAGCAACCCGAACGGCGCGAGGCCTCCTCAGGCCGCTCCAACTCGGTGCGTGAGCAGGTACTGCGCCCTGAACTCCCGAGGGCTCATGCCGTAGCGCTGACGGAAGGCCGCACTCAGGACGCTGTTGGAGGAGAAGCCGCAGCTGTGGGCGAGCTCGCCGATGACGATGTGAACAGGGCTGCGCAGGCGTTCGTGCACCAGCGCGAGTCGTTCTTCCCGGATCAGGTCCCGGGGCGTCGTACCTGCCTGTTGCATTGCCAGCTGAACCTGCCGCAACGACCAGCCGAGGGCACGTGCCACCGTGGCGCCGGTCAGCCCCGGTTCGGTGGCGTGCTCTCGCACATAGCGTCGGACCATCGCTTCGACCTCGCCCAGGCCGCCCTCGCTGTCCGGCCGGTCATCACCGACGGCGAGCATGCACAGCAGATCGACCAGCCGATCGCAGACCGCATCGAAATCGGCAGCCGACAGGTGCGCCCGCTGAGCGAACAGTTCGCCCAGCATGCCCACGAGGACCCGGCCCAGGCCGCGGTTGATGTCGAGCGTCCGGGGTGCCGACCGGCGCGTCCCGGGGCGCAGACGGTTGTCCATCTCCGCCCCGGGAATCGTCAGCAGCGCGATGTCGGCGTGGTCGAGCTTCGCTTCGAACGACGAATTCGACGACGCCAGGAACGCCTCACCCGGTCCGACGCGGAACTCCTGATCGTCTTGGCGGACCAGCAACTGACCGCGGATCGTCACCATCAGCGTGCGGATGTCGTGCGGATCCTCGGACGCCATGGCGGCGGTCCGATGTCCCTGCGCACAGTCGGCCGACGCCCGGCCGAGCGTGTAGGCGACCGTGCCGATCCGCAGCAGCCGGCCCCGGAACGTCCCTGGCGCACAGGTCGGATCCACCCGGTAGCGGGTGGCCGCGCTGATGACGCTCATCCAGTACTCGACACGTTCCGGTGGTCTGACGTCGTCCGTCGTCCATGACTCGATCGAATAGGACGAACTCGGGGTACCACGCATCACCATCATCACGGCACCATCCTTGGGGGCGGTTACTTTCCAATGGCTCGTCAATCGACGGTAGAAAATTACTGTAGCGAGTGCGACGCGTCGGCGACGCTCAGTCGAGTGCGTCGATGGCCTTCTTCGCGCCGGCGTGCAACGGCACCGGTTCGGTCAGTGCGGCGTTCTTGAGGTCGATCCCCTTGGCCGCGGGGTTGACCTGCACGAGGGCTTCCTTGTTCTGGAGGAGCAGGCTGGTGAGTTTCTCGGCCAGGTCGTCGGGCATGTCTTTGCGGACCAGCAGCAGGTTCGGCACGATGATCGTCTGGGTCTCGGCCGGCTGCTTGTACGCCGCGGCCGGGATCACGCCCGCGGCGTACACCTTGCCGTGCTGCTTCTGCAGGGCGGGCAGTACGTCGTCGAGCGGGATGAACCGCACCTTGGCGCCCATCGACGTGGTGAGGTCGGTGATGCCGCTGGTGGGCAGGCCGCCGGACCAGACCAAGGCGTCGATCTGTCCGCTCTTCATCGCGTCCACCGACTCGGGCAGGCCGAGACGCTGGGCCGTGACGTCCTTCACCGGGTCGACGCCGGCGGCGGTGAGCAGGCGTCGCGCGATCACCTCGGTGCCGGAGTTCGGCGAACCGGTGGACACTCGTTTGCCCTTCAGATCGGACATTTTCGTGATGCCGGACGCCGCTCGCACGACGACCTGGGTGTAGTTCGAGTACAGCCGGCTCAGCGCGACGACGTCCTGCGGCGTGGAGAAGCTGTTCTTGCCCGCGACCGCGTCGGCGGCGGAGTCGGCCAGGGAGAAGGCGATGTCGTAGTTCCCGGCGGTCAGTCCTTGGATGTTCTGCACGGAGGCGCCGGTCTCGCTGGCGGTGGCGCGGTACCCCTCGAGGTTGTCCGAGATCAGTCCGGCCAGGGCACCGCCGAGCTGGTAGTACACGCCGGTGGTGTTACCGGTGGCGATGGTGAGGCGACCACCTGCCGCGCCGTCACCCTTCTCGGCCTTGCGTTGCCCGCCGCAGGCGGCCATCGAGACCGTCAGCGCGAGTGCGACCACCAGAGTGGACAAAGAACGGAATCTCATGAGGGTAACGGCCCTTCCGTGGTGTTCCGCAGGCGTTGACGCCGTACGAGGTTGATGACGACGGCGGCTCCGAGCAGGCCCAGACCGACGCCGATGGTGGTGGGTGCGAGATACAGCAGCAACAACGCGGCGGGGAAGCAGAGCAGACGCTCCAGCCAGCCGGTCCGGACGGCGATCCATCCACCGGTGACCACCGCGAGCGCGGCGACGGCGAGTGCCGAGACCGCCAGCGTCCACGCCGCACCTCCCAGACCCTGAAGGCCCAGCAGGTTGGCCCCGTTCGGCGTCAGTACGAACGCGAAGGGGACCAGGAACGCAGGCAGCGTGTACTTCCACGCCTGCCACATCGTCGGGATCGCCCGCCCACCGGTGATGGCCGCCGTCGCGACGGCTGCGAGAGCGGTGGGCGGCGAGACCTCCGAGAGGACGGCGTAGTAGAAGATGAACATGTACGCCTCCGCCGGGGCCACGCCGAGCTGGAACAGGGCGGGCGCGATCACCACAGCGGCGATGATGAACGACGCGGTGACGGGCACCGCCAACCCGAGCACCATGACCGCGAACGCCGACAGCGTGACGGTCATGATCAGCACCACGGTGGGGTTCTCGGAGATCGCAGAGGCCGCGGACACGATGATCTCGGCCAGGTTCAGACCGAGACCGGTCTGGGTGACGACGGCGACGATGATGCCGGCCACGGCGCAGGTCGCCACGACGGGGAGCACCGAGCGGGTGCCCTGCGCGAGCGCCATACCGAGGCGGCGTGGCGTCAACCGGTGCTCACGGTCCAGGAACGACAGCCCGATCTGCAGCAAGGTCGCGTAGACGACGGCCTTGAACGGCGGAATGTCCATCGCCATGAAGCCGATGATGAGAAACAGGGACACGAAGTGGTATCCGAACCGGAGCAGCAGCCGGCGCGCCGACCGGGTCGACGGCTCGGCCGCTTCGGTGCCGTGCCGCCGGGCGTCCATCTCGATCGCCAGCAAGATGCCGAGGTAGTACAGGACGGTCGGGACCGTCGCGTAGCCGAGCACCACGAGATAGCTGACCTGGAGATACTCGGCGATGATGAACGCCGCCGCGCCGAGCGTGGGCGGCGACAGGATCGCCCCGATACCGGCCGCTGCCAGCATGCCGCCCGCCGGCTCGGACGGATATCCCGCGCGGCGCAGGATCGGCCAGGCGACCGTGCCCAGCGACACCGCCGTCGCCGTACCGGAACCCGACACCGTGCCCAGCAAGAAACCCGCGAGCGTGACGGTCCGCCCAGGTGCCGTGCGGCTGCGTTTGAACGCCGCGAACGACACGTCGATGAAGAACTTGCCGGCACCCGAGGCGTCCAGTACGGCGCCGTAGATCGTGAACAGGACGATGTAACTTGCCGCGACCGCCAACGGCGTCCCGTAAAAGCCCGCCGTACCCATGAACAACTGCGCCACGATCGCCGAGAAGTCGAAACCCTGGTGCGCCAAGGACCACGTGTACGGCAAATAGCCGCCGTAATAGGCGTATCCGATGAACAACAGGCTCACCACCGGCAGAACCCAGCCCGTCGTCCGCCGGCAGGCCTCCAGCGCCAGCACCAGGAGCAACGATCCGGCCAGCAGATCGAGCTGCGTCGGAGCCTGCCGCCGCTCCAGAAACGCGTCGAAGTCCAGCAGCGGATACAGGGAGACCACCAGCGCTACCGATGCCAGAACCCAGTCCGCCACCGGCGGATCGTCGCTGCGTCGATCTCCGCGGAACGGGTTCAGGAACGCCGGCACGCGCCAACCGCGGTAACACAGCAGTGCACCTGGCAACACCGCGGCGAGAAACAGCATCAGGTAGAACTGCGTGCCTGCGGGAATCGGAAAGAATACCTGCACCAGAACGCCGACACTGACCAATGCGCAGCACACAGAAATACCGCGGTCCAGGACCGGGCTCAGCCTCCGCGCCGGCCTTTCCTGCTCGAAAGCAGCCAGTTCCTCTGCGCTGGGGCCGGTGTCAACCGATATGGTGCTGGCTGTCATTAAGGGCCTCCTGTGAATGATCTTCCGCAAAGAATCTCCAGTTCGCAGCGGCCCCACAACCCCCACTCCCGTATCCTTACCTCGCCTTAAGAAGAATCGCTGGACAACAAACGACCAGCGCCGACGACAAAGTGTCGTCGACGCTGGTCGGGGCTCGGCGGGTCAGCAGATGCTGAAGACGTTGTGGCCCCAGACCTTCCACGAGACCACGCACTTCGTCTTCTGCTTCGGCTTGTCGTTGCGATGGGGAGAGCGGGTGTCTCCGCTGAGCATGTCGTAGAGGAACCACAGGCCGACGCCTCGTCTGAAGGCCTTTCCGTCGGCTCTGAACTCGCCCTTGACCTTGCCTAGTTGGCCCCTCGGGGTGACGCCGCCCTTCTTCCAGATCTCGCCGGCCCGGTAGAGGGTCCAGCTGCCACGGGCGACGACGTACCACTTGACGTAGTACCACCCGCCGCCGTCGGTCTTCCCCTTCGCGACCGCCGTGCCGAGGACCGCGCAGGTGTTGGCCGGCGTGCCCCTGATGAACCGGCAGATCGCGTAGCCGGCGCCGGCCACCTTCACCAGCGTGTAGTTCTCACCGCCGAGGATCGAACTCTTACCCTTCTTCGGCCGCTTGCGCTGTTCCTTCTTCTTGGGCTTCTTGGCGGCCTTCTTGGCCTTCTTCTTCTTGAGTTTGGCCGCCTTCTCGCGCGCCTTCTTGGCCGCCTTCTTGGCGGCGGCCCGCTTGGCCGCCGCGATCTTCTGCTGCTTCTTCTTCTTCGCGAGGTAGCGCTGGTAGTCGCAGCCGTCGCAGTAGTGCTTGGCCTTCTTGGCAGCCTTCTTGTGCTTCGCGGCCTTCTTCTTTTTCTTGGGCGCCTTGTTGTAGCCGCCGCAGCCGTCGCAGTAGTGGCCGCCGGGCAGGACGCGCCATTCGCCGTCGGGGTCGCTGGCCGTGATCGGGGTGTTGTCGGCGTACGCGTACCCGTTGAGCTGTTGCGGGTTGTCGAAGTCGGCGATCGGGTCGGTGGAGATGAAGCGTCCGCGGGCGGAGTCGTACTCGCGGGCGCCGAGGTGGGTGAGTCCGGTGGGATCGTCGACGCCGTCGACGTAGCCGTGCTGGTCGGGCCAGGTCGCGGGCGTGGCCCCGCGGGCAACGCCGAACGGGGTGAAGCGGCGATTCTCCTGGCTGAGGTCGGCGGCGTTGACCGAAAGGGTGTTGGTGCCGTTGCGATCGGCAACGGTGAAGGTGAGAGCCGACCCGTTCCGGACGGCGCTCGTGGTGCCGAGGTCGTAGTAGCGAGTGGCCGTCACCGTGCCGGTGGGGCTGAGGTTGAGTTCGGAGTTGTCGAGATAGAGGGTGGTGCCCTTGGCGTCGCGGGCGATGAGCCGATCACCGTCGGCGTCGTACAGGTAGCTGGTCGTCTGGCCGTTCTCGGTGAGGGTGGCCAGATTGCCTTCGGCGTCCCAGGTGAGGGTCTGGGCCTTCCCGGCGACGTTGCGGCCGGTGGTGTTGCCCTGGGCATCGTAGGTGAAGGTGTCGGTCCGGGAGCCGGTGGCGACGCTGGCCAGTGCGTGCGGCCGGGATGCTCCGGCGGCGGGGTAGGAGTAGTTGGAGGTGGTGGCGGCACCGGTGACCGGATCGTGGTTGGTCTCACTGAGCCGGTTGCCGGTCTTGTCGTAGCTCCAGCCCTGCCAGTACGGCGCGGGTCCGGCCAGTGCGCCCGCGCTGGGTTGGGTGGCGCAGTCGGCAGCAGGGGTCCAGGCCTCGGTCAGCCGGCGCAGGTAGTCGTAGCTGAAGCACTGGACATCGCTCACACCGTCTTGGGGTGTGTCGGCGATCTTGGTGATGTTGCCGGCCGGGTCGTAGGTGTACTTCACGTCCGCCAGGTGTTCGGGGGCCGTGGAGCGGTCGACCAGGACCCGGTCCAGGTTCCGGGTCGCGTCGTCGTAGAACGCGGTGTGGACGAGCTGCTTGCCGGCCGTGGCGGACAGGGTCGACTGGGCGACCTCGTCGTACGGCGTGTAGGTCGCCGCGGTGAGCATCGTGCCGAGACCACTGCTCGCGGTCTGCAACCGGCCGGCCGCGTCGTAGCCGTACCGCAGCGTCTCCGCCGCGAGCCCACCCGCTGCCGGGTACGACACCAGCGACGGCAACCCGGTGGCGGTGTAGCCGGTGTTGGTCTTGTACGACCCGGCCAACGCGCCCTCGGACGCGGGAAGCGTGACTGTACTGGTCAGCGGCCGGTACCGGATGTCGTAGGCGTCAACCGATTTGGTGTAGGCGTTGCCGTTGACGAAGCGGGTCGAGCTCGCGAGCGCGCCCTTGAGGCTCGTGCCCGAGACGAGCGTGTCGTAGGTCCATTGAGCGCGTTTGGTGCCGGAGGTCGATCCGTCGTACATGCCGGTACGGCGGCCCAGGGCATCGTAGGTGTAGGCGAGGGTGGTGCCGCGCGCGTCGGTGCTGGTGAGCAGCTGGCCGGCGTTGTCGTAGGTGAAACTGCTCGTCCCGGTGTCGGGGTCTTCGCGTTGGGTGACCCGGCCGCGCAGATCGTAGGTGGTGTCCCAGGTGTTGCCCGCCGGGTCGGTCGTGGTGACCACGTCGCCGCGGTTGTTGTAGGTGTACTTGGTCGCGTCGTAGGAACCGGTCGGTGAGCCGCCGGTGTATTGGCGCAGCTCCACCACCGCGTCGTCGGCATCGGTGATGGACGTGGTGGCCGTGTCGCCGTCCGGCGGGTCCACGCTGGTGCGGTCTCCGCCGTAGGTGGTGGTGGTTCGCCACTTCTCGAACCCGTGCGAGCGGAAGATCTCCACCGTTTCGCGTTCGGCGCCGTCGTAGACAGTCACGTCCTGGCCGGGCACGGCCGCGTCGGTCACCCCGGTCAGCAGCGTCGTACCGGCGGCGCCGTTGTTCCAGTACGCGACGTTGGACTTCACTTCCAGGCCGCGTGAGTCGTAGAACGTGTCGGTCACGACCCGGCCGCCGTCAGCCGCGGGGTCCTGGGTCTGCCGTTCGCGCAACTGCCCGTCGTACAGGTCGTAGCTTGCCTCGTACGTGCCGTCGTCGCGGACCTCCTCGGTGGTGATCACCGACGGCGCGTCCTGGCGGATCAGGTAGGAGTACTTGGTGTTCGGGGTCTTCCCGGCCGCCTTCGACCGGTCCGGCAGCCACACCGCGGTGATCCGGCCGAGCGGATCCCGCGTCGTGTCGGTACGCCGTCCGTTCTGGTCGACCTCGGCGACAGACTCACCGTACCCAGGCTCGATAGTCGTCGTGGTCGCATGCCCGGCCGGGTTGGTCACGGTGATCGCGGTGACGGCCGCGCCACTGGCCGGGGTGTAGGTGGCCGACGTCTTGCGGTCCAGTTGGTCGTAGGTCTCGATCGGCCGACCGTAGGAGTCGTACGTCGTGCGTCCCTCCTGGGTGTAGACCGGCGTGGTGCCCGAGTAGGAGGCGAGTTCCTTCGTGAGGGTCTGGTCGCCCTTGGTCGGCGCCGCACCCAGAGTGGTGGATCCGTCGTAGTAGGTCAGGTCGTCCGACACCGCGTCGGACGGGTACGACGGCGTCGCGGTGCAGGCCACGGACACGGTCTGTTCGCGGGCCTCGAAGTCGATCAGCCACGACGAGGTGTTGCGCGCGTACGTGGTGCGGGTGCATTCCTCGTCGCCGGTCTTGGCCGTGTCGCCGAGGTCGTTCTCCTCGATCTCGAGTCCGTACGAATCGTAGGTGGTGCGGACCTCGGTGTTGCGCCATCCACCGGACGACAGCGCCTCGCGGGACCGTTCGGCGGCGTTGTCGACCATGTAGGCCTTGATCGTGCCGTTGACGGTGACCCGGGTGGCGGTGGGGGTGGAGATCACCGGGTCGGTGATCACGCCCTCCAGTACGCTGCCGCCGGCCTCGGTGTAGGTGAGGGACTCGCGTTCGAACCCGGCCAGTGCGGGGTGATCGGCGATCGTCCCGCCGAGGGAGTCGGTGACGGTCACCGCGCGGGTGCCGCCGGCCGCGAGCTTGTCGCCGTCCATGCCGCGCAGGTACAGGCTCTCCTCCTGGGACCGGGTCTCGCCGGGGTTGCCGTGCAGCTCCCGGACCCGGCTGTAGCCGCGCCACTCTCCCCAGGTGCGGTACTTCGTCGGGGTCAGCTCGTTGTCGTCGTAGTGCCACGCGCCGCCGCCGACGTACTCGTAGTCGGTGCGCTCGATCCCGGCCACGCCGGACTGGTCGTCCTCGAGCACCGTGACCGGCACGTACTTGTGGAACCAGTCCAGCGTCAACGTCTCCGACCCGGTGGCCTGCCAGTACTGCGGGAAACACCGCTTGGTGTTCTGGTCCGGAGCCGGCAACGAACCCGCCGTACACTCCGGCGCCGAGTAGTTCACGTGGACGTGCCCACCGGCCTCGTCGTACACGTCGGTCATCCGCCACTTGTACATCGGCGGAATCCCCTCCACGGCGTCGACCCGGTTGGCCAGCTGCACGCCCTGGAACGACACCGAAGGAAGCGACGCGGTCCCGCCGACCTTGCCGGTCGTGGTGATCGACGCGAGCCACAACGCCGGCGACGTTCCGTCACCCGGGTCACGGAACTGATAGCCCAGCGCCCACGACGTGACATCGCGGTACGTCGTCCCGGACACCCACAGCTGGGTCGTCACCGACGCCAACCGCTTGCGCGTCCAGAACGTCGGCGAATACAAGTTCGTACACGACTTGCCGGCCGAACAGTTTTGGTCGTACGGCACATCCGGCCAGTTCGTTGCGTTGGCCGACGTGATGTCGTCGGTGCCGCAGGTCGCACCCGCCGCGCAGCGCTCGTCCACCGTGAACGACACCCGCATCGGAGCCGCCGCCGAGTACATCGATGTGGACCGCTGGCCGTAGTCGATCCGCTTCAGGTACCCGCCGCGTACGTACTTGGTGCCCGCGGTCGCGGTCAGGTTCCGGCCGTAGTAGTTGGTCTCGCTGCCGTAGAAGTACGACATCGCGTTGCCGTTCGGGTCGACCACGTAGTCCAGGTTCCAGCGCCACGCCTGCGTGCAGTACGACGTCGCGAACGTCGTCCCGCGACACGGCTCGCCCGCGTCGTTGCCGAACACTGGCGCCGTCCAGACCGAACCGGTCTCCTCGTTGCCTGCGGCCCACCCCGGCAGCCGGTTCAGACCGAAGTAGTACTGCGTGCCGTCCAGAGACGTCAGCCGCCAGTGCTCGCCGTCGTTGTCGCCGTTCGCTCCACCGGTCAACCGATCCAGCCGCGAACCGTCGTCATCGCGCAGTTTCCAGACCCCGGTGGCGTCGTCACGGACCAGTTCGGACGCTCTCCCACCCAGCACCAGGTAGGCGTTGTCAGTCTCCCAGCACAGGTCCTGCGGCTTCGGTGTCGTCGACACCTCATCCGCGCACGACTTGTACCGCCGCTCGACGAAGCCCTCGTCCAGGCCCCAGCCCTCGCCGACCCACGACGACTGGTTGTTCGTCGACGCGACGCGACCGTCGATGTCGCCCGACGAATAGCCCAGATTCAGATCCGGCTCCGGGCCGCCGAAACCCTCCGGGCCGTCCATCGGATAGGCCCACGTGAACGCCCCCGACGAGCCGCCCGCGTTCCACGACGCCGACGCCGACAATGCGGTCGCCTTGTAGCTACCCGCGCTGCCCGCCGGCGCCGACGCCAACGCCATCACCGTCTCCGCACTCGACGCGGTGATCTCGGTAGCGATCCGGTTGTCGGCGGTGACCTTGGAGGTCAGCACCTGCCCGTCCGAGCACCCTGCCTTGTCCGGTGTGGTCAGCGCACACGCCGGCAGCCGCACCAGTCGCAGCCGGCTTGCCCAGTCACCGCCGTACGCCGAGCGGAACGCCGAGTAGTCCACCTCGACCTTCACCTGGCCACTGCTGCTCGCACCAAGGCTGATCAACATCCCCGAAGCGCCCACCTTTTCGGCAGCAGCGCGGTCGTGAACCCGAACGCGTACCCGGTTCACGGGTGTCAGCGCAGCTCCTTGGACCCGTCCTGCGCCGACCCGTACCGGCAACTCGCCGGCCTGCGTAGTGGTGCCGTCGCGGGGGAGCGACACCTCCGCCTCACTCGGCTCCGGTCGACGCACCTGTGGAGGTTGTTGCAGCACGGACGCCGCCTTCGGATCGGCCGGCCGCGCTTTGGGCGCGGCGTCGCGCCCGGGTACCGAGAACTCGGTCTGCGCCGCGGGCCGCCAGGCGTTCGACGTACCGACATCGGCCCGTGCGGCGGGCATCTCGACCAGGCCGCCGGCGGCGAGCGCGATGGCCGTGACTATTCCGGTGAACGGCACCAGCATGGCGCCACTCCTTTCATACAGCGAGGCGGAACTGTCCCCACGAGCGGGTGGGTCACAGCTGGGACGGCAAGTACAGGTCGGCGATCTGCTGGTCCGTGAGCACACCGGAGTACAGCTGTACGTCGTCGATGGCGCCGGTGAAGAAGTCTCCGAGTCCGGCCGTCGACGTCCACCCGGCTCCGAAGCGGGACGATCCGGCCGCGTTCCACGCACTGCGGTGGTATGTCTCGGCCACGAACTGGCCGCCGACGTACAGCCGCAGCATCTGATCCTTCGCGTCGTACACGCCCGCGACGTGTGTCCAGCCACCGGTCACCGGCTCGTCGAACGGGCCGACCGCCGTGTGCACCTCCGCCGACGCCGAGTCCGCGACCGGCATCGCCACCGACCAGCGGTAGCCGCCGTACAGGTCGTCCCAGGCGTATCCCAGGCGGAAACCGCTGACCTGCGAGCCGTCCTGACTGATCACGACCTCGTTCTTGCCGACCGCGGACGGCTTCACCCAGGCGGCCACCGTGAAGCTGCCGTCGGTGCGGACCGCCGGCCCCGACGCCGTCAACACACCGGTGCTGCCGTTCAGTTGCACCGCGTTGCCGCTCTTGCCGGCCACGCGTGACACACCACCGGCCGACCAAGTGGCCGGATGCGTCCCGGCGGTGTCCCCGGACGTCGTGCCGGAGCTCTCGTCCATCAGCCAGAGACCGTCGCGCCGGGCCACCTGCTGGATCTCGCCCGGCAGCAGTACCCGGTTGTGCACCTGCAGCTGGTCCAGATCACCCGGCCAGTACTCGCCGTACACGCCGTTGACCTTCGACCGCCCGATCTGGAACGAGCCGGCCGCGCTCCACGGCGTGGTGTACGCCGTCGTGGCCTCGAGAACACCGTTGACGTAGAGCCGGATCTGGGCGTTCGGCGCGTCGTACACGCCGGTCAGGTGCACCCATCTGCCGTCCGCCGCGGGCACCGTGGTGGAGACCGCGCTGGTGTAGGTCGGCGAGGCGACATCGGCCGAGGTTCGGCTGAAGACCCACCGCCGGGCGGAGCTCGAGTAGGACAACGTGAAGGCGCCGGCCTGGCTTCCGAGTTGGGTGGCCACCACCGCGTTGTGCGAGGTACCGGTCAGCCGCACCCAGCCCGACACGGACAACGAGTTCAGGGTGTTGACCACAGACCCGGTCGTCGCGGCGTACCCCGTCGTACCGTTGAGCGTCAGGGCACCGCCTTGCCGGCCGTCGCCCCACGATGCGCCGCCACCCAAGGTGGCGCTGTACTTACCCGGCGCGGAGTCGACCGCCACCGTGCCGTCGCCGGTCTCGTCCAGTCGCCAGTCTGCGACCGGTCCTGGGGCCGCGCCGGCGTAGAACACCGCCGTCACCACCGCGGAGCGGTTGCCTCCGGCATCGACCGACCGGACGTGCAGCCAGTTCACGTATCGATCCGGTACGACCGAGATCGCCGCCTCGCCACCCGCTTGCGACGGCGTCGCGGTCAGGTTCAGTGCTGCCGACGGACCGTTCACGGTGTACTCGTACTTGACCACGTCGGACTCGCCGTTCGCGCCGAACGTGACCGGCAGGCCTGTCCCCATGACCGCGTTGCCGGTCCCGTTGTCCGGGAACCCCGACGACACCGCCGTGGGCGCCTCAGGCGCCGCGTCGTCCACGGCGAACTCACACCACGGACTCCACGCGCTGACGTCGATGCCGTCCTCGGCCCGCACCCGCCACTTGCCGACCGCACCGTTGCCGAAGGCACCCGACGGAACAGTGGTCGCCACGACCGTCGGCGTCGCGCCCGCGACTGTTGGCGAGACGTACTCCCCGACAGGAGCCGAACCGTCGACCGCCCACCACTCGAAGTGCGCCTGGACCGAGTTGTCAGCGTCCTGGAGAGTTGCTCGAAGCGTCGGCGTCACCGTGGACACGACCAACCGGTCGGCACCCGTCACACACGACGCCGAGCCTTCCGTGGTGAGGTTGGCGGGGTTGTCGGGGATCGTGTTGTAGTCGATGGTGATGCTCGGGTTGTTGGCGAACTTCTTCCACGAGTACGAGTCGTTGCCGGTCTCCGCCTTCGTCGACGCCCGGAGTCCCTGCGTGACGTTGGACCAGCCGTTGGCCGCGGCGTTGGTGACCTGGCTGGTCACGTTGAACTCCACCCCGGCGGCCGGGCAACTGGACGACGAGAAGCCCTTCGCGAAGCTCTTCTTCTCCATCTGGTACGCCCAGGTCGGCTGGTTCTTCCAGGTCGTCGCCGAGGAGATCGGGTTGGTCGCCCACACCTGCACCTCGCGCACCGTGCAGGACCACGACCAGTTCTCGAAGGTTTGCAGCGTGGCCTTGAGGATGTGCTTGTACTTCACGCCGCTGGTGTCGAACTGGAAGAACGAGCGCGTGCGCTTCTGGTCCGTGCCGTCGTAGCCCACGCGCGCGACCTTCTCCGACGTACCGAGGTTCGCGCCGTTGTAGAACGACGTGGTCGGGTAGTTGCTCCACACCTGGGTCCAGGCCTGCTTGGCGCCGGACCACGACGGGTCGATGTAGACCGGGAACCGGGTGGTCTTGGCGGTCAGCAACGTTCGGTCAGGCACGAGTGACAGCTGATCCCCGGTGACCCGGGCACCGACTGCCGTGACCCGGCCACCGGGCTGTACGGCGGACCCGTGGCCGGAGGAATCCCACATGTACGGCGCGGGTCCACTGAACACGACCTCGCCGGCCGGATCGGTCGCGGTCAGACCGGCCGCCGTGGAACGAACCACCAAACCCTTGGCCGTCAGGCGATACGGCAGCGCTCCTAGCGCCGGGTTCGCCGCGGCCGCCGCGTTCTTGACCACGAGGATCTGCGACAGACCGGCAGTCGAGGCTGTCAGGACGAGGTCGACACCGGGCAGGACCTCCTGGTACGTCGCGGTGTCGCCGGACAGCACCGGTTGGGGGAGTCTGCCCGGCCAGCCGACAGCGAGCTCACGGCCGTCCCGGCGAAGCCGCACCAGTGGCGTATCGCCGCCCCCGGAGAACGCCAGATCGAGCGGGCCGGCGACAGGCGCCACCGTTCCGTCCGCTCTGGCCCGCAACGTCATGTCCACCGGCACCCACCCGGACGACCCGCGGACCCGGGTCGGCAACGCCGACTCGTGCCGGGTGAACGAACCGTCCGGATTGGCGAACACCTGCCCGGTCTCGGTGGTCAGCGTGTCGACCTCGACCTGGTGTCCTGTCCTGGCAGCGGCATCGCGCGCCGTTGCTTCGTCAAATACCGTCGCGGCTTCAGCCGGCGTCGAGGCGATGACGACCAGCAGACTTCCGAGGAGGGCGAGGACCGTGCTCATCGCCACGGCCAACCAACCGGCTTTGTGCGGGCGTTGAAGAGTACGAGACGGCATGACGGCCTCCACGGGGCGACGTAGGAGAACTGAATCCTCGGTGTCAAGGAACACGGTCCGGCATCGTCGCGTCCACGAGGACCCTCGCGATCCTGCGCGTAGCGACAACAGGCGTGCGCGTGCACACCGGCACCTCAGAGTTGTGCTCAAGGCCACGTAAGGATTCGGCCCCCGGGGTTGCGCAGTGCGGCGGTTGTCACGACATTGACGTCGTGCGGATACTGATCGCCGAGGACGACGACAGCGTCGGTGAGGCGCTGGTCGACGTCCTCGGCGCGCATGGTCACCAACCGGAGCGGGTCTCCAGAGGCGCCGACGTACTGCTTCGGCACAGCTCGGCCGATGTCGTGTTGCTGGACCTCGGCCTGCCCGACGGAGACGGGCTGGACGTGCTGCGTAAGCTGCGTCAGGTCAGCGAGGTACCGCTGCTGGTGGTCACCGCGCGCGGTGACGAGCGGTCCGTCGTGCGCGGCCTGCGCCTCGGGGCGGACGACTATCTGGTGAAGCCCGTGCGGTTGGGCGAGCTGCTGGCCCGGATCGACGTGGTGGTCACCCGTCGCGCCAGGAGCTCACTGCCGGCCGGGGTGGTCGAGGTGGATGACGTCGTGATCGACCTGACCGCTCGACGCGTCAGGGTCAGCGACCGGGAGATCGCGCTCACTCCGAAGGAGTTCGACCTGCTCGGGGCACTGGCGCGCCGAGTAGGTGCCGCGGTGAGTCGCGAGGTGATCCTCGACGAGTTGTGGGGCGACGCGTTCCTGGCGAGTTCGCGGGCGCTCGACGTCCACCTTGCTCAGCTACGCGTCAAACTCGGCACTCCCGGCCTGATCACCACCATCCGCGGTTTCGGATACAGACTCGGCTCATGAGGACGCGAGTTCTGATCGTACTGACGATCTTCTCCCTCCTCGCGGTGGCCGGGTTGGTTCTGCCGCTCCTCGCAACCACTTCTCAGACCCGCACACAGGCGCTCTTGCTCAGCCGCGTCGCAACCCTCGACCGGCTCGCTGCACTCGCCAGGGAGGTGAAGGATGCCGGCGACCTGGCCACGGTGCAGGCAGAAGCAGACCGGGTGACCGAACTGTACGGCGAAGACCTGCTGCTGGTGGGCGCGAGCGGACATCCTCTCGTGTCCACCGGCTCGCTGGACCTCGACGATCCGGGTGTGCGGGAGACCCTGGCCTCCGCGTCGCGGAACCTTGCGCAGACGTCCCTCGACCCGGTTCGGCCGTGGAGCGATCCGCACCATCTGCTGGCTCGTCCCGTCGGCACCCCGCACGAATTGGCCGGCGCGGTCGTGCTGCGCGTCGACGCCGGCCGGGCGATCTCCGGCGTACGTCGCGACTGGGCGCTGATCGTTACCGGGGCGATCGCCGCCGAGCTGCTGCTCCTCGAGCTGGCGATCCTCCTCACCCGCTGGGTGGTCCGTCCGGTCCGGCGGCTCGAGGAAGCGGTCGTCGGCCTTGCCGAGACGCCGACGGCGGGTCCGGCTGTCATGCTGTCCGGCCCGCCTGAGCTGCGCCATCTGACCCGATCGTTCGCGGACATGGCGGCCACGGTCACACGATCCCTGGAGATGCAGCGCCGGATGGTGGCCGATTCGTCGCACCAGCTACGGAACCCGCTGGCGGCTGTCCGTCTCCGGCTCGACGCCCTGGCCTCGGAGCTCCGCGATCCGTCCAGCCCGCGGTTCGCCGGCATCCAGCAGGACCTTGATCGGCTCGAAGCGCTGCTCAACGATCTGCTCAGGCTCGCTGAGGCCGAGAGCCGGCGGCCTGATGCCGTGGCCGGGCAGTCGGTGGTGTCCGAGGTGCTGCCCGGTGAAGTGGGAGCGTGGCGGCTGCTCGCTGCCGAGAACGGCGTCGACCTGTCAGCCGAAATCGCCGCCGTACCGCCGGTGGCGATCAGCGAAATCGACCTGCGGCAGATCGTCGGCGCTCTCGTCGACAACGCGATCAAGTACGCCGGCTATGGAGCACGGGTGACGGTCCGGATCGTCGAGTCGGACGGTGTCCGGCTGAGTGTCGTCGACGACGGACCAGGGCTTCCCGAAGAGCAACGCGAGTTGGCCTCGCAGCGGTTCTGGCGCGCCGACCAGCACCAGTCGTCGCGAGGCAGCGGCCTCGGTCTGGCGATCGTCGACCAACTGGTGAGCGCTGTGGGCGGGACGCTCACGATCGAGCCGGTGACGCCACACGGTCTGGCGGTTCACGTCGACCTGCGGACGGCGACATGAGCTCCGGAGGCATGCTTCGCTTGTCTCGGCGGACTCTGCTGGGTGCCGGACTGGCGTCGTTCGTCGGTGGTTGCAGCTCTGACCGCCCTCTCGTGGACCGGCTGGTCGTGGCCGGCGGTGAGCGCGGCGGGTTCTACCTGGAGTTCGCGCAGCTCCTCGCCACCCAGCTGACGGCTGCGAAGGTCGCCCGGACCGTCGAGGTGCGGTCGACCGAGGGCAGCCTGCAGAACCTGGAGCTCCTGCGTCTCCGGCAAGCAGACTTGGCAATCTGCCTCGCCGACGCCACGGCGCAGTCTCGCGAGGTTGTTGCCCTGGGCAGGGTTTACGAGAACTACTTGCAGTGCGTGGTCCCCGCGGCCGGACCCGCCCGCCAGTTGCCCGACCTCGTCGGCAAGCGGGTGTCCGCCGGGCCACCAGGCGCCGGTGCCGCGCTGACCACGAGCCGGCTCCTCAGCGCAGCCGGCATGCACGCCGACCGTGCCCCCGTGGTCGCCAACCTCCATCTGTCGGACGCCGCTGACGCGCTGGCCGCAGGACGGATCGACGCGATGTTCTGGTCCGGTGGGGTACCGACCCGACGGCTGTCAGATCTCTCCGCTCAGGTACCGATCCGCCTGCTGCCTCTTGATCGGTGGCTGGCCCCACTGCGCACGACGTACGGCGTGGTCTACCAGCGGGCGCAGATCCCGGCCGGTACCTACAGCGGTGCCGAACAGGTCAGCACAATCGGCGTACCGAACCTGCTGATCTGCCGACCCGAAGTCCCGCGCGCGGTCGCTTCGAAGATCGTCGACGTCCTCGTCAACCGCGCAGCGGGCCTCGTACCGGCCGCCGCGGTCGGCGCGCACTACCTCGACCCGAACTCGCTCATCGGCACCAGCCCGCTGAAACTCCACCCAGGCGCAGCCGACCGCTACCGCACCGTCCACGGCTGATCTACTCCAGACCGTAGGCTCGAACGGCGTTGTCGCGGCCGAGCATTTCGACGTAGCGGCGGGCGTCGGCCGCGCCGATCAGATCGTCGGCCAGCCACTCGTCGAGCACCCGGCCGACGGCCCGGCGCCAGAGCCACGATCCGCACGCGTACAGCTCGGGCAGGCCGAACGCGTCCGAGGCGTAGAGCAGCTTGTGCATCGGCGCCATCTCCAGCGACTCCCGCACCAACGTCTGGCTGGACGGCCCGCTATGGCTGACTGCGCAACTGGTATCCAGCCAAACGTGCGGGAAGAGCTGCGCGAGAATGCCGGCCTGACGGATGTACGGGTAGCAGTGCAACAGCATCAGCTGAGCGCCGGTCGTCCGTGTCGCGTGCGCGAACGCCGTGAGGTGGGACGGATCGCAGCGGTGCAACACGATGTCCGGGTCGCCGTACCCGACGTGCAATTGGATCGGTTGACGGAGTTCCACCGCCCGCCACAGCAGATGCCGCAGCAGTACCGGGTCCGCGAGATGCGTCGGTGCGCCTGCCTCGATCGCCGTCAGCCAGCGGTCCGCGGCCGCGGTGACCTGAGCAGGTTCCGGTGGGGCCGGGTCGAAGTCGAGACCGTACCGGTAGGCGATGATCGACTTGACGCCAACGGCATGTGCGGCGGCTGCCTCCAGCGCGTCGTCGAACGCGCCGGCGAAACCGGCGGCAGTACAGCTTGGCGCGATCGACTCCGCGAGCGCCTCTAGACGCACGATCTCCTCGGTAGCCGCGCCGGTCAGGGTCGCCATCTCGTCCGGCGTCATGATCGTCCCGGCCCGGAAGCCGGTGTCGAGCAGGTATCGCTCGGTTCCGCTCGACGCCAGTAGCCGCGCGCTGACCTCCGTACCGCCCAGCTCGTCGCGGCGCTGCAGATATTCCTCCGCGGTGCAATGTCGTGGCAGGTCGAGCAAGGGCGCGCACACCGAGCGCACCGTGATCCCGAACGGGTTGTCGAACACCGACGTACCGGGTGGGGCGGGCCAGTCCGATTCGGTGGCCAGCAGCTCCACCTCCGCACCGGTCGCGGTGCCGGTCAGTACGCCGTGGCAGTGGTGGTCGATCAGCGGCAACTCGGCGACCAGCTCCAGGATCGGTCCTTGATCGCTCATGCCGACCACGCGAACCGCAACCGGTCGGCCACCGCGGACGGGTCCTGACCTTCGAAGGCGGTCACCTCGTACCGTCGTACAGCCAGCAGCGCGGACAGCAGATCTGCGCCGAGGATGTGTTTGGCCTGGGCCGAATCCTGGAGCGCATCCAGCGCCGCGGTCTGATCGGTAGGCAGCGTCCGGTGCTGCACGTCGGCCGGATGAGTGGTGACCTCGGCCGGCAGCGGGGTCCTGCGCCGCAGTCCGTCCACGATCAAGCCGAGCACGACCGCGGTCGCGAGGTAGGGGTTCGCGGACGGATCAATACATTTGACCTCGATGTTCGCGCTCCCTGCCTCGACCGCGCACAAGCGCACCGCGGCCTCGCGATTCTCCAGTCCCCAGCAGGCGAACGCGCCCGACCAGTGCCCGGGAAGCAGCCGCTGACCCGACAGTACGGACCCGGCGAGTACGCCGACCACGCCAGGCAGCCCGTCGACGATGCCGCCGATCGCGGACTCGCCCTCCACGGTCAGCCCATGCGGACCGGGCCCGCCGGACAGCATCGGCGTACCATCGCGATCGAGCGAGACATGGATGTGGGCCCCGTTGCCGCTACCACCCGCGAACGGCACCGGCGAGAACGAAGCGGCAAGCCCCGCACGCCGCGCCGCGCGGCCGATCACGACGCGCGCCAGAACAGCCATGTCGGCCGCGGCGACCGGATCGCTGGGGGAGAAGGAGATTTCGTACTGGTTGTCGCCGTACTCCGCATGACATTGCACGACGTCGAGCCCGGCGGTTCGGCAGTCGTCGAGCAGCCGCAGAAGGAAGTCCTCCCGGTCCAGCCCTGCGCTCAGGCCGTAGCAGCTCCACGGGCGTTCGGTCAGTGCGCTGCCGTCGGCGGCGGTGAGTACGAACTCGACCTCGCAGCCGACGGTCGCGGTCACGCCGAGGGACGCCAACTCGCCCACGGTCTCCCGTAGCCGCCCGCGTGTACACAGCGCCGAGGGCGATCCGGACTGTTCCTGGAACTCCGCCGGCGCCCAGGCCAGGCCGCCGCCGAGCACGCGCAGCGCGCGCAGATCGGGCCGCAGCCGCTGATCACCGACCACGCCCAGCTCAGGCGTGAACGCAATGCCGTTGTCGACACAGAACACATGCCAACTCGGCGCCGCCCCCAGCCCGGCACGATGCGTCTCCGCAACCCTCTCCCGCGGCACAAACTTCGCCCGAACCACACCACCGGGATCAACAGCAGTCACCGCGAGCGCGCCGACCGCACCCCGCCCAAGCTCAGCATCGAGCTCAACCAGCGCACCCTCACCGAGAACAGGAACCAAATCCGAAGCCATACAAGAAACCGTCTCACCTCACCCACCGGCTGCCTCGCACGACCCAACGAAACGGCCCGCGCATTTCGTACCGCCGACCCGCAACCTGCACAGAACCTTCACGAGTCGGCGTGCCTGTCTGACCAGGTTGGCTCCTATGGTCGGAGCGTGGTAGTTGACGGAGTGGGCCGCCGGATTCTGGTGGTCGAGGACGAGCCGGTGATCAACCAGGCGGTGACTGACCGGCTGCGTGGGTCCGGGTACGACGTTGTGCAGGCTTGGGACGGGCCAGGAGCGGTCGAGCAGTTCGCGGCGAGCGCGCCGGATCTGGTGCTGCTGGACGTGATGCTTCCTGGGCTCGACGGGCATGAGGTGTGCCGGCGGATCCAGGCTGAGCGGCCGGTGCCGGTACTGATGCTGACCGCGCGCGACGACGAGGCGGACATCCTGGTCGGGCTCGGGCTGGGGGCGGACGACTACCTCACCAAGCCGTTCCGGATGCGGGAGTTGGTGGCCCGCATGGCGGCTCTGCTGCGGCGGGTCGAACGGGCTGCCGAGTTGGCTGCCCGACCAGCTGCCGAGGTGGGCAACCTGCGGATCGACTCGGCGGCGCGCCGGGTCTGGGCCGCCGGGGCCGAGGTCCATCTGACGCCGACCGAGTTCGATCTGCTGCTCTGTCTGGCGGCGAAGCCGGGTGACGTCTTGACCCGGGAGAACCTGTACGCCGAAGTCTGGGGCTGGCCGGGTGCGTCCGGGACTCGCACGGTCGACAGCCACGTGAAGGCGTTGCGAGCCAAGATCGGCGCCGACCGCGTGCGAACGGTCCACGGCGTCGGCTATGCCCTCGAGCCCGGGAGTACGACGTGAGTGGCCCGCTGATGGATCAGGTCACGTCGGTCAAGGTCAAGCTCGGTCTGCTGGTCGCGATCAGTGTGACGGTGGCTTCGGTCGTCGCCGCGGTGGGGGCCGTCGGCGACGTACCTGCCTGGCTCAGCATCCCGGTCACGGTGGCCCTGGCCCTCGGCGTCACCCAGTTGCTGGCAGTCGGCATGACCTCGCCCCTCCGCGAGATGACCGCTGCGGCCCGGCGGATGGCGCGTGGCGACTACTCCGGCCGAGTCACCGCGACCTCGAGCGACGAGGTGGGAGAGCTGGCGCGGGCCTTCAACCGGATGGCTGAGGACTTGGAGGCCGTCGACCGCCAACGCCGTGAGCTGGTCGCGAACGTGAGCCATGAGTTGCGTACGCCGCTTGCCGCGCTGTGTGCCGTACTCGAGAACTTGGTCGACGGGGTCGCCGAGCCGGACCCCGTCGCATTACGGACAGCGCTCGACCAGGCAGAGCGGCTCTCGGCACTCGCCTCGGATCTGTTGGATCTGGCCCGCGTGGACGCCGGTGCGGCTCCACTGTCCACCACACAGGTCGCGGTCGCGGAGTTGCTGGAGCAGGCCGTCGCCGAGGCTCGAGTGACCGGTCGTGAGGTGTGGTACGACGTACGCGTTGCGCCACAGGACCTCAGTGTCCCGGCAGACCCAGGACGGCTGCACCAGCTGATTGCCAACCTGCTCGACAACGCGTCCAGGCACAGTCCTGCCGGTGGAGTCGTCCGCATCACCGCCGAGGCCACGGCCACCGGGTGGCACTTGGAAGTGGCGGATGACGGGCCGGGTGTCCCTGCCGCCGACCGGGACCGAGTCTTCGAGCGGTTCGGGACGCTGACGGAGGCGGGCGGTGGCGGTGGCACAGGTCTGGGTCTCGCGATCGCCCGCTGGGTGACCGATCTCCACGGCGGCACGATCCACTTCGTCGACCCTGCGCCGGGCAGCACGGGTGCCCGCGTCCGCGTCGACCTACCGCACGAACCACGTCAACACATTCAGGTCGTCAAGCACGTCCAACGGCAACACACGCAGGTCATCGAGAGGGAGCCCGCCATGCCCATGCAGGTCGAGACGCCCGCACCCGCTGCAGCGCCAGTGAGAGTGTCGGAGCCAGGGATGGATACGCTGTTCGGCAGGTTCTGGCCGGAGACCGGCCTGCCCGGCAACGTCCGTGCGGTCTTGTCCTGCTTGGCAGTCGGCCTGCTGGCCGGCATCGTCCTGCCGTTCCGCGACCTCGGTGTCGGCACGCTCGTCGTACTGCTGGCAGCCGGGGGAGTGATCCTCGGCTTCAGCGTCAACCGCCGGTCTCGCTTCACGCAAGCCTGTGCTGCTCTCTGCGCGCTCTTGGCCGTAACAGCTGTACTCCGGGACGCGGAATGGATCGTTGTCCTGTGTCTGCTGGCGGGCGGAGCGGTCTGCATGGCCGGACTGGTCAACGGCCGCTCTCTACCGAGCTTCGTGCTGGCCGGTTTGGCCTGGCCGCTCGCTGCGCTCCGGGGACTGCCGTGGCTGGGTCGCTCTGCACAGGCCGTGAGAGGTCTACGGACGAGCGCTGCGGCGCTGCGGACTGCGGTGTGGTCGTTCCTGGCGGTCTTGGTCTTCGGACTGCTGTTCGCCTCGGCCGATGCGGTCTTCGCTGAGTGGGCGGGCGTCGTCCTACCTGATCTGAAGCTCGACACGTTCGTACTGCGTTCGTTCATCACCGTGGCAGTAGGTGGCGTCGTACTGGCAGCGACGTACCTCGGGCTGAATCCGCCCAGGGTCGAACCCGCGGGCGCTCCGGTGCGGCCGGTCGCACGCCGGTACGAGTGGCTGGTGCCGGTGCTGCTTGTGGATGCGGTGTTCCTCGTCTTCCTGGCAGCGCAGGCGACTGCGAACTTCGGTGGGCACGAGTACCTGGAGCGCATCACTGGGCTGACCTACGCGGAGTACGTGCACCAGGGCTTCGGCCAGCTCACTGTGGCCACTGCGCTCACTCTGCTCGTGGTGTGGGCCGCCGCTCGCAAGGCACCGCGTGCCACGCCTGCTGACGTGGCCTGGCTGCGCGGGTCGCTCGGTCTGCTCTGCTTGCTGACCTTGGTGGTGGTCGCGTCCGCGCTCTACCGGATGCACGTCTACCAGGAGGCGTACGGCTTCACCCAGCTCCGGCTGCTCGTCGACGTGTTCGAGGGTTGGCTGGGTCTGCTCGTGTTCGGCGTGATGGTGGCCGGCGTGACCATGAAGGCTGCCTGGTTGCCGCGGGCCGCACTGCTCAGCGGCGCCGGCCTCCTCCTCGGGATCGCGGCCATCAACCCCGACGCATGGATCGCCCAGCGCAACGTCGACCGCTACACCGCGACCGGCAAAGTCGATTGGTACTACCTGCAAAGCCTGTCCGACGACGCCGTACCAGTACTCACCACTCTGCCGGACGACGTCGTCTACTGCGCACTGACCGCTCGTGAGCCCAGCAAGAACGACTGGCTCGAGTGGAACCTCGGCCGTCACCGCGCCAACCCCCTCATCCGCACCCACGCCGGCCCCACCCCAGCCACCTGCAGAAGCGAACCAGCGGGATAGCAGTTGCCCCCAGCAACCACACCACACAAATCAGGCGGCGCGAGAATCGCGCCGCCTGATGGACTACAACAGTTGTTTCAGTGTCTGAGGACGGACCCGCACCTTAACCACACGGTGGGATCAGTCGCCGAGGCGTTGTGGGCCGTATGCGCCGGTGAGGAGGAAGTTGACGTTTGCGCCGAAGGTCGCCTTGAAGCTGCCGAAGCTGCGGATCGGGGTGGTCGGGCCGGTGGTGTGGCCAACGGCGAACACGGTGCCGAGGTTGGTGTCGTGGTCGAAGGCGGTCAGCAGTGTGCTGTTGGCGCCGCAGCGCTGGGCGACCAGTTCGTCGTAGCCACCGAACCCGCTGGCGCGGACCTGTGTCACGATCGGCTTCATCGGCGCGGTCACGGGGATCCGCACCGTGTACAGCTGGCCGCCGCGAGTGGTGACGAGCAGCGTGTCGTACGTCGCGGTCTCGGCGATCAGCGTCATCGCCCGGACCGAGCTGAAGCCCGGCGCCGAGCCATAGGCCTTGGGCGTGGGCGACATCTTGTAGCGGTAGATCGATCCGTTGGCGTGCAGGCCGTACAGGAAGTAGTGCTGGTTGGCGCCGTACACGTAGTTGGAGTCGGTGATGTGGCTGAAGCCGCTCCAGCCGGTGCCGAGCTTGGTGGCGCGGACGGTCGGTGTGGTTGCGGTGCCGGTGTAGATCGTGGCTGCGGCGTACAGGTTCGCGCCTTGCAGGATCATCCCGTAGTAGGCGTCGGTGGATCGGTCGGACTCTTCGTACCAGGTGGAGCTCGCCCGGACGCCGAACAGCTTGTACTGGCTCAGGTTGGCCACCGTGGGTGGCTTGGTGGCGGTGATGTGGTACCCGCCGGCGGTGCCGGTGGCGTTGACGGCACCGACCGCGACGCCGCAGGCAGTGGTGGCGGCCTGGGCGGCGGTGGTCGGAAGGGTGGCGGCGGCCTTACCGGCGGCCCGGAACGAGTCCGGCCCCGGCGCGGTCGCGCCCGCGGTCAGAGGGACCGCCGCTGCCGCGGCCAGGCTCAGACCGGCCATCGTCAGCGCAACACGTCGCATGCTCAACACAGAAGTTCCCTCTCGTTATGCATAACCCCCACGGGCGAGTGGCCCGTACGCGAGTTAGACGTGCGGACCGGATGGTTTGGTTGAGTGCGAATTTCGATTTCTTCGTATTGGCATTTCCTGAGAGAATTCTCAGGATGAATGGTTCGGGAATTGCTGAGAATTTACTCAGCAACGCTTTTGTTGGGGTGGCGATATAGCCGGCGCTTGCCCAGCGGTGCTGGTTTCGTTCGCGTTGCCGGCGGTGGGCTTGGAGCGTGGGTAGGTCAGGATCTCAGGTCTCGTGCTCGATGCTGTCTTGATGTAGTTCGAGCAGGTGAAGCACGGGTACGCCCAGGTGCCGGCGGGCCTGTGCCGACCAGTCGATGTGGAGCAGCTCGGCGATGACGTGCCGTCGGGTCAGTACGACGACTTCCTGCCCGTTCACCTGTTCGATGTAGGCGACGAGCTCGTCGACCGGGTGTCTGCGGGTTACCAGGCCTTCGGCCTCGCGATCAAAGGATCGCAGTCGTCCGACGCTGCGCTGAAGTGCATCGGTCGCCTGGGCGTCGATCGCCAGCTGCGCAGCGTCCGCCGCCGCACGCACCTCGTCGTCCGCGCCGACGGCGTACCGCTGGGTTGTGATACCGAACAACTCCGACCCGGCAAGGTTCGTCAGCGACGCCTCGACCTGGGCTCTGGCGTCCTCGCAGGGAAGCACCAGGTGGAACCTGACACGGCCTGGCGCGTCGGCGTACAGCTCCACGAGCCGTTCCGCATCGGCCACGCTCAGCTCTTCTTCGACCAAGACCACCACGTCGTACATCCGAGTCACCTCCTCTGAACCAGTACCCCGTTCGCCTCGCGAGCGCACTCCGAGGCCGGTCCCGGCAGTCGGTCCGTGGATGTCCGGGTTGCATGCGCGCGCAAGACAGCTCTCGATTCCGGTTACCGCCGGCTCATGTGTTTCTTGGTCTTGCTGACATGCCACTGTGGCAGCAGCAGGAGCGCGTCGGGCAGCGAATCGTCTTCACTCCGGCTACGTAGGTACCGCTGGACTCCGTCGTGGTCGACATGAATCCGCGGTCCGCGGCGGCCGTCGGAGCGGCGAACGTATGCTCGCGCATCCCCGTGATCCAGCCATGCAACGAAGTCGGCAACCGAAGACTCCTCCGGTCCCAGGTCGCCTTCCCACCGGACAGCAGCGATGTTCCTGACATCGACCGCGTCGTCCACTCGGATCGCCGTCACGTACAGCGTTGTGTAGCTTGCCAAGCTCGCCATCAGAACGACTTCCTCCCCACCCTTGTTCGCATCCTGTTCTGCAACTGGCAGCGGGGGAAGACCTCAGCCGCACCTGCGTCCGATCCGCGAGGCTGCCCGTGGGGTGACTGACCGGGACAGTGGCGGTGAGTAGCTACGCCGCCCCCGGCCGTGGTCAGCGCGACCTCGACCTCCGGCCGGTTGCCCGGTTCCGCTGTGGCGCAGATGACAACCAGTTGCGCCAGGCAATCAGCGGATGCTGTCCACACTGGGTGGTTCGCTCGGAGCCATCGAGCAGGAAGCTCTGCGCGTTCGATCGGGCGGGCTCTTGCATCTGTTCTCGCACCCCGTCGGAGTCGTACGCTCGATCAAACGCACGCGCTACAACTCGGGAAGCGGTGGGGGCCATGTCCTTCGAGGCAAAACGGTTGCGCGTTGAGGTTCCGTGGGAGGGAGATGGGGAGTTGGCCGCTGCCGACGAACCCATCATCAAGGGTCAGTGCCTGGACTGGGCGAGCAACGTCGTCGGTAGCTGTCTGGACTTCTTCACGACCGCGCTGCTGGTGAAGGGGGCATTCGCGTTCGACGCTGGACAGATCCCGGCGATGCGAGCACAGCTCGAGGAGCGGCTGTCCCAGCTCGACGAGGCCGAGCGGGGGAATCTGGCCCCGGGCAGTGACCGCGGCTGAGCCGTCACCGACATTCAACGACCTGGACGCCGCGGGCGGCGGCCGGATCGCTGAGTTGTCCCGCTCCGCCGTGCGTTACGGCGAGCGGCTCGTGGTGCTCCCGGAGGCCCTGCTTGCGGCGCGGATCTACTCCTTCGGAGGTCGGCCGCTCGCTGCGCGGCTCCGCCGTCAGTTCCCGGATGCTGCCGCGGTGGCTGCCTTTGTCGAGTCCTCGTGCGGACCGGTTCTGCGCCGGGACTGGCACGAGCTCCCCGGCACGCCGCACTGGCGGCGTTGGGCGGCAGTAGGCACCTCGGGCCGGGTCGCGGGCAAGCTCTATGTCAGTGTCGTTCCCGAAGCACTGCCCGAGGCGGTCGCGATGGTTGCGGCGCTGGCCCGGGCGTCGAGCATCGCCGCCTTCAAGGTCGGTGCCGATGCTGCCGGCATCTGCCGTCCGGACCGGCTCGTCGTGTACGTGTCGGCGTTCGAGGATCTCCCGGCCCTGGGCGCGCTCCTGCGCGGGCGGCTCGCAGGGTGTCCGGCGGACGGCGTTCCGTTCACCGCTGCGGTGACGCCGGACGGCATGTTGTCGTGGGCGGTTGACCGTCCGGAGGGGGCAAGTTGGCGACAGTGGCTGACTGCCCGGTTGGCCCGTCACCTGCACGCCGCCGTCGATGCGGGGGCACCTGATCCCGGATGCGTTGCCCTCGACTGCCTCCGGCTCGATGGTGTCGACCCGGTGCAGTGGACGCCGGTGGCGATCTGATGGGCTATCTCGACTTGTACGTGCTGCCTGCGGATGTCCTCATCACACCGTTGTCCGGGTTGCCGGCGACGTACCGAGAGCAGATCCACGCCGAGGCCGACGAGTACGCCGTTACGCGGCCCAGGTCACGGCTTGCCTCGACTGTGGTCGACGCATCGACAGCAGCGCTGTTGGAGCGATTCCGGCAACCGAGGACGATCGTCGACGCGGTGGTCGAGCTCAGCCTGGCCGAGGGCCTGGACCCGCGCGCGATCCTTGATGACGCCGCGCAGATGGTCCGGCGCTTCGCTGACCAGGGCGTGCTCGCTCCCGCGGACAGTCCGCTCGCCGCGCCGATCGTCGCCGAGCTTGCCCTGGGGGACCGACTCGGCGCGATCGAGGTGCTCGAGCCGGTGCAGGTGCTCGTCGATGTCGAGGTGCACCGGGGCCGGGCGGCCGACGGTACTCCGGTCGCGGTCAAGCTCGCGCGCCGGGCCGCCGACGCGAGTGCCCGAACGGCGCTTGCGCACGAGGCCCGGGTCCTTGACTGGCTTGGGGGAGACGTAGCGCCCGAGCTGATGGCGTCCGGCGATCTGGACGGTCGCCCCTGGATCGCAACCCGGTGGTGCGAGGGTGTGGACGCCGCCACCGCTGCGGCGGCTCTGCGTGGCGCCGACGCCGACGCAGTGCCGGGCGCCCTGCTCCGCCTCGCCGAGGCGGTCCTGGAGGCGTATTGCCGACTTCACGCCCACGGCGTTGTCCACGGTGACGTGCATCCACGCAACCTCGTTGTCGACGGCACCGGCATCGTCACGGTGCTCGACTTCGGGACATCCGTGCTGGATGGCGGCCGCGCGGATGACCACGCGGATGGCCGCCCCGGCGTCGATCTCTATGCGGAGCCGGAGGTAGCCGAGGCGGCACTGGCGGGCGCACCGTTGCCCGCACCGATGCCCGCCGGCGAACAGTTCGCGTTGGGCGTGCTTGTGTTCGTGCTCCTGACGGGGGACCATCCCTACGGCTTCACGGCGGACCCTCGCGAGTTGCTCCGCCGTATCCTGGACCGGCCGCCGTCGTTCGACGACCGACTGTCCGGCCTGGCAGGAATCGAGCACGTGATCCGCCGCGCGCTGCAGCCTCGTCCAGTGGATCGCTACGCGTCCACGGCTGCCCTGCTCGACGCGTTCCGCGCGGCCGTCGCGGCACGGCCCAGTGCCCGTCCGGCGAGCGGCCCGAGGTCCCGACCGGCGGCTTCGGACCGCTTGATGGCGACTGTCCTCGACCGCCTGGCACCGAAGGGTGCCTGGTTCGATCCGCCTTCGGTTGCTGATCCCATGGTGATGCATGGCCTAGCGGGGAGGGCGTGGGCGATGTTGCGGTGTGCGGAGTCACGCGGCGACCCCGGGTTGCTGGCCGTGGCGGATGTCTGGTCGACCGAAGCGGCCGTTGCAGTCGCCGACCTTCGGGGCAAGGTCTCCTTGCTGCACGGAGCCGCCGGAGTGCACGTCGTACGTCTCGCTGTGGCGCGGGCGCGCGCCGACGAGGCCGAGCGAGCAGACGCGTTGGCTGCGTTCGTCGACGCGGCGTCCGAGCCGTCGGAAGGCGCGGACGTCACGCACGGGCGTGCGGGCCTCCTGCTCGGGTGCTGCGCCTTGCTCCACGACGCCCTGCCCGAGGAACGCCGCAGACTGACCGCGCTGGGGGTACGGCTCGCCGACGGCCTCGAGGCAGATGGCAATGCCTCGTACGGCGTCGCGCACGGCACCGCGGGCCGGTTGCTCGCCCTTCTCCGGTGGTCGGAGGCGACGGGAGTTCCCCCTGCCGAGAGAGTGGCGGAGCGACTGGACACCTTGGCCGGTGCAGTCGCCGGCGCGGCGCGGCGTCAGCAGTCGGTCTACCCGGGCGCCGTACGGGATGCACGGCAATCCCTCGTCGCCAGCTGGTGCAACGGCGCTGCCGGACTCGTACATGTCTGGCTCGCGGCGTACCGAGTGCTGGGCGACGACCGATGGATCCGCCTTGCTGAGCAGACAGGTAGGGCGGTTGAGCCCGGCGCAGGCCCGACGTCCGGCGACCTCTGTTGCGGTCTCGCTGGGCAGGCCTACGCGCTGCTCGCTCTGTACCGGGCCGGCGGCGAGGCGCGATGGCTGGAATCCAGCCGTCGGCTCGCCGAAGGTGCCGCCGAGGTCATCTCCCGGGTTCGCCCGGATGTTCGCGACAGCCTCTTCGCTGGAGAACCCGGCGTCGCGACCCTCGCCGCGGATCTGGCCCACCCCGCCGACGCCCGGATGCCCCTGGTCGACCCCTGACGCTGGTCGGGTCCGGTCGGCACAACACCTTCCGGGGAAATGTGACCCGGGTCAGCCTCGACTAGACCTGATGCTCAGGCTCACGAGGGAGGGAAAGTGTCATGGGACGGGTCCGTCCTCCAGTTGGCTGACTCCGTTGGTCCTGGAGACCGATGGGACTGTGGTCCCGCTGTCCTACGGTTTTGGCCGCGACTACGCGCTCGGGAGTGTGCAGGAGGCCCCGCTGGCCACGCTCGCCCAGCGCTGGGACGCCGAACCGTTGCGGCGCCAGGCCCTCGCCCTGTACGCGGAACTCGTCCGCGACGACGTCAAGTTCACCAACTGGTACGAGTGGATGACGCGTCGATCGACACCGGCGCTACCCAACAGCAGCTCCCAAGACCCGGTGGTACCTCCAGCTCGCGCGGTACGTCGGGTTTGACGCTGAGCGGCTGCAGTCCGCCAGGATCGCGTCAGCCGACTGCGAGCGACCCGAAGTTGCTGTAGGCAACCAGTTGTTCCGTGCTGCGGCCGCGAACTCGGCACGGTGGTTCTCCCACTGCCGCGTCCTGGTGGGTGGCCGGGCTCACCTCTCGCGTCGCTGGCCAATTGTGAGATACCCGAGTGCCGCGCAGAGCGCGGCTGTTCGTATGGCGTGTGCGATCTGCCAGCGATCGCGGAGGCGCGCCCAGTCGGTCGGCGGACTCTGCGCGCTCCATCCCCGCTGCTCGAGGTTGATCGGACCGTTGACCACGAGGGTGACGACCACGGCCGCCAGGATCAGAGCCAGCGCGATGACGGTTGGTCGCAGTTGTGACCGGTCGGTGTTGTACGCCTGGATGACGGCCATCACGACGGCGATGAGCGTGACCGCGAACACGGCGCCGATGAACCAGGTGAAGGACTCGTACTCAGCCTGACGGACGAGGATGTAGTGCGGGCCATCGAGTGAGCGCAGAGCAAGCTCGAGCGCGAGCACAGTCAGGGCGACGCCGACAAGGATCCCGCAGCTGATCTGGCTCGCGCATCGTACGTTCCTGCCGAACATCGCAGTCTTCATCGCCACTCCTCTCCCGCTGACATCGTCTCCTCGAGTTGACGTCAGAATCGGTCGACGTGTGACATCAGTCCGCCTACTCCCGCGTGCATTTGGGGCGCCGGCGGTGAACAGGTGGATAGGGTCGCTGTTCGATCCGATGCATCGTGACGAGACTGTGACGAGGCTCTTGGAGGCCGACGACTCATACATCGACCAGCTTGGCAACGTTGCTAGGGCACTCGACCGACCGAGTCCCGAGCATCTGAAAGAGCTCTACGCCTCGCTGCGATCGGTGCTGACGTACCACCACGTCGAGAAGAGTGTTGACGTGGAGGTCGACCCGATGGGCGACCGTGTGGATAAGGTCTGTGTCCGAGGACGGACACGCACCTTAACCACACGCCTGGACCTTGAGCCCGATGTCCCTGGTCGAACTCTGTAGGCGCTCCTGCCAGGCTCTCCCCGGTCAGCCATCGGTAGCGCGAGGAAGGAGCGCGGCTGTAGCTCACCGGCGAGGCTGACCCGCCCAGCTCGGATCGGGGCCCGCAGCACGCGTGACGGTCGCTGGGTCCAGGGCGAGTTTCGCTTCGACGGCAGTAGCACCCAGATGGGCGACCTCGGGTGTTCGAGATGAACAGCACGCACGAGGTGACCGTAGGGTCCTTGGAGGACGACGAGGCGCCCGGGGACAGCGTCTGTACGGGGCACGCCCGGAGAACTGCTGATCGCACGTGGCGCAGGACGACGTGAGCGGCGACGTGCCGACGCCGCTCAGGCTCGTGCCGGCTGAGCTACGTATCGGCCGGCCGGGGATCAGGCCAGCAGCCGCACGGCCGTCAGCGTGACGACGACAGCAACCATTGAGATCGTGATCACCCGGATGGTCGTCCCGCGACCGTCCAAGTCATCGATCCGTGGGGCCTTCCGACGGACCTTCTTCCGTGGGTTCGTCGTTCGAGCGTTCTGCCCGGTGCTGTTCCTTGTAGAGCTCGATTCCCAGGTGCCGCAGGATTGCTTGCTCGGCCATGGCCGAGCCGGTGCGCCGGCTGGCCACGGTGCGTTGCGCATCGGACTGCGTGCGGTGCTTCTCGACGTCGCTCATGACTGACTCCCTTCTCACATCTCCAGCACACGCCTGACCGCGCACGCCCGGCAGGGCAAAAGTTCCCGTGCGGGTGGACCGGACGGCCCTGGTAGGTCGCCGGCGGAATTCCGGCGATGGCCGCGACGGTGGAGATCTGCGCACAGCTGACGCTGACCGGCCTAGTCCGATGGGGACCTTGGCCCCTGGGGAGCGTCGACGACCCGCCT
This sequence comes from Kribbella speibonae, assembly GCF_004331375.1. Taxonomy (NCBI): domain Bacteria; kingdom Bacillati; phylum Actinomycetota; class Actinomycetes; order Propionibacteriales; family Kribbellaceae; genus Kribbella; species Kribbella speibonae. The sequence continues at coordinate 161,461 of NZ_SJKC01000007.1, read as the reverse complement.
GACCCTCGATTGCATCGCCGCCGGCCGGCGGCGACGCAGGAGGGGGAAGGACCGATGAGATTCACACGGACCTACGGCGTGATAGCAGGGATCGCCGTTCTGCTGGTGGGGGCGGCGGGAACCGCCACCGGCAGCATGCGAGCACCGACGGCGACGCCCGGGATCACGATCGCGCCGGCACCGGCGGCTCCGGGACAGGCCCAGTTCGTGCCCGGTGCGAGCAACTTTGTGCCCGCGACGTCCGCGCCGGCCACGGATGTCGGAAAGCAAGCGGTACAGACTCTCGCGGCACCGTTCTACGCGTGCTCAGGGTTCAGCGGGCTGGATGCACAGAACCCGTTGGCGAATCTGTACGCCGACAAGTTCACGTGGCAGCCGTACGCGGCGTACAAGGTCGGCAACGGCGGCGGAAACATCAACTGGGCGCTGAATCCGTACAAGAACGCCAGCTGGTACATGTGGTTCCACTCGCTGCGCTGGCTCGGCCAAGGGATCATTGCCGGGAGCAAGGGTGACCTGACGGCGCTCACCAGGGTGAACACGATCGCGTACGACTGGTACCGCGACAACCCGTACTCGTGGAAGGCGAACGTCGGCGCGTGGGAGTCCACCATGCACCGCACCAACGTGCTGATCTGCCTGCGCCAGGCGATCCTGTCCGGACTGAAGGTCACAACAGTCCCCGCTCGCTATGCGTGGGTCGACGCGGCGCTGCTCAGCCACGCGCGGTTCCTCACGAACTACTGGAGCGGCGCCTGGAACCACGGCACCGACGAGAGCATCGCGCTGTTCGGTGTCGGGGTCACCTTGAGCCGCAGCGACTACAAGAACCTCGCGGTGCAGCGGCTGGCGGCGGCGATCACCACGTCGATCGACGCGCAGGGGTCGACCAATGAGCAGTCGACGGGCTACGCGTCGTTCAACTACTCGCTGTGGGGCCGGGCGATCACCGTGCTGCAGAACGGGGGAGTCGATCCCGGTACGACGATGGTGACCCGGCGGGCGCTGCTGGGCAAATGGTTGACGTTGGCAACGAACTCGCTGGGCAAGCTGCCGCAGATCGGCGACACCGAGCTGCAGGCGACCTATCCGTGGCCGGGGACGCCGATGGAGTACGCCGGATCGCTGGGTACGCGGGGCACCGCGCCGCCGTGGCGGGTCGGGGTCTACTCGGCCGGGTACGTGTTCGGGCGCACCGGCTGGGGCACCGATCCCGCACGCGGGTTCGCGGGCGAGTCGGCGTACAGCATCCGGTTCGGGCCGGCGCGGGCGTTCCACGGGCAGTTCGACCACACGGGAATCACTTACACAGCGCGTGGGCGCGACATCGTCATCAATGGTGGGTACGCGGCGTACAACGCCGGTGTGTGGCGCACGTGGACGCTCGGTCAGACCGCGCACAGCGTGCTGTCGACACCGATGTCGACGTACCTGAACCCGGTCACGAAGCTGACGTCGTACACGGTGAAGACCAACTCGGAGTCGTACGTGCTCACAGACGCGCCGGGCAGCGGAATCAGCCGAGTACGGCGGGTGCTGGTGCTGAAGGACCCGGATCTGATCGTCACCTGGGACACGGCCTCGGCGCGGACAGCCCAGGCGTTCCAGACGCTGTGGCATCTGCCGGCCGATCAGCGGGCGACCGTGTACTCGCGGACGACCGCCACGGCGATGGCGCCGGGTGACAGCACGAGGACGGTCCTCTTCCAGCTCCCGTTCAGGCAGGCACTGCCGGCCGGAGCAACCCTGGTGAAGCAGGGACAGACCAGCCCGATCCAAGGGTGGACCTACCCGAGCAGCTACGTCCGCAAGTCGGCGCCGACGATCATGATGGCTCGCTCCGGCACGACGGCGTCGATCCTGTCGTTCGTCGTCCCGGTCCGTGCGTCGGGCGCGGTGACCTACAAGTCCTACTGGTCGGGGACGACGTTCATGGTCTCCCTGAACGTGGGTGGAAAGGCAGCGTCCATCGCGATCTCCGGCGGCGGTTCGCTCTACCGAGCCGGCTGACCCCGGCCGCGAGACCGGAGCACGTACTGCTGGAGGTGACCGCTCGTGGAGGTCCTGATCCGTGAGTGACGAGGGTCCGGCGCAGCTCAGGACCTTGGGCCCTGACCCCAGCGCGCCGGACCGCCGAATCTGGAAGTGCAGGGGAAAGACCGGCTCGCCGGAACCGAACCGACAAGGGGTGGCCGAGAGCCACGAGACCCACCGTCGCCAAGACGGACCACGGTCCGGGGAGCCGGTCCCCTGCGTCCAAGCCGGATCAGGGGAGGTTGTCATGAGTGCCGCGAAGCAACGTTCTGGGGAGCTGTGGGTGCTCATGCAGGCCCGTCGGCTGGGAATTGGCCGCAACCCGTTGCGCCGTCAGTCGGACCGGTTCGAAACCGTGCTGCTCTGGTGCGCGCTGACCGTCGCGCTGCTGATGATCCCGGTCGGGGCGGCAATCGGCAGCGGCGTACGGAACTCGCTCGACGCGTCGTCGGACCGGCAGCGGGCCGCCCTGCACCAGGTGCAGGCGCGGACGCTGGAAAGCGCGGAACACGAGGTGCCGAGTGTGCCCGGTGACGTGCTGACCATCATTCAGGTCGGGTACGTCGACACGCAGGGAGTCGACCGCCAGGGGTACACGAGCGTGGTCAGGGGCACCAAGACCGGCGCGGAGGTGACCGTCTGGCTGGACAACTCCGGGACCATCGTGGCCGCGCCGCGCTCCACGGCCGACGATGCGGCGTTCGGGATCACCGCGGGGATCTTCACCGTGTTCGGGTCGTGGCTCGTGCTGTGGGGACTGTTCCGCCTCGCGCGGGTGCCGCTGGACCGGCGCCGGCTGCGTACCTGGGACGCCGAATGGAACACGATCGCACCCCGCTGGCTCCGCGGCCAGAAGTAGGCGGCCAGAAGTAGAGCCGGTCCCTGAAGAGGAACCGGCTCGTTTCCGTCAACGACGCCGGACGATCCGCTCCATCGCGGACTGCACCGCGGCCTCACTGGGCTGCGGCCAGAACACGTCCCAGGCGTGGAAGATCAGGCCGATGCCCCAGCCGAACAGCGGAAAGGCCGGCCAGAAGAACCCGGCGCCGGTGAGGTACCAGATGACCATCAGGAAGGTGTTCACCGTCAGGTAGGCGAGGACGTGACCGGCCAGGTCACGCCGCTTGCGCAGTTCCTCGACCGCCTGCTCGCGCAACTTCTCGTCGGGGTCGGCCCGCAGCGGCCGATCGACGACCTTCTCGTCCTTGACTTCCATCACTGCCTCCTTGCTCCTCGTCTCCAGCGTGTGCCGGTGCGGGCCGGCCGGTCAGGGCAGCAAGACGTGCCTCGGGCAGGACCTTCGGCTCTGCTGGTCCGGCGTTTTCCGGTTCGACGCTGGAGGAAACGGACAAGCGACGGGAGGACGTGATGAGTACGACGACGTACCCGGTCCGGGTGGACGGGGCGCTCGACGACCGGCTGAATCGCTGGTTGTGGTTGGTGAAATGGGTGCTGGTGATTCCGCACCTGTTCGTGCTGGCGGTGTTGTGGATCGCGTTCGCACTGCTGAGCTTCGTGGCGTTCTTCGCGATCCTGTTCACCGGCCGCTACCCGCGGGGAATCTTCGACTTCAACGTCGGGGTACTGCGGTGGAGCTGGCGGGTGCAGTTCTACGCGTACGGCGCGCTGGGCACCGACAAGTACCCGCCGTTCACGCTGCACGACGTACCGGACTATCCGGCGCACCTCGAGGTGAAGTACCCGGAGCACCTGTCCCGCGGACTGGTGCTGGTCAAGTGGTGGTTGCTGGCGATCCCGCACTACCTCGTGGTCGCGTTCTTCGTCGGCAGCGGGACCTGGTTCGCGACGCAGGCGGACGACCGGGCCTGGGCCTGGGGCGGTGGGCTGGTCGGCCTGCTCGTTCTGGTGGCCGCGATCGTGCTGCTGTTCACCGGACGGTATCCGCGGTCGGTCTTCGACTTCGTGCTGGGGATGAACCGCTGGGCGCTGCGCGTGGCGGCGTACGCCGGACTGATGGTCGACGAGTACCCGCCGTTCCGGCTGGACCTGGGCGGCGACGATCCCGGTACGACGAAGTTGCACGAGCCGCCGCCCGCGGGCCCGGGAACGCCCAACAGGGCGTCACAGCTGCCAGGGCAGGCACCGCCCCGGATGACCGCCGGCCGGGTGATCGCGCTCGTCGTCGGCATCGTCGTGACGTTGGCCTCGGTCGCCGGCCTGGCCGTCGGCGGCGCGCTGGCCTGGCTCGACGAGGGACGCCGGGACTCGGCCGGCTTCGTCACCTCGGGTCAGGTGACGCTGAGCACGACCGGCTACGCGCTGACGAGTGAGAACTTCACGATCGACGTCGGCGCCACGACGATCCCACGCGACTGGTTCGGTGACGTCCGGATCCGCGTGACCTCGACCGACGGCGTACCGGTGTTCGTCGGCCTGGCGAGGTCGACCGATGTGGCGACGTACCTGACCGGCGTCGGTTACGCCACCGTCAGGTCGATCGGCACGAACCGGACGACGTACGACGACCACGCGGGTGGCGCGCCGTCGTCTTCGCCGGCCGAGCTGGAGATCTGGCGGGTCCAGTCCTCCGGTCCGGGTGAGCAGACGATCACGTGGCCGGTCGAGAACGGCGACTGGACGCTCGTCGTGATGGCGGCCGACGGCAGCGCGAACATCGGTGTCCGCGCGGACGTCGGGGCCACCGCTCCGTCCTTGGAGTGGGCCTGGATCGCCGTGCTCGCGAGCGCCGGTCTGACGCTGCTGCTCGGTGTCGCCCTCGTCGTGGTGGCGGTCGTCCGGCGGCCGCAGCCGGGACCTTCGGCCCTGCCAGGACCGCCGCCCGCGCCGATGGAATGAGAACAACGGAAGAGACCGACTGAAGGGCCGATCATGAGCGTACGAGTGGGGATCAACGGGTTCGGGCGCATCGGGCGGGACTACCTGCGCTGCGTACTCGAGCGCGGATCCAGTGGCATCGAGGTGGTGGCGATCAACGACGTCACCGCGCCGGGGACGCTGGCGCACCTGCTCCGCTACGACTCGACGTACGGCCCTCTGAAGGAGGAGGTCGGTCACACCGAGAAGACGATCACGGTCGGCGGCCGGACCCTGCGGGCCACCGCCGAGCGTGATCCTGCCCGGCTGGACTGGGCCGCGGTCGGCGCCGACATCGTGATCGAGTCGACCGGGAAGTTCCGCACCCGGGAGGGCGCCGGTGCACACCTCACCGCCGGCGCCCGCAAGGTGATCCTGTCGGTGCCGGGCAAGGACGTCGACGCGACCGTCGTGCTCGGCGTCAACGAGGACGACTACGACCCGGCGACCCACGACGTCATCTCGAACGCTTCCTGTACGACGAACTGCGTGGCGCCGATGGTGTCGGTGCTGCACCGGGCGTTCGGGATCGAGCGCGGGCTGATGACGACGATCCACAGCTACACCAACGACCAGGTGCTGCTCGACTCCCCGCACAAGGACCTGCGGCGCGGACGGTCCGGGGCCGCCAACCTGATCCCGACCAGTACCGGCGCGGCCCGTGCGGTCGGCCTGGTGATCCCGGAGCTGGCCGGCAAGATCGACGGCGTCGCGGTGCGGGTCCCGATCGAGGACGGCTCGCTCACCGACCTCTCGGTCGAGCTGTCCCGGCCGGTCACGGTCGAGGAGGTGAACCAGGCGTTCGCCGACGCGGCGGCCGGTCCACTGAAGGGCATCCTGCGCTACACCACGGACCCGATCGTGTCGCGCGACATCGTCGGCGACCCGGCGTCGTGCATCTTCGACGCGCAGCTCACGCAGGTCCAGGACCACCTGGTCAAGGTCTTCGGTTGGTACGACAACGAGTGGGGCTACACGAGCCGCCTGGTCGACCTGACCGAGCTCGTCGCCTCCTCGCTCTGACCTCAGCAGCTCTGGAGGAGAGATGAACACCGAGTACGTCGTACGGCTCGACGGCGACGCCGAGCCCGCGCGCGTGGAGCAGATCGGGGTGAAGGCCTCCCGGCTGGCGGGGCTGGCCCGCGACGGCATCCGCGTTCCCGAGGGGTTCGCGGTGACCGCGGCGGCGTACCGGGAGTTCGTCCGGGAGGGCCGCCTCGGTCCGTCGATAGCGCAGGCGATCCGCCGGTTCCGCGCCGGCCGCGACCTGGTCGTCGCGGCCGCCGAGATCCGGTCGGCGTTCCGGGATGCGCCGGTGCCGACGGGGCTGACCGACGAGATCATGGCCGCGTACGACGAGTTGGGCGGCGACGGTACCGATGTCGCCGTACGGTGCAGCCCGGTTGAGCCGGCGGACGGCATACAGGACGACGTGTTTCTGCACCTGCGGTCCGGCGCCGACGTGGTCGCGGCCTGCCGGCGGTGCTTCGCGTCGCTGTTCAATGCGGTTGCTGTCGGCAACCGTGAGGCGATGGGCGGCGACCACCTGAAGGCCGTGATGCCGGTGACCGTCCAGTCGATGGTGCGCGCCGATGTCGGCGCCTCCGGTTCGGCGCGTGGCGAGAGCACGTTCGTTCGGGTCCGCGCCGCGTGGGGTCTGGGGGAGCCGCCCGTCGGCGACGCCGACCAGTACTCCGTTCACCCCGGTAGCAGGCCACTGATCGTGCGGCACCGCGGCGCCAAGCTGACCAAGTCCGTGTACGCCGATCCGCGCGGCACCCAAAGGATCCCCACGACGTACGACGAGCGGATGGCCCTGGTGCTGTCCGACGACGAACTCCGGCAACTCGCCGAATGGTCCGAGGCCGCCGACAAACACTTCCGCCGCCCGATGACGCTGGAATGGGCGAAGGACGGGATGTCCGGGACTCTCTACGTCGTCGAGGTCCGCCCGTGGATGGTTCCCGCGGTGACCATCACAGCCCGCGGCCGCGGTGTCGCCGTACCGCAGCTCGGGTGAGCCCGATGTTCGAGGTGCGGATCCACGGCCGCGGTGGCCAAGGAGTGGTGACGACGGCCGAGTTGCTGTCGGTCGCCGCGTTCGCCGAAGGGCGGCACGCGCAGGCGTTCCCGACCTTCGGGTCGGAGCGAACCGGCGCACCGGTGGTCGGTTTCTGCCGGATCGGCGACCGGCCGATCCGGACCCACGAGCCGATCGCGGAGCCGGACGCGGTGATCGTGCAGGACGCCACCTTGATTCATCACACCGACGTGTTCGGTGGTCTCGGCAACGACGGTTATCTGCTGATCAACACGTCATGGTCGCTCGCCGAACTCGGACTGGACGCGTTCGTGCGCCGGTTCAGGTCCGGACGCGTACTGACGGTCCCGGCGACCGAGCTGGCGCTGACCCACCTGGGCCGGCCGCTGCCCGGTGCCGTACTGCTGGGCGCCTTCGCCGCGCTGACCGGACAGGTGCAGGCCGAGTCGGTGGTCACCGTCGTCCGGGACCGCTTCGCCGGACAGATTGCCGAAGGCAACGTCGCGGCGGTCCGGGCAGCCTTCGAGCTGGCCCGGCGGACACTCGAGGAGGCAGCTGATGCGCTCACAGATTGAGGGATCGCGCGCGGTCGCGGAAACGGTCGCGCGCTGCCGTCCCGAGGTGGTCTGCGCGTACCCGATCTCGCCGCAGACCCATATCGTCGAGGCACTGAGCCGGCTGGTCGCCTCCGGTGAGCTCGCGCCGTGCGAGTTCGTGAACGTCGAGTCCGAGTTCGCCGCGATGTCCGTGGCGATCGGGGCGTCGGCGACCGGCGCCCGGGCGTACACGGCGACCGCCAGCCAGGGCCTGCTGTACATGACGGAGGCACTGTTCAACGCCGCGGGGCTCGGCCTGCCGATCGTGATGACGGTCGCGAACCGGGCGATCGGTGCCCCGATCAACATCTGGAACGACCACAGCGACGCGATGTCGCAGCGCGACTCCGGCTGGATCCAGCTGTACGCCGAGAGCAACCAGGAGGCGGCCGACCTGCACGTCCAGGCGTTCCGGATCGCCGAGGAGCTCTCGCTGCCGGTGATGGTCTGCATGGACGGATTCGTACTGACACACGCGGTGGAGGGTGTCGACGTACCGTCGCAGGAACAGGTGGACGCGATGCTGCCGCCGTACCGTCCGCGTCAGGTACTGGACCCCGACGACCCGATGACCATCGGGGCGATGGTCGGCCCGGACGCGTTCACGGAGGTCCGGTACCTCGCGCACCTGCGGCACCGGGAAGCACTCACGGTGATTCCGCGGGTGGCCGACGAGTTCGCGCGGGAGTTCTGGCGGAGCTCCGGTGGGCTCGTCCGGCCGTACGGATGTTTGGGTGCGGAGACGGTCGTCGTCGCGCTCGGCTCGGTGCTCGGCACGCTGAAGGACACCGTCGACGAGCTCCGTGCGGAAGGCGTAAGTATCGGCGTGCTCGGCGTGACCACGTTCCGCCCGTTCCCGTCAAAAGCGGTGCGGGCCGCGCTGCGCGGTGCGCGCCGAGTGGTCGTCCTCGAGCGGGCGCTCGCGGTCGGGATGGGCGGGATCGTGTCCGCGGACGTTCGGGGGAGTGTGCCGGAGGCGTCGATCGCGACGGTGATCGCCGGCCTCGGCGGCCGCCCGGTGACCAAGGCGTCGCTGCGGGCGATGCTGACCGAGGCCGCGGCAGATCGCCTGAAGCCGTTGACCTTCCTGGATCTGAAGGACGACGTAGTCGAGCGCGAGCTCCGGCGGACGGGCTGAGGAGGCACCATGCCTGCGCAACGGATCAAGTTCTACCAGACCGGCAGCTTCGCGGTCGGGAACCGCCTGCTCGATCCCGAGCAGCGCTCGGTGCAGGCCGGCGCCGATCGGGCGAACTCGCTGACCATGGGCCATCGCGCCTGCCAGGGCTGCGGTGAGGCGCTCGGCGCCCGGTACGTGCTGGACGCGGTGATGCGTGCCGCCGGCAACCGGGCGGTGACCGTCAACGCCACCGGCTGCCTGGAGGTCTTCTCCACGCCGTACCCGGAGTCGTCGTGGCGGGTCGCCTGGCTGCACTCGCTGTTCGGCAACGCGCCCGCGGTGGCGACCGGTGTCGCCGCCGCGCTGAAGGCGAAGGGCCGGACCGACGTCCGCGTGGTCGGCCAGGGCGGTGACGGCGGCACGGTGGACATCGGGCTGGCGTGCCTGTCGGGGATGTTCGAGCGCAACGACGACGTGTTGTACGTCTGCTACGACAACGGCGGCTACATGAACACCGGCGTACAGCGGTCCGGGGCCACTCCGCACGGCGCCGTGACGACCACGACACCGGCCGGGAACTCGTTCGGCCAGGGCAAGAGCCTCCCGCTGATCGCGATGGCGCACCGGATCCCGTACGTCGCCACCGCGACCGTCGCCGATCTGCGTGACCTCGAATACAAGGTGACCAAGGCGATGGAGTACCACGGCGCGCGCTACCTGCATGTCCTGGTGCCGTGCCCGCTCGGCTGGCGGACGGCCTCGGACGAGACGATCCGGATCGCCAGGCTGGCCACCGAGACCGGTGTCTTCCCGGTGTTCGAGGCCGTCGACGGCGAGGTGACGGAGGTGACGCGGATCCGCCGGCGCCGGCCGGTCGTCGACTACCTGCGGCCGCAGGGACGGTTCGCGCACCTGTTCGGCGAGGTCCCGCGCGACGACGTGATCAGCCGGATCCAGGCCGAGGCGGACCGCACCGTCCGCGTCTTCGGCCTGACCGAACCCGACGAGGTGGTTTAGATGCCCAACAGTCCACACCCGTTTGCGATCACCCTCGACGTGGGTTCGAGCTTGGCGAACAAGACCGGCTCGTGGCGAACCGAGCGTCCCGTCTACCTGGACAGGATGCCGCCGTGCAACGACGCCTGTCCTGCGGGGGAGAACGTCCAGGAATGGCTCTCGAAGGCCGAGGAGGGCGACTACGAGGCCGCCTGGCGGCAGATCATGGTCGACAACCCGTTCCCGGCGATCATGGGCCGGGTCTGCTACCGGCCGTGCGAGACCGCGTGCAACCGGGCGACGCTGGACGAGCCGGTCGGTATCAACTCGGTCGAACGGTTCCTGGGCGACGAGGCGCTGAAGCAGGGCTGGGCGGTGACGGTCGAGGCACCGCCGAGCGGCAAGCGTGTACTGGTCGTCGGTGCGGGTCCGTCCGGCTTGTCAGCGGCGTACCACTTGGCGCGGCTCGGCCACGAGGTCACCGTGCGGGACGACTCGCCGGAAGCCGGCGGCATGATGCGGTACGGCATCCCGTCGTACCGGCTGCCGCGGGACGTCGTCGACGGCGAGATCCAGCGGATCTCCGACCTGGGAGTGCAGCTCGAGCTCGGTACGCCGGTGACCGATCTGGGTGGTGCGCTGGACGAGTTCGACGCCGTGTTCCTGGCGGTCGGCGCGCACATCGGGCGCCGGGCCGACATCCCGGCCGGCGACTCGGCGCGGATCGTCGACGCGGTGTCGATGCTGGCCGGCCTCGAGAAGGGCGAACAGCCGCTGCTGGGCCGCCGCGTGGCGGTGTACGGCGGCGGCAACACCGCGATGGATGTCGCCCGGACCGCGCGGCGGCTCGGAGCCGCGGACGCGGTCGTGGTGTACCGGCGGACGCGTGACCGGATGCCGGCGCACGACATCGAGGTCCAGGAGGCGCTCGAGGAAGGCGTCCGGATGCGCTGGCTGTCGACCATTGTGTACGCCGGTGGCGACCGGGTCCGGATCGAGAAGATGCGCCTGGACGAGACCGGGTTCCCGCAGCCGACCGGCGAGTTCGAGGAGCTGGACGCGGACTCGGTCGTGCTCGCACTCGGGCAGCAGGCGGACCTCGTGCTGGTCCGGGATCTTCCCGACGTGACCGTCGCCGACGGCGTCGTCCAGGTCGACGGCGCGATGATGACGGGCCGCGCCGGCCTGTTCGCGGGTGGCGACATGGTGCCGGGCGAACGGACCGTCACGGTTGCCGTCGGCCACGGGAAGCAGGCCGCGCGGAACATCGACGCGTGGCTGCGGGGTACGGCGTACACGCATCCGGACCGGCCGGAGCTCGCGACGTACGACCGGCTGAACACCTGGTACTACTCGGACGCGCCGGCGACCGTCCGGCCGCAGCTGGACGTCGCGCGCCGGATCACGACGTTCGACGAGGTGACCGGTGGGCTGACCGCCGAGACCGCGCTGTTCGAGGCCCGGCGGTGCATGTCCTGCGGCAACTGCCTCGAGTGCGACAACTGCTTCGGCGTCTGTCCCGACAACGCGATCATCAAACTGGGCCCCGGCAAGGGCTACGAGATCGACCTGGACTTCTGCAAGGGCTGCGGCCTCTGCGCCACCGAATGCCCGAGCGGAGCCATCACCATGTTCCGCGAGCGGTCCTGAGTGCGACGGCTTCGACGAGAGGAGTTTCCGTGGACAGGTCCGGCAAGGTACGGCGGTTCGGCGTACGGCCGATCGTGGTCGGGTACGACGGGACACCGGCGAGCGATGCGGCCGCGCGCTGGGCCGCGGGGGCGGCGCAACGCCTCGGCCGCGGGATGCGGATGGTCCAGGTGATTCCCTGGCCGGCGCTGCGCGGCAGCGGTAGCGCAGCGGTGGCGCTCGGCGCGGATGCGCTCGGGCGGGCGGCCGAACGGCTGCTGGACAAGGCCTGCCGCGACATTCGCCGCCGGCATCCCGAGGTGGAGATCGATGCCGAGGTGCTGATCGGCGACCCGGTGCCGGTGCTCCTGCGGGAAGCGGCCGGCGGCTCGTTGCTGGTGCTCGGTTCCCGCGGTCTGGGCGAGCTGCGTGAGGTCGCCGTGGGATCGGTGATGGCGCACATCGCGACGCACGCGACCAGCCCGGTCATCGTCGTACCGGCGGACTGGCGGCCGCAACCGGATCGACCGCGGCAGGTGGTCGTCGGCGTCGACGGGTCGGTGGAGAGCTGGAACGCGATCGCCTTCGGCTTCGAGTTCGCCGAGCAGACCGGTGCGGCGGTCACCGCCGTCCTCGCATGGCACGACCCGACGAGCACCGGACCTGGCGACATGCTGTTTCCCGTCCACGATCTCGACGTACTGGCGGAGGACAGTGCTGTCGTGCTGAGCGAGGCCGTGGCCGGCCAGGCGGTCGACCATCCGGATGTGAAGGTCACCGAGAAACTCGTTCACGGCACGCCGGCGAAGGCTCTGGAGGAGGCGTCCCGCGAGGCCGACCTGCTGGTCGTCGGATCCCGCGGCAGAGGCCGGATCCGCGGGTTCCTGCTCGGCTCGGTCAGCCGCGCCGTCCTGCACCACGCGACCTGCCCGGTGGCCGTCGTGCGCTGAACCGTCAGCCCTACCCGGCACAGGACGTTCGGCCCTGCCCCGAGGGGCGGCGGCGGAACGAGAGTGGAGGTAAGCATCCCGGCCGTTGAAAGGAATTCCGGACATGACGAAGTACATTCTCGTCGGGGTCGACGACTCGCCCGAGGCGCAGATCGCGTTGCGGTGGGCGGTGGATGCGGCGGCCGCGCGGGAGTTGCCGGTGCGGGTGATCCGTGCGTATCTGAACGAGGTCAGCCGGTGGCCGGCGCTCGGGGTCGAGGGTTATGTGCCGCCGCCGATGCCGCTCGACAAGTTCCAGCACGAGCTGGACGCCGCTGTGCAGTACGCGCGCGCGACAGGCTCGGGTATGACGGCGGCTCCGGGTGGCTGGCGAGCTCCGATCCGGCGAACGCGTTGCTGATCGAGGCGGACAACGCCGAGATGGTGGTTGTCGGGACCAGGTCGCGGAACAAGGTGTCGGCGGCGGTTCTGGGGTCGGTGGCGACGGCGGTGTCCGCGAAGGCGCCGTGCCCGGTGGTCGTGGTGCGCGGCGAACGCCGTACCGGACCTGTTGTCGTGGGCACCGATGGGTCGCCGGACTCGGAGGACGCGATCGCCTTCGCTTTCGAGGAGGCGGCTCGCACCGGTCAGAGGCTGGACGTCGTCTACTGCTGGCAGCCCCAGGCGGAACACGCCGCGCCGATCGACAGCACCGAGCAACTGCTGCAGAACTGGCTCGCCGAGAGCCTCGCGCCCTATAGGGAGAAGTTCCCCACGGTGCCTGTGCGCGCCTCCGTAGCGGAGGGCCGGGCCAGCACTCGCTTGATCAAGAGGTCTGCGAAGGCCTCGCTCGTCGTCGTCGGCTCCCGTGGTCGTGGCGGCGTCACCGGCCTGCTGCTCGGATCGGTCAGCCAGAGCCTTCTGCATCACGCGGACTCGCCGGTGGCGATCGTCCGCCGGTCCAAGGAGTCATGATGCGTCACTTCCTGACTGTGTCCGATGTGATGACCAAGAACGTCGTCACCGTCGCCGAGGACACACCTTTCAAGGCGGTCGCCGCCGTCCTGGCCGAGCACCACATCAGCGCCGTCCCCGTTCGTAGCGCCTTCGGAGGGATCGTCGGTGTCGTCTCCGAGACCGACCTGCTGCGCAAGGAGGAGTTCCAGCGCAGGCCGCGCCGGCCCTGGCAGCGCGGCGCGATCCGGACCAAGGCCGACGCGATCACGGCCCAGATGCTCATGTCGAGTCCCGCGGTCACCATCGAAGGTGGCTGCACGCTCGACGAGGCCGCCCGGCTGATGGCCGCCCGCCGCATCACCCGGCTGGTCGTGACGGACGGCGACAAGGTCACCGGCATCGTGACGCGGTCTGATCTGCTGCGCGTCTTTCTCGCCCCCGACCAGGAGATCCTGGCCCGGATCCGGCGGGACGTCGTCGACGGGCACCTGTGGGACGAGCCGCTCGCCGTACAGATCGACGTACTCGAAGGCGTCGTGACGCTGACCGGGCAGGTACCGCAGCGCAGCACCGTCGCACTGGCCGGAAGTCTGGTCGCCGGCGTGGACGGTGTGGTCGGCGTGCACAACGAGCTGACCTGGGCGTTCGACGACACGGCCCGTGCCGCAGGACCGTTCTACTGAGAACACCCGCAAGCGGGGGCGGGTGAGTTGGGGGCAGCTCACCCGCCCTCTTTCATGTCCGGGCCTGCTCGGATGACCGGAAGGTCAGGTGCTCGCTGACGTCGACGGACCAGAGAACGAGTAGCGTGCCGATGGAGATCGTGGACAGGAGAGCCGACGGCAGCGCGATCGCCACGGCGCCCGTGCTCGCGGAGGCCACAGCCAGGCCGGCAGCGAGCCAGCCTGCGGGGTCAGGGCTCAACGAGCCGGCGAGCAACAGGACGACGGCGCCGATCAGGACCAGCGAGACGCAGCTGCCGGCGCGGTTGCCCAGCGCAACGAACGGCAGCTGGATCGCAAGCAGTACGACGATCAGCAGTGAGGCGACGAGCTCGCGACGGGGAACGGTAGGCATGGTCAGCCTGCGTGTGCGGTCGAGATGTCGCGGCCATCGAGCGCCGGAAGGGCGCACAGGACGACGGCAACGGTGCCGGCGATCAGCCACAGATAACCGAGCTGGAGACCAGCGCCCAGGGGCCCGTCGTGGAAGGCCTGGTGGATGGGGGAGTACGGCTGCCAGGACTCGAACCGCGGGAGGATGAGGCCCATCGCGTAGACGACGTACGCCGCTGTCGCCGCGCTCGCAGTCAGCGCGATCGCGGTGGCGCGCCGGCCCGTGACCGCACCGGCCGCGAGGGCGAGGACGCCGAACTCGATACCGAGCAGCGTCAACGCGAGCGCACCGCCGGCTGCCTCCGGTACCGAGATCCCGAGGCCGAAGACCAGGCTGCCGATACTCGTTGCCGCGAACAACGCGCAGCCGAGCGCGGTGACCGACACGGCCAGCGCAAGGGCCTTTTCGAGAACGATCCGCGAGCCCGAGACCGGTGTCACGAGCAACAGTTCGAGCGTGCCGCGTTCCTCTTCACCGGCGAGTGCACGGGCGCCGTGCCCGATGCCGTAGATCAGGAAGAGCGCCGGGAGCAGCAGCGTGAACAGCTCGGCATTGAGGAAGCCGGCGCCGGTGGTCATCGCCTCCAGGTTGAAGAACTTGCGCAGTTCTTCCGGGAACGACTGGTACAGCTCCTTCAGGTCCGGCATGTCACGGACCGAGGGCCACAGCGCGCATTCGAGCAGCACCAGGACGGCGATCGCGATCGACCAGCCGATCAGTCCGCGGCGGGCGTCGTACACCGATTTCAGGAAGACGTTGCGGAACATGGTTCCTCCTGCCCGTCGTAGTAGTCGAGGAACGCGGCCTCGAGGTCCGCTTCGTGGCTGAGCACGTTGGTGACGTCGTACGGCGCGACCGCCTTGATCAGCTCGGCGGTCGACCCGGTCACGGTGACGCGAACGGTGTGGCCGTCCACGGTGACGTCGTGGACTCCGGGTACGGCGTGGATGCGTGCGGCCGGCGGGATGCCGGCGAAGGTCAGGTCGAGGCGGCGCCGGGCACGGTCCTTCAAGGCCTGCACGGACTGAACGGTGACCAGCCGGCCGGCGCGCAGGATCGCGACGGTGTCGGCGACGGCCTCGACTTCCGAGAGCATGTGCGAGGACAGGAACACGGTCCGCCCGGCGTCGCGGGTCTCGCGGAGCAGTGCCCGGAACTCCCGCTGCATCAGGGGATCGAGGCCGGACGTCGGCTCGTCGAGGATCAACAGGTCCGGGTCGTGCATGAACGCCTGGACGATGCCGACCTTCTGCCGGTTGCCGCGGGACAGGGCCCCGATGCGGACGCCGAGGTCGAGGTCGAACCGTTTCGCGAGCAGCTCGATGCGGTTCCGGTCGACGCCGCCGTACAGATGGGCGAAGTAGTTCAGGTACTGCGTGCCGGTCAGATCGGGATACGCCACGAAGTCGCCGGGCAGGTAGCCGATCCGGCGCTGCAGTGCGTCGTACTGGTCGGCAGCGTCGAAGCCGAACACCATCGCGGACCCGGCACTCGGCCGGATGAGCCCGGCCAGCAGCCGGATCGTGGTGGTCTTGCCGGCGCCGTTCGGCCCGAGGTACCCGACGATCACGCCAGGCGGTACGTCGAGGTCGAGCCGGTCGAGGGCGGTCCGGCGCCCGAAGCGTTTCGTCAGCCCACGCGTCTTGATGACGGTCTCCATGCCAGGTCTCCTGAGGTCGCACTCCCGCAGTTCCAGTCAAGCCCGGGGCCGCAGTGCGGGGCAGGGCCGAAGGTCCTGTCGGGAGGTGTTGTTCGGCCGGTGTGACGGCCGTTGCGGCGCGCCAGAGTCGAGGGTGGGAAGTCTCGTTCAGGGAGGTCTGTGATGAAGGCGTTGGTCTACAACGGTCCGGGGCAGCGGAGCTGGCGCGAGGTGCCGGATCCGGTGATCCAGGATCCCGAGGACGCGATCGTCCGCGTCGACGCGGTGACGATCTGCGGTACCGATCTGCACATCCTGAAAGGTGACGTACCGAGCGTCGAGCCCGGGCGGATCCTCGGGCACGAGGCGGTCGGCACGATCACGGCCGTCGGCGACGGCGTTCGCGGCGTGGCGGTCGGCGACCGGGTGCTGATCTCGTGCATCACGGCCTGCGGGCGGTGCGAGTACTGCCGGCAGGGGCATTACGGCCAGTGCCTCGGTGGTGGCGGCTGGATTCTCGGTCACCTGATCGACGGCACCCAGGCCGAGCAGGTCCGCGTTCCGTTCGCCGACCGGTCGGTGTACAAGCTGCCGGACAACGTCAGCAACGAGGAAGCGGTGCTGCTCGCCGACATCCTGCCGACGTCGTACGAGGTCGGCGTACTGAACGGCACGGTCTCGCCGGGTGACACCGTCGTGATCGTCGGCGCGGGGCCGATCGGGCTGGCCGCGCTGGCCACCAGCAAGCTGTTCACGCCGTCGCGGGTCGTGGTCGTCGACGCCGCCGACTCACGGCGCAAGGCCGCACTCGAACGTGGCGCCGATCTGGCTCTCGGGCCGGACGAGGACGTCGAGGCGAAGGTCCGCGAGCTGACCGGTGGACTGGGCGCCGACGTGGCGATCGAGGCGGTCGGCGTACCGGAGACCTTCGAGCTCTGCACTCGCGTCGTCCGTCCGGGTGGCACGGTCGCGAACGTCGGCGTGCACGGCGCACCGGCGACGCTGCACCTGGAAGACCTGTGGATCAAGAACGTCACCATCGTGACCGGCCTGGTCGACACGTACTCCACACCGCGTCTGCTGTCCATGCTGGCCGCCGGCCGGCTACAGCTGCCCGGCCTGATCACCCACCGGTTCGGCCTCGACGAGATGCAGGACGCCTACGACGTCTTCGCCGACCCGGCCACCACAGGAGCCCTCAAAGTCGCCCTGTTCGGCGACCAGGGCTTCTGACAATTTCGCTGGCTGACCCACGAAATGAGGGGTTCCACACCCGGAACGCGGGTGTGGAACCCCTCAACTGCTGGGTCAGCCAGCGAAATTCAGGTGAGGCTGACGCTTAGTGCACCGGCCGCCGATCACGCGGCGGACCTGAGAACGCGGTGCCGGGCGCTGGAGCTGGTCGAGGAACGACGCGGCGAGCTTGTACGACGTCGCCACGAGCAGCACCCGCTGCAACGCCTGACCGGCACGGACCCAGGTGTCCTCGTCCTCGTCGGGTGTGCTCAGGACGACGATCTCGTCGTCGGTCAGTCGGTCGGTCGGCATCGGGTCTCTCCTGCCTGGGGTTCCGGGATTCCAGCGTCGGCCGGCCGGCGCGCGGTCGGCAGCGGCATACGTCCCGGGGGCGGTGGGCCCTTCGGCACCGATGGATGGGTGACAACGGCTCTGACCGTCAGACGCCGTCGAACCGCACGATCGAGGTGTCGGAATCGAGTGAAAGGACGACATCATGACCACCACGCCGCATCGGCGTCAGTTCCCGGCTCCCACGATGGAGCCCGATGGTGATCGGCACCCGATCATCACTACCGCGGGCGGCCGTGCACTTGCCGTGCTGCGGATCCTGTTCGGCCTGACCTTCCTGTGGGCCTTCTTCGACAAGCTGTTCGGCCTCGGCTACGCGACCCCGTCCGGCAAGGGCTGGATCGACGGCGGCAACCCGACCGCGGGCTTCCTGGGCAAGGGAACCTCCGGTCCGTTCGCGGACTTCTACCAGGGCCTGGTCGGTGACTGGTGGGTGACCCCGCTGTTCATGGTCGGCCTGGCCGGTATCGGTCTGGCGCTGACGCTCGGCATCGGGATGCGGATCGCGGCTGTCAGCGGTGCGCTGCTGTACGTGCTGATGTGGACGGCGAACCTGCCGCCGGAGAACAACCCGGTGCTGGACGACCACATCATCGGCGCCGTCACGGTCGTCGCGCTCGCGCTGGTTGCTGCTGGCAACGTCTGGGGCTTCGGCAAGTGGTGGAGCAGCCTGGACTTCGTTCGCAAGTACCCGTGGCTCCGGTAAGTGAGGGAGTGAGCTCGATGCCCGTCAAGCCGGTCATCTACGTAGGGGTCGACGGCTCCTGGCGTGACACCGGTGCTCTGGAGTGGGCCCTGCAGGAGTCGCTGCTCCTGCAGGAGCCCCTCCAGGCGGTGCACGTGATCGACGAGCGGCTGCGCCACGTCCCCGGCTGGGAGGCGGACGCCGTCGATGACGCGTCGATGCAGCTCGTCGGCGAGGTTCAGACGTACCTCGACGACAGGCGGGGGAGGCTCGACCGCGAGGCGGACCTGATGGTCGGGCCGCCGGCTCGCACGCTGGTCGAGGCAGCCGCCGGGAGCCGGATGCTGGTGGTCGGCCGCCGCGGGCTCGGCACGTTCAAGCGGTTGCTGATCGGCTCCACCTCGGAGGCGGTCGTGACCCACGCGGCGCACCTGATGGTGCCCGTGGTGATCGTGCCCGAGCACTGGAAGCCGACCGACGGCGCAGGCCCGGTGGTCGTCGCCGTCGACGACACCGATGACAACACCGCAGTGATCGAGTTCGCGATCGCGGCAGCCGCCGAGCGGAAGCTGCCGGTCCGGCTGCTGCACGTGTGGGACCTGCCGGCCGTCTACAGCTGGGACGCGATGAACACCGCCGGTGTCGGCGCCGAGTGGGCCGAGAACGCCCAGCGGCACCTCGAGAACCTTGCTGCCGAGTGGCAGAACAAGTACCAGGAGACGCCGATCCAGTTCGAGGTCCGGCGCGGCCACGCGGTGGACGGTGTCGTCACCGGCGCCGAGGAGATCGACGCCCAGCTCCTGGTCGTCGGCAGCCGGAACCGCACTCGGCTGATGTCCGTCCTGCTCGGCTCGGTGACCCGCGGTGCCCTGCACCACGCGACGTGCCCACTGGCCGTCGTGCCCGTTCAAGTATGAGGTGAGAGAGATGAATGCCTGGAACCGGACCGGGCCCGTCGCGGTCGAGGTCGACGGAACCGCGGAGAACCTCCGTGTGGTGGACTACGCGGCCGCGGCGGCGTTGCGGTCCGGGGCCGAGCTGGTGCTCGTGGCGCCCTACTCGGCGCACGGCTCGGCCACCCCGATGACGGCGTACGCGCCGAAGCCGCCGGCTGACCTGGCGGACGCCGCGTTACGGACTGCTGTCGCCCATCTGCGGCACCGGAACGGGTACGCGCTGGAGCTGGCGGCGGTCGCCGGCGAAGGATCGCGGTCCCGGGTGCTGGCACACGCGGCACGGAAGGCGCGGATGCTGGTCGTCGGACGATCCCGCAGCCGTGGACCGCAACGGCTTGTGCACACCCAGGCGAACCTGACACTGACCGCGCGGGCCGGTTGCCCGGTGGTCGTCGTACCGCTGTCCTGGAAGCCGTCGCTGCTCGACCGGAGAGTTGCCGTCGGCATCGACGGTACGGCGCTGTCGGCCGAGGCGCTCGAGTTCGCCTTCGGGGAGGCGGCTGCGCGGGAGGGCGACCTGGTCGTGGTGCACGCCGGGCTGCCGGCCGAGCGCGCGTTCGTCGACGAGGACCCGGAATCTTCCTGGATCAGCCGGGCCGAGTACGTGTTGTCGGAGACGCTCGCACCGTGGACCAGCCGGTTCCCGACCGTGAAGGTGACCCGGTTCCTGAGCAGCCGGCCGCCGGCCGCGGCGCTGGTGCACGAGAGCGCCGAGGTCGGCCTCGTGGTCGTCGGCGCGCACAGCGGACCGCTGCCGATCGACCCGGTGGCACGCCGGTCGACGGCCGCGATGACCTGCCCGGTCGCGATCGTCCCGCATCACCTGACCGAGCCGGAACGGAAGCACCTGCTCGCCGGCCGAAAGACCAGGTCCGTCGTCCCGGCGACCTGAGAGGAGAAGGATCATGGCTGAGACGGATCGTGCGCTGATTGTGTTCGAGACGATGTTCGGCAATACCGAGCGGATCGCGCGGGCGATCCGGGACGGGCTGCGGCAGTACGTTCCGGCCGAGACGGTGCCGGTGAACCGGGCGCCCGACGTGGTGCCCGGCGACGTCCGGCTGCTCGTGGTCGGCGGGCCGACGCACGCGTTCTCGATGAGCCGGCTGTCGACGCGCCAGGGCGCGTGGCAGCAAGGCGATGTGGTGATGCCGATCGAGATCGGGATCCGCGAGTGGCTCGGCGCGCTCCAGCCGGGGGACACCGGTCGCCTGCGGGTGACGACGTTCGACACCCGGATCGCCAAGGTGCGACGGCTGCCGGGCTCGGCGGCACGGTCGGCGGCGAAGGTGCTGCGCCGGAAGGGCTACCGGATGCTCGGCACGTCCGAGAGCTTCTTCGTGAACGAGACGACCGGCCCGATCCGCGACGTCGAGATCGACCGCGCGCAGCGTTGGGGCGAGGAACTCGGCCGGCTGCTGACCGGTTCCGCGCGGGCCGCCGGATAGGAGGCGAGCGGCGATGATGCACTCGACGGCCGCTGCGGTGTTCTGGTCGATCACCGTGCTCGTCCTGTGGGTCGTGGCGGTGGGCGGTGCGGCGTGGGCCGCGGTCCGGATGACCCGGCAGCCGCGACGCCCGCCGCCCTCCCTGCCCTCTCCACTGGACATCCTCGAACGCCGGTTCGCCGCGGGCGAGATGACCCACGACCAATTCGACGAGGCCCGCGCCCGGCTCCGCGAACACGAGCTGGACGTGTGACGACACAACCGAGGGGCTCACCGGACAGTCGGTGAGCCCCTCAGTTGTGTCGTCACCAGGAGCGGATGCGGCGGCCGGTGATGCGGTGCGGTTCGATGATCATGTAGGTCTCGCGGGTGCCGCCGGCCCAGGTGTCGAGGTGGTCGCGGTTGGCCTCGGTCTCGGCGTCGGTCGCGGGACGGACCAGGCCGTTGACGAGGACGCTCCAGCCGTCCCGCAGGCCCTCGTCGAAGAGGTCGAGCTCGAACGCGATCGGGTCCAGGTCGAACTGCGCGACCGCGCTGTCGGCGGCGGTGCGGAAGACGATCAGTTCGTCGCGGTAGCGGTAGTTGACCGGGATCACGACCACCTCGTCGATCCCGCTGTACGCGATCCGGCCGATCGAGCCGGCGCGGATCAGGACGATGCACTCCTCGCGCCGCATCGGCTCGAGGACAGGCGCCATCGGCGGCCGCGGCGGGTTCGCCGGATGCCGCGGCCCGGTGAGCTCCTCGACGGTGAGGTCGAGGGCATGGGCCAGCCGGAGCAGCTCCGCCCCGGTCAGCGCGAAGGGCCGGCTCTCGATGTGCTCGATGCGGTCCGTGGTCAGCCCGGCGCGTTCGGCGACCTCCGCGGTCCTCAGACCGAGGGCTTGCCGGCGGTGCCGGATCCGGTGGCCGAGGCTGCTCGGCCCGCGTGCGGTCTGGGTGTCCATCGGGGTCTGCCTTCCTCTCGAACTCTTGCTTCCAGCCAATCAGCCGGACGGCCGCGTGGGCAGGGTCCGAGGTCACTCCCGGACGGGCCGGACGGCACGCGCCGAAGGTCCCGAACCGGTCGGGACCGAGGTCCCTGGCAGTACCGTGATGGCAGGGGCATGCTGGAGCCAGCGCCCGGCTGGGGCGGGTACGGCGTGAAGCCAAGGAGACAGCGATGACGATCAAGGTGTTCCTGCTCGACGACCACGAGGTGGTGCGGCTGGGCCTGCACCAGCTGCTCGACGCGGAGCCCGACATCGAGGTCGTCGGTGACGCGGCGACCGCGGCAGAGGCGGTCGCACGGATCCCCGCCGTACGGCCGGATGTCGCGGTGCTGGACGTGCGGCTGCCGGACGGCGACGGCATCAGCGTCTGCCGCGAGGTGCGATCGCAGATGGACGAGCCGCCGGCTTGCTTGATGCTGACGTCGTTCTCCGACGACGAGGCGCTGTTCACCGCGATCATGGCCGGTGCCGCGGGGTACCTGCTCAAGCAGATCAACGGTCGTGCGCTGATCGACGCCGTACGCCGGCTCGCGGCCGGGGAGTCACTGCTCGACCCGTCGATGACGGCGAAGGTCCTGGAACGGCTCCGGCACCCGGCCGAGGCCGAGGACCCCAGGTACGCGTCGTTGACCGAGCAGGAGCGCCGGATCCTCGCCGAGATCGCCGAAGGCAAGACCAACCGCCAGATCGCCCAGTCCCTGTTCCTGGCCGAGAAGACCGTGAAGAACTACGTCTCGTCCCTGCTGCGCAAACTCGACCTGGAACGCCGCACCGAAGCCGCCGTCTTCGCCGTCGAACACGCGAAGAAGCAGCAACGACGCTGACGCTCTTTCACGACGCTGCGGTCGTCAGCCGAGGAAGTGACCGGCTGGTGGCCGGGTCGCGTGCTTGCGGGAGGGCTTGGTCGCGGGGCGACGGTTGGTGCCGTGTTCGGTGGGCTCGATGGTGGTGCTGATGTTGGTTGCCCAGGCGCGGATCTTGGTCCAGTCGCGGGAGTCGCCGGCGAGGTCGCCGGTGGCGAGGCGTCGAGCCAGGAAACCTTTGGCAGTGTCCGGTTCGAGGCTGCCCGCGAACGTCACCGCGGGCGGTGCCCCGATCTCTTGCGCGAGACGACGTACGGCCGGCGGCATGTCCTGGGCCTGGTCTTTGTCCGGCCCGACGGGACCGCTGTGGAACAGCCAGACCTGACGGTCGCGGAGCGCGTCGACGTTGTGGCGGAGGAACCGTACGGCGTCCTTGCGCCACCGGCGCATGTACAGCGCGCTGCCCAGGATCACCACGTCGTACCGCGTGAGGTCCTTCACCCGGTTCACGTCGACGACGTCGACGTCGTGCCCGCGCGCCGTGAGCTCGGCGCCGATCGCGCCGGCGATGCCGGCGGTCGCGCCCGCTTTGCTGGCGTAGGCGATCAGTACCTTCCTGGACATCGGGACCTCCTTCGATCACTCCAACAACATCAGCCGTCCCGGTGCGGCGGCAGTGCCGAACGACCCGGCTGCGCGGGACCTTCGATCGCCGGCTCCCGAAGCCGGGACCTTTGGCCCTGTGGCGCGGTCGCTGCGGCAAGGAGCGTGGAACACGGAGGTGGCACAGATGACCGAACTGCCGACGACCGGCCGCTACGTGTTCGACTTCGCCGAAGGGCGGATGGAGCAGAAGGACCTGCTCGGGGGAAAGGGGGCCAATCTCGCCGAGATGACCCGGCTGGGTCTGCCGGTCCCGCCCGGCTTCACCATCACGACGGCAGCCTGCCGTGCCTATCTCGAGACCGGTGATCTGCCGGCCGGCCTGGGCGACGAGATCACCGCGCATCTGCGCGACCTGGAGCAGGCCATGGGCCGCCGGCTGGGTGACGCCAACGACCCGCTGCTGATCTCGGTGCGCTCCGGTTCGAAGTTCTCGATGCCCGGCATGATGGAGACGATCCTGGACATCGGGCTGACCGACGAGTCGGTCCACGGGCTGGCGAAGCACTCAGGCGATGACCACTTCGCCTGGGACTCCTACCGGCGGCTCCTGCAGATGTACGCGCGCACAGTCCTCGACGTACCGGACGACCTGCTGCAGGCAGCGGTGTCCACGGAGTACGCCGAATGGGGTGTCGGGACGCCCGAGGAACTGCCGGCAGCTGCGATCGAACGGGCCTGTGTCGCGCTGAAGCAGACCATCGCCGACCACGCCGGCCGGCCGTTCCCGCAGAACCCGCTGGAGCAGCTCGACCTGGCGGTGCGCGCGGTCTTCCGCTCCTGGTCCACGCCCCGGGCCCGGCTGTACCGCCGCCAGGAGCAGATTCCGGACGACCTCGGGACAGCGGTCAACGTGATGGCGATGGTGTTCGGCAACCGTGGGCCCGACAGCGGCACCGGTGTCGCGTTCACGCGGAACCCGGCGTCGGGCGAGCCCGGCGTGTACGGCGACTACCTTCAGGACGCTCAGGGCGAGGACGTCGTCGCGGGCGTCCGGAACACCGTTCCGCTGGCGCGCCTGGCAGAGATCGATCCGGTCAGCCATGCCGGGCTGCGGACCGCGATGTCGACGCTGGAACGGCGCTACCGGGACCTGTGCGACATCGAGTTCACGATCGAACGCGGCCGGTTGTGGATCCTGCAGACGCGGGTCGGCAAGCGGACCGCCGAAGCGGCGTTCCGGATCGCCGTGCAACTGGTCGACGAGGGCCTCATCACCCTCGACGAGGCGCTGCTGCGAGTCACCGGTGGCCAGCTCGGCCAGCTGATGTTTCCGCGGTTCGCCGAGCGGCACGGCGTACCGGCGCTGGCGCATGGAGTGGCGGCCTCGCCGGGCGCTGCTGTGGGGTACGCGGCCTTCGACTCGGCGGCCGCGCAGCGCTTCGCGGCGGATGGCCGACGAGTGATTCTCGTACGGCGTGAGACCAACCCTGACGATCTGCCCGGAATGCTGGCGTCCGCGGGAATCCTCACCACCCGGGGCGGCAAGACCTCGCACGCCGCGGTCGTCGCCCGGGGACTGGGAAAGACCTGCGTGTGCGGGGTGGAGACCTTGACCGTGGATCCGGTCGCCCGGCGCGCCGAGACGGCGGCGGGTGCCGTGATCGAGGAAGGCGATCTGGTGTCCTTGGACGGGACCGCGGGCATCGTGTATGCGGGCGAAGTTCCGGTCGTCGCGTCGCCGGTGGTGGAGTACTTCGACGGGCGTACGGATCTCCTGGACGAGGATGAGCTGATTCGTGCCGTGGATCGGCTGCTGCGGCACGCCGACGCGCGCCGGCGCCTGGGGGTTCACGCGAATGCCGACACACCCGCCGATGCTGCCCGTGCACGCCGCTTCGGGGCGGAGGGCATCGGGCTCTGCCGTACGGAGCACATGTTCCTCGGTGAGCGGCGCCAGCTCGTCGAGCGGCTGGTGCTGGCCGCGAACAGCGCCGACCAGCAGGCGGTGCTCGAGGAGCTGCTGCAGCTGCAACGTGCGGATTTCGTGATGATCTTCCGTGCGATGGCGGGGCTTCCGGTGACAGTGCGGCTGATCGATCCGCCGCTGCACGAGTTCCTGCCGGACCTGACAGACCTGTCGGTGCGGGTGGCCGTCGGACAGGCCACAGCCACCCCCGACCCTGAGGCCGAGCGGCTGCTCGCGGCGGTGCAGCGGATGCACGAGAGCAACCCGATGCTCGGACTGCGCGGTGTCCGGCTGGGCATCGTCATCCCCGGCCTCTTCGCCATGCAGGCCAGGGCGATCGCCGAGGCCGCCGCCGAGGTGACGGCGGAAGGGACGGCCGTCCATCCGGAGATCATGGTGCCTCTGGTGGCCGGCGAGGCGGAGCTGCAGCTCGTACGGCGGGAGATTGAGGGCGTTCTCGCCGACGTGGCCGCGCGCACCGGTCGCACGGTCCCGACCCGGATCGGCGCGATGATCGAGGTCCCACGGGCGGCGCTGGGTGCCGAACGGATCGCCCACTCGGCCGACTTCTTCTCCTTCGGCACCAACGACCTCACCCAGCTGACGTGGGCGTTCAGTCGCGACGACGTCGAGGCGTCGATCTTCCCCCGCTACCTCGACGCGGGCATCTTCGCGGTGTCGCCGTTCGAGTCGCTGGACGTCGAGGGTGTCGGCAGGCTGGTTCGCCTGGCCGTCACCGAAGGCCGCACGGGCAATCCGGACCTCGTCATCGGCGTCTGCGGCGAGCACGGCGGCGACCCGGCGTCCATCGCCTTCTTCGCGGAGGCGGGCCTGGACTACGTCTCGTGCTCCCCGTACCGCGTTCCAGTGGCACGCCTCGAGGCGGGCCGCGCCGCCGTGGCACCCACGGGCGCGACGAGCGACACCCGCTGACGGGCGTCGTCGAGGAAGGTGAGGGCGGTGATCGTACGGCGGTGCGGCCGAAGCGGAGCGCTCCGGCCGCGAGCGCCTCGATCAGGACGGTTCCTTCGGGAGGAAGTCGGCGACCGGGCGGCGGGCGGTCCCGGTGTGGGACCTGCTGTGGCCGAAGCGGATGATCATGTGTGCGTGACCCGGGTGCCCGGTCAGACGCTGGACCTTGCGGCGCAGGTCGTCGTACTCGAGCGGCTGGTTCAGGAACGATGCGCTGACCCCGTCCCGGGTCGCGGCGAGCAGGACCCGCTCGAGCGCGGCTCCGGCCGCCACCTGATCGGCGGGCTCGTCGTAGTCGGTGGAGAGAACGGCCAGGTCCGGGTGTTCCTCGAAGGCCCGCTCGGACCGCAGCCGGTCGTTCGGCCGGGTGCCGAGATCACGGACGGCGGCGGGATAGCCGGCGGACCGCGGGCCCAGTGCTGAACTCGGAACGCCGTCGCCGGGGCGCTGGCCACCGACCCAGTGCGCGCGTTCGGCGCGTCGCTGCCAGTCGTGGATCTCGCGCAGGTCGGTGTCGAGGACCAGGTCGAGAACGGTGCGGACCTCGTCCTCGCCGAGCCAGGTCAGCTCGGCGCCCTCGGCGTACGCCGCCCGCAGGAGCCGCACGCGGACGTCCTCGGTGACCGGGATCGCGTCGGACGGGTTGCGGTCGGTGTGCCGGTAGGGGATCTGTACGGCGAGGTCGCGGAGCTCCTCGTCCCGCGCGGCGGTGGGTTCGAGCACGACCCGGGCGAGCAGATCGGGTTCGTCCTCCGGGTACGGCGCCAGCCCGAACCAGGTGCCGTACCCGAGGCTTTCGGCCGCGCACCGCAGGTTGAAGGTGGCGGCGCCGGCGGCGATCCGCATCGCGCGACCGGTCGGGTCCTCGGCGGGCAGCGTGCGCGAACCGTCCAGGTACACGTCGATCACGTGACCCTCGACCTCGAACCGCCACGGTTGGGTGTTGTGCATGCTCGGCGCGGCCACGGCCGCCGCGAGCAGTGCGTCGACGTGCGCTTTCGGCAGTTGATCGGACACGGTGTCCACCTCCGATTCCAGATTCGCCGGAGGAGGGCGGGCCGCGCTGCGGGCAAGAGTCCCGACCTGGCGGGCCGTTAGTCAGTCGGTGCGCTGAACTCCACCACGGTGCCGTGCGGGTCGTTGCCGCCGATCTGGACCGTGCCGCCGAGCGACTGCGCGCGTTCGGTGAGGTTGCGCAGGCCGCTGCGCCGGGTGCTGGACCCGATGCCGGTGCCGTCGTCCGAGACCCGCGCGACCACCCGTCCCGACCCGACTGTCACCTCGACGCTCACCTGGGACGCGTGGGCGTGGCGGACGACGTTGGACAGCGACTCCCGTACGACGGCGAGGATCTGCGGCCGGACCGATGCCGGAACGCCGGTGTCGAGCGGGCCGGTGATGGTCAGCTGAGGACGGAACCCGAGCCCATCGGCGTACTCCGAGACGAGCGCCTGGAGGTCGCTGCGCAGCGAACTGGAGTCGGGCGCCTGCTGCAGCTCGAAGATCGCTGCGCGCAGGTCGTGGATGGTGGTGTCGATGTCGTCGACCGCCCGGCCGAGGCGCTCCTGGTGCTCGGGGCGGGCCAGCCGGTGCATACCCTGCAGTTGCAGGCCGGTCGCGAACAGGCGCTGGATGACGAGGTCGTGCAGATCCCGGGCGATCCGGTCGCGGTCCTCGAGGACGGCGAGCATGTCGCGGTCGCGTTGCGCCTGAGCCCGCTCGAGCGCGAGCGTGGCCTGGCCGGCGAACATCCGGACCAGATCGGCGCCGTCGGCCACGCGGTTGTTCGCGCCTTGTTCCAGCGCCACGACGAGCAGTCCGCCGGTGTCCGCGCCGCCGGCCGGCAGCGGAGCGATGGTCGTCCGGCCGAGCGTGGCGCCCTCCGGGAACTCGGTCGTGCCGCCCGCGTCCTTGAGGACCTGTGAGAGGTCCTCGAGCACGATGACCTGGCCGTCCTCGGCCACGACCTGGCCGAGGACCGGGAGGCCGGCCGGAACCCGGTGACCGACGTAGCGGCCGTAGGCCGCCGGACCGTCGATTGCGCGTACGACGAGTTCGTCGCCCTCGGCGATCAGTACCGCGGAGACCTGCGCGCGGGAGATCTCGCGACAGCGCTGCGCGATCAGCTGCAGCGCCTGGTCGGCGTCGAACTCGCCGAGCATCAGCTGGGTGATCTCGGCGTTCACCTCGTGCCAGCGCCGGCGCTGCTCGGTGTCGGCGTACAGCCGGGCGTTGTCGATCACCACACCGGCCGCCGCGGCCAGCGCCGTGACCGTGCGCTCGTCGTCCTCGGTAAAGTCGGCGCCGCCGGTCTTCTCGGTCAGGTAGAGGTTGCCATAGGCATGTTCCCGGGTCCGGATCGGGACACCGAGGAAGCTCTTCATCGGCGGGTGGTTGGACGGGAAGCCGTACGACCGGGGGTGCTCGGCGAGGTCGTGCATCCGCAGCGGCTCCGGGTGCTCGATCAGCAGACCGAGGATGCCGTGGCCCTCCGGGTACGGGCCGATGGCGGCGATCTGATCGTCGGTCACGCCATGGGTGATGAACCGGACCAGCCGTTTGCCGTCAGATCCCACCACGCCGAGCGCGCCGTACCGTGCGCCGGCCAGCTCACAGGCTGCCGAGACGATGCGGTCCAGGGTGCTGTTCAGGTCCAGATCCGCGCCGATGCCGACGACCGCGTCGAGGAGCGCCCGCAGCCGTTCCTGGTACTCCATGATCTCGTCGACCCGGCCGAGGAGTTCCTGCAACAGCGCGTCGAGCCGTACCCGGGACAACCCGGCGTATTCCAGCGCCCCCTCGTCCCAGGTTCCTCGTCCAGCGGATGAGTCGCCTGCCACTCGCCCAGCGTAGGGGAACGGTTCCGGTCCGGTCTAGGCACCGGCGCGGCGCCGCTCGCCCCACGGAACCAGCCGTCGCCCGTGCACGGATTCGACGCCGACCCGGACCAGCTGCGCGTCCTCGATCGGCAGCCAGGAGCGAACCGGCAGCGTCCTTCGCAGCTCGGCGGCCTCCTCGCGGGTGACCACCGACAGGTGCCCGATCGCGGTGACCGTCCAGCCGATGTGCCGCTCGAGGTCCACCTCGTCGGCCTCGAACGCCACCACGTCGCCGCGCTCCGCGGCCCGGAGCTTGTCGCCGCGGCCGGAGCTGAACACGACGGTGTCGTCGTCCAGGAGGAAGTTGACCAGCCGGACCGCGGGCAGACCGCCGTTGGTGTACACGAGTCGTCCCACGGGCACGGAGCGCAGCAATCGGAGGCACTCGGACCGGCTGACGATCTCGAGCCGTGAGTGGTCGAACTGAGGGGTCGTGGTCATCGGGGTGCCTTTCGGACTGCGTGAAGCCACTGTCGCGGGGGACCGCCCGCGGACAGTAGGGCCGAAGGTCCCGCACCACCGGGACTTCGTGATCGGGAACCCGGCTTCGCAGTACGTGACCTTCGGCCCCTGTGCCTGCGGCGCGGTCCGGCGCAGTCTGGACAGATGGGCGTGTTGGGCAGTGGATCGGCAGTGATCCCGCGGGAGCCGTGGTTCCGTCGCCACCCGACGGTCGTGCTGGTCGTGGCCGGGGTGCTCTTCGGATCGGTGTGGCTCCTGCGCCTTCTCGACGGCGACGCCGCTGACGCGTCGACACTGCTGTTCACGCTTCCGGTCGCACTGATCGCTGTCGCGTTCGGGCTGCGCGCCGGTCTCGCGGCGGGCGCGTTCGCCGTACTGATGGTGGTGGCCTGGGGCGTCGCGACGGACACGGACCTGAGTCCGGTGGGCTGGATCTCGCGGTGCCTTCCTCAGTTGCTGCTCGGAGTCCTGCTCGGTGACGCGTCGGAGCGGCTGCGTAGCGCCGACGAGGAGCGCCGCCGGCTGGAGTCGGGGGCACTGCTGTACCGCGAGGCGATCGAGATCAACGACTCGCTGGTGCAGGGGATGGCGGCCGCGCGCTGGGCCATGGAAGCCGGCCGCACCGAGGACGGCCTCAAGATCCTCGAGGAGACGATCGGCCAGGCGCAGGACCTGGTGTCCGACCTGATCCGTCAGGCCGGCATGGCAGGTCCTGGCCCGTCGATCCGGGCCGAGTAGGGTCCTTCGGAGGGTGGCAGGGGCCCTGTTCCCAGGAGCTTCGGCCCCGCGGGTCCGGGTCTTCCGGACCTGGTAGCGCCCGTGACCGGAGCGACAGGATGAGCTGCATCAGTCGGCTGAGGGACCGCCCGAAGCCACGGGAGCAGAGGGGCCGGTCATGAAGCGCACACAGGTGAGGATCCAGCGTCCGCAACGGCCGCGACGTCCGATGACACTCGACCTGCGGACCCCGTCCGGCCGCCCTCTCCGCATCTGACGACGAACCCGAACCGGAAGCGGACGATCAGGAATGCGATCGGCCGCCGGCGACGGGGGAGCGGCTCGGGTACGGGCCGGCGGCGTACCTGTTGACCTCGGCGATGGTTCCGTCGGCGTCGCGGATGATGTGACACAACCCGTTCCAGCGGGCCACTTCGACGCCGATGGCGATCAACCGGACGCGGCTCGGCCCGGAGGCGAACGGGTCCGGCGAGTCGCAACGGCGCGTGTGCCAGGCGCCGTTCTCGTAGTACGTCTCTACATCGGCGTGGAGCAGGATGCTGTCATCTGGGGTGGGGGCTTCGCGCGTGGTCATGGCCTGTTCTCCTAGCCGGAGTCCTGGCACCGCCCCAGACCTGGCCAGAGTGGATCGATGGGGGTCTCAGCAGCACTGTGCCGCACCGTCTCGGTGTGTCAGCGGGCCGAAAGCCCCCACTCTGCTGGGGCTTTGGTCGGTATCCACCGGTCTGCTGCCCGGCGATGCTCGACTTGTGAACACTGTTCCTGTGTTGGCGGTGTCCCGTCTCGGGAAGCGGTTCGGGGATCGGGTTGCTGTCGACGACGTCAGTTTCGAGGTCGCGCCGGGGGAGACCTACGGTCTGCTCGGGCCGAACGGTGCCGGGAAGACGACGACGATCCGGCTGGTCTGCGGCCTGCTGCGCGCGGACTCCGGCGAGGTCCGGATCTCGGGTACGCCGGTGGGTACGACGTCGACCGCGGCGAAGCGCCGCATCGGGTACGTTCCCCAGGAGATCGCGTTGTACCCGGACCTGACGGCACGGGAGAACCTGCGGTTCTTCGGCCGGCTCTACGGACTGCGCGGTACGGCGCTGAACCGGCGCGTCGGCGAGGTGCTCGAGCTGATCGGGCTGTCGGACCGGGCCACCGACCGGGTGGAGTCCTTCTCCGGTGGGATGAAGCGCCGCCTGAACATCGGCGCCGGACTGCTGCACGAGCCGACCCTGCTGGTCCTCGACGAGCCGACCGTCGGAGTCGATCCGCAGAGCCGGCACGCCGTGATGGAGAGTGTGCGGTCGTTCGGCGCGACGGGTATGGCCGTCCTCTACACCACGCACTACATGGAGGAAGCGGAGCGGCTGTGTGACCGGGTCGGCATCATCGACCACGGCAAACTGGTTGCCGAGGGCACCCGTCGGGAGCTGGTCGCCAAGCTCGGTGAACGGGACCGCATCACGCTGGCCGCGGCCGGTGACCTGGGAGTGCTCGCGGACCGCTGCCGGGATCTGGCGGGCGTCGACCGCGCGGATGTGAAGGACGGAGAGGTTCAGTTGCTGGCCGCGGACGGCCGGCGGTTGCTGCCCGGCGTACTGGAGGCCGCCGAGAGGTCCGGACTGTCCCTGCGGTCGGTGGAGGTGGACGAGCCCGATCTCGAGGCGGTTTTCCTCCATCTGACCGGTACGGCGTTGCGGGAGTGAGCATGTTCGCGGCATTCGTGATCGCGGCCAAGGATCTGCGTCAGCGCTTCCGGGACCGGTCGGCACTGGTCCTCGGGTTCGTCGCGCCCGTCGCGGTCGCGGCTTTGATGAGTTTCGCGTTCTCCGGTGTGGAGTCCTTCCACGCCGACATCGCGCTGGTGGACAACGACCGGGGCCAGATCGCCGTCGCGCTGCGCGGGGCGCTGACCGGTCCGGAGCTGTCCGGCGTACTGACGATCCGGGACGCTGCCGACGACGCCGAGGCGCGCCGAATGGTGGACGACGGCGACGCCGGTGCGGGGCTGATCATTCCGGCGGGCTTCAGCGCGGCGGCGGTCGGTGACCAGCCGATCGGTCTCCGGGTGCTGGGCACACCGGACGAGCCGCTGCAGGCACAGGTGGCGCGTGCCGTCGCCGACGCGTACGTCGCCCAGCTCAACGCGGACCGGTTGTCGGTCCACGTCGCGCTGGCCGCCGGGTTCCCCCAGAGCCGTGCCGCGGAGCTCGCCGCGGCCGTGGCCAACCTCCAGCTCCCCGAGTCGGTGCAGGCCCAGCCGACCGGATATCGCCAGCTCCGGACCGCGAGCTACTACGCGCCGGCGATGGGGATCATGTTCGTGCTGTTCGCGATCGGCTTCACGGCGCGGAACTACTTCACCGAGCAACGCACCGGCACGCTGGAGCGGATCGGCGCGGCGCCGTTGACGCGCGGCGTCGTACTGCTCGGCAAGTCGCTCGCCGCGTTCGTCTACAGCGTCGTCAGTCTGGGGACGCTGGCGATCGTGTCGTCGCTGGCGTTCGATGCCGAGTGGGGGCCGCCGGCCGCGGCGCTCGCGCTGATCCTCGCGTTCTCGGCGGTCCTGGTGGCGTTGACAGCGCTGGTGGTCGCGGTCGCGCGGACGGAACGTCAGGCCGACGGGCTGGCGACGATCATCACGTTCGTGCTGCTCCTGCACGGCGGGAACTTCGTGCTGCTCAGCCAGGCGCCGGAGATGCTGCGCCGACTCGCCTTGCTGACGCCGAACGGCTGGGCGTTGCGCGGGTTCACCGACCTCGCGACGGGGGCCGGCGCGACCAGCGCGATCGTCCCGGTGCTGGTCATTCTCGGTATGGCGGCGCTGCTGGGGACGATCGCCGCGGTCGTCGGACGAAGGAGGCCGGCATGAGAGCCGCGCTGGCTGTTGCGGGCGTCTCGTTGCGCCGCATGCTGCGGGACCGGACCGCGCTGTTCTTCATCGTGGTGCTGCCCGTCGTCATCATCACCGTCGTCGGCACCGTCGTCCAGAACCCGGGTGGCTTCCGGATCGGCATGCTGGAGAGCCAGATCTCAGGTCCGCCGCTGACCAACGGCCTGGTCGACGAGCTGAAGGCGGTCGGGCCGCTGCACACCATGGCCGACGAGCCGACGGCTCGTACGGCGTTGCGCCGCGGGGAGATCGACGCGGTCGTGCTTGTCCCGGCCGGCTTGGACGCGGACCTGCTCGGTGGTGAGGACGTGCGGATCCCGGTACTCGCGGGTGGTGCGGAGTCGACGCAGAGCGCCGTACGTTCCGCTGTCGCGGCCGCGGTGGCCCGGCATGCGGAACGAGTACAGGCGGCGGCGTTCGCGGCCCGGACGACGGGAACGACCACGGCCGAGCAGTTGCCTAGGGCAACCGCGGTGCAACGGGTGACGCCACGGATCGGGATCAGCACCGAGAACGTCGCCACCGGGAGCGACTACCTGCCGCTCGGCTTCAGCTACAGCGCGCCGACGATGCTCGTGCTGTTCGTGTTCATCAACGCGCTGGCGGGCGGCGCTTCGATCATCCAGACCCGGCAGCTGGGCATCTACTCCCGGGCCCAGGCCGCACCGATCCGGGTCCGGAGCCTGGTGCTGGGGGAGACCCTGTGTTACCTGGCCTTCGCGTTGCTGCAGTCGATCCTGATCGTCGGTGTCGGGGCGTTGCTGTTCGGTGTCAGTTGGGGCAACCCGCTCGCGGCCATCGCGCTGATCGGCACCTGGGCGCTGGTCGGCACCGGTGCCGGCATGCTCAGCGGAGCGCTGTTCAAGACACCGGACCAGGCGTCCGCGATCGGCCCGGTGATCGGCATCGCGTTCGCGATGCTCGGCGGGTGCATGTGGCCGCTGGAGATCGTCCCCGACGCTGTCCAGACGCTCGGGCACGCCACGCCGCACGCCTGGGCGGTCGACGCCTGGATCACCGTGCTGTCACGGGACGGCGGCCTCGCCGACATCGCCACCGACCTCGCCGTACTCGCCGCCTTCGCGACGGCGATGCTCGGCCTCGCCTCGATCGTCCACCAACGCAGGCTCACCAGCTGACAGCCCATCGGGGCCAGGAGTGCCTACACTGCGAAGAGGAGTGTGGGAGCTATGGCCACTGTCGGTAGCTGGGAGCCGTTCAACCCGCCGGCCGCGCTGCGCCGGCGCGAGATGCTCGGCTGGTTGGGCTATGTCCACGCCGTGGGCCCGCGGGTTCCGGCCGTGGATGCCCGCCGGTCGGCGCCGGTTCCGGTACTGACCGTTCCCGGATTCTTGACCGGCGATTGGTCGATGATCCCGCTGGCGCGACACCTGCGCCGCTCCGGGCACGCGACCTTCACGAGCGGGATGCCACTGAACTCGGGGTGCACCGAGATGCATCTCGAGCTGCTCGAACGGCGCCTTCAGCAGGCCGTCGAGGATGCGGGCCGCCCGGTGGCGCTGGTCGGGCAGAGCCGGGGCGGCACGTTGTGCCGGATGCTGGCGGTACGGCGACCGGATCTGCTGGCCGGTGTGGTCACGTTGGCGTCGCCGCTGCTGCACCAGCTCGCGACGACGCAGGCGCTGGTCAGCCAGGTCACGCTGATGGCTCGTCTGAACGTCTGTGCCTGGCCATGGTTGCTGACCGCGGACTGCCTCACCGGTGGCTGCGCGGAACGGACCAGCGCCTTGCTCGAGTCGCCGTGGCCTGCCGGTCTGCCGTTCGTGTCGATGTACTCACGGCAGGACGCGGTCGTCGACTGGCGTTCGTGCCTCGACCCTGCCGCCGAGCACGTCGAGGTCGGCGGCACGCACAACGGGATGGGCACGGACCGGCACGTCCACCGGTTGCTCGCCGCCACACTGCGCGAGATCGGTTCCCAGCGAACCTGACCGGCAAGTGCGGTGGACCAAGGTCCTCCTGGGTGTGGGTCAGCGGCAGCCGGCCCGGAGACGACAACGGAGACCTGTTCGGCGGGGCTTGGGTCCGTGACGCCCGGCGGTGACCAGGCGTATGGCGGAGTCAGAGCGACCGTGCCTCCCACCGGCGGGACGTCCGTGCTGGCCGAGGATGTGTTTCCCGACGGGCAGGTACGGCTCAGCAGCGCGGTGAGCGTGTACGTCGATCCGGATTACGGGAGCGCCGAGGCGTCCAGTGCGGTGGTCATGGGGGACGCGGCGTACAACAGCGCCTACAGAATGGAAGGCGGGCAGGTCGTCGAGGGCGGCCTGGATCGCGTCGGCGGCGGCTGGGCGAGCTTCAAGGTGCTCGAGAAGTCGTACTACCGGGCGGCCGACGGATTCGAGCGTACCGAGACCTACGGGCTGCGCGGCGACGGCACGCTGTTCCGGTGGGACCGCGGCTGGCAGCACAAGACGTCGGCCCCGGGGTTCGCGGCGGTCAAGTCCATGGCTCTGATCAGCAAGACGCGGACGTACGACACGTTCCTGGCCAACACCCGTGGCGGGGCGCTGTACACGATCCACATCCCGACGACCGCACCGATGAAGCCCGTCGTCAGGCTCGTCCGCCGATCGACCTGGCAGAACTTCGAGACGATGGTCGCGGCCAAGTGCGGCCGGTACGGAACGCTGCTGTTCGGTCTCGACAAGCAGACGGGAAAGGGCTACCTGTACGCCGTTGGCCACGCCAACGGACTCGCGACGGTCATCCAGAGCCGCGGCGAGGTAGCCACCACCTATACCGACCCGGTCTACTTCCACATGACTCGCCCGGACGAGGAACTCTTCGGCGAGTGACTGCTGTCGTCAGGTGGGTTGCCGGGTGGGTTCGAGTGTTGTGGTGATCTGGTGGGCCCAGGCGCGGATCTCCTGCCAGTCGCGGGAGTCGCCGACCAGGCGTTCGAGGTCTCGGTGGTGCGTCACGGCGTCTGCCTGGAGTTCACCGGCGAGGGTCTTGACCGGAGGCGCCTGGATGAGGCGAGCGAGACGGGCGACGTCGGGCGGGACGGGCTGCTCCTGGTGCCGGCGCGGCCCGATCGGGCCGGAGTGGAAGAGCCAGACGGGCCGGTTGTGGAGTTGGCGTTCGTGCCGCCGGAGGAAGCGGACCGCTTCGGGGAGCCACTGCCCCTGGTAGATCGCGCTCCCCAGGACGACCGCACCGTACGGCGTCACGGCCTGGACCGCGCCCAGTTCCTGGACGTCGACCTGTAGTCCGGCTGCTCGGAGCTCGGACCCGATGGCGGCCGCGATACCGGCGGTCGCGCCCATCTTCGTTGCGTAGGTGACAAGTACCTTCTTGGACATCAGACACTCCTAGGGTTCAGCAGGCGGACAGTTCCACGCGCCACTCGTCGTACGAGTCGAGGTCGGCGGCGAACCAGACGCCCATACCCTCAGCGTCGCTCTGGTGCGTGATTGTCTTCAGGGCCAACCGGCCTGGATCGAGCAGGTCCTACGGTCCGTGAGCGGTCGGGAGTTCAGCCGCACTGCGGCGTGCTTGTCCGGGGACTTCTGTCGGCCGGGGTCGGGCCGGACGTCTGTGGTGCGAGTCACAGCGGGAGACGGAGACTCGAAGCAATCGACAGGAGGCTGTGATGAGCACGATGGGGCGCTTGGACGAGGCGGTGCGATTGACCGGTGTGTCGGCGTACGGCGCGCGGTTCACGGATCTGGTGGTGCGGTACGGCGAGGTGGTTGTGCTGACCGGCCCGAACGGGTCCGGGAAGAGCACTGTCAGCCGCGTGATCGTCGGCGAGCTGACAGCCACCGGCTCGGTCCACGTCCTGGGCTCGGATCCGGTCATGGCCGACCTGAAGGGCCGGATCGGCTACCTGGTGAAGGATCTGGAGACCATGGGCTCGGTGACCTCGCGCGACGTGCTGGACATCTGCGCGGCAGTCCGAGGCTGTACCACGGCGTACGCACACCTGCTCGCTGACCGGATCGGCCTGGAGCTCGATCGTCCGATGGCGCAGCTGTGCCGCGGTCAGCTCCGGCGGCTCGGCATCGTCCAGGCGCTGATGCACGAACCTGAGCTGGTTGTCTTTGACGACCCGATGACGGAGCTGGACGACGAGGCCCGTCGCGTGCTCTCCGTCCTGCTGCGGGAAGCCGCCGAGCGGGGTGCTGCCGTGCTGGTGACCGCGCAGGCCGAGTCCGGCGCGGGGCTGTCCGCGGACCGGATCGTGCTGTTGAGGAGGGATGATGACATCGACAGTCGGAGCAACCAAGCGGGTGCGGAGCAAGCCGAGCCGGACCGAGGTCTGGAGGCAGCTCGCCCGGACGTCGTTCGCCGTGGTGAGCTACGTGACGCCGGGCGGCCGGCCGCGATCGAGCGGAGTTGGCTACGCAGCCGGTTCGGACCGGCTGTACGTCGCGGTCGCGCCGAAGAGCTGGAAAGCGTTGCAGATCCCGGCGATCGGCCAGGTCGCGGTCACCGTACCGGTCCGCCGCGGTGGGGTGCTGTCGCTGCTGTTCCCGATCCCACCGGCCACCATCAGCTTCCACGGCTGGGCGGTCGTGCACCCGCCGGGCGTCGACCCGCCGGCACCGGCGCTGGCCAGGCTCGTCCCGGCTGATCTCCTGGCGAACTGCCGGATCGTGGAGATCGTCCCGGACGGCGAGTTTCGCACCTACGGCATCGGCACCTCGCTGATGAAGCTGCTGAAGTTCCGCGACCCGGTGGCCGGTGCCGAGGTCACCGTGCGGCGTTCCCTCGGTCGTGACGTCGTCCGGCCGCTGTCCGGCCGGCGATGATCGCGAGGGCGGGAAGGACCGCCAGTGCGAGTGCGACGAGGAACTCCTGTGCGCTCAGGAGTTGCAGTCCCAGCAGGTTGCGGAGCGGGGTGACGAAGAGCGGGAGGATCTGGAGCAGCAGGGCGCCGGCGACGGCGGTGTCCAGGAAGCGCGGCCGGCGGCGGGCGCCGGGGAGGCCGGGGCGGCGAAGGGCGAGGGCGACGCCGAGCTGGGCGAGGCCGAGGACGAGGTAGGCCATCGTCTGCCATGGCCCGCCGGCGTGACGAGTCCAGTACGCGGCGACGAGCGTGACGATCCCGATCAGGGTCCCGGTCCAGGCGATTCGTTGCCAAAGGCCCGCACCGAGGACCTGTTCCTGGGGTGAGCGCGGCGGTTGCCGCATCGTCTCGGGGTCGGCGGGCTCGGCGCCGATCGCCACACCGGGGACGCCGTGCGTGAGCATGTTGATCCACAGGATCTGGGCGGGCAGCAGCGGTACGGCGAAGCCGAGCAGCGGACCGATCAGCATTACCAGGACCTCGGCGAGACCACCGCTGAGGGCGTACCGCAGGAAGGTGCGGATGTTGGTGTAGATCCGCCGGCCCTCCTCGATCGCGGCCTCCACGGTGCCGAGGTCGTCGTCGGTGAGGACGAGGTCGGCGGCCTGGCGGGCGACCTCGGTGCCGCCCTGGCCCATCGCGACGCCGATGTCGGCGCGGCGCAACGCCGGCGCGTCGTTGACGCCGTCGCCGGTCATCGCGACGACGTGGCCCGCGTCCTGCCAGGCGCTCACGATGTCGAGTTTCTGCTCCGGGCGGATGCGGGCGAACACGTGGCCGGTGGTCGGGTCCTTGCCGTCGTCGATGTCCGCGCCGGTGACGACGTCGCCGTCGTGGACGCCGATCCGGTCGGCCACCGCGAGCGCGGTGCCCGGTGCGTCGCCGGTGATCAGGAGCAGCCCGATGCCGGCCTTGCCGAAGGAGGCGACCACGTCGGCGGCGTTGTGCCGGAGCGGGTCGGTGATCGCGATCAGGCCGGCTAGATGCAGCTGGTCCTCGGTGTGGGGACCGCCTGGCGACATGAGCTTCTCGGCGACGGCGAGTACGCGGTAGCCCGCCTCCGACAACTCGGCGGCGACCACCTTCGCTCGGGTGATATCGCCGTACGGCGTGACGTCGGGGGTGAGCATCACTTCGGGTGCACCCTTGCCGATCACGAGGATGTCGTCGCGGCCGGGCTGCTCGTGGAACGTGGTCATCCGCTTGCGGGTGCTGTCGAAGGGCACTTCGTGGGTCCGCGGATACGCGGCCCGGTACTCGTCCGGGTCGACGGCTCCGCGGTGCGCGAGGGTGAGGAGTGCGGCCTCGGTCGGGTCGCCGATGGCCCGCCAGACCGGGTCGTCGTCGGTCGGCAGCCGCAGAGCGGCATCGTTGCACAAGGCAACGTCACGCAGCAGCCGCCGCACTGCATCGCGGGCAGCCGGTGAATCGGAGGACGGCGATGGGGCAGGGCCGGCCGCCGACGAGGTGGCAAGTGGGCACAGGTCGCCCGCTGGGTCGTAGCCGGTGCCGGTGGCGACGGACCAACCGGATTCGGTCCAGACGCGGTCGGCCTGCATGATGCCTTGGGTGAGGGTGCCGGTCTTGTCGGTGGCGACGACGGTGACGGCGCCCAGGGTTTCGACCGCCGGGAGTTTGCGGACGACGGCGGCACGCTGCGCCATCCGGTGGGCGCCGATCGCGAGGGCGAGAGTGACGACCGCGGGCAGGGACTCGGGTACGGCGGCCACGGTCAGGCTGACCGCGGTGACGACCATGTCCGGCAGCGGCAGCCCGCGGATCAGACCGGCGACGGCGACGATCGCAGACAGCGAGACCGCGACGATGCTCAGCACCCGGCTGAGCGAGGCGAGCCGGCGTTGCAGCGGGGTGGCTCGCGGTCGTTGGCCGGACAGGAGCGCCGCGATCTTGCCGAGCGCACTGCGCGATCCCGTGCGGAGTGCGAGACCTGATCCGCGGCCGCGGGTCACGACGGTTCCGGCGTACAGCTGGTCCGCTGTGTCCTTCTCGACGGGGACGGACTCGCCTGTGAGCGTGGACTCGTCGGCCTGCAGTTGGGCCGCATCGAAGAGCTGAAGATCCGCCGGTACGACGTCGCCCGCCTGGAGCAGGACGAC
The DNA here is from genome assembly GCF_004331375.1 of Kribbella speibonae. Taxonomy (NCBI): domain Bacteria; kingdom Bacillati; phylum Actinomycetota; class Actinomycetes; order Propionibacteriales; family Kribbellaceae; genus Kribbella; species Kribbella speibonae. The sequence goes on along the minus strand of NZ_SJKC01000007.1, from coordinate 121,661 downwards.
ATCGTTCGGGACGACTTCGGCCGATGCGATGAGGGTCGCGCGCCCATCGCGCCGTACGGTGGCATGCGGTGCGGCCAGCCGGCTGAGGGCGGCCAGTGCGTGTTCGGCCCGGATCTCCTGGACGACGCCGACGGTTGTGTTGAGGACGACAACGACCAGGATCACTGCGAGATCGGTGTAGTCACGAAGGCCGGCCGTGAGGACCGCGGCGGCAAGGAGCAGCAGGATCATCGGATCCCGCAATTGCACGAGGACGCGCAGCCAGGCCGACGGCGGGCGGGGCGCCGGAATCGTGTTCGGCCCGTGTTCGGCCAGCGCGAGCGCGGCCTGGTCCGTGGAGAGCCCGCGCGGCGAGGTCTGCTGAAGCGTCATCGGCGACCATCGAGGTGTTGCCGCGGCCGGCCGAACAGATCGAAGCCGAACACCAGCAGCAGGCTGCCCACGAAGGCAGCGAGCAGAATTTCGGCGTCGAACGCGACGGTGAGGACGTACAGCACCAGTGCGAGCACAGCCACCCCACCCTCGAAGCGCCCGAGCCGGGGCACCCCTTGCCCGCCACGGATCACCCAGAAGGCGAAGACACCGAGGAAGAACCCCGTGGACGCCATCGCCTGAACGTCGTAGATCAGCGGCATCTCGCCGTTGACGAGGTAGCCGATGTAGGGGACGACGACGGCAGCAAGCAGCAGCGTCGCGACGATGTCACGAACTCGCAGCCTCACCGAAATCACCTCCGGGTCTTGGGACGGGGGACCGAGACGAGGGTCCAGACGACGGCGAACAGGGTCACCAACGTGACCCGGAGTCCCTCGGACCAGTCGCTGGTCCACACCGCGGTAGCCAGGACCTGGGGGAAGAACACGAGCCAGACGAGGAGCTCGACCACGATCGGCAGGTCACGGATCCAGGCGGCCAGGTCGTCGAGTTCACCGGACTGCATCAGGACGAAGAAGATGACCCACAGCCCGGTCATCCACACGAACCAGCCCTTGGAGGACGCCGGAGCCCGGCGTACCTCGGTACTGCCAATCGCTGACTTGGACATGACGGCTCCTTCCACAAGCAGGTTCCTCAGTTCGAGCCTGTGTCAGTACGCACCTGAGCGCATGGGCCGTTCGCCCCGCGTCGGCCGGGCCGTTGAGCCGGTCAGAGCAGGACGGTGAGGTTCTTGCCGATCGCGCCGCTGACACCGAGGCGGCGGGCGTCGGCGAGGTCGGCCGCGGTGTCGACCGGCCACGTGAAGACGACGTCTGTGGCCCGGCGCAGTTCCGTGACTGTCTCGGGGGTGAGCAGTCGCCGGTGGACGCAGGCGCCGTACGCCGGTTCGCGGCGCAGGCGGGACCGCAGTCGCCGGAGTCCACGCCGACTGCCTGCGGACAGGACGAGCCGTACGTTCGGGGCGTCTCGGAAGGCTCGCAGCATCCACCAGTGCTGAGTGCAGATCGTCGTGTCCGGCGCTGCGGCCAGCTCGGCTGCGAGCCGGCGCGCGAGTCGCGGATGGATGCCCTTGAGGTCGAGCATCAGGCGCGGATCGCCGTCGGCGGCCGCGAGCAGTTCGTGAAGTTGGAGCACGTCGCGGCGCCGGACGAGTTCGCCACGGTCCCAGAGCCACCAGGGGCCCAGCGTTTTGCGGTGCCGCACTTCCAGGCGGCCGCGATACGCGTGGATGTCGGCCTCGACGAGGTCCGCGCCGTACTCGAACGCGGTCCGGAGCGCGACGAGGTCGTTGCCCGCCCGGTGCGCGATGGCGAGCATGCGGGTCACGTGGCCCGCGATTCCGTGAACCAGCCACGCCAGCGCAGGAACAGGAAGGTACCGCCGATCAGCAGGGCCGGGATCCAGTACAGCAAGGCGGTCAGCGCGACCGCGCCGAACGCTTCCCGCCAGGCGATGCCGATCGAGGCGAGCCCGGCGACCAGGGCTCCCTCGCGTGGGCTCGCGCCGTGGACGCCGGGCAACGCTCCGGCGATCTGACTCGCGCCGAACACCGCGACCAGTTGCAGGCCCGGCGCCGGACCGCCGACCGCGTGGATGGCTCCGAACAGCAGACCGAGAATGGTTGCCTGGTAGCCGATCGACAACAGGACTCCGAGCGCGAAGACCTTCGGCGACGGCCACGGCCAGCGACCGGTGAGCGCGGGTCGCCGGCGACGTACGACGAGTGCCACGGCCAGTACGACGGCCGCGGCCCCGAGAGCGATCGCCAGCACGGCCCACGGCAGTGTCACTCCGCAGACGGCCACCGCGACGACCAGACCGACGGCGCCGACGAAGCGGTCGAGCGCAACCTCGGCCACCCCGCTGGAACGCCGTACGCCGATGGTCTCGAGCCGGTGTATCCGCCACAGGTCCGCACCGGCATGCCACGGGGAGATCAGCCCGAGAATCTCACTCTCCGCGTACGCGCGCAGATGCCAACGCCGGGTGCGGCCACTCGTCGAGATCGCGTGCCAGCGCAACGGGCACAGGATGTACTTGCCGATCGCGAAGGGGAGCAGCCCCAGCAGGGCCGGGAGTACGGCGGTGTGGGGCACGCGGTCGACGTTCCACAGCGAGATGCCGACCGCCGCGATCAACGCGACGACGCGCACGCCGCGGTGGGAGACGAGTCTTTGTACCGCCCGCGCCAGGCGCACGAGGTGCTGTCGGCCCAAGTGCATGAGGGGTCCTTCCGGGGCCGGTCCGATGCCGAGACCATAACCGGCCGGTTCAAGGGCGGCAATCGTTACTGCCGGGCCATGAGGCCGCTCTGGGCCCGGAGACTCAGGTAGCACGCTCCGGCGAGTGGCACCGGGGCCCAGAACTGGAGGAGGCGCCAGGACAGCACCGCGAGGACGGCGGTCTGAGCGGAGACCCCGAATCCGATCAGGGTCGAGATCGCGATGCCTTCGACGACAGCGATACCACCCGGAGTGAGCGGGAGGGCGGAGGCGAGGTTCGCGACGCAGTAGGCCAGCAGCAACGGGACCGGGCTGATCGGTTCGCCGTAGGCGGCGAGGAACGTCCAGAGGACGGCGGCGTCGAGGAACCAGTTGAGTGTCGCCCAGACAAGGAACGCCTTGCGGACCGCGCGGTCGGCGAGCAGGTCGCGGAGCCGGAGCGCCACCGACGCGATCCACGGACGGACGCGGCCGGGGAGGTGCCGGAGCAATGACCTCAGCAGCCGCGCGGCGAAGCGCTCGAGCGCGGATCGCTCACGGACGGCGAGGACTCCGCCCGCCAACGCGACCAGCCCGATGACGAACAGGAGCAGGTACGACGAGGTGGCGTGCTGCAGGAAGAGGGCAGGGATCGAGGTCAGCCAGGCCATCAGGACCAGCGCGAGCCACGAGCCGATCGCCTCGGCCGTGATGGTCGCGGTGACCTCGGTCGGTAGCGCACCGCCGGAGACCAGCAGCCGGAACCTGAGCGCGGTCGCGGTCGCGGCACCTCCCGGTACGACGTGACTCACGCCGTACCCGGTGATGTCGGAGCGCAGGATCCACGAGAACCGCACCCGGCTCCCGCTCAGCAGCACGCGGCTGAACAACGAGTAGCTGACCAGGCTCGCCGCCTCGAGCGCGACCGCGGCGATCACCCACAGCGGATGCAGACGGGTGACGCGGTCCAGGGACTCGCCGGCGATCGCGAGCTTCGGGAGTACGACGTACTCGACCAGCGCGATGACGATCAGCAACGACACCGCCGACCAGGCTCCGCGATACCAAGCCGGCCCGGATCGGGTCGAACCGTCCATAGGCCGCGCCTCTCGGATAGGTCCGCACTTCCTCCCAGCTTTCCCGCGCCGACCGGCGGCCGGGCAGGGCCGAAGGTCCACCGTGTTCCGGTGCGGAGGGCCCTGCTGCGGAAGCACGTCGCGCGGTGAGGTGGAAGTGGAAGGACGGACGACAGGAAGGAGACACGATGATGACCACGCTGCAGCACCGGGACAACCGGCGGCAGTTCGTGGACCTGTTCGACTGGGCCGAGGGCCTGCCGAACCTGTTCACGATGCCGGCCGCGATGCGGGGCGTCCGGATCGAGGAGTTCGCCGACGACGACAAGTACGTCGTGCGCGCGGAGCTGCCCGGCCTGGACCCGGCGAAGGACATCAAGGTCGAGGTCGCGAACGGGATGCTGACCATCTCCGCGACTCGTCAGCAGGAGGAGCACGACAGTGGCCGCTCCGAGTTCCACTACGGCACGCTCACCCGCCGGGTGCTGCTGCCGGACGGAGCCGACGAGCAGGCTGTCGTCGCGAAGTACGCGGCCGGGATCCTCGAGGTCACCGTGCCGATCTCGGCGAAGGCCGCCGAGGCGCGCACGATCACCATCGAGCACACCGACTGAACCCAACTGGGCCGGCCCGGCGCGCCGGGCCGGGCCTTGAAAGGACCTGATCATGAGACGGTTGGTGATCCTCGGCGGCGGTACGGCCGGCACCATCGTGGCCAACAAGCTGCGGCGCCGCCTGCCGCTCGAGGACTGGCGGATCACGGTCGTCGACCGCGATCGCGACCACCTGTACCAGCCGGGGCTGCTGTTCGTCCCGTTCGGTGGCAGGGAAGACCTGCTGAGACCACGCCGCCGTGTGCTGCGGGACGGCATCCAGCTGCTGATCGGCGAGGTCGCCAAGGTCGACGCGGAGCGAAAGACGGTCCGGCTGTTCGACGGTGACGCGGTCTCGTACGACTACCTCGTCATCGCCACCGGCACCAGTTCGCGACCGGAACAGACCCCGGGCATGCTGGGGACCGAGTGGCGGCGCAGGATCCATGACTTCTACACCTACGACGGCGCCTTCGCGCTCCGCGAGGCGCTGCAGGGCTTCACCGGCGGCCGCCTCGTCGTCCATGTCGTGGAACAGCCGATCAAGTGCCCGGTCGCGCCGCTGGAGTTCACCTTCCTCGCCGAGGCCTTCTTCCGCCGGCGGGAGATGCGAGACCAGGTGGAGCTGGTCTACGTGACGCCGCTGGACGGCGCATTCACCAAGCCGATCGCGTCCCGGTACCTGGGCCGGCTGCTCGATGACCACAAGATCGCGGTCGAGACCGACTTCATGGTCGAGCGTGTCGACGCGGACCGGAAGGTCCTGGTCAGCTACGACGAGCGTGAGGTCGGCTACGACCTGCTGGTCACCGTGCCGCTGAACATGGGCGCCGACTTCGTCGGGGCATCCGGGCTCGGCGACGAGCTGAACTACGTGCCGGTGGACAAGGCGACCCTGCAGTCGAAGGCACATCCGGACATCTTCGCCGTGGGTGACGCCAACGATCTGCCGACGTCGAAGGCCGGCTCGGTGGCGCACTTCTCGAGCGAAATCTTCGTGGCGAACTTCTGTCAGTACGTCGAGGGCCTCGCGATGACGCACCGCTTCGACGGGCACGCGAACTGCTTCGTCGAGACCGGCGACGGCAAGGCCCTGCTGATCGACTTCAACTACGACACCGAACCACTGCCGGGGCGCTTCGGTCCGCTGAGTCTCCTGCGGGAGACGAAGGCGAACCACTGGGGCAAGGTCGCGTTCCGCTGGATCTACTGGCACCTGCTGGTCAGGGGCCGTTGGCTGCCGCTGCCCAGCCGGATGTCCATGAGTGGGAAACATCGACCGAAGGAGGAGGAGCTGCCATGACCACAGTCCACGTCGATGCCGAGGGTTTCCTGACCGAGTACGGCGAATGGACCGAGGAACTCGCGGTGGAACTCGCGGCCCGGATCGGCATCGAGCTCACCGACGAGCACTGGAAGGCGATCCGGTTCCTGCGGGCGGACTACCCGACGCACGGCGAGACCGCCACGTTGCGCCGGGTGTCGACGCTGGCCGGCCTCCCGATCAAGCAGCTGTTCGTCCTGTTCCCGGGCAAGCCGGCCAAGAAGATGGCGTACGTCGCCGGCCTGCCGAAACCCCGCGGATGCGTGTGAGAGAAGGCCCTGAAATGACCACCGACATGACCACGATCCCGCAGGTCGTCCCGGATTTCGGCGACGCGGCCACCGAAGGCCGCAAGCTGGCGATCATCTGCTCGAAGGGCAACCTGGACATGGCCTACCCCGGCCTGATCCTGGCCAACGCGGCGCTCGGCGAAGGCGTGGAGACGCATCTGTTCTTCACGTTCTGGGGCTTCGACATGATCACCAAGTCGCGGACGCACGACCTGAAGTTCACGATGCTCGGCAACACCGCGACACACCTGCCCCAGGGCCTCGGCGGTCTGCCCGGGATGACCGCGATGGCCACCCACCAGATGAAGAAGCAGATCCACGACATCGGCGTTCCCGACGTACCCGAATTCCTGGAGCAGATCGTCGCCTCCGGCGGCCACCTGTGGGCCTGCCGGATGTCCGCCGACATGATGCACCTCGACGAGTCCGACCTCTCCGAGGACGTCGAAGGCATCATCAGCGCCGCCGACTTCATCGAGAAGACCGAAGGAGCGCAACTGCTGTTCATCTGACGCCTCGGCGGACCGGGAAGCGTCAGTGGGCGACGAACTTGACCAGCGCGGCGAGTTCGTCGCCCATCCAGTCGGCGATGCGTTGTACGTCGGGCATCTGGTCCCGGTCGGCGACGACTCCGACGGCGAGCCGGTCGCGATAGCTCAGCACGGTGAGGTTCAGCCCGAGGCCGTCGGTGATGCCGGCCAGCGGCACGATGGACTTCACCTCGGCGCCCGCCAGGTACAGCGGTTCCTGCGGTCCCCGGACGTTCGAGATGTTCACGTTCATCGCCGGCGTGCGCGGCGCCCAGGTGTTGAGGCGGCTGAGCAGCTGGACGGTCCGCATGGCGAACGCCGGGGGGACCATCCGGATGGTGTCGACCAGCGCGTCCGGGGCGGTCGTGCCGAGGTCGTGCAACGCGGCGAGCATCGCGCGGTGCGCGACGGCCAGCCGGGCCGCCGGATCGTCCACATCGGTCGGGATCGGTACGACGACGGCACTGAGGTCGTTGCCGAGGTCCGTCGAGCTGGCACCCCGGAGCGCAACGGGCACGACGGCGGTGAGGGACTGTGCGGGGAGTTCCGCGTGCTCGAGCAGCCAGCGACGCAGGGCACCGGCCGACATCGCCATCACCACGTCGTTGACGCTGACCGCGAAGTGATTCTTCACCAGCCGCACGTCGTCGAGTGCCACGGTCGCGAAGCCGATCCGTCGCTGCCGCGAGATTCGCCGGTTGAACGACGTCCGCGGCGCTCTCGCGATCGCGGTGTGCCGGCGCTTGCGTCGTACGAACGCGGTGGTGGCACCGAGCAGGCGTACTCCGGGCATGGTGCCGAAGACGGGCAGCTCGTCCATGCCGGTCAGCGCCGCGGGCAGGCCAGAGACGGCCCGGACCGGTTGGCGGACGGCGCCGCGCAGGCCTCGTAACAGCATCGTCAGGGACGCCGGTGGCGGCGGCGCGGGGCGTGGCGGTGACGCCGCGCGACGACGAGGCCATGGGGTGGCGTCGGTCAACGCGGTCAGGATCTGGACACCGGCCCGGGCGTCGGCGATCGCGTGATGAATCTTCGTCAGTACGGCGGACCGGCCGCCGGCGAGGCCCTGGATCAGGTACATCTCCCAGAGCGGCCGGCCACGATCCAGCGGGCGGGAGAAGATCCGCGCCACCTGTTCGCGGAGCTGTTCGTCGTTACCCGGCGCCGGGAGCGCGACCTCCCGCACGTGGTAGTCCAGCTCGACGTCGCTCTCGATCCAGTACGGCCGGTCCAGCCCGAGCGGAACGCCGGCGAGCCGGCGGCGGAACGCCGGCACGAGATCCAGTCGTTCGAGCACCAGTTCGCGGAGCTGGGCCACTGTCAGCGCGCCGCCGGGGAGGGCGGTCGCGTCGAGCAGGACCAGGGCCGCCGTGTGTGTTCGCACCCGCTCGTTCTCCGCGGCCAGATAGGTCGCGCCGAGGTCGTCGACCTGCTGCATCGTCATGTGCCCTCCCGGACCGCTTGGTGGCGTACGGCGTCCTCCGGCGGACCGAGGTACCGGAGCGGATCCTCCAGCCGCCCGCGCAGGAGCTCCGCGGATCTCGCGGCGTACAGGCCGTCCTCGATCCGCTCGTCGAACGTCCAGCGCAGTGGGAGGACCTGCCGGATCCGGATCTGCCCGTCGTCGGCGACCGGCGTCGGCCGGATTCTGCCGACGACCAGGAACAACGGACAATTGCCGTGCTCGTAGAGGTGGTGGAAGGCGGCGTCGGTCTTGAGACTGCCCAGGTTCGAGACGACGGCCGACGCGTACATCGGATCCGAACGGGTCAGCGCGGAGGGCAGGACGCCGCGGGCGTCGAGCCAACGGAACACGGAGACCGCAACATCGAGTAGCGGCGTGGGCAACGCGAGGAAGAGCTTCACTTCCTTGTCGACCTCGGCCACGCCGGCCGTGCGTGCCGTACGGATCTCGGTGTCGAGGCTCCGGATCACCGAGGCAAGGCTCTCGCCGGGTGCGAAGCGCCGCTTGATCATCTCCAACGGCGCGTTGTCGGCGAACTCCTTCATCGCACCGAAGGAGAGATAGACACCGTCCCGCTCGTACAGCCGGCGGCCGGCGACGAAGCGGTTCATCCGCGGCCGGTCGTGCAGCAGCGCGGCGAGCTGGTGCAGGACGAGGACGAACAGGCTCAGCCGCGGCCCACCGGCCGCGTTCCACCGCTCGATCCAGGTCTGTGCGGCGGCGATGTCGACGAGTTGCTCGAAGTACACCGTCGACTCGGTCCGGCGGCGCATGATGAACGGCATGATGGCTCGCTCGTCCGGAATGTCGGTGACGAGCCGGCCGTCACGGCGTCGCGGTCCGGTCAGCATGATGTCCTCCCTCGCTCTCGATGGTGAAGACCCTCGAGGTTCCCGAGTAGGGCCGAAGTACCTGCTGTTGAGCCTTGCCGTAAAGCCGGATGCGGAACGGACCGGCCGCGTCCGCAGGTACGGTCCAGGTCACGACCGCGATCTGCCCGGAACGGGTCCGGCGCCAGCGGAACGTCGTGGACCAGTCGCCGTCGTCGGCCACGGTCATCCAGCCGTCGGCGATCCGGCGCTGGATCTCCAGGTAGCTGCCGTTGCGATGCAGGTCGTTGTTCGGGTACGCCGCCACGAAGACCGCTGTCACCACGTCGCCGGGTCGGTAGCGGCGTCGTGGCTCGACCAGTACGTCGCCGAAGGCATGGGCGGCCGGAGGCTTGTCGCGGGGGATCCGTGGCCGGGCGGGTCGCTCGTGCCCGCTGAGATCCGGCGCCGCTTCGCCGTACGGCATCGGCCGGCCGTCACGCAGTGCCTCGGCCAGCTCGCTCGCGACCTGTTGCAGCGCGGGCAGCGTCCAGCGGCCGAACAAGGTGCTGCCGCCTTCGTACTGCTGGGTGTCGTACTCCTCGGGTGTCGTGACGTAGTGCAGGTAGCCGTTGCTGTAGCCGGCGACCAGCACGTCGGCCAGGTCCGCGCCGACGATCGAGGCGACGGTACGACGCAGCCGGAGACCGGCGACGATCGTGACTTCGGCGGGTACGCCGAGAAGGTACAGCTGCCCGATCCGCAACAGCTGGACCGGCGCGTGCCGCGCGACGTAGTGCCCTCGCAGGCCGCCGACGACCAGTGCCTTGGGTGCCTGAACGTCGCGCAGCCCTGGACTCCGGCGGTAGATCCCGCGCGAGATCGTGTCCCACACCGGGTTCCGGCCCTCGTGGAAGCCGCGGAACGCGGGTCCGTCCTCCTCGCTGCCGGCCAGCGCCGAAGCACCACCGATGGGAGGACCGGTCCGGTGCTCGCGGCCGTCGCCGGTGTGCTCCGGGGCCGCGGTGGCCGAGCCCAGGTCCACGTGCGTCAGCCGATGGTCGACGCCGCCCTCCAGCACAGACCCCGGCACGGTCATCAGCCGGGCGGCGGCTTCGTACTGCCGCAGTCCGATGATCCGCGTGTTCTCGATCTCGTCGGCGGTCGGGCCCCGGCCGGGTCGCAGGTCGAGATTCGGGGTGAGGTCGCCCGCGTTGGTCTGCGCGAACGCCGCCACGAAGTCCTGGCGCCGACGGTCCCGGTAGTCGACCCCGGCCACGAGACGTTCCCAGTGATAGGCGGCGTACCCCTTGTTGTCGCCGCTGATCAAAGTGTTCGTGTTGGTCATGCTGGTGTTGTGCACGCCGAACCAGTTGATCGCGCCGACCGGTGTGCCGTCGCGCTCGATCCGCAGCAGCGTCGTCTGCGCGTCGACGGCGTCCGGGAAGCAGCGCCGGTCCGCCTCCGGATTGTTGTCGAAGGCCACTTTCGAGCGATTGGCGCTCGCGTCGTGGAGCTCGCCGTGCGAGAGCGTGAGGACGGCGGGTGCGAGATCGTCGTGCGCCCGGACGACGGCCTCGGTCATCCCGTCGACGATCGCCGCGAACGTCTTCGGGCGGAACCCACCGGTGTTCGAGTGATACAGCCGGTGATGCGAGTAGCCGCCGGGCCCGCAGTGGGTGTGCGTGGCCGTGACCATCGTGTTGTGCTCGGTGTAGAGCGTCCCGTACGAACGCCGCAGCCGGTCGAGCAGCGCGCGCCACACGCTGTCGAACACCATGGGAAGGTCGTTCACGACGAGTAGCACCCGTCGGTCGCCGGCCTGGTCGGCGATGACGAAGGCACGGGACCGCAACCGCAGGTGAATGCCGTCACTGCGCTGCCACGACTTGCCGTAGCCGAGCATGCCGGTGTCGGCCGGCTCACCGGTGATGTCCGCGATCCCGCGACCGCACAGGAACATCAGCGGTTCTGGAACTCGTGGTACGCCGCCGGAACGGCGAAGGCCAGGGCTGGGACGCACCAGAGCAAGAAGCCCCAGCCGAAGAGCATCAGGCCGAGGTGGAAGAGAACGACCGCCAGGTAGCCGGCCCGGCGCGCCCTGACCAGGAGAACCGCGATGGTCGCCTCGGCGGCCGCGAGCAGGAGGGCCCAGATGGTGGGGTGGGCCATGAAGATGGTGTCCCAGCCTCGCTCAACCCAGCCGAACAGGGCGGCATCGGCGAAGCCGTCGTACGAGCTCGGGGTCGCGAGAGCCAAGGTGACGTGGATGGCGGCGCCGGAGGCGAAGAGGGTGGTGAATCCCCAGAGAATTGCTCGCCAGATGGTTTCCGAGGGGATCTGTGTCGCCGGGGTGGTCATGTCAGCCTCCGATCGCGGCCGCGGGGATGATGGCGACGGGGCAGTCGGCGTGGTGCAGGACGGTTTGGCTGACCGAGCCGATGAGCATGCCCGCGAAGCCGCCGCGGCCGCGGGCGCCCAGCACGATCAGCGCGGCGTCCGACGACAGGCGCAGAAGATGTTCCGCCGGGTGGCCGGTGATGTGGATGAGCTCGGCTTCCTGCGCCCCGCGGGCGCGAACGGCCTCGCGGAGTTCTTCTTCAGTGATCCGGTGCAGTTCGGTACCGGTGGGCTGCGCGGCGACAACGCGGACGGCGAGGTCGTGCCGGCGCGCGTGCTCGATCCCGAAGTCCAGGGCGCTGTCGCCGGCCGGTGACCCGTCGTACCCGATGACGACCCGGGAGCCCTCCATCGCGCCGAGATCAGGCCGTACGACGACCACCGGGCAGCGGGCGTTCGCGGCCAGGTCGAGGCCCGTGGAGCCGACGAGCGCGCCGATCATCACACCGAGACCGCGGCTGCCGATCACCACGACGGCCGCGGATCCGGACGCCTTCACCAGCGCCGCCGAGGGCGAGCCGGTCTCGATCCGGGAGTCGATGGTGATCCCCGGCATCAGTCCGCGCGCCTGAGCGACCGCCTTGTAGACGACCTCGCCGGCTTGCGACGGGGGACTGCCCGCAGTGACGGCGTACACCAGGTGCAGTGGACTCCGCAGCGCGGCGGCCTCCGTCGTGCCCCACTTGATCGCAGCGTCCGCCGCGGGGGAGCCGTCGATGCCGACGACCACGGGCCGGTGTTTCATACGAGTCTCCTGGAGTGAACGGGTGCGCTGTCCGGTACGGGGATCCCGTCGCCGATCGTCAGCAGTTCGCGCAGCCGGGCCACGAACCGGGCGGCCGGGGCGCCGTCGACGATGTCGTGGTCGACGCTGATCGTCAGCTGCAGGAACTCGCGCTCGACGAGGACGCCCTGGAAGAACACGGGCCGACGGGCGATACCGCCGACGACGATGCTCAGGGTGTGCAGCTGGAACGCGATGCCCCAGCCCGCGCCGGCGCCGAACATTCCGACCGCGGTGACGCCGATCGTCCCGGCGAGAGCCTGCTGACGGCGGGGCAGTCGGTGCAGCGCTCCGAGCAACGCGACGCGGAGGAAGCCGGGGAGCAACAGGTACGCGTGCGCCCACCGAGCCTTGCGCACCGACGGGCTGAGCTGCGGATCGGTCTTGACCGCGTGGATCTCCCGGTGGAGGTCCTCGATCGTGCGGCGGCCGGCGTCACGGAGTACGTGCGTGAACGCGAACGGCTTCCCGTCCACCTCCACCTCGACCGGCAGTCCCACGTCGACCTGGTCGAAAACGATCTCCCTGCCGCGCAGGTCACGGTACGCCTGGACTGTGGGATCCGCGGCCACCGCAGCGGCGACGCAATGGATCACGAAGGCCGTGAACTGCTCGGAGGCATGCCCGCGGTCGAGGGCGGCGCGGGCCGAGGTCACGTCGGCTTCGAAGAGCCCGTGGACGGCATGCCTGCGCCGGGCGGCACGACCGGTGTCGATCACCAGCTGCCGTACCCACGGCACTGACTTGATCTGTACGCCCACGGTCCACCTCCTGGAGCCGATCTGACCTCAGCATCGGCTGACCGGGCCGCCGTCCGCACCGGCCGATCGGTCCCTTCCGCGCGGGACCTTGGCCTCTCAGCCGCGCAGGCTCGCCGCGTGGTCGGGGACCTGGGTCTGCATGTCGCGCGGTGTCCGCTCGTAGCCCTTGGACGGCGGCCGCGGCGGCAGACCGAGCGGCGGGCGCTGGACCTCGTGGTACGGGATCGTCGACAGCAGGTGCGCGATCATGTTGATCCGGGCGGAGCGTTTGTCCTCGCTCTCCACGACGTACCAGGGCGCCTCGGGGATGTCGGTGTGCACGAACATCTCGTCCTTCGCGCGCGAGTAGTCCTCCCAGCGGGTGATCGACTCCAGGTCCATCGGTGACAGTTTCCAGCGCCGCATCGGGTCCTCGAGGCGGCTGCGGAAACGGTTCTCCTGCTCGGTGTCGCTGACCGAGAACCAGTACTTGCGCAGCAGTACGCCGTCCTCGACGAGCAGCCGTTCGAAGATCGGGCACTGGTGCAGGAACCGCGCGTAGTCCTGGTTGGTGCAGAACCCCATCACGCGTTCGACTCCGGCGCGGTTGTACCAGCTGCGGTCGAACAGGGCGATCTCGCCGGCCGCCGGCAGGTGTTCGACGTACCGCTGGAAGTACCACTCGGTGCGTTGCCGCTCGGTCGGCGCGGGCAGCGCCACGATCCGGGCGACGCGGGGATTGAGGTACTCCGTGACGCGTTTGATCGTGCTGCCCTTCCCGGCGGCGTCACGCCCCTCGAAGACGATCACGAGCCGCGCCCCCTCCGCACGGACCCATTCCTGAAGCTTCACCAGCTCCGCCTGCAGCCGCAACAGCTCCCGCTCGTAGGCCTTCTTCGGCAACTTCTCCATCCCAGCACCATGCCGCATCTGTCGCCCACATCACAGCGGTCACACGCCGGACGGGTCTTTCGGCCCTACGAGTGTCACGCGGACCGGGGTTGTCTCGAAGAGCACGGGCTCGTCGAGTCGAAGGAGAAGGATCATGCAGTACGTCGCACCCGGAAAGCAGGGGAGTCCGGTCGAGGTCAAGCCGCGGTACGAGAACTTCATCGGCGGCGAGTGGGTGGCGCCGTCGGAGGGGCGCTATCGGGTCGACCTCACACCGGCCACGGCCGAGCCGATCACGGAGGTCGCGCACTCGACCGAACAGGACGTCGAGCTGGCGCTGGACGCCGCGCACGCCGCCAAGGACGCCTGGGGTGAGAAGTCCGCGGCCGAGCGTGCCGAAGTACTCAACGCCGTCGCCGATGCGGTCGAGGCCAACAAGGAGATGCTGGCCGTCGCCGAGAGCTGGGAGAACGGCAAGCCGGTCCGCGAGACGCTGAACGCGGATATCCCGCTGGTCGTCGACCACTTCCGCTACTTCGCCTCCGCGGCGCGCGCCGAGGAGGGGCGGACGACGGAGATCGACAAGGACCTGGTGGCGTACCACTTCCGGGAGCCGCTCGGCGTCGTCGGTCAGATCATTCCCTTCAACTTCCCGCTGCTGATGGCGGCCTGGAAGCTTGCGCCGGCGTGGGCCGCCGGCAACTGCTCGGTGATGAAGCCTGCCTCGCCGACGCCGTGGTCCATCCTCAAGCTGGCCGAGGTGATCGGCGACGTCGTACCGCCGGGCGTGCTGAACATCATCACCGGCCCCGGCGCGGAGATCGGCAAGGCGCTCGCCACCAGCCCGCGGATCGCGAAGATCGGCTTCACCGGTGAGACCGTCACCGGCCGGCTGATCATGCAGTACGCCGCGCAGAACCTGATCCCGTCGACGGTCGAGCTCGGCGGCAAGAGCCCGAACATCTTCTTCAACGACGTGATGCAGCGTCCCGACAAGTTCCTGGACAAGGCGATCGAGGGACTGGTGCTGTACGCGTTCAACAAGGGCGAGGTCTGCACCTGTCCGTCGCGGGCGCTGATCCAGGAGGACATCTACGACGCGTTCATCGAGCGCGCCCTGGACCGGATCGGCTCGATCAAGCAGGGCAACCCGCTCGACACCGAGACCCAGATCGGCGCCCAGGTGTCGCAGTCGCAGCTCGACAAGATCACCTCGTACGTCCAGATCGGCCGCGAGGAAGGCGCCGAACTCCTGATCGGCGGCGAGCGGGCGAAGATCGACGGCGACTTCGCCGAGGGCTACTACTTCGAGCCGACCGTGCTGCGCGGCCACAACCAGATGCGCGTGTTCCAGGAGGAGATCTTCGGGCCCGTGCTCGCGGTCACGACGTTCAAGGACGAGGCCGAGGCGCTCGAGATCGCCAACGACACGCTGTACGGCCTGGGCGCCGGCGTCTGGACCCGTGACGGGAACCGCGCGTACCGGATGGGCCGGGCGATCAAGGCCGGCCGGGTCTGGACGAACTGCTACCACCAGTACCCGGCAGGCGCAGCGTTCGGCGGCTACAAGATCTCCGGCATCGGCCGGGAGAACCACCGGATGATGCTCGACCACTACAGCCAGACCAAGAACCTGCTCGTCAGCTACAGCGACGAGCCCCTCGGCCTGTTCTGAGTCCGATGCCGATCTCGCGTATCACGGCCACCGCGGCCGCGCACTCGGCGATCCTTCGCCTGTGCGCGGACCGCGGCCCGGTCATGTTCGTCCAGTCCGGTGGCTGTTGCGCCGGCAGCACGCCGATGTGCTATCCGGCCGGCGAGTTCCTGATCGGCGCAGGCGACGTACTCCTCGGCACCATCCAGGGCTGTCCGTTCTACATCGACTACGCCCTGGATCAGGCCTGGGGCGAGGACTCGTTCCAGCTCGACGTTGCGCCCGGTGAACCGGAGGGCTTCTCCCTCGCGGCCGGGCCCGGCATCCATTTCATCACGCGATCCGCAACCTGTTCCATGAAAGGACAGTCATGAAAGCAGCAGTCGTCACCGACTTCACCAAGCCGCTCGAGATCCAGGAGATGCCGGTTCCCGAGCCGGGGGCGGGGGAGGTGCTGGTGCGGATGGAGACCAGCGGTCTCTGCCACACCGACATCCACGCCGCGCACGGTGACTGGCCGGTCAAGCCGGCGCCGCCGTTCGTCCCCGGCCACGAAGGGATCGGGATCGTCGAGAAGCTCGGCGAAGGCGTGACCGACTGCGCCGTCGGTGACCGGGTCGCCATCGCGTGGCTCGGATACGCCTGCGGGAAGTGCCGTTACTGCATCGGAGGCTGGGAGACGCTCTGCCTCGAGCAGCGCAACTCCGGGTACTCCGTGAACGGCAGCTTCGCCGAGTACGCCGTACTGCCCGCCGCGTTCGCGAACCCGGTGCCGGACGAGGTCTCGTCCCGGGACGCCGCACCGCTGACGTGCGCCGGAGTGACGACGTACAAGGCGATCCGGGTCGCGGGCGTGGTGCCGGCCGAGACGGTGGCGATCTTCGGCGTCGGCGGGCTGGGACACCTGGCACTGCAGTACGCGCGGATCGCCGGCGGCGTGACGATCGCCGTCGACATCGAGGAGAGCAAGCTGGAGATGGCCAAGGAACTCGGTGCGGATCATGTCGTCAACGCGGCGACAACCGACCCGGTCGAGGCGATCCAGGCGCTCGGTGGCGCCGACGTCGCGGTCGCGCTGGCCGCGAACCCGCAGTCGTTCGACCAGGCGTTCCGGTCGCTGCGGCGCGGCGGGCGGCTGGTGTGCGTGGCATTGCCGGCCGACAACGGTGCGCTCAGTCTGCCGATCTTCGACACGGTGCTGAACGGCAAGACCGTGATCGGCTCGATCGTTGGCACTCGCAACGATCTGGCCGATGTGTTCGCGCTGCACGCCGCGGGGCGGACCAAGGTCATCGCCGTCGACCGCAAGCTCGACGACGTCAACCAGTCGATCGCCGACGTCCTGGCCGGCGACATCCCGGCCCGCGTGGTGTTCCAGTTCTGAGAGGGATCCGAGATGAGCCTGTTGGTCGGCTGCCCGGCGGAGACCGAGTGGCACGAGAACCGGGTCGCGATCACCCCCGAGGTGGTGGCGCGGCTCGGCAGGGCCGGCCTCGACGTCATGGTCGAGGCCGGTGCGGGCCGCGCTGCGGGCTTTCCGGACGAGGAGTACGTCGCGTCCGGCGCCCGCATCGCCGATCGGTCCGAGGTCTTCGCCCAGGCGGACATCCTCGCGGTCGTTCACCGGCCCGACGTGCAGCGTCTGCGGGCCGGGCAGATCATGATCGGTCTCCTGCGCCCGGACGACGCTCCCGAAGAGCTGGCCGACGTCACTGCACTCAGCTTCGAGGGGTTGCCGCGGACGCTCAGCCGGGCGCAGTCGATGGACGTGCTCACCTCGCAGGCCAACGTGGCCGGCTACAAGGCCGCCGTACTGGCGGCTGACACGTTCGGCGGGTTCTTCCCGATGATGATGACCGCGGCCGGGACCGTGCGCCCGGCCAAGGTCCTCGTCCTGGGCGGCGGAGTCGCGGGACTGCAGGCGATGGGTACGGCGCGACGCCTGGGGGCGCTCGTCACCGGGTACGACGTCCGGGAGGCGGCGCAGGCCGATATCGCGTCGACCGGTGCCGCTGTGCTGGACCTCGGTGTCTCGGCGAGCGGGGAGGGCGGTTACGCCCGCGCCCTGACCGCCGAGGAACAGGTGGTCCAGCAACAGGCGATGGCCGAGGCGATCCGGGCCTTCGATGTGGTCGTTACGACCGCTCAGGTGCCGGGACACCGGCCGCCGGAACTGGTCTCGGCCGCGGCACTCGCCGGCATGGCGGCCGGATCCGTGGTGGTCGATCTCGCCGCGGGGCCGCTCGGCGGTAATGTCGCGGGATCGGTGCCTGAAGCCCGGACCGTGACGGAGAACGGCGTCGTCGTCCTCGGAGCGGGTGCGCTCCCCGCCCAGGTCCCGCGGGCCGCGTCGTCGGCGTGGGCGCGCAACCTCACGGCCTTGCTCGAGTACCTGATCCGCGACGGTGCCGTCGTACTCGATCCGGACGACGAGATCACGGCCGGTCTACTCGTGCATCCGAAGGAGACAGTGTCATGACCCCTGTGCTGCTCGCGGACATCACCGTCTTCGTGCTGAGCGTGCTGGTCGGGTTCGAGGTCATCTCGAAGGTTCCGGCCACGCTGCACACGCCGCTGATGTCCGGCGCGAACGCGATCCACGGCGTGGTGGTGGTCGGTGTGATGATCGTTGCCGCGAGCATCGACACCACGGTCGGCTACCTACTGCTGTTCGTCGCCGCGGCGTTCGCCGCCGCCAACGTGGTCGGCGGGTACGTCGTCACCGACCGGATGCTGGAGATGTTCCGCCGATGAACACCACGACGCATCTCCTCTACCTGGCGACGGCGGTCTGCTTCGTGCTGGGTCTGCACCTGATGAACTCGCCCGCGACCGCGCGCCGCGGCAACCAGCTGTCCGCCTTCGGGATGGCGGTTGCGATCGTGCTGACCGTCGTCGTGCTGATCGACGACGGCGTCATCACGGCCACCTCGGCCGTCGTCCTCGCCGTGGGTGTCGTGGCCGGGGCGGGTGTCGGTCTGGTCGCGGCACGGCGAGTGCAGATGACCGCGATGCCGCAGCTCGTCAGCCTGTTCAACGCGGTCGGCGGTGGGGCGGCCGCATTGATCGCGTTCGCCGAGGCACTCCGCTCCACGGTGGATGAGCCCGTGAGTACGACGCTCACCACTTTTCTCGACGTACTGATCGGTGCCATCACGTTCTCCGGATCCCTGATCGCCGCGGGCAAGCTGGCGGGCGTCGTACCGGGACGGCCGTTGACCTTCACCGGCGGCCGCGCGCTCAATCTGCTGCTCGCACTGACCGCGCTCGGCGCCGGAGTCCTTTACACAGCAGGCATCGGCGGGCTCGGATCGCTCGGCGTCCTGACCGGCGCGGCCCTGGTCGTCGGCGTTCTGATGACGCTGCCGATCGGCGGCGCCGACATGCCGGTCGTGATCTCTCTTCTGAACGCCTGCACCGGTACGGCGGTCGCGATGGCCGGCTTCGTGATCGGTAGTACGCCGTTGATCATCGCGGGCGCGCTCGTCGGCGCAGCCGGTGGCATCCTGACGAAGCTGATGGCCGTGGCGATGAACCGCTCGCTGCTGAACATCATCGCGGGCGGCTTCGGTACCGGCGACGAACAGACCACACCTGCCATCGCGGCGGCCGGCACCGTCCGCACGGTAACGGCCGACGACGCGGCACTGCAGCTCGCGTACGCCGGAAAGGTGGTCATCGTGCCCGGGTACGGGCTGGCCGCGGCCCAGGCGCAGCACGAGGTGGTCGAACTCGCGCAGGGCCTGACCGAGCACGGTGTTGACGTCAGCTACGGCATCCATCCGGTAGCCGGCCGGATGCCGGGTCATATGAACGTGCTGCTGGCGGAGGCGAACGCGTCGTACCTGCAGCTGAAGGATCTGGACGAGATCAACCCGCAGTTCGCGGCCACCGACGTCGTGCTGGTCGTCGGGGCGAACGACGTCACGAACCCGGCCGCGCGCCGTCCGGGGAACGCGGTGTCCGGGATGCCGATCCTGGACGTGGACAAGGCCCGGAGCGTGATCGTCGTCAAACGTTCGCTCGGGCACGGGTACGCCGGGATCGACAACGAGCTCTACACGAATCCGCGGACCGCGATGCTGTTCGGCGACGCGAAGACGGTGCTGGCGGCGCTGATCAACGAGTTGCAGGCCTACGTGCACTGAGGTGATGGCGATGAACAAGCTGACCGAGGCCGATCGGGAGAGACTGCTCAGCGCGGCGGTCGCGGCGCCGTCGGTGCACAACACCCAGCCGTGGCGGTTCCGGTTCGTGGAGTCGACGGTGGAGGTGCACCGGGACCGGGAGCGCGAGTTGCCGGCCGAGGACCCGTCGCGACGGATGCTGTTCCTCTCCTTGGGAGCGGCGATCTTCAACCTGCGGGTGGCCGCCGCGGCACGTGGCACGGGGTCGGCGGTGCGGCACCTGATGGATCGGCGGCGTCCCGATCTGGTCGCCGTCATCGAGCTCGACGGACCGCCCACGCCATCGATCGCGGGCCTCGCGCCGTACCTGACCAAGCGGCGGACGAACCGGGAGCCGTTCACCGACGAGCCGCTGTCCCCGCAGCTGCGGGCCGAGCTCGACCTGTGCGCCCGCGTGGAGGGCGCCGTACTGCAGTGGATCGACAAGCCGACCCGGCGCTGGTGGTTGCGGATAGCAACGAATGAGGCGACGACCGCGGACGACGAGGACCGGGCCCGGACGGCCGAGCGCCGGCACTGGGTCGGTGGCGACCGGGCGGCCGACGGCGTCCCGTCGAGCGCGCTGGGGTCACGGGCCGCCGGTGGCGATCCGGTGGTCCGGGACCTGGCCGCCACCGAGGCGGATGCGCAGCGGCCGGTGGCCGACTTCGAGGCGCACCCACAGCTCGCCGTCCTCGCGACCCGGTACGACGGCCCGATCGAGTGGCTGCGCGCGGGACAGGCGCTGGAACACGTGCTGCTGGAGGCCACGGCCCGCGGGATCTCGACCTCGCTGCTCAACCAGGCGATCGAGCACGAGGAACTCCGGACACAGATCAACGACCCGCTTGGTCCGTGGCAGCGGCCACAGGCCGTGATCCGGTTCGGCTACGGTACGCCGGTCCCGCCGACACCGCGACGCGCGATCAACGACGTACTGATTCCCGACTGAACGGGGTGGGGCCCAGAAGGCCGTAGTTGCCGTCGTAGCGGGAATAGAGGGCGTGCAGGCGACCGGTCGTCCTGATGGCGAAGACCACGACCGGCGCGCCGGTCAGGTCGAGGCGGTCGATGGCCTCGGCCAGGGTCAGGCGCTCCGCCGCGGCGAGGACGAGTGGCGGTGTCGCGACCTCGAGACCGATCGGGTTGGGCCGGGTCTGGAGGATGCGGTAGCCGCCCGAGACGTTGCGGAGGACCACCGCCTCTTGGCGGCTGTAGCGTTCGCGGAAGAGGTGGAAGCGGTAGTCCATGGCCTGCAGTTGGGCGATGGCTTCGCGGACGGACATCGTGACCGGTGCGCTGGTCTTGCGGCGGGCGATACGGCGTTCGCCAGGCGGCAGCAGTTCCGGGAACGACGGTTGCGAGTGGTTCGTCGCGCGATCCCGGAGGCAGTCGGCGAGTGCCCGCGGGATCAGGCGCAGCTGGTCGATCGTGCGAGCCGCGAGCCGGTCGACGGCGTCGGGCGCCGTCGAGGCGGTGACCTGCGCGCGAATGCGGTGGCCGGCCAGCTGTATGTCGACCTGCGCCACGATGGGCCGGGTCAGGGTCGGCTCGACGAGCCTGGTGATGCGGACCCGGCTGTGCGCGGCAGCTGCGCCGAGGATCGGTCGCAGGTGCTGGTGAATCACCGCCACGGTGTCGGTCGGCAGAATGCCCTGCGCGGTAACGAGAATCGGCGACGCCCTGTGAAGCTCCGCGACCATGGAGAACTCTCTTTCCTTACGTCCGTCCCACGGTCGCACCTCGGGCGTGGCTCCGGGGAGGACTGTTGGGCCCTGAATCCGGGCCATTGGTCCCTCCTGCCGGGGCGCTGACAGGAGTTGGTGAGAGTCCTGGCGTGGATGTGACGTTCGGCCCTGCCGGTGCCTGGTGTGGCGGCAGATCGTGGAGCCATGAGGAGGTCATCGGCCAGCCGGCGTCAGGATCTGCCACGGCTCATCGCGCACTGGGCCGATGCCGGGCTGATCAGCGCGGATCAGGCAGTCCGCTTGCGCGCCGACGTGGAGCAGAAAGCGGTAATCCCCGCCGCACCGCAGCGGGAGCGTAGCGCGGTGCTGGTCGAGGCGCTCGCCTACTTGGGCGGAACGATCGTTCTGATTGCCGCCGGCCTGCTCGGCGCCCAGTACTGGGACGCGTTGCCGGACCTGGGTCGACTGGCGCTCGTGGGTGGTGCGTCGGCATTGCTCGTCGTTGCTGGTTCCGTGGTCCCACGCCGGCTGGGTGAGGCGAGCGTCCGCCTGCGGTCCGTCCTGTGGTTGCTGGCGACAGCGGCCGCCGCCGGGTTCGCCGCGCTGTTCGCCGACATCGTTCTCGAGCTGCACGGTGTGGACATCGCGATCGTCTCGGGCGTCACAGCGACGGTCGTCGCGGCCGGACTGTGGTCGCGGCTCCGGACCGTCGCGCAGCAAGCCGCGGTCTTCGTGGCGCTGATGGTCACGACCGCGGCGGTGGTCGCGAAGGTGACCGATGACGCGCACCTGCCAGGTCTCGCGGTCTGGGGTGTCGGCGTTGTCTGGTTCCTGCTCGGTGTGGTCGGCGTGACGACACCGCGGCGGCCGGTGCTGGCGCTCAGCGCGCTGGGCATCCTGGTCGGAGCCGTCATGACGCTGCCCACCGACGCGGGCATGGTGCTCGCGCTGGTCACCGTCGTGGCGATCGTCGTTCTCGCGGTGCGTTTCCGCGACCTGATGCTCCTCGGCGTCGGCGCGCTGGGCGCGCTGAACATTCTGCCTGCGGTGGTCACCGAGTGGTTCCCCGGAGACCTGGCGCCCCCGCTGGTGCTGCTCGTCTTCGGCGGACTACTGGTCGCCGCAGCTCTCTACACAGCCCGAAGGAGGCGGCCATGAACACACCCGTGCAGCTGACCGTACGCGGACAGGTGCCCGAACCGGACGCCAAGTACGCGGCCGGCAAAGTCACGCAGGCCTTGAACCGCCTGTCGACGCGGGTCCAGCACGTCCATGTCGTGGTGAGTCTCGGGACGAACCCCGCGAACGAGCGGCCGGCTGCTGTCGAGGTCGAGGTGGTGCTGGACGGATCGCCGCTGCACGTGCACGCCACGGCCGCGACCCCGGCCGAGGCCGTCGACGAGGCAGCGGATCGACTGCGGCGGCAGCTCAGCGACGTCCACGACCGTTCACGTTCGCAGCGGCGAATCGGCGCTCCCAGGATCACGGTCCCGGTGGAGAGCGAGGAGGACGGAGATGACTGAGAACGATCCGGGTCCGGAGCGGATGGTGACGGACATTCGGGCGCGCTGGGCGATCGCGATCGCCTGTCTCGCGATCATTGCGCTCGCCGTCGCGATGGTTGTCGTGATCAACAAGCCGGACGAACCTACCGGTACGTCGCCGGCGCCGAGTGCGACCGTCACG
Source organism: Kribbella speibonae (assembly GCF_004331375.1). Classification (NCBI taxonomy): domain Bacteria; kingdom Bacillati; phylum Actinomycetota; class Actinomycetes; order Propionibacteriales; family Kribbellaceae; genus Kribbella; species Kribbella speibonae. The sequence continues at coordinate 98,926 of NZ_SJKC01000007.1, read as the reverse complement.
CAGCCAGGTCCGACCGTGACCGTGACGACGACCCAGAACCCGGCCCAGAGCCCGACGCCGACCACGACCAGCCCGGGTCCGCGGGTGTTCCGGTACCAGCCGATGTGGCCGTTCCGCTCCGAGGCCGAGGCGGCCGACTGGCAGCGTGTGTACCGCTCGCAGGGCACGCAGCCGTGGCATCTCGACGCGGGACAGACTGCGCTCGCGTTCACCACCGGGTTCCTCGGCTTCGGCGAGATCGACCTGGTCGTGTCCCGATCGGTTCGTGCCGACGAGGCCTACGTGTCGGTGGGCTACCAGGCGGACGGAAACCGGCCGTCGGTGGCCGCGGTCCTGCACCTTGCCCGGCTGGGGCAGGGGAGCGACGCGCCGTGGGAGGTCGTCGGCAGCAGGGACAGCTCGCTGACGCTGACGCAGCCCCGGTACGGGGCGGCGGCGGGGTCACCGTTGACGGTCGGTGGACGGATCACGGGCGTCGACGAGTCGATCCGTATCGACGTACGGCAGGTTTCGTCGTCGGACCGGATCGGGTCCTTCTGCTGCGTGCCGGCCGGTGGCCAGAACCAGCCGTGGTCCGCGCGGGTCTCGTTCCGCACTCCGACCGATCCCGCCGTCGTGATCGTGGCGTCGACCGGCGGCCACTACCAGGGTGTCGAGGCGTTCGCCGTCACGGCGATCCGGTCCATCGATTGAGTTTCGGACGAAGGGGAGGGTGACCATGTCGAAGCGGGCAGCACTGAACGAGCTCGGGCTGAGCGCGGGGAAGAAGGCGCGGCTGCGCAGGATCCTGTTCGGCCACGGGCTGCAGAACGGTACGGCGTTGTTCCTGCCGTACGACCAAGGTCTCGAGCACGGTCCGCGGGACTTCTTCGCGAACCCGGAGGCGTCGGACCCGAAGTACATCATGAAGCTCGCGATCGCTGGGGAGTTCAACGGGATCGCGATCCAGATCGGGCTGGCGGAGAAGTTCTTCTGGGACTACGCCGGTGAGATCCCGCTGATCCTGAAGCTGAACGGCAAGACCGACATCCCGTCGGATGCGGCCGCGCTGTCGCCCGTGCACGCCAGTGTCGAGGACGCGGTCCGGCTCGGGGCGGACGCGGTCGGGTACACGTTGTACGTCGGTTCGCCGGCGCAGGAAGCGGATTTCGCGCAGTACCGGCAGATCCGCACCGACGCCGAGCGGTTCGGGATGCCGCTGGTCGTGTGGGCGTACCCGCGGGGCGAGGCGATCGAGGCGAAGGGCGGCAAGGACTCGTTCTACGCGGTCGACTACGCCGCACGGGTGGCCAGCGAGCTCGGCGCGGACGTGGTGAAGGTGAACTTCCCGCACCCGGACAAGCGCGCAGGAGTCAAGGCGCCGTACGAGGAGATCTTCACTCCGCAGCAGGCGATCGACGGTGTCGTGCGGTCGGCGAACCGGACGCTGGTGCTGGTCTCCGGTGGTGAGCGGGCCGGTGACGACGCCATGTATCGCAAGGCCGAGCAGGCGATGGACGCCGGCGGGCTCGGGTGCATCTTCGGGCGGAATGTGTGGCAGCGCGGGTACGACGAGTCGCTGGCGTTCGTCGACGGCCTCAAGGAAATCCTCGTCCAGCATCCGAGTGAGTGAAAGGAATCCCGGTGATGAAGAAGTACATCCTGGTGGGGATCGACGAGACGCCCGAGGCACAGCTCGCGCTGCGGTGGGCAGTGGAGGCGGCCGGGGCGCGGGAGGCGCCGGTGCGGGTGATCCGCGCGTACCTGAACGAGCTGAGCCGCTGGCCGGCGCTCGGGGTCGAGGGCTATGTCCCGCCGCCGATGCCGCTCGACAAGTACGAGCGCCAGCTCGATCACGCGGTGCAGTACGCCCGCGATCGTCTCGGGTACAAGGGCGGGTCCGGCTGGCTGGCGAACGAGGATCCGGCGCACGCGATCCTCGCCGAGGCGGTGGACGCCGAGATGGTCGTGGTCGGGACCCGGTCGCGGAACAAGATGTCGGCCGCCGTGCTCGGTTCGGTCGCGACGTCGGTGGCGGCCAAGGCGCCCTGCCCGGTGGTCGTGGTGCGCGGCGAACGCCGTACCGGACCGGTTGTCGTGGGCACCGATGGGTCTCCGGACTCCGAGGACGCGCTGAGGTTCGCGTTCGAGGAGGCGGCGCGGAGCGGCGAGCCGCTGCGGGTCGTGTATTGCTGGCAACCGCAGGTGGAGAATGCCGCGGCGATCGACAGTACGGAGGCACTGCTGAAGACCTGGCTTGCCGACAGCCTGCGACCCTACCGGGACAAGTACCCCACGGTCGCGGTGCGCGCCTCCGTGGCCGCAGGGCGGGCCGGCTCACGGCTCGTGAAGATGTCGAAGAAGGCGTCGCTCGTCGTCGTCGGGTCGCGCGGCCGCGGCGGTGTCGCCGGTCTGCTCCTCGGCTCGGTCAGCCAGAACCTGCTGCATCACGCGCACTCGCCCGTGGCGATCGTCCGGCGGCACAAGGAGTCCTGATGAGGCACTTCATGACAGTCTCCGACGTGATGACGAAAGGCGTCGTCACGGTCACCGAGGACACGCCGTTCAAGGTTGTCGCCGCTCTCCTGGCAGAGCACCGCATCAGCGCGGTCCCGGTCCGGTCCCGGTCCGGTGGCGTGGTGGGCGTGGTGTCCGAGACGGATCTGCTCCGCAAGGAGGAGTTCCAGCGGACGCCGCGGCGTGTGCTGTCCTGGTCGCGTCGCACGGCCCGCTCGAAGGCACGGGCGCTGACTGCCGGAGCGTTGATGACCAGCCCGGCAGTCACCGTGGAAGGCGGCTGCACATTGGACGAGGCGGCTCGGCTGATGGCGGCCCGTGGCCTCACCCGTCTGGTGGTGACGGACGGGGACGAGCTGATCGGGATTGTGGCGCGCTCGGACCTGCTCCGGGCCTTCCTCGGCTCCGACGAGGATCTCCTGGCCCGGGTACGGCGCGACGTCGTCGACCGCCACCTGTGGGACGACCCGTTGGCGGTGGAGGTCTCCGTACAGGAAGGCGTCGTGATGCTGAGCGGACAGGTGGAGAAGCGCAGCACGGTCGCCTTCGCCGAGCATCTGATCGCCGGCGTGGACGGTGTGGTCGGCGTGCACAACGGGCTGACCTGGAGGGTCGACGACACGACGCGTTCCACAGGCGCCACGTTCTACTGAGGAGGCGCGACGTACCGTTGCGGCATGGTGCTGCGGCGGAGCTGGGTCGAGCAGATCATGGGTCTGCCCATCAGTGTCCTCGCGCGCGGGCCGGGCGCGAGGACCCGGCGGGTGGAGGCCGTGGTGCGGGAGGTGTTCGCCGAGCTGACCGAGGTCGATCGGGTGTTCTCGCCGTACAAGGCCGACAGCGCCGTGAGCCTGCTGGCGCGTGGTGCGCTGACCTGGGACGGTGTCGATCCGGTGGTGCGCACCGTGGCCGAGCGGTGTGTTGCCGCGCGCGAGCTGACCGGCGGCCTGTTCGACGCGCAAGTGCCCGGCGGCGCATGGGATCCTTCGGGATTGGTCAAGGGCTGGGCTGTCGAGCAGGCGGGTGAGCTGCTGCGGGCGGTCGAGGACGTGGACTGGTGCCTGAACGCCGGCGGTGACGTACTCGTGGTGTGCCCGAGCAACGAGCCCTTCACGGTCGGCATCCAGGATCCGCGCGACCCGGGTGGCGTCGTCGCCGGCCTGCCGCGGACCGGCGGCGCGGTGGCGACGAGCGGGACCGCGGCGCGCGGCAAGCACCTGTACGACCCGCGGTCCGGCGGTCCGGTGGACACGCGGTGGCTGTCGGTTTCGGTGACCGGTCCGTCGCTGGAGTACGCCGATGTGCTCGCCACGGCCGCGTTCGTGGCGGGGGACGACTGGCGCAAGGTCCTGCTTCCCGGGTACGAAGGGCTCGGAGTGCTTGCCGACGGCACCTTGTCCGCGACCGCCGGCTGGGGACAGGCATGAGTTCGCGGATCCTGGTGGTCGAGGACGACGCCGATCTGGCCCGGCTGCTCGACCGTGTGCTGACCGACGAGGGGTACGCCGTGACGCGCGCGGGTGACGGCCACACCGGACTGCACCTGGCCTTGACGCGGGACGTGGACGCGATGATCGTCGACCGCGGCCTGCCCGCCGTCGAAGGGCTGGACCTGATCGCACGGCTGCGGGGTCGCGGTGTCGGCACACCGATCTTGGTGCTCTCCGCACGGAACAGCACGGCGGACCGGGTCGAAGGCCTCGACGCCGGCGCCGAGGACTATCTGACCAAGCCGTTCGAGCTCACCGAGTTGCTGGCCAGGGTTCGTGCCCTGCTTCGCCGTCACCTGGATCACGCCGTCGAGCTCGCCGTACCCGATGGCTCGCTCGACCTGGCCACTCGGACGGTACGGCGTACCGACGGCAGGCCGGTGGAGCTGTCCGAGCGCGAGGCCGCGTTGCTCGCGCTCCTGGCGGCCAGACCGGGGATCGTGTTCAGCCGTGCCGAGCTTCTCGACCGGGTGTTCGGCGGTGCGGAGTCGGAGACGGTCGTCGACACCTACGTGCACTACTGCCGACGGAAGCTCGGGCGTGGCGTGATCAGCACGGTGCGCGGTCTCGGCTACCGGCTGGGCAAGCTGTGAGTGGCCGGCCGATCGGTGACGAAGTGCTGGTTCGCCGCGCTGCCCGTGACGTCGCCGTCCAGGCCGCCGCGCTGGTCGCGTTGGCGATGCTGCTGCTGATCACCCTGGTGACACTGGTCGTCGTGCGTGGGCAGGCCGGCGCGGCGGACGACCTGCTCCGGTCCGCCGTCGTGACGGCCGACGATGTCGGCGATCCGCCCGCCGGAACCTGGCTGGTGATCGCCGATTCCTCCGGCGTGACCACGTCACCCGGTCTGCCCACGGAGCTTCTTCCGGAGTTGGCGGCGCTGCGCGCTCAGGCCGGAGGACAGATCCGGTTGACGACGATCGGCGGCGACGACGACGGCGAGTACCGCATCGCCAGCGGTCTCGCCAAGGGCCGGCCGGTCCAGGCCGTGCTGGATCTCGCGACGGCGCACCGGGAGCGTGCACGGCTGGTGCAGACGATGGGGTTCGCGACCGCGCTCGGCCTGGCACTGGCCGGGTTGCTGGGCGTGCTGATCGGGCGTCGCGCCGTACGGCCGCTGGCGCAGGCGCTGACGCTGCAGCGGGCGTTCGTGGCCGATGCCGGTCATGAGTTGCGGACGCCGTTGACGTTGCTGAGCACCCGGGCCCAGGTGCTGGTGCGGTCTCTGCGCCGCAGCGGTGCCGACGACGAGATCCTGGGCGACGCGGACGGCGTCGTCGACGACACCCGCCGGCTGGCCGACGTCGTCGACGACCTGCTGGCCGCGGCCGATCCTCGCGGCGCCGAGGATCACGAGCCGGTCGACCTGGTCCGGATCGCGCGGGATCTCACCGAGACCGCGCACGCCCATGCCGAGCAGGCCGGGGTGCTGCTGCAGTGGCAGGCCGACCGCGACACCGCGCTGGCTCTCGGTTCGCCGAGCGCGATCCGGCGGGCGACGATCGCGCTGGTCGACAACGCGATCGATCACACACCACCTGGTGGTGACGTGCGGATCGCCGTACGGCGGCATCGCGGTGACGTGATCCTGGCGGTCAGCGACACCGGTCCGGGAATCGGCCCGGAGGCCGCGCAGCGCGTCCTGCGGCGGTTCGACTCCGGTGGTCACCGGGCCGGACGGGCCCACTACGGGCTGGGGCTGGCGCTCGCGCACGACGTGGCCAACCGGCTCGGCGGTCAGCTCCGGCTCGTGCCGAGCGAGGTCGGGGCGACCTTCGAACTCGTCCTGCCCGCGATCGCGGAAGACGGTCCAAGGAAGGGCTAAGAATCCGCGGTCATCGTCGTCGCATGACGTACCGCGTACCCGCGCCGGCGGCGAACCGCCCGCGGACCATGCACGTCCGGCGACGGCCGCGTCCGACGCCGGCGTGGTGGCGCGACGCTGTCGGTGTCCTGTGCTGGGTGAGCGTGCTGGTGGTGGTCGCGCTCTGGGTGTCCGGGCGTGGCCTGCAAACCGTGGCGGACGGGCCGGCCGGCCTTCTCACGTCGCTGGGGAGGCTGTCGGGCCTGATCGCGGCGAACCTGTTGCTGGTCCAGGTGTTCCTGATGGCCCGGGTGCCGATGATCGAGCGCAGCTACGGCCAGGACGAGTTGACCCGCCGTCACCGGCTGGTCGGCTTCTGGTCGTTCAACCTCCTGCTGGCGCACATCGCCTTGATCCTCGCCGGGTACACGCTGCGCGATCACCGCAACCTGCTGCGCGAGACGTGGTCCGTCGTCACGACGTACGGCGGGATGCTGCTCGCCGTCGCGGCGAGTCTCGCGCTGGCGCTGGTGGTCCTCACATCGGTCAAGGCCGCGCGGAAGACGCTGCGCTACGAGTCGTGGCATCTGCTGCACCTGTATGCCTACGTCGGAGTCGGGTTGTCCGTTCCCCACGAGATCTGGACCGGTGCCGACTTCACGACTTCCCGGGTTGCGCGGCTGTACTGGTGGTCGTCGTACGGCGTTGCTCTCGGCGCGACCCTGCTGTACCGGATCGCACTGCCGGTCTGGCGGACGCTGCGGCACGGGCTCACCGTGCGTGAGGTGATCCGCGAGGCGCCCGGTGTGGTGACCGTTCTGCTCGGTGGGCGGAAGCTGCACAGGATGCCGGTCCGGGCCGGGCAGTACTTCGTGTTCCGGTTCCTCGACGGTCCGGGATGGTCACGGGGCAACCCGTACTCGTTGTCGGCCTCGCCGGCGCCGGACCGGCTCCGTGTGACCGCGAAGGCCGCCGGCGACGGCAGCAGCCGGCTTGCGCGGTTGCGGCCTGGTACGCGGGTCGCGGTCGAGGGCCCTTACGGCCGACTGACCGCGGAGAGCCAGGTCACCGATCGCGTCGCGATGTTTGCCTGCGGCATCGGTATCACCCCGCTGCGCGCGTTGCTGGAGGACCGGCCGGGTGCGGAGGTCCTCGTCTACCGCGCACGCAGCCTGGCGGACGTGGTCTTCCGCGAAGAGCTCGAGCAACTGTCCCGGCGTTACGGGGTCGCTCTGCATTACCTGCTCGGTCCCCGTCTGCGGGGCCGGGAGTCGTGGTTGCCGGAAGGCGCCCGGTCCTGGTCCGACGAGGACGCCGTACGGCGCCTGGTGCCTGGAATCGCGCGGTACGACGTGTATGTCTGCGGGCCCGACCGGTGGATGGATGCGATGTGTGCTGCGCTGCGTGCGACCGGGCTGCCGCCGAACCAGTTGCACCAGGAGCGGTTCTCGTGGTGAGAGGAGTGGGAGCGTGAGGCGCGGACTCAGGCTGTTGATGACGGTGGCTACCGCGGCGGTGATCGCGGCGTCGTTCCGCGCGAGTATGCAGCCGCACTCGACCGTCGGAAGTGCCGCCGTGGTCAGCCCCGCACCGCCGGCAACGCCGTCGTCCAGGCGGCCGCCGGCCACAGGGCGCCGTACGCCGGCGTCGCCCACTCCAGCCGCCGGCTCGGCGCGACCGTCGTCGGTCGTGGTAGCCGGCGGTGTCGTCGACACGCAGTACGGGCCGGTCCAGGTGGAGATCACCGTGCGCGGTGGGCGGATCACCAGGACACACACGCTGCAGCACCCGAGCGGTGACGGGCGGTCCGACGAGATCAACAGCTTCGCGGTCCCGCAGCTCGACCGCGAGGCGATGGCGGCACAGAGCGCCCGGATCGACACGGTCTCCGGGGCCACGTTCACTTCAGAGGGGTATCGCCAGTCGCTGCAGTCGGCACTCGACGCCGCCCACCAGGCCGGTGCGCGATGACGACGCATTCGAAGCGATTGCGGCGCAACCTCGTGGTCGGCGGAGTCACCGCCGTACTCCTCGTCCTGCTGATGCTTTACCCGACGAGCCGGAACCACCGGACACTTGGACAGAAGGAACCCGAATGCAGACTGTCAACGGCCTTCCCGCACACGTACTCCTCGTGCACGCCGTAGTCGTCCTCCTCCCGCTCCCCTGGCCGCGCTCGTCGTCGTGCTCGTGCCGATCACCACCGAAGCGGGCGAGTGGCTCGAGCGGCGCAGCGAACCTTCCTCGCACCTGCCTCGAAGGCCCTCACCACGGGCCTGACCGTGGTCGCTGTGCTCGTCTCGGGCGCCGCTGTGTACGACGTCGTCCGCATCGGCGACTCCGGCGCCAAGGCCAGCTGGAACAACTGGGCTGCGCGCCCCTGACGCCGTCAGGTGATCTCCAGCTCAAGGGTCCGGGTGGTGCACGACGGCGACCGGGCAGTGGGAGTGGTGAAGGAGGCCGCGGGCCACGGATCCCATCCGGAGTTCGGAGAACGCGGTCCGTCCGACGCCACCGACCACCACGAGATCCGCGTCCTGGGACTCGCGGGCCAGGACGCGGACCGGGTGGTCGGTGACGGCGTGCTGCCGGACGACGGTGCCGGGGTACTTCGCCGTCCAGCCGTCGAGGGTCTCGGACAGCAACTCGTCGGCGTTCTGGATCCACAGCTGCCGTGCCGGGTCCTGCCAGGTGCTGGGATCGGGCCAGGCTTCCCGGAGCTGGATCGCGTGTACGCCGAAGAGCTCCGCGCCGGTCGCGCTCGCCAGCTCGAACGCGAAGCGGACCGCTTCCTGGCCCTCGACGGAGCCGTCGACACCGACGACGACCCGTCCGCGCGCGGGCGCTGCGGGGTCCCAGGTGTCCGGGACGACGATCAACGGGACCTTCGTGGCCAGCGCCGTACACACCTGGGAGGTGGAGCCGAGGACCAGTTCGGCGAAGCCACCCATCCCGCGGCGCCCGACGACCAGAGCCTGCGAGCTTTCGGACAGGTCGAGCAGGACCTGTGCCGGGTGCCCGTGGCGGACTTCGAGCGTCGCGGCCGAGAAGCCGATCCTGTCGAGCGCCTCGCCGGCGTCGTCGAGCACCTCACTGCCGTCATCGGGTCCGGGCGGAGGCGTGCCGACGGGCAGTTGCCGGTCCTCGTCGACGACGTACACCGCATGCAGCGGCGCCTGCCGCAATCCGGCGTACGCCGCTGCCCACGTCAGCGCGATGATTCCGTCCCGGGAGCCGTCGATCCCCACCAGGACGGGCAGTCCGCTGGTCATCGGGTCCCACCTTCCGAACGTCGGGCCGGCTCAGTGGACGATGGCGATCGGGCAGTGAGCGTGGTGCAGCGCGCTCTGGCTGACCGAACCGAGGAGGAGACCGGTGAACCCGCCCCGGCCGCGGGAGCCGACGACCAGGAGGTCGGCGGACTCGGAGCGCCGGACCAGGGCCTGCGCTGCCGAGCCGGTGACGAGCTCGGTCGTCCACTTGACGTCCGGATGGTCGGCGGCCGCGCCGGCGACGGACTCCGCGACCAGCAGCCGCGCCTCGTCGCGGATCTTCTCCTCGTCGAACTGCAGCATCGACGCGCCGTCGGCGTAGGTGAGGAACGGTGAGGTCCACGTATGCAGGGCGACGACCTGGGCGTGCCGGGCGTCGGCCTGGTCGAAGGCGAAGTCGATCGCCTTCGCCGACGTCTTCGAGCCGTCGACGCCGACGACGACAGTGGCGCCTTCGTGTGCGTGCGCCCGCAGGTCGGGCGGGATCACGACCACCGGGCACCGCGCGTGCGTGGTGACCTGGACCGCGACCGAGCCGACCAGGAGGCCGCTCCAGCCGCCGAGGCCACGAGATCCCAGGACGACCATCCGGGCGTCCTCTGCCGCCTCGACCAGGATCTGCGAGGCGGGGCCTCCGGCCAGGCTGCTCTCGACCGTGAGATCCGGGTGGTGCAGACGGATCCCTTCGGCCACCGCGTCGAGCCCTTTCTGGCGCGCGGTGCGGACCGCCTCGAGCGGTACGACGTACCCGGGCGCGGGCCGCGTGACGATGACGAGCTCGAAGGCTTCGACGAGTCGCAGCGGCGCCCTCGTACGGACGGCCTCGGTGGTCGCCCAGCGCAGGGCGCTCTGGCTGCCGGTGGAACCGTCGTACCCGACGACGATCGGGGCGGGTTGTGTGGTCATTGCGATCTCCCTTGGTCAGAGGCATGGCTCGGTGCTCCGCCGAAGCGGATCAACGTGTAGTTGAGGCAGTCCGCCCGGAGGTCGTGCGAGGTGGCGGTGAGCAGGACACGTTCGAGGGCGACGCCGGCCTGGAGCTGGTCCGCGGGCTCGGCGCCGTGGGTCACGACGACGGCCAGCGCGTCCAGCGGAAGCCAGGTCAGATGGGCGTCCTCGATCGCCGCGGCCCGCTCGAGCACGCGGCGTACCTGCTGGTCCGGAGCTGTTGCCGGGCGGGTGAGATTCCGCGACAGGATCGCGGCGTACAGCTCCTGCAGCTCCTGGTCCGGCAGGCCGGTCGGCTCGACGACGATCCGGGCGGCGAGGGTCGGGTCGTGCGGGTACGGGAAGCGGCTGATCCAGCTGTCGAAGTTCATCGACGCGGCGGCGCACCGCAGGTTGAACACGGCCGCACCGGTCGCGATGCGCTGGACCCGCGCCACCGGGTCGGACGCGGCGGCGTCGAGGCGGAAGTCGACGAGGTGACCGTCGACCTCGATACGCCAGGGGCGGGGGACATGCAGCCCGGGCGCGGCCTCGGCGGCGTGCAGCAGGACGCCGAGCGCCGTGGACGTCAGCTGGTCGGTGAGCACTGTGCGCCTCCCTGAGCCGATCTGTCTCCCCGCTTCCAGGGTCTGCTCGTCGGTGCGCGTGCGGAACCGGCATACGTCCCGGGTCCGGCGGGCCGTTCGGCACTTCGGAAGGGGGTGGTGCCGGAGGATCCGGTTACTGGGGGCTTTGAAGGGCCGCGTGCGGGATGACGGCGACCGGGCAGGGGGACTGGTGCAGCATCGTCTGGCTGACCGAGCCGAGCACGAGACCGGCGAAGCCGCCGCGGCCGCGTGATCCGACGACGAGCAGCTGGGCGTCGGCGGACCATTCGAGGAGCAGCTCCGACGGATGGCCGGTGACCTCGATGAGCTCGGTGTCGTCCGCGAGGGCATGCGCGCGAACGCCGGCCAGCAGGTCGTGGTCGTCGTCCTCGTCCTCGCCCAGGACCGCGACGATCCGGGCCGTCAGCCCGTGCCGTCGCGCGTAGCCGAGGCCGAAGTCGACCGCGGCATCGGCCGGCCGCGATCCGTCGTACCCGATGACGACCTGACTGCCGGCGAGCGAGTCCTCGGTCGGTCGTACGACGACCACCGGGCAGTGCGCGTGCGCGGCCAGCTCGGTCCCGGCTGAGCTGACGACGAGCCCGAGCAAGCGTCCGGTGAGCCGGCTGCCGATCACGATCAGCTCGGCCTGCCACGACTCCGCGAGCAGTACGGCGGCCGGGAAACCGTCGACGCGCTCGCCGGTGACCGGCACGCCCGGCTCGAACTTCCGCGCCAGCTCGACCGCGTCCGCGACGATCCGGTCGGCCTGTGCGCGGAGCCCCGGCGCCATGTCGCTCGCGCCGAGCGGGACCCCGCGGAACTCCGCCCAGATGAACGCGTGCACGAGGTGCAGTTCCGCGCCGCGCGACGCGGCCTCGGCGGCGCCCCAGCGGATCGCGTTCTCGCAGTCGGGACGGCCGTCGATGCCGACGACAACCTTCGTGGTGCTCATGGTGTCCTCCATTGCCAGTTCCGGATCTCGGGCAGGTCCTCGCCGTGCTCGAGGATGTAGGCGTGGTGCCGGGCGCGCTGGTCGATCAGCCACTGGCGGACCTCGGCGGCGCGCTGGCCGAGGCCGGGCACCCGGTCGATGACGTCGAGTGCAAGGTGGAACCGGTCGAGATCGTTGCGCACCACCATGTCGAAGGGGGTCGTCGTGGTGCCCTCTTCCTTGTAGCCGCGCACATGCAGGTTCTCGTGATTCGACCGCCGGTAGGTGAGGCGGTGGATCAGCCAGGGGTAGCCGTGGTAGGCGAAGATGATCGGCTTGTCCTGCGTGAACAGCGCGTCGAAGTCCGCCTCCGGCAGCCCGTGCGGGTGTTCGCTGGCGGGTTGCAGGCGCATCAGGTCGACGACGTTGACGACGCGGATCTTCAGCGCCGGCAGATGTTCGCGCAGCAGGCTGACCGCGGCGAGGGTTTCCAGGGTCGGTACGTCGCCCGCGCAGGCCATGACCACGTCGGGGTCGCCGTCGTCGTTGCTCGCGAACTCCCAGACCCCGAGCCCGCGGGCGCAGTGCAGCGCGGCGGCTTCGGGCCCGAGCCAATCGGCCTGCGGCTGTTTCCCGGCGACGATGACGTTGATGTAGTCCTTGCTGCGCAGGCAGTGGTCTGCGGTGGCCAGCAGCGTGTTGGTGTCCGGCGGGAGGTAGACGCGGATGACCTCGGCCTTCTTGTTGACGACGTGGTCGATGAAGCCGGGGTCCTGGTGGGAGAAGCCGTTGTGGTCCTGCCGCCAGACGTGTGAGGTGAGCAGGTAGTTGAGTGACGCGAGCGGCCGGCGCCAGGGGAGTGCGCGGGTGACCTTGAGCCACTTCGCGTGCTGGTTGACCATCGAGTCGACGAGGTGCACGAACGCCTCGTAGCAGGAGAACCAGCCGTGCCGCCCGGTCAGCAGGTAGCCCTCGAGCCAGCCTTGACAGGTGTGTTCACTGAGGATCTCCATCACCCGGCCGTCGACCGCGAGGTGTTCGTCGGTCGGCAGCACCTCGGCGTTCCATGCCTTACCGGTGACGTCGTAGAGGGCGTCGAGCCGGTTCGAGGCGGTCTCGTCGGGCCCGAAGACCCGGAAGTTGCGGTGCGGCAGGTTGGCCCGCATCACGTCCCGAAGGTAGTCGCCGAGCACGCGGGTCGGCTCGTGTTCGGCTCCGCCTGGTGTTTCGACCGGTACGGCGTAGTCCTCGACGTCGGGCAGTTCGAGGTCACGCCGGAGCAGGCCGCCGTTGCTGTGCGGGCTCGACCCCATCCGCCGCTCGGACGCCGGCACCTGCCGCAGCAGGCGCTCCACCGGCCGGCCCTCGGCGTCGAACAGTTCGTCCGGGCGGTAGCTGCGCAGCCAGTCCTCCAGCATCCGCAGGTGCTCCGGAGACGTCCGGACACCCGCCAGCGGCACTTGATGCGACCTCCAGGTGCCTTCCACCGGCACGCCGTCGACCTCGCTCGGGCCGGTCCAGCCTTTCGGTGTCCGCAGCACGATCATCGGCCACGGCCGGCGGGACACGTCGGTCTGTGAGCGTGCCTCGGCCTGGATCGTGGCGATGTCGTCGAGGACCTGTTCGAGCGTGAGCGCGAGCGCCTGGTGGACGTGCTCGGGTTCCGAACCGTCGACCAGGTACGGCCGGTAGCCGTACCCCTCCAGCAACCGGGTCAGTTCGTCGTCGCCGATCCGCGCGAGGACCGCCGGGTTCGCGATCTTGTAGCCGTTCAGGTGCAGGATCGGCAGTACAGCGCCGTCGGTCTTCGGGTCGAGGAACTTGTTCGAGTGCCATGAGGCCGCCAGGGGCCCGGTCTCGGCCTCGCCGTCGCCGATCACACACGCCACCACGAGGTCCGGGTTGTCGAGTACGGCGCCGTACGCGTGGCTCAGCGAGTACCCCAGCTCGCCGCCCTCGTGGATCGAACCGGGCAGCTCCGGCGCGACGTGGCTCGGGATGCCGCCGGGGAACGAGAACTGACGGAACAGCCGGGCCATGCCGCCCGCGTCCCGGGAGACGTCCGGGTAGGTGTCGCTGTAGCTGCCCTCGAGCCAGGTGTTGGCCGCGATCGCGGGCCCGCCGTGGCCGGGACCGATGACGTACATCATGGTCAGGTCGCGGCGGCGGATGACCCGGTTGAGGTGCGTGTACACCATGTTCAGGCCCGGCGTCGTTCCCCAGTGGCCGAGCAGCCGCGGCTTGATGTGCTCGGGTCGCAGCGGCTCGGTCAGGAGCGGATTGCCGAGGAGATAGATCTGGCCGGCGGACAAATAGTTGGCGGCGCGCCAGTACGCGTCGAGATCGGCGAGTTCCTCGTCGGACAAGGGCTTTCCGGTGAGTTCATGCATGGCCTTCAGCCTGGTCGACGCCCGTCCGCGCAACCAGAGGCGAAGGTCCCGGCACTTCGAGGACCTATCGGCAGTGTGCCGGTGAAGCGTCTCAGGCCGGTAGCCACGGGTTGATCAGAGGGATGTTCAGGGGCTCGAAGTCGGCGAGGTTGCGGGTCACCACGGTCATGCCGTGCTCTTCCGCCGTCGCGGCGATCAGCGTGTCGCGGTCGGGTCGCGGATCTGGAACGTGCAGCCGTGCCGCCCTCCGCGCCACGGCCAGATCCACGGGGAGGATCCGGCCGGCGAACTCGGCCAGGACGCTGCCCTCCAGCCAGAGGCGAAGGCGCTGTCCTTGCGCCCGGTCCTTCCGTTCGAGTCGCCCGATACCGATCTCGAGCTCCAGGACGGTGACGACGCTGAGGTGCAGGTCCGAGGGGCGGCAGGCGGCCGCCCACGACCGCACGTTGCCGTCGGCCACGCGGATCGGCTTGCGCAGTTCACTGATGACGTTGGTGTCGAGCAGAAAGGTCACAGGTCGGGGATCTTCAGCTCGATCCGGACCGGCTCAGGCTCGAAGTCGATCTCTTCGTCCATGCTCAACCGGTCAACGAGGTCTTTCCCGTCCTCACGCAGCCGCCGGTACTCCTCGAAGGACAGCAGCACGTACGCCGGTTCTCCGCGGTCGGTGATCACGACAGGCCCTTCGGAAGCCGCTCGCTTCGCCGCACTGACATCCCGGTTGAAGTCCCGTGCACTCATTGCCGTCATCGCGATCACCTCCTGCGTAGGTACGTACCTACAATACTGCAGGCGGTAGAAGGTGACAAGCAGCACCACAGCTCACCGTCCGACCGGTGGAGATCTGTCGCAGTGCCTGGGACAGCGTGCGTTCGTAGGTTGTCAGGACACCGACGGAGAGGTCGAGTACGTCGTCGACGGCCTCGAGATCGCGGTGGCGGTGGGTGATGAGGAGCGTCGTACGGCCCTCGGTGGCTCGGGTGATGTCGTGGATGAGGTCGTCGGCGGTCGGGCCGTCGAGGTGGGCGGTGGGTTCGTCGAGGACGAGTACGGCGGGGTCCGCGAGCAGGGCGCGGGCGAGCACCAGGCGCTGGCGTTCGCCGCCGGAGATGCGCGCGCCGCGTTCTCCGACGGTGGTGGCGAGCCCGTCGGGTTGCCGCCGTACCCAGGCGCCGAGGCGGACCTGGTCGAGGACGTCGAGGAGTTGTTCGTCGGTGGCGTCCGGCTTGCCGATCAGGAGGTTCTCGCGGACGGTGGCGTCGAAGACGTGGTCGTCCTGCCCGCACAGCACGACCTGCCGGCGGTACGACGCTTCGTCGAGGGCGGCGAGGTCCATACCGCCGAAGGTGACCCGGCCGGACTCGGGCGTCAGGAACCCCATCACCGTCGCCGCCAGCGTGCTCTTCCCGGACCCGCTCGGCCCGATCAACCCGACTCGTTGCCCGGGGCGCAGGTCGAGGTCGATCCCGGCCAGCGCCGGATCGGCCGCCCCCGGCCAGCGGACGGTCAGTTGTCGCACGGACAGCACGCCGGCCTCCGCAGGCGCAGTGGTCTGGTGGCCGGGTGGAGCCGGTTCGGTGTCCCAGGCAACTGATGGTGCGGGGAGGTCGGCCAGGGCCCGCAGCCGGTCGGCGGCCTGCCGGCCGCGGATCAGGTGCCGTGCCGCGGCGGGGAGCGGGGTGACGAGTTCGAACGCCGCCAGCGGAGTGAGGATCAGGACGGCGAGGACGACGCCCGCGAGCCGACCGTCGCGCACCGCGGGGACGCCGACGAGGATCTCGCCGGTCACGGTGCAGGCGAGTGCGGTGTTCGTGATCGCCGCGCCCACACCGGTGGAGAACGCGGAACGCCGCAGGATCCCGGTCAGGCGGGCGTCCTGCCGCCGGATCTGGTGCAGTCGCTGGTCGGTCGCGCCGTACGCGGTCAGGTCCGCGAGGCCGGTGAGCAACTCGTGGACGCCAGTGGTCAGTGTCGACCTGACCGGGGCGAAGCGGCGTTCGGCCCGGGCGGACAGCAGGAGCGAAGCGGCGGGCGCGCCAAGGCCTGCGGCGGCCAATCCGACCAGCAGGACCACTCCGGCGGCCGGCAAGAGCGCGGTGAGCAGCGCGACCGTGGCGATGCCGGTGAGCAGGCTGATCGCGATCGGGAGCAGGGCGCGGACGAGCAGGTCCTGGATGGCGTCGACGTCCTGGGTGACCCGCGTGAGCAGGTCGCCGGCCCGGGAACCGCCGAGCCCGGCTGGCGCGGCGCGGTCGAGATCGATCCAGGCTTGGACGCGGGTCCGGCCGAGCACACGGAACGCGGCGTCGTGGCCGACGAGTCGTTCGGCGTACCACAGGACGCCACGCCCGATGCCGAAGGCACGGACCGCGACGATCGTGACCGTCAGGTAGAGCACCGGCGGATGCTCGGCGGCGCGCGAGATCAGCCAGGCCGAGGTCGCCATCAGCCCGATCGAGCAGGTCATGGCGAGAACGCCAAGGACTGCGGCCGCAATCAGGCGCTTGAGCTCTGGCCGTACGACGACGCTCAGCCAACGGAAGGTGGTCATGCCGGTACCGCCGTACGGTCCAAGTGGACGACGCGGTCGCACAGTTGCAGGAGCGCGGGGCGGTGGGTGACGAGGACGACGGTACGGCCCGCGAAGGCGCCCGGGAGCGACTCGAGGAGGGCCTGTTCGGTGGCCGGGTCGACGCTCTCGGTCGGCTCGTCGAGCAGCAGCAGCGGAGCGTCGCGCAAGATCGCCCTGGCGAGCGCGATCCGCCGCCGCTGCCCAGCCGACACCCCTGCACCCCGCTCGCCAAGCACAAGATCGAGCGGTACGTCGACCCGCGCCGCACGAGCCGCCCGCCGTACGTCGACCCACGCCTCGCGCGCACTCCGTCCGCTGTCCGCGACGACGGTCCCGAGCTGGATGTTGTCCGCCACGGTGCCGGCGAACAGGACCGGATCCTGGCTCATCCAGGCGACGCCGCGCCGCCAGCGGTCGAGGTCTGCCTGGGCGAGATCGATGCCGCCGGCAAGGACCTGGCCGGCGTCCGGGCGGACGGTGCCGAGGAGCAGGCCGAGCAGTGTGGACTTCCCGCCGCCGCTGGCACCGACCACGCCGGTCACCTGCCCGGGCTCGATCACAACCGAGACACGGTCGAGCACCGGCGCACTGTGCGTCGAGAGCGCGGGTGTGGTCGAAGGGTTCGTCTCCCGCCCGTCAACCGTGACCTCCCGCAGAACGATCGCGGCGGCGGGATCGGCGATCAGCTCACCAGGCGGCGGCGCGGCGTGGTCGATGACGGTGAAGAGCTCGTCGGCCGCGGCGAGGCCTTCGGCGCTGGCGTGGTAGTGGGCGCCGAGGAGCCGCAGCGGCAGGTAGGCCTCGGGAGCGAGGATGAGGACGAGCAACGCGGTCCGCAGGTCCAGCCGGCCGTCGACCAATCGGAGGCCGACGGAGACGGCGACCAGTGCGACGGACAGCGTCGCGACGAGTTCGAGAACGAGAGAAGACAGAAAGGCGATCCGTAACGTGGCGAGCGTCGTACGGCGTTGGCGGTCGGCGAGCCGGCGGATCGTCGCGACCTGTGCGCGGGACCGGCCGAACACCTTCAACGTGCCGATCCCGGCGAGGACGTCGAGGACGTGATGCGCGAGTGTCTGGATCGTCTCCCAGTGACGCGCGGTCGCTGCCTTGGTGGTGAGCCCGACGAGAACCATGAACACCGGGATCAGCGGCAGTGTGACCACGACGATCACCGCACTGAGCCAGTCCGCGGCCAGCATCCTGGCGGCGACGACCAGCGGGACGATGCCGACGAGCACGAGCTGCGGCAGGTAGCGGGCGAAGTAGTCGTCCAGGGCGTCGATGCCACGGGTGGCCAGCGTGGTGAGCTCGCCACTGCGCTCGCCGGTCAGCCAGCGTGGGCCCAGGGCAACGATCTTGTCGAGGAACCGCATCCGCAGCTCGGACTTGACCGCGGCGGAGCACCGTTGCGCGACCACCTCGGCGACCCAGGCGAGCACGGCCCGGCCGAGCAATGTGGCGGCCAGGGCAAGGACCGGAGCGCGCAGGCGGTCGAGCGCGAGACCACCGAGGAAGGCGTCGGCGATGATGCCGGCCAGCAGCCAGGCCTGGATCAGGATCAGCGCGGCCTGTGCGGTGCCGGTCACGGCCGACAGCACCAGGAAGATCCTGGTGCCGCGGGTGTGACGAAGCAGCCTGCGATCGACGGCCGGCATCAGGAGACCGTGACCTGAGGGATGTCGTCGCGGGTGAGCCGCCGGCGGAAGACCCAGTAGGTGTAGCCCTGGTACAACAGCACGATCGGCGTGAAGCTCACCGCTACCCAGGTCATGATCTTGAGCGTGTACGGCGTGGACGCGGCGTTCGTCGTGGTAAGGCTGAAGGCAGCATCGGTCGTCGACGGCAGGACGTTCGGGTACAGCGTGACGAACAGTGTCGCGGCCGCGAGCACGATGGTGGCCGCCGTACCGAGGAAGCCGAGACCGTCGCGTCCGGCGCGCGAGGCGAGGATTCCGCCGAGCAGGCAGACCGCCGCCAGCACCGCCAGGACCCAGGTGATCCACGACCCGTCGTACGTCTGGGTCCAGAGCAGGAAGGCTGCCGCGAGCGGCACGGTTGCGGCGCCGAGCGGCAGAACCAGTGCGCGGGCGCGGTCGCGGACCGGTCCGTGCGTCTTGAGTGCGAGGAAGATCGCGCCGTGCAGGGCGAACAGGACCAGGGTGGTCAGCCCGCCGAGCAGGGCGTACGGGTTCAGCAGGGTGAAGAAGTTGCCGGTGTAGTCGTGGTTCTCGTTCAGCGGTACGCCGCGGACGATGTTGGCCAGCGCCACGCCCCAGAGCAAGGCCGGTACGGCGCTGCCGATCACGATGGCGAGGTCCCAGCGCCGGTGCCAGGCCTCGTCGTGGAGCTTGTTGCGGTACTCCAGGGCGAGGCCGCGCACGATGAGCGCGACGAGGATGACCAGCAGCGCGAGGTAGAAGCCGGAGAACAGACTCGCGTACCAGAACGGGAACGCCGCGAAGGTCGCGCCGCCGGCGACCAGCAGCCAGACCTCGTTGCCGTCCCAGACCGGGCCGATGGTCCGCAGCGCGACCTGACGGTCGACCGGGTCTTTGGCGACCGCGGGCAGCAGCATGCCGACGCCGAAGTCGAAACCCTCGAGCACGAGGTAACCGGTCCACAGGACCGCGATCAGCAGGAACCAGATGTCGGTGAGTTCCACTGGAGGACTCCTCAGTACAGGAAGGCGGCGTCGGGCTCGCCGGAATCTTGGGTGTCGGGAGAGGGCTCGGCCGGCACGGTGCGGGCGAAGCGGAGCAGCAGCATGACCTCGATCACGGCGAGGACGCCGTACAGGAGGGTGAAGGTGACCATCGAGGTCAGGACGGATCCGGCGCCGACGGTCGGCGAGACGCCGTCGCGGGTCTGCATCAGGCCGAACACGATCCACGGCTGGCGGCCCATCTCGGTGAAGATCCAGCCGAAGCTGTTCGCGGCCAGCGGCAGCAGCGGCAGCACGATCGCCGACCGCACCAGCCAGGGCGAGGGCCGGCGGTCCCGTCTGCGGAGGTACCAGAGCGCGATCACCGCGACGAGCGCGGACAGCAGCCCGAACAGGATCATCAGCCGGAAGGTCCAGTAGGTCACCGGGATGTTGGGTTTGTAGCTGCCGGGTCCGAAGCGTTGCTCGTAGGCGGCCTGCAGGTCGTTGATGCCTTCGACCTTGCCGTTCCAGGTGCCGGTGGCGAGGAAGGACAGCCCGTGCGGCACGGTCACCGACCAGACTTCGCGCTGGCCGTCGAGCGATCCGATCGTGAGCAGCGAGAAACCGGCCGGCTGCGAGGTCTCGTACAGCGCCTCGGCCGCGGCCATCTTCATCGGCTGGGTCTCGGTCATGATCTTGCCCTGGATGTCACCGGTCACGAAGACCGCGACGGCGGCGATCAGCACGGTGATCGCGCCGAGCTTGACCGTCGGACGGAACAGCTCCTTCCGTTCCTCGCCGCCGCGCAGCACGTGCCAGAGCGCGATGCCGAGCATGAAGGCGCCGCCGGTCAGGAAGCAGGCGGCGATCGTGTGCGGGAAGGTGACCAGCGCGACCTTGTTGGTCAGCACGGCGCCGAAGTCGTGCAGTTCGGCCCGTCCGCTCGCCTTGTCGTAGCTGTAGCCGACCGGCCACTGCATCCACGAGTTGGCGGCCAGGATGAAGTACGCCGACAGTTGCGTGCCGATCGCGACGAGCCAGATCGAGGCCAGGTGCACCTTCTTCGGCAACCGGTCCCAGCCGAAGATCCACAGGCCGAGGAACGTCGATTCCAGGAAGAACGCGAGCAGCCCCTCGATCGCCAGCGGGGCGCCGAAGATGTCGCCGACGAACTTCGAGTAGGCGCTCCAGTTCATGCCGAACTGGAACTCCTGCACGATGCCGGTGACGACACCGATCGCGAAGTTGATCAGGAACAACTTCCCCCAGAACTGGGTGAGCCGCCGGTACTTGACCTTGCCGGTCCGGTACCAGGCGGTGTGCAGGCCGGCCACGAGTGCCGACAGGCCGATGGTGATCGGCACGAACAGGAAGTGGTAGACGGTGGTGATCCCGAACTGCCACCGGGCAAGGTCGATCGCATCCATGGTCCTCAGCGTCCCGGCCGGCGCCCGTGCCGACCTAGAGGCAAAGGTCCCGGTGCCCCGGGACCCAACGGCTCTGTCGTGGGAGGGGCCGCGCGCGATGGGCTGGAGGGGTGTCGGAAGGAGCTGCCACATGACGGCGATCGAGCGGCCGGGTACGGCCTCGGGTGAACAGCCGGGAACGGGTTGGGATGTACTGGCCTCGGACGGGTCGGTGGTACGGATCCGGCCGGTGCGCGCGGACGACGAACCGGCGCTGGCGGCCATGAACGACCGGGTGTCGGACGAGTCGATGTACCTGCGCTTCTTCGGCATCAGCCGCCACATGGCCGACGAGTACACCCACCATCTGGCGGCAGACCGCGACGGTCATGTCGCGCTGGTCGCGGAGTACGACGGTGACGTGATCGGGATCGCGAGCTACGAGACGATGCGCGCGGGCGAGGCCGAGATGGCGTTCCTGCTGCAGGACTCGGTTCATGGCAAGGGAATCGGGACGCTGTTGCTCGAGCAGCTCGCCGGGACCGCCCGGGAGAACGGTATCGAGCGGTTGCGTGCCGACACGCTGGGCGAGAACGCGAAGATGCTGCGGGTGCTCGTGGACTCGGGGTTCGAGCAGGTCCGCAAACTCGGGAGCGGAGTGGTCGAGCTGGTGCTCGACACCGCGTACCACCCAGTGACGCTGGAGAAGATGGCCGACCGTGAGCGCGCGGCCGAGAACCGCTCGCTGCACCGGCTGTTCTGGCCCCGGTCGGTCGCGGTCGTCGGCGCCGGGCGGCAGCCCGGCGGCATCGGGCACGAGCTGCTGCGGAACATCGTGAACGGCGGTTTCACCGGATCCGTGTACGCCGTGAACCCGCACGCCGGCGACCCGGGCGCAGGCGAGATCGCGGGCGTACCGGCGTACCCGTCGATCGCAGGGGTGCCGGGCCCGGTCGACCTCGCGGTGATCGCCGTTCCGGCGGAGCGGGCGCTGCAGGTCGTCGCCGAGTGCGGGGAGTGCGGCGTCGGTGGCGCGGTGGTACTGACGGCGGGGTTCTCCGAGCTGGGAGCACCCGGCCGGGAGCTGCAGCGCGAGCTGCTGGCGATCGCTCGCCGGCACAGCATGCGGCTGATCGGCCCGAACTGTCTGGGCCTCGTCAACACGGCCCCGGAAGTGAGCCTGAACGCGACGTTCGCGGAGGTCGCACCGCGTCCCGGATCGCTCGCGATCGCGGCCCAGTCGGGCGCGGTCGGGATCGCCGTCCTGGAGCACGCGGGCCGGACCGGATTGGGCATCTCCGAGTTCGTTTCGCTGGGCAACAAGGTCGATGTCAGCGGCAACGACATCCTGCTGCACTGGTGGGGTGACCAACGAACCGCTGTCATCGGTTTGTATCTGGAGTCTTTCGGCAACCCGCGCAAGTTCGGCGGCCTGGCCCGGATGATCGGGCGGACGAAGCCGATCCTGGTCGTCAAGGGTGGCCGCTCGGCCGGGGGCCGCCGGGCAGGGACCTCGCACACCGCCGCGGCGGCGACCCCGGAGACCGCGGTGGACGCGCTGTTCGCGCAGTCCGGCGTACTGCGGATGGACACCGTCGAGGAACTGGTGGAGACAGCCCGGGTCCTGGCCGTACCACCGCTGCCGCGCGGACGCCGGCTCGCGGTGGTCGGAAACGCTGGTGGTGCTGGGATTCTCGCCGCGGACACCGGCGGGCGCCTCGGGCTGGACGTGCCTGAGCTGAGTACGGCGGTTCAGCAGCAGTTGGCCGAGGTAGGTGCCGTAGGGACTGGGAACCCGGTCGACCTCGGCGCCGCGGCGTCCCCGGCGAGTCTCGAGCGCGCGGTGAAGATCATCGTGCGCAGCGGCGAGGTCGACTGTGTCGTGGTGAACTATGCGGCCACGCGCGCGGGCAACGTCGCGGACATCTATGCCGCGATCGCCGGTGCCGCCGATCAGGCGGAGGTTCCGATCGTGGTGAACTGCGTCGGGTCCGCGCACGCGGGTTCGGAGATCGCGCTGCCGGACGGGCGGCGGCTGCCCGTGTTCCCGTTCCCGGAGAGCGCCGTCCGCTCGCTGTATCACGCCGTACGGTACGCCGAGTGGCGCGCGCGGCCGCAAGGCGCCGTACCGGAGCTGGCTCGCGTCGACGCGGCCGGCGCCCGTGCGGTCGTCCAACGGTTCTTGAAGGAATCGCCCGAGGGCGGCTGGCTCGATCCGCATCAGGCGACTCAGCTGGTCCGGCGGGCCGGCGTACCGGTGATCAAGGTCGCGACCGCGCTGACGCGTTCGGAGGCGCTGGCCGCCGCGGAGGCGGCCCGCTACCCGGTCGCGCTCAAGACCGCTGCGCGCGGCGTCCTGCACAAGACCGACGTCGGTGGCGTGCGGGTCGGACTGGCCAACGCGGTCCAGCTGGGCAGGGCGTACGAAGAGGTCACCAACGCGGCCGGCGATCCACAGGTCGTGGTGCAGGCGATGGCGCCGAGCGGGACCGAGCTGGCGATCGGCGTCGTACGCGACCGGCTGTTCGGGCCGCTGCTGATGGCGGGCAGTGGCGGCGTGCTGACCGACGTACTCGCGGACCGTCAGTGGCGCGGGTTGCCGCTGACCGACCTGGACGCTCTCGAGATGCTCCACTCGTTGCGCTGCGCCCCGGTGCTCGCCGGCTATCGCGGCGCTCAGGCCGCCGACCAGGCCGCCGTCCTTGACGTCATCCACCGGATCGCCTGGCTGGCGGACCTGGTTCCCGAGCTGGCCGAACTGGACATCAACCCGCTGGTCGCGGCCCCGGGCGGGGCGTTCGCCGTCGACGTCCGGGTCCGCCTGACACCGGCTGCCCCCGAGCCCGACTGGTACGCCCGGCACCTGCGCGGCGACCAGATCTGAGTCAGAGGCGGACGCGTTCGAGGTAGGACGGTGTCACGGCGGTCCAGTCGAGTTCGTCCTGGATCCGGCGAGCGAGTTCGGCGCGGGCATGGTCTTCTCCGTGGACGACGTACACGGTCTCCGGGGGCCGCGGCGCGGAGGAGAGCCAGCTGACCAGTTCGTCGGAGTCGGCGTGCGCCGAGAACTCGGACAGCCCGACGACCTGGGCGCGAACCGGCACGTAGCGGCCGTGGATCTTGACCGTCCGGGCGCCGTCGAGCAGCGCGCGTCCGCGGGTACCGGGGACCTGGAAGCCGGGCAGGATCACGGTGTTCCGTTTGCCGGGCAGGAGCCGCGCCAGGTGGTGCAGGACGCGGCCGCCGGTCGCCATACCGGAGGCCGAGATCACGATCGAGGGCCGGCCGGGATCGCTGATCCGCATCGACTCCTCGACTGAGTGCACCAGGCGCAGCGTGCCGGGGTCGAACGGATCCGGGCCGCCGATGATCTCGGGACGGAGCTCCGGAGACTTGTTCGTGACCGCCGCGCGGTAGACGTTCAACGCGGCCAGCGCCATCGGACTGTTCACGTAGACGGGCAGCCGGGGAATCAGGCCGTCCCGCATCAGACCGGCGATCTCGTGCAGGAGAACCGCCGTACGGTCGATCGCGAACGCCGGCATCAGGACGACACCGCCACGGGCGGCTGTCGCGCTGATCAGGTGTCCGAGCTGTGCATGGTCGAGTGGCTGGTGGTGACGGTCGCCGTACGTCGCCTCGACGAGGACCGTGCCGACCGCCGGCGGAGGCTCCGGCGGACGGAGCAACGGGTGCTGCTGCCGGCCGAGATCGCCGCTGACCAGGAGCCGGTGATCGTCGAACTCGACCTCGGCGAAGGACGAGCCGAGGATGTGCCCCGCTCGGTGCAAGGTCACGGACGCATCGGCGAGCTCGACGCGGCCGGTGGCCGGACGGAAGAGGCGGATCGCCAGTTCCGCGTCCTCGCCGTCGAACAGTGGCTGCGGCGGATCGTGTTTCGAGTAGCCGCCTGCGCGGGCGTGCTGCGCGTCCTCGACCTGGAGGTGCGCGGCGTCGCGGAGCACGATCGCCGCGACGTCCGCCGTACCAGGTGTGCAGATCACCGGGCCGTGGAAGCCCTCCCGGACCAGGCTCGGCAGATAGCCGCAGTGATCCAGGTGGGCGTGGGTGAGGACGACGGCGTCCAGCGAGGCCGGATCGACGGGAAAGGGATCCCAGTTACGGCGCCGCCAGCGGGCCTCGCCCTGGAACAGACCGCAGTCGAGCAGGATCCGTTGCCGGTCCTGCTCGACCAGGAACTTGCTGCCGGTCACCGTCCCGGCGCCGCCGAGGAAGGTGAGCGTGCTCATCGGACGTCTTCAGGGGTTCGCTCGAAGCGGACGGCCACCCGGGTCAGGGCGCGCAGCGCGGCCACAGTCTCCGCGATCGCCCGGTGGGACTCGGTCGGGTGAACGGTCCTCAGCAGGTCGCAGCGCAGCTCTTCGAGGCGACCGAGCAGGTGCTCGATCTCGGTGACGACCACATCCTGCGAATCCAGGGCGGTCAGCGCCGGCACGATCCGCGCGCGGAAGGCGAGGAGCGTGTGCTGCGCCTCGGCCAGCCGGCGTTCTTCCAGGAACCAGTTCTCGGTGTTGCTGGTATCGGCGATGTTCTCGAGGTCGGCTTCCCAGCGGTCGATCTCGGCGCGCAACGTGGTCATGACGACTCCTCCCACTACCTTTCGCTTCCAGAGTCGCTGCCGGCGGGCGATCGCGCTGCGGGCAAGAGTCCCGAGCTTCGAGGGTCCTAGGGACCGTTCAGCGGAGAACACCGGCCCTGCCAGGGCGAGACTCGTTGGCGTTCGGTTGAGGTGTCGACCGAGTGTGCTGGAGGAGCCATGAGGCATCCGTTGAAAGTGTCGGACGTGATGACGCGCGACGTGATCACGGTAAACGAGTTCACGCCGTACAAGGAGATCGTGTCGGTGCTGGCCGCGCACCACATCAGCGCCGTGCCGGTGATCAACGTCTACGGCGGTGTGGGCGGGGTGGTTTCCGAGACCGATCTCGTGCGCAAGGAGGAGTTCCAGGGCTCGCGGCGGAAGCCGTCGGTGCTGCGGTGGCGGCAGCACCAGGCCCGTGCGAGGGCTGCTGGTGTGCGCGCCGCGGACGTGATGTCGCATCCGGCGATCACGATCCACCAGGACGCGACCATCCCCGACGCCGCCAAGCTGATGGCGGCCCGCGGCATCACCAGACTGGTCGTCACCGACGGCGAGGTGCTGACCGGCATCGTGACGCGCTCCGATCTGCTGAAGGCCTTCCTGGAGCCGGACGACCGCATCCTGCAGCGGGTCCGGCGCGAGGTCGTCGTCCACGCCCTGTGGGACGACCCGTTCGGCCTCGAGCTGGCCGTCCAGGACGGAGTCGTGACGCTGTCCGGTGAGGTCGACCGGCACAGCACGGCGGAAATCGCCGAGAAGCTGACCGCGGACGTCGACGGCGTCGTCGCTGTCGTCAATCACCTGACCTGGGTCTACAACGACGCGATGGCCACCCCGAAGATCCCGGCGTCACCAGAACTCAGACGCCGCCCGTGACCTGAGGGGAGCTGATTGCGGTGATGGACGAGCGGCGCATGCGTACCGCGACGATCGACGTCAACGGTCTCGGGCGGCTGATCGATGCGCTGGCCGACGACGGCTACCGCGTGATCGGCCCGACGGTGCGGGACGGCGCGATCGTGCTCGCGGAGCTCGACAGCGTCGACCAGCTGCCGTCCGGGTGGGGTGTGGAGGTCGCGCCCGCGGAGTACCGGCTGCGGAAGCGGGCCGACACCGCGATGTTCGCGCACTCGGCCGGGCCGCAGTCCTGGAAGCAGTTCCTGCATCCGGCCCGCCGCAAGCTCTGGTCGACCGATGCCGAGGGCAACGGATTCGTCCCGGCCGCGGACGAGGTGCCGAAGTACGCGTTCCTCGGCGTCCGCGGGTGTGACCTGGCGGCGATCGGCGTCCTCGGCGGCGTCTTGGCGGGTGGCGAGCATCCGGACGGGTCGTTCCTGCGGCGTCGGCCGCTGTTCGTCGTCGGCGTGAACTGCACCGAGCCGGGCGGCGTCTGCTTCTGCGCGTCGATGGGCACCGGCCCGGCCGTGGGGCCCGGGTACGACCTGGTGCTGACCGAACTCGTGGACGACGACGGTCACCGGTTCGTGGTCGACGTCGGCAGCGCGCAGGGCCGCCGGATCCTCGACCGGATACCGGCACGCCCCACCGCGGCGGACGAGGCCGAGCTGGCGCAGGGCAAGGTGACGGCAGCCGCGGACCGGATGGGCCGGGAGATGCCGGCGACGGATCTTGCGGAGGTCATGCGGGAGAGCCGGGAGTCACCGCTCTGGGACGACATCGCGACGCGCTGCCTGAACTGTGCGAACTGCACCCTGGTCTGCCCGACCTGCTTCTGTACCACCACCGAGGACGTCACCGATCTGACCGGCGAACACGCCGAACGCTGGCAGCGCTGGTCGTCCTGCTTCGAGCTCGACTTCTCGTACCTGCACGGCGGCGAGGTCAGGTCGTCGGGTGCGAGCCGCTACCGGCAGTGGCTCAGCCACAAACTCGGCACCTGGCACGAGCAGTTCGGCGGGTCGGGCTGCGTCGGCTGCGGTCGCTGCATCGCCTGGTGCCCGGTCGGGATCGATCTGACGGCGGAGGCCGCACGCCTGTCCGGCGCGGCGAAGGAGCGCCTCGATGTGGACGGCTGAGCCGATGCTGCCGGTCCGCTACCGGGTGACCGATCGCCGCGCCGAGACCGGCGACTCGGCGACCTTGTGGCTCGATCCCGTCGACGAGCCGCTGCCGCCGGTCGCGCCCGGGCAGTTCACGATGCTGTACGCGTTCGGCGTCGGGGAGATCCCGATCTCGATCAGCGGCATCGAGGACGGCACGCTCGTCCACACGATCCGGGCGGTCGGCGCGGTGAGCCGGGCGCTGCACGACGCCCGGCCGGGGACCGTGGTCGGTGCTCGCGGGCCCTTCGGTACCACCTGGAGACTCGCCGGCGCGATCGGTTCGGATCTCGTGATCGTTGCCGGCGGCATCGGTCTGGCGCCGCTGCGCCCGGTGGTCGCGGTGGCGCTCGACGAGCGGCCGTCGTTCGCCGGTGTCACGGTGGTCGCCGGTGCCCGGACCCCGGACGAGTTTCTCTTCCGCGACGAGCTCGACGAATGGGCGAAGCGCGACGACCTCGACCTGCGGCTCACGGTCGATCGCCCCGCGCCGGGGTGGGACGGTCCGGTCGGCTTCGTGACCGAGCCGCTGGCCGGCGTCGCGGTGGATCCGCTGCGGACGGCCGCGTTCTTGTGCGGACCGGAGCCGATGATGCGGTTCAGCGCGAATCTCCTGCTGGACAAGGGGGTTCCGGCCTTCCGCATCCTGGTGTCACTGGAACGGAACATGAAATGCGGAGTGGGGCTGTGCGGCCACTGTCAGCTCGGTCCGGCCCTGGTCTGCCGGGACGGTCCGGTCGTCGACTACGCGTACGCCGAACCGCTGCTGAGCGTGAAGGAGTTGTGATGAGCCCACCGACGCTGGGAGTCTGGAAGTTCACGTCCTGCGACGGGTGCCAGCTGACCCTGCTGGACTGTGAGGACGATTTGCTCGCCCTCGCCGGTCAGGTCCGGATCGCGCAGTTCCTCGAGGCCTCGAGCGCCGTCGTGGACGGTCCGTACGACGTGTCGCTCGTCGAGGGCTCGATCACGACACCGGACGAGGCGGAGCGGATCCGGCGGATCCGGGCGGAGTCGCGGGTGCTCGTCGCGATCGGGGCCTGTGCCACCGCGGGCGGGATCCAGGCGCTGCGGAACTTCGGTGACGTCGACGAGTTCCGGTCCGTGGTGTACGCCGCTCCGCAGTACATCGACACGTTGACCACGTCGACGGCGATCTCGGAGCACGTGCACGTCGACTTCGAGCTGCGCGGCTGCCCCATCGACCGGCGTCAGCTGCTCGAGGTGCTGACGGCGTACCTGGCCGGGCGCAAGCCTGATCTGCCGGACACCAGCGTGTGCACCGAGTGCAAGCGCCGGGGCCTGACCTGCGTGATGGTCGCCCACGGTACGCCGTGTCTCGGGCCGGTGACGCACGCCGGATGCGGTGCGTTGTGCCCGGCGTACGGCCGCGGGTGCTTCGGCTGCTTCGGGCCGATGACCAAGCCCAACGTGCCGGCTCTGACCGCGCAGCTACGGGTCTGCGGCATGGCCGAGGACGACATCGAGCGGGTGTACCGGACCTTCACGGTGAGCAGCTTCGCGGGGGAACGATGAGCCATCGGAGCCGGCAACTGAAGGTCAGCTCGCTCGCCCGGGTCGAGGGCGAGGGCGCCTTGCACGTGGTGGTCAACGACGGTGTCGTGGAGCGCGCCGACCTGCAGATCTACGAGCCACCGCGGTTCTTCGAGGCCTTCCTGCGTGGCCGCAAGTACTCCGAACCGCCGGACATCACCGCGCGGATCTGCGGTATCTGTCCGGTCGCCTACCAGACCAGTGCCTGCCTCGCGATCGAGGACGCGTGCGGGGTCGAGATCGAGCCGGGCGTCGCCGATCTGCGCCGGCTGCTGTACTGCGGGGAGTGGATCCAGAGCCACGCGCTGCACATCTACCTCCTGCACGCGCCGGACTTCCTCGGCTACCCGGACGCGATCGAGCTGGCCAAGGACCATCGCGACGTGGTCGAACGGGGGCTGCGGCTGAAGAAGGCCGGCAACGCGCTGATGGAGCTGGTCGGCGGCCGGGCGATCCATCCGATCAACGTCCGGGTCGGCGGCTTCTACCGCGCTCCGTCCCGCGCCGAGCTGCAAAGTCTTCGTCCCCAGCTGAGCCAGGCGCTGCGGGACGCGGTGGCGACGGTGCGGCTGGTGTCCGGTTTCACCTTCCCGGATCTGGAACTCGATCACGACCTGCTCGCGGTGCGGGCGCCGGACAGATACGCGATCGAACGCGGCGACCTGCACTCCACCGGCGGCGCGTCGTTCGCGGTGGACGACTTCAGCGCGCACGTCGTCGAGCGACAGGTCGAGCATTCGACCGCCCTGCACACCGCCCTGGACGATCACCTGTATCTGACCGGCCCGCTGGCCAGGTACACCCTGAACCGCAGGTGGTTGTCGCCGCTCGCCCGCGCCGCGGCCGTCGAGGCGGGACTCGGTGCCGAGTGCCGCAACCCGTTCCGGAGCATCGTCGTCCGGGCCGTCGAGGTTATCCACGCGCTCGAAGAGGCGTTGCGGTTGATCGACGCGTACGTCGTACCCGATCGCCCGTACGCCGACGTCGTACCCCGGGCCGGTGTGGGGCACGGAGTGAGTGAGGCGCCGCGGGGGCTGCTGTACCACCGGTACGAGCTCGACGAGGACGGGCTGATCCGGTCGGCGGTGATCGTGCCGCCGACGTCGCAGAACCAGGCGGCGATCGAGGACGACCTGCGCCGCGTGGTCGCCGCGAACCTGGCCCTCGATGACGCGCGGCTGACCGCGTTGTGCGAGCAGACCATCCGCAACTACGACCCGTGCATCTCGTGTTCGGCGCATTTCCTCGATCTGACCGTGGAGGGGCGATGACGGCGGTGATCATTGGCATCGGCAACGAGTACCGGCGCGACGACGGCGTCGGGCCGGCCCTCGTGGCCGCCATCGAGTCGTGCCTGCCGAACGGCGTGCGTGCGGTCCTGTGCGACGGTGAGCCGGCGACGCTGCTCGACACCTGGGCGGGCGTACCGCTGGCGGTCGTGGTCGACGCCGTGCAGTGTGAGCCGTCGAGTCCGGGGACCATCCATCGCTACGAGACCGGCGAGGTGCCGAGTCACTCGGGTTCGGCGAGTACACACGCGCTCGGCGTCCCGGACGCTTTGCGCTTGGCCGAGGCACTCGACCGGGCGCCGGAACGGCTCGTGGTGTACGCGGTGGAGGCTGACGACGTCGGCTTCGGGACGGGTCTGTCGGATCCGGTCCAGCTCGCGTTTCCGGAGCTCGTCGAGGCCGTGCTGGCAGAGGTCAGGTGATCACAGATGCCGACCTTGCTGCACCGGTTCGATCGGTGGATGTATCGGAGTGGCCGGCCGAATCGGACGGCGCGAGTACTGAACCGGATCGGCGCGTTCCAGTACGCCCACCGGATCGCCGCGCCGAGGAGAGCAGTCACGCTGGAGGTAATCGGCCGGCGCAGCGGACGCACGATCACGTTCCCGTTGGTGCTCACGCGGTACCAGGGCGAGCGCTACCTGGTCGCGATGCTCGGCCAACAGGCCAACTGGGTCCGGAACGTCCGCGCGGACGACGGCCACGCTGTCCTCCTTCACGGCCGCCGCGAGCCGGTGCTGCTGGAGGAAGTGAAACCAGGCGCCCGAGCACCGATCCTCCGCCACTTCCTGGAACTGGCCCCGGGCGGCCGCGCTCACATCCCCGTCGACCGCAAGGCTCCACTCGCCGACTTCGAACAGATCGCCGCCGACTTCCCAGTCTTCCGCGTGACAACCCGCTCCACCCCGTGAATCGAAGGCGGAGCAGGTGCGCCCGCGCCGACCACTTTGTGCACGGGATCCGTGCCGTCAGGGGCTCAGCCTGCGGATCCGGTGCACAAAGTGGTTCAGAGCCGGGCGGCTGCGCGATCAGAGCCGCGAAGCGGGACCGAACTCTGCCAAGACCGCGGCCGATCGTGATCTGGTTGCCGGGACCTAGGTCCCTGGCGACGGTTTGGCCTGATGCGCGAACCTGGTGACATGTCTGCTGACGGCGGTTCGATCGCGCTCGCGTCCAGGAATGGTTTGAGTGCGGCCGAGGTCGCCGAGCGGGTGGCGGACGGACGGACCAATGCGGTGCAGGTCCGGACGAGTCGCACGTACGGGCAGATCGTCCGGGCCAACGTGTTCACCTTCTTCAACGGCCTGCTGGGCGTCCTGTTCGTGGCGGTGCTCGCGACCGGGAGGTGGACGAACGCGCTGTTCGGGCTGGTGATCATCACCAACGCCGGCATCGGCATCGTGCAGGAGATCCGGGCCAAGCGGACGCTGGACCGGCTCGCGCTGCTCAACGTCACCCGCGCGTGGGTGGTGCGTGACGGTACGGCGACCGAGATCGACGCGACCGATGTCGTCCAGGACGATCTGGTACGGCTGCGGGCCGGCGACCAGGTGCTGGCCGACGGTGTGGTCACGAACGCCGACGGTCTGGAGATCGACGAGTCGCTGCTCACCGGGGAGTCCGAGCCGGTGCACAAGGCGCCGGGCGACGAGGTGCGCTCGGGGTCGATCGTCGTCGCCGGCACGGGGGAGTTCGTGGCGCGAGCGGTCGGCGCCGCGACGTACGCCGCCAAACTGGCCGCCGAGGCACGGCGGTTTCAGATCACGCGTTCGGAGTTGGTCGCCGGTACGACGCGTTTGCTGCGCTGGATCTCGCTGGTCCTGCTCGTCGTCGCGCCGGTACTGCTGTGGTCGCAGTTCCGGAGCGCGGACAACCAGGACTGGCAGGACGCGGTCACCGGCACGGTCGCCGCGGTCGTGGGGATGATCCCCGAAGGGCTGGTACTGCTGACGTCGCTGGCGTTCATGCTCGCGATCGTCACGCTGGCGCGCCGGCAGACGCTCGTCCAGGAGCTCCCGGCGGTCGAGGGCCTGGCCCGTGTCGACGTCGTCTGCCTGGACAAGACCGGCACGCTGACCCACGGCAACATCGTCTTCGACCGCGTGGTCCCGCTGACGGACGAGCGGGTTGACGAGGTGCTCGCCCTGATCGCCGGCGGCGGCGACTCCAACGCGACCTCGGACGCCCTCCGGGCCGCCTTCGGCCCGCCGACGTCGAGCGCGTCCGCACGGGTGCCGTTCTCGTCGGGCCGCAAGTGGCAGTCGGTGACCGTCGACGGTACGACGTGGGTCCTGGGCGCACCGGAGATGGTGCTGCTCGACGGGACGGACGCAGCAGTGGCAGCCCGGGACCGCGCGAACGAGTTGGCGACCCGGGGAGAGCGCGTGCTGGTACTGGCACGCGGTGTAGTCCAGCTCGGCGACGGTGCCGCGGATGGTGAGCAGGAGGACCGTGCGCGGGTGCTGCCGACGGGGCTGGTGCCGGTTGCGTTGGTGGTGCTGGCCGAGAACATCCGCGACGACGCCGCGGCGACGATGGAGTACTTCACTGCGCAGGGCGTGGCGCTGAAGGTGTTGTCGGGGGACAACCCGCGGACGGTCGGCGCAGTGGCGGCGGCTGTCGGCGTACCAGGTGTCAGCGGCGCCGATGACGCGGTCGATGCCCGAACGCTGCCCGACGACCCGGACGATGAGCTCGACGCGCTGGCCGACGTACTCGACCGCGCGTCGGCGTTCGGGCGGGTCAGCCCGCATCAGAAGCGGGCGTTCGTCGCCGCGCTGCAGCGTCGCGGTCATGTGGTGGCGATGACGGGCGACGGCGTGAACGACGCCCTCGCGCTCAAGGACGCCGACATCGGTGTTGCCATGGGCAATGGATCGCCCGCGACCCGGGCGGTCGCGCAGCTCGTCCTGCTCGACGGGCGGTTCGCGCATCTGCCCGATGTGGTCGCCGAGGGCCGGCGGGTGATCGCGAACATCGAGCGGGCCGCGAACCTGTTCCTGGTGAAGAACGTGTACTCGCTCGTGCTGTCGCTGATCACGGCGACCACGATGGTCGCGTACCCGCTGGAGCCGATCCAGTTGACCTTGATCTCGGCACTCACGATCGGGATGCCCGCCTTCTTCTTGGCGCTCGGTCCCAACACCCGTCGCTACCTGCCCGGATTCCTGGGCCGGGTACTGCGTTTCGCCGTTCCCGTCGGCCTGGTGACCGCGGTCTGTGCGTTCGCGGGGTACCGCCTGGTGCGCGTGCTCGAACCCGGCGCCGGCGTGGACGGTGCGCGGACCGTCACGCTCGTCGTCGTTCTCATCGTGTCCCTGTGGACGCTGTCGATCCTCGCGCGGCCCCTGCGACCGTGGAAGGTCGCGCTGCTGGCGGTGATGGTGGTCCTCGGAGCGACCGCCGTCCTCGTCCCACCGATCGCGCGCGGCATCTTCCTGCTCGACGTCACGCCGTACCGGCTGCTCGGCGCCCTGGCGATGGGCCTGGCCGGCGCCGGCCCGGTCGAGCTCGTCCACCGCCTGACCCGCCCACGCAACCGGCCGGAAGTCAGGTAGATCAGGGCCGTTCATCCCTGGCCGGACGACGGACGCGCCGCCGACGATGGATTGGAAGGCTTCGAGCGGAAGGACAGGATCATGAACACCAGCAGGCGGTGGCGCATCGACATCTTCATCGACGAGCACGAGGACGAGCGGATCACGCACGCCGAGGCCCGGCTGCACACCAACGACAAGACGCAGCTCGTCGGCCGGGGCGGCGCCCGCCGCAACCCGGACGACACCGAGATCGCCGAGATCGGCGACGAGCTGGCTGTCGCTCGGGCCCTGTCGGACCTGGCGCACAACCTGCTGCAGACCGCTGCCTCCGACATCGAGGCGATCACCCACAAACGCGTCCATCTGCACAGCTGACGCATCGCCGAGGGGGTGACCGATGGTCGCCGAGAGCCAGGAAGCGGTCGCCGGGCTGTCCAGGCACGCCCGCCAGATGGTCCGGGAACTGGCCGTCATCGCCGGTGGGATCGTCTTGTACTTCGGTGTCCGGGGACTGATCACGACGCGGATCGACGTCGCGTACCGCAACGCCGAGTCCATCGTCGGCCTGGAGCGTTCGACCGGGACCTTCGTCGAGCCGCGGCTGCAGCAGGTCGTGATCGATCGCGGCTGGCTGGCCGAAGTCGCCGGCTACGTCTACATCTACGGTCATTGGCCGGTGCTGCTGATCACGCTGGTCTGGTTGCTGATCCGGCACCGCGAGGCGTACCGCAGATTCCGCAACGCGATGCTGCTGTCGGGCGGGGCCGGGCTGGTGATCTTCGCGCTGTTCCCGGTGGCGCCGCCGCGGTTCCTGACGGCGTACGGATTCGTCGACACGGTGACTGAGCGGACGTCGGCGTACCGGGTTCTGCAGCCGCCGGCGTTCGTGAACCAGTACGCCGCGGTGCCGAGCCTGCACTTCGGCTGGAACCTGCTGATGGGGATCGCGGCTCCGGTCTGGGGGCGCACTGGTCGATCCGGCTGTTCGGCTGGCTGATGCCGGTGCTGATGTTCGCGGCGATCGTTCTGACCGCCAACCACTACATCTTCGACGGCGTGGCCGGCGGGGCGCTCGCCCTGCTCGGCCTGTTCGCCGCCACCCGGCTGAGCCGGCGAGGGATGCCTAGAACCAGTGGTCGAAGGAGGCGTGCCAGTCCCGGCGTGGGGTCCGGGGAGTAGTGTCCGCGGGGTAGCCGATCCGGATGATCATCTGCGGCCAGGCCTGGCCGCCGATCAGGCCGCGAACCTCGTAGCGGGTCGCGACGTGCTCGAGGACCTGGTTGAGGAACGAGGTGGCCAGGTCGTACGACGTCGCCACCAGCAGGACGCGCTCCAGCGCCAGGCCGGCCCGGATCCACGCGACGCCGTCCTCTTCCGGTGTGCTGAGTACGGCGATCATCGGGAACGTCTCGTACTGGACATGGTCACGCTTGTCGCCGAACCCGGCGGACAGGTCCCGCACGAAGGCCGGCAGGTCGGGCATCGCCCCGAGTGCACCTTCCTGGACCCCGTCGTCGGAGCGGTCGGAACCGATCCACTGCCGGCGTTCGTCGATGCGGTCCTCGTCGCGCAGCTCTTCGGCGTTGATGCTGTCGAGCAGTCGGTGGAGCCGCGCCGCGGCGGCTGGGTCGAGCCAGTGCAGTTGGGCGCCTTCCGCCTCGGCCGCGTCGTCGAGCCGGTGCAGCAGCTTGTGCGCGATGGGGTGGCTGAGCAAAGGCCCGCGGTACGTGTGCCTCCGGCGGAGTACGCCGTACAGGCTGCCGAGCTCGGGCACCGGGGTGCTGCGCGCGGCGAGGAAGATCCGGGCCGCGACCTCGGAACGCGCCGGGTCCGGGTTCAGTGCGATGCGTGACTCGTGGCCGAGCATCGCGGCGGCCACGCGGATGTTGAACGCGGCGGCGCCGATGCCGATCCGTGCGGCGCGGCCGGCCGGATCCTCGACCGGGAGGACTCGTTCCTCGTCGATCAGTACGTCGACCACCGGGCCGTGCACCTCGAAACGCCACGGCTGCGTGTTGTGCTGCGACGGCGCGTGTACGGCGGCGTTCAGCAGGATCTCGACCTCGTCCGCGGTCAGCACCGCGCTCGCCGGCCCGCCGCTACCGTTGGGGGTGGTCAGTTGTTCGGCCGGCATGACAACCTCCTCGGCGCGGACCGCTTCTGTTCCCCTCAGCCTGCAACAGCCGAACCGTCCCCTCCACCGCCAAGGGTCCCGAACCTATGGGCAGTTCGGCTCACGACGAAGTGCTGGTTCTGGAGCGAAGGTGGAGCTGATACCCAGCGAGAGTGGTGGGGGAGACATGCACACCGAGTTCCGGACAATTCGTGAGCAACCGGCCGCCGTACTGCGGGCGACGCTGCGGCGTGACGAGATCCGCGACCGGTTCGACGTCGCGTTCTCGTGCGTCGCCGGGTACCTGCACCGGCACGGCGTCGCGGCGTGCGGGTTCCCGTTCTCCCGCGATCACCTGTGTCCCGATGGCACCTACCGGGTCGAGGCCGGGTTCCCGGTGCGTTCAGAGATCGAAGGAGACGGCGAGGTTCTGCCGTCGAGCCTGCCGGGTGGTCAGGTCGTCGTCGCTCGGCATGTCGGGTCGTACGAAGACGTCGCGGATGCCTACCAGGCGGTCGACGATTGGCTGAAGGCGGAGCATGCGGTCCGCTCGGGTGACGCGTGGGAGGTCTACCACGGCGCGGGCGGCGACCGGGCGGGTTATCGCACCGAGGTGGTCCAGCCCTTCGAGCTCGTGCCCGTCGGGGCCGGCCGCCGATAGCTCACAGCCCCGGGGAGTGTGCTCGCCGTACCAGCTTGGCCGCGGTGTCGACGAGCAGGAGCACGACGGCGGCCGCGATCGCGAGCAACCAGCCTCGGTACGACGGCCACGCACCGCCCAGGAGGTCGGCGAGTGCGGGCTGCCCGACGAACAGCATGATCAGTGCGAGCTCGGCGAGAACCGCGACGAGCAGCGCGCGGTTCCCGAGCAGCGGGAGTTCGAAGACCGTACGCCGTCCGCTGCGGCACGCGAACGCATTGGCCAGCTGCATCAGGGCGATCACCGTGAACGTCGTACCGGATGCGACGACGAGATCGGCGGACGCGGGTTCGGCGCCCCAGTGCCATCCCGAACCGATCAGGATCGCCACGAAGACACCCATCGAGACCACGGCCTCGGTCGGCCCGAGGATCCCGAAGGCCCTGGCCAGCAGGCCGCGGTCGACGATCCGGCGATGCCGTGCCGGACCGTCGAGGGTGCGCTTGCTGGGTCCTTCGATGCCGAGCGCGATCGCGGGCAGCATGTCGGTGCCGATGTCCAGCGCAAGCACCTGCAGGACGCCGATCGCGAGCGGTATCGATCCACCGGTCAGCGCCCAGACCGCGAACGGCGCCAGCTCCGCAACGTTGTCGGTCAGGTGGTAGGTCAGGAACCGCCGTACGTTCGAGAACGTGGCACGCCCGAGCTCGACCGCCCGCACGATGCTCGCGAAGTGGTCGTCGAGCAGGACCAGATCCGCCGCGGCACGGGCGACGTCGCTGCCGGAGGCGCCCATGGCGACGCCGACGTCGGCCTCGCGGAGCGCCGGCGCGTCGTTGACACCGTCGCCGGTCATCGCGACCACGTGCCCGCGGGCGCGGAGAGCCCGGGCGATCCGGAGCTTGTCCGCCGGGGTGACCCGGGCCACCACGACACCCTCGTCGCGATCGAGCAGCCGGCCGAGCCGCTCGTCGTCGGCCGGCAGGTCCGCGCCGGTGACGACGAGACCGCCGGGACCGAGCAGACCGACCTCGCGCGCGATCACCGCGGCGGTCGCGGCGTGATCACCGGTCACGATCGCGATCCGGATCCCGGCCCGCCGGCAGGTGTCGAGTGCGGCGCGCACGTCCTGGCGGGGTGGATCCTCCAGCCCGACGACCGCCTGCAGTTCCAGGCTGCACGGCCCCAGATCGAGCGCTCCATCCGACACGCGTACGCCGGTCGCACAGGCCACCGCCAGCACCCGGTGACCACGGCTCGCCAGCTCGTCGACGGCGCTCGCGGCGTCGGCCGCAGCACCGTCGCGGCAGAACCGCAGCAGCGCATCGGGCGCGCCGATCACGAACGTGTTGCCGTTGGCAACTACCGCGCTGTATCTGGTCTCGCTGCTGAAGGCGACCCGATGCCGCACGCTCGCCTGATCGAAGGCGGGGACGCCGAGCCGCCGGGCGAGGACGTCGAGAGCGACCTCCATCGGATCGCCCTCCGCCACCCATCGGTTCTTCTTCCGGACGGCGTGGCCGCGGATACAGGCGATCGCCGACGCCGCCGCGCGTGCCGCGGCCTCGATCGCGAGTGGGTCGCCGGCCGCGGAGCCGGTCGGGTCGTAGCCGGAGCCGGTCATCGTGACGATGCCGTGAGGGGTCCAGACCTCCTGGACCTCCATCTGGTTCAGCGTCAGTGTTCCGGTTTTGTCGGTGCAGATGTACGTCGTCGCGCCGAGGGTCTCGACGGCGTCCAGACGCCGTACGAGAGCGTTGCCGTGCGCCATCCGTTGCGCACCGCGAGCCAGTGCCAGCGTCACGGTCGGCAGCAGACCTTCCGGCACCAGGGCGACCATCACGCCGACGCCGAACAGGAACGCATCGGTGAAATCCAGACCGAGGGCGAGGGACACGGCGGCCAGCGACAACCCGACCGTGGTCGCGATGATCGCGATGATCCGGATCAGCCGGTGCAACTCGACCGTGAGCGGGCTGTCCGGCCGGTCCGCGCTCTCGGTCAGCGACTGGATTCCCGCCAGCCGGGTGGCGCCGGCCACCCCGGTCACGACGGCCTCCGCCTCACCCTGGACGACGTACGTACCGGCGTACACCTGGTCGGTGGACGCGGGCCGGACCGGGACGGACTCGCCGGTGAGCGTGGACTCGTCGACGGCCAGGGCATGCACCGTGGCGAGTTGGAGATCGGCGCTGACCTTGTCGCCCGCGGCGAGCAGCACCCGGTCGCCGACGACCAGACCCGGGGCGTCGATGCTCATCAGTTCGCCGTCGCGGATCACCTGGACCCGGGCGGGAAGCAGATCGCGCAAGCGCTCCGCGGCCCGGTCCGCGCGGTACTCCTGCGCGAACGCGAAACCGCCGTTCAGCACGATGATCACGACGATCGCCACCGCCAGCGGAGCCATGCCGGTGAGCAGCGCGAGCAACGCCGCCGCCCACAGCATCAGCGCGAAGAGATGCGTCAACTGGTCGACGAGCAGCTTCCATGCCGCCCGTTGCCGCGGTACCGGCAGCTCGTTCGGCCCGTCGTGCGCCAGCCGCCGGGCCGCTTCGGTCGAGGACAGCCCGCGTGGTCCGGTCAGCATTCTCAGGTCACGTCCCGGCGGATGGTCAGCGCGGTCCCGAGCGCGGCGAACACCACGCCGTACCCGATCAGCAACAGGCCGGCCTGCCACCCGGCGAGGAACTCGACGTTCGGCTGATAGGTGTTGGCGAGCCCGCTGGACGCGCCGCCGGGGAAGAACTTGTAGTAGTCGCGGATCTTCGGCAGGGCGGAGACCAGACTCTCGATCACGAAGAAGTAGACCAGCGTCCCCACGATCGCGGCGACCTGGTTGCGGATCAGCGCACCGATGCCGACGCCGAGGACCGTGGTGACGGCGAGCCCCAGCAGGACGCCGATCAGCGTCCGCGGGATCCCGTTGCCGGTGAGGGAGACGTCGATGCCTTTCGCTGCCAGCCAGGGCAGGGCCACGGCGAGCTCGGCCAGGATGCACACCGTCCCGAAGCCGACGCCGGCGATCGCGTAGGCGATGACCTTCGCAGTGACGACGCGGCCGCGGCGTGGGGTGGCGAGGAACGTCGGGGTGACCGTCTCGTGGCGGAACTCACCGGTCATGGCGATGATGCCCAGCACGATCGCCAGCGCGGACGCGGAGCCCGCCACGCCGAACAGGTTCCGTTGCCCTTCGGGTGTGGTCAGCGGCGGGCTCGGGTTACCGGGGGAGTCCGCCAAACCGATGGTCAGGCCAACGACCAGCGCAACCATCCCGGTCGCGCCGAGGAGCAGCCACAGCCACAGCCTGGTCGTGAAGAGCTTGGTGAATTCGGCTTTCAGCAGTCTGGTCATCGGTCCGCACCTTCACCGGTGAGCGTGAAGAAGATGTCTTCGAGGTCGCTGCGCTGCGACGTCAGTTCGTGGAGTTCGATCCCTTCCAGGAACGCGAGGTGACCGATCTCCGCGGGTTGCAGACCGTCGACCATGACCGCGCCGTCCCGTCGCTTGACGCCGGGCCGGCGGGCGTGCTGCCGCAGTACCGTCAGGAGCCGGTCCGGATCCGGCGTACGGACGACCATCGTGCTGCCCTGCTGGCGTGCGAGATCCGTGAGGTTGCCCTGCCGGACGAGGGTGCCCTTGTCGATGATGACGATGTCGTCGACCGTCTGCTCGACCTCGCTCAGCACGTGGCTCGAGATCAGGACGGTGCGGCCGTCGGCGGCCAGCCGGCGCAGGAACGCCCGCAGCCACGCGATGCCTTCGGGGTCCAGCCCGTTGGCGGGCTCGTCGAGTACGAGTACGCCGGGATCGCCGAGCAGGGCCGCGGCGAGACCGAGGCGCTGCCGCATGCCGGTGGAGTAGCCCCGCAGTTTCCGGTCCGCGTCCCTGGTCAGCCCGACCTGGTCGAGAACCTCGTCGGCCCGGCTCGCCGGGTACCCGTTGACCACGCAGAGCACACGGAGGTGGTTCCGGGCCGAGCGCGCGGGGTGGAAGCTCGATGCTTCGAGTACCGCGCCCACGGACGAGGACGGCTGCGGCAGGTCGACGTACCGCAGGCCGCCGATGGTCGCGCTTCCGGCGGTCGGCGCAACCAGACCGAGCAGGCAGCGGAGCGTCGTGGTCTTTCCGGCCCCGTTCGGTCCGAGGAACCCAGTGACAGTACCCGGCTCCACGGTGAAGCTCAGGTCGTGCACGGCCCGCACCGGGCCGAACATCTTCGTCAAACCGGACACCACGATCTCGCCGCTCATCGGTCCCTCCCGGTCAACTGGTGATCAGGGCGTGCAGGCGTTCCCACAGAAGTTGCTCGCGGTCGGCGATCTCGTGCAGGGGCGCGGTCGCGGGCGGCAGCAGGCCGGCCGGGTCGTCGGCCTCCGCAGCGAGGGTGAACGTCGCGGCGACGTCCTCCCAGAGGTCGCCGATCGCGGTCAGTTCGCTGCCGAGTTCGCTGAGGCGGGCCTCGCCGGTGATGACCGCGGCCTCGTCGAGGGCTTCCGGCCACCGCAGCGTCTCGCGGATCGCCTTGCGGATCCCCGCTACGCCGAGGTTCGCGATCGGCGGGTTCAGCATGCCGTCGCAGACCTCGCCGATCGCCGCGCGGACGTCGGCCGCGCGAGGCTCACGTGCTGCGGCGAAGTCGAACGTGTACCAGGTGTGCCGGGGCGGGAACGGCTTGTACGTCGACCCACGCGCCTTCTCGAGCACATTCCAGTCCACGGGATGCAGCACCCGGTCCCGGTCGGCGATCAGCACCTGCCCGGTCTCTGCGTCGTAGCCGGCCACGACGACGACATGTCCGCCGAAGTGGTACCCGGGCGGCAGATCGAAGTACGGCAGAAACCCCATGTCGAGGTACACGAGCACCGAACCCGAGCCCACGACCGAGGCCAGCAACAGCTCCTCCGAGATCGGGTACCCGTGGAAGTCGTAGACGTGCTTGAGCGACCCGGTCACGGAGTGGTGGGTCGGATACGTGCTGAACCCGGGGAAGGGAACCATGCTGACTGTGGATCGCATGCTCTCAAGCCTGGTCCGGCCGCACGGACCGGCGGGAGGTCCGAGAGACCCTGGCCGGCATGACCTTCGGCCCTGATCGGACCTCACCCGGAGATTACTGGACAACTGCTCGCGCCGGGACGCTGGTGGCGGAGGTGTCCGAAGCTCGGGGCTGTCCAGGTGTTGCTGTCGCCCGGCTCTAGTTGCCGGGTGTGTCCGTAGCAGCGGACGGCGACCGCGGAGCCCGGCTCGGGATCCACCGTGACAGTGACCGTCGTGCTCGAGATCTCGGCTGTCATGCGGTGACCTCGGTAGCGCAGCACCATCTGCAGCCTCCCGAGTCTGGCGGGCCAGTGCGGGCCGAAGCGCAGTACGTCGTTGGTCGTGGTCAGGCCGGTGAAGCAGCGCTGGATCAGGTCGGCGCTGCCCGCCATCGCGCCGAGGTGGATGCCTTCGGCGGTCGTGCCGGTGCGTAGTGCGTCGCCCGCGTCGCTGTGCAGAGCCTGCTCGAGGAACGCGAGCGCCTGGTCCGGGTCGAGTGTCGCGAGTCCCCAGGCGTGCACGATCGCGCTGAGCGACGAGCCGTGGCAGGTGCGTGCGAGGTAGTACTCGACGGTCCTGCGGACGGTTTCGGCGGACAACGGGTAGCCGAGCCGTGCCATCAGCGCGTGGAGGTCCTGGAGCGGGAGCAGGTACAGGAGCATCAGGACGTCGGCCTGCTTGGAGACTTGGTACGACGTCACGTCGCGGCCTTCGGCTTCGAGGATGCGATCCAGCCGCCGGATGTCGCCGTACTGCTGCCGGTACCGCGGCCAGTCCAGCTCGGTCAGCTGCTCGTAGCCTTCGAACTGGCTGATGACGCCGTCGTGGAAGGGTACGTACAGGCGGCGGGTGAGCTCGTCCCAGTGGTTGAGTTCCTCCTGGTGAAGCCCGAGCGAATCGACGAGTTCGGTACGCCGCCACGCCGGCAGCCGGTCGAGAGCACGAGCGGCGACGTCGAAGAGCCAGGCGGCCATCACGTTGGTGTACGCGTTGTTGTCGATGCCCGGCTGCGCGCGGCCCGGGTACGCCGTGTGGAACTCGTCGGGACCCACCACGCCCCGGATCACGTAGCGGTCGCGGCCGGCGTCGTACTCGGACAGACCGGCGAAGAACCTGGCGACCTCGACGATCACCTCGGCGCCGTGGCTGGAGAGGAACTCGGTGTCGCCGGTCGTCTCGACGTACTGCCACATCGTGTAGGCGACGGCGAGGCCGACGTGCCGTTGGAGGTCGGTCCCGTCCTCGGTCCAGTGGCCGGAGAGCGGGTTGAGGTGGAGGCGCTGGCTCTCTTCGCGTCCGTCGCTTCCTGATTGCCACGGGAACCTCGCGCCACGGAGGCCGAGTTGTCTGGCTGCGAGGCGGGCGGCGGGGAGACGGCGACACCGGTACAGCAGGAGTGAGCGAGCCAGGTCCGGCATCCGGAACGTCAGCACCGGGAAGACGAAGAGCTCGTCCCAGAAGACGTGACCGCGGTACGCCTCGCCGTGCAGGCCGCGGGCGGGTACGCCGGCATCCACGTCGGCGGTGTGCGGCGAGATCGACTGCAGCAGGTGGAAGATGTTCAGGCGGACCGCGGGCAGCGTTCCGTCGTACGACTCCTCGAGATCGATGGCGAAGCGGCGCCACAGCTGCGACCAGGCGAGCACGTGCGCTTCCAGCAGGTCGGCGAAGCAGGGCGCGTTGGTCAGGGCGAGCTGGGTCGCGAGCCCGGGTTCGGAGATGCCGTCGTCGCGCGAGCCGTGGATCGCGGCCACCTTCTCGACGGTGACGACCTCGCCCGCCGTCACGTCGGCCGTGAGTTCGCCGTACGCCGACGTGTCGTCGGTGCGGGTGGTCCATCCGTTGTGGGCAGCAACGGTTCGAGATCCGACGGCGATCCGGTGCCGCGACTGGCTGGTGGTCGCGGTGACGATGAGGTTGCCATCGGCAACGAATGGGGTGAGCTCGTCGAGATGATGCCCGGCGAGCTTGCGGTAGCGCTCGACACCCGAGTTCGTCACGGCGCCGTGCACCGCGGAACCGATCCGGAGCCGGCCGGACCAGTTCACGGCGGTGACGGCGAGGGATTGTCCGGCGAGGTGCGGGTCGGCCATGCTGGCGAAGCGACGTTCGACCCCGCGGATCTGCCGGCCGCTCGCGTCCCGGAGCAGGAACCGGCGGGTCACGACTCCACGCCGGGTGTCGAGCTCGAGCTCGTACTCGTCGATCTGGGTGGTGTCCGGCGTCCACCACGCGCCGGTCCCGACGGCGAACGTCAGCGGCAGCCAGTCGGGGACGTTGACCAGGCTCTCGTTCTCGACGCGGGTCTCGGCGATCGTGTCCGGCAAACGGTTGTAGTACCCGGCGAGATACGTCCCCGGATAGTGATGGTCTCCGGCCACTGATCCGGCCCAGGCCCCGCGGGTGGCGAAGCACCCGTTGCCGGTCGTGCAGAGCGCCTCGCGCCGCCGCTCGTCCGCCGGGTCGTAGCCGCTGAACGCGAGAATCCAGCCGGCCACGGTCCCGCGAGCCGGCCGGTGTTCGGCAGCCGTCGCTGCGGACACGGCGCTCATGCCCTGACTGTGCGCCGCCCTCCGGCGTCCCCACAGGGCCGAAGGTCCCGTCGGCCCGGACAGTTCGGCACCACCTGCTGTGGCATCGGTACGGCGATGCCGTTCGTGCGACCGCGGTCGGCTACGTCGGCTTCGACGTCGTTGTCAGTAGCCGAAGTCGCGGTGGGCGAGGCCGGCGAAGCCGGTGGCGAGGAGAGCTGCCGCGACTGCGGTCGTGATCAGCAGCGGCGCGGCCGTGACCGTGTCCAGCGGGGCTTGCGGGAGGTGGATGAAGGGTGAGGCCTGCCGGACCCAGCCGGGGAGGTCGAAGGAATCGGCGAACATGGTGATGACCGCGCAGTAGCCGATGAGTGTCCAGGTCACGGCGGCGGCGGCGCGTGGCAACCAGCCGATGGCGAGTACGGCGACCGCGACGACGAGCCATACCGCGGGTAGCTGGACGAGGGCGACACCGGTCAGGCGGAGGGCCTGGTCCGGGTCGGAGATCGCGATGCCGTAGGCGAGGCCGTGCCCGAGCCCGGCCGCGGCGACGGCCACCGCGCTTCCGGCGAGCGTGACGGTCACGTGGCCCCCGAGCCAGGCCCGGCGGCTGACCTTGGTGGCCAGCACCGGTTCGGCCCGCCCGGAGGTTTCCTCGTGCCGAGCGCGCATCGCGCCGGCGACGGCGGACGCCGCGGCCAGCAGCGCACAGATCACGATGACCAGAGCGAGGTACGAATTGACGACATCGGCCGCGCCCCCGGGGAAGTACTGCGCGACTTCTGGGTTGTCGGTGACGTATTCCTCGACGGAGTCGGCGAA
Organism: Kribbella speibonae; assembly: GCF_004331375.1. Lineage (NCBI taxonomy): Bacteria > Bacillati > Actinomycetota > Actinomycetes > Propionibacteriales > Kribbellaceae > Kribbella > Kribbella speibonae. The sequence continues at coordinate 54,192 of NZ_SJKC01000007.1, read as the reverse complement.
CGACCCGTACGCGATACCGAGGACCAGGAGTCCGGCGGCCCAGCCGATGATCGAACCGCGCTGGAGACGCCAGGCGAGTCCGAGCGGCGATCCCAAAGCCCAGGAGGCGGTCGCCCGGCCGGCCCGGTACGGCAGCAGGCCGTCGCCGAAGTCGCGCCGGTCCAGCAGGATCAGGGCAAGGCCGACGAGGAGGACGCCGGCCGCGAGCGGGAGCAGCAGCGGCCACCACCGGTCTCCGGCGTACGGGAAGGTGCGCTGCCCCCATCCGATCGGCGACAGCCACGACCAGGCGGCGTTGCCGATGTCCCCGGCCGCGCGCAGCACGAACGCCGTACCGATCGCGATCCCGACGGCGCCGTACACCGATCGGGGGTTCTCGAACACCTGCACCGCCACCCCGGTCAAGCAGGCGAACGCGACTCCGACGCTCGCCGTGGCGGCACCCAGCAGGACAGAGCCGCCGACCGGCAGACCGGTGCCCGCTGCCGCACCGAAGACCACGACCGCGACGGCGAGATCGGCGATACCGGCCAGCAGCAGGGCGGCGATCAGGGGAGCGTGCCGGCCCGTGCGCGTCGAGCGGATCAACTCGCCGCGGCCGGTCTCCTCGTCGGTGCGGGTGTGCCGGCCGACCAGGAACATGTTCATCAGGCCGACCACGATCGCGAGGAACCCGAAGATCTCGAAGACGACCTCGCCGCCGATCGTGTCGAGGAGGCGTTCGGGGCCGCTCATCGCGAGCATGGCCGCGTTGCCGGTCATGGTCTCCCGAAGCTCGGCGAGGGCCTCGGGGGTGTCGTACAGGTTCTGGCTGCCGACCGACTGGTAGCCGACGAGCAGCCCGGAGCCGATCAGCCACCAGGGCAGGCCGCGACGCTCCTGCCGGAGCATGAAGCGCAGCAGTACGCCGGTACCGGCAGCGGTGCTCATGACTCGTCCGCGGTGTCGTAGTGGCGCAGGAACAACTCCTCCAAGGTCGGCGGAGTACTGGTGAGGCTTCGTACGCCGAGGGCGGACAGGTGCCGCATCGTTTCGTCGAGATGCGCGGTGTCGACGTCGAACATGCCGCGGTTGCCGTCGACGCTCGGGTCGTGAATGCCCGGCAGCGTGGTGATTCCGTCGAGCGGGTGTGTGGTCTCGACCGAGATCGAGGTCCGGGTCAGGTGCCGGAGCTCGGTCAGCGTGCCGGACTCGACGGTCTTGCCGAGCCGGATGATGCTGACCCGGTCGCACAGCGCTTCGACCTCGGCGAGGATGTGGCTGGACAGCAGCACGGTCCGGCCCTCGGCCTTGACGTCCTCGATGCACCGCTGGAACTCGGATTCCATCAGCGGGTCCAGTCCCGACGTCGGCTCGTCGAGAAGCAGCAGCTCCGCGTCGGAGGTGAGCGCAGCGATCAGGCCGACCTTCTGCCGGTTGCCCTTGGAGTACGTCGACGCCTTCTTCCGCGGGTCGAGGTCGAACCGCTCCAGCAGGTCGTCGCGACGACGCCGGTCGAGTCCGCCGCGCAACCGGCCCATCAGATCGATGACCTCACCTCCGGTGATGCCCGGCCACAGGGTGACGTCGCCCGGCACGTAGGCGAGGCGGGCGCGTAGTGAGACGCCGTCGGCCCACGGATCGCCGCCGAGCAGGCGGACCGTTCCGGCATCGGCGCGCAGCAGTCCGAGCAGGACCCGGATCGTGGTGGTCTTGCCCGAGCCGTTCGGCCCGAGGAAGCCGTGGACCTCGCCGGTTCGTACGTCGAGGTCGAGTCCGTCCAGGGCCCTGGACGGCCCGAAGGTCTTGACCAGACCGGTCACCGAGATCGCGGACATCTGGTGTCGCCCTCTCTAACCTTGCCGCGGGCGCTCGCCCCAGGGGACCAGGCGACGTCCGTTGGCGGATTCGATGCTGATCCGGACCAGTTGTGGGTCCTCCATGGGGAGCCAGGAGTGTGCAGGCAACGTTCGCCGCAGGTCCGCGGCCTCGGCGGCGGTGACCACCGACAGCCGGCCGATCACGGTGACCGTCCAGCCGGTATGCCGTTCCAGGTCCACGTCGTCGGCCTCGAACGCCACCACATCGGCACGTTCCGCGGCCCGGAGCTTGTCTCCCGGACCTGAGCTGAACACGACGGCTTCCGCATCCGAGACGAAGTTGACGAGCCGAACGGCGGGCAGTCCACCGGTGGTGTAGATGAGCCGGCCGACCGGAACCGAGCCGAGCAGGCGCAGACACTCGGGACGGCTCAAGATCCTGAGTCGTGAGTGATCGAAGTCGTGCGTCTTGGCCATCGGCGTTCCTTCCGGCTGCGTAGCCCCCACTGTGGTCAGGCCGCGTGGCGCGCGATAGGGCCGAAGGTCCCGCCTATGCGAATCCTGTGGGTCGTGCAGGAAACCCCGCCGGAAAGGGTCGTTCGGCCATCGAACGGGAGGATTTCGGCCCTGTGCCGGCGGGCGTTCCCAGGGTCGAGTGGTCGGCACTGAGGTTCCTGCGTGTGGGGGGTGAGTCCTGATGACGAATCCGGTGATCCATTTCGAGATCGGCGGTCCCGATCTCGGGCGGATGGCATCGTTCTACGGCGACCTGTTCGGGTGGCAGCTGCAGCCGGCGGGTCCCGAGTACTCGCTGGTGCCGGCGGGCGCGGACGGTATCGGCGGCGGCCTGCTGCAGACGAGCGGCGAGATGCCGCCGTACGTGACCGTGTACGTCGCGGTCGACGATCTCCGGGCAATGCTCGACCGGGCCGTTGCGCTCGGCGCGAAGACCGTCGTCGAGCCGACGGAGATCCCCGGCATCGGCTGGTTCGCCCTGTTCGCGGATCCCGACGGGAACACCATCGGGCTGTTGCGCCAGCAGCCGGCCTGACACGCCGGCCGGCCAGGCGACGCTCCGTCAGAGCGTGCTCAGGCGGCTGACCTGTACGCCGATGACGCCGCGGACGGTGCCGGCGAGGACTTCGGCGAGGTGGCGTTCGCGGGGATCGGCCGGGCCGGTGATGGTGACGATGCCGTCCTGCACCTGGACGCTCCAGTCCGGTCCTTCGGCCTGGAGCAACTCGGTCACCTCGGCCTGGACACGGCGGTCGCGGTTGGCGAGCAGATGGATCACGTCGCTGCGACTGATCACTCCGACCACCCGGCCGTGCTCGACGACCGGCAGGCTCTTCACCATCGTGGACCGCATCAGGTCGATCGCCGCTTCCAGCTCCTCGTCCGGCCCGACGCTCACGACGAGGTGGGTCATGACGTCGGCGACCCGGCGCGGTGGGGTCGGACCGGGGAGCCGCAGGACGGTGGCCGGCACGCGGTCGCCGATCAGGTTCTCGTCCTCCACGAGGTCCGCCTCGCTGACGATCCCGACCAGCGTGCCGTGCCGGTCGACGACCGGCAGCGAGGTGATCTTCGCGCCGTCCAGCATCTGAAGCGCCGCGGAGATCGTCGTGACGGGGCTCACCGTCATCACCGGCGTGGTCATCAGGTCCCGGATCAGCATCGTCCTCACCTCGCTCTGGAGTTCCCGCTCTTGTTGTCACGGTCCACCTGACGGAGCAGACGGTGTAGGGCGAGAGGTCCCGCCCGCGGGGGTACGACGCCCCTTCCTCCTCGCCTTGGCGTGATCCCGGGGACCTGAGACCCGGTGGATCAGGGCCGATCAGCTCTCTCGTAGGCGCCGGTCGGCGAGGTTGAGTCACAGGAGGGACTCGATCGAGGAGGCTGGAGCATGCGTAAGAAGGTTCTGGTACTGGGAGCCAACTTCGGTGGCTTGACCGCGGCGCTGGCGGTGAAGCACGAGCTCGACGGCGACGTGGACGTGACCGTGGCGTCCGCGAGTGACCAGTTTCTCTTCAATCCGAGCCTGATCTGGCTGCCGTTCGGCAAGCGGGACCGCGAGGACATCACGTTTCCGGTGGCGCCGACACTGGATGCGCACGGCATCGAGTTCGTGCACGCGGCCGCGACCAAGGTCGATCCGGTCGGCAAGCAGGTCACGATCGAGGGCGGGCGGGAGCTGGCCTACGACTACCTGGTCATCGCGACGGGCTACCGCAACAAGGACGACGTCGTGCCCGGTTTCAAGGAACACGCGAACACGATCACGACGCTCCCCGAGGCGGAGCGAACGGCAGGGGCGTGGCACCGGTTCCTGGACGATCCCGGTGACGTGGTCGTCGCGGCGACGCAGGGCGCGGGGTGTTTTGGGGCGGCGTACGAGTTCTTGTTCAACACGGCGTACCAGCTCCGGAAGGCCGGTCTGCACAAGCAGGTGAGGCTGACCTACGTCACCGCGGAGCCGTTCCTCGGGCATTTCGGGATCGGCGGACTGCCGCACGGCGAGCAGTTGCTGGGCATGTTCCTCAAGAAAGAGGGGATCAGCGCGCGGATCTCGGTCGGGATCGACTACGTCGAGGACGGCGCGCTCGTGCTGGCCGACGGCGAGGCGGTGCCGTTCTCGTTCGGCATGGTGATCCCGCCGTTCCTCGGGCAGAGCTTCCTGAAGGAGTCGAACGGCCTGGCCGACGACAAGGGGTACGTCGTGGTGCGGGACACGTACCAGAGTGAGAAGTACGACGACGTGTACGCGGTCGGTGTGGCGGCCGCGGTCGCCGTACCGTGGCAGACGCCGACGCCGGTGGGGATTCCGAAGACGGGCTTCCCGACCGAGGTGATGGCGCACACGGCGGCGTCGAACATCGCGGCGCAGATCCGGGGCGAGGAGCCGGTGAACACGAAGTCGTTCGGGGACATCAAGGCCGTCTGCGTGATGGATGCCGGCAACAACGGTGTGATCATCCTCGCTGACAAGATGCTGCCGCCGCGCAAGCACGGCGTACTCATCCCCGGCCCGCAGGCCCACCTGATGAAACTCGGCTTCGAGAAGTACTTCCTGTGGAAGATGCGCCACGGCTACGTCCAGCTTCCCTGAACCGCCGACGGAACTGTTCGTCGCGAGCCGGCCCGGGTCGACGAGATCGGGATCAGCATCCGCCTCCCGGACGGCTTCCCGGCCGGGCGTCGCGAAGCCCTGCTCGCGATCGCCAACCACTGCACCGTGCACAACTCGCTCATCGCACCGCCAGGTGTCAGCATCTCACTGACGGATCAGTAGGCAGGCGATGATTGAGGGCCAAGGCCTCCCAGAAGGAGCACCGCATGATGCAGGCCGGCGCGGCGGCGATCGACATCACTCCGGAACTGCCGATCCCACTCGCCGGCTTCGGGTCTCGGCAGGGAACCGTGACCACCGAGGTCGCCGATCCGCTGTTCCTGCGCGTCACGGTCGTGGAGTCGGGCGACACAGCGGGGGCCGTGGTCGCCGCTGATCTGCTCAGCTGGGGCCCGGAACTGGTCGAACGGCTCCGGCCCCTGGTCGCCGATGCCCTCGGCGTACCTGCCGGCTGCATCACGTTCACCGCGACGCACACGCACTCCGCGCCACAGACTGCGCAGTGGCACGCGCCGATCCTCGGTCCGCTGGATCCGCGCTACATCGAGCTCTTGACCGATCGGGTTGTCGCGGCCTCGGCTGCGGCATCGGCAGCGCTCGAGCCGGTCACGGTCCGACGGACCAGCAGGCTGCACGATCTCGGCAGCTATCGCCGTGCCGACGTCGAGGACGGGCCTCGGGACAACGAGTTGACGACCGTGACGTTCCGCCGGGCCGACGGTTCACTGCTCGCCGCCTGGGTGCACTACACCTGCCATCCGGTGATCAACGCGGCCAACGCGGTGACGCCCGATTTCGCCGGGCTTGCCTGTACGTCGCTGGAGGCCGAGACCGGCGGGGTGATCACGTACCTTCAGGGATGCTGCGGTGACCAGGATCCAGGGTCGTTGGCGTCCACGGGCTTGGCCGCAGCCCGGCGCGAGGGTGCGCGGCTGGCCGACACGATTCGGAAGACCCTGGCCGACGAGGGACGCGAACTCACACCCACGGCGATCAAGGCCTCGTGGTCGACGGTCGAGCTGCCGTTCCGGTCCGTGCCGACCGAGTACGAGTTGCGGGCGGCAAGCACCCGGCCCGGCGTCGAGGGCGAGTGGGGACGCTTCTACCTCGCCCACCCGGAGCGGCTCCGGCCCACCGCGACCCTCGTTCTCCAACGGCTCGACCTGCTCGAAGGCCTGTCGCTGCTCGCCCTCAACGCCGAGGCCTGCGTCGAGTACGGGCTCGCCGTCCGCGCCGCCACGGGCAACCGCTGTCTGCCCGTCGCCTACGCGAACGGCATCATCGGCTACCTGCCGACGGCGGCGCAGATCAGGGCCGGTGGATACGAGCCGGTTCAGTCCGCGCGCTGCTATCTGCTCCCCGGTCTGTTCGTGCCCGAGGTCGAAGGCATCACCCTGGAGGAGATCCGGAACATGCTCTGAGCATCGGGCCGCGCGAGGACAGGGGCTGTTGCGGACCGACGCGGGACTTTGGTCCCATAGGCAACGTACCGAATGTCGGAAATGGTGATGACCATGATGATTTCGGAGCGTGACCGCGGATGACCCCGTCGGGGCGGTCGACAGACAGGACCAAGGCGGGCTCGCCGGGGCTGATGCTTGCCCTGGCGACGGTTGGTTTCGCCGTCAACTTCTGGGCCTGGGCGCTGATCAGTCCGCTCGGGCCGCTGTTCCGGCAGAACGGGGCCCTCGGGACGCTGACCGAGTCGGACGTCGCGTTGCTGGTCGCGGTCCCGGTGATCGTCGGTTCGCTGGGGCGCATCGTGGTCGGCGCGCTGACCGACAAGGTCGGCGGCCGGGTGATGTTCCCGATCGTGTCGGCGGTGACGATCGTGCCGATCCTGTTCATCGCGTTCGTCGCGCTCGACTCGTACGCCTTGCTGCTGGTGGGTGGCTTCTTCCTCGGTATCGCGGGGACGACCTTCGCGGTCGGCGTACCGTTCGTGAACGCGTGGTTCCCGCCCGAGCGCCGCGGCCTGGCCGTAGGTGTCTTCGGCGCCGGCATGGGTGGTACGGCGATCAGCGCGCTCACGACCGTGAAGTTGTACGACGGACTGGGATCGCGGACGCCCTTCCTGATCACGGCGGGGGTGCTGGCGGTCTACGCGGTCGTCGCGTGGTCGGTCCTGCGCGATGCTCCGGGACGCACCGCGCCGACCACGTCCCTGGTGAAGCGGCTGTCGTCCAACGCGCGGCTCCCGATCACCTGGCAGGCCTGCGCCTTGTACGCGGTGGCCTTCGGCGGGTACGTCGCGTTCTCGGTGTACCTGCCCGCGTACCTCAAGACCGACTACGGCCTGACCCCGGCGGATGCGGCGAACCGGATGGCCGGCTTCGTCGTCGTCGCCGTGATCATGCGTCCGATCGGCGGCTGGCTGTCGGACAAGTTCGGCCCGATCCCGGTCCTGGCCGCGGGGTACGCCGTAGTGGTGGCCGGCGCCGGTGTGGCCGCGACTCATCCGCTGCTCGAGCACATCGGCACGATCGCGTTCCTGGGCATGGCCGCCGCGCTCGGCTCGGGCAGCGGCGCTACGTTCGCCCTGATCGCCAAGGTCACGGACCCGGCCCGGGTCGGTGGAGTCACCGGCCTGGTCGGCGCCGCGGGAGGCCTCGGCGGGTTCGTACCTCCGCTGGTCATGGGGTACGTGTACGGCCGTACCGATTCCTACGCGATCGGCCTCTGGCTGCTCTCGGCGACCGCGGCGTTGACCCTGCTGCTCACCTTGACCATCGTAAGGAAGACCGCTCAGCCAACCCTCCAGGAGCAACGTCAGACGAGCGAGGAGCCTGCATGAGCCTGGACAACGAACTTACCGAAGCTCTGGTCCGCACCCGGCGCTTCTTCACCAGAGGCACCGTGTCGGACGACCTCAGAACCCTGACCAAGCAGGGCGGACGCCAGGCCGACGACTTCTACCGCGATCGTTGGAGCCACGACAAGGTGGTCCGCTCGACCCACGGTGTCAACTGCACCGGATCGTGTTCGTGGAAGGTGTACGTCAAGGACGGCATCATCACCTGGGAGACCCAGCAGACCGACTACCCGTCGGTCGGACCCGACAAGCCGGAGTACGAGCCCCGCGGATGCCCGCGGGGCGCCGCCTTCTCCTGGTACACGTACTCGCCGACGCGGGTCCGCTATCCCTACGTACGTGGTGTGTTGCTGCAGATGTACCGCGAGGCCAAGAGCCAGTACGGCGGGGACCCGGTGAAGGCGTGGGCGCATGTCGTCGACAACCCGCAGCGGGCGAAGGCCTACAAGTCCGCCCGCGGCAAGGGCGGGCTGGTCCGCGCGACCTGGGAGGAGGCCACCGAACTGGTCGCGGCGGCGTACGTGCACACGATCCAGAAGTGGGGACCGGACCGGGTCGCGGGGTTCTCGCCGATCCCCGCGATGTCGATGGTGTCGCATGCGTCGGGCGCCCGGTTCACGTCGTTGATCGGTGGCTCGATGCTGTCCTTCTACGACTGGTACGCCGACTTGCCGGTGGCGTCACCGCAGATGTTCGGGGATCAGACCGACGTACCGGAGTCGGGGGACTGGTGGGACGCGGGCTATCTGATGATGTGGGGCTCGAACGTCCCGGTGACCCGGACGCCGGATGCGCATTGGATGACCGAGGCGCGGTACCGCGGGCAGAAGGTCGTGGTGGTGTCGCCCGACTACGCGGACAACGTGAAGTTCGCCGACGAGTGGCTGGCCGTCAGGCCGGGGACGGACGGCGCGCTGGCGATGGCGATGGGGCACGTGATCCTGAAGGAGTTCTTCGTCGATCGCGAAACGCCGTACTTCCGGGACTACACGAAGAAGTACACGGACCTGCCGTACCTGGTGGCGCTCGAGCCGACGGACGGAGGAGCGTATCGGGCGGGGAAGTTCTTGACCGCGGCGGACCTGGGCCAGGACGAGGAGAACGCGCACTTCAAGACCGTGCTCCTGGACTCGGTCACCGATCAGCCGGTGGTCCCGAACGGTTCGCTCGGTCACCGGTTCGGCGGCTCCGGCGCCGGCCGCTGGAACCTCGACCTGGGCGAGGTGGATCCGCGACTGACGCTGCATGAACCAGGCGGTGCGTCCGTGGCGGTGGAGCTGCCGCGGTTCGACACCGTCGACGGTGCGCCGGGGTCCGTGTCGCGAGGAGTGCCGGTCCGCCGGATCGGCGAGCACCTCGTCGCCACGGTCTTCGACCTGATGCTGGCGCAGTACGGCGTCGCGCGCGATGGGCTCGAGGGTGACTACGCCACGTCGTACGACGATGCGACCGCGCCGTACACGCCCGCCTGGCAGGAGCCGATCACCGGCGTGCCGGCCGCCGCTGCGGCGAGAATCGCCCGCGAGTTCGCGGCCAACGCCGAGGAATCGCGCGGGCGTTCGATGATCCTGATGGGCGCGGGAACCAATCACTGGTTCCACTCCGACACGATCTACCGCGGATTCCTCGCGCTGACCACGCTGACCGGCTGCCAGGGCGTCAACGGTGGCGGCTGGGCGCACTACGTCGGCCAGGAGAAGTGCCGGCCGATCACGGGCTGGGCGCAGCTGGCGTTCGGGCTCGACTGGGCCCGGCCGCCGCGCCAGATGATCCACACCGCCTATTGGTACCTGCACACCGACCAGTTCCGGTACGACACGTTCTCCGCCGACACGGTGTCGGCCGCGACCGGCAGCGGGCTGCTCGCCGGGCTCAGCACCGCCGACGTGATCGCCAAGAGCGCGCGGATGGGGTGGATGCCGTCGTACCCGACCTTCAACCGCAACCCGCTCGACCTCGCCGACGATGCCGCCGCCACGGGCCGGCCGGTCGGGGAGCACGTGGTCGACCAGTTGCAGTCGGGCGAGCTGCGGTTCGCGGCCGAGGACCCGGACTCGCCGGAGAACTTCCCGCGGGTGCTCGCTGTCTGGCGGGCGAACCTGCTCGGATCGTCGGGCAAGGGCAACGAATACTTTCTGAAACACCTGCTGGGCACCGACAATTCGCTGCGAGCCACCGAGGCCGGCGAGGGCCAGCGTCCGCGCGATGTGGAGTGGCACGAGCAGGCGCCGGAGGGAAAGCTCGATCTACTGCTGACGCTGGATTTCCGGCAGACGAGTACGACGTTGTTCTCCGACGTGGTGTTGCCGGCGGCAACGTGGTACGAGAAGCACGACCTCAACACCACCGACATGCACCCGTTCGTGCACTCGTTCAACCCGGCAATCGCACCACCCTGGCAGACCCGCACAGACTGGGACGCGTGGCAGACGATCGCTGAGAAGTTCAGCGAGCTGGCTGCGACCCGTCTCGGGACCCGCCGCGACGTGGTCGCCGTACCGCTGCTGCACGACACGCCGGACGCGATGGCCAACCCGCACGGCGTCGTTCGGGACTGGAAGGCCGGCGAGTGCGAACCGGTGCCAGGGGCAACGATGCCGAAACTCGTCGAGGTGGAGCGCGACTACGCCGCGGTCGGCGCACGGATACAGGCACTCGGCCCGGTACTCGACAAGCTCGGTACGACGACCAAGGGCGTCACGTACGACGTCAGCGCCTCGATCGACTACCTCCGCCACAAGAACGGCGCGATCCGCGGCGGTCCGGCCGACGGGCGGCCGTCGCTCAAGCGGGACGTTCACGCCTGCGAGGCGATCCTGGCGCTGTCCGGCACTACCAACGGACACCTCGCAACGCAGGGATTCAAGACGCTGGAGAAGCGCACCGGTACGCTGCTGCACGATCTGGCGGCCGAGCACGAGGGCAAACAGATCACCTTCGCCGACACGCAAGCGGCACCGGTCCCGGTCGTCACGTCGCCGGAGTGGTCCGGCTCGGAGACCGGTGGTCGCCGGTACTCGCCGTTCACGATCAATGTCGAGCGGCTCAAGCCGTGGCACACGCTCACCGGCCGGCAGCACTTCTTCCTCGACCACGACTGGATGGCCGAGCTCGGCGAAGGCCTTCCGGTGTACCGGCCGCCGCTGAACATGGCCGCGTTGTTCGCGGAGCCGTCGGTGGGTGATCTGCAGGAGGCGGTCGGGGGAGTGACGGTCCGGTACCTGACGCCGCACAACAAGTGGTCGATCCACTCGGAGTACCAGGACAACCTGTTCATGCTGTCGCTGAGCCGGGGCGGGCAGACGATCTGGATGAGCGAGCGGGACGCCGCGAAGATCGGTGTCGCGGACAACGACTGGATCGAGGCCGTGAACCGCAACGGCGTGGTGGTCGCGCGGGCGATCGTCTCGCACCGGATGCCCGAGGGCACGGTCTACATGCATCACGCGCAGGACCGGCTGATCGACGTACCGCTGGCCGAGGCTTCCGGCAAGCGCGGAGGCATCCACAACTCGCTGACCCGGATCCTGATCAAACCCAGCCACGTCATCGGCGGGTACGCACAACTGTCCTTCGCCTTCAACTACCTCGGGCCGACCGGCAACCAGAGAGACGAGGTCACCGTGATCCGCAGGCGCTCCCAGGAGGTGACCTACTGATGAAGGTCATGGCGCAGATGGCGATGGTGATGAACCTCGACAAGTGCATCGGGTGCCACACCTGCTCGGTCACCTGCAAACAGGCCTGGACCAACCGGACAGGCACCGAGTACGTGTGGTTCAACAACGTCGAGACCCGGCCGGGCCAGGGCTACCCACGCACCTACGAGGACCAGGAGACCTGGAAGGGTGGTTGGACCCTCAACAAACGCGGTCGGCTCACGCTGAAGGCCGGTGGCCGGCTGAAGAAGCTGCTGACGATCTTCTCGAACCCCAAGATGCCCTCGATCAACGACTACTACGAGCCCTGGACGTACGACTACGCCAACCTGACCGATGCGCCGGCGCAGGAGCACACGCCGGTCGCGCGGCCGAAGTCGCTGATCTCGGGCAAGGACATGAAGATCTCCTGGTCGTCGAACTGGGACGACAACCTGGGCGGATCGGCTGCGACCGCGGAGCGGGACCCGGTACTGAAGAAGGTCGGTGACAAGGTCAAGTTCGAGTTCGAGCAGACCTTCATGTTCTACCTGCCGCGGATCTGCGAGCACTGCCTCAACCCGTCGTGCGCGGCGTCCTGCCCGAGCGGCGCGATCTACAAGCGCACCGAGGACGGCATCGTGCTGGTCGACCAGGACCGATGCCGGGGCTGGCGGATGTGCATCTCGGGATGCCCGTACAAGAAGGTGTACTTCAACCACCGCACCGGCAAGGCGGAGAAGTGCACCTTCTGCTTCCCGCGGATCGAGGTGGGTCTGCCCACTGTCTGTTCCGAGACCTGCGTCGGCCGGCTCCGCTACCTCGGTCTGGTGCTGTACGACGCGGACCGCGTTCTCGAGGCGGCGTCGGTACCCGATGACCACGATCTGTACGAGGCGCAGCGGTCGATCCTGCTCGATCCGAACGACCCTGACGTGATCCGCGCGGCCGAACGGGACGGCATCCCCCGGGACTGGATCGACGCCGCGCAACGATCGCCGGTGCACGCGCTGATCAACAAGTACCAGGTCGCGCTGCCGCTGCATCCGGAGTACCGCACGATGCCGATGGTCTGGTACATCCCGCCGCTGTCACCGGTCGTCGACGTGGTGCGCGAGACCGGCGAGGACGCGGAGCGTCGGGAGAACCTGTTCGCGGCGATCGACGCGCTGCGGATCCCGATCGAGTATCTCGCCGAGCTCTTCACCGCGGGCGACGTCGCTCCCGTCGACCGGGTACTGCGCAAGCTCGCCGCGATGCGTTCGTACATGCGGGACATCAACATGGGCCGGGATCCGGACAGCGCCATCCCCGCGGCTGTCGGTATGGGCGAGGAGGACCTGTACGACATGTACCGGTTGCTGGCTCTCGCCAAGTACGACGAGCGGTACGTCATCCCACCTGCGCACGCCGAGCAGGCTCATGCGTTGGAGGAGCTCGCCTGTTCGCTGGACTACGACGGTGGTCCGGGGATGGGTGGATCGGGTCCGTTCGGCGAGGGTTCCGGCGTACCGACGCCGATCGCGGTCGAGAACTTCCAGATGCTGCAGGACCGTCAGACCTCGGACACACTCGCCGCTCCTGACGACAAGAGCGCCCGCGTCAACTTGCTGAACTGGGATGGCAAGGGCGCTCCCAGCGGGCTGTTCCCGCCGAAGGCGAAAGGTCCGGATCAGCGATGAGCCCACTCCTGCGCAAGTCCGATCGTGGTCTCGACGCCACGCAGCTCACGGTGGCCTGGCAGTCGGCCTCTCTTCTGCTCGGCTACCCCGATCAGCAACTGATCGACCAGCTCGACCTGATCGTCCGTGCCTCTCATGAACTCCCGCCTCGGTTGGGGGAGTTGCTGCGGGCGACCGCCGGAAACCTCGCCGGCACTCCGCTCGCCGAACTTGAGGCCGAGTACGTCGAGACGTTCGACAGTCGCCGTCGGCACAACCTGTTCCTCACCTACTTCGCGTACGGCGACACCCGCAAGCGCGGCGGCGCATTGCTGCGGTTCAAGCAGACGTACCTCGCCTCGGGCTTCGAGCTCGACGAGACCGAACTGCCCGATCACCTGTGCGTCGTCCTCGAATACGCGGCCACCATCGACCGCGACGCGGGCAGACGACTGCTGCTCGAGCACCGAGCCGGCCTGGAACTGCTCCGGCGCGGGCTGACCGACAGCGGTTCACGGTGGGCCGGAGCCGTCGAGGCGGTCACTGCCACCTTCCCACCCCTGCGCGGCGACGAGATGGAAGCAGTTCAGCGGTTGATCGCCGAAGGTCCACCGGACGAGGAGGTCGGACTCACGCCGTACGGCGCCGCGTTCGACACCGGCCCCGCGCAGCCGATTCCGCTGCCGATGCCGACGTTCCCGGGAGGTCGCTGAGCATGGACACGTTCTTGTGGGTCGTCGTGCCGTACATCTGCTTGACGGTGTTCGTGGTGGGCCACGTCTGGAGATATCGGTACGACAAGTTCGGCTGGACCACGCGGTCGTCGCAGCTGTACGAGAACCGGCTGCTGCGGATCGGCAGCCCGCTGTTCCACTTCGGCCTGCTCGGCGTGGTCGGCGGCCACGTCATCGGCCTGCTGGTCCCGGAATCGTGGACCGCGGCCGTCGGCGTCACCAAGGAGATCTACCACGTCATCGCGGTCGTCGGTGGAATGATCGCCGGCCTCCTGGCACTGGCCGGCCTGGCGATCCTCATCTACCGCCGCCGGACCGTCGGGCCGGTGTTCTCGGCGACCACCCGGATGGACAAGGTGATGTACGCCTTCCTCGCCGCAGCGATCGTCCTCGGCATGTGGAACACCATCGCCGGCTCCATCCTGTCTGTGGGCGGGCACTACGACTACCGCGAGGGCGTGTCGGTCTGGTACCGCTCGTTCCTCGCCGTCCAGCCCCAGCCGGAGTTGATGGCCGACGCGCCCATCGGCTTCCAACTGCACGCACTCGTGGCCTTCGCCCTCTTCGCCCTCTGGCCGTTCACCCGCCTGGTCCACGTCTTCAGCGCACCCCTCGGCTACCTCACCCGCCCCTACATCGTCTACCGCACCCGCGACCCCCAACTAGGCACCCACCGCCCCCGCCGCGGCTGGGACCGCGTCCAGTGACACAGCCCTGCCAAACCGCGTCGTCGACTCATCAGGTCCTTGGTACCCGGCAGCGCGGACGTTCGGCCCTGCGAAGCCGTCGTCGTACGGCGGAGGCTGGGATCGAGGAGGTCGGTCCATGGGCCGTGGCTGGCACAGGTCGGCTGGCATCGCGGTGGCAGCGACTCCAGGATCGGCCGAGGAGGATTGTGGGGAGGGTGTCATGAACATCGGATGGGTGCTACCGGTCGTGTGGGTCGGTCTCGGGGTCGTGATCGTCGCATGCAGCCTCCGCGCCGCCCAGAGCCGGCGCGCCTACCTGATCGGCGTGACAGCGGTCAGCGTGCTGTGGGTGGCGGCCGGAGCTGCGGTCAACGCGTACTTGCTGGCCCGCGGCGCCGACTACTCAGGCTTCGCCGACGGAGCTTCGACGTCGTTCGTACGAGACACGTGGGAGTCGGTGGTGGTGCCGCACCACACCCTGTTCATCGGCCTACTGATCGCCTTCGAGACCGCGGCCGGCGCCCTCGTACTCATCGAAGGCCGGCTACGTCAAACAGCACTGGTATTGCTGATCGGGTTCAACGTCGCACTCCTCTCGTTCGGCTGGGTCTACCTGGCCTGGTCAACCCCGATGGCAGCCGCCCTAATCCTCCTCTGGCGCGCCGACGGCGTCTGGCGCCGTACCGAACACTACGGGGACAAGCCGACGACGAGAGCGGCGGCGAGGCCGTGAGCGCTACCTCGTAAGGTCAGAGGTGCCTACTGATCTCGCTCTCGACGAAGGTTTCGATGCCGGGCCTGAGGCCGCGTCAGGTGTCGTCGGTGAGGGGGCGATGTGTACGCGTCTGCCGGTTGCGGCTGCTTGGCGGACCAGCGCGGCAACGCCGGCGGCGTCGGTCACTGTCGTGGTGGGGCCGTCCTCGCTGGGGATCGTGACTTCGTACAGCGCGGGTGGCTCAGGCAAGGTCGTGTGGGCGGTCGGCGTTCAGGACCAGGTCGTGTTCGTGGGCGAGGCGGAGGAGGCTTTCGAGTTCGCCGGCGTACACGCGTTCGGCGTCGAGGTCGCCGTCGTCCTGGGCGGTGCGGAGGGCTTCGCGGGCGCCGGTGATCCGGCGGAGCAGTTCGTCGGCGAAGGTGTTCATGGTCTCCTGTCCTCAGCTTCGGCGGGCGGACTCAGCACACCGTACACGAGTTGCAGAATTCTTCAATTCATGATCGCATGCTTTCAGCAAGGCGTGAAGTGACGGAAGGCAGGCGGATGACGACACCGCTGCACCAGCTGAAGGCAGAGTTCTTCAAGACGCTGGGGCACCCGGCCCGGATCAGGGCGTTGGAGTTGCTGAGCCAGCGCGAGATGTCCGTGGGAGAGTTGCTGAGCGAGATGAGGCTCGAGGCCTCGAATCTCTCGCAGCAGCTCGCAGTGCTGCGCCGATCCGGCTTGGTAGCGACGCGCAAGGAAGGCTCCCAGGTCTACTACTCGCTGACGAGCGAGCACGTCGCGGAGCTCCTCGCGGTCGCGCGCACAATCCTGACGACGGTGCTGACCGAACAGACCGAGCTCCTGGACGGGTTGAAGGCCGATGCGAAGACGTCGGGCCGGGCGCGCGTCCGCCGGGCCGTGCGATGAGGCAGCTGTTCAAGAAGATCCGATCGACCGGTCGGGTTGCCGAGCCGGCGCCGGAGCGGGCGGGCGACGGGGACGCCGTGCTGCGGGGCTCGGTGCAGGTGCGGCATGTGGATGCCGGGTCGTGCAACGGCTGTGAGATCGAGATCGGGTCGGTGTTCGGTCCGGTGTACGACGGGGAGCGGTACGGCGCCCGCCTGGTCGCCTCGCCGCGGCACGCGGACGTGTTGCTGGTGACTGGCCCGGTGACGCGGAACATGGCCGAGCCGCTGCGGAAGGCGTACGACGCGACGCCGGCGCCGAAGCGGGTAGTGGCGGTGGGGGACTGTGCGCGGGACTGTGGTGTGTTCAAGGGTGGGTATGGCGTCGAGGGCGCGGTCGGTGATGTGATCCCCGTCGACGTCGTCGTGCGGGGTTGTCCGCCGGAGCCGCCGGAGATCATCGAGGCGTTGCGGGGTCTGACCGGCCGATGAGCATTGGTTGGGCGCTGGTCGGCGTCCTGGTGATCGCCGGGCTTGGTGCGTTGGGTGCGGTCGCCACGGGGTCGCGAGGGCGTGCGCTGGTCGCCGGGGTGTCGACGGCCGGGGTCGGAGTCTTCGGTGTGCTGGCCGGTGTGTCGGCGCTGGGCGGCCAGGCGTTCTCGAAGACCATCCCGCAGTTGCTGCCGTTGAGCGAGGTGACCGTCGCGGTTGATGCGTTGTCCGGCTTGTTCTGCGCGCTGATCGGCGGTGTTGCGGTCATCGCCGGGCTGTACAACATCGGCTACTCCGCCGGCCACGGTTCGCGCACAGAGCAGAGTCTGCTGCCGTTGTTCGTGGCGGCGATGATCCTGGTGCCGGCCGCCGGGAACGTGACGACCTTCCTGGTGTTGTGGGAAGCGATGGCCCTGGTGTCACTGATGCTGGTATTGGCTGAGCACAGGCTCCGGCCGTCAGTACGTGACGCAGGTGTCTGGTACGCCGCGATGACGCACGCGGGCCTGGTCGCGATCTTGCTCGGGCTGGTGCTGTTCGCGTCGAAGGCCGGTGGCGAGTCGTTCGCGGCGCTGCGCGACGCGGACCTGTCGACCACGACACGATCCGTCATCTTCGTCCTGGTGTTCCTCGGATTCGGCTCCAAGGCGGGCATGGTCCCGCTGCACGTCTGGCTGCCGCGGGCGCATCCGGAGGCGCCGAGCCCGGTGTCGGCGTTGATGTCGGCGGCAATGGTGAAGCTCGGCCTGTACGGACTGCTGCGGGTCGGGCTCGATCTTCTGGGCGGCGGTCCTCGCTGGTGGTGGCTGCTGGTCCTGGTCGCGGGTGGGGTGTCCGCGCTGTTCGGCGTACTGCAGGCCAGTGTCGCGGTCGATCTGAAGCGCTTGCTCGGCTATTCGACGACCGAGAACATGGGCCTGATCCTGCTCGGTGTCGGTGCGGGAGGCATGTTCGCCGCTGATGGCAACAGGACCCTCGGCAGCCTGCTGATCGCGGCCGGCCTGCTGCACGCCCTCAACCACGCCGGCTTCAAGACCTTGCTGTTCCTCGGCGCAGGGTCTGTCCTTCGTGCGACCGGTCTGCGAGATCTGGACCGCCTGGGCGGGTTGGTGTCGCGGATGCCGGCGACTACAGCGCTGTTCGGAGTGGGTGCGCTCGCCGCCGCGGCGCTGCCGCCGGGCAACGGGTTTGTGTCGGAGTGGCTTCTGCTACAGGGGCTGATTCACGGTCTGCCGGGAGCGGATGCTGTGGTGGCGGTCGCGATGCCGTTGGCGGTCGGAGTCGTTGCGCTGACGGCCGGGCTTGGAGTGGCGACGTTCGTGAAGGCTTTCGGGACGGGCTTCCTGGCGCGGCCCCGCAGTGAAGAGGCTGCCGGGGCGAAGGAGTCGCCGAGGACGATGCGGTTCGCCATGCTGGTTGCGGCCGCGGTGTGCGCCGGTTTGGCGATCTCTCCGGCGTCGCTGGGGCCTGCGCTGACCAGGGTGCTCGAGGCGCTGCCGACTGTGCGCGATGGTTCGCCGCTCGAGGGCGGTGTGACGTTGCGGTTGACCGGGATCGCGGGGTCGATCTCGCCGGTGCTCATTCTCGCCGGTCTGTTCGTGGCCGGGCTGCTGGTGGTGGTGTTGGTGCGACGAGGGTTGCCGCGGCGTGAGTCGTTGGTGTGGGGTTGCGGCGGTACGAGGCTGGATCCGCGGATGGAGTACACGGCCACGTCGTTCGCGGAGCCGTTGACGCGGGTGTTCGACGACGTACTGCGTCCGGAGCACGACGTCGACGTGACGCACCACGCGGAATCGCAGTACCTGATCGAGAGCGTGAGCTATCGGCAGCGAGTCGACGATCGGGTAGAGGCCGCTCTCTATCCGCCGGTTCTTGCGGCGGGCAACAAGCTGGGTGCGGTCCTGAGCCGGTTGCAGAACGGCAGTGTGCACCGGTACCTCGCGCTCGGGCTGGGCGGTCTGATCGTTGTGCTTGTCGTTGTGGGGCTGACCGCATGAGTACTCTCGGGGTTGTCGTCCAGGTCGTGCTGCTGATCGTGGTGGCGCCCTACCTGGTCGGTGTGATGCGGCAGGTGCGGGCGCGGCTGGAGGGTCGTGCCGGAGCGGGTGTTGGGCAGCCGTGGCGGGATCTGCGGAAGCTGTTCCGCAAGGAGCCGATGAGCCCGGCCGGTTCGAGTTGGGTGTTCGTCGCGGCGCCCGCGGTACTGGTCGCTTCGACGCTGGTGATCGCCGCCGTCTCGCCGTTCGTCGCCACGGTGTCGCCGTTGGACGGTACGGCGGATCTGTTCGCGGTGGTGGCGTTGTTGCTGCTGGGGACCGTGGCGCTGGCGTTGGCTGGGTTGGACACCGGTACGGCGTTCGGTGGGATGGGCGCGAGCCGCGAGATGACGGTGGCCGCGCTCGCCGAGCCGACGATCCTGCTGGCCGGGTTCGCGTTGTCAGCCCGCGTCGGGTCGACGAACCTGTCCGCGATTGTCGAGCGCGGGCAGCAGTCGCCGGGTGCCGTGCTTTCGCCGGCGACCCTGCTCGCTGCT
This sequence comes from Kribbella speibonae, assembly GCF_004331375.1. Classification (NCBI taxonomy): domain Bacteria; kingdom Bacillati; phylum Actinomycetota; class Actinomycetes; order Propionibacteriales; family Kribbellaceae; genus Kribbella; species Kribbella speibonae. The sequence continues at coordinate 35,099 of NZ_SJKC01000007.1, read as the reverse complement.
GTGGCGCTCGCGGTCGTCGTGGTCGCGGAGGCTGGTCGGTTGCCGGTGGACAATCCGTCGACGCATCTCGAGCTGACGATGATTCACGAGGCGATGGTGCTCGAGTACGCCGGGCGCGACCTCGCGCTGGTCGAGTTCGCCTCCGCGCTGCGGCTCACCGTCCTGCTCGGGTTGTGGGCGAATCTGTTCCTGCCGTGGGGCATTGCCACGACGGCGTCGGCACCGGCGTTGCTGCTCGGTGTCGTGGCCTTCGTCGCGAAGGTCGCCGTACTGGGAGCGGTGCTGGCCGCGGGTGAGGTGTTCATGGCGAAGTTGCGGTTGTTCCGGGTGCCGGAGCTGCTGGCCGGGTCGTTCCTGTTCGGCGTACTGGCCGTGTCGTCGTCCTTCTTCCTGGCGTGATCGTGATGACCCAGTTGCTGTATCTGATCTGCGGCGGGCTGCTGCTGTCGTCGGTGATGGTGCTGTGGCGGCGCGAGCTGTCGGCGATCGTGCGCCTGCTCGTCGTCCAAGGGGTCCTGCTAGGGGCGCTCGCGTTGGTGCTCGCCGGGCGTCTGGACAGCGTCGAGTTGGTGGTCGTCGCGATCGGTGTCGTCGCGTTGAAGGCGGTTCTCGTACCGCGCATTCTTCGGCGCGTGCTGCGGGACGGCAACGAGGCTCGTGAGACCGAGCCGCTGGTCAACGTGACTGCGTCGATCGTTGCGGCGGCGTTTCTGATCTTGCTCGCGTACGCGGCGAGTCGCCCGCTGGTGCGGTTGTCGCCGTCGGCCGAGACGCAGGCCGTGCCAGTCGGGTTGGCGATGGTGCTGCTGGGGTTCTTCGTGCTGGTAACGCGGCGGCGGGCGTTGTCGCAGATCGTCGGATTCCTGCTGCTGGACAACGGGATCGCGGCTACTGCGTTCCTGATCACGGGTGGTGTTCCGGGGATTGTCGAGTTGGCGGTGTCGCTGGACGTGTTGCTGGTCGTGCTGGTGCTGCAGGTGCTGACCGCACGGCTGCGTACGACGTTCGGCGGCACCGACATCGACGAGTTGCGGGAGTTGCACGACTGATGACCGGTACTCCTGCCCTGCTGCTGACCTTGGCGCCGATCGTCGCACCGATCGCCGCCGCCGCTGCGGCGTACCTCATGGGCTGGCGGCGTCCGGTGGCCATCGCCACTGTCGCGGCTGCTGCGATCGTGCTCATCGCCGGCGCGTGGAGCGCCACCTGGACCGCAGACGGCGGCGAGGTTGCTGCTGGCAACTGGTTGCGGATCGATGCGCTGTCCGGTGTGATGCTGATCGTGATCGGCGCCGTCGGTGTCGTCGCGACCTGGGCCGGCATCGGCTATCTGGACGACGAACTCGCGACCGGTCACACGGACGTGGAAGGCGCCCGGCGGTACGGCGTACTCGTGCCGCTGTTCCTCGCCGCGATGGTGGTCGCAGTACTCGCGAACAACCTCGGCCTGCTCTGGGCAGCCGTCGAAGGCACCACGATCGTCACTGCGTTCCTCGTCGGCCATCGCCGGAGCAGGCGGTCGGTCGAGGCGAGTTGGAAGTACGTGATGATCTGCTCTGTCGGGATCGCGCTGGCGTATCTGGGCACCGTGCTGGTCAATTACGCGGCCGAGCACGCCGGCGTCGAGGGATCGCTCGACTGGACCCAGCTCGTCGCGCACGCCGGAGAGCTGGATCCGGGCGTGATGCGGCTCGCGTTCGCGCTGCTCGTTGTCGGGTTCGGAACCAAGGCCGGCCTTGTACCACTCCACAGCTGGCTGCCCGACGCCCACAGCCAAGCACCCGCACCGGTGTCCGCGCTGATGTCCGGCGTACTCCTGCCCGTCGCAATCTACGCCCTCGCCCGCTATCGCGTGATCGCCGTCGCCAGTATCGACCCCAGCTTCGTCCGCGGTCTGCTTCTCGCGGTCGCAGTCGCCTCGCTGTTGCTGGCGGCCGGGTTGCTGCTGGCGCAGCAGGACTACAAGCGGCTGCTCGCATACTCGAGCATCGAGCACATGGCGCTCGCCGTCGTCGGTCTCGCCATCGGCACACCGCTCGCGATCGCGGCCACGCTGCTCCACATCGTCGGTCACGGTCTCGGCAAGGCCGTACTGTTCTGCAGCGCCGGCGAGATCCTCGCCCGTGAGGGCACCACGCGGATCGACGCCGTCCGCGGGTTGTTCGCCCGTACGCCGGTCCTCGCAGGACTGTTCGGAGCCGGTCTGGTCGCATTGCTCGGACTCCCGCCGTTCAGCCTGTTCGTGAGCGAGATCGGCCTGATCCGGGCAGTGGGCGGTGCCGGAGCCTGGTGGGTCGCAGCCGTCGTTCTTCTCCTGCTGCTCGTCGTCTTCGTCGCGATCTCCGGAAAGGCAGCCGGCTTCCTGCTGGGTGGCCCACCGTCTCGCGATCCGGGAGCCAGCGCACCGGCAGCGGGCTCGCCGGGTGCTGTGGGCACTGTCCCAACAGTGGCGGGGCTGCGGGTCTCGACTGTGGTGCCGCTGGCGGGTGCGCTGGTTGCGGTTGCTGTGTTGGGGATCGTGGACTGGCCGCTCGGGGGCCTGCTGCGCGCGGCCGGTCAGATCGTGGGGACCCGATGAGCCCCGATCCGAGGACCTACGCGAGCCGTCGGCAGATCGGTGTGACTGCTCACGGCCTGAGCGAGCGAGCGATGGCCCTGTTCGCCGAGGGCTACCGGCTCGCGCTGGTAGCCGCCCACGACGACGGTGAAGGCTTCCGGGTCGTGTACCTGTTCGTGGCGGGGAGTCCGGATCGGCGCGTCGAGCTCATCCTGCGCACCGACCGCGCGATCCCCAGCCTGGCAGCCCTCTCGTTCCCCGCGGGACGGTTCGAGCGCGAGATCGGCGACCTCTTCGGTATCGCAGCGACCAACCACCCCCTGCCGCGCAGGCTCGTCCTGCACCAGCATTGGCCCGAAGGCTGGCACCCGATGCGGCAAGACGCCGGACCGCCACCGCCCTTCGGAGACATCGACGAACCGTACCCGTTCCTCACCGTCGACGGGACCGGCGTCTACGAGATCCCGGTCGGGCCGATCCACGCCGGCCTGATCGAGCCGGGGCATTTCCGGTTCTCGGTCGTCGGCGAGACGATCCTCAAACTGAAGGCCCGCCTGTGGTTCGTCCACAAGGGCATCGAGAAACTTGCCGAGGGCAAGGTCCTTGCCGACGTGCTCCCGCTGGCCGAACGTGTCTCCGGGGACACGACGGCCGGGCACGCGCTCGCTTTCTGCCTCGCTGTCGAGGAAGCACGGGACTGGCAGGTGCCTGAGCAGGCACAGGTCCTACGCGCCGTGCTGCTCGAACTCGAACGGCTCTACAACCACGTCACCGACATCGGCGCGCTCTGCAACGACGTCGGATACGGCATCGCGAACGCCCACGCCCAGCGGATCCGCGAACAGCTGCTCAGGATCAACAAACACGTCACCGGGCACCGCCTGCTCCGCGGCGCGATCGCACCCGGCTCGACCTACGTACGAGCGCTCCCTGAACCCGGCGTACTCGCCGGCATCGCAACCGACACCCAGCAGATCGTCGACATCGCACTCGACAACAGCGTCGTCATGGACCGGATGGCGGGTACCGCCGTCTTGTCGGCGGAGCAGGCGCGCGACATCGGCACCCTCGGGTACGTCGCCCGCGCGAGCGGCATCGATCACGACGCGCGGCGCGACCACCCGTTCACGCCGCTGACCGCGGGCGTCGCCGCCCCGGCGTACACCGGGGGAGACGTCTTGTCGCGTCTCCTCACCCGAGCCGCCGAGATTCACAACTCCGTTGCCCTCATCACCGAACTCCTGTCCGGGCGCGCCGCACTCGGGGCCGAGACCACCAAGCCGACCTGGCTCGCCCGCGGTCGCACGTCCGGTGTCGGTCTGGTCGAGGGGTGGCGCGGCACGATCGCGCACCGCGTCGAGTTCGCACCGGACGGGACCGTGTCCCGGCTGAAGATCGTCGATCCGTCGTTCTTCAACTGGCCCGCTCTGCCGGTCGCGCTGGCGGACACGATCGTCCCCGACTTCCCCCTGACCAACAAGAGCTTCAACCTCTCCTACGCTGGGAACGACCTATGATCCGCCGCCGTCAACCGAAGCCGATGAACATCGAGACCGTCCAGAAATGGGTCGCCTCGGTCATCCTGTTCCACGTCGGCAGCGTCCCTGCCGTCTCTCTCGCCGTCTACAGCCTCGGCATCGCCAAGACCGACCAGGGCCGCGGCATCGGCCTCTGGCTCATGTCCGGCGTCATCGGCCTGATCACCGTCGCCGGCATGCGCCTCATCCACCAGCGCTCACCCCTCACCCCCTGGCTCCTTCTCGGCGCCCTCCCCACGATCGTCACCGGCTTCTACCTCTTCTGACTCCGCGGCGGGTGTCTCAGGCTGGACTCCGCGCTGGGCGCGGAGCACGCTGGGAGGAGAGGCTCGGAGGTGCGGCATGGATACGCATGACTGTGTCGTGGTGTGTGGGGTCGACGGATCGGCAGCGGGGGAGCGGGCGGTGGAATGGGCGGTCGACGAGGCTCTCCGCCGGGGGTGCGGGCTACGAGCGGTGACGGTCTGGTCATGGAACGGGCCCGACTACGGCACGACGCTCAACAGTGCCGAGGAAGCCCGAAACCGTGCGGTCGACCTTCAGAACAGGGTGTTGGAGAAGATGGTCGGCGAGCGCCGGGAGCCAGGCGTGGAGCGGCTCGTCATGGAGGGCCGGCCGAGTGAGCAGATCTGTGACGCCGCCCTCGACGCGGAGCTGATCGTCCTAGGTAGCCACGGCCACGGCGCCTTCCACGATGCCCTGGTGGGCTCGACGAGCCTGCACGTCATTCGGAACGCACCATGCCCGGTGGTGGTTGTGCCCGATCCGCCTCGGGCGGAGCGCCGGCACCGAGCGGCGATGGCACGTCATCATCGGTCGCCGGGGTCGCAAGGTGGCGTACCGATGTTCTGACGCCGGTGATCGTGATGACGCAGCAGTACCTGGCCGGTGAGCTGTCGTTGCTGCTCGCACAGCTGCGAGCGGCCGCGACCGACGAGACGCATGCGTGCGGAGCGGCGCAGTTGCGTCGTGAGGCGGAGACGACGCCGTTGCCCGGTCTGCCCGCGGTCGTCACACGTGCGGTGTTGCTGGCCGATGCCATGTGCTGGGATTCGATCGCTCGGGGCGACGTCTCGGCGTTCAGTCGGCAGGCTGCGGCGGGTGCTGCTCTGTACGAGTTCGCCCTGTGCGCCGGTCTGCTCCGCGGCTCCGGCCGGCTGAGCGGTTGAATCACGCGAACGCGACCACTCAGCCAACAATCAGCGGAGCGACCGTAGTTCAGGGGGTGCGGCGCCGGCCGGCGGGTTCGCGGAGGTCGTCGAGGAGGCCGACCTGGTCGCTGAGTACCCCGGCCAGTATCCGGCGCGCAACGCTCAGTAGCTCCGCGACGTACGGGGAGGTCGGCGAGTAGATCACGGTGGCACCGTCCTTGCGCGATGTCACCAGGCCCGAACGGCGCAGTACGGCGAGGTGCTGGGAGAGGTTCGCGGGCTCGATACCGACTTCCAGAACCATCTCCGCCACGGTGTGGTCGCGCTCGCTGAGCAGCTCGAGGACACGGATCCGGGCAGGGTGTCCCAGTGTTTTGAAGAACTCTGCCTTCACCTGGTACAGCGGCCTGTTCACGAAGATCCTCTTCACCCAGGAGTTGCGGACTTGCTAATCTTAGCAAGTCCGAAGCGAGGTGGGTGTGATGCTCGAGCCTGTCGTCGCCACATACATGACCCGCTCGCCCATCACCGTGGGTCCGAATACGTCGTTCAAACAGATCGCCTGCGCGCTCCTGGTCTCCGATGCGCCGGCGGTCCCTGTTGTGACGGAGGACCAGCGTCCGATCGGTTTGATCACCGAGGTCGACCTGCTGGCGAATCTCGAGTATCACGGCGGTCTGGATCCGCCGCCGATCTTGGGCGGTACCGCGGCGCGTCGGCGTCGACGCAAGGCGCGGTCCGGCGTGGCCCGCGAGCTGATGACGTCGCCTGTGGCAACGGTCGGCTTGATGACGCCGATCAGCACTGCGGTGCGTTGGCTGGTCGCCCCGTCGTCAGTTGCCTTGTGTGTGGTCGATGAGACACAGCACTTGGTCGGACTGCTGACACGGCGCGAGTTGCTCGCGGTCTATCGGCGTACGGACGCAGAGATCGCGGCCGACGTGCGCGCCGCCATCGAGACCGACCGGCGTCGGCCGTTGCGGAGCGACGCGGAGATGACAATCGAGGTCAAGGACGGGGTCGTCACGCTGCAAGGGAAGCTGGTCTACCGCAGCCAGGTCGAGCATGCGATCTCGGCCGCGTCCAGGGTCGCGGGCGCCGTTGCCGTTCGCGGCGATCTGACCTACGACATCGACGACATGCTCGTCACCGGATTCTGACGGGGTGTGAACAGCGCGCCATGGACCTACGTCTGAGCACGTCGTACGCCGCTGCTCCGGAGGAGGTGTTCGCGATCATCACGGACCGGACCTTCCAGGAGCAGGTGTACGAGCGGCTCCGGGTGAGCACGTACGACGTCTCGACGCTCGACTCCGGTGAGGACGTCGTACTGCGGCTGAGGTGGGAGACCCGATCCGGCGACGTCTCGACCGACGTGCGCCGGTTCGCCGGCGAGAAGCTCGTGCTGGCGCAAACGAAGATCTGGCATCCGGCGCACGATCACGGTGCCCGCGAAGGAGATATCGAGGGCGAGGCCGTCGCCGGCCGGATCACACTGACCGGCCACACCTCGATCATCCCGACCGGCGACGCCACGACCCAAACGTTCGACCTCCACATCGTCGCGTCCACCCCAGCCGCCGGCCCCCACCTCGAGGCGCTCGTCACCGAGGCCATCCGGATCCGCCTCGAAACGAAGTTCGAACTCGCCTGGTCATGGATCTCCGGGTCGTTCTGACGACCCCAGAGTGTCGGGCGCTTGATTTCGCCAGGTATTCAAGGTGTTGCGGTGCAGCGGTAGCCGATGACGAGGGCGATGTGCTCAGGGTCGTTGACGGCGTGGCCTCGTAGGCGACGACCATTCCGATGGCGTCGGCAAACGCCGGTAGGCAGGCGGTGCGGATGATGAGATGGCGCCCGTCACGAACCGGCCTCCGCACGTGCGCCGCCGGCGGCATCCAGCCTGGCTGTGGAAGCTTCAGCTGAGAAGTTCTTCGAGCTTCGACCGGATCTTGCTCTCATCTCCCTGGACATCGACCAGCTTGTCGCGGCTGGTCGCGCCATGCACCAGGGTTACGGCCGAGGGTCGTACGCCGAACGCCGCCGCGACCGCCCGCAGAGCAGCCTGCGTTGCCTGTCCCTCCACCGCGCGGGCCGCCACGGCGACCACCAGGGCCGGGCCGCCCGGTCCGCCGTACTGGCCGCCGACCGCGGTCCGGGACGCACCCGGCCTGACCCGAAGCAGGACTCTCATGGCCGAATTGTCGCCTGCCTGCGGGAACCGTCGGCACTGCGGGTACGGGCATTCAAGCTCGTGATGTCCGGTGTCGAGCACGGCGACGGCCTGTATGGCGATGGGTTGCTCGGCGACCTCGGCATCGCCGAACGGCACTTCGATCGCGCACGCGGTAGCGAGTCATCGCACGCAAGTCGTGTGCGCAAGAAGCTCGGCGGCATCCTGGTCGCGGTCACGGTCCTGTTCGGCGGTTCCGTCGTCGTCGGACCGGCCTCGGCGGCTACCGCCTCCTGCCGGCAGAACATCTACGGCCCGGGCGGCACCGGCTCCTGTGTGAAGGCGATCCAGAGCCTGGCCAATGTGTTGTCGATCAGCAACTCCGAGCTTGACACCGGATAATGACTCAGTGACCATTGAGGCAATGAACGTTGAGCGGAAGTCTCTGGGTGAGCGGGCGCGGGTGCATGCGGCGTTAGGGGATCCGGCGCGGCTGGCGATCGTGGACGCGTTGCTGGTGGGAGATGCGGCGCCGGGGGAGTTGGGTGCGCTGTTGGAGATGCCGACGAATCTGGTGGCGCATCACTTGAAGGTGCTGCAGGAGGCGGGGCTGGTGGTGCGCGGGCGGTCGGAGGGTGATCATCGCCGTACCTATGTGAGGCTGGTTCCGGAGACGCTGGCGACAGTGTCGAGTTCGCCGCTGGACGATGTGCCGCGAGTCGTGTTCGTGTGCACGCAGAACTCGGCGCGGTCGCAGTTGGCGGCCGCGATCTGGTCGCGGCGGAGTCATGTGCCGGCGGTGTCGGGCGGTACGCGCCCTGCGGACCGTGTGCACCCGCGGGCTGTGAAGGTCGCGCGGCGGCACGGCCTTGATCCGAGTGCATGGCGTACGGCGCAGGTCGCGGAGATCGCGCAGCCGAACGACTTGGTGATCGCGGTGTGCGATATCGCGTACGAGCACCTGCCGGCTGATGCCCGGCCGCGGGTGCACTGGTCGGTGCCGGATCCGGCACCGGCGGACACTGATGCGGCTTTCGAGGCCGCGTACGACGAGATCGCCGGCCGGATCGATCGGCTGGCGCCGTTGGTGTCCCCCGCGGGGGAGAACCGTTCGAGGAGTGGAGCATGACCGAAGTCACGAGGCTCCACCGGGAAGACTTGTCCATCGATCAGCACCTCGCGTTGCGGACGGCGGCGTCGCGGCTGACTGAGCAGTTCGGGCAGATCTACGGCCGGGAGACGATCGAGCGGTTCCTGCATTCGAGCTACGACCAGTTCGCGACGGGCAGCACGGTGCCGAACTTCCTGCCGTTGCTGGCGGAGCGTTTTGCGCGGCAGCGGCTGACGGCGCTCGCGAAGGTCGAGGGTCATCACGATGACGGCCGTCCGGTCGTGCTGTTCCTGTGCGTGCACAATGCCGGGCGCAGCCAGATGGCGCTCGGCTTCTTCGCGCACCTCGCGGGAGAGCAGGCGGTCGGATGGTCGGGCGGTTCGGAGCCGGGCATCGAGGTGAACGAGGCGGCGGTCGTGGCGATGGCCGAGCGTGGCATCGACATCTCGACGGAGTACCCGAAGCCGTGGACCGACGAGATCGTGCGGGCCGCGGATGCGGTGGTGACGATGGGCTGCGGTGACGCGTGCCCGATCTTCCCGGGTAAGCGGTACGAGAACTGGATCCTCGACGACCCCAACGGGTTGGACGTGAGCGAGATCCGCCCGATCCGGGACGAGATCGAACGTCGGGTACGTCAGTTGCTCGCAGAACTCGCCGTGCCTACTGCGAGCGGCCGGTGACTACATCACTGTGGCGGCGGGCGCTTGCCGAAGGCATCGGAACCGGGCTCCTCGTCGCCGTTGTGATCGGCTCGGGCATCGCGGCCGCGAAGCTGTCCCCGGACGACGTCGGCCTGCAGTTGCTCGAGAACGCCTTTGCGACCGCCCTCGGCCTCGCGGTGCTGATCCTGATGCTGGGGCCGGTGTCCGGCGCGCACTTCAACCCCGTTGTGTCCGCGGCCGACTGGTGGCTCGGTCGCCGCAACGGGACTGGGATCACGGGACGGGAGTTGGCCGCTTACGTGCCGGCGCAGGTTCTCGGTGCGATTGCTGGCGCGGTGCTCGCCAACCTGATGTTCGGCGAGGCGGCGGTGTCGTGGTCGACGACAGATCGGTCGGCGGGGCATTTGTGGATCGGTGAGACGGTCGCGACCGCCGGGTTGATCATGTTGATCTTCTCGCTCGCCTGGTCCGGCCGAGCGGCGGTGGCGCCGGCCGCGGTCGGTGCGTACATCGGGTCGGCGTACTGGTTCACCTCGTCGACGTCCTTCGCCAATCCAGCGGTCACGATCGGCCGGGCGTTCAGCGATACGTTTGCCGGGATCGCTCCGGGGTCGGTGCTGGGATTTGTGTTCTTCCAGGTGTTCGGTGCGATTGTCGGCGCCGGCCTGGTGGCTGTGCTGTATCCGAACTTCGGCGACTCGGACGAGGTCGTCGTACCCCACAAAGATGCTGGAGCTACTTCGTGAACAAGCCCGTCGTTCTGTTCGTCTGCGTGCACAACGCCGGCCGGTCCCAGATGGCCGCCGGGTGGTTGCGGCACCTGGCCGGGGACGCCGTCGATGTCCGTTCGGCCGGTTCCGCGCCGAAGGACCAGATCAACCCGGTCGCGGTCGAGGCGATGCGTGAGGTCGGCATCGACATCACCGGCAACGTCCCGCACCTGCTGGACACCGAGGACGTCCGCGCCAGCGACGCCGTCATCACGATGGGCTGCGGAGATGCGTGCCCGATCTTTCCCGGCAAGCGGTACGAGGACTGGGAGCTGACCGACCCGGCGGGTCAGTCGATCGAGGTGGTCCGCCAGGTCCGCGACGAGATCCGCGGCCGGGTCGAGAAGCTGATCGGCGAACTGCAGGCGTCATGAGCACGACTCCTATGCTTGGTTGACGGAACTCGGCACCTGATCAGAGTTCGGCGACGAGCGTGCGGGCCGTGCGGCCGGCGCCGATCAGCGTCGCGGACGCCGGTCCCGTCCAGTCGCCGTACCCGATCAGGTGCAGACGCGGTTCCTTGACTGCCTGAGTGCCGTCCGTCGGGATGTGGCCGTCCGGTCCGCGGAGCCCAAGGCGCGACAGGTGGCCGAGTGCCGGGCGGAAGCCGGTGCACCAGATGATCGCGTCGTACGACGACTTGGTGCCGTCACGCCAGCGCACACCGTCCTCGACCAGTCGTGTGAACGGCTCGCGGGCGTGGAGTACGTCGCGGTCGCGGGCTTCGCGAACGCTCTGAACCATCACGATGTCGCCGAGACCCACGACGCCGCCGGTGTCAGGTTCGCCGAGTTCCCGCGCCCGGTGCCGGCGGGTGGCGATCTCGAACAACGCTCGCCCGTCAACGTCGTCGGGCAGGAAGCGCGGCGGACGAAGTGTCACCCAGGTGGTCTCGGCGACCGTCGACACCTCGGCGAGAATCTGCGCGGCGGAGTTGCCACCGCCGACGATCAGCACCCGTTGGCCGGTGAAGGCGGATGCCTGCCGATAGTCGGCAGTGTGCAGCTGACGTCCCGCGAACGAGCCCGGGTACGTCGGGACGAACGGCCGGGACCACGTTCCGGTCGCCGAGATGACCTGTTCGGCCGACCAATCGCCGTCGTCGGTGTGGACGACGAGCCGTTGGTGATCTCCGCGGCTGACGGCGGTGACCGCGGTGGAGCGCCGTACGTCGAGTTCGTAGCGCTGCTCGTACCGGGTCAGGTAGTCGACGACATGAGCTGCCAGGGGATAGCCGCTGTCGCCGGTCCACGGCGGCATCATCCAGCCTGGTAGCGAGGAGTACTGCGTGGGGGAGAAGGTCCGCAGCGTCGGCCACATCTGCGCCCAGGCGCCGCCGGGCCGGTCGGCCGCATCGAGAATCACGAAGTCCGCGCCTGGGACCAGACCCGAGCGGCGCAGGTAGAACCCTGTCGCGAGTCCAGCCTGTCCGCCGCCGATCACCACCATCCTCGCAGCGTGTTGCGACGTCATCGGCCGGACACCGTGGGGGAGCGCGGCTGGGTCATACCGCGGTGCGTGTCGGGGCGGCAAGCAGCGTTGACAGCCAAGCCAGGCGCTCGGGGAGCGCCCAGTAGTAGACCCAGGTGCCGCGGCGCTCGCAGTCGACGAGGCCGGCTTCGCGAAGGACCTTCAGGTGGTGGGAGATGGTCGGCCCGCTGACCTCGAAGTGGGGCGTGATGTCGCAGACGCATACCTCGTCGCCGGCCGACGCGATGATCGACATGAGCCGCAACCGGACCGGATCGGCCAGCGCCTTGAACACGGCAGCCCCGTCTGCGGCCTGAGCAGGCTGGAGCGCAGCCTCGGAGATCGGCGTGCAGCACCCGGTGAGGACAGTGAGCTCCTGTTTCGACATGTGTCTATCTTGACTTATGTCGAATCAAGAGGCAAGGTGGGCATCGTTGATTAGATGAACATCAACTTAGGGACCTGGAGAAGAATCGTGAGTGTCACATCCTCTGAACTGCCCGTCGTCGTCATCGGTGCGGGGCCGGTCGGGCTGGCCGCGTCGGCACACCTGGCCGAGCGTGGGATCGAGTTCCTGGTGCTGGAATCGGGGCCGAGTGTGGCTGCGGCGATCGACGAGTGGCGCCATGTGAAGTTGTTCAGCCCGTGGCGGTACGACATCGACGGCGCAGCGCGCCGTCTGCTCGAGACGGCGGGCTGGGAAGAGCCGGACCTCGACCTGTTGCCGACGGGCGGGGACCTGATCGACGCCTACCTTGCTCCGCTGGCGAAGACGCCGCAGCTCAACGACCGCATTCGCTACAACGCGGCTGTGACCGCGGTGACTCGGGTCGGCTTCGACCGGATCCGTACGGCGGGCCGCGAGGACGCGCCGTTCCTGGTACGGCTCAGCGACGGCACGGAGATCCTGGCGAGCGCGGTGATCGACGCAGCCGGTACCTGGCGGCGGCCGAACGTGCTCGGCGGTTCGGGCATCCCGGCGCGTGGCGAGGCAGAGGCCGGCGGGATCGCGCACGCTCTGCCCGACGTACTCGGGCGTGACCGTGAGCGCTTCGCGGGTCGTCGTACGGCGGTTGTCGGCGCCGGTCACTCCTCGGCCACGACTCTGCTGGAGCTCGGCGAGCTGGCCGAGCAGGTGCCGGGGACCGAGGTGCTGTGGGTCGTGAGGGGCACCGACCAGGCCCGAACGTACGGCGGCGGTGAGGCCGACGAACTGCCCGCGCGTGGTGCGCTGGGTGCCCGGCTGAAGAAGCTGGTGCAGTCGGGGCACGTCGAGCTGGTGAGCAGCTTCCGGATCGAGGCGATCTCGCGCACGGCGGACGGCCGGGTCGAGCTTGCCGCGGGAGACCGTCGGGTCGTCGCGGACACAGTGGTCAACTCGACGGGCTTCCGTCCGGACCACGAGATGGTCGGGGAGCTGCGCCTTGACCTGGACCCGATCCTGGGCTCGACGCGGGCGCTGGCGCCGTTGATCGACCCGAACCAGCACTCGTGTGGGACCGTCCCGCCGCACGGTGTCGACGAGTTGACGCACCCGGAGCCGGGGTACTACGCGGTTGGTGCGAAGTCGTACGGCCGGGCGCCGACGTTCCTGCTGGCGACCGGATACGAGCAGGCCCGTTCGGTCGTCGCCGCGCTTGCAGGTGATTGGGAGGCCGCACGCGACGTTCAGCTCAACCTGCCCGAGACCGGGGTGTGCTCGTCGAACCTCGCGTACGGCGACTCGGCCGACGAATCCGCCGGCGGCTGCTGCGGCCCGGCGCCGCAGGCTGTCGAGGCCGGCCGTGGGCTGGCTACGGGCATCAGTGGCGGTCTGCTGACGGTCGTGGAAGCCAAGCCCAGCACGCAGTCCAGCTGCTGCGGCTGATGCCAACCGATCCGGGTCTGATCGTTCGTCCTTCGGCGACGGCGGTCAGACCCGGACCGCGTCGGCTGGTCAGCGCGCTCGCGGTCACGCAGACGGTCGGGTACGGCGTTCTGTACTACGCGTTCAGCGTGATCCTCGGGCCGATGAGCCGTGAGTTGGGGATTGCGACTGTGACCGCGGCGGGTGCGCTCACCGCCGCGGTCCTGATCTCAGGCGTGCTGTCGATCCCGGTCGGCCGCTGGCTGGACGCCCGCGGTGGCCACGGATTGATGACCACTGGGTCGGTGCTGGGTGCCGTGGCCGTGCTGGGCTGGTCTCAGGTCCGGAGTCCTGCGCAGTTGTACGTGGTGTTTGTGCTGATGGGCGTGGCGTCGGCGATGGTTCTGTACGAGCCGGCGTTCGCCGTCGTCGTGGCGGTGACCGATCCGCAGCGGCGCCGAAAGGCACTGTTGGGGATCACATTGGTGGCCGGGTTCGCCAGCTCGATCTTCATTCCGCTGACCGGGCAACTGGTCGCGCGTCTGGGCTGGCGGACGGCGCTCGTCGTACTCGCGGTCCTCCTCGCGGGAGTAACAATCCCACTGCACGGTGTGGCGCTGAGGCACGCAGGGTCCTCGGGTCGCCATGATCGGCGGAGCAGGGCGCGTTCACCGGGCCGAGTGCTTCGGGATCCGGCGTTCTGGTTGCTCGCCGCAACGTTCGTCCTGCACGGGGCGGCGCTCGCGGTGATCGCCGTACACCTGGTGCTGTATCTGATCAGCCTCGGTCACCCTGCGGCACTCGCCGCGACCCTGGCCGGCCTCCTCGGATTGTTGTCGGTCACCGGCCGGGTCGTCAGCACGCTGTCATCGCGATGGTTGCCGATGGCCACCATCGCCGCGGTGATCTTCGTCGCGCAAGGAGCGGCGCTGTCGCTGCTGCCGGTGGTTGGCCGGAGTGTCGCTGGTGCGGTGGGATGTCTGGTGGTGTTCGGCCTGGGCTTCGGCATCGCGTCCATCGCGACACCCGCGATCCTGCTCGACCGGTACGGCGCGAACGGGTACGGCACGATCGCGGGCACATTGGCGGCGCCGGTGCTCGTTGCCAAGGCATCGGCGCCGCTCGGCGGTGCGGTGCTGGCAGCCGCCGCTGGGTACCGGGTGCTGGTCACGCTGGTAGCCGCGGTGTGCGTACTGGCCGGCGTACTTCTGCTGCTTGTGCAGCGGCTGCCTACGGAGCGGCCGGCATCTGGCCCCTGACCGGGAAGAGTGCCGATGTCGACGATGCGCGGGACCCCTCCCAGGGCCGTTACCGCGCTGTAAGTTGTGCTGTGAGCCAGCTCTGCGCCTCTGCGTCGCGCAGTCCGGTCGCGGCGGCGAGCCTGCTGTCCGGCGCGACACCGCTGACGACCAGGACGGCGTCGGCGTCTCGACCTACCTCGGCCACGGTCGTGGTGCATCTGACCTCGACATCGTGTGCCTCGAGCTCGGCGCTGATCTCATCGGCGAGTTGCTGGTCGAGTGTCGGGGGGGAGGACGCCGGGGAGGCGTTCCAGGAGAATGACTGGTGGGTCGATCGCGGTGGCGATGTGGTTGGTGCGTACGTCGATCCTGGCCGCCGCGATGTGTCGTCCGCCGTACGATCTGGGCCAGATCGCGCCGGTCGGCCACCTCGCCGGACAGGTGGTACGGGATGCCGCAGACGGAGAAGTTCCTGCCGCCCGATATTCCTGATCCCGGTCCTACCTTCCCGCAGAACGAGCGCTACCTTTGACGACGTACCGGGCGTCGCGCGAAACGCCACGGAGCGTGTTCGACGAGAAGGATCGCTGGAACTCCACCCCGAGGTAGGCCAAGCCTGGGTGGGTCAGTGAGATGCCGCGTCTGTGGAGGGGCATTCCGGTGTTGTCCAGTGCTCCGAGGCTATCCAGGTAGGGGAGATTGGGGCGGTAGCCGGTCGCGAAAATGACCGTGTCGACGTGCTCCTCGTTGCCGTCCGGCCATTGCACGCGGTCGCCGTCGAAGCGGGTGAACATGGGGCGCTGGTCGAGTTGACCGGCCTTCAGTGCGTTGCTGTAGATGCCCGTGTCGAAGACAGGGGTGCCGTGGATGAGTCTGCGGAGGACGGCCGGCGGCAGGAGGTCTATTCGGAGGGCGTGCAGCCAGTAGTGCATGTCACGGCCGCCGCGGATCTGCGGTACGAACTGTACGGGGCGCCGTACGGCCATGGTCACCTGTGCGACCTCGGCCAGCTCGTAGGCGATTTGGATCGCTGAGTTCCCGGCGCCGACCACGACGACGCGCTGATCGGCGTACGGCTTGGGGCTGCGGTAGTCCGCCACATGCAGGAGCTGTCCGGTGAAGGTCCCGGGGATCTTGGGGATGTACGGGTTCGTGAAGGATCCGCTGGCGCAGATGACGCTGGCTGCTGGGAACTCCTCGCCGGTGCCGGTGCGGACGACGTAGCCCGCGCCCTGTTGGGCGACAGTCGTTGCGCGGGTGTTGGTGTGGATTTCGGCGTCGAGGCCGAGTGAGAGCCGTTCGAGGTAGGCGACGACCTCGTCCCTGGTGGGGTAGTGATCCGGGTCGCCGGGGAATGGCGCGCCTGGGAAGCCGCTGTAGCGGGCGGGGGAGAACAGCGTGAGGGTGTCGTAGTACTTGGTCCAGGATCCGACCGTTCGGTCGCCGGCTTCGAGCAGCACTGGGCGCAAGCCGGCGTCGCGCGCCGCGAAGGCTCCGGCCAGCCCTGACTGGCCACCGCCGATGATCACGACATCTGTGGAAGTCATGCCCATCAACATATCGCAATATCCCGATATGACGAAACGACGATATTGGCTAGTCTGGACTTCATGGCGGAGCAGGCAGACCCTCGGCTCGTGGGTGATCTGGTGGAGCTCCGCGCGGCCACGCACGACTTCCTCAAGGCGCTGTCCAGCCCGACCCGGCAGCGGATCATGCTCCTGTTCGCCCGCGGCGCCGAACTCTCGGTCAACGAAGTCGCCGAACAGGCCGGCATCGGCCAGTCCACGGCATCCCAGCAGCTCGACCTGCTGCGTCGCGGAGGCATCCTGACCGCCCGCCGCGAAGGCAAGAACACCCTCTACCGCGCCGACCGCGACGGCGCCGCGGCCGCCCTGGCTGACCTCCAGGCGTACCTCAAGACCTGCTGCTGACTCATCCGTCCAGGGTCAGCTGACGACGATGAAAGTCGTAGTGCTGCGTCGGGAAGCGGTAGACGTCAGCCAAGGTCATGTACTCCTTGAAGAACGGATCCCAACGCGTTGGATAGTGCATGCCGCGGGCGAGACTCGCTTCGGTCTCAGCGTCGAGCCGCCGGTGGAGCTTGTCGATGACGCGGTCGAACATGACAACCATGCGGGCCGGGCTGACCGTGTGGCCCGCGGCGTACGAACCAAGGAAATTCACCTCGTCGAACGGCCGCGTAGCCGCGTTGAGGAGCCGTGCGTACCCGCGACTGGCACCGCGCGGCAGCCGGCCGAACAGCCGCACAAGCCGTAGCAGAGCGCGAATGATGAGGTAGCCGAGAAGCATGTGAAATAGCAGTTGCCGGTTGTTCCAGCGCGTGCCGCTCGAGGGCTTCCGCAGTACCGTGTCGTCGGCCGACTCGACCAACTGCCGGAAGTCCGCGCGGGCACGCTCGAGCTCGTCGTGCACCGACTGTCTGTCCATGGCCTCATGATGCGCAGCGCCGTCTTCGAACGCCAGGGCACGGCCCGGCTGATCTCCGGCGCGAAGTTGCTATAGGCAATTTCCTGGACCGGGCTGTCTCAGGGGATGTCAGCGACGGATTGCGAGCCTACGATCGTGAGGTGACTGGGCCGTCTCGTGAGGTTGGTGCCCGGGGGCGTCGGCCTGGGCGGGGTGTCGCCCGCTGGCTGGAGCGGCTGGCCGAGCTCGGTGGCCGGCCGGAGGACACCCGCGACGAGCGGCTCCGCCAAGGCACGCTGATCTTCTCCTCCTTGCTGATCACGGTGCTGTCCACGATCTGGGTGACGACGTACCTGGCGTACGGCGACCCGGTCTCGGCGGCGATCCCGGCGTTCTACCAGGTCGTCAACATCATCGGCCTGGCCGTACTGTCCCGGACGCGACGGTTCGCGATCTTCCGCACCACGCAACTCCTGGCGTTCATGGTCCTGCCGGCGTTGCTGCAGGTCTCGCTCGGCGGGTTCGTCGCATCAAGCGCAATGATCCTCTGGGCGACGTTCACACCACTGGCCGCGCTCGCGTTGCTCGGAATCCGGCGTTCTCTCCCGTGGCTGGCGGCGTTCTTCGTCGAGTTGTTCGTGCTCGCGCTGGTCGATTCCTCGCTCCCGCAACCCCCATCGGCGCTGCCGCCCGGCTTCGTGGTCACGTTCCTGGTGCTGAATATCGCGGGAGTCATGGTGAGCGCGTACGTGATGCTCAGCTACTTCGTTGAACAGCGAGAGCGGGCCCATCGGGCCCTCGAAACCGAACGGGAACGTTCGGAGCGGCTCCTGCTGAATGTCCTGCCGGGGCCGATCGCGGAGCGCCTCAAGACAGAGCCGGGAGTCATCGCCGAGCACTACGACGCGGTCAGCGTCCTCTTCGCCGATCTGGTCGGTTTCACGGCCCGGTCGGCAGTGATGGCCGCGGCGGACGTTGTGACCCTGCTGGACCAGGTGTTCTCCGCGTTCGACCGCATCGCCGACGCCGAGGGAGTCGAGAAGATCAAGACGATCGGCGACGCCTACATGCTTGTCGGCGGACTGCCGACGCCGCGGCCGGACCATCTAGCAGCAGTCGCCCGTACGGCGCTCGCGCTGCGCGACGAGGTCGACCGTCTCGCCGCGTTGCCCGGTCAGGAATGGCTCGCGGTCCGGATCGGGATCGACTCGGGGCCAGTGGTGGCCGGCGTGATCGGCCGGCGCAAGTTCATCTACGACCTCTGGGGCGACACTGTGAACACCGCCAGCCGGATGGAGTCCCACGGCGTACCCGGCGCGATTCAGGTAACTGCCCGGGTGGCAGCCGCCCTCGGACCAGAGTTCGCCGTACTTCCTCGCGGCACCATCGACATCAAGGGAAAGGGCCCCATGCAGACCTTCCTCCTCCGCGGGCTTTGATGGACCGTGAAGTGCAGCATGCTCGGCAGGAGAATGGTGTCGGACATGGTCGCGGATGGTGGCTTGAGATAGACGTTCGAACGCCGGCAGATACAGCCAGTCCTCCTCGGCGAGGACCATGTTCTCGCATGAACAACGCGAACGTGCCTTGAACGTGCGATACCACCATCGGGTCACGGGCCGCATCCGCATCCTCGGAAGGCGCAGGAAGGGCACCGGCTGCGGTGCCTGGCGATCGACGAGTTCGCTGCGGGAGTTGTCCGCCGGATCTTCGAGCTGTACCTCGAGGCGGGGGGAAGAAGGCGATTGCAGAGTTGCTGAATCGTGAAGGTGTGCCGTGCCCGTCGGCGCACGCGCCGCAGCAGAACCGGCATCGCAAGATGGATGGTTGGCAGCACTCGACGATCGTGACGATCTTGGACAATCCGCGATACACCGGCTATGCCGTTTACGGTCGTTGGCAGAAGGTCGAGGAGTTGCTGGATCCCGACGATGTGGCCGCGGGTTACGTGGTGAAGTTCCGCCGGTCGCCGCAGGCGAAGATCGTGCGGTCGAGGCAGCCCGCTCACCCGGCGATCGTCCCGGTGGAGATGTTCACGGCAGTTCAGCTCGAGCAGCGCAGGCGGAGGGCCGGCGGGAAGGCCGCCTGGTCGTTGGTGGACCGGCGACGTGTGTGGAAGAAGCGTGTGTACGCGTTTCCGGGGCCGGATCAGGTGTGCGATCTGTGTACGGAAGATGGAAGGCGCTGCTCGTCGGGGCTTGCCCGGGTCTGCGACGGCGCTGGCGCACCCGCAGCAGATCTATCTGCGTGAAGATCTGATGGCACCGAAGATCAATCGCTGGATCGGCAGTCTGTTCGATCCGATCCATCGGGCGCAGACCGTTCAGACTTTGCTGGAAGCGGATGATTCTGCCGAGCGGGCCCGAGAGCAGAGCGAGAGGCTCCGCGACAGGGTCGCCGCAGCTGAGACCGTTATGAAGAAGTTGCGGAAGGCATTGGAAGCCGGCTGGGATCCGGTGGAGTTGCGCGAGCAGTACAACTCGGCTGCGTCCGACAAACGGGCGGCGGAGTCGGCGCTCGCTGCAGCGCGGGACCAGACAGGCATCAGTCGCGCCGAACTGGAGGCCTACCTCGACCAGCTGGGCGACATGACGGCCCTGGACAGAGCCGAGCCGGAGGACCTCGCTGAGCTGTACGCGTCCTTCAGATTGTCGCTGACGTACAACCACACCGAGCAGATCGTCGATGTGGAGGTCGACCCGATAGGGGACCGTGTGGATAAGTTGCGTGTCCGAGGCGGGACACGCACCTTAACCACACGCCTGGAGCTTGAGCTGGGTCAATCAGGTCGAGTGCCGTAGCTCGGCGTCCCGCGCTCGTCGGCTTGGGACCAACATCGTTACAGGATGCTGCCGGGCGGAACAATAGTCGGTGGTGCCGCTGTCCATCGTCGGCTGTGACCGTTCTGTAGGGCACGGCAGTTCCCGACGCTTGGGCGCGCTGCGGCCGGGCTCACAAGCGCCGGCGCCGCGTGACCTGCCCACTGGCTGTGTCCGGACGTGGTACGCGAAACGTCGTTTGGGGTGCTGGAGATGAGGGCCAGTCGGCCATCAGTGGCATTTTGGCGAGTGATCGGGGCGATATCAGATCGACTCTGTCGGGGATGGTGGTACCTCTCTCGATGTCGATGGCGGTGGAGTCGAGGACCAGCGCGGGCCACCTCCGGAACCTGGGCATGAGTTACGCGGGCCGCACAGTCTCAGTACTCCCTTCGCTCTGCAAAGCGCGCGCGGCGGAATCCCGCGCCCCTCGGGGCAGGGCAGAGGACTCAGTCGGTGTCGAGGATTCTCTCGACGACCGCGTCAGGACATCCGAGGATTCGCAGAGCGTGTCCGCGCACGATCAGTTCGAGTACATCGACGGTGTCGTCCAGCGCGTTGGCGTCATATCCGCGCTTGCCGTGCGCCAGATCGTTGCGGACGATGCGAAGAGCGTTCGGTGTCGTCGTACCCGGATTCGCGGCAGCGACGACCTGTTGGACCAAGGACGTTGCAGCCAGGCGGTCCATCATGTTCACCGGAAGCTTCTGAACCATGGAGGTCAACGCCGCTTCGAGGCTGGACGGCGGATTCTTGAGGAGGAACGCCTTGAGGAACTTCCTGGCTGCAGAATCGAGGTCGTCTGCAAGAACGAGATCCAAGATCCGCGTTCGCTCTTCAATGTGTGCTGCTCGTCGAGTTTCGTACTCCTCCCGAGTCTCGTACCCATACATTCCTTCCAGTGCCTGGATCAGGAGCAAGAACCGCGACCTGGGGTGCTGGTCCCGCGCGTGCAGCATCGAGCCATACGTCTCGACCAACGGGTGGTGCTCGGCGGCGAAGTCCCGCCATTTTAGGACCAAGTCGAGCATCGACAGTTGGTCGGGCTTCGCGTGGATCGCGCTCTTCTGCCTTCTCAGCCGCTCGTACGAGCTGCCGAACGGCGCCTGTGTGATGCCCGAGCCGAAGACCTGAAATTGGCCCTGTCTGCCCTCGAGTTCGACCGAAGCGTAGGTGAGGTCGCACGATGCTCCGGTCGAGATCGAGATGATTCGCCTGAGAGGCTCAACGAAATCGTCAACGGCTGTGCGCAGAGTCACGCTCTCGTTGAAGATGAAGCTGGCCACTGGGCTGAATGCCAGGCGGAACTCGTAGGCGTCCGCTGCGCGCATCCGAGCGTCGTAGCGGAGCGACAGCGATACGGAGTTCGAGTTCCAGTCGCCACTTGCGTCGGGGTCCAGGTAGGCGGCCCACTCGTCTCGCGGATTGTCAGGATTGATGAAAGGTGCCTTTATCTGCTTGATGGGAGAGGCGCCAAGGACCGCATCGAGACCGTCGATCTGAAACCTCACCGACGAGATGAGCGGGGCCTTCTCGTTCTCCCGGTTCGGCTGGGCCGTCTTGCGCCGGCCCAAGAAGCCCGAGAACGCGTCTCCATGGCCGGCGAGTGCCGCACTGCCGGAAAGATGCCCCTCTCCACTCGATACGTACCGGAGTGTGGCGTCGAGCAGGAAGACGGTTCCTCCGTTGGCCAATAAGCCGCGGAGGACTGGTAGGCGCACTGTCTGTGGAAACGACGCCGAGTAGCCTCCGGCCGGCCCGGTGTTGATCCGTAGCGGGACGGAACCATAGATCGATCCCTGCGGTGGCCTGTTGGCCTTGGCCTCAAGATTCCCGGGCAGCTCGACCCACCCTCCGGCGTGATCTGGCACCGACCATGTACAGAGGTAGTCGTCGGGCTCGTAGGCCAGCCGCAGCGGTGGTCTTTCATTGAGCATAGGAACAGCCTACGGAGGGAGGATCGAGTCGGACAGCTGGCCAACCCGGAAGCTGTCCGCAGCATTGACTCCTGGGAGTTCGATGGTGCGATCTGTCACGAAATCGAGGAGTGGGCGGTCAAGAGAGATCGCAAGTAGGCCGGTGGTGCTGCTGCGGCCTGAATGAGGAGTGAGCGCCTCGCGACACCTCGCCGAACCCACTCACTGCCTGGCTGCGTGCACGTCCTCCGCGTCCCCGCCGTGCGCGAGGCTCACACCGCCAAACCGGCGGCCGCAGCTGCTGCCTCATCTACCGGGCCGTTCGGGACCACGCCGGTGCTCCGTGTCGCGACTGCGCCATGGTCCATACGAGGTGAGCGCTCAAAGGCGCGCCATGATCTCGCCTATTGCGTCAGCCATGGCCTCGAAGCCTGAGCTCCGCTCGGCATGTTCGATCGCGGCCCATGCCGTCGGGATCTGCGAGAGCATGCAGAGCACGATCAGCCAGTACACGGAGTCAGCCATCTGCCGGTAGTGATCCACATTCGACGAGGGTCGCTGGCTGCGGTTGTGAGCATGCCCGTGCCGTTCCTCTTTCAGGAACTCGCTCCACTTGTCGACGTCGACCACTGCGGCCTCGAAACGGGGGCCGGCAAGCTGAGCGAGCTGAATGAGTCGAGCCTTCAGTACCTCGGCGCGGTTGCCGGTCAGGTCGCGGTGTAAGCCTTCGGCCGCTGCGACCGCATTGAGCAGCCGATCCTCGGAGTACATACCGGTCGGACGCCGGGCCGCCATGATTCTCGCCAACGTGCTCCTGTGATCGGCTGCCAGCGCCAGCCACGCACGCAGTCCCGGAGCATCGCCGATGTCGGCGTAGCTGAACGCGACATCTGCTGGGGGCCGGTCGTATGCACCTTCCTTCACGATCCAGCGGCCATAGTGCTCGATATCAACACGCTCCGCCTGCGGGTCGTCGGGGTCCTGAACTGCATCGGGGTGGCTGAACTGAACCTGGGTGTAGGCGCTCGGCCGATCGATGCCGATCGACACGATGTCCTGCAGATCGCTGGCGATGTCGAGAAGTTCAGACTTCGGCACCGTGCTGCTGAGCTTGATCCGCATGCCGAACGACTGCCACAGCGTCAGCTCGCGGGGAAGGTAGTTCCGCTGACCGAGGTTGTGTACGATCTCCAGCTCGCCGAAGTCCGTGGCCAGTGCGTCTCGACGGAGCCAGCGATGCTCGATCTGGGCGACGAGGGCCCCATCCACGGCCTCCATCCCATCGGTGGAGATCCCGCTTCTGCCAAGCCAGGAGGCGAGATCCTCCAGCTCGAACATCATCCGGTCGAAGACGAGATCCTCGTCCGCCGAGAAGTGCACGTTCGTAAAGACCTCGCCGACACTCCAGATCGACGTCCCGGGGCCGGCTGGTCCGAAGACTGAGCCCTTCCGGCTCTTCTCGAAGCATCGCTCAAGCGTATATGCCCGCTCCTGCGACTGGCCCAAGAGTCTGACGTATCCCGAGGGTCTGCGGGTAAGGCCGAGGACACCGTCCAGCCGCAGACGTCCGATCGTGGCCGAGTCGTAGGTGAGCGCACCGTGGACCTTTCTCTCAGGCTCGGTCGCGAGCCAGAAGGTACCAACATCGTCCAGCTTCTCCACCCGACCGATGTTAGGTAATTCGGCGACTGCGGACGAACACGCACCTTAACCACACGCCTCGAACTCGCCTCTGACGCAGCCGGCCGGATGCCAGATCGGTAATTTGTGTGGAGAGCCAGGTGGGCGATACCCGCGAAACGCAACCCAACTTTCCTGGCTCGGGCTCGCCTCTCTTCGCCGGACCTCTCCCGCGAGGGACCCATTGCTCACAATCTGCAACCACCATCTTGGCAACGGGTAGGAATTGCGGCATAGTCCTGGGCTGGGGGGATTCAAGATGCACCTGGGGGAGCACTGGCTTAGCTCGTTGGCCGTTGCACATGTGAGCAGCCCGCGTCGGCCGTTTCGGCAACGGAGGCTGTCTGCCTGTAGTGAGTTCGGGATCGCAACCGAACTGGACAGCGAGCGAACTGGCAACCTGCGGGCCCACACCGTGGTGCAGCTCGCTCTGCCCGTGCTTGCTGAAGGCATGAACAATCGCTTGACTTGCACGGTCTCGCGTTCCAACGCATTTGAGTCATCCCCCTCCAAGACACCGTCTCCAGGCCGGAGCAACACGCATGGCGTGCTTGCCGCGCCGCGAGGCCGCATCTGTTGCACCATTGCAGAGGACCCAATTGCCAATCGGCCGCAGTGGTGCCTGATGCGTAGGGGTGACCGGAGGTTCCATGAACGATGCGAAGCGTGGGGAGTGGGGAACGATGACAGCGTCAGCTCTTGAGATGCGACCGGCCGAGGGCGAGCGTGTGCTCGCGACTCTAGTCGAGCGGATCGTCCAGGTGATTGGACGGAACGAAAGCAGGGTCAAGCTGGATGAGTTGGTCGATGAACTCTCGCAGACGATGCACTGCACGCCGCAGGACGTGTACCTCGCATTGTCCAGGCTCGACGTTGAGGTGCGAGGCGACGACTCGCTACGCATCGTGCGGGACTGACGTTGCCTCCGAAGCCTCGCGCGGATGAGCGAGTCTATGGCGTCAACTCGACTGCTGCTGGGCGGATAACCCGTCCGAGTGGGCGATCGCGGAGGCCGGAGGAACCGGACGTCCGTTCGCAGGCGCAGCGTGATCGAGATCGGATTCTCTATTCAGCTGCATGGCGTCGCTTGACCGGCGTGACGCAGGTGATCACACCCTTTGACGATCTCCCACTGATGCACAATCGCTTGACGCACTCGGAGAAGGTCGCACAGGTTGCGCGGAGTATTGCGGAGCGACTTGTCCAGAATCGGGACAACTGGGCCGCGATGGAGAAGCTTGGCGGATTCGATGTTGAGGTTTGCGAGGCTGCAGCATTGGCGCACGATCTTGGACATCCTCCGTTCGGCCACATCGGCGAGCAGATACTCGACGAAGTCGCCCGAGAGATTCTCCGCCTCCCCGATGGTTTCGAGGGGAACGCCCAGACGTTCCGTCTGCTGACGATTGGCAAGGTTCGAAGCCTGAAGTACGAGGGGCTCGATCAGACGTACGCAACACTCGCAGCAACAGCAAAGTATCCTTGGATGCGTGTTTCCCGACGCTCTGGCGCCGATCACGAAGATGGCTTAAAGGCAGACTCCGACTACCGCAGGCACTGGAACAAGTTCAGCGCGTACGAGCCCCAAGGTGAGTTGCTCGCAACCTGTCGAGATTTCGCTGATGGTATCGGCGCGGAGATCCAGACATTGGAAGCGTCCGTCATGGACGTGGCGGACGACATTACATACGCGGTGCATGACCTTGAAGACTTCTACATCGCCGGCGTGTTGGACGTGTCGGCGATCCGAGAGGATCTCGATGAATTCGGCGATCGGGACGCCGCATCGACACCGTTTAAGAGTCTCGGTGATCGCCTGGCGATCGACTATCCGGGGTGGTTCTCTCGCGAGGCGCTGAAGGAAGCCGCCGGCAAAGTGGAGGGCTCGTTGAAGATCGGATTCGAGCGGCACCGCGCGGACCTGAGCGAAGTCGAAGCCCGCGCTCGAGGGAAGGGCTCGGATCTCATCGGGTCCTACATCGCGGCGGTCACTATGCAGGCCGCCGAGCCTCTTTGGCCAGGTGGGCCACACATCGGCCTCAAGCCAGCTGAGTGGCACGAGGTCCAGATCCTCAAGGAGATTACCCGCTCGTACGTAGTGCAGCGGCCAGACATCGCTCTACTCCAACGTGGGCAGCAGACCGTGATCGAGAACCTGGTGCAGATGCTGCACGACTGGGTCCGAAAAGACCGTGATCGTCTGCCGCCACGGCTCCGCCGTGAAGTCCAGATTGCCGAGGAGCTCGGCTCTCGCAAGCTCAGACTCGGATATGGAGGCGACTCATCAGGTCCACGTGGCGATGCGAACCGCGCCATCCTCGACTACATATGTGGGTTCACGGATCAGCATTGTCTCGCCCTGTATTACAAGCTTAGCGGCATCCAGGTCCATCGCATGAGCATGGCCTCCATGCTCTAGCCCTCGGCTGTGCGTCGGCCCCGAGATGAGCGTTTACCGCGGATGAACGCCGCTCGAGTCTCATCAGACCAGCGAGACGACGGGCGAAGCGAGTAACTCGAGGTGTGCGATGGGCGCTGAGCCAGCTCCCGATCGAGGTTCTACGCGCCGGCGAAACTCCACAGTTGTCGACGTTGCCGAACTCGGGCGACTTGCTGCTAGCGGGGATCCGGCGGGTGAGACGAGCTTCCAGATAACGTCGAAGGAGTGTGGCTGGAGGACTACGTTGCGGCCGGGGCGCTCGGCCCGGTCGGCGCTGAACGGGATGATCGGCCACGGGCCGTTCGCGCGGGCCTCGAGCCAAATGGCGGGTTCGGCGAAGGCCTCGTCATTGCGGTGGAAGACTGAGGTGACGATCGCGGACCCGGTGCTCGTGGGCGCCGCGCGGCCGCGCCATTCGGTGCCTGTGTGTCGTGCTGGTCGTTCGCGGACTCGGTGATGTTGCGTCTGCGGCGTGCGACGGCTGAGCTCGACGGAATGGATTCAGGATCCACGGTCGTTCTCGCCCCTCACCGCAGACGCTCTTCGGGGTCTCAGCACGACGCGCCCTCGAAGGAGCCGAACGAGGCGTCGATCGATGCGGTCGGCTCAGAAGCTGGTGTCCGTCTTCATCGCGAAGGATGCGAAGCGGTGCCCGTCAAGCGTCCGCGGTTGTCGCCGCGCAGATAGGGCTCGAAGGAAGCAGCTCTGCGATCGCGGATCCGGCGCAGCATCGTCACGGCACTACCGCTGCTCTTCGCACTCTGGACCAACGATTTGGTGCTTCCGACGACCGGCTCGATCAGACAGACGTGGTTCTCGGCATCCATCAGGTCAGCCTCCAGCAACGCTTCCCGCATCAGCGCCAGCTCGGGTTCGTCCTTCGCCAGCTCGCGGATGTCCTCCGGAAGTGCGGCCAGCAGCCTCGACACCTGCCTACGGTACGACTTGTACTCCAGATGCATCGCGCCACTGAGCGGGGCTGTGGACAACGGCGGAGCCATCGACGGACGAAGCACGTCGTTGTAGAACCACGCGGGGACGGCTAGAGCGTGAGCGCGGGCTGGTGTGAAGCCCTCCACGTAGACAACCGCGCGACGCAGATGCCCGACGGATGCCGCGCAGTCCCCTTCGTCGAGAGCATCCACAGCAGATTCGACCGCTCCGGCAGCCGACAAATTAAGCAGTGCATGCAACTGGTGAGCGATGATCCATCGGCCGTACCATCGGCGACGGTCCACATCGTTCGGCCGTTCCAGAAAGATGTCAGCGATGTCCGCCTCGGCAACCCCCACGGCAGGTTCGCCACCAAGGTCTGCAAGGACCTGTCGGATCGCTGCGGCTTCGCGCAGCAACATTGCTCCCGACACCGGCGCGTCACGCAGATCGCCTACCGATTGGGTCAGGACACCAATCATGTGCGCCGTGCCGACCTCCACGCTGACATCGGCTGTCCGGATCCTGAAATACTCCTGGACCGGCGATCGCGGTGCGGGCTCGTCGCCGGTGCGGCCGACGAATCCCAATGCGCTATCGATCGCATCGAGCAGCCGGAAGATCGCGGCGAGCTGCTGAGTACGGCGCCACGGTCCACTGAACGCTGCGAGCCGGTCCAGCTCCGTCATGGCGCAACCCGCGAGCCGGGCGTGGTCAGACTGCAACGCGGAGCCAACCCTCGGCGACTCCGGCAACACCACGACCGGCGGGACCCACCGTGCCGCGTCCTTGGTCGGCGGCCTGTCCTCGGCCTCGGAGGTCGGCTCATTCGTTGACGACATCAGGATCCTCCCCCAGACGACGGCCGGATTCGAAGGCTCCGAGGATCTTCAGATCGTTGTCGTCGAGTCGGAAGTCGAACACGTCTAGGTTCGATCTCATCCGCTCGGGGTGGACGGTCTTCGGAATCACCAGGTGCCCCAGTTGCAGATGCCATCGGAGTACGATCTGGGCCGGCGTGCGGGAATGTTTGCGGGCCAGCTCTTGCACCGCGGGAGTCTGGAAGAGCCTGTCCCGCTCGCCAAGCGGTCGCCAAGCCTCGACGACGATCCCTCGGGCGGCAGCGAACGACCGCATGCCGCCTTGCTGGAACCCGGGATGGAGTTCGACCTGGTTGATCGCCGGAACAATCTGTGCAGAGGTCAGCAGTCGGTCCAGCAGGTCAATCGTGAAGTTCGACACCCCGATTGCCCGAGCCCGTCCAGTCCCATGAATGTCCTCCAGCGCATGCCACGCTTCGGACGTGCGTCCCTGGGCCGGCAGCGGCCAGTGGATCAGGTAGAGATCCACGTAGTCCATCTGTAACCGTTGCAGGCTGGCGTCGAACGCGCGAAGAGCGTCGGCGAATCGGTGCTCCCCGTTGCCCAGTTTTGTCGTGACGAAGAGGTCCTCACGTGGCACGCCAGATCTGCGTGCGGCCCGTCCGACAGCCTCCTCGTTGCCGTACTGGGCTGCGGTGTCGATCGAGCGGTAGCCGATGTCGAGGGCCTGCTCGACCGCCTTCTCGCCGGCTCGGCCATCGAGCCGCCAGGTGCCCAGCCCGATCCGCGGCATTTGTGTGCCGTTGTTCAGCGGTACGCAGCTCGGTAGCGATGCGCCGGACGTCATCAGCGGATCCTCCGCTGCCGGGCTTCCCGCCGGGCCCGAGCTCACAGCGGTGTGATCCGGTCGAGGGGCAGCACATAGGCATTGGTGGTCGCATTCCCAGTCGTTGCCGAGATCAGATGGCCGGAGATGGCCTGGCCGTCAGTGGCACCGAGTACGACATGAAGATGAACGACACCATTCCTGATTTCACCGTTCCCGGACAGCTCAAGCGCTTGGGTATGGGTGGACGGAATGTCGTTGGTGGGGTCATCGGGTTCCATCGTCGAAATGGTGCAGTCGAGCACCATCCCGATCAGCGAGACCACAGCACCGTTTTCCACTCCAGCGGAATTCAGGGCGGCGCCGATCGTTTTCACCACCTCTTCACCGGGCGGTATCGGAATCATGAACATATGAACCCCCAGGTCGATCTGAACGAATACCTGCGCGGCGAGCAGGCCCCCGCACCATCTTCAGCGCAACGTGCCGAGTTGGCAAGAGTCCGGTATTGTTCCGAGATGGGAAAATTGCTGTCGCTCAACATCGCGGATCCAAGGTCTCCGAAACAAACGAATGCTCGGCGAACCGCGATCGGAAAACGCCCGGTAGCACACCGGTTGGCGGTTACGCCGCCTGCCCCCAGAGGAGCGCCCGGCAGTTCGGGGAGCGGACTTGCCGGCGACTGGACCGCCGACCTGCGAAATCACGGAGGCCCCGACCAAGCCATCTGCGCCTACGGCCGGGAGGATCTCGATCTCTGGCAGCGACAACTCGGCCGTACCCTTCCGAACGGGAGCTTCGGCGAGAACCTGACGATCGAAGGTCTCGCGGTGAGCGACGCTCTGATCGGCGAACGCTGGCGGATCGGCGATCTGCTGGTCCTGGAGATCAGTGCGACCCGCATGCCGTGCAGGGGCTTCGCCGAGTGGATCGGAGAGGCGGAGTGGGTCAAGCGGTTCACCCACCAGGGATTGCCCGGGGCCTACCTGCGGGTGATCACGCCTGGCGAAATCACGGCTGGGGACCGCATCGAGGTGATTCACCGGCCCACGCACGGCATAACGTCCGCAGTGGCGTTCCGCGCCTTGACCGGAGACCGTGACCTGCTTCCCCGACTGATCGATCTGCCCTCACTCAGCGAACGTCAGCGCCAGAAGGCCGAAAAACTCTCGAGTCCGTGTAGGTAGTGCTTGAGGACGTTCCAGGAGCGGCTCGCCTCAGCTGTCCTCGAGTGCGGCCGGCGAAGCGCCGTCAGACTGACGGAGATGTTCTTCAAACTCCAGGACAACCGGTAGAACTTCAACGCAGGTTGGCTGATCCGGTACCCGCCGGCGGCTTCGTAGCGACGGTAGGCCTCGAACCCGCCATCACCTACCATCCAAAGGTCTCGCTCGAGCGGCGCCAGCAGACAGGTGTCCCAGTCGAGCAGCCACAAACGCTCTAGGCCCTGCAGAACGTTGCCGGGGTGAGGCTCGCCATGAGTGACGACGAACGGCAGGTCGCCGACCTGCTCCACCAATTGCGCCCTGCTAATCAGGAGACGATCCACCTGCTCGGCGCAGCTTGTCAGCATCGCTCGTGCGGGGTCTGACAGTGGGCCGTCGCGCCATCGTTCGCCACTCTCGGCGAGATGACAGCGCAGCCGGTCCTCACCAGGCAGGGCGAGGTCGTCTGCATCGGCCACAGTCGCCACTGTCGAGGTGGCCCGGTGCAGTCGCCGCAGCATGTCGATCACCGGTGCCGCTTCTGCAGCTCGATACGGACCGAAGGCTCCCGCTCTGCCCTCGAGCATGAGCCGCACCGATATGGCGAACCTGTCGCCAAGACGGTGCACGATTTGTCCGGTGCAGTCCGGCGCAGGGCAGAGCACGAACCCGAGATCGGCTTCGCGGCGTAGCAGCACTGCCGCCTCGAAGGCTCGCCTCAGACGCGAGTAGCGAGCGTCGCGCTCCGTTGGATCCGCACCGAGGTCATCGACCGTCACGAACCACTTCTGCCCGCTGTCCGCACTAAGGCTCCAGTGATGGCTGCCGGCGCCGAGCGGCACATAGTTCAGGTCTTGTCCAGCGATGCCCCAGCGCTCGCGCAGCATCGCTTGAAGGTTGCGTTCGTCGAGTTCCGCCGGTTTGTTCAGCACGACATGTCCAGACACTTGACGACCGATAAACTGGAATGTCCCAGATCGTCCGCGCGCCGGCAACCCCACCGAGGGCTTGTTCCCAGTTCATCCCATCGAACCTCTGTCGAAAGCGCCAGTCGGCCGCTAGTCTGTTCTGGCTCGCCCGCAGTCCCAGCGAATCAAACAATCGATCACGAAGCCCGGGGGTGCAGCTTGCCCGTTGTCGATGGTCTGGAAATTTCGACGGTACTGAAATTGATCGGCAGCCACGAAGCCAAGGCCCACGCCTCGATCAATTTCACGCCCAGCGAAAATGTCCTCTCACCGCTTGCTCGGGTGCCCTTCACGTCGGACCTTCATGCCCGCTATTTCTTCGACTGGTTCCGACAATCCTTCGCCAGTGCCCTGGACGCCGGGCGGATTCAGTTGGAGGTCTTGGAACCGATACTGCGGCAGATGGCTCGTGCGGAGTACGTCGACGTGCGGCCGCTGTCCGGGATGCATTGTGCCGCCATCGTGATGGCGGCACTGTGCCCGGCCGGCGGTACGGCGATGACCATCCCCGTCGACGGCGGCGGCCACACTAGTACCGATGCCATCGCCGCCCGCTTGGGGTTGCGGCTGACCCCCGTCCCCATGCGTGACACACATTTCGTCGATCTGGACCAGCTCGACGAGATCGTCGCAGCACAGATGCCGGATCTGATCTACCTCGATCAGTCGAGTCTGCTCTTTCCGATCGACCCGCTGCCGATTCGCCGGATCATCGACGCTCGATCACCCAAAACCGTTCTCCACCTCGATGCCAGCCACACGAACGGACTCATCCTGGGCGGTGCGCTGCCCAACCCGCTGGATCGCGGCGCGCACATCTTCGGCGGATCAACCCACAAGACGCTGCCCGGGCCACACAAGGGATTCGTGGCAACGAATAGTTCGGACCTTCGGGACCGCGTCGATGCGGTCGCGTATCACTTCGTCAGCCAGAGCCAGTTGGCGTCGGTGATCTCTCTGGCCATCACATTGCTGGAGATGCGGGACTGCGGCGGTGAGCGCTACGCGAAGCTGGTCCTGACCAACACCGCCCGGTTCGCGGCCGGACTGTTCGACCGAGGTATCCCGGTCATCCGAACCGCTGAAGGGTTCACCGGGTGTCATCAGACCTGGGTACAGCCGGTCCCCGGCGTCGACGCCATAACCGTCAACCGTCGGTTGTACGACCTCGGAATCATGGCGAACCTGTTCAACGAGCTCCCCGGGGTCACCGGACCGGCCTTCAGGATCTCCCTGGCGGAGACGACTCGCAGGGGCGGCACCGCCCGAGAGATCGATGACCTGATCGACATCTTCGCCGTCGCCCTCTCAGACGGCAGCTCGGATCTCCGCACCGAGCTCGCCGCGGTTCGTTCAAGGATCGACAGGCCGCGCTACTGCTACAGCCACGAGCAACTGTCGGCGATGGGAACCGACCGGGACCTGCTCGATCTCGTCTGGCAGATTGAGAACCAGTTCGGGCGGCCGGTGTGCGACCGGCCGTGATCGTTGTCGTCGGCGCCGGCCCTCGAGGCGCCGGGATCGTGGAGCGACTGATCGCGAACGTGGCCGAGCTGCTGGGTGGACGAACTCTGGAGATTCATGTTGTTGACCCGTACTCCCCGGGATCCGGGCGGATCTGGCGGCAGAACCAATCGGCGCTGATGTGGCTCAACGTCCCTCTCCAGAGCGTCACCATGTTCACCGACTCCAGCGTGGACTGCGACGGCGCGATCCGTCCCGGCCTGTCCTTGCACAGCTGGACGGCACGCCACGGGGGAGATGTACACAGCCATGACGGATTCGTCAGTCGCTTGACCCAGGGGCGCTATCTGGAGTGGTTTTTCGAGAGTGTCGTGGCGCAACGGCCCACCACCGTGACCGTTGTTGTGCACACCACGCGGGCGGTGGAGCTCCTGGACCACCACGGCGGCCGACAGCAGGTCCGCCTCGCGAACGGCGAGCCGGACGTGACAGCCGACGCGGTGATCCTTGCTATGGGCCACCTGGACGTGTTGCCCGACCACCAGGCGTTCGGCTTCGCCGAGTTCGCGAGCCGTCATCGACTGAGCTACATCCCGAGTGGATACTCCGCAGACCTGGACCTGGGAATGGTTCGGCCCGCGGAAGACGTCCTGATCCGTGGGATGGGTCTTGCCTTCGTCGACCTGACCGTTCTGCTCACCGAGGGCCGCGGTGGCCGTTACCAGACGACCGCGGGCGGCCTTCGCTATGTCCGAAGTGGCGCCGAGCCAACCATTTACGCCACCTCGAGACGCGGCGTACCGCACCGGACCAAGTTCACCTATGTGCTGGACGACCCTGCGGCACTGCCACGGTTCCTGGACGCCGAGAACTACACCGGCTCGACTTCATGGGCCGTGGACTTCGTCCACGACGTATGGCCTGCGGTGGCGAAGGAGATTGGCTGGTCCTACTACCACGAGTTCTTCCGTGCACACCCCAAACGGGTCCGGACAGGTTGGAACGATTTCGCCCGCCTCTACAGTGCTGATCCGTGGGGATCCGAGACTCTGTCCCGACACATCGCTGCCGCCGTACCGAACCCTGCGGACCGGTGGGACCTCGACTCCGTGCGTGATCCGCTCGCACGCGCCGGACGAGCGTCCCTAGAAAGGTTGCAGCCGTATGTCCGATCGCTGCTGCGAGCCGATCTGACCCGCCGTACCAGCTCTGGGCAGAGTGCGGAGTTGGGCGCCTTCCTGGGTTTTCGCTCAGCCGCCCATCAGATTTCGGAGCTT
Source organism: Kribbella speibonae (assembly GCF_004331375.1). Lineage (NCBI taxonomy): Bacteria > Bacillati > Actinomycetota > Actinomycetes > Propionibacteriales > Kribbellaceae > Kribbella > Kribbella speibonae. The sequence continues at coordinate 1,798 of NZ_SJKC01000007.1, read as the reverse complement.
CTCGGCAATGATCGACTGACTGCTCGGTCGGAAGCAGCAATCGGTGCCCGGTGGCGTCGGCTGTACGAGCATTTCTGCAGCGGGCCTCCGCCGTTGCGGACCCGCCAGCTTCTTGCACTGTCCGAAGCTGGAGTGTTGAAGTTCCTGGGCTCGAAGGTGTCGGTCGTCGCCGACGAAACCGAGCGCGTCTTTAGCGCCACGTCGGCCACGATGCCGTCAGCGTTGCGCTTCACGGCCTTAGTCGACGGCTGGATCCCGCGTTTCGATCTCCGCCTCACGACCGACAAGCTCCTGACTAGGCTAATCGCGGCCGGCGAGGCGACCGAATTCGTCAGGTCCGACGCCGATGGATTTGCCTACCGGACCGGCTTGATCCAGGTTTCGGGGGAGACATTCGAGATGATCGACCGGCGAGGGGCCGCCCACCGCCACCGTTATGCGATCGGTCCGTTCACCAGCACCCGCCAGTTCTCGACGTTCACGAGCCCGGGAACGAACGGCCGATCATTCCGCCAGAACGACCGGCTCGCTCGCGGTGTCCTGCGCACCCTGGAAGCCGGCTAGCTGCCGTCCACTCCAGCCTGACATTCACGTCCCGGATGTTGATGACGTTTCGGGGCGACGCCGCATTCCTCGGCGTGTTCGCAGCCGAAGGTTGCCAGTCGAGTTGGCCCGGGGCATCGGCGTTGATAGCGACCTGGCAGTCGGTCTCGACGACCAGCGCGAGCTTCATCCCGATGTTCATCGCCGGCATGCGCGAGGTCCAGCTCGTGGGCGCCTGCGAGAAGCTGGAGGATCCTGACGCGCCGGCGTGGGGCGCCGTACGTCTCGAGAACCTCGGAGCAATCGGGTCCACCGGCGCTCGACCGGTTGCTGGCCCGGTTTGATGTTGCTGATGGTTCTCGAACGGCTCACGGGGCAGCCGGAGTTCCTCGACGCGAGCGCTTTACACGCGGCACAACCCGTACAAGAGCCTGCGTGCGCGCCGCCGTGACTTGGAGCGGTCGACTGCGACGGAGCGTGAGCGTACCTATGCGATGACCGTCATCGTGGTCGTCGGGGCGAGTGTGCTGACAAGGTTTGTCCTCCTCGATGGCCCTGCACTCCGCGCCCGTTCCGCCCTCCATCAGAGCCTGACCGCCGGATCTTCCTCACGGATCGCGGTCGAGGGTCTGAGCCCGGTTCGGTTGGTGCTGACATCTGTCAGCGCCGACCGAACCGGTGCATCTCTCGCGGACCAATCCAGCAAAAGCGGTCACCTGAGCTCCGCCTACGCCGGACCTCGAACACAGAATGCGCGCTGTGTGTCTACATCTGATCCCAACGGCGGCACGGGTTTCGAGCTGCTATCAGGCGCGCTTGCGCGCGGCTTAGGGCGTCGCGGAGGGCCGCATTGGCACGCTGAAGTTCGGTGACCTGGTGCTGCAGTCGGTCGACTTCCGCGAGTACCACGGTGACGTGTTCGGTCTCGATTGCCTCTGCTGAACGCACGCGTTTTCGGCTGCGCCAGTTGCGAAGACGGCAGTGATCCGAGCAGAAGCGCTGGTCGGATCTGGACGCCGTGTAGGTGTCGGCACAGTACTCGCAGACGTGTTGGCGCGCACTCAGATCCCGCCCGAACGGAGGTGGGAGATCGTTCATATAGGCTCAACGTGCGTGCCCCGACAGAGCCGAGTACCCGTTGCAAATGGCGACAGAAGACCGGTAGCCAGTCCTATTCGACTGTCGCCAATCATCGGTGCTCGACGTTTGGCGTTGCTGCTGGGTTGTTGTCAGGTCCGGTCGGGCGGTGTGGATC